>JAGKWU010000096.1 GCA_021151695.1 Cellvibrionaceae bacterium | reverse complement strand
ATCTCGCCGTGCAGTATTGGAACAAGCTAACTCTGTTGAGCGCGATGAGTTGCTGGCTACCCTGCAAGAAGGTCAAGCTGTTAAAGGTATCGTTAAGAACCTTACCGACTACGGTGCTTTCGTTGACTTGGGCGGTGTAGATGGTCTGTTGCACATCACCGATATGGCGTGGAAGCGTATCAAGCATCCAGGTGAGATCGTAAACGTTGGTGATGAAATCGACGTTAAAGTATTGAAGTTTGATCGCGAGCGTAACCGCGTATCTTTGGGTCTGAAGCAATTGGGCGAAGATCCATGGGTAGCTATCACCAAGCGTTATCCGGAAGGCGCTCGTGTGAAAGCTAAAGTGACCAACCTGACTGACTACGGTTGCTTCGCTGAGCTGGAAGAGGGTGTTGAAGGTTTGATCCACGTTTCTGAAATGGATTGGACCAACAAGAATATTCATCCTTCAAAAGTTGTTCAATTGGGCGATGAAATCGAAGTTATGGTTTTGGATATTGACGAAGAGCGTCGTCGTATCTCCCTTGGCTTGAAACAATGCCAGGAGAATCCATGGGATGCATTTGCTCGTACTTGTGCGAAAGGCGACAAAATCAGCGGTAAGATCAAGTCAATCACCGACTTCGGTATCTTCATCGGTCTCGATGGCGGCATTGATGGTCTGGTTCACTTATCGGACATCAGCTGGCATGAAGCAGGCGAAGAAGCTGTTCGCAAGTACAAGAAAGGCGACGAGCTGGAGACCGTGGTATTGGCTATCGATCCAGAGCGTGAGCGCATTTCTTTGGGTATCAAACAACTGGAAGCTGACCCATTCTCTGAATACGTTTCAGTGAATGACAAGGGCGCTGTTGTTAAAGGTATCGTGAAAGAAGTTGAAGCTAAAGCTGCTGTAATCACCTTGGCTGATGATGTAGAAGCTGTACTGAAAGCATCAGAGTTGAGCCGTGAGAAAGTAGAAGACGCACGCAACTTGCTGAAAGTTGGCGATGAAGTTGAAGCCAAGATTATTGCTGTAGATCGCAAGAATCGTAGCATCAATCTGTCAGTGAAATCTAAAGACGTAGAAGATGAGAAAGCAGCTATGAAAGAGCTTTCCAGCAAGCAGTCAGATCAAGCTGCACCTGCAACTTTGGGTGACCTGATCAAGGCTCAAATGCAAAACAAAGAGTAATCTTTGAGGCGCTGTGGCTAGCAGTTGCTAGCCACAGCTGCTTTTGCCAAGTTAATCTATAGTTTGTTGAGCTATATTTGTTATTCGCGAGTTGTGTATTTCTGAAAAATTGTGTTGTGTAATCTTTATTATCAAAAGAGAAGCAGGTTATGACCAAG
>JAGKWU010000095.1 GCA_021151695.1 Cellvibrionaceae bacterium | reverse complement strand
AGTCGTCTAGCTTGCTTCTTCCCTTGAGGGTCATAGTATTCAAATAAAAGTCTATCATCATAAGATGTATGAGTTGTGTAAGCTGTCTTTATGACAGCTAAAGCAAAATAAGTATTCTTATACACATCATCTGTATGAGACTCTATAGATGTATTGTGTCTCTGTATTTGAACCTTTCCTACACCAATCGACATATCATGTGTATGTTTCTTATCCTGAAAAGAATATGAAGATAACTTCTCTTCTAGCCATTGTGTAACATGAGGGAAATCTAACATGTTATGATAGCAGAATGCAAACTCATTAATAATGACATTCTTGCACAATGTTTTTATTTCTTTCTTAATAGACATATTAGATTCCTCTTACATTATTTATTATAGCTAAACAATATCAATCCCACCACCAACACTGGTGACATAATAGCTTAGCTTTCTCAATAGGGGAAAGAATAACCCTGTCCTCCTTTTCAATTTCCCCAGAAGCTAGCTTAGCTCTGTATTCTTCTAATGCTTTCTTTGCTTTCTCATTCACTTATTATTCTCCTTCAAATCCTTTAAATATATTTGCTACAATATCCACTGTCCACCCATTACCTAGTAATTTACACGCTTGATGGTAAGATAGGCAATCAGTGTATCCAACTGGCACTGTCTGGGCTTGTTCTAATTCTTTTCTAGTAAGGTATCTACAGAAACCCTCATATTCAATTAACCCTGAATTAGGACATCTATCTTGTTTGGTTGTTAAACAATTAATCTTATCTGAATTTGTGACGTTTCTACAAGCTCTTGATGATCCATTCCCCTTCCCATTATTCCACATCTTTTCCCTGGAAGGAGTTCTCTTAAGTTTATAAGATGTTAGTTCACCTTTGTCTTTATAATCTTGAAAAGATACGCCTAGATCAGCAGGATATTCATACACAATGTTTGTCCAGTAATATCTTTGACGATTCTGGTAACTTACTAGGTTTGAGTTTATTAAAATCCCCGGTGTATTTAAATACTTATCTAGTTGTTCTTTTGATTCCTTTTTCATTTTGACATTTTCAAGCATCCACTTCAAAGAAGAACATTCATTTTCAATTTCTTGCTTGATTCTTAGATATTCATAAAACAATCCACTCTTTGTACCATCCAACCCTTTAATTTCTGATCCATAATTTCCCATCACTCTTGCTACACTGAAATCTTGGCAAGGACTCCCTCCGATAAGAAGATCAATTTTACCAACATCAAAATCCCCGATTTCTGTAGTAAGAATACCATCCTTGAAACTCACTTTTGATACATCACCAATATGAGTAATATCTTGGTAATTGTATTTACTAACCT
>JAGKWU010000094.1 GCA_021151695.1 Cellvibrionaceae bacterium | reverse complement strand
GCTGCAATCTGTTGCTGAAGGGCGGCAGCTCATTTATCGGCGCAAACCCCTGCTTGAAATTACTTACCCTGGAGTTCCCTCGCATATCATTGAACAGGGGCTGGGGCAGGCGCTGCTTGGCTACAGTAAACAGGCTCGGGTTAAGCACTTGCGCCTGCCATTGACTATAGCGGTTACCAACCTGCAGTGGACCAAAACATGACCAGTCAGTGCTACATCCATGAGGTCGCTGCCATCTGTGCCCTGGGACAAGATTTGCAAGCTATCAATGCGCAATTATTCAGTGCCCAGGCATCGCCGCTAGTAACAACGGATAGCTACAGCCCGGGGCGAGCGCTTCCCTTGGGCCTTGTCGAACAACTCCCGCAGCGGGCAGATACCCGTAACAATGCGCTATTGCTGTCGGTAGCAACCAAATTGGCTCCGACTGTAGAGCTGCTTAAAGCTCAATATGGTGCGGATCGTATTGGCATTGTGCTTGGCAGCAGTACTTCAGGTATCGCAGAAGGTGAGGTCGCAGTTGCCGCCCACTTGCAAACTGGCAGCTTCCCTCCTGCATATCACTACACACAGCAGGAAATTGCTGCGCCGTCAGAGTTTTTGGCTCGTACGCTGGATACACGCGGGCCCGCCTGGACTATTTCTACCGCATGTACCTCCGGTGCCAAGGCCCTGGCAAGCGGCGCACGTTTGCTTGCGTTGGGAGTGTGCGATGCGGTGATTGTGGGCGGCGCTGATAGCCTCTGTCATCTTACTGTGGAGGGCTTTTTATCGCTGGCGGCGGTGAGCGATCAACTCTGCAATCCGTTCAGCAAAAACCGGCGTGGAATCAACATCGGCGAAGGAGCGGCCCTGATGGTTCTTACGCGGGTACCTGGTCAGATCAGACTTGCGGGCATCGGGGAAACATCGGATGCACACCACATTTCGGCACCTGAGCCAGAGGGACGTGGTGCTGAAGCGGCTATGCGTGCCGCTTTATCCATGGCGGCATTGGCACCTGATGCTGTTGATTACATCAATTTGCACGGTACGGCGACTGAGCAAAATGACCGTATGGAGAGTTATGCAGTCGCACGTGTGTTTGGCCCCGATATAGCCTGCGGCTCTACCAAGGCATTGACTGGCCATACACTGGGGGCTGCCGGTGCTCTGGAGGCTGTGTTTTGCCTGCTGGCGTTACAGCGCGCAGATGGCGCCTTGCCGCGCCAGCTGTGGGATGGCGTAGCTGATCCTGAATTGGCGTCATTAAAAAACCTGGGGGCACGTAAAGTTAACAAGCCCCTGCGCTATGCAATGAGCAATTCGTTCGCGTTTGGCGGCAATAATATCTCGCTGATACTGGAG
>JAGKWU010000093.1 GCA_021151695.1 Cellvibrionaceae bacterium | reverse complement strand
GTAGAGATGTTCTCATTATATTTTTATCACCATATACCATGGCACAACGTAAGATCATTAAGCTCGTAGGAGTAAAGGAAAAGACTCCATCATTCGTTATCCGAAACAAGGATAAGGGTGATAAGAAAATCGGTAACTCACTTCCAATGAAGGTTACAGGTATCCGATTCGCTAAGGAAGAATATGAAGGAAAGGCATCATATAAGCTCAAACTTCAAGGTGCAATCACTACTACATCAGGCGAACAAGTAGAAGTACTTGCTGATATGGGTGGCTCATCTCTTGCAAAGGGATTCGCTAACTCACTTCTCTCAGCTAATTCAAGTCTTGAAGAACTCACATTCTATGTATACAACACAAAGGATGGTAACTTCGGAGGAGGAATCATTGACCGAACACTTCCGAACAACGGACTCAAGGGAAAAGACAACTCACAGAATCTACAATGGGGACTCGCTGGAGCTGATCGAGATAAACTTATCGAGAAGACAACTAAGAAGAACGGCGAAGTTATCATTGACGATAGCGAGTTCTTGGATGAGCTTGCAAAGCATATTGAAACAATGTATGCAGAGTCACATCCATTCCAGACTTCACAGTCTACATCGCTCGACTCATCACTCTTTGACGATGATCTCGCTGCTACTACAGCAGAAGCTCATGCAATGTTTGATGATCTAGATAATGCTATTCCTTCTGCGACTAAATCCGAAGTAAACATCAACGACACACCGTTCTAGTAGAACACAATACCATAGATAAATAAACATACCAAGCATCTTGATACACATAAGGGCGTGTAATCACGCTCTTATTTGTTACTTACTTATTAAACTTTATATACCATGCTCAATATTTCTGAGGTACTAAACGATATGAGCGAAGATCTTACACTCGCTAAACTCTACCTAGATCTTAATAGTAAACTGTTCGATCCGATCCGAGGATATGAATGCTACTCAAGCCTTATTGATACTATCAGTAAGTTCATTCCAGATGAGCCAGCTCACACGGAATACCTCAAGCGACTCTACGATATTTCTATTAACCTAAAGAATCAAAATGATCAAGCTAGCAAGGGGTAAGACCCTCCCAATTCCAGGTTTGGATTATAGTTCATACCGATTCCAAGTAGAAGTAGAAGCTGATACGTATGAGGAAGCAAGCAAACAGCTCGAAGAGCTTGAGCTTAAAGAAGTGTCACGAGCGATACCAGAGTACTTGGCGTGTAACGATAAACTCTTCATGATGAAATCATTTCTTAATGAGCTGTCAACTAATCCAAAAATCGGGCATATCGTAACTGCTGAGTGGGATAAATTCATCAAGGCAAAACGTACTAAGCTTCAATAATAGTAACTACTATCA
>JAGKWU010000092.1 GCA_021151695.1 Cellvibrionaceae bacterium | reverse complement strand
TAGCTCGGTGAATTGTATTCACCACTTCTTCAAGAGCTGCCATCCTACTTCCACGAATACCGTATTTAGCTGCTTGTTTCTTAGCATATCCTAGGAATGCTTTCATATCCTTGGAATAAAATTTACTTCTATTCTCTCTGAGAGATTGCCAAATAGGAGAATCAATGATCAAATCATTATCTGGTGTGTGAAGCATATCAATGCAGATAGTTTCTCCATCAACAGCCATTTTAATAAATTGAGAAAGAGAATAAATCTCATATTCTACATCCAATGACGTATTCTTTTCTTTATCATTTCCTGTACTATGTTTAATAGAGTCTTTCTGCTTCCCAAGTAGAAGCTCCTTCATAGTGGGGATGTAGATACCTTTATAGTCTACATCACTATTCTCTGTATTCATTCCATACAAATGACTACCGTGTACAGCAAACATAATTGTATTCATACTATCTTGCATACTCACCTCTCTTTACTTTTAATATCAAGTTTATAGTCTGGAAAATACTTTAACATCTTAGGAAGATGATGTGTCATACAGTGCTTTAACTGAGAACCTTCCATGCACTCGGTATAAAGAGTTAAAGTTTGTTTACTCTCATCGTAGTTATATTCTGGTGTATAAATGAAATTCCAAGAATCAAAACCCACCCTGTTTATACCAATATCCATATGATTCAATATTGATTTTCTGAAATCTTTTACAGAAGGGTCAATAAAAATAAATTGAAATAGTACATCATCAATTAAAACATTCTGTATAGAAGTTATTGGTACATTAAGACCTCCATAATCAACCAAATGATCATGACTGCCATGAGCAATCTTCTCAACCTTGTGAGAATTCTCAAATAACTTTTTAATTAGCTTGAATTTAGGACTACCTCCTTTTACATTTGTTCTGAGATAGAGGTCAATATCATTAGCTTCTACACCCCTAATCCAATCACGAGGAGCACCACCTGCAACGAGTGCTTCAGAATCAATGTATTTAAATACTTCTTTTAAAACCAACGAAGTTAGCTCTTTTTGTTTTCTAATGGACATACTGTTACCCTCCTTTATTTCCGATTAATCAATTGTGATAAAGCTACAATTGTTAGAGCTGTTCCACAGATAATACCAATCACCCAAGCTCCGAACAATCCTCCAAGAAGGATAGATTGTAACACAGTAAATCCCAATGTGTGAAGGGCTACACCAAGTCCATATGAAAAATATAGGAAGATTGATAGCAATAGAGTGATGGCTGTGTATTTCTTTAGGTTATTCATTATTTCTCTCCTCAATCCCAGAATGTATTTAAATGTTTAGACAATAGTTTCATCAAGTAATCCCATTCATATTGCTCGATAGTATTCCTCACTCTATGACTTTC
>JAGKWU010000091.1 GCA_021151695.1 Cellvibrionaceae bacterium | reverse complement strand
TGTAGAGAAGGTATTTTTGGTAGAAGCTAAGTCCACCACTATTCCAAAAGATGTAGCTGTTGGTATTAAAGACAAGTCTTCAAGTAAAGAAAAGAAAGGTCAAGCAGGGCCGGGTGTTGTTGGTGGTGACGGAAAATCAAATGTTCCAAAACAGGAAACAGGGACATTTGGTTATGATGCTTTGCAAGTAGTTTTAGAGAAGTTAAAAGAATGGCATACATAAGTTTACCTTTATATAATTCCCCTTTCTATTCTTACACTATATCTCTTCAAAATAACAATTATGAAATTACTTTTCTTTGGAATGAGAGGAGTAAGGCTTGGTATTTTGATCTAGCTAAAGAAGATGGAACATTTATAGTAGAAGGGCAGAAGGTAGTCCCTAACTACCCTGTCCTTTTAAGCTATAATATCACCAACCTAACTGGATATTTCTGGCTAGAACCCTATTCAGATAAAACACAATACAGCGAAGATATAGCAAGAGAAATATATAATCACTATTTTTTAAGCTATATCTATTGAGGACTTTATGCCACTTCAATTTGATAGACAATACTCCTTGAAAATTGGAGATTATAGTACAGGTAAAGGGAAAGAGTTCACTCAACATCAAATCACGTTTGATGTATCAAAATCTGCTAACAATAAAGAGAATTCAAACTCTGCTTCTATCGAAATAACCAACTTATCAAGAAGTGAGTTAAAAGAGTTTGAAACAAACTTTCTAGCTATCTCTCTTGATATTGGATACAAAGGGAAAGGCGGAGTAGAAGGCATTCCGCTTACTAGACTATTTTCAGGTCAAGTAGTACAAATGACTACTAGAAGAAGTGGGACAGATGTTGTAACTCAACTTATTCTTGGTAGTGGATATACTGACCTGAACTTTTCTACTATATCAAAAACTGTTCCAGCAGGAACTAAAGTTCAAGATGTATATGATGAGATAGTAAAGAGTGTTCCCGGACTGTCTAAGGGCGTCTTTACGGGCACTAATCTCAATAACCCTGTGATACATGGGTACCCCCTGTCAGGCAGTGCTAGACAAGCTCTCAACCGCATTGCTGATGCCAATGATATGGAATGGCATGAGGACAATGGGATTATCTATGTAAATGATAAGACTGGTGCTCTTAATACTAAAGCCAAGGCGTATGTTCTTAACCAAGGAACAGGGTTGATTGATACACCATATTTCATTATTGGTGGAAGGGAAGTAAAACATACAGCAAAGACAAATGAATCTTTGAAAAACCCTAGCTCAAAGTCATTCCAAGAATCTAAGAAAGCTCCCTTCTCTCGATCAGGTTTATATTTCACAGCACTAGCTAATCCTAATATCACTCCCGGTAGTTTGATTAAGATTGAATCAGATGATGTAAA
>JAGKWU010000090.1 GCA_021151695.1 Cellvibrionaceae bacterium | reverse complement strand
GTGATGTTCGCCCGTCACGCGCGCCTTTGTGCCCCTCAAGGTGCGGGCTTGCATAGTGCGAAAGCGGGGACGGGCAGGGCACGAAGCCCTAACGCAAAACGCCTCGCAATCCTGTGTGGATGCGAGGCGCAATTCGGATAATCCTATTTCGGCGCTTAGCGGATGCAAGTCATCTTGTCAAGTACCGTTCCGGCAGTTCGCCGTTATCAAGCATTTCAAGGATGATCGAGGCAGGACCGCTTACGGGAATGTCACCAGTTTCCCAGCGGCGGATCGTCCGCTGATCGGTGATGCGCAAAACATCGCAAAGGCCGGACTGTGTAAGCCCGGCCCGGTTGCGGATTGCCTTGATGGTGGCGGGGGTCATTAAAAGGCAAACTCCGGATCGGCTTCAACTTCCTCGGCGGGTTCTTCAAGCTCGCACATCACAGCATAGATTGCATCGAAGTCGGCAAGCAATGCCTTTTCCTGCGCGCGGATTGCAAGGAACGCTTCGCTGGTCATGGTGCCAGCCTGGTGCGCATCCTTCGCTGCAAGGAAAACGTTGTTGTAAAATTCTGCGTGAGCCAAGGAAGCTGCTTCGTAGGCGGCGAGGGTTTCGGCGTAAGTCATTTTCAGTCTCCGGTGTGGCGGGGCAGTGCCCCTTGCTGATGAAGCCCTTATAAGGACATTCTGTCCGCTTGGCAATAGGAAAAATGCAGGCGGCGCGATTTTTTATCCTACCAGAACTTCTAGCGCATCGAGCGCCTTGCGGAATTGCACCAACGCTGCGGACGGCACCGGCACCTTGCGCTTGGTGTGCCAGATCATCGCATCGAGCCATGCCGGGCCGCTGTCTGCGTTTACGTCGATCACGAGCTGATCAAACGCGCGGCGAACATCGCGGCCCATGCGGTTGACCACGGTAAGGCATTCGTTCAACCATTCCTCGCGGCGCTTCACCTTGGCTTGATCAATGTGCGCGACGTTGCCGAAGGACCGATCCCCTAGCGCGCACTGGTAGCGGCCCTGTTCATAGGCGACCCAATAGGCACCAGAGATTGACCGGGCGGTATCAAGCAAGGCTTTTGCCTCATTGCCTTCGCCCAGCAACCCGGCCCTGTAGGCCCTTCCGATAGCATCGCAGCCGTCTGGGCCATAGAGTGCCTGCATGGCCTGTACGCGCTCCGTACCGCGATCTAGCGGGGTGATCAGGCGACCGGACTTTGTGCGCGGGCCGGGTCTGCCTCCTTGACTGCGACAACATCGAACGGGCTTCCGTCATGTATCCAGACCAGTTGGCGGGCCGTGTAGACGTTGGACCGATCGACGTAACCGCATCGGAATTGTACCTGGTATTTCATCGTTTGGTCCTTCGGGCCTTGCTTGCCAGATACGAGGCGGAAACCGGGGGCGGGGATTGGATCAACCGGAAGCAATCAAGCCCCCGATGATTTGGCCGATCTGGCGCGGTGGGCCAGTGCTGGTGCGTAGCCTCGCCGCCTTGGCTTCAAGCTCCCGTGCGTCGTCATCGCGGCCCATGCGGCGGTACAGCGCGGCAGTGCGTTCGGCGTGTTCCAGCGGATCAACCGGCTTAACAGCGGCTTTCGGCTTGGCGGCGCTTGCCACCCATTCCGAACTGAACCCGCGCCAGCCCCTTGCAACCAGCTCGGCTAGGGCGTCGTCCATTGTCCATCCGGCAGCGTCTGCCTGCTTGCGGATGCGGTTGACGGCGGTTTGCGTTGCGTCGGCCTTGATCCGCTTCCGGTGGGCGAGAAAGTCCGCCCAAGTTTGCTCTGAAACGTCCGCAGGGCGCTCCAAAATCGAACCCCTTACGCGCGCGGGATTATTACAC
>JAGKWU010000089.1 GCA_021151695.1 Cellvibrionaceae bacterium | reverse complement strand
ACCGGAACAAACGCGAATTTGCTCTTTGATCAAATCGATGCCGGTTACCATTTCCGATACCGGATGCTCCACCTGAATACGGGTGTTCATCTCGATAAAGTAAAAGCGGCCATCTTCGTACAAAAACTCAAAAGTACCCGCGCCTCTGTACTTGATATCGATACAGGCTTTTACGCAAGCGGCGTAAGTTGCTTCGCGCACTTCTTGTGGAATGCCGGGAGCCGGAGCTTCTTCCAGTACTTTTTGGTGGCGGCGTTGCAGGGAGCAATCGCGATCACCTAAATGGATTGCGCTGCCTTGGCCGTCAGACAGAATTTGCACTTCCACGTGACGCGGGTTCTGCAGGAATTTTTCCATGTACACAGTGCCATCACCAAATGCTGCTTTGGCTTCGCCCTGAGTCACGCGGATTGAGCTGATAAGTGCTGCTTCGGTGTGCACTACACGCATACCGCGACCACCACCACCAGCGGCGGCTTTGATAATGATTGGGTAGCCGATCCGCTTGGCGATTTTATGGCACTCTTCTTCATCATCAGGCAGGGGGCCATCGGAGCCGGGAACAGTGGGAACGCCCGCTTTTTTCATGGCTTTAATGGCTTCCACCTTGTCGCCCATCATACGGATTACATCCGGATCCGGGCCGATAAAGGTAAAGCCACTTTTTTGCACACGCTCGGCAAAATCAGCATTTTCCGCAAGGAAGCCGTAGCCTGGGTGAACCGCCTGAGCATCAGTAATTTCCATGGCCGCAATAATTGCTGGCACATTCAAATAACTTTTGGGTGACGGGTTAGGCCCGATACATACCGACTCGTCGGCCAGACGCACGTGTTTTAAATCGCGGTCGATTTGCGAGTGGACGGCAACAGTTTTGATGCCCATCTCCTTGCAGGCGCGCAATACTCGCAACGCAATTTCGCCACGGTTGGCGATCAGAATTTTATCAAACATGGACCGAATCCTCTGTTGGGTAGCGGTTAAACGATCGTTACCAGAGGTTGGTCGAATTCAACGGGATTGCCTTCTTCTACCAGGATGGCCTCAATCACGCCGGCTTTGTCGGCTTCGATTTGGTTCATCATCTTCATGGCTTCAATGATGCAGATGACATCGCCCACTTTTACTGATTTACCTACTTCGATGAATGCGGGTGAGCCTGGGCTTGGCGAACGGTAGAAGGTGCCTACCATTGGTGATTTCACTACGTGCCCGGAAGAGGTTGGTGCGGCAGCAGCAGGTGCGGCTGCTGGAGCTGCGGCAACGGGTGCAGCAGCAACAGGAGCGGCGGCTGGTGCTGCAAATGCTGGTGCCGGTGCGCTGAAGTATTGGGTGGTGCCGCTATTACGGGCGATACGTACAGATTCTTCGCCTTCTTTGATTTCCAGCTCACCGATGTTGGATTCCTCCAGCAGCTCGATCAGTTTTTTAATTTTG
>JAGKWU010000088.1 GCA_021151695.1 Cellvibrionaceae bacterium | reverse complement strand
ACCCAGCTCTTTGAGCTTGCGGGTCAAGGTGTTGCGCCCCCAGCCAAGCAGGTTTGCAGCATCGCGCTTGCGCCCTGCGGTGTACTTGAGGGCGGTTTCGATCAATGCGCGCTCAAACGTGGGCACAGCCTCGCTAAGTAACTGATGCTGGCCACGCGTAAGGGCTTGGTCGGCCCAATGACGCAGGGCTTTTTCCCAGTCGTCGGCCGGGGTGCTGGTTTCCTTGTTTTCCAGAAGTTCCGGCGGCAGATCTTCCACATGAACTTCGCGGCCAGAGGCCATCACAGTTATCCAGCGGCAGGTGTTCTCCAATTGACGCACGTTACCCGGCCATTGCAACGAACAGAAGTATTCTTCGGTTTCCGGCAGCAGTACCTTGGGATCGACATTCAGTTCAGTTGCGGCTTTATGCAGGAAGAAGCGTGCCAGTTTGGGGATGTCTTCACGGCGATTGGCCAGTTTGGGGATATGGATGCGAATAACATTCAGGCGATGGAATAAATCCTCGCGGAAACGGTTATCTGCCACCAGGGTTTCCAGGTTTTGGTGGGTAGCGGCGATGATGCGCACATCCACTTTTACCGGAGTGTGGCCGCCAACGCGATAGAACTCGCCATCAGCCAATACACGCAGCAAACGGGTTTGAGTTTCGGCAGGCATATCGCCGATTTCATCCAGAAACAAAGAGCCGCCATTGGCCTGCTCAAAACGGCCCTGGCGCTGTGCCGCCGCACCTGTAAACGCACCCTTCTCATGACCGAAGAGCTCTGACTCCATCAGGTCTTTAGGAATTGCCGCCATGTTAAGCGCAATAAATGGCTCATTGCGGCGCGGGCTGTGGCGATGCAATGCACGGGCAACCAGTTCTTTACCTGTACCTGACTGACCATTAATTAATACAGTGATATTGGATTGGGACAGACGGCCAATTGCGCGAAACACCTCCTGCATCGCCGGCGCTTCGCCGATGATTTCAGTATTGGTTTCTACGCTGTTTTCCGGCGCGTGCTCACTTTTTTGCTCCTGGGCATGAGCCAGTGCGCGCTGGGTTACGGCGACAGCGTCATCCACATCAAAAGGCTTGGGCAAGTACTCAAAGGCTCCGCCCTGATAGGCAGCAACCGCGCTATCCAGATCCGAATGGGCAGTCATGATAATAATCGGAATTTGCGGATGGGTATTATGCAGGTTGCCCAGCAAAGTCAGGCCATCGGTGCCCGGCATGCGAATATCGCTGATGATTGCATCGGGCGTATCCCGGTTGAGCTGACTCATGGCGCTATCACCTGAGTCAAATACGCGGGTTTCTATATTGGCTTGTTGCAGGGCCTTTTCCAGCACCCAGCGGATCGAGCGATCATCATCGATGATCCAGACTTTATTGGACTTCTGCATGTTGCGCTTCCATTGGTAAGTAGAGCGAGAAACGGGTTTTGCCCGGCTCGCT
>JAGKWU010000087.1 GCA_021151695.1 Cellvibrionaceae bacterium | reverse complement strand
CAAGACGGAGCTGAAAGTCATCAAGGCTGATGTCGAAGTGCTGAAGGCAGCGGAGAACAAGCGCAAGGGTGCCGTGGGTGCCCTGATGCTGTTTGCCGGTTTCATCGGCGGCTTGGTGGCGAAGTTCGGCGCTTTCATCTTTGGGGGGCATTGAGCATGCGAGAGATCAACGCGGACGGCCTCAAGATCATCAAGGAAGCCGAAGGGCTGCGGCTTAAGGCCTATATCTGCCCTGCTGGTGTTCTGACTATCGGGTACGGCTCGACTGGAAAGCACGTCAAGCCCGGCATGGTCATCACTGAGCTAGAGGCTGAGCAGCTTCTTATGAAGGACCTGGACCGCTTTGAGCAAGGCGTTGCCAGCTTCTGCCCGGTCGCCACCAGCAACCAGTTCAGCGCGCTCGTCTCCCTGTCTTTTAACGTTGGCCTTGAAAGCCTTAGGACCTCCACTCTTCGAAGGCTGCACAACGAAGGAAAATACGCAGAAGCCGCGGAACAGTTTTTGCGATGGAACCGTGCGGGTGGGAAAATCCTGCCCGGCCTGACCAAGCGGCGCGCTGCCGAACGAGCGCTGTATCTCAAATGAGCCGCGCCATGTCCATCGCAACCGATGCGCTCATTGCGTTCGGTCTGCTTGCCATCATCCGTTACTGCGTGGGGATTTGACATGATCGGATACATCAAGGCCCGTCTGAACGAGCGCTCGACTTGGGCGGCAATGACGATTGCGATTACGGGCGGCGCTGCACTGCCTTCGCCTTATAGCTGGCTGGCTATCGCGGTAGGCATCCTTGGCGCGATTATTCCGACAGGTGGCGCGTGATCGGCCTTCTCCCGATCCTCGCACGCTGGCGGGTTGGCCTTGGCATTGCTGGCGCTTTGGCAGTGTTCGGCCTGTTTGTTGCCAGTTGGCATTACCGCCATGCGTACCATGCCGAAATTGCCCGCAGGAAGGCGCAGGAAGCGCAGTACATCGCCGCGCAGGCTGAGGCCACCCTTATCGCTAAACGCGCTCTGGACGCGGCTGAGGCGAAATACAGGAGCAAAGCAGATGAAGCGGACAAAGCCTTTCAATCCAAGCTGGCGGACGCTCGCCGCGCTGCTGATCAGTATGTGCTTACTCACCGGGTGCGCGGCACCTTTGCGGGTCCGTCCAGCGGAACCGTTGCCGCCTCCGAAAGTCGCGGTGCCGGAAGTGCTGACAGCGCCGGTGCAGCGACCGACATGGTTGCCGTAACGCCCGGCGATATTCAGGTCTGCACCGACAACACGCTGCGGCTTGAAGCGGCTCGGGAATGGGCGTTGTCGCTCACGAAATAACATCAAACTGCCTTGATGATCACGAAAGCCATTTTGTGAGCGACAAACTCGGATCAACGGCCAAGAGGTGAACGTGTGCAGGTCGATCCCAAGCTCTATGAGTTCGCCACACCTGTTGAGCGAGAGCACCTAGACTGCATGATATTCC
>JAGKWU010000086.1 GCA_021151695.1 Cellvibrionaceae bacterium | reverse complement strand
TCTGCCGCAAGAACCACAACTCGACCCGGCCAAAGATGTACGCGGCAACGTGGAAGATGGCGTGCGTGAAGCCGTTGATGCACTGAAAAACCTGGATGCAATCTACGCTGCCTACGCTGAGCCGGATGCTGACTTTGATGAACTGGCCAAGAAACAAGCCAAATGCGAAGACATTATCCAGGCCTGGGATGCCCACAACCTGGACCATACCCTGGAAGTAGCCGCTGATGCACTGCGCCTGCCACCATGGGATGCCGATGTAACCAAACTCTCCGGTGGTGAAAAGCGCCGCGTGGCCCTGTGCCGCCTGCTGCTGTCGCGCCCGGACATGCTGTTGCTCGACGAACCAACCAACCACCTGGATGCGGAATCTGTATTCTGGCTGGAGCAATTCCTGCAGAAATTCACCGGCACCGTAGTGGCGATTACCCATGATCGTTACTTCCTCGATAACGCCGCTGGCTGGATTCTGGAACTGGACCGTGGCCACGGCATTCCTTACGAAGGCAACTACTCCAGCTGGTTGGAGCAAAAAGAAGCCCGTTTAGCGCAAGAACAACGCACTGAAGCGGCGCATCAAAAAGCCTTGAAACAAGAATTGGAGTGGGTGCGTCAAAACCCCAAAGGTCGTCAGGCCAAGAGCAAGGCGCGTTTAGCTCGCTTTGATGAATTGCAATCGCAAGAATTCCAGGCACGCAACGAAACCAACGAGATCTACATTCCGCCGGGTGAGCGTTTGGGCGATAAGGTTATTGAGTTCCATAACGTGTCCAAAGCCTACGGTGACCGTTTGCTGATCGACAACCTGAGTTTCACGGTACCCAAAGGCGCGGTGGTGGGCATTATCGGCGGTAACGGCGCAGGTAAATCCACCCTCTTCCGTATGATCGCCGGCCAGGAAAAACCCGATAGCGGCGAAGTGGTAATTGGTGAAACGGTCAATGTTGCGTTTGTTGATCAAAGCCGCGACAACCTGGACAACAACAAAACTGTGTGGGAAGCGGTATCCGATGGCTCCGATATCCTGAAAATCGGTAACTACGAAGTTTCTTCGCGCTCTTACATTGGCCGCTTTAACTTCAAAGGTTCTGACCAGCAAAAGCGTGTGGGCGAACTCTCCGGTGGTGAGCGCGGCCGTTTCCATTTGGCCAACACCCTGAAGCAAGGCGCGAACGTACTCTTACTCGACGAACCGTCAAACGACCTGGATATCGAAACCCTGCGCGCATTGGAAGATGCGATTCTGGCATTCCCTGGCTGCACGCTGGTGATCTCGCACGACCGCTGGTTCCTTGACCGTATTGCGACTCATATCCTCGCTTACGAAGGCGATTCCGATATCATCTTCTTTGAAGGTAACTACACCGACTACCACGAAGACCTGATCAAGCGTAAGGGCCAAAACGCCCAACCGCAGCGGATGAAGTACAAACCGCTCAAAGGTTAAAAACCGCAAAGGCAGCCAGAA
>JAGKWU010000085.1 GCA_021151695.1 Cellvibrionaceae bacterium | reverse complement strand
ATGGTTCTCTTAACGCTTCTTCTTGTTGGCAATGTGGATGGCATGACCATGCACCGCCAGGGCTGCTTCGTGGATTGCTTCAGACAGGGTTGGGTGACCGAACACCATCATCCCCAGATCTTCCGCACTCGAACCGAATTCCATTGCAATTGCCACTTGTTGCACCAGATCCGCTGCACTTGGGCCAACAATATGGGCACCGAGGATACGATCAGTTACAGCGTGCGCAATAATTTTTACCAAACCGTGGCTTTCGTTAGCTGCCATCGCACGACCACTGGCCGCGAATGGGAAAGTACCAACATTGTAAGGCTCGCCAGACGCTTTTACTTGCTCTTCGGTTTTACCAACAGCGGCAACTTCCGGGTGAGTGTAAATAACGCTAGGGATAATATCGTAATTGATTTGTGATTTCTGGCCAGCGATGCGCTCAGCAACCATTACGCCTTCTTCAGAACCTTTGTGCGCAAGCATCGGGCCACGCACTACGTCACCAATTGCCCAAACACCTGGCGCATTGGTTTCACACTGTTCATTTACGAAGATGAAACCGCGTTCATCCAGATTCACACCTGAGTCGGCAGCCAACAGATTTTCAGTGTAAGGACGACGACCTACACACACGATTAATTTGTCGAAAGTTTCTTGTTGCTCTTTACCATCTTTATCCTGATAAGTAACAACCACTTCTTTGCCATTTACTTTTGAGCCAGTTACACGTGAACTGGTGCGGATATCCAAACCTTGCTTGCCAAGGATTTTTTGCGCTTCTTTCGCGATTTGTTGATCCATCATGCCAAGGAAAGAATCCATGGCTTCCAACACAACCACTTTAGAGCCCAAACGATTCCATACAGAACCCAATTCCAAACCAATTACACCGCCACCAATTACACCCAAACGCGCCGGTACAGATTGGAATTCCAGAGCACCAGTTGAGTTAACAATTACATCGTTATCAACAGGAGCAACAGGGATATTAATCGGGTAGGAGCCTGAAGCCAGAATGACATGGTTTGCTTCAAGCACAGTGACTTTGCCTTCGTGATCAGTCACTTCAACTTTTTTGCCCGCCAACAATTTACCAGTACCAAATACGCTAGTAACGCCGTTAGCTTTAAACAAACCAGCAATACCGCCAGTCAGGTTTTTGATGATTTGGTTTTTACGCGCAATCATCGAAGGAACATTGATTTCAACACCTGATGTAGTAATACCGTGCACAGCGAAATCATCTTTTGCTTCGTGGTATTTGTAAGAACTGTCGAGCAGAGCTTTGGAAGGAATACAACCCACGTTCAGGCAAGTACCGCCATTAACACCCTTGCCTTCTTCATTGCGCCACTTTTCGATACACGCAGTTTTCAGGCCGAGCTGCGCTGCGCGAATCGCGGCAACATATCCCGCCGGGCCGGAACCTATAACGACCACATCAAATTTTTCAGACATAACAATGTTCCTAAATTATTAACTGTCG
>JAGKWU010000084.1 GCA_021151695.1 Cellvibrionaceae bacterium | reverse complement strand
TTTGGTCGAGTGGTTGCACAAGGAGCACTCCGCTATGATTCGCAACTGCAAAGCGGCTGTTGTTAATGCCGGATGGATTGCATTGCCGGTTCCGCCAGCGTACCAAGACGAAACAACCGAGGCGGCGCTTGTTGATAAGTTAACGGCGCTGATGGATTATGAGGAGGTTTACCGTGTTGAAGCTGTATAAAATCACCGAAACGCACGTCGACGGCACGACACACATTGAGACACACACAAGCTTTGATGCGTATGATGCTTTGGAGGAATTTTGGTTTGATAATCAGGAGAGAATCAATGCGGAGCAAGTTATTAAACTGTGCGTTGAGTACGTGCGTGTGGCTAGTTAAAGCCTTTGTTATCCTCCTGCTCACCGCCTCCGCACTCGCGTTTGTTGAGTTGGTGGTGCAGACGTTGGATAGGCATCAGCAGTATGAATTGAGCCGCTAGAAATAGCGGCTTTTTTCGTTTATAGTTTTCTTACGTGTATCTTGAAAAAAGACTGTTAACAAATGACCTATAGCGCAACAAGACAACCCGACTACGAAGACCGCCTACCGCGAGGACTTGGCAAGAAAACGCTTATGTTAGAAGCCATTCGAGAAGAGACCGGAGGCGACGAAAAAGAGTTTTTTAAACGAGTATTGCGCATTGGGCTTGGCACCGAAGGCGACGCACCTGTACCAATGCTGCTAAGCGAAGCCATGAAGCGAGTGCAGCCACCGCTCAAGCCGACAGGCGAGAAGATAGAGATTGCCATCCCAGAAGGTGCTACACCGTCCGATAAATGCGAGTGCATCTTTTCCGCTGTGGTGCGCGGAGAGGTAACGCCGGACGTCGGTCAAATGCTCATCGGCATGATTAAAGACTCGATTGCAATCAGCGAATCCACCGAACTGGTTAAACGCCTGGAGGAAATTGAGGCGCTGTTGAGGAAGTAATTGGATGCGCAATTTTGCGCAGTCAAGTTATTGCGTTTAGGCTGGTCGCCACGTCAACAATCAGCTAACACCTGTAATTAGATGTTTCTAAAATATACAACCCAGAAACAACCGCTTATACTGTAAAGCGGCTGCGAGGCTAGGCGCAAAGGATTGTGCCACTCGCAGCTTATACCGCCCCTTGCAGCCTTACCAGTCAATCACTAGTGAGGTTTTTATGCTTATTCAAATTAATAACAACTGGCAGTCACTGAACACGCTGTCAGGCCAGTCAGCAGGCACCGCCATGATGGTGCAATCACAATCAAGCTCTCGCGTCTACGTCAAGCAACAAGCCTCACAACCTGCGGCTGGTAGCGTTGATGCGGTTATTCTTGACCCGCTGCAAGTTTGGCAAGTCACAAGCGGCAGCGTCGCAACGTGGGTGCGCGTTGATGCAACAGGCGGCCAATTGTTTGTGGAGGTGATGTAATGCCGTTTATTCCTTTTGATGGCGCCGGAGGTGCGTCCGGCCAGCTTGTCGGCACGTATCAGTACAAGG
>JAGKWU010000083.1 GCA_021151695.1 Cellvibrionaceae bacterium | reverse complement strand
CGCTGGGCCTGTGCGCGCTGGGCTGCTGCTTCCATCTGGCGGCGCAGCATGATGCCCTGAACGTTAGGATTGTTCCCGCCGTCCTGCGTCAGAACGCTGCCGATCAGGGCCAGCTTTTCGCCCCATCCGCCCGGTTCATTGAACTTGGAACCGAACAGTCCGCCCTTCTTCGCGGGGCCGGTATATGCCGCAGCCTGATCAATACCGGCAGGACGCGGGCCAAAGTCGCCAGTAGGGATAAAGGGCTGCGTATCAACCGGCGTGGCCTGCGTGCCGTCCATGTTGAACGTACCGCCGCCGTAACCGGAGATAGGCCCCGGCAAGGGCGGAAGCTTAAAGCCGCCGAACAGACCAGCCATTACCGCACCTCCGCATAATCAACTGTGCCGTAACCCTCGACGATTGGGCCAAGCGCATTAGGCTGCATCGCTGCTACATCCTGCGCCATCACGCCCATGTGCATCTGGTTGCCGCCCTTGTAGTTGTAGAGGTAGATCGGCAGGCCCTCGTTGGTCGAGCCGACATGGCGGATGTTTTCCTTCAGGCGAATGTCTGACAATGCGATTGAGGCAATCTGTGCAATCTGGCCAATCTGCGACAGAAGGCTGCCGCTTTCCTTTTCAACGGACTTGCCGTTGCTTGTGGTATACTGGCCAAGCAGTCCGCCCGTGGCGATGGCGCGCTTAACGGCGTTGTCGGTCGAAAGGTTCGCATTCCGGCGTCATTCTTGGCAAGCTGGCCCGCGATGATCTTCGCCGCGACCGAGCCGCCAGACAGACCGCGCGTGCCCAAGGCCGCATTGGTCCCGTTCGCAACATCGGCGTTGGAATACTTCAGCACGTTGTCGAGCAGGCCGTTAGGGCTGTATTCGCTGTCCAATGTCCGCTGCACGTAGTTGTTTGCCGCGCCAAGGGTCGGATTGTTGGCATAGTTGGCGACCGCGTTCGGCATCAGGCCGGAAAGCTGGGACTGAATATTGTCGAGGTTGCCCTGATTGCGGTCGAAGGCTCCCTGAAGGCCGGTGTTGACCCCCAAAAGCTGCCCTTCGTAGACCGGCTTCACCGTATTGGTAGAAGTCGTGGTCTTGGTGCTGTTACTAAGCCCCATCGTGCAATTCCTTCACAATCCTGACCCGATCAAAATGCCCTCAAGTTCCCCGGCAGCGAACATGCCGTGGACTTCCGTTGCACCACCTGGATACCGCTTTGCCTCAAACCCAATGATGGCCGTATCGTTGGCCATGATCGCAATTCGGCCCGCTGCAATCTCTGCCTCTACCCACCAGAGCGGGTAGAAGCGTTCGTCCAGAATGCTTGCTATCTCTGCCCGATGGCGCACCAGCGCCTCAGTCAAATTGCTCATCTGAACAACTTCACCGAATACGCCTCCAGCGTGATCGCCTCGCCCGTATTGGCAAGCTGACCGGTAAGCAGGATTGTGACCGCTGCCGTGGTGTCGATGGCCGACGTCTGGACCGCGTTGGTCGTCGCGCCCGAGCCGGTCGACGAATTGGGAGACGCAACCTGCGAGTTTGTCGCGTTGCGGTTGGCGATGACCATGGGCACTTGAATGCTGGCATTGGTCGTCATGGTGATGGTTTGGAAGGTCGTGCCCCCGAACTTCACCCGGAGCGTCTTGTTATTGGCGCTGTTGGTCGTGCTCCACATGGTGTGAATTTCGATGCGGCCGTTTGCGCCCATGGCATTTGCAGGCACGGTGATCGTCGCCAGCGTCGTTTCCGTGAGGGTTCCGGTGATCGATGCAGAAACCGCCGATTGAGCAATGATCACATTTGACGCGAGTGAACCGCTTGAAAGCGTCAGACCAGCGCCTACGCTGATTTCCTCGATTGCGCCGCTGCTTGCCGTGGTGCGCCCCAAAAGCCGTGCTGTTGCCATTGTCAGGCCAGAGCCCGTCGCCGCCCCCGGTGCGACATAATCGGTTCCCGCCGTCGCGGCGCTAAACGCCGAAGTGCCGTTGCCTTTGACAATCCCGCTTAGCGTAATCGCCCCGGTGCCGCCATTCGGAACCCCGAGCGTGCCCGAGAAGTTTGCCGCCGTGACGCCAGAGGCCGTGATGTAAGCCGCATCGTTGGTGAAGGCTGATACCACGATTGGCCGCCCCGACAAATCGCTGTACGCGCCCGTAGCGGCCACTGTGGCAAGGCCAAGGTTAGCCCGCGCCGCTGCCGCCGTAGTCGCCCCCGTGCCGCCATTTGCGACCGCCAGCGTCCCTGCCAGCGTAATTGTCCCGCTGGTCGTGATCGGTGAACCCGTCACGGTCAGCCCGGTTGTGCCGCCAGACAATGCAACGCTCGTAACCGTTCCCGAACCTGAGCCGCCCGCTGCTGCAATCGTGACCGCGCCCGCCGTGTTCGTGATCGTAATGTTCGCGCCAGGCGTGATCAGGTTCGCGGCTTCGTTGACGTTCTGCGCAACCAGACGCGGCCAGTCCTGCCGGTTGTTGGTTTCAGGGACAGTCCTCACCGCTCGCCGCCCTGATCAAACTCAAATTCCAGCCCCTGCGCAAAGGACCACACCGAACCCGCCTGAATAGTCCATGCTGCCTTGGAATAGCGCCCAGACACCCTGATAGGCATCCGCCCGCTATCCCGCATGTTGCTGGTCGAAACCGGAGCCATGGCATCGCCCATGCGCGCCCGAGCATCGATCGACACCACATTGCCTACCGTGCAGTCCGTAACAGGCCGCACCGACCGGAACCGCGTGCGATAACCAGGCGTGAACTGCGCAAATGAATACTCAAAATTGGCCGTCAGATTGGCACCCGTCAACGTGCCGACCACACCTGACTGCACTACGTAGAAGCGAGGCGCGCCGCCCGAGAACCGGCTATCGTCCAGAGAATAGGGCATCGTGTCGATGTTCGGGTACAGCGCAGAAACCGCCTCAAGCGAAAGCGACGAAGTGAACCCGGCGAACACACCCTGAAGCGGCGTGTCAATCTCTGACCACCGATCCAGTTCATAGTGATAGACCAGCGAGAACCCCGGTGTTGACCAAACCACTAGCTTCTTGCGGGGATCAACCGCAGAAAACACCGTCTCATAATCTTCGCGCGCAATCCGGCCCTGAAAGTAGCGGTCAACCTTCTCCGAACCGATAGGCCGAAGCGCCTGCCCGTCCTGAAGGACCATAAAGCCCCGGTCAGACAGAAAGAACACATCGCGGCCCGCCTGAGCCACAGAACCTTTGGAAGCGCACCCGACATTCGGCGAGATCACATCATAGGAAAACGGCGCTGTAGCG
>JAGKWU010000082.1 GCA_021151695.1 Cellvibrionaceae bacterium | reverse complement strand
TTCTAAGGATATACCTGTTACTTCTACAACTAGAAGCAGTGATGGTGAAATAGCTAGAACAATTCGTAGAGATAGTGGATACACATT
The DNA here is from genome assembly GCA_021151695.1 of Cellvibrionaceae bacterium. Taxonomy (GTDB): domain Bacteria; phylum Pseudomonadota; class Gammaproteobacteria; order Pseudomonadales; family Cellvibrionaceae; genus Cellvibrio. Next base: position 1,405 of record JAGKWU010000082.1, on the reverse strand, counting down.
GAAACTATCTCTTATTATGACTTCTATAAGTAATTCCATTATGTATAGGTTACTGGCTGATGATAGAGTTACTTATCAAGATAAGTTCCCTATCTTCATTAAAGACAATAATGGCTCAACAGTATTTGCTGCTGATACATGTTGGATTGTAAGTGAACCAGAAATAGTATATTCAAATGATGTAGAGTCAAGAGAATGGACTATTCAATGCACTGAAGGTGGTTTGTATACTGGCGACAGTGATCCAAATAGTAATGATATTGTAGATAGTGTTCTTGGGTTAGCAACAGCATTTGCTCCACAACTTAAAGGACTCTTCTAATGGTAAATACATATTCTCCAAATGATATTGTATTATCTATAGGAACATATATCGTAACAGGATGGAACAATATCACAGTTGCTAGAACAGATGTTACAAAGATGGTGAGAGGGATTAGAGGACAAAACACTAGAAGTGTTTCTTTAGATTCTTCTTGCACTATTGCCGTAGAAGTTCTACAAACTTCTACAACTAATGATGTATTCTCTGAAATAGTAAGTCAAGATCGTGTAAAACAAACAGGAAGAATTGAGCTACAGCTTAAAGATTCCTCTGGGCGTTCTGTACTCAATAGCAATAATGCTTATATCTCAAATTTTCCTGACATTGTTTATGGGTCTGAGATAGGTACAAGAACTTGGATCATTCAATGTTTGGACTCTTCTTTTGAAGTAAATGGGAATGAAATTCCTCTAGTTCAGACATTACTAAACGTGTTTAAATAATATGCTACGCGAACAAAAAGAAGTAGAAATCAAAGGAACTAAATACCTCCTCACTCAGTTTGGTGGTGTATTTGGTACTGAAGTGTTGTGGAAGATTCAACCAGTCCTCCTTCCTGTATGGGTACAACTACAGAAAGATGTTATGGATGGTAAAGAGACTGCTATGTTGGATTTCATTTCCAATCTCTCCTGTAAACTTCCTGAGCTTCCTGTTCCAATGATTAAAGACCTCATTGAGAAAGGTGCTACGAAAGGTAGTATGTCTATTTCCTTTGATAAGGATTTTGCCGGTAAGTATTTTGAAATGCTTTCCTTGCTTAAAGAAATCATCATGTTCAACTATCAAGATGTTTTTCAAGAACTCGGTTTCGGAGAGACAGAAGCCTGAGCACAAATAGTGCTCCAAGCCGAGTAGCAAAACAAATAGAGGAAACAGCTTCTATTCCTCATGAAATTTTTAGAATTGTAATGTATCCAGAAAAGACATTGGCTACATTACGAGAGCTAGAAGAAGTGTATTCTGTTTCTGGTGTTTATTCTTTTCTTGAAATGATTGAAATGTATGAAGCATTATCAGAAGAAGATAGACTTAAACAAGAGCAATCCAGAAAAGATGATACACCTCTCAGGAGATAAT
>JAGKWU010000081.1 GCA_021151695.1 Cellvibrionaceae bacterium | reverse complement strand
CTGGTTTCGCGCTTTCGTCGATTGTGGTGCGTTCTGGTGCGTTTGGTGTGGTGTATAGCACCTCGTTGTGGTCTGTCATGTCTCATTCACCTTCAAAAACCCGTTGCTATCTGTGTAAAGCTCACCACTAGCCAGCATGCGCTTGGCAATGTCACGGCTGTTTGGGCGCAGCTCGTTTAGTTTTACGAATCCGTTTCGGCAGGCTTGCTTTAGTGAGTAGTGTAAGCCTCGGCTGATTTTAATCATTTGCTCACTCCCTAAAACAGCCAATGGAACAAGGCCGCCAGCGTAATCAGCGCCCCACAAACCAAGGCAAAAATCACACCAAGCGTCAAGATAAACGCAGCAATCCATACGCCAAAAGATATTGCCGAACCAATAACATCACTCATCTTCACTCTCCATCTCTTTCCGTTGTTTCGTATGCCTGTCAAACTCCTGCTGCGGACTAAGCCCGCCAAAAAACTCAGCGTGTCGCTGGCGTTCGGCTTCCCACTCATCGCTGTCGCACTTTGAGCCAAGCGTCTTGCTAACATGCGCCGGAGTACAACCTGCCAGCTCCGCTATCTGCGCGTAGCTCGTCAAGCCCTGCGCGGATAGCTGGATTATTTTTGCTTGTAGGTTGGTCATTTGTCACCTCGATATGCGGCAAGTGCTGCATCAGCATCATGTATGCGGTCAGAAAGGTTTGCGCTACCGATACACGTTAAATCCAGCTCCTTCAACAGCGCCTCCAACGCATCCGCCAGCGCGTCTACATGGTTGATGGCGTGTGTGGCATAGCGACCCTGCCGCAAAGCGATTGTGTCATCCCAACGCTTTGCTCCGTCAAACGTCGCAATATAAACCTCGCTATCTGACAGGTGCGCCCTGTTGTTATTTTCCTCTAAATCAAGCGGAAAATTAAAAACCTCATCCATCCGTTTCATTTCAATTCTCCAGTTTGCTTCTGTTCTCTGCAAGATTGCAATTATGCTCCAATTTCATGCGCGCCCAGTCGCTTGCGCGCTTGATATTCTTTGGAAGTCCACTCAAGGTTCCTCTAGATAAAACTTTAAAGTTTTTCTTATGACACCACACTGGATTTCCCTTCATGTTCCAAATGGCAAAAAAATTACCATCAAACGCCCACGATTCAAAAGCCATGCCCTTGTAGATTCCGCCACTGTCATTCAAAGCCATCAGCACAGCAGGCTCGTTTCGCTCATCCATGATGAAACCTGTCCAATCCGGCGTTTTTTGTTTCATTTCACTCCTCCAACAGCCCGTTCAACTAGGTCAGCGCAAATAACCTCCCGCACCATGTAGCGCAACCTGGCATCCTTCGTATCTAACACCAACCCGCAAAACTGCACAAACTGCGCGTCTGTCAGGATTGCCAAATACTCCGCCAGCTGCTCAGGCTCAATCTCCACCGTGTCGCGGCTTGCGTCGAGGTCGGCAGCTTCGTCCGCGGCGTGGTCGTGTAGGTATGTGTGGTCGTAGTAGGTCAT
>JAGKWU010000034.1 GCA_021151695.1 Cellvibrionaceae bacterium | reverse complement strand
GGGTTGGGGTGGGGGGTGATTGAGCTTTAACTCGCAACCGCCTCCGGTACCGTAGCAAAAACCTCTTGATAAAAATCCAACTCCGCCGTAATCGCTTTTGCAATAGAAGCTGCCTGCCTAAAGCCATGTCCCTCATCCGCGAAGGTTACATAAACTGTTTTAATTCCTTTCTGTTGCAGTGCATTCACCATAGCTTCGGCTTGATTGGGTGGGACTACTTTATCTTTTAATCCCTGTAAAAAAATTACCGGGCAATTGAGTTTGCCGACGTGATTTATTGGCGAGCGAGCTTTATAGATTTCGATATCTTCGGGATATTTTCCAATTAAGCCATCGAGGTAATGGGCTTCAAATTTGTGAGTGTCGCGCGCGAGGGCTTCGAGGTCGCCTATGCCGTACAAACTGGCACCTGCTTTAAAAGTATCTTTAAAGGCGAGGGCCGCGAGCACTGTGTAGCCGCCAGCGCTGCCCCCGCGTATGGCGAGTTTATTGCCGTCCACGAAGCCACGACCCACGAGATAATCGGCACCGCTGCACACATCTATCACATCAGTAATGCCCCAATTATTTTGCAAGCGATCACGATATTCGCGGCCATATCCGGTGCTGCCACGATAGTTCACATCCAATACCGCAAAACCACGATGAGTCCAGAATTGGATTTTCATATTGAGTGAAGATTCTGTCGCGCCAGTGGGGCCACCGTGACACATCACAATTAACGGCGGCTTGGAAAAATCTGGCCCGCAAACTTTGCTGTTGCTGGGGGCGTAATAAAAACCGTGTGCGGTTTCGCCATCGCTAGTGGTAAAGCTGATGGCTTGCGCTACCGAAATATCTTCTGTTAATAAAGATGCGTTGGATGTTTGCGCTATAACGCTGATTTGATTGTTACGGAAATAGAGTAGGCGTGTTGTTTGGTGGGAATTGCCCGCTAAAAAGCACGCGCGCCCATCGCCGTAAAAATTGGCATCACAAAAAACGCCCGAAATATCACGCAGATCAATGCCAATACTGGTGAGCGTTTTGGTGGTGAGATCTATAGTGCCCAGCGTCCATTTTCCATCCTGGCTGTAGCAGCACAACATACTGCTCTCATTGAGAAAGCCGTAGCTGCGCATGCCGAATGTCCACTGGGGGGTGGCGAATTCGGCGGGCATATCGCACATTAGCTCTGCGCCATTAGGTGTATGTTTATAAATGTTCCACCAGTTGTTGCGGTCAGAGACAAAAAATAATTCGCCTGATGGTGACCACAAGGGTTGCAATACGGATTCGTTTTCACTGCCCGCAACACATTCGCTATGAGTGATACTGCCATCTTCATCAATGCTGGCGATATACAATTCGGTTCCATCCCAAGGCATGAGCGGATGATTCCAACAGATATAAGTAAGCTTGCTGCCGTCTGGACTCAGGCGTGGGTTGCAATAAAAATCCGCGCCTGTCACCAACACTTGCACGCTGGCGGATTCGGGTGTGATGGCTACGATTTCGGTGCGCTCAAATTGCTCGGTGCTTGTGTGATCTTCGCGTACGCAAATCAAACGTTGCCGTAATTCGTCCCAACAAAAATCGGCGTAGCGCCATGACGTTTTCGCTTCGCTATTTTCGGGACTGATGGTAATAAGTTTTTCGCTGTCGCGATTGAAGGCGTAGACGCGCTGGTCGGCGTCCAGAACGCAGAATATATATTTCTCCGTAACCAGATAGCTCCCGCCACCATATTCGTTAGCGCGCGTGCGCACGCTGTGGGGCATAGGCAATACATCGTGATGCATGCCTAGGGCGGTCATGCGCACCAGTGCATTGCGGCCTTGTTCGTGGGGGCGGGTTTCCAGCCAGAAAATATCGTCGCCCAATAATTGTGGCTCGCTCAGGCGCAGGCTTTGTTGGGTGAGCATGTCGGGGCTGATGGTGGATGGCCAGAAGCCGTAGGGATGAGTGTCTTTCATAGCGTCAGCAGTTCCGAGGTTTGTCGGCAAAAAGGGTTATTGTGCCTTTTCTGTGGTGATTTTGTGAGTCTGGACGATTAAAGCTTACCGCCTGCCATGGCGCGTTCCGTTCGCCAGCGAGCCTAAGGGTTTTTATTTGTGATTAAATGGCGGCCTGTTTTTTTGAGGTAGCCCTATGTCTTTTTCTCCCGCCACACTGCACAACTCCCTGCCACCCGCACAAGGTGTTTGGTGGGTTGCCTTGTCTGGCGGGCTGGATTCCTGTGTGCTGCTCCATGCATTGGCGGCGCTGAACTTGCCGGTACAGCTGCGAGCCCTGCATATCAACCATCAGATTTCCCCTAATGCGAATAGTTGGGAGCGACATTGTGCAGCTATTAGCGAAGCCTTGGGCGTACCCTTTACCGCTGTGAAAGTGGAGGTGAAAAATCAGGGGCGAGGAATCGAAGATGCGGCCCGCGAGGCGCGTTACGGTGTTTTCGAACAATATATTCAGCCGGGCGACACTTTGTGTACGGCCCATCATGCGGATGATCAAACTGAAACCCTGTTACTGCGTCTGATGCGTGGCACGGGTCCGCGCGGCTTGGCCGCTATGGCACGTAGCCGGGTACTGGGGCAGGGGATTCTCTACCGTCCTTTGTTAGGTTTTACCCGCGATGCCTTGGCGGCTTATGCAGTGGCCCAAGGCTTGAGCTGGGTGGACGATGAGAGCAATGCAAACGATCACTACGACCGCAACTACCTGCGCAACCAGGTGATGCCGTTGCTGCGCGAGCGCTGGCCACAGTTCGCGAGCAAATGGCAGCAGACCGCCGAACTCTGCGCGGCTAATGAGCAGCTGATTGACGAGTTGGCGGCGCAGGATCTGGTGCTTGCCGGATTACAGCCGGAAATCATCGGCACCAGCCTGTCCCTTCCTTATATACAAAACTTGAGTCTGCCGCGCCGTCATAACCTGCTGCGCCATTGGTTGCGCGGGCAGGGGTTGGAGGTGCCGGAGCAGCAGCATCTTGCCCAGATTGAACAGCAGGTGCTGGCCGGGCGACAGGATGCTGAGGTGCAAGTTAATTGGGGAAATGTATCGCTGCGGGTTTATCAGGAACGCATTTACGCTTTGCCGTTGGCGGCTTTGCCGATGTTCGTAGCGGAAGGGCAGAGGATTTCCCTGGTTCCAGGGCTCGATCATGCGTTACCTACGGGCGGTTTGCTGCGGCTATCCCAAGGTGAACTTGGTTCGTCTTGCATGCTGGTAGCTGATTTGCCGGATCTCAACATCCGCTTTCGCCGTGGTGGCGAGCGCTGTAAGCCTGCTGGCCGTCGCCACTCGCAAACCCTGAAGCGCTTGCTGCAGGAGTATCAGGTTGCGCCCTGGCTGCGGGAATCACTACCGCTAATCTACAGCGCCGGCGAGCTGGTGGCGGTGGGGGATTTGTGGGTTTGTGAGGGCTTCCAAACCGATTCCGACGGCTACCGGATTTCGCTCCATTGGCCGGGGCGCACGGCATAAGGCGTTGGAGTACAAGACTTTATTGCCGTCTGTGGCAGCTTTTCGTTGAGCCAAAGCCCTCATTCGGGTAGACTGGCGCCCCGTCCTAAAGGGTAAATCCCCTGATGTACAAACGGCTCACCCGGAGCCCAATCAGGTTGTTTATCACTCATCCGCAACGCCAGTCGCGGCGTTAAATTTACAGAATTCAGGTTTTCAATGACACGATATATTTTTGTCACCGGTGGTGTTGTTTCTTCTTTGGGCAAAGGTATTGCCTCTGCTTCCCTCGCAGCCATCCTTGAGGCGCGCGGCCTGAAAGTCACCATCATGAAGCTGGACCCCTATATCAACGTTGACCCGGGCACCATGAGCCCCTTCCAGCACGGTGAAGTATTCGTGACCGAAGACGGTGCCGAGACGGATCTGGACCTGGGCCACTACGAGCGTTTCATCCGTACCAAGATGACCCGTCGCAACAACTTCACCACTGGTCGTGTGTATGAAACCGTGCTGCGCAAAGAGCGCCGCGGCGATTACCTCGGCGGCACAGTGCAGGTAATTCCGCACATCACCGACGAAATCAAACGCCGCATCCTCGAAGGTGGCCGCGATGTAGATGTAGCGCTGGTGGAAATCGGCGGTACTGTGGGTGATATCGAATCCCAACCGTTCCTGGAAGCTGTGCGTCAGCTGAAAGTTGAAATGGGTTCACGCGCACTGCTCATGCATTTGACACTGGTGCCTTACATCGCCACCGCTGGCGAAACCAAAACCAAACCAACGCAACACTCTGTTAAAGAACTGCGTTCAATCGGTTTGCAACCTGACATTTTGTTGTGCCGTTCCGAGCGTATGGTTGATGAAGATTCCCGTCGCAAAATTGCGCTCTTCACCAACGTTGCCGAGCGCGCTGTTGTGCCTCTGCCAGATGCAGATACTATTTATTCAATCCCGCGTTTGCTGCAATCTTTTGGCCTCGATCAAATCGTGGTTGAGCTGCTCGGTTTGCAATGCCGCGAAGCCGATTTGAGCGAGTGGGACAAAGTAGTTGAAGGCAAACTCAACCCAACCAAGACAGTGACTATTTCCATGGTTGGTAAATACATGGAATTGCTGGACGCTTACAAATCCCTGATTGAGGCCCTGACTCACGCCGGTATTCACACTAGCACCAAGGTGAACATCAATTACATTGATGCAGAGCGTGTTGAAGCGGAAGGCGTAGAAATTTTGCAAGACGCCGACGCGATTCTGGTTCCTGGTGGCTTCGGTGAGCGCGGTGTAGAAGGCAAGCTGATGGCGGTGCAATATGCCCGCGAAAACAAAGTGCCTTATCTCGGTATTTGCTTGGGCATGCAATCAGTCGTTATCGAATTTGCTCGCAATGTGCTGGGCTTGAAAGGCGCTAACTCCACCGAGTTCGACAAAAACTCTCCGCATCCTGTGATTGGTTTGATCACCGAGTGGATCACTGCCGATGGCGAAGTGGAAAAACGCGATGAATCATCTGACCTCGGCGGCACCATGCGTTTGGGCGCTCAGGAATGCCGTTTGGTTGCCGATGCCAAAGCGCGTCAAATTTACGGTAAAGATGTGATCGTAGAGCGTCACCGCCATCGTTATGAAGTGAACAACAATTATGTTGATCAACTGCAAAAAGCTGGCTTGAAAATTGGTGGTTGGTCGGCTGACGATACGCTGGTGGAAATGGTTGAACTGCAAGATCACCCATGGTTCGTGGCTTGCCAGTTCCATCCGGAATTTACCTCGACGCCCCGCGATGGTCATCCGCTGTTTACCAGCTTTGTAAGTGCGGCTTTGGCAAATAAGAAATAATTAATTTTATCGGGGAGTCGTCATCCCGTAGGATCCACCGGGCTGGCGCTCCAGCGACTTTGATTTTAAGGCACTGGATCCCCTGCGGGGATGACGGTCCCGAGAGCGAACAAGAGAATTAACGTGTCCCAAGAAATCGTAAAAGTAGGCAATCTCAGCGTAGGCAACTCACTGCCGTTTGTATTGTTCGGCGGTATGAACGTCCTTGAGTCCCGCGATATGGCTTTGCAAGTTGCCGAAGCCTATGTGCAAGTAACGCAAAGGCTGGGCATCCCCTACGTATTTAAAGCCTCTTTTGATAAGGCCAACCGTTCTTCCATCCACTCTTATCGTGGCCCTGGCATGGAAGAAGGCTTGAAGATTTTCCAGGAAATCAAAAATACATTTGGTATTCCCGTGATCACTGACGTGCATGAGATTTATCAATGCGCTCCCGTTGCCGAAGTGGCTGATGTTATCCAGCTGCCTGCGTTCCTCGCTCGCCAGACTGATCTGGTTGAAGCTATGGCCAGAACCGGTGCGGTCATCAATATCAAAAAGCCGCAATTCCTCAGCCCCGGCCAGATGAAAAACATCGTCGAGAAATTTGCTGAGTGTGGTAACGAGCAAATTATTCTCTGCGACCGCGGCACCAACTTCGGTTACGACAATTTAGTCGTAGACATGCTGGGCTTCCGCACCATGCGCGAAGTAAGTGGCAATGCGCCGGTAATTTTCGACGTGACTCACTCACTGCAATGTCGCGATCCTATGGGCGCTGCGTCCAGCGGTCGTCGTCACCAGGTTGCTGAATTGGCGCGCGCCGGTATGGCAGTTGGTTTGGCGGGCTTGTTCCTCGAGGCTCACCCTGATCCAGCCAACGCCAAATGCGACGGCCCAAGTGCGCTTCCGCTCGATAAGCTGGAGCCATTCCTGGCGCAGATGAAAGCTATCGACGATTTGGTAAAGAATTTTCCCGTATTAGATATTAAATAAAGGCACTGAATCCCCAAGGGGATGACGGTGTTTTGCCGACGGCATTTGAAGAAGATTGGCCCTCCTCTTTTTAATGAAGAGTTTAAATAGAGGAAAAGGGCGAAACACAACACGAATTTTAAATAACGCTCGCTTTATATATTTGGAGTAAAACATGACTAAGATTGTTGACATCAAAGCTTTTGAAATCCTGGATAGCCGTGGCAATCCAACTGTATTGGCCGAAGTTATTCTGGAAGATGGTTCCGTAGGTTCTGCTGCTGCTCCTTCTGGTGCCTCTACCGGTTCACGTGAAGCTTTGGAATTGCGCGATGGCGACAAGTCACGTTATTTGGGCAAAGGTGTGTTGAAAGCGGTTAACAATATCAACACCACCATCAAAAACCTGGTTGTTGGTTTGGATGCGTTGGATCAACGCGCTGTTGATAACGTTATGATCAAGGCTGACGGTACCGACTTCAAAACCGTATTGGGCGCTAACGCCATCCTTGCTGTTTCTCTGGCTAACGCTAAAGCGGCCGCTATCTCCAAAAAAGTTCCTCTGTACGCACACATCGCTGACATCAACGGCACTCCAGGCAAATACTCCATGCCAGTTCCCATGATGAACATCATCAACGGTGGTGAGCACGCTGACAACAACGTAGACATTCAAGAGTTTATGGTTCAGCCAGTAGGAGCTAAAACTTTTGCTGAAGCTCTGCGTGTTGGCGCCGAGATTTTCCACAGCCTGAAAAAAATCTTGCACGACAAAGGCCTGAACACTGCCGTAGGTGACGAAGGTGGTTTCGCACCTAACCTGCCATCTAACGAAGATGCGCTGAAAGTAATCGCTGAAGCTGTTGCCAAAGCTGGCTATGTACTGGGCGAGAACGTAACCCTGGCTCTGGATTGCGCCTCTACTGAATTCTACAAAGATGGCAAATACGATCTGGCTGGCGAAGGCCGCGTATTCACCACCAACGAATTCTCTGATTACCTGGCTGACCTGGCTGCCAAGTAC
>JAGKWU010000080.1 GCA_021151695.1 Cellvibrionaceae bacterium | reverse complement strand
TCTGCTTTCTCAAACTCTGCAAGTAAAAGAAGAATTTCTTTCTACTGATACTTTTGAGCACGATGATCGTTCTGTTGCTGTAAATGGTCTTGGTGATAGTCCTTACTCTGAACGTGGTGATTATGTCTCTAAAGAGAGTGTAGTTACTCACCTGTTCAAAGTACCTCACATTGCTATTCAAGGTCGTGTACGTCCTCGTGACGTTCTGCGTACCCGTATGCCCGGTACTGCTGATGTTCTTGATGATACTGCTCGTCAGATCGGTAACGAACTGGTTAACATGCGTAATGCCTTCCGTGCTTACTCTGAGCTGTCTCTAGCCCGTACTATCACCACTGGTGGTTTGTATGTACCTAATGGTACTGTCAGCTCTGTAGACTTCTATGCTGAGTATCTGGGTACTTCTGCTGCCTCACGTCCAACTGTAGGTTTTGATCTTGATAACACTGCCATCTATCCTCGTGAAAAAGGTGAAGATGCTCGCACCAAGATTATGAATGCTCTTACTCTGGGTGATACTGTTACTGGTTTCATCGCTCTGTGTGGTAAGACCTTCTTCCAGAAGCGTATCAGCCACATCAAAGAAGAGCAGGCTTATGTAGAACGTTCTAATATGGGTCAAAACCCTCTGGCAGAACGTCTGGGTAATTTCTCTCAGATGTATCGTACCTATGTTGGTTCTGACGATATTGTTTACGTTCAGTACACCGCTAATATTGGTGGTAGCCAGTTGATTGGTGATAATGATTGCTACATCTTCCCTGTTGGCCCACAAGGCATCATCACTCGTGCTTTCGCTCCTGCTGAAACCATGCAGTATGTAAATACCGTAGCTCAGCGTGAATATAGCTGGCGTTATGACGATGAATTCCTAGGCACCAAGCTGTTCATGGAATCCAACAATGGTTTCTATCTGACCAAGCCCGGCTTGATCGTAAAAGGTACTGTTTCTGCTTAATTGCAGATATGAGGACTCTTCGGAGTCCTCTTTTTAAATTCTATTTGAAAAAGTGGAATTTAAAAAGATTAAATCAAATAAGAGGTGTAAAGAAATGCCTTATACAGGTAATCCTGCGACAAGTGTTACAGATCGTTTGCGTTTGAACGTAGGGGATACAGATACAACTTTAGAATATCTTTCTGATGCTGAATATACATACCTCTATAATAAGAATAATAGTAATGAATTAAATGCTTCAATAGAAGCTGCCAGAATTATTTTATTCCAGCTTTCAAGGTTTACTAGAGAACGTGCTGGTTTAATTGAAGTGTATGGTAATGAGAGATTTAAGCAATATGCTGAAGCTCTCAATGAGTGGTTAAATAACCCTCTCCTAAATCCTATCAATGCTATCCCTTATGCTGGTGGTATCTCTAAAGAAGATATGCAAGCTAACTATGATGATAGTGACGTTGTTAAACCAATCCCTTACATTGGTATTACAGACTCACTTACTCTCTATGATCTTGATACAAACGGTGAAAAAGAATCTGACTATATC
>JAGKWU010000009.1 GCA_021151695.1 Cellvibrionaceae bacterium | reverse complement strand
GGCAAGAATATGTTCGTTAGCCGAAAGCTTGATCAACTGCGCGCGCAGCATTAAGTCAGCGCTTAAATCGAATGATTCGCTGGCGGTTTGTTGCAGCAATTGTTCGCAAGCCAAATCCAGCTGATCGGAATCCAGCGGCGAAATATCGGCAATTGAAAGCGAAAACTTATCCGCTGATTGGATCAGTTGATAAGGCTCACCGCGTTCATCGGCGGCAACGCAGGTACGCAAGCTTTGGTGACGCTGGAGAATGGCAACGAAAGCGCGCTCCAATCGCGCTATATCCAATTCACCGGAAAGCTTTAATGCATTGGCGATATGGTAATGGCTGCTGCCACCTTCGATCTGGTCGAGTAGCCACAGGCGCTGCTGCGAGAACGACAAAGGAAGTTTATGTGAATCACGAGCAGCGGGGGTGATCGCCACATCAGACACAAACGCTGGCTGTTGCGCAGCAAGAAACTGCACAATTTCAACCTTGTGCTGAGTGATTAATGCTTTTAAGTCGTCGCTCATGGCTTGAGCGCGCGCTTTAAATGCAAGCCGGCCCTCCTTCAGATAAAGGTGAACGCCGTCTTTTGCTGCCCTATGTAAAATCTGCGTAACCATCACAAGCGCCTTCTTCGATACTGCATCCATGCGCCCAATGATTTTATTTTTTCCGGTTTTGATTTATTTCAGGCAATAGCAAGCCTATGCCAGTGACGGGACGTCATTAGCCTGAAAAATAAAGAGTGATTTTTTCGCTGTGTAGAATCTGCCTTTTTAAAAATTCCCTTGGCAATGACAATGCAAAACCAAAAGGCGGTGGCAGTAATGAATTTTTTTAATTAATTGGTAAACAATCTTCATGAGTTCAGCAAAACGCAGATTCAATCCTTGATTCTTTACCCTGAATTTTTAGCTCCCTGATTTAACTAGACTACAAAATCCATAGCGGCGATTTGCTGTTGCGCCTTTTTACGCGAAAGCCGATTGGGGTGTCAAACCTTTACAGGCAATGCATACGTATTCAAAAATTACATACGTATTCAGAGGGATAAGTGGAATAACGGTAACAATTTTTATCGGATTTTCTGTGCGTTTGCATAGCTATGCAGGAGATAAATTTTTTATATCACTCTGCGAACGAAATCACAAAGGTACAAATTTTTACAAACGTAGCGGGACCAGAATTCATCTTCCAATAGCCAACGAAAGCAATAGGCGATTAAACACAGAAAACTAAAATAAAGGCGGGAAAAACGGAAAGGGCTTGTAACTCTTCGGGCTCCGACAGGGAGCCCGAAAAAATCATCAGTAAAAAATTATTCGATATTTTGCACTTGCTCGCGCATTTGCTCGATCAACACTTTCAACTCTACCGCCGCCTGGGTGGTATCACTGACAATACTTTTGGATGAAAGCGTATTGGCCTCACGGTTGAGCTCCTGCATTAAGAAATCCAGGCGGCGACCGAGGGAATCGGTTTGTTTGAGGCTGCGCTTGACTTCGAGCACATGAGTATCCAGACGATCAAGTTCCTCGTCCACATCGGCCTTTTGCGCGAGCAAAACGATTTCCTGCTCAAGGCGTTCGGGGTCGAGTTCGATTTGCAAATTGGCGAGTTTGGTTTGCAGTTTATCGCGCTGGGCCGAGAGGATTTCCGGCATGCGCGCGCGCACTTTAACTACTTGGGCTGAGACGCCGTCCAGGCGCTGCAGGATTAATTGCTCAAGCTCAGCGCCTTCGCGACTGCGGTGCTCGATCAAACCTTCCAGCGCCAAATCAAATAATTTGAGTACGTCGGCTTGCAGGGCTTCGCGATCCAGCTCTTGCTTCTGGATCACTCCCGGCCAACGCAAAATATCCAGTGCACTGACGGGAGCAGCGCCATTGCCAATCAGGGAGTTGATCTGCTGGGCGGCGCGGGCCAATTGGCCAACCTTGTCCATATTCACACCCATCTCGGCTTCGCCACCCATTTCCCATTGGATACTCAGGCTGGCTTCCACTTTGCCGCGTTGCAGGTTTTTGCGCATGGCTTCACGTAGGCTGGGTTCTATCTCGCGGAAATCTTCTGGCAGGCGGAAGCTGGGTTCCAGGTAGCGGTGATTAACACTGCGAATCTCCCAAACGGCGGTGCCCCAAGGGAGTTTCGCTTCGCGGCGGGCAAATCCGGTCATACTGCGTGGCATAGTTGGTCCTTAATCTGAATGGCGGGGCGATCTGTGATGACTTGCCAAGGCCGGAACTGGTAGAGTTCGGCTGCATTTTCACAGCGCACATTAAAATCGTGGGTGGATGGTAACACAGCCTTCCCGTTTCTCTATTTACTGCAGTAAGGATTTCTCTATGCAACGCCCCAGTGGTCGCAACCCCAGCCAGCTTCGCGATATTCGCATCACCCGCCGCTACACCAAACACGCCGAAGGTTCGGTGTTGGTGGAGTTTGGTGATACCAAGGTCATCTGTACCGCCAGCGTGGTGAATAGCGTTCCCGGCTTTCTGCGCGGCCAGGGCCAGGGCTGGTTGACCGCCGAGTACGGCATGCTGCCACGCTCCACCGGTACCCGCATGGATCGCGAGGCAGCGCGCGGCAAACAGCAGGGGCGCACAGTGGAAATCCAGCGTCTCATCGGCCGCTCCTTACGCGCAGCCATTGATTTGAGCCTATTGGGCGAAAATACCATACATATTGATTGTGACGTTATTCAGGCTGACGGCGGCACCCGCACCGCCTCCATCACCGGTGCCTGGGTGGCATTGGCAGATGCCGTGGCCCATCTCAAAGCCCAGGGCAAGTTAACCGGCGAGCCGCTCAAACGCGCAATCGCCTCCGTATCCGTGGGAATTTACCAGGGCGTGCCTGTGTTGGATCTGGATTATCCCGAAGACTCTTCCGCCGATACGGATATGAACGTAGTAATGGGCGATGACGGCGGGATTATCGAGATACAAGGCACCGCCGAAGCTGAGCCTTTCACTGAAGAAGAGTTCGCAGCCATGCTGAAACTGGCCAAACAGGGGATTGCGGAATTGCACGGCTTGCAAAAAGCGGCGTTGGCGTTGGGCTAATTTATTCCGCCAAAAGCTAACAGCTAACAGCTAACAGCTAACCTTCCACATAAACCAGTAGTTTGAACATTTCCGCTGATCATTAAATAAAAGACATAAAAAAACCCGCCGGTTGGTGGGTTTTTTATGCTTACTTCCGTTACGGAGCCAGCTCTATATCGTAATCAATAATCACCGGCATATGGCTGGAAAACTGTTGGGTTTTGTAGATGGTGGCGTACTCCACTTTGGGACCAATGCTGTTGGACACCACTTGGAAGTCAGTGCGCCAGCCATCACCTGTACCCTTGGCACCTGCAGGCCACCAGCTGTACTCGTCACTGTCTTTATTGACACGGCGAAAGGCGTCCACATAACCCAATTGATTGTACAACTGACTCAACCACTGGCGCTCATGGGGCAAGAAGCCGGAATTGTGCTGGTTGTCGGCAGAGTTGCTGACATCGCGTGGAGTATGGGCCATAGACCAGTTGCCGCAGAAGATGTATTCGCGACGTTTGCGGGTGATTTTGTCGAGGTGGGCCTGGAAATCGTCAAAGAACTTGATTTTGACTTCCTGGGATTCGAGCTCTGAGGTTGCGCTAGGGGCAAGCAGCGAACCAACACTCAGGTGCTCGTAATCCACTTGGAGGTAACGGCCTTCCATATCCACACCAGAAGCAAAGCCGAGCCCGTAAATCAGGGCTTTGGGCTGGTAGCGGGTATAAATGGCAACACCATTGTAGTGTTTGGTACCAGAGTCAAAGAAATAGGCAAAGTAACCATCGAGCTGAAACTCGGGCTTCTCCATTTCGCGCTCTAGTGCGCGTAAATCCTGCAAACAAATGATATCTGCATCCTGATTTGCCAGCCAGTCAAAAAGACCGCGCTGCGCCGACTGAAAAATCCCGTCGACGCTAAGACTGATAACTCTCATATTAGCCCCTTTATTACGGACTGTGTATGATACCCAAGGTTTCTCAAAATGTGTTACCTGCGTTTCGTTTTGTTACAATTTTTGTTGATTTACGGGAAATTGTAAGAAGGAAAACTTCTAGATAACCAAATGACAATTGAGTTCAATGCCCCAGCCCATAAAATCTTTATTCTTATTTCCTTAATAACTTAGTCCATAAACGAGATTTCTGCATGCAAAAGTACCAGCACGACTTTATTCAGCTGGCGATCAAACACCAAGCCTTATGCTTTGGTGAGTTCACGCTCAAGTCCGGCCGTACCAGCCCCTACTTCTTTAACGCCGGTCGTTTCCAGACTGGCAGCGCCCTGGCCGAGCTGGGTCGCTACTACGCTGCCGCTATAAAGGCAGCCAATGTTGATTTCGATATAGTCTTCGGGCCGGCCTATAAAGGCATACCTTTAGCGGCTACTACGGCAATCGCACTGTCTGACCATTTTCAGCAGGATTTGCCCTACTGCTATAACCGCAAAGAGGCCAAGGACCACGGCGAAGGTGGCACTCTGGTAGGCGCTCCCTTACAAGGTCGGGTGCTGATTGTGGACGACGTGATTACCGCCGGAACCGCTGTGCGTGAAGTTATGTCTATTATTCAAGCTGCTGGTGCCAAACCGGCAGCGGTGTTGATAGGTCTCAACCGCCAGGAGAAAGGTCAGGGTGAATTGTCAGCAATTCAGGAAGTGGAGCAAGCCTTCGGTATCCCTGTGGTGAGTATTATCAACTTAAACCATATAATCCATTATCTTGAAGGACAAAGTGGCCAGCAGGATATGGTAGAAAAAATCAAAGCTTACAGAGCCACCTATGGGGTGGACTTAAGCTAAAAGGTTGCAGGCGCGGCGCGCCTGCGCCGCAACCTCTAGCCCAAATGACTTGACCTTATGAGACAGCGATCCGCGTTTTTTTTGAAGTGTTTGATGATAAGCGGCGTGTTTTTGGCCGCCAGCGTACAAGTTTTGGCCGCTGCCCCCAAAACCTATTACCGGTATGTAGTCGATGGTGGAGTCAAAGTTATCTCGCAAACCATCCCACCCCAATATGTTCGCAATGGCTATGAAATAGTGACCGCCACTGGCGAAGTGCTCAAGATTGTACCTGCCGCCCCGCCGGAATCCGAAGCTGAGCGTGTTGCCGAAGAGCGCAAAAATGCGAGGGAACAAGCCAAGATCGATACGCAATTACGTCGCAGTTACAGCGCCGTAGCCGATATAGACGGCGCCAAGGCGCGCAACCTGGCGGAGCTGCGCAATAACATCAATATTTTGCAGGCCACATTGCTGAGCGCAAAATCCCAACTTAAAGATCAGGAAGCCCATGCGGCAGCGATAGAACGCAACGGTCAAAAAGTCTCGGATGAAGTGCTGAAAAATATCCAGACATTACGCACTGAAGAAAAAGATATCACCGCACAAATCAAACAGCGCGAAATCGAATTTCAGGCGGCATCCGATAAATTTGATCAGGACAAAAAACGTTTTATTGAGATTACCGCTAATAAGTCCTCGTCCTCTGGACCACAATAAAAAAGCCGGCATTGCCGGTTTTTTTATTTTCAAGTAACGCAAAAAAAAAATTTACACCTGCTCAAGGTCCTGGCGTTCATCCTCATAAGTTACTTCGGACACGATCATTCGCCACTGTTCCTGCCAGTGATGGCTGGGCATGCGCTGGAATTCACTGCGAACAAATTGCAGCATACAGCCATCGACATAAGCCATCAAAAGATGTGCAAGCGCGGCCACTGGCATATTGCTGCGCAAACTATCGCGCAATTCAGCCTCGCGCAAAATTTGTTTCAAATGAGTTTCTATACGATCAAAAAATTGTGCGATACGCTGACGCAACCGCTCTGTTTCGCCGGTGAGTGCATCACCAACCAGTAATCGCGAAAGACCGGGATTTATCTGGGCAAAATGAAGAATTAAATTGACGATTTTTTCGCAACGTTTAAGCGCGGATTTTTCTTCGGCTTGCAATTGCGCAATCTGGGAAAAAATACTTTCCTCGATATACTCAATCAAACCTTCAAACATTTTAGTCTTGCTGGGAAAGTGTCGATAAAGCGCGGCTTCCGATACACCTACAGCAGAGGCAAGCACAGCCGTAGTAATACGCTCACCGGGGCTCTCCCCCAGCATTTTGGCCAGCGCCGCCAGTATTTGCTGGCGACGCGATATTTTGGTAGCTGATTTGCTCATCGATGACACCCTGATCCGTGGTTTTCTTAAACAAGCGGTACGTCTTGATAATCGGTACTTGTATCAGTACCTGGTTCGGTACTAGAGCATAGCCTTCACTGGCCGGAGCGCCACCGCGGCGCAAAGTTTATTTTTTAGTTTTGCCAACTTTATTTTTTGATTTTATTCGTAATCAAGGTTCCCACGCCGGCGTCGGTGAAAATTTCAAGCAACACCGCGTGTTCCACGCGACCATCCACAATATGGGCGCTGGTACAACCGCCTTTTACGGCATCCAGGGCGCAGGCGATTTTTGGCAACATACCGCCATAAATGGTGCCATCGGCAATCAGATCATCCACTTGTGCCGTGGTGAGGCCGGTGAGCACTTTACCTTGCTTATCTTGCAATCCCGAGACATTGGTGAGCAGCATCAATTTTTCGGCGCGCAGCACTTCGGCGATTTTGCCTGCAACCAGGTCCGCGTTAATGTTGTAGGACGCACCATCGGCGCCAACACCAATGGGTGCAATTACGGGAATAAAATTGCTGTTGATCAGCATATCGATCACGTCCGTATTTACGCCAGCTACTTCGCCTACGTGGCCGATGTCGAGAATTTCCGGTGCGAGCATTTCGGGGGTTTTGTGCGTAACCGTCAGTTTACGCGCGCGAATTAATTGACCATCTTTACCGGTCAAACCAATTGCCTGGCCGCCATTGCGATTGATCAGGCTGACGATTTGTTTGTTCACTGTGCCGCCCAGCACCATTTCCACAACATCCATAGTGGCGGTATCTGTCACGCGCATGCCGTTGATAAATTCAGATTTGATGTTGAGTTTTTCCAGCAGGCTGCCAATTTGTGGGCCGCCGCCATGTACCACAACAGGATTCATACCTACCAGTTTCATCAGCACTATGTCGCGCGCAAAACTGTTTTGCAGGGCTTCGCCCTCCATCGCATTACCGCCAAATTTCACCACTACCGTTTTACCAATAAAACGCTGGATGTAGGGCAGGGCTTCGGTTAATACGTTGGCGATGTTCATCGCTGAATCGCGGTTCAGTGACATGGTGTATTCCTGTTAACTATTTAGATTAAATTTAAGGTCAGATTAAAAATTCAGGGCGAGACTGCTGTCGACTTTAAGCAGCTCCCGTTTGAAGATTTGTTGGATGATGCCGAGCGCTTCCTCGGTCTCCGCCTCGAAGCGCAAGGTGAGCGCCGGTGAGGTGTTGGAGGCACGCACCAGGCCCCAGCCTTTGCTGTAATCCACGCGGATACCGTCAATGCTGGTGATATTAGCATTTTGGAAATCGCCCTGTTCAGCTAATTTCTTTATCAGCTCGAACTTGGTCGCATCAGGTACTGGCACTTTGATTTCGGGCGTGATCACCAACTGCGGGAAAGCGGCAAAAATATCGTCGATATTCTGGTCGCGTAGGGTGATGATTTCGAGCAGCCGCGCCATGGCGTAGATGCCGTCGTCGAAACCGTACCAGCGATCTTTGATAAAAATATGACCGGAATATTCACCGCCGATAAGTGCCCCTGTCTCCACCATCTTGGCTTTCATGGGCGAGTGGCCGGTTTTCCACATGATGGGACGACCGCCGTAGCCACTGATGACCTGGTTTAGCTGGCGCGAACATTTCACGTCGAAAAGCACATCCGCGCCCGGATTACGCGCCAACACGTCTTTGGCGAAGAGCATAAGCAAGCGATCAGGCCAGATGATATCGCCTTTGGGAGTAACGACCACGAGGCGATCGCCATCGCCATCAAAAGCCACACCCAAATCGGCGCCCACTTCTTTGACCTTCTCGGTTAAGGCCAAAAGGTTGTGCTCCTGAGTAGGATCCGGATCATGGTTGGGGAAGCTGCCATCCAGATCGCAATAGAGCGGTGTGACCTGGCAACCCAATTCCTCAAACAGCTGGGGCGCCACCAGGCCAGGCACGGCGTTGCCGGCGTCGACAACCAGATGAACATCGCCCGCCAGGGCCACGTCGGAGAAGATGCGCTCTATATAGTGAGGCACTATTTCGCGGAACATCTCTTCACCCAGCCCCTGGTGGATACGACGGCGAAGTATACGGTTGCGCAGTTCGCTCACCGCTTCGTCGGCCAGGGCATTGTTGTTGATGACCACCTTAAAGCCGTTGTACTCACGCGGGTTGTGGCTGGCAGTCACCATGACACCGCTGCGCACATCATCAAAATGGTAAGTGGCGAAATACATTACCGGTGTAGGCACCAAACCAACGTTCACCACATTACAGCCGGTGCTGAGGATGCCGCTGATCAGGGCGCTGGTCAGTTCCTGGCTATGGCTGCGACCGTCCCGTGCAACTATCAACGCTGTTTCACCCTGATCCAGGGCTTCACTGCCCACCGCCTGGCCAATTTTTTCTGCCAGATCTACCGTCAGGTCTTTGCCAACCACACCACGTATATCGTAGGACCGGAAAATATGGGCGGGCACCTCCGCCTCATCCATGTCCTGCGCCTGGGCGGCGGGTTGGGCGCGGCGTTTACTGTCTTTCAAGCCGAGAATGTTTTCATCTTCATCGATGACGGCTACATCGAGAATATCCTGGGTTTGGTACAGCGTGCTGGGTGTCGCCTCTACGGATGCAGCAACTTCAGCAATTTTGCTGGCATCGATAACCGCAGGTGCAACGGGTGCCTCCACCTCTTTTTTGATCAGCAGACGGCTGCGACTGAGCACCAGGGCCAGCACCAGGCTAAGTACACTGCTGCCGCAAATCGCGAGCAGCCAGAGAGTGGGCGGCTCCTCGGCACGCAGGATCAATTGCTGGGAGGGGGAGTATTTGACCTGCCAGTTGCTCGCCGGGATGGTCCTTTCCTGACTTGGAACACCGGACCCTGTACCTATGCGCACAATATTGAGCGCTGCGGAATTGGCGAATTTTTGTTGGACAAGGGTTTCACCCAGAACCACGTCTTGCACTGCCAGGCTTTTTTGCAATTTTTTGGTGGTTAGGGTGAGCATCAACACGCCCACCGCCGGCTGACCCTCGGTAGCGATTACCGGACTGACAAAGTTAACCTGCCAGTTTTCATCGATACGGGCAGCTTCCGCCTTGGGGCGCTCACCGCGCGCGGCGCGGCGAATAACATCCAGCTCTGCAAAACGGATGGGGGCTGGCCCCTCCGCAAGATCCTCTGTGCCAGCGGGGATAATCTTTAAATCCACCAATTCTTCAAACTGGCCGCTAAACGAACTTTTTACCACCGTCTGGGCATCGCTATTCTGGGTCTGCAATGCCTCAATGACCGCCGTATTTTTAGCCAGCTCATCCAGTTTCGCCTGGTTTTCAGCAAGAAAGGCTTGGGATCGGGTAACCGCACGCCCCAACTCCTGCTCAATCAACTGCTGCTCTTGTGCGCGGCTGACATTCGTCACCATAAGGTCGTGCAAGAAATAACCTAACACCAGATTCAATACCACCGCAGCGCCAATCAACATAAACAGTAGACGCTGTTGCTGCTGCGCCCTGCGCTTGGCCTGTTCTTGCGCGCGCGCAGCGGCGCGGGAGCCGGACGCGGCGGGAGCAGTAATTATGGGTATAACAGGTTTGGAAGGTTTCTTATCAAGCTCGTCCACAATGTCCCCTTAGGTGGTTAGGGCAGTTGTTATGATGAAGATTTTCATGCTGGCGTTTTGCGCTGATTATGGCAGCTCACCATTATTTCCAGACACCAGTTGCGCTATGTGGGCAATCAACTCGCGCGCTAACTGCTGTTTACTGCGCTGACTTAGCGTTATCTCTTGCGCATGACTCACTATAGTTACTGCATTGTCTTCGCTGTTAAAACCAATACCTTCAGCCGTGATGTCATTGGCAATCACCAGATCCAGATTTTTGCGCACAAGCTTGGCGCGGGCATGTTCCAGAAGCTGCTCACTTTCGGCAGCAAAGCCCACCGTGAACGGGCGCTGCGGCAGAGAGGCTATGCTGGCGACTATATCCGGATTTTTTATTAGCTTGAGGACAAGTTCGTCCTCGCCGCCCTTTTTGATCTTCTGCTCAGCAATCCGGGCCGGGCGATAGTCTGCCACAGCAGCGGCAGCAATAAAGAGATCGCAACCTTCGGCCTGCGCCAAGCTGGCGTCCAGCATTTCTTGCGCACTGGTCACCTTGATTAGCTCGACCCGCTCGGGCGTTGGCACATTAACCGGACCGCTGATCAACACAGTTTGCGCGCCCGCTTCCATAGCGGCTTGCGCCAGCGCGTAGCCCATTTTGCCCGAACTGTAATTGCTGATGTAACGCACGGGATCTATGGCTTCGCGGGTTGGACCGGCGGTAATGACGACTCTTTTGCCAGCCAAAGCCCCACTCTGGAATAAACCGGAAGCAGCCTCTACCAATTGTAGAGGCTCCAGCATGCGGCCGAGCCCCACATCACCGCAGGCCTGACCACCCGCTGCAGGGCCGAAAATATGAACCTTGCGCTTGGCCAACAAGCTGAGGTTGTCTTGCGTGCTTTCGCTATGCCACATCCCCTGATTCATGGCCGGTGCGACGGCGATGGGCGCAGCAGTCGCGAGGCAGACAGTAGTGAGCAAATCATCACCCATACCCTGGCTCAGGCGCGCCATAAAATCAGCGCTGGCCGGGGCGATCAACACCAGATCCGCCCAGCGCGCCAATTGTATATGCCCCATACCAGCTTCGGCTTCCGGGTCCAGGAGTGTTGTATGAACCGGAAACCCGGACAGCGCCTGCATGGTAAGCGGTGTGATAAATTCCTGGGCTGCCTTGGTCATCACCACACGCACGCTGGCACCGGCATCCTGCAGCCGGCGCACCAGGTCAGCACTTTTATAGGCTGCTATACCGCCGGTAACGCCCAGCAGAATTTGTTTGTTGCGCAACGAACTCATAAAAAGCAACCCATAAACTGCCCACCAGCACACATCAATTAGGGAGAATCCGAAAAGTTGAATTGTAGCGCACTGCCAACTTGTGCGGCGCGCGAAAGTCCTCGCGCTGGCGCACAAATTCCGCGGCCAATGCCAGACTTGACGAATAAATGCCCAACCGCCATGCTGCGCCCGCACCTGTTAATGTAAATCCAGGGATGTAAACCTATCACTGACACGGAGAGTCCTATGTCTATTGCCCATTGGCCGCTGGCCGAACGTCCCCGCGAAAAACTCCTGGCCCAAGGCCCTCGAGCACTGTCCGACGCCGAACTGCTCGCTATCTTCCTGCGCACTGGCTGTGCCGGCAAATCTGCCGTCGACCTCGCACGCGAATTACTCCAGCAATATGGCGGGCTTCGGCAACTGCTGGAGGCATCCCAGGATGACTTCTGCCGCGGGCTCGGACTAGGCACAGCCAAATATGCCCAACTCCAGGCTGTGCTTGAGATGGCCCGCCGGCATTTATCGGCCAGCCTGCAAAGCGGCGATACACTTACCAGCCCCGGCCTGGTACGCCAATACCTGAGCGCCCAGCTGCGCCACCAGAACCGCGAAGTCTTCGCCGCGCTTTTCCTCGACAATCAGCACAGGTTAATCGCTTACGATGAGCTCTTCTTTGGCACTATTGATACCTCTCCTGTGTATCCGCGCGAGGTGGTCAAGCAGGCGCTAGCGCGTAATGCAGCCGCCGTCATATTCGCCCACAACCATCCTTCGGGGGTGGCGGAGCCCAGCTCGGCGGATCGTCATATCACCGGCAAGCTACAAGCAGCACTGGACCTGGTGGGGGTGCGGGTGATTGATCATATGGTGGTGGGCGAAGGCGAGGTGGTTTCCTTTGCGGAGCGCGGCCTTTTGTAGCGCAAAGGTAGCTACATGACAAAATCGCACTTTTTTTGGCTAAAAAAACAGCTAGTCGTTGCTATTGGAGGGCTGTTTTGGTATAAAACGCGGCTCTTTGCGGCAGGGTTGTTGCGAGCGTCTGAAACAGCTGTTCCCGACGCGGGTTTTCTACCACAGTTGACCTGACCAACCCCACTTCTGGCCGCGATCTTGAAAAGAGATTTTCAGAAAAGAATAGGCTGCTTACAACGTGCGCTGAGCTGGTTGTTAGCCTGTGTTTACGGCTCCCAGCGCTGCCGGCTTTAACGGGCCAGCTTAGCGCTTTGATTTTTAATGAGGCAATAGAATGTCTAAAGTATGTCAAGTTACCGGCAAGCGTCCCATTACTGGTAACAATGTATCTCACGCAAAAAACCACACCAAACGTCGTTTTCTGCCAAACCTGCACTCTCACCGTTTCTGGGTAGAAGCTGAGAAGCGTTTTGTGACCCTGCGCGTTTCTGCCAAGGGCATGCGCGTAATCGACAAGCGCGGCATTGACGCTGTACTGGTTGACGTTCGCGCCAACGGCCACAAAGTTTAATTTAGGAGCACATCATGCGCGATAAAATCCGTCTTAACTCAAGCGCCGGTACTGGTCACTTCTACACTACCGACAAAAACAAGCGCACCATGCCTGAGAAAATGGAGATCAAAAAATACGATCCCGTTGTTCGCAAGCATGTTGTCTACAAAGAAGGCAAAATCAAGTAATCCACTTGGTTTGCTGCGCGAAAAACCCGGCTTTGGCCGGGTTTTTTTATAGCTGAAATCCAGTTTCAGCCAACCATCAAAGACTTTTTGCCACTTTCCCTCAACTTATTGGTTGCTTTAGCTACCTGAAGCGCCAGCCTGATCTAGACTCAAGTAACCTCTACAGCTTAACAATAATTAACGGTTGCCATTATGAGTGAAATCCGCGGGCTCGACGCCTGGATAAGAGTTCTTTCTGATCAGGAGTTGCCCACGCTGAATTCTGTTGTCCGCGATATCTGCGAGCTGAGCGACAATGACGAATGTCGCGCTGATGACCTCACCAAAATTATCCTCCGCGATGCCGACCTCACCTCTAAAGTGCTCAAAATCGCCAACTCCATTCACTACAACCGCAGCCTGATGCCAATACGCACGGTATCGCGCGCCATAGTCCAGCTGGGTTTTGACAACCTCAAAAACATCACTCTGGCCACCACATTGATCGACAGCTTCCTTAAGGGAAAGCCGCGAGACCTGCTCATTCAACGGCTGGCCAAATCCTTCCACGCCGCCGTCCAGGCCAAAGCCCTGGTCCCCTACCTGAGCGGCGAATATAAGGAGCAAGTTTTTATCGCGGCGCTCTTGCGCAATATTGGCGAGCTGGCACTGCTGTCCACAGGGCGCGAGGCGGCAGAGCAGTTTGTCACCGAGCGCGATTTGCAGCCGGGGGATGAAACCGCCATTGCCCTTAAGTACCTGGGTGTGGATATCAGCCAAATTAATCGCAACCTGATCAAAGAGTGGAGCCTGGGTGAGTTGGTGCGCGAGGCAGCGGAGGAAAGGGCGCGCCCCAGCGCGGTCGCGCGCGCTGTCAACCTCGGTAACGAACTAACCAAATACATCCACAAAGGTATGAATTCGCCGGAGATGCAGCGAATTTACAGCCAGATTGCCGGACTCTGCGAAATCACACCCGAGGCAGCTAAAAAGCAAGTCGCCTTAATGGCGGAAGAGGCGGCAGTAATCGCCAAGAGTTACGGGGTGGAGGTATTGTTGCAGGCTATGCCCGACCCAGCGGAAGAAGAGGCGCTGGATGCACCCAAGGAGCGCAATGGCTATGAGTTCCAGCAGCATCTGAATCAGATCCACAAAATCATGTTTGAGGGGGGCGATTTGTCCAAAATCATGCAGTGTTCGGTTGCCGCCCTGCATGAAGGCTCGGGCATACCGCGGGTGACCATTTCTATGCTGGATTACAAGGCAAAATCACTGGATATCCGCTATGTAGCTGGCCGCGGCACCTCCATTTGGCGGCAGCATGTGCGCATTGAGCTGGACAAACTTACCAAGGGTGAGCTGCTGCACGAGTTCCTCTGCAATCAGAACCCGCTCTGGCACCAGCATGCCAAAACGCCGAAAAGCATGGGAGCACTTGGCGTGCTCACCACCAAAGGTGACCTTATGTTGGCGCCCCTGAAAATCGACAAGCGCCTGGTGGCAATAGTCTATGCCGACGGTGACGGCAGCGCCCTGGATGCCCGCCAGTTTGAGGATTTCAAGCTCATCCACAACCAGCTCAACCTGATTCTCAAGGTGAATGCGGCGCAAGCGAGTTAGTGCGATACGCATAAAAAAACCCGCTCAGGTTGCCCCGGGCGGGTTTTTTTATGCTTTTACAATTACTTGGTTGGCTTCAAGCGACGCGCTACCACCAAACCGGCCAAGCCCAGGCCGAACAGCACCAGGGTAAGAGGCTCGGACACAGAAGTCACTTTGCGGAAAGCGTGGTTGTCGCTCTCGAAAGCAAACCCGTGGCTGGTCAAGCTCACTGTATCGTAAAGATCACTGCCAAAATCAAAGTTGATAAAACGGTTGGAGCTGTAGCTGATTTGATTGCCGTTGGCACTTGAACCTACGATATCAGTACCGCTGAAGCTGGCAACCAACACATTGTTCAGGTAGAACGCGATGCTGTTGTAGCTATCGATTGAACCCCAGTAGAGACCGAAATAGTCGGCGGTAGCACCCAGGTTAAAGGTAGCTGTCAGGCTGGTGGCAGATGGATTGGGAACACTCACGTAGCCGGTGCTGTCACCTGCTGGTGACGCATAGAGGCCGCTGGCGTTGCCGCTGGTGAGAATCATGTCACCAGCGCACGAGGCGTAACCGGCACAGTTGCCCGCGTCGAAGGTGACCGTTGTAGCACCGCTTACCGAGGTAAACATATCACCCGCGGCAGAGAGGCTGATAACCGGACTGGCGTTTGCTGCTACCGCAAAACCCAGGCTGCCCAGTAACAATACAGATCGTAAAAAAGCAAAACGGATAAAACGATTCATCAGATAACTCCAGACTTTTATTGGAATAAGGGTATACACACCCTTTTTATTCAGCAATTCTCGCGCCAAAACGCAAAATTTAGATAACTACTCGATATTACTAATGTGAATCATATCACATTATTTTTTATCGGCCAGTTTTTGCCCAATTTTTCGTTTTGGGTGACAATCGACTGCCGTTATTTGTCACCCACTGCCCGTTTTCTGACAAAATTGATCGTCATTTTTCCATCACCATGAGCATCCCATGCCCGAGTTGCCCGAAGTTGAAACCACCCTGCGCGGCATTGCGCCCCATATACTCCAGCGCCAGGTAAGCCGGCTGGTGATTCGCCAGCCGCGCCTGCGCTGGCCAATTCCGGATGAACTACCCAACCTGCTTAAAGGTGAAAGATTGCTGGGCTTGCGCCGACGCGGTAAATATTTGTTGTTTGAATTTTCCTGTGGCCATGCGCTGGTGCATTTGGGGATGTCAGGCAGTTTGCGAATAGTGCCGACAGCTAGCGAGCCGGGCACCCATGATCATTTCGATCTGGAATTCGGTGAACTGGCATTGCGCTATCACGACCCGCGCCGCTTTGGCTGCCTGCTCTGGGTGGAAGACGAGCCGGAGGAACACAGTTTACTCGCCATGCTCGGCCCCGAACCGCTTACGGACGAATTTACCGCCGAATACCTGTTTCAACGCAGCCGCAAACGCACCCAGGCGATAAAACAATTCATCATGGACAGCCATGTGGTAGTGGGCGTGGGGAATATTTACGCCAACGAATCCCTGTTTATGGCGCGCATAAAACCCATCCGCAAAGCCGGTACACTCACCCGCCGCAACTGTGAAGATCTGGTGAGGGATATCAAATTTGTGCTCAACCGCTCCATTGAGCAGGGCGGGACGACATTGCGGGATTTTGTCGGCGGCGACGGCAAGCCCGGTTATTTTGCCCAGCAACTGCTGGTGTACGGACGCGGCGGCGAGCCCTGCACCAGCTGTGGCAAGGCATTGAAAGAAGTGCGCATGACCGACCGCACCACGGTGTACTGCGTGGATTGCCAGAAGTAACTCAAGCCTCTACAAGTTGAACGCGTTCGCGCTCAAGCAATCGGCGCTTGCGCTCTACGCCCCAGCGATAACCGGATAAGCCACCGTCGCTGCGCACTACGCGATGGCAGGGAATCGCTACCGCCAGCGCATTGGCGGCACAGGCGCCCGCTACGGCACGCACGGCTTTCGGATTGCCCAAGCGCTCGGCTATATCCGCATAGCTGGCGGTGCTGCCGGGAGGGATGTCAGTCAATGCCTGCCAGACGCGCTGCTGGAAAGCTGTACCGCGAATATCCAGCGGCAGCGCCAAACCCAGGCGCGGCGCTTCCACAAAACCTGTCACCTGCGCGACCCACTGCTCGAAATCCTTATCGCCGCCAATCAGCTCGGCCTTGGGAAAGCGCGCTTGCAGATCCTTAACCAGTGTTTCCGGCTCGTCATCCAGCAAAATCGCACAGAGGCCGCGTTCGCTGCGCGCCACCAGAATCGCTCCCAAACTGCACTGGCCCACCGCAAACTGGATACGCGCCCGCTCGCCGCCGGCGCGATATTGGCTGGCACTCATGCCCAGTAACTGTTGGGATTCTTCGTAAAACCGGCTTTGGCTCTGGTAGCCAGCGGCGTAGATGGCCTGGGTGACTGGCTGCTGCTCCACCAGGGCCGCACGCAACCGCTGGGCGCGTAAACCCCGGGCGTAGGCTTTGGGGGTGAGGCCGGTCACCTGTTTGAAGATGCGTTGGAAATGGTGTTTGCTCAGGCCTATCTCTGCCGCCAGGCTGGCCAAATCCGGCGCTTCCTCAGCGTCTTCCAACAAACGACAGGCCCGGGTGACCAGCTCTGTGTGAAGCTCTGGCAAGCCCTGGGTGCGGGGATGGCAGCGCAAGCAGGGCCGAAAACCGGCCGCCTCGGCAGCATCGGCATTATCGTAAAAGCTCACATGATGGGGTTTGGCCAGGCGCGAGGGGCAGGTGGGCCGGCAATAGATACCCGTCGTACTGACCCCATAGACAAAATCGCCCTCAGCGCGCGCCAGCAGCGTCTTCCAACGCGGATCGGCAGTAATTTTGTCAGCAGAATGTGTGGACATGACGGACTCCAAATCAAACAGTCACGTCACTATAGCCAGCCTGTTCCCATGCCGCACTCCGAAAATGGCGATCAAATTTGTCGTCATTAAAGTGGGGGTAGTAACCTGTCGACACTGCTAGACTCAGATTTTTCTCTGCGACGGGAATTTCTATGACGGGCAAAAATCCTTTCCTGAAAGCCAGCAAGCACCTGGCCGGTATAGACGCCGATTGGGCGCGGCTGATCGCCACCGTCGGCCCCTGCACCCACGTAGCCAAACCCGAGCGCGAACCCTATGAAGCGCTGGCCCGCGCCGTGGCCCATCAACAGTTGCACAGGCGCGCGGCTGAAGCCATTTTATTGCGACTGGAGACGCTTGCCGGCGGCTTTCCGGAACCGACGCAACTCTTGGCGCTGGATGAATCGGTATTGCGCGGTTGCGGCTTTTCAGTCCGCAAAATTGCCACGCTAAAAGCCATCGCCGAAGGCACCTTGAGCGGCCTGGTTCCCAGTCGGCTCCTGGCCGACCAGATGGAGGATGAGGTCTTAATCAAACAACTGGTAAGCCTGCCCGGTATCGGCCGTTGGACGGTTGAAATGCTGCTGATTTACACCCTGGAACGCGGCGACGTACTGCCCGTTGACGATTATGGTGTACGTGCCGGTTATCGCTGGTTGAAATCCCTGCCGGAGTTGCCCACCCCCAAAGCACTGCACCAGGCCGGACAAGCATTGAGCCCCCATCGCACGGTGGCAGCCTGGTATCTGTGGCGGGCGCTGGAGCTGCCGGACTATCGCAGAGAAAATAACGACGCAGAAAAGAGCAAGCTATCGACAAAACAGCCTGAGGCTGTGGCTACAGCCAAACCCGGATTAGTGAGAGCCGCTAAAAACAAATAGCTCATGCACGGGGATACCCAGGGCCGCAGCGAGCTTTTCCAGGGTGTCGAACGAGGGGCCATAAACACCACGTTCAATGTTGCTGATGGTTTCTATAGTTACGCCCACACTATCCGCCAGCCGCTCCTGAGTAATTCTGGCGGCCAGACGCACGCTTTTTACCCTTTGTCCAAACTGCTTTTTTAACTGTCCCATTGTCGCTGTCCTCTAGCCAGTCCCCTACGAGTGTGTCCGCATGTTATTGCTGTTGTATTTCTCCGGTAACGAAGCTAAGCTTCGTATTAGCCAGCATTGTTGGCGATATCTCAACCACTGCTATACACAACCACCAGAAAACCGACCAGAAAACGACAAATGCAAAGGGAGCTGCTATGAACAAACCTGTCGAACCCGCCTTAAATTTGAATTTTTTAAGTAACTACGTGTTGGAAGATGAAATCTACCAGCGGCTGGATAAACTCCAGGCGCTTTGCGCTGCCCAGATAATGCTAGATAACAGTGAGAGCGCTCCCCAGCGGAATATAGTCCGTCCCTATGTCATGGTGATGGAGGAGCAGGTCTGCGAACTGCGCAAGCTGATCAACGAACTGTTTGGCTGATACAACCCCCGACCGCGGCAACGCTGCTTAGTTGCGCGCGGGTTACCGGGAAGGATCACTGATTAGCTGATGCAGCCTGCGGCGTAACTGTTCCAGCTCATCTTTCAACTCGGCTGAGTGCAGGCTCAGCCCGCGCTGGCTATTGGATTCCCAGTGCTGTTGGGCCGCCAGCGCGCTAAATGCATCGCAAAAGAAGGCGCAACGCGCCTGGAAGGCGATAAAGTCGTCGTAAAAGGTTACCAGTTCGGTCATGATCAAGTCCCTCTTTGGTTTATTCATAAAACACCTAAAAAGCGTTAAAAAACACTATTTACACATTTAAAATTTGCGCTATGATCATAATGTCGATGCAACTTACCTGTCAATGGCGTTATTAACACCTATTTACCTGTTTGTGGATTATGTTTATGGCGAAACCTACCACCAATGAGATAGACCAGCTTCTGGGGCTGCGCCTCAAAAAATGTCGTCAGCAGATGGGCTTAAGTGCAACGGCCCTGGCGGAGGCTATAGGCTCCACCCAACAGCAAATTTCCCGCTATGAAAATGGCCAGAATAAGCTCAGCGCCGCCCAGCTTTATCTGCTGGCCAGCTATCTGGATATACCTGTGTCATGGTTTTTTCTGGATATGCCGGAAGACAACACGCCCGCCGACGAACTGCGCGAATCGGCGCCGCCCAGTTACCTCCCGGCCAATGGGGGGCTTGCCCACCACGAGTTGGCGCAACTCAAACTCGCCGACGACACAGCCAACCTGCAAGTCTTTTGGCCGCGGCTTAATGCCAGCCAGCGCAGCGCTTTGTTACGCCTGCTAGACAGCATGCTCGGCTGAGTGAGATGTAGGGACTAGTGGCAATGGTATTTAGAGATATCTGGATTCCGGCGCGATCGGGGCCTGCTCCGGCTCCAGTTTGAGCAGCTGCATCAACTGTTGCCAGAGACGCTCTTTGGCCATGGGTTTGAGCACTATGATAGCCGGCGCCAGCGCTTGGGCTTCCAGCTTGTCGGCGTCGGTAACATTGGCGGTGAGGAAGATCACTGGCGTAGATTGCCAGCGCGGTGAGGCGCGCATTTTGCGACAGACGTCAAAACCGCTCAGGTGTGGCATTTGCACATCCAGAATGACCAGATCCACCCAACTCTGGCTCTCCAGTAATTCATAAGCTTGCTGACCGTTGGTGGCTTCCAGCAGATTCGCGCCTGTGGCTGCCAACTGCCGGCGCAAAATCATGCAGTTAATGGTGTCATCATCCGCGTAGAGTAGATTACGACCTGTCAAGAAGGGTGCGCTGGTAGGTAGCGGTGCCGCCGTAGGTGCCTGCTGTTCCTGTCGGTCAGGCAGGAGTATGGGCAGGCTGATGGTGAACTGCGATCCCTGGCCCAGAACAGATTTCACCTGTATCTCGCCGCCGTGCTGTTCTATCAGATGGCGACTAACCGCCAGGCCCAAACCCGTACCGCCCGCGCGACGATTGGCGGAAGCCTCCAACTGGCTGAAGGGCAAGAACAATTTGGCCAGGTCTTCCTGCGCTATGCCTATACCGCTGTCCTGGACAGTCAGGTTCAATTGTTCCGCATCCCGCTCGCTGATGACTTTGATAAAGCCGCCATCAGAGTATTTGATGCCGTTACTGACTA
Organism: Cellvibrionaceae bacterium; assembly: GCA_021151695.1. Lineage (GTDB taxonomy): Bacteria > Pseudomonadota > Gammaproteobacteria > Pseudomonadales > Cellvibrionaceae > Cellvibrio. The sequence continues at coordinate 286,726 of JAGKWU010000009.1, read as the reverse complement.
AATTGATCAACACCTGCTCCAGTCGATTGGCATCCGCCCAGAGGCGTTCATCCGGGCTGGTGTTGTTGATCAACGCCATCTCCTTATTGGCGGCCAACGGCCGCGCGATGGAGAAAACTTTTTCTACCAGGGGATAAATCTCCACCCAGCTTTTGAACAGCTCTATGCGGGAATCAGCCATCTTGGTGTAGTCGAGAATATCGCTGATCAGATGGCTTAAGCGCTGGCCGCTGGAGATGATCAGCTCCAGCTTGCGCCGGGTTTCACCGGGCGGCAGCTTTAATTCTTCCTCCAGCGCCGTGGCCAAACCGACTATGCCGCTGACCGGCGTGCGCAGCTCATGGGTGGTGTTGGCCAAAAAGGCATCTTTGATATTGTTGATACGCAACAGCGCCGTGTTGAGCTGCTTTTCTTTTTCAAGCGCTGCCAATTCACGCTGGCGGCGGTAGATCAGGTGCACCAGGCCCAGTGCGCAGGCGGCGTAAAAGAGGTAGGCCCAGAGTGTTTTCCAGGGCGGCGGGCTGACAACGACAACAAGGCTGGCTTCCTTCCCGCTCCACTGGCCCTCGCTGTTGGCCGCTTTCACGCGGAACAGGTAGCGCCCCGGCGGGATATTGGTATAGGTCGCACTGGTGTTGCTGCCTATCTCATTCCACTGCTTGTCGAAGTGCTCAAGCATGTAGGCGTACTGGTTAAAGCGCGCTTGATGGTAGCTGAGCCCGGCAAATTCGAAGGCCACCATGCTGTGGGTATGGTTGAGGTGCAACTCGCGGGAAAGGCTGATATTGCGCTCCAGTGGCGAATCCCTGTCTTGCACTGTCACCGGCCGGTTGCTCAGCTTGAGGCGGGTAAGCAATACCGGAAAATCAGCTACACCGTGTTGCAACTGCTCAGGTTTGAAGATGCTCATCCCCTCAATCCCACCCAGGTAAAAGCTGCCGTCGCGCGCTATATAGCTGGCGCCACGGTTGACGGTAGTCGCGGCTATACCCTGGCTACTGTTGAAGGTTTCCAGCTTGAGGCTGCGCGGTTCCACCTTGGCCAGTCCCTCGTGGGTACTGAGCCAGATATTACCCATCTGGTCCTGATTGATGGCGGTCACTGACTGGTTGGGAAGCCCTTGGGCCGCACCTATGCCAATCAGTCGTTGGTTGTCGCCTTGCCAGATAAAGGCGCCGCGATCCAGGGTGCCGATCCAGACGCGGCCGTTGCTGTCTTCAAACAGGCTGCGAATCATGAGGCTGGGCAAGGGCTGGGGAGCATCTGCTTTGTTAAGGCCGAAATGGGTGTACTTGCCCTTGGTGTCCAGGCGATCCAGACCATTAGTGCCAGCTATCCACAAACGGCCCTGGCGATCGTAGGTAAGCTGATAGAGGTCAGCGCCCGACAGGCCGCTGCCATCATTGAGCGGCATGGTCGCCGTAAAGGTTTTGCTGAGGGGATCATAGCGATTGAGACCGCCGCCCTGGGTCGCAAACCAGAGGCTGCCATCGGGGTTAGGGAGTATGTCCCAGATAATATTGCTGTGGATGCTGCCCTGTTCGCCATCGGCACTGAAATGCTGCAACTGACCCGTACCGCGGTTGAGCCGGTAGACGCCGTCGCCCCAGGTGCCTATCCAATAATTGCCCGCCTCATCTATAGCCATGCAGGTGATGGGTTTGAGAGGCAGATGCAGCGGTCCCGCCGGGTCAGACAAGTTTTCAAACCGTCCCGTCGTGGGATCATAGCGGTTAATACCCATTTCAGTGCCCACCCAGATATTCTGATCAGGCGTCTCCATAAAGCTGAGTACGCCATTGTGGTTGAGCTGAAGTGGCTGGCCGGGCGATGCCTGCTGGAAGTTGCGCACCTGGCTATTGGTGCTGGTGTACAGATGGATGCCGCGAGGAAACGCCGTGATCCAGAGATTTTTTTGGGCATCCTCAAAAATCCCCACCGTTTTATCGCTGGCGAGGCTGTTGGGATTAGCCTCCTGGTGGCGCTGGTGTTCGAAGCTTTCGCTCACAGGATCGTAGCGCATCAGGCCGGCACCGTCGGTGGTAAACCAGAAGTTGTTGCGCGAATCGCGCATGATCTGCCAGACACTATTGCTGCCATTAGTACCCAGATCGCCCCAATGGCGAACCACCTTGAGGCTGGCGATATCCAGTAAATCCACGCCCGCCTGGTAGTAGCCCACCCAGAGCTGGCCGCGGCCGTTTTCGCGCAGGGATTCCACCCGGGTACCGGCGATACTGCTGGCATCCTCGGCCTTGTGCTGCAATATCTGCAGGTTGGGCGCGTCCAGGCCTTTATCCAGGTCGATCATCAGCAAACCCGCATCGCTGGTACCCATCCAGAGGCGGTTGCTGCTGTCGACCAACAGGGCGCGCAAGCTGGTACCGGAATTGGATGAGAGCGATGGCGGCAAACGCAATTGGCTGGCGCGTTTGCGCTGGGCGTCGAGTATCACCAGACGGCCATTGTCAGCTATGTAGAGGTTACCTTTGGTATCCTCCGCCAGGGCGTAGACCGTATTGTTGGCGCCCAGCTCAGTGATAGTCACTGGCTCAAAGCTGTCCAGTTCGCGACGATAATGGCAAAAGCCGGATTCGGACCCCACCCAGAGCTCGCCCTTGGCATCTACCAGCAAACTGTGGATGAATTGCCCGCAGCGATTACTCGGGTCGGTAGGGCTGGCATCGTAGGATTTGAACTCAACACCATCGTAACGCACCAGATTTTCCGGCCCGGCCAACCAGATAAAACCCTGCGGATCCTGGGTGATCGCCACCAGATTGTTGAACGCACTATTGCGTCCCGCTTCCGCAGGCTGCACGTGTTCAAACATCATATTGAGCGCAAAGGCAGACGAGGCCACTACCTGAAGCAACACAAGTAGTAGCCAGCCACCGAAGCTGTGCCGGCTGAATGTGATCATAAAATGGAGTTTAGCCCATGACCGCTGTGCACTCACCCTTGCCCGTGCAAGGTTTCGGCGTATCAATCCACAAAAATAAAAAGAATTTTTTGCGAATTGATCCTGTAGATAGCTATACGCCGCCAGATGCCAATTAGATGCAGACCAAACACCAAATCCACCGATTAACCAACCGATTTGAGGTAAGATGCCCGCCAGATCTCACAGCAGAACCGAGTTATGCAGCCCAACCCCCAAACCATTCTCAAGGACGTTTTTGGTTACCACGACTTCCGCGGCCCCCAGGCAGCGGTAATAGCGGCGTTGGTGGCGGGTGAGGACGCCTTGGTGCTTATGCCCACCGGCGGTGGTAAATCCCTTTGTTATCAGATACCTGCACTAGTTCGCGACGGCGTAGGTGTAGTCGTATCACCGCTGATTGCGCTCATGCAGGATCAGGTTAGCGCCCTGCACGAATTGGGGGTACGCGCCGGTTTCCTCAATTCCACCATGAGTGCGCAGGAGGCCTGGCAAACTGAATTGGCCATGCAGCGCGGCGAGTTGGATATGCTGTATGTGGCGCCCGAACGCTTGATCCAGCCGCGCACTATCGAAATGCTGCACCAGGTCAAAATCGCTCTTTTCGCGATCGACGAAGCTCACTGCGTATCCCAATGGGGTCACGATTTCCGCGCGGACTATTTGCGCCTGGATATGTTGCCGCGGGAGTTCCCAAACATTCCGCGCATCGCCCTCACCGCCACCGCCGATGTGCGCACCCGCGACGAAATCATCCAGCGCCTGCAATTGCAAAACGCGCAGCAATTTATCAACGGCTTCGACCGCCCCAATATCCAATACCGCATCCAGCAAAAGAACACCCCCAAGGTGCAATTGCTGCGCTTTCTGCAAGATGAGCAGAAAAATAACTCCGGCATTATCTATTGCCTGTCGCGCAATAAAGTCGAACAGACCGCCGAGTGGCTAGTGGCGGAAGGCTTTAACGCGCTGCCCTACCATGCCGGTCTCTCGCCGCAGGTGCGCCAGCACAACCAGAACCGCTTTTTGCGTGAAGACCAGATCATTATGGTCGCCACCATCGCCTTCGGGATGGGCATCGACAAGCCAGACGTGCGCTTTGTGGCCCACCTGGATCTGCCTAAAAGTATTGAGGCCTATTACCAGGAAACCGGCCGCGCCGGCCGCGATGGCGAACCTGCCACCACGCTGCTGCTCTACGGTTTGGAGGATGTGGTAAAACTGCGCCAGATGATGGCGCAATCCGAAGGCAGCGAAGAGTTCAAACGCAACGAGCAGCAACGTCTCAACGCCATGCTCGGCCTGTGCGAAATCACCAGCTGCCGTCGCCAGGTGTTGCTGCGCTACTTTGGCGATACCCTGGTCGAACCCTGCGGCAACTGCGACAGTTGCCTGACCCCGGCGCAAACCTGGGATGCCACCGAAGCAGTTCGCATGGCGCTCTCCTGCGTCTACCGCACCGGCCAGCGCTTTGGTGCCGGCCATGTGATTGATGTATTGCGCGGCAGCAGCAATGAGAAGGTCAACAACTTCAACCATCACCAGCTCTCCACCTATAGCATAGGCAAACACATCACTGGCGACGAATGGAAATCCATTTTTCGCCAACTGGTCGCACGCGGTTATCTGGATGTGGATGCCGAAGCCTTTGGCGGCTTAAAGCTTAACGATAGCTGTCGCAGTATCTTGCGCGGCGAAGAGAGTATCCACCTACGCCGCGAACTCAAAACCGCCGCCTCCGCCGTGGCCCGCAAGCAGGGCGTAGTGGTGGACAGCGAAGACCAACCTCTGTGGAACGCCCTGCGCGCCTGTCGCAAACGCCTGGCCGAAGAACACGGCGTACCGCCTTACGTTATCTTCCACGATGCTACATTGCGCGAAATGCTCGCCTTCCGCCCGCTCACCCCGGAGCAATTACTGGGGATTACGGGTGTAGGGCAGAGCAAGCTGGAGCGCTTCGGCGATGAATTTCTCGCCGTTGTGCGCGAATTTGAGTATTGATCCGGCGATCAGGACTTGGGCTTACCCCAGACATCCACTCGCGCCGGGCAATATTGCTCGAGGAACTTCTGATGGCTGGGCATGGCCGCCACTGTGTTCTTAACGGTGGTTTTGAAGTTGTTCAAAAAGGATTGCAGATAGTCGTCATCCATAGCATCAGCCGCACCGTGATAGCTGCGCGGCATCACGCGTTGCCCCAATAGCACATGCACCCAGGAGTCCAGCCTAAACAGCCCGCCGGTATTGGAAATCGCATGGCCCACATCCTTGAACAACTGGATGCGCAGCCTCAGGGATTCCGGTATCTCCATATTTTTGCAGTAGCGCCAGAAAGGCGTGTCCTGCCGCTCCGTGGTGTTGTAATGGAGCACGATAAAATCGCGGATTTCCTCAATCTCCTCCCGGGTTTCCTTATTGAATTGGTCGACCAGGGATTGATCTATGCCATTGAACGGGAACAGATGCAGCAGGCGTGCGGCGGTCGTCATGATGACATGAATACTGGTAGCCTCGAGCGGCTCTACAAAACCCGCTGCTAATCCAATGGCCACACAGTTCTTATTCCAGGCTTTGCGGCGGCGACCCGTGCGAACTTTAACCGTCCAGGGATCGCGAGTTTGTTTGCCAGGCACGGCGGCCAGCAATTTAGCCGCAGCCTCATCCTCCGACATATAGCGGCTGCAAAAAACCCAGCCATTGCCGGAGCGATGCTGCAGGGGAATGTTCCAACGCCAGCCGGCATCATGGGCGATGGCACTGGTATAGGGCTGCACCGGGCCGACGTTTTCTGTCTGTATGGCCACTGCCGTATCGCAAGGCAACCAGTGCGACCAGTCTTCAAAGCCGGTATGCAGGGTTTGCTCAATGAGCAGCCCGCGAAAGCCGGTACAGTCGATGAACAGATCACCTTCAATGACTTCACCGGAAGCCAGGGTCAGGGATTCAATAAAACCTGAATCTGCATGTTGATTAACCCTTTGTATCTTGCCCTCAACGCGTTTAACACCGTAGCCCTCGGCTATCTTGCGCAGAAATTTTGCATAGAGGGCCGCGTCTATATGGTAGGCATAATTGATTTTGGACTCAGGGCTGGTAAAAAATTTGCCCTGGTCAGCGGCAGCCCACTCCGTACAGTATTCGCCCAGCCCGGATGTAAGGCCCATTTTCTGGCTGCGCAACCAAAAATGGTGGAATTCGCATGCCCAACCCGGCTGGCCGGTAACGCCGAAGGGATGTATGTACTTATCCCCTTTAAGGCCCCAATTCTCAAACCAGATCGCCAGCTTGAAGGTGCCCGCCGTCTCGCGCAAAAACTCCTGCTCATCTATGCCCATTATTCTATTGAAGGCCTTCATGGGCGGCACGGTGGATTCACCCACACCTATAGTGCCAATCTCCTCGGACTCTACCAAGGTGATGTCGAGGACCTTGCCCAATTGGCGGGACATAAGCGCCGCTGTTATCCAACCCGAGGTGCCACCACCGGCAATCACAACCCGTTTGATCTTGTTTGTGTTCATCGTTGCTCCTGTTCTTTTTTATTTGCCCGTAACGCGCCTGTAACGCGAAAGGCACGAATTCTAGGAGCGAGGAAAAAAGCGCTTCAACAAATCCAGGATCAGTTTCAACTATGGACTTCAGGGGCGGTAAATCAGCCAAACTTGTGAAGCCATCATTAAATGCCATATAGTTGTCGAGACCATAATATTGGCTGGCAACGTCTGCACAGTCATAGATCAACCCATCGGCACCCGTATTTGGCGATAGCATTCAGGCACACTCCGTCCATCGTGGCGGTATTTCCATAATTCGAAAATCAACCTGATACCTGATTTCCCTCCAGATCCCAGAGGTGACCGATGAAGTTTCCCGCTCTTGCGGCGTTCTGCGCTATGGCTGCGCTCTGCGCGTGCAGCAAAACCCCGGTAGCATCCCAACCGGCTAATACTGCCAGCCAGGCCTGGCAGCCGGATTTGGGCAATGGCCTGTACAAGAATCCCATTATCCATGCCGACTACTCCGACCCGGATGTCATTCGCGTCGGCAATACCTACTACATGACCTCCTCCAGCTTTAACAGCACCCCCGGCCTGCCGCTGCTGGAATCCAAAGATATGATCAATTGGGCGCTGGTAGGGCACGCGCTACCACAGCAGGTGCCGCTGGATGTGTTCGCCAAACCGCAACACGGCAAAGGTGTATGGGCACCCTGCCTGCGTTATCACGACGGCAAATTCTGGATTTTTTACCCTGACCCGGATGTCGGCATCTATGTGACGACCGCCAAAAATTTCACGGGCCCCTGGAGCCAACCCTATCTACTACTGGCGGGCAAAGGCATTATCGACCCGACGCCGCTCTGGGATGACGACGGCCAGACCTATCTACTTCACGGCTGGGCCAAAAGCCGTGCCGGTATCAACAACTTGCTCACGCTGCGCAAGATGAATGCAGATGCAAGCAAAATTATTGATGATGACGGCAACATAGTGATAGATGGCAACAAGATTCCTAACTATAAAACCCTCGAAGGCCCCAAGCTCTACAAGCGCAATGGTTACTACTACGTATTTGCACCGGCGGGTGGAGTGGAAACAGGGTGGCAATCTGTCTTTCGCAGCAAAAACATTTACGGGCCCTATGAAGATAGAATCGTGATGGACCAAGGCACTACGCCGATCAACGGCCCACATCAGGGTGCCTGGGTGCAAGCACAGGACGGCAGTGATTGGTTCTTCCACTTTCAGGACAAACGCGCCTATGGACGCATAGTCCACGTGCAACCAATGACCTGGAAAAATGACTGGCCGGTTATTGGCAACGACCCGGATGGCGATGGCAAAGGCGAGCCTGTACTCCAAGGAAAGAAGCCAATCGCCGGCAATTTTGTTGTTAAAACTCCGGCCTCCAGCGATGAATTCTCCAGTGGCAAACTCGGCCTGCAATGGCAATGGAACGCCAACTGGAAACCTGAGTGGTATTCACTCACTGCCAAACCCGGCCAGCTTCGCCTCTTCACCCAGAGTGACGACTCGCTTCGCAACCAGCAAAACCTGTGGGATTCCGCGGCGCTATTGTTGCAAAAGCTACCCGCCGAAGAATTTGTGGTAAACACCAGGCTAGACCTGAGCCAGTTGGCCGAGGGCGACAACGCCGGCTTGATCATCTATGGCGTTGATTACGTCTGGCTAGGCGCAAGCCGCCAGCAAGGCAAGCTCAAACTACAGCTCAAAAGCTGTAATGGCACAGAGAATCATTGCAAGGAAATCATAGAAAACAGTAGCGATCTGTCGCGAGATAACTTGTATCTGCGCATGACAGTTGCCAAAGGCGGCAAAGTTACTTTCGCCTGGAGTGAAACCGGACAAGGCTTCACCCCCATTGGGCGCGAATTTACTGCAGCTATGGGGCGTTGGGTTGGGGCGCAGATGGGATTGTTTAGTTTGCGCGCGGGCGAAAGCCTGTCTGGTTACGTAGATGTGGATTATTTTCGAGTGAGCCCCGCTAACTGACCCTTTCACAAATTTTTTCGATCACACCTGGGAGGCGCCACTTGGGCGGCGCCATTTAGGCAGCCCTAGCTAGGCGCCCCGGCTAGCCCCCCCCATAAAAAAACCCGGCCAAGGCCGGGTTTTTCGTTACAAGCTCGGGATTAACGAGTTTGCTTTTTCTTAACGTCAGTAGAAACAGCACCTACTACACGACGGTTTTCTTCACGGCCGGCAGCGGTAGCGTTGTCAGCAACTGGCTTGGCTTCACCGTAACCTTTGGCAGTTACGCGGTCAGCCGCAATGCCAAACTTAGTGATCAGCACTTGCTTAACAGCTTCAGCGCGTTGTTGTGACAGCTTCTCGTTGTAAGCATCAGAACCCTGGCTGTCGGTGTGGCCTTCAACGGTCACAACAGTGTTAGCGTACTGGTCCATGAACTTGGCCAAGTTGCCAATGTCATCCAGGTACTGGTCTTTTACCACAGACTTGGCGGTGTCAAATTTAACAGCCAGTTTGATAGACACAGTCTCGGTCAACTCCATTGGGCAGCCAACAGCGTCAACTTTGTATTGCTTGGGGGTGTCAGGGCACTTGTCTTTGGAATCAAATACACCGTCGCCATCGCTATCCACTTCTGGCTTGGGAGCTGGAGCTGGAGCTGGAGCAGCTACGGGAGCCGCTTTTACTGGCTCGGCGCCGAACAGGTAGCTGATACCGGCGTTAACGGCCAGGTCAGTGTACTCGTTATCCAGGCTGTTGAAGGCGCGCAGGTCGGTACGGAATTCCCAGTTACCACCCAGGCTGTGCTTCAGACCGGCACCCAGGTTAACCAGGGTATCGCGGGTAGAAGGCGCGCCATTGTTGAATTTGAGTTTTTGATCGCCCACACCGAAGGCTACGTAAGGGCGCCAAAGGCTGGTGGTGTCTACGTTGTAGAGCGCATCGAGGCGGTATTGGCGACCGTCGATATCACCAACAGCGTTATTGGTGTTGGAATTCCAGGTGTCGAACCCGCTGGCCACAGCTTCCAATGTCCAATTTTTGTTGACCACATAACCCAGGCCCAGGTTTACCACTGAGCTGTCTTCTCTTGGCTCTTCAAAGAAATCGCGGCCAACGCCAACCTGTACTTCGAATTTGTGGTTATCGGCCAACGCACCGGTAGATACCAGGGTTGCAACCAAAGCTGAGAGGAGTTTTACACGTGTATTTGCCATTTCCATTCTCCGTAAATAGCGTATTTCATAACGATTGATCATCCGGGAACTGCTTGTCGGTCGATCATTTGTAATAATTAATTAGTTGGCATTATGCCGTTTTTGCTAATTAAAGCAGTCTTAAAATCCGTTTCATCGTTATTGTCAGGCGGCTTACCTTAACAAATTATTAACTGCGTTGAAACAATAAATCCCAAACGCCGTGTCCAAGGCGCTCGCCGCGACGCTCAAATTTGGTTTCTGGACGGTAGTCCGGACGGGGCGAATAATCACCTTGTTTGATCAGATTGTGAAAACCCGGCGCGGCATTCATCACTTCCAACATATGTTCCGCATAGGGCTGCCAGTCAGTCGCCATGTGGAAAACACCACCCACTTTCAGCTTGGGACGCAGCTTCTGTACAAAGGGAGGTTGCACTATGCGACGCTTGTTGTGCTTCTTCTTGTGCCAGGGATCGGGAAAGTAAAGTTGCAGGCGATCGATACTGCCATCGGGGATACAATCCTCCAGCACATCCATGGCATCGGCCATAAATACACGCAGGTTTTTCACGTCCTCTTTGCCTGCGTTGTTAATCAACTTGCCGACACCGGGCGGGTGCACTTCGATGCCGATAAAGTCTTTTTCCGGCTCGTTCTTCGCCATTTCTAGCAAAGAGTCGCCCATACCAAAGCCAATTTCCAACACCAGCGGTGCCTTGCGCCCAAAGATGGCTTCGAGATCCAGCGCGCCCTTGTAGAGGCTCAAACCATATTGTGGCCACCAGCTTTCAAACGCGGCTTTTTGGCCAACAGTAATGCGGCCAGCGCGAATCACAAAGCTGCGGATGGATTTGGGCTTGAATTCCGGCTTAATTAAAAAGCCTTCCTCACCCTCGGCAACCGGGGCGATAAAATCGAGAGAATCAGACATAAAGAGTTTCTTAGAATCGAATAAATAGGTTCGAAATCAGCGGTCGCGTGGCGCCAGGCCTTGAGCGGCCACACATAGTGCCAGCCAGCCCAGCAAAAAGCCCAAACCGCCCAGCGGCGTCACCGCACCCAGCCAGCGCGGCGCACCCAGTGCCAATGCGTAGAGGCTACCGGAAAATAACAGGGCGCCCAGTATAAAGGCTAAACCCGCCAGCTTTAAGGATTTTAATGGCTTGTGGAGATGCGCCAGCGCAACCAGCATGAGCGCAAGGCTGTGATACATCTGGTATTGCACCCCTGTCTGCCAAATGGAGAGCTGGTAGGCATCAAGATGAGACTTGAGGCCGTGGGCGGCAAAAGCGCCTAAACATACTGCGAGGAAGCCACTGGCGGCGGCCACCAAAAGAAAGAATCTGGTCATAGTTTTGCAGGGAATCCAATGTGATTAGCAGCCATCCGAAAATAAAAAAGCCGCGCTTTTGGCGCGGCTTTTTGCAGCAGAATCAGTTAGTTATCAGGCTTCCATCATCATAGCTTTGACTTTATTCATGGCGTTTTTCTCTAACTGGCGGATACGCTCAGCAGATACACCATATTCGTCAGCCAGATCATGCAGGGTCGCTTTATCGTCGTTCAACCAGCGGCGTTGCAATATGGTGCGGCTGCGATCATCGAGCTTTTGCATGGCCGCTTCCAAACCATTTACATTGGACTCTTCCCAGTTAGCCTCTTCCAAACGCACCGCTGGGTCGTAGCGGTTGTCTTCGAGGTAGTGCGCTGGCGCTACATAGCTTTCATCGTCATCGTCTTCACTAGCATCAAAACCAGCATCGTAGGAGGCCAGACGGCCTTCCATTTCGCGCACTTGCTTAACTTCTACACCCAAATCCGCCGCTACCGCTGCCGCTTCGTCGTTGCTCAACCAAGCCAGACGCTTTTTGGCACCGCGCAGGTTGAAGAACAGCTTACGCTGGGCCTTGGTGGTGGCGATTTTGACGATACGCCAGTTTTTGAGGATAAATTCGTGAATTTCGGCTTTGATCCAGTGCACCGCAAAGGAGACCAGACGCACACCTTTTTCGGGATTAAAGCGTTTTACCGCTTTCATCAGGCCTACATTGCCCTCTTGCACCAAGTCGCCCAGCGGCAGGCCGTAGCCATTGTAGGAGCGGGCGATGTGTACAACGAAGCGCAGGTGAGCCATTACCAGCTTGCGCGCGGCGTCGAGGTTGCCGTTGAAGTAGAGGTCATTGGCCAGTTTTTGTTCTTCTTCCACAGAAAGAATTGAAAAGCTGCTGACAGCTTGAACATAGGCGTTCAGGTTTGCGCCGGGGGCGAGTACGCCGACGGGTTGCAGACTTGTGCTTGGGTTCATCAGTTATCTCCGCGAAATATCATTTCAGTTAAATCTAAACGTGCCCGAGTGTAGCACTTGTGTTTTTAGAGTGCTACGCAGCAAAAAGTTTCACAAGTGATCCTTGTCATAGTTTTGCTGCCGCCAGGCTTCAGACTGGCCAATTCGCCGGCATTACCGTGGCTGGATCAGGTGTAAATGACGCACCAATGCTATCCAGGCCCCCAACAAACCGGTCAAACCCGCCAGTAACACCAGCTGCATACTGCCAAACAATCCCAGCCCTTGCAGGTGAAAATTACTTTGGTAGAGCGCCGCCAGCTGGTCAACCGTGGCAGAAACCCAGATAAAACCTGCGCCCAGCAGCAGCAACGCCAGCAGGCCACCGCCTATGCCGTACCAGAGGCCGGTATAGAGGAAAGGGCGCGCCACATAGGCATCTGTGCCGCCCACCAATTTGATCACCAGTATTTCGTCGCGGCGATTTTCGATAGACAGGCGGATGGTATTGCCAATTACCAGCAACACCCCAAGCGCCAGCAAGCCGCCCAGGCCGAAGACGACTTTTTTGCCCAACATCATAAATTGCTGGAGGCGCTTCACCCATTGCATATCCAGACGTACATCCGCCACCGCCGGATCGGCCACCAGTATTTGCTCCAGCGAGGTAATGGCGGTGTCACTGGCGTTTTGCAAGCGAGGAGTAACTAACAGAGTGCCCGGCAGAGGATTCTTTTCCAGGCTGTCCACGACTTCGCCCAGGCCGGATTGGGCGCGAAACTCAGCCAGGCCCTGGGCAGGTGATACATAGACCACCCTGGCGATATCCGCGCGGGCGGCCAGCTTGGAGCGCAGCTCTTCCGCTTTGTTATCCGTGGTTTCGGGCCGCAGGAAAACCGAAATCTGGCTGGAGCCCTCCCAGGTTTCGCCCAGCTGTTGGCCATTGGCGAAGGCGATATAGAGCGCTGCTGGCAAGGCTACGGCTATGGCTATCACCAGCCATGTCATAAGGCTCTGGAAGGGCGATTCAAATAAACGCACCAGGCTGTCGATCGCCGACGTGCTGTGATGGGACACCCAGGAATCCAGTTTGTCGGCAAAGCCAACCTTGCTCTGGACCGCGCCGTGCTGGCGAGAGACCGGTTCAGGTTCAGGTCTTGGCGACGGGCGTCGGGTCGCGCTGGCTCCGCGCGTTGCGCCTGTGGACGGACGTGTACGGTTTTGAGTTACCGAGGGGCGTTTTGATTTCACCAGAGAACTCCATCGTGTACAAGTTTGCCTTCTACCAAGCCGAGAATGCGCTTGTTCATACGCTTGAGCAGCTCCACATCATGGCTGGCAATCAGGATAGTGACGCCCACCTCGTTGAACTGGCGAAACAGAGTCATTATTTCTTCTGACAGTTCCGGGTCGAGGTTACCGGTGGGCTCGTCCGCCAGCAGCATGCTGGGCTTGTTAACAACCGCACGCGCAATACCGACGCGCTGCTGCTCACCGCCGGAAAGCACTATGGGATTGAGCCGCTCCTTTTCCAGCAAACTGACTTTATCCAGGGCGGCGCGCACACGACGGCCAATTTCCTGCGGAGGCAAACCGGCAATCTGCAGTGGCAGGGCAACGTTATCGAAAACGCTGCGATCAAACAGTAGCTGATGATTCTGGAAAACCACGCCTATGTTGCGGCGATAGTAGGGGATTTCACGATTTGACATGCGGTTGAGCAACTGGCCACCAACAGTGATCTGGCCACCGCTGGGACGCTCCATTTGCATGATGAGCTTCATCAAGGTGCTTTTGCCGGCACCTGAGTGGCCAGTCAAAAACAGCATTTCACCCGCTTCCACTTCAAAACTGATGCGCGACAGCGCTTCAAAGCCATTGTCGTAACGCTTGCTGACGTTGTCGAAACGTATCACTCCCACTCCTTTTAGCGGTTGTCGTTATAGTGACGGGGCGATCAAGCCTCGATTGACGGGGTAAATAGCGCTTCAATAAAGGGCTCGGCGGCGAAGGGCTGGAGATCATCTATACCTTCACCCACGCCGATAAAGCGCACTGGCAAGCTAAATTTTTTGCTGAGCGCGAAAATCACACCGCCCTTGGCTGTGCCATCCAGCTTGGTCAGGGCTATGCCAGTAACACCAGCGGCTTCGATAAATTGTTGCGCCTGGTTAACCGCATTCTGGCCAGTGCCCGCATCCAGCACCAACAACACTTCGTCGGGAGCGGAGGCATCCAGTTTGGACATAACGCGCTTGACCTTGGCCAGCTCATCCATCAAATGATTTTTGTTGTGCAGGCGACCGGCAGTGTCAGCGATGATCACATCAATACCGCGCGATTGGGCAGCTTGCAGAGCATCGTAGATAACCGAGGCCGAATCGGCGCCTGTGTGTTGGGCAATGACAGGCACCTGATTGCGCTCGCCCCAGATTTGCAATTGCTCAACAGCAGCAGCGCGGAAGGTATCACCCGCCGCCAACATGACCTTCTTGCCTTCGTTTTGCAGGCGCTTGGCCAGCTTGCCAATAGTGGTGGTTTTACCCACGCCGTTTACACCCACCACCAGGATCACATAAGGTTTCTTGCTGCCGTCGATCACCAGTGGCTTCTCCACTGGACGCAGCAGATCGGTCAACTGCTCGCGCAATGCTTTGTAAAGGGCATCGCCATCCGCCAATTGCTTGCGCGCGACGGCCTTGGTGAGGTTGTCGATAATTTCGCTGGTAGCCTCCAAGCCAACGTCGGCAACCAGCAGCTGGGATTCAAGCTCTTCAAACAGCTCATCGTCGATAGTTTTGCGACCGAGGATCAGGCTGCCCAAGCCCTCGGCAAAATTGCTGCTGGTACGCTTTAAGCCTTCTTTGATACGGGCGAAGAAACCGAGTTTTTTGGCGGGCTCGCTGGCGGCATCAGCGACAACCGAAGCGGCTTCCGGGGAGGCATGAGCAGGGCTGGTGACAACCGGGGCAGGATCAACAGTGGGGGCCAGATCGGCCACAGGTGCCGTTGGTTCTGCAGTTTTGGGCTCAGACTTCTTGAAAAACTTGGAAAACATAATGCTTATCGGCTTCGCTAAAAAACCGTTATCCTACCATTTCTTTTTTGCAATTTGAGAATTACCCCGTGAAACCCGCGCCCAAAACAACGTTGCCAACCGGCAAAACCTCCAGCACCAGCAATAAGGGATTGGGGCATTTGCGCATCATTGGGGGTGTTTGGCGCGGCCGCAAGCTGCAGTTTCCAGACATAGACGGATTGCGCCCCACGGGAGACCGTATTCGCGAAACTTTGTTCAATTGGTTAGCACCGGAAATTCAGGGCGCCCGTTGCCTGGATTTGTTTGCAGGATCGGGAGCATTGGGCATAGAAGCTTTATCGCGCGGGGCAGTCACCAGCGTACTGGTTGAACAGGACAGCAAAGCCGCCCTGCAACTCAAAGCCAATCTCGCGTTATTGGATAAAGAAGAGGGCCGCAGTGAAGCTGGACGCGTGCTGCAGCGCGACGCACTTGGCTGGCTGCACCAAGGCAATCAAGAGGCGCCTTACCACATCGTTTTTATTGATCCGCCTTTCGCATTAAATTTATGGCAAGCCGTCATAGATGCGCTGGAAGCAGGCAACTGGCTGGCAGAGGATGCAACTATTTATATAGAGGCCGGGCGCGACAGCGAATATCACACCCCCATTAATTGGCAATTGCATCGCGATAAAACAACCGGAGCCGTCAGCTACAAATTGTTTTATCGCGAACAATAATTTATTTCGGTGTCAGGTTAATAAAATTACTGTAGACACCATTTTTATCGAAGGTCGCTACCTGGAATATGTAATTGCCTGTTAGATAAGGGAAGTTGTAGGTATTGGTCCAGGGATCATTGATCGTCACATAGACAAAGTCTTCGTCCGTATCCTTGCGATAACGCAACTCATAACCCGCCAATTCGGTAATATCCAGGGCTTCGCCATTTTCGCGCTTGTTGGGTACCAGCCAGCTCAGCCCAATAGGTCCGGCCGCACTGACGACATTGAACTCGCTCGCCGCCGTAGAGGAGGTAGACGATGCACTCGAGGCCGCGCTGGATGTAGTAGCGGAAGAAACAGAACTGGTCGTACTCGGAGCAGATGAGGTACTGGAAGAGCTCGAAGAGGAAGAACTGCTGGTGCTCAGCGGCTCGATTTTAAACCAATTAATATTGACGCCTGTACCGCGCACTATATCGGCAATCGAAAATGAGTGAGTACCACCAGCCAGCGTTACTATGTGCTCGACGTTGATCCAGTTCTGGAATCCACCGGTATTGGGCACCGCGACTGTATCGTATTTGACGTTACTCACTGCATCCTTCAGTGCAAACGAAGCACCCCCACCGGGGCTGGCAACACGATAGGTCACTTTGTAATTGCCCGTTGCAGGAATAAAAATATTTTTGTTGGAGTAAGACATCCAATCGCCGGTATCTATATAGCCGACATTAAAACCGCCGCCTATATCAGTAGTGGCTTGTGTCTGCACACCGCTCATGGTGGTGTAATCTTCTGCCTGGACAGTAACTGGTAATGTATCGCCCGCCCCGGCAATGTTGAACCAGTTAAGATTAAAACCTGTGCCGCGCGCCGCTATGGAAATTAAAAACGAATGTACGCCTGCCGTTAAATTTACCGTACGCGTTACATTAGTCCAGGTTTGGAAACCACCTGTATTAGGCACTGCAACCGTGTCATACACAACACCTGTGTCCGCTTCCTTCAATACGAAACTACCGCCGCCACCGGGGCTCGCCACTCTATACGTAAATGTGTAAGTGCCTGCTGCGGGGATGTTGACGGTCAGGTTTTTATAAGACATCCAATCATTGGTATCTATATAGCCCACATTGCTGCCGCCACCGTCATCCGTAGTAGCCTGGAGCTGCACACCGCTCATGGTGCTGTAATCTTCAGCTTGAATGGTAGTCGGCAATGTACGCGCACTTGCGCTGGAACTAGAGCTGGAGCTGGAACTGGAGGAGCTGGCCGCTGCCGCACCCATTGACATAAAGGGCGCTACTATCGCCATAGCCAATGTCATTTTGCGCAATACCAATTGCCAGTTCAGGCCGCGGCGCAATTGCAGGCGATCGATAAAACCCAGCTCGATCAGAATTTCACCCAGCGAGGTAGCGCCTTGCAAATTATCGGAAGCAGCAAGTTTGCGACGATGATTTTGCAATTGGATCGCTGTATCCAATTGCTGTTCCGTAATAAGTCCCTTATCGACCAATATCTCGCCTAATCTCGTCGAATTTCTTGATTTCATTGACTGGCTCCTCCCAAAAAAATCTACATCCCACGTCCGGTTTTTTTGACGCAAAAATCAAAAAAAATATTTAAGGTCAATATGTTTAGTTTATAAGAAAAAAAATATTTTGCTGTCAATTTAGATAGCAATGCCTGCAAAACTAGGACTATTTAGGAATAGCCGCCCGGCACTTTTATGCTCATAACTCGCAAAGCGAGTACGCCTCGCTTTCTTGTGAATTAAGTAACTAAAAAAAAAATTATTAATTTCCATTTTAAAAAAACATCACCGGCAAATTGCATGAATATTTTGCTCTTTTATAGTAAGTAACTTTAACGACCATATCGCTTAAGTACCCGACCGAATATATGGCCTGGCTACGGATCGATAGACAAGGTGCTCAAGACACAGTTAACTCCCACCGCTCGCAAGCCCATTACCAAGCGGCCGCCATTGGTACTCACGAACGATTTTGTTTACTATGGCCATCAAATAAGTAACCTTGAGACATCCCATGCGCAAAGTGGTTTATCCCGGCACCTTCGATCCCATCACCAATGGCCATATAGATTTGGTCGAACGCGCCTGCCGCCTGTTTGACAAGGTCGTTGTGGCGGTGGCGGCCAGCAATCGCAAGAACCCTCTGTTTACCCTGGAAGAGCGAGTAGAACTCGCGCGCCAGACGTTGGCACACTTGCCCAATGTAGAAGTTTGCGGCTTCGATATTTTACTGGTGGAATTTGTCCGTCAGCAGCAAGCCCAGGCAGTGCTGCGCGGCCTGCGCGCGGTGTCTGACTTTGAATATGAATTCCAACTCGCCAATATGAACCGCGCGCTGGCTCCCACCATGGAAAGCCTCTTCCTCACGCCGGCGGAGCATCTCTCTTACATTTCATCCTCCATCGTGCGCGAAATTGCCGTGCTGGGGGGGGATGTGAGTCAATTTGTCGCCGCACCAGTGGAAACGGCGCTTAAGAAAAAATTTAATCGCTAGCGATTTATACAGGTAATAAGGATATGACAAGACCCGTTGTACTCATTACAGGTGGCAGCCGTGGTATAGGCGCCGCCACTGCCCTGCTGGCAGCCGAGCGCGGCTACGACGTTTGCTTCAGCTACCAAAGCCAGGAAGATGTCGCCGCTGCGTTAGCGGATAAACTGCAAAATCTGGGTGCAAAAGCATTGGCGGTGCGCGCTGATTTCAGTCGCGAAGCGGACATACTCGCGCTATTCAATCGTATTGACCATTATTTCGGCCGCCTGGATGCACTGGTCAATAACGTTGGCATATTGCGTCAGAAGCGCATCACCGAAGTTCAAGCAGACGAGTTGCAACAACTATTCTCGGTCAATGTCGTCGCCAGCTTTTTGTGCGCCCGCGAAGCGATTAAACGCATGGCGATTTCCAGCGGCGGTGAGGGCGGGGCTATAGTCAACGTTTCCTCAATAGCAGCACTCATAGGCTCCCCTTTCGAATATATTGATTACGCCGCAACTAAAGGCGCTATAGATACTTTCACGTTGGGATTGGCCAAAGAGGTTGCGGAGGAATCCATCCGCGTCAACGCTGTGCGCCCGGGCATCACCGATACGGACATTCATGCTTCCGGCGGTGAGCCGGACAGAGTCGCTCGTGTAGCCCCCAGAATTCCCATGAAGCGCGCCGGTGAACCGCACGAAGTTGCCGAGGCAATTTTATGGTTGTTATCTGATTCTGCCTCTTATGTCACAGGTTCGATTTTAAATGTGGGTGGCGGCATCTGATCAATAGTCGCCACCAGTTCATTTTCGTTGTTAACCAACAGATTAACGAACATAAAAAGGAATATTGGCTACTGCCGCTTTTTTGTGGTCCGTTATTGCATAGACAAATAAACGATAGGCACCTGGAGTAGCGGGTGCCTTGAATTCCATCCCACCCTTGCCATCATCTTTCACAATGATGTTTTCAACAGCTTTTGGACGCGCTTCTGCATCGCCGCCAGCACGAATATCCGTGCTTTCTGGTAGTGCCTCCCATCGAACTGAGTAGGTCTGATTATCCTGCTGGACCACATCTGCTTTAACTGGGTAGATTTTTCCTGGCATAAGATAAATATTTTGCGCCGCGGTTTTCCCATCCAGTAAAAATGTGCGAATTGAAGGTGCGCGATTTTCTGGCCAACTGCCTGTCCATAAAAATTGCAAACTATCTACGACTTCTGTAGCTTCTCCCGATTCCAAAAACACACCGTACCAGGTAGGTGTTGTCTCCTGTTTTTGTCCCCATAAAAAAGCGTAGGAACCTAATGCGCGACCGGGCGCACCAAGGATGCCGCCTTCGTATCTCTCACGATAGGATTTGGCTTTTTCGGTACTCGTTTGTTCGATAGGAATACCCCAGGCAGTTTTGGCGATTTCCCAGTGACCCGTTGGGCCCCATTCAGTCACCATATAGGGACCATTCCATTTCATCTCCGCCAGACTTTTTGGCAGGGTTTCGAGGCCACCGTAAATATTAATACTCAAATAATCGATGCTGGGCACGCGCGCTTTAATAAGCGCTAATTTTTCAGCGCTAATGCCTGCAACCACAGTGGTGACCAAATGATTGGGGTCCAGCTCCTTAATCATTTTGGCGAGATCTTCCACGGCGTACCATACGTCAGTATTTTTATAGAACAGATCCAATTCGTTGCCAAGCCCCCAGGCCAGAAGTGCCGGATGATCTTTATACTTAAGTACCTCAGCGCGAATCATTTCTTTTTGGGCTTTGACCGCCGCGGCATCACTGTAATTAAAGCCGTGACGTTCGATACCCATACTCAAGCCCAGCATTACCGTAAGCCCATTGCGCTGGGCGTCGGCAAGAGTTTTTTCCGCCTTATCCGTACTCCAGGTTCTGACTGAGTTACCGCCGCAGGCTTTTAACAGTGAGAGGTCGCCGCTACCACCACCGCCTTTAACAAAATAGGGCTGGCCATCGCGCAAAATTTGAAAGCGCCCATCTGCTTGTTGCAAAGTCACTTTTGGAATAGCGGATTTAGCGTTTGTGGGTGCAGCGGCTTGCTTGCTGGATGGTTGATGACAGGATGCAAGTGCCAAGGGCAGCACTAATACACACAGAAATTTTTTAAACACTTTTGTTTGCCTCTGTAGTTTTTTATTGAGGCAACAATAATCGAAACAACTGTTTTATAACAACGATTTCTAGCAGGGGAGCGAGCACTTTACATTTGTAAAGCGCTTCTTTACAGAGAAAGGATTGGCAGGAAGTGAGGTCCCCGCTGAATTCTTATTCCACAGGCACCAAGCCCAGATTTTTAACAATCTGCGCCGTAGGTTCAGTTTGATTCATGGTGTAGAAATGCAAACCAGGCGCTTCGTTTTCAAGCAACACATCGCAAAGCTCGGTTACCAGATCTACGCCGAAAGCACGCAGGCTGTTTTCATCATCACCGTAATTTTCCAGTGCCTTGCGCAACCAGCGTGGAATTTCTGCACCGCAAGAATCTGAAAAGCGAGTCAGGTTACGATAGTTGATGATAGGCATAATGCCGGGGTAAATCGGCTGGGTGATGCCCGCCTTGCTGGTTTGCTCGATAAAATAAAAATAGGAATCCGGATTGAAAAAGTATTGTGTGATGGCGCTGTTGGCACCCGCATCAAATTTACCTTTCAAATAACGCACATCGTCTGCGTAGCTTTTGGCTTGCGGATGAATTTCCGGATAAGCAGCAACTTCGAGATGAAAATGCTCACCAAAATGTTTGCGGATAAACGCCACCAATTCATTGGCGTAAACCAGCTGTTGCTGTCCGCCCATACCGGAAGGCACATCGCCGCGCAGCGCCACTATGCGATCAACTCCGACCGTTTTGTATTCATTAAGCAATTCGAGAATAGTGGCTTCATCATCATTGCCAAACGACAAATGCGGCGCAGTGTCAATACCACTTTGTTTGAATTGGGTTACCAGGCCTTTGGTGTTATCGCGGGTAGAACCGCCAGCGCCATAGGTGACCGAAAAAAAGTCCGGCGCAAATTCGTTGAGTTGGTCGCGTACTTTAATGAGTTTTTCTTTTCCTTCCGCAGTCTTGGGCGGAAAAAATTCAAAACTTAAACGCGGTTGTGAATCAGTCATTTACTTATCCTGACAGTAAGTTATTTCGTTTTTTTAACGCACAGATGATAGACCTGATATTGCCAATGCAAAGGCCATATACTGAGCGCAAGCGCTTGTGCCAAACGCAAAGGAATCTGATACCACTTGCCAATGCTTATCCAATGCCATGAGAGCACATGCAGATCTTTCCAGCGCTTGGTGACCTGCAAGCCAGAGCGCTCAAACAACGCATTCCATTCATCCAGACGTTTAACATCCTCTTTGGCATCTACTTGGTAAGTGCCCATAAACAAACCCAGTTTGCGCGTTAAAAAATCTGCATTGGGCACCAAAATAGTAAATTGCGCCGATGCCTTGGCCACTCTGCACATTTCTTTCAGGGCCGCATCCGGATCTATAAAATGCTCCAGTGAGCCTAAGCAAGTGACCACATCAAAGGTTGCATCCGCAAAAGGTAATTGCTCTGCAGGTGTTACAAAAAAATTACCCGGCAAAGACGATTTACACACGTTAATCGCCTGTGCCGAAATATCTACACCACTGACATTGGCACCAGCTTGTTTGCACGCCGATAACCAGCCGCCAGCCCCACAGGCAACATCCAGGACTTCATCGCCGGCCTTAACGCCCAGACGCTTTACCAAACGTAGATGATGGGCAGTAGCCACCGATTTTTCACCAGGTGATTTGTAATAAGTATTGTCGTAAAAATCCCTTATTTTCTCGTATTGCGAGTCATCACCTGGTGATTCCATAGCGTTAATCCTGTGGTTTTAGGGAAGCCAATTAGTATTTGTAAGAATCCGGTTTGAAAGGACCTTCAACAGGATAGCCTACGTATTCAGCTTGCTGCGCTGTCATTTTGGTAATGACACCGCCGAAACCTTCCACCATGTCGCGCGCCACTTCTTCGTCGAGTTTTTTCGGCAGTACACGGACGTACAGGTTTTCAGTTTTTTGTGCAGCAGGCAGGTTGGCAAACTTGCGCTCGTACAAATACATTTGTGCCAGTACCTGGTTGGCGAAAGAGCCATCCATAATGCGCGATGGGTGACCGGTAGCGTTACCGAGGTTTACCAGGCGGCCTTCGGACAAAATAATCAAATGGTCGTTAGTAGCTTTATCGCGGTACACCTTGTGCACTTGCGGTTTCACTTCTTCCCATTCCCAGTTGGCGCGCATGTAAGCTGTATCGATTTCGCTGTCGAAGTGGCCGATGTTGCTCACTACGGCGCTACGCTTCAACGCACGCAACATAGCTGAGTCGCACACATTGACGTTACCGGTGGTGGTGACAACCAGATCGGTAGTACCCAATACAGCGTGATTGATGTCTTCGAATTTGCCAGTGTTGATACCGTTGTTGTAAGGCGATACAACTTCGAAACCGTCCATGCATGCTTGCATAGCGCAGATGGGATCAATCTCGGTGACTTTTACAATCATGCCTTCCTGACGCAGAGAGGCAGCAGAACCTTTACCCACATCACCGTAGCCAATCACCAGCGCTTTTTTACCAGCGAGCAAGTGGTCGGTACCGCGTTTGATGGCATCGTTCAAGCTGTGACGGCAACCGTATTTGTTGTCGTTTTTGCTTTTGGTTACCGCATCGTTCACGTTGATCGCCGGCACTTTCAAGCTGCCTTTTTTCAACATGTCTTGCAGACGGTGTACACCGGTGGTGGTCTCTTCCGAGATGCCGTGGATGCGGTCGAGCATTTGCGGATATTTTTCGTGGATGATCTGGGTTACGTCACCGCCGTCATCGAGAATCATGTTGGCGGCCCATGGCTTGCCATCTTTCAGAATGGTTTGCTCGATGCACCACCAGAATTCTTCTTCGGTTTCACCTTTCCAAGCGAACACGGGAATGCCGGCAGCCGCAATCGCCGCGGCAGCGTGATCTTGGGTAGAGAAAATATTGCACGATGACCAGCGCACCTCTGCACCCAGCTCAACCAGGGTTTCGATCAGCACGGCAGTCTGGATGGTCATGTGGATGCAACCGATGATGCGCGCATCAGCCAGTGGCTTGCTGTCTTTGTATTTGCGACGCAGCGCCATCAGCGCGGGCATTTCGCCTTCGGCGATTTCAATTTCTTTGCGGCCCCAAACGGCCTGGCTCATGTCGGCAACTTTGTAGTCGGTGAAGCTCATAATTTTTTCCTGTTCAACGCAATCGTTGATCTTTATTCAGCGTCATCCCCGTAGAGGATCCAGCGCCTTTAACCACACTGGATTCCCTACGGGAATGACGACGGAGTTTTAAACGGGTTTATCGCATTCGATAATTAAAGCGCTTTCTTCAACGCATCCGCTTTGTCGGTTTTTTCCCACGTAAAGTCAGGAAGCTCACGACCAAAGTGACCATAGGCAGCGGTTTGGCGATAGATCGGGCGCTTCAGGTCCAGCATCTGGATCAGGCCGCGTGGACGCAGATCAAAGTATTCGCGCACCAGATTCACAATCTCACCATCTGGCAGTTTGCCGGTGCCGAAAGTGTTGATAGAAATAGAAGTAGGTTCAGCAACACCAATCGCGTAGCTCACCTGGATTTCGCAGCGGTCGGCCAAGCCGGCAGCAACGATATTTTTCGCTACATAGCGGCCAGCGTAAGCGGCTGAGCGATCCACTTTTGACGGGTCTTTACCAGAGAAAGCACCGCCGCCGTGGCGAGCCATACCACCGTAGGAGTCTACGATGATCTTGCGACCGGTCAGGCCACAGTCGCCAACCGGGCCGCCGATGATGAACTGGCCGGTCGGGTTGATGTGGTACTTGGTGTCTTTGTGCAGCCACTCGGCGGGCAGTACGTTTTTGATCACTTCTTCCAAAATAGCTTCACGGATATCCGCCTGGCTTACGTTAGGAGAATGCTGGGTAGACAGAACTACCGCATCAATCGCGATTGGCTTGCCGTTTTCGTAACGCAGAGTTACCTGGCTCTTGGCGTCGGGACGCAACCAGGGCAATACGTTGTTTTTGCGCAGATAAGCCTGACGCTCTACCAGACGGTGGGCGTAGAAAATCGGTGCGGGCATCAATACGGAGGTTTCGTTGGTGGCATAGCCAAACATCAAACCCTGGTCGCCGGCACCCAGATCTTTCTCTTCACCTTCGTCCACGCCCATGGCGATGTCGGAGGATTGCTTGCCGATGGCGTTGAGTACGGCACAGCTTGCGCCGTCGAAGCCTACGTCACTGGAGTTGTAGCCTATGTCGAGGATTACCTGGCGGATCAGGTCTTCGAGGTCAATATAGGTGGAAGTGCGCACTTCGCCAGCTACGACAGCCATACCGGTTTTCACCAGGGTTTCCACCGCTACGCGGGCGTTGGGGTCATCTGTCAGGATGGCGTCCAGGACGGCATCGGAAATCTGGTCGGCCATTTTGTCGGGATGGCCTTCAGAAACGGACTCTGAGGTAAAGACGGAATATTCGGACATTTTTTCTTTCCTTTAACTAAATCGATAAATGTAAAAGTTACAAAATAAAAAATCGGGTCGCCTGCTGGCGTCTTCCTTGTTGAGCGGCAATTCTCTGGTTTGCTCGCACGCCGGCATCCTTGCCAGCGCATTGCCCCTGCGCCGCGAGCGGCGGGGACGAATCCTCTACGTATCCTGTCGTCTGCTATTGGCGATGTGCAGGCTTGAAAAACTGGCGCAGCTGGATCTGGAACCCATTGCGCAAGGCAAAATAAACACTTTGGCCCTCGTCCAACCCGGCCGCCTGGGCCCAGCGCGAGAACTCTTGCGGCTCAAACCCCTGCCAGAGATCGCCGCAGGCCTCTTTGGCCCAGGCTTGCTCATGGCGACAGAGATCGCATACCAGCAGGGCGCCGCCGGGGGCGAGCGCCGTGCTCAAATCCTGAAAAATATCCGCCGGTGAGGGCGTATGGTGCAGCACCATATTGACCACTATGCAGTCAGCCAACACCTTCTTGGCAGCCAGACCGTGGGTATCGCCATGGATAAACTCCATGCTGCGCAAGCCCTGCCTTTGCGCAAACTCACGGGACTTGTTCAGCATCTCGGCAGAGTTATCCAGCGCTATTACCTGGGCAAACTTGCTGGCGAGCACCGCCAGGAATTCACCTTCACCCGGGCCCACCTCCAACGCCAGGCGCCAGTCGCGCAGCGGCGTGTTACTGAGCAGCTGGGTGACGTGCTCAGCGTAAACCGGGTAACTGGCAATCAAATCCTGCTGCTCGCGGAATTTGTGCGCGTTCTCCGCAAAAAACTGTTGCGACGCCTGGCTGCGCTCAAGCTCCAGTTCGCGTAACTGGCTCTGGATCTCGACCGCAAGCGGCTGCTGGTCGATGCTGGCGAAGAGAGCCAACTGCAAACCGGCAAGCGGACTGTCGGGCGCAAAGTAGGCGCGACGATAAAAAATACTGTTGCCTTCGCGACGTGTCGTCACTAAACCAGCCAGAGTAAGCACCTTGAGGTGGTGGCTCATACCCGACTGCTTGGCGGCGAAGATGCGGCACAACTCCAGCACACCGAAAGAGTCCTGGGCCAGCACCCGCAATACGTCCAGACGAAAGCTGTCACCCGCCGCCTTGAGCAGGCTGGGCAGGGAAACTGTCTCGGCTGCAGGCTCACTCACCGGCTCCACTATGTCTGTTAGCAGAGGCGGGAGCTCTTCAACAACGGCGCTTTCGGCCAGCACTTCGTCGCTCAGCAAGGGTAAATTTTGTTCAAGGTCACAAGTCATGGGAGGGAGTGTAGCAGCAGACTAGATCTATATCAAAATATTTTGATATAGTTGTTTCCGTGTTAAAGCGACGCTTTTTGTTATACCAAAAGTGCTATCGCCCCCAGCCACATCGGCAGGCGGTGTTCGTTAGCCTGTAAGAAAAACCTGGTATAAGAAGAGAAGCTCGCAGGAACAGGGAAATTGCGGCAGCGCTGTCATTAGGTATATGGACCCAAGGATTGATAATTGGGATAGCCAATTGACCTTATAGTCCTGATAACCATATTATGCGCACCGGCCATTAACCTCATTTTTCGTCAGTCTTGACTTTACCCTCAGCCCCGGCTGAGCGAGAATGTCGGCCCTTGTTTGCCAGACAAATAGCTCGCAGCAAGGTTTGTTTCCCGTTTTTCGGTTATAGCTGCAGGTGCTCCTGCCTATAAAGCGGCGAAACAAGCGTTCGCCCGAACTATCCAACGATATCCGCCGAACCGTGACGAAAAGATCCGCCAGAGGTCGCCTTAACCGCTAACTGCTATCAACTTTGCTATTTTTTAGGAGCTTCTCAACGATGCCTTCCCGCAAACACCTGGCTAATGCCGTCCGCGTCCTGTCGATGGACGCTGTTCAAAAAGCTAACTCTGGTCACCCTGGCGCCCCTATGGGCATGGCAGATATCGCCGAAGTTCTGTGGAACGACTTTTTAAAACACAACCCAACCAACCCCAATTGGGCTGACCGCGACCGTTTTATCCTGTCCAACGGCCACGGTTCCATGCTGATTTACTCTTTGCTGCACCTGAGCGGCTACGATCTGTCCATGGACGATCTCAAGCAATTCCGCCAATTGCACTCACGCACTCCAGGCCACCCGGAGCGCGGTTACACCCCGGGCGTTGAAACCACTACCGGTCCACTGGGCCAGGGTATCGCCAACGCCGTAGGTTTTGCCGCTGCTGAAAAAATCCTTGCGGCGCAATTCAACCGCGAAGGCCACGAGATTGTTGACCACTACACCTACTGCTTCCTGGGCGACGGCTGCATGATGGAAGGCGTAAGCCACGAAGCTTGTTCGCTGGCCGGTACCTTGGGCTTGGGCAAACTGATCGCGTTTTACGATGACAACGGCATCTCTATCGATGGCCACGTAGAAGGCTGGTTTACCGATGACACTCCAAAACGTTTCGAATCCTACGGCTGGCATGTCATCCGCGCTGTCGATGGCCACAATCCAGAAGCCATCAAAGCGGCTATCGACGCCGCTCGCGCCGAGACCAGCAAGCCAACGCTGATTGTGACCAAAACCATCATTGGTTTCGGCTCGCCCAACAAGCAAGGCTCTCACGACTGCCACGGCTCTCCGCTGGGCAATGACGAAGTTGCGCTGGTACGCAAAACCCTGGGCTGGGAATACGAGCCCTTCGTTGTACCTTCTGACGTTTATGCCGGTTGGGATGCGAAAGAGAAAGGCGCTGCCGCGCAAAAATCCTGGGAAGTGAAATTCGCTGCTTACCAAGCCGCTCATCCAGAACTGGCTGCCGAATTCGACCGTCGCGTTGTTAAGGGCGAACTGCCCGCTGACTTCGCCGCGAAAGCCGAAGCTTTCATCGCTGAAAGCCAAGCCAAAGGCGAGAAGATTGCCAGCCGCAAAGCTTCACAAAACTCTATCGCTGCCTTCGGCGCAATCCTGCCCGAACTGCTGGGCGGTTCCGCTGACCTGGCCGGTTCCAACCTGACCCTGGTGAAAACCTCTAAAGGCGTAGAAGCAGCTGATGCCAGCGGTAACTACATTTATTACGGTGTGCGCGAGTTCGGCATGAGCGCCATCATGAATGGTATTTCCGCCCACGGTGGTTTCATCAACTACGGCGCTACCTTCCTGATGTTCCAACAATATGCGGCTAACGCTGTGCGTATGTCGGCGCTGATGAAACTGCAAAACATCTTCGTTTACACCCACGACTCTATCGGTCAGGGCGAAGACGGCCCAACTCACCAGCCTATCGAAGTACTGGGCACATTGCGCCTGACGCCAAACCTGGACACCTGGCGCACCGCCGATGCGGCCGAAACTGCCGTGTCCTGGAAAGCGGCTATTGAGCGTCGCACCGGCCCAAGCGCGCTGGTATTCAGCCGTCAAAACCTGGATGCCTTCGCCCGTACGCCAGAGCAAGTCGCCAATATCGCCAAGGGCGGTTATGTGCTGGTTGATTCTGAAGGCACACCCGACGCTATCCTGATCGCCACCGGTTCTGAAGTTGGCGTAACCGTGAAAGCCGCTGAAGCGCTGAAAGCCAAAGGTCGCAACGTACGCGTTGTGTCTTTGCCATCAACCTCCGTGTTTGATCGCCAGGACGCCGCCTACAAAGAGTCCGTACTGCCACTGGCTGTTACCGCTCGTGTAGCCGTAGAAACTGCTGCTGCTGATTACTGGTACAAGTACGTTGGTTTGGATGGTGCAGTTGTCGGCATGACCGGCTTCGGTGAATCCGCTCCCGGCCCAGCGCTGCTGGAGTACTTCGGCTTCACTGTTGATAACATCGTCAGCACTGTAGAAGAACTGCTCGAAGACTAAGCATCTTCACCAAAAACACCCGGCCCCGGCCGGGTGTTTTGTTTTATGGCGCAAACTCGTGGACAATAGGCGCCCGTTTACCCTGATCCACCCATCACAAGGCAGTCACCCGAGGAACCCTCTATGTTGAAGCATCGCTCACTCACTCTTGCGCTCCTGATGTCGGCCGGCATTCTCGTCAGCGCTTGCGGCAAAAAGTCCGGGGCGCCTGCACCTGAGGCTGCTACTGCCCCCGCACCAGCCGTATCCGCCCCGCAAGCCAGCGCAGCACCAGCCACAGAGGAAGACCCGGAGTTAGTCGCAAAGCGTGAAGCCATCCAATTTGCACTTATGGAAGAAAAGATCAAAAGCGATGCCAAAGGCCAATGGGCGGTAAGTGCCAAATCCAGCTCCACCTATTCCAGTGCTGTGGATGACACTGCCAGCGGCTATCATCCCTTCCGCGCAACAGGTGCACCTGATACCGAAACCTATGGTGACCGCGATACTTCCTGGGCGAGTAAAGAAGCCGACCAGGGCGTAGAGTGGATCGAACTGGAATATACCAATGCGGTGAGCGCGACCGACATAAAAATTCGCCAGAATTTAAACCCGGGCGCCATCATCAGTGTCGATCTCTATGACGAAACCGGCGGTGCACACAATGTCTGGCAGGGCCCGGATGCCACTAAATATTCCGACAGCAAAATTAGCTGGCTCAACCTCAGCTTTGAAAAAACCGCGTACAAAACCAAGCGCGTAAAAATCACCCTTGCCACCAACGCTGTATCCGGCTGGAACGAAATTGATGCCGTGCAGTTGGTTGGTGAATAAATTCCGCAATCGTTTTTAAGGATGTTGCTATGACTGTAAAACTTATGAAAGACCAAGACCTCGCCGGCAAGCGCGTACTGATTCGCCAGGATCTGAACGTACCACTGGAAGATGGCCGCATCACCTCTGCTGTGCGTATCGACGCTTCCATTCCCACCATTAAAGCCGCACTGGCCGCCGGTGCGAAAGTGATGGTGATGTCTCACCTGGGTCGCCCAGATGAAGGCGTGTACGACAAAGCTGCATCGCTCGCGCCAGTTGCCAAATACCTGAGCGAAAAACTCGGCCGCAATGTGCCGCTGGTAAAAGATTGGGTTGATGGCTTTGCCGACCAAGGTGATCTGGTTCTGCTGGAAAACGTGCGCTTCAACGTAGGCGAAGGCAAAAATTCTGACGAACTGTCCAAAAAAATGGCTGCCCTCTGCGACGTATTTGTAATGGACGCCTTCGGCACCGCGCACCGCGCACAAGCTTCAACTCATGGCGTTGCCAAATTTGCACCTGTTGCCGTAGCCGGCCCACTGCTGGCCGCAGAACTGGATGCACTGGGCAAAGTGCTCGACAATCCAGCACGTCCATTGGTTGCCATCGTTGGCGGCTCAAAAGTATCTACCAAGCTGAGCGTGTTGGATGCAGTATCGAAAATCGCAGATATTCTTGTCGTAGGCGGTGGTATCTCTAACACCTTCGTAGCCTCTGCTGGTAACGAAGTCGGTAAATCACTTTACGAAAAAGATTTGATCCCCGAAGCACAACGTTTGCGCGAACAAACTGACGTGGTATTCGCCACCGACGTGCGCGTGACTAAAGAAGGCTTCAAAGAGTGGAACCACAACTCTGTTGCCACCGTGAAAAAAGTTAACGAAATCCAGGCCGACGAAGAAATCATCGACTACGGGCCAGAGACAGCTGCTCGTGTTGCCGAGATCATCAAAAATGCCAAAACCGTTCTGTGGAACGGCCCCTGCGGCGTATTTGAATTCGATGCTTTCTCCAAAGGCACTGAAACCATCTCCCGCGCTATCGCTGAGAGCGATGCATTCTCTGTAGCCGGCGGCGGCGATACTTTGGCTGCTATCGACAAGTGGAATCTGGCTGACAAAATCTCCTACGTTTCCACCGGCGGCGGTGCTTTCCTTGAGTTTGTAGAAGGTAAGGTATTGCCCGCGGTTGCGATTTTGGAAGAGCGTGCGAAGGGCTAATCCTCGCAGCGACTTGAAAAAGCGATCTTCGGATCGCTTTTTTTATGCCCGAAAAGTGGCTTGTTTAAACATTGACCAATGCTTATCATGTGTATGATTGTCAAATATCATACACATTACCTCTATCGGAACATACATATTACCTCTAGCGAGCGGAGCGGCAGATATGCGTACTAACATAGTTATAGATGGCGATTTGATGGCAGACGCCCTCAAAGCCACAGGCCTAAAAACAAAAAAAGAAGCCGTGGAACTAGGACTGAAAACCTTGGTACGACTTAAGAAGCAGGCAGATATAAAAAGCTGGCGCGGCAAACTGACTTGGGAAGGCGATTTAGAGGAGCAGAGGAATCAAGGATGATTATTGTGGATAGCAGTGTCTGGATAGACTACTTCAATGGAACCATCACGCAACAAACCAACAAGCTTGACTCCCTTCTAGGTTATGAACCCATCGCCATCGGCGATATTATCCTCACTGAGGTGTTGCAAGGCTTCACCAGCGATAAAGATTTCAAACAAGCCAAAGCATTATTTGCCGATATCGAAACCTTCAACATGCTAGGCGAAGAAAATGCCATCAAGGCCGCTGAAAATTTTCGCTACCTCCGTAAGAAGGGAATCACCATTCGCAAAACAATTGATTGCATTATCGCGACTTACTGCATTGAGAATAAATTTAGGTTGTTGTTTTCGGATAGGGATTTTTTGCCTTTTGTGGAACATCTGGGGCTACAGGTGGCTAATTAAAATTAGATAACTGGATTTTCAACATAAAATAATTTTTTGAAATACAACACATTTAACAGGGGTTACGATGAAAGCATCTTGGTATTCATTTCTGCGGTGGTTGGATATAGCGGTCTGAGTTTGGCCAGTTATATTATCGTCAAACTGCTATTGCTCAATAGTGCTCTTAAAAATGGTTATAAATCACTTGCCTCGAATTTTGGAGAGCTTGGCCTTATTGCACAAAGCATTTATGTACTAGTAGCCCTACTGGGGCTATGGTCTTTTTTATCACATCTAAAAATTATTGATAAAAATCGCTTTGCAAAATGTGGTAATTTTGTTTTCTATCCTACTCTTTATGCCTCATCATTATTTACAGTTATTCTTCTTTTTATTTTCGGCAATATTCCAGTACCCAATTGCCTTTGTGTGTATATTTTTTGTGGAATAGACCGTAGGTTGGGGTAAGCCTGCGCACCCCAACATATCTGACTCGCTACCCATGCAGTTTTGAGTTCAAAAATACATAGTCATGTTGGGGTGCGGCTTGCATACGCAAGCCTTACCGCCAACCTACACACCAATCTTAAAAGTCATGAATGCACAAAAAAATTTCACCGGCTGCAAACTCGCCTACATCTTCGATAACAAACTCCTCGTCTATATGCGCGATAATTTCGCGCATATTCCTTTTCCGGGTATGTGGGATTTTCCCGGTGGGGGTCGTGAAGGTGACGAGACGGCGGAAGCATGTGTGTTGCGGGAATTGCAGGAAGAGTTTGGTATTGTATTGGACGAATCGCGCTTGATTTATAAGCAGCAAGTGGTCAACCACACCAATACTGGTTATTCATTCTTTTTTGTGGCGGAAGGTTGCGTCGAAGAAATTGACAACATCATTTTTGGCAGCGAAGGACAATATTGGCAAATGATGGAAATAGCTGAATTTTTTAATCACCCATTGGCGTCCCCTGTATTGAAACCACGCTTGTCTGCATACTTCAATCAAAAAAATAAGTGTTAACTCTTTCGACACTGCTGTATTTAAACGGCACTTGTGAGAAATAAAAACAAAATAATTTCACAAATTTTTTAGTTTGACACTCAACTCCTCTCATATTCTTAGACGCAGCTCATCAACTTCGTATAATGCCTTGCCGTTTAGATGCAGCCCTGTCCGGTGTTGTTTAAACGACTATTACTCACTTTTATTACCAGGACGAAATAAAATGAAGAAACTTGGATTTTTGATGGCTTGTGTGTTTTTTGCGTTTACATCAGCTGCGCATGCAGCGAGCATTCATATCCCCAACCTGACCAGCCATGACTTTCATGATTGGGATGGTAATGACGAACCGCCTGTAACCAGTACCGCCTCTATCGATCTTTATTTTGATAAGAAAGCTGACATCAATCCCGATCCATTAATCTATGCCTTTGATGATGCGTTTTATCAAATTGATTTGCATCTGAATGCATTTGTTGATGGCGTTTGGGAAGACCGAAGCTATAGCATGTCTTCGGCCACCGGCACTGGCTTTATCCAATTGGATGAAACCATTCCACATTTTCGTAATATTCTGGTGAGAGGACCTGACTTTACCGCTTACATACAAACATTAAATGAATCTGGCTATTACGGTATTTTTGATGTGGCAGTAGACATTCAGGATTACACCTACTGGAGCGAGCAGGCAACTGTTGATCTGTCATCCTTCGATGTACCAGAGCCCAGCCCCGCGATTATTTTGTTGTTTGGTTTGGCATCTTTGTTGGTTGCCAGGGCAACAATAAAAACCGCTTAGCATCCGCTCCACAGGTAGCACCTGTTCAAGGTGCTACCTCATCCGCCTGATTCCTCTTCGTTTTTATCAACGCCTTGTAATTGCCTGCAGAAGAATCCAGAATTTCAATCCTCTGATGGATTGTTAATAACTGGATACAAGATGATTCCTGCCGATGTACGCACAGAAATTCTCCGACGCATTGCCGCCGCCGAAGCCGAGCACAATGTCAAAGTAATTTACGCCATAGAATCAGGAAGCCGCGCCTGGGGCTTTGCTTCGCCTAACAGCGACTACGATGTGCGTTTTATTTATGTACGCCCAAAAGACTGGTACCTCACCATTGACCTGGAAGACAAGCGCGATGTGATTGAGTATCCGATCATCGACGAGATTGATATTAATGGCTGGGATCTACGCAAAGCACTCCAGCTGTTGTGGAAATCCAACCCCGCAATAGTGGAATGGCTGCAATCACCGATTGTTTATGTGGACGATAATCGCTTTGCGCCGGCGGCTCGCCAGCTTCTGCCTGAGATCTATTCGCTCGCCAAAGGTATATATCATTACCGCAGCATGGCTAAAACCAATTACCGCGGTTATCTCAAGGAAGAGTTAGTGCCCATCAAAAAATATTTTTATGTGCTGCGGCCATTGCTGGCGATTCGCTGGCTTGAGCAGTACCAACAACCGGCCCCGATTGAATTTCATCGCTTGCGCGAATTACTTGGTGGAAACCCGATCAATGACGAAATTGAACATCTGTTGCAACGCAAAAAGGTGAGTCAGGAAAAAGAAATCGCACCAGCTATAACACCCTTGAATGATTTTATCGAAACCGAGCTGGAGCGGCTTGAACAAATCGCATTCGACGAAAACGCGGATGAGCGCAACATAGATAAACTCAATGCGTTATTCAAGACGATGCTGGTATGACCAAAACTATCCTCATACTCGGCGGTTACGGCAACTTTGGTAAACGTATTTGCGAGACGCTTGCGCAGCTTGGTGATATCAGGATTTTGATTGCAGGCCGCGATAAAGCCAAAGCAGATGCCCTGTGCAAGCGGCTGCGCGATAAAAAATCCGCTGCAGGTTTTCATGCGGTAGCGCTGGATATTTTTAGCGAAAGTTTTTCCGCACAGCTCGCCGAGCTAAAACCATTTCTGGTAATTCACACCAGCGGGCCATTCCAAGGGCAGGATTATCGTGTGCCGCAAGCCTGTATTGATGCGGGTGTGCACTATATAGATTTGGCGGACGATCGTCGTTTTGTGTGTGATATCGCCGAGCTGGATACCCAAGCCAAAGCAAAAAATTTGTTGGTGGTCAGCGGGGCCAGTTCGGTGCCGGGTTTGGCGTCAACGGTGATAGATTATTTTGCGCATCAGTTTAAGCGTATAGACACCATCGATATGGCGATTGCACCGGGCAACCGCGCCGAGCGTGGTGCGGCTACGGTAAAAGCGATTCTCTCTTACACCGGCCACAAGATTCCTGTATTTGAAAAGGGTAAGTGGACTCATAAATTTGGCTGGATGTCGCCACGCAAACTGGATTTTGGGCCTGAGCTGGGAGCGCGTTGGTTGGCGAATGTGGATGTGCCTGATCTGGAATTATTTCCTGCGCGCTATGCGCCTGTGCAGACAGTATATTTCCAAGCGGGCTTGGAGTTAGGGCTGTTGCATTGGGGCATGGTGAGCATGGCCTGGCTGACCAAAATCGGTTTGGTAAAAAATTGGGCTCCGCTGGTTAAGCCGATAGTCGCCGCCAGCAATTGGTTTATTAATTTGGGTACGGATACCGGTGGCATGATGATTAGGATTACGGGAATTAATGCCGCTGGCGCTACCCATGAGATTGTATGGCGACTCACAGCTAAGGATGGAGTTGGCCCTTATATTCCTACGCTCTCGGCAATTATTCTGGCCGAGCAATTAATTGCTGATAAACCTTTCTCGGCCGGCGCAATACCATGCCTGGGTTTGTATTCACTGGATACATTTAGCGAGCACGCACAGCGCTGGAATATTTATCATCAGGCGTTTATCAATGGCCGGGAGCAAATCGTTGGATAATTATTTGTTGCTCAAGTATTTGCATATTTTATTTGCGACAATCCTAATAGGTACGGGTGCCGGCATTGCGTTTTTTATGTTGATGGCATCACTCAGCAAAAATATCGGTGTTATTTTGCACACGGCGCGCTTTGTTATTCTGGCTGACTGGATTTTTACCGCACCCGCTGTAGTAGGCCAACTTATTACCGGCCTTCTCCTGATGAAGCGCTTGCAATACAGCTTTCAAGCTCCGTGGTTTTTGTCGGTAATCAGTTTGTTTATTTTTATTGGTTGCTGCTGGCTGCCCGTTGTCTATCTTCAATATCGATTAAAAAACCTGGCGCAAGCTGCTGAGCAGACGGGAACATTAAGTGCGGGTTTTCATCAAGCTATACGCTTATGGATAGCGTTGGGTATTCCTGCTTTTACCGGTATTTTAATAATGTTATGGCTAATGATTTTTAAACCTCTGGCGATTATCTGATGTACCGCACTTATCATCTCTGCCGCTATGCGCTTGCGTTTATGTGGCTGTTTACGGCGGCGACTTCTTTTTGGTGGGGACGCCAAATCGGCTATGAGGCATTGGCACTGCAAGATATTACAGGCAGCTTTGCTGATATGTGTATCAATGCCGGCAGTTTATTGGATGGGCTGATAGGCTTATGGCTGCTAAGCAATTATCGAATCCGGTTGTGCTACCGACTCCAAATTCTGATGATCATTGCCTATAGTATTTTACTGACGTTGATTGCACCACAATTTTGGCTCCATCCTTTCGGGCCCATTACCAAAAATATTCCCATAGTTTCTCTGCTGTTTTTACTGATCCAATTAGATGACACGCAAAAGAAATTACGCTGAGTTATCGGGGCTTGTTTGGCCCTCAAAGGTTACAGATTTTTTGCAGGGGCTTTAAAAAAATCTGGTATTGTCTGTGGCCCCTCGCACTGGTGCTGGTTGTGCGACAAGGGCGATTTCAAACAGATAATCCTGCGGTTTTGCAATTTTAAACCCTGGATATTTTGCAGATGGTATTTTTGAAAGAGACGATCAAATTCGCCTGAGGCTTTGAGCTTTTTCAGGCCCAGTTCGAAGCGCTTTGCAATTTCCGGATGCTTTTTGCTGACATAAAAATAAATAGGCAAATCGTAATAGATCAACAAACCGGGTTCGACCGCCATAAACGGGAAGGTTTTTTGTTCGCGCTCGATAATATTGTTGATTTCGTTAATACCCAAAGGGATGCAATCGATCCGTTTAAACCCGAGCATGGGATAAAGGCCTGTGAGATTTGGCGGCTCCAGGGGGCGTATGCCATTCGCGTAGTAGATCTCCAGCTCTGTCCAACCTACGCCTTGACCCAAGCGAATCGTTTTGAGTGACTCTACATTGTTGATGCGCGAAAAATCGACGCCCGCCTGGTTGTTGATCAGACACACACGATAACCTTGCAAACCGCGCAGTATATCTATGGGTATTTCAATGACTTCGGCATTGGCTATATCGATACCTGGCGATGCCCACTGCACATTCATCAGCTCGCCCTCATTCAACAGCAGCGCCTGACGTCGCGCCATAGGCGCTTGGCCGTAGGGTTGAATTTGAAACTCGCCAAATTCTGGAACAGTGACTTCCAATAAACGGCGAATCAATTCAACGTTATAGCCGTGGTGATAATCCCCGCGCTCGGTAAAATGGTATTTGATGACCATAGGAGCAGTGACGGAACCCTTAACCGGCGCTGTTTCAGCAGCCAATAGGCTGCCCACTAGCAAGAGGCTTGCTATAGCGCTGCGGAGGAAAGTCATTAGCATAGCGGGGTCCGGGTAACATAATCGGGCCTGTGCGCACACGCCCTGTTGTTAGAAGCCTAGCCGATAGCGGAAGTCTGCGGCGAAAAATGCGGCCTTTAGATGAAAATGGTTTAACCACATTTTTATCAGTCAATCAGCTTTTTTACCAATTAATTATTACTTTTGTTATGAATCTGGATTTATTTGGCAATGACATAACCGGCCAGGAAACACAGGCGATTATGCCTATCAGCCCCGGCGCGTTTCTCTTGCGCGGTTTTGCGCTGCCGCAAGATCAGCTGTTATTCGCTGCGATTAATCAGGTAACCACCGAAGCCCCGGCTCGCAGTATGGTGACGCCCGGTGGCCTGCCCATGTCGGTGGCCACCAGCAGCTGCGGCAGTGCGGGTTGGGTAAGTGATGCCTATGGCTATCGCTATGCAAAGCGCAACGGTAATAAACCTTGGCCGGTCATGCCGGACCACTTTTTGCAGCTCGCACAAACAGCGGCGACTGCGGCGGGCTTTGCGAATTTTATACCCGATTCCTGCCTGATCAATTTTTATAAACCCGGCGCAAAGATGACGCTGCATCAGGATAAAAATGAGCGGGATTTTTCCCAGCCCATTGTGTCTGTCTCTTTAGGATTACCTGCGCTATTTTTATGGGGTGGCACCAGGCGCGACGATAAAACCCGGCGTATGCCGCTCAGCCACGGCGATGTGATGGTGTGGGGCGGACCGGCGCGCATGAACTTTCACGGTGTATTGCCGATCAAGCCAGGCATACATGAATTGGTGGGAACACAGCGAATCAACCTGACATTTCGCAAGGCGTTATAACAAGGTAAATAACAATGTCGAATCCATGTCCCAAATGCCACTATGTGCGAACCTCAGCCGATGCCACTGTGCATCCTGATATTTGTCCGGCCTGCGGCATCGTCTATCACAAATGGCAGGCACGCCAGCCCGTAGATACGCAGACAGATACCCAAATAGATTCAGAAACAGAAATAGACGCTGCTATAGAAATTACACCGCGCATAAGCTTGCGCGAACAATTACTACAAGTACCAGAGCAAATTGATTCCGGCAGCTTTTGGGCGCGTGCTGCAACCTTTGTAGGCTTTTGCGTGTGGACTTATTACTTTGTCAGCGGCGGCGTGGATTGGGAGCGAATTAACGGCTCGTTTCTGCACAATATCAATCTGCCTTTCCATGAATTTGGCCATATTTTTTTCCGCCCTTTTGGCAGGTTTATGACCATACTCGGCGGTAGCCTGTTCCAGGTACTTTTGCCTTTGGGGTTACTCGGCGCTTTTTTGTGGAAGCAGCGGGATACGTTTGCGGCGAGCTTAATGCTCTGGTGGTTCGGGCAAAACTTTATTGATCTTTCACCCTATATTTCCGATGCGCAGTATCGCATGTTGCCCTTGGTGGGAGGCGGTGGTGAAGAGTCCCACGACTGGGGAAATTTATTGACCATGATGGGTGTGGTTGAAAAATCTTACCGCTACGGCAAGGTCAGTTTTGTTATTGGTGCAGTGATAATGCTGCTGGCGCTGCTTTGGTGTTTGTTAGTCTTGTACAAACAGAAGCAGCGCTTACGGCAAGATTGAGTTTCCTATCCCACAAATAATTTCAGTAGTAAACCTACCAGTGCTGCCGCGCCAATCACTTGCATGACATTGCGTTTGAATTTAAACAACGCAATGGCGGCGGCCAGCGCAATCACTGCAGAGCCCCAATCAAATTGCCCGTCAAAACCTTTCGGCCAAAGTACGTGATAGGCAAAAAAGAGCGCGAGATTAACAATCACCCCCACTACGGCAGCGGTAATAGCGGTAAGCGGCGCCGTGAATTTCACATCATTGTGCGTAGACTCCACCAGTGGGCCACCAGCGAGAATAAAAATAAACGAGGGCAAAAACGTAAACCAGGTCACCAGTGTTGCGGCGAGGGCGCCGGATAAAAATAAATTGTCGGCACCCAACAAGGCTTTGACATAACCACCGACAAATCCCACAAAGGCCACCACCATAATCAGCGGACCGGGTGTGGTTTCGCCGAGCGCGAGACCATCGATCATTTGCGTGGGCGTCAACCATTGGTAGTGGCCTACAGCGCCCTGGTAAACATAGGGCAACACTGCATAAGCACCACCGAAAGTAAGCAGTGCGGCTTTAGTGAAGAACCAGGCCATTTGCGTGTAATCGTGTTGCCAACCGAACAGCGCACAAAGAATTCCCAGCGGAATAGCCCAGAGAAAAATCCCGGTGACCAGCACCCATAATAATTTGGTGTAGGAAAATTTTGCGTGTATCGGTGTGGGTGTGTGATCGTCAATCAATGCGGCACCGTAGGATTTTTTGGCAGCGCCGTGGCCACCGCCAACGACAAATAATTGCGGTTTAAAGCGGCCACCAAAATAACCAATCAACGCTGCACCCAGCACAATCAGCGGGAAGGGAATATTGAGCGCGAAAATCGCCACAAAGGCAGCGCCAGCGATGGCCCAGAGATAATTATTTTTAAGCGCGCGCGAACCAATGCGATGGGCTGCTTGCAACACAATGGCCGTCACCGCCGGTTTGATGCCGTA
Source organism: Cellvibrionaceae bacterium (assembly GCA_021151695.1). Taxonomy (GTDB): domain Bacteria; phylum Pseudomonadota; class Gammaproteobacteria; order Pseudomonadales; family Cellvibrionaceae; genus Cellvibrio. The sequence continues at coordinate 247,160 of JAGKWU010000009.1, read as the reverse complement.
AAAAATGCCCGCCACTAAAGTCACATCGCCATAGGCGATATACACCCAGGAAAGTGCAATCAAAATAAACAGTGAGGGTAATACAAAGAGCGCGCCGGCAATCACACCACCCCAGGTGCGGTGCATCAACCAGCCGATATAAGTCGCCAGCTGCTGCGCTTCCGGGCCGGGCAATACCATGCAGTAATTGAGCGCATGTAAAAAGCGTTTTTCTGAAATCCAGCGGCGGCGCTCCACCAGTTCCTGATGCATGATGGAAATCTGCCCCGCCGGGCCGCCAAAGCTGATAAAGCCGAGCTTGAGCCAGAACCAGAAAGCTTGCAGCATCGTGAGCGGTGGAGGTGGAGTCTGCTCAACCGCGGGATCGAGGGTTTGTTTCGTTGTCATTATGTGTCTCGCTAAAAAAAGGAATCAGAAAATAAAAATCAGGCTTTCCCAAAGCTCACCAACAGACCATCGAATACAGCGCTAGCGGCGGCGAGCAGTTGGTCGTCATCGGCGATGGATTCACGCAGGCCGGCGAGCAGGCTTTCGATACCGGCGGCTTCTGGCGGGCGAACGCCGCCCACATCCAGGTAGTGCACCAGCGCGGCCATGCGCAGCAACGCGGGCTGCTGGTCGAGACTGAAGCTGGCGAGCAGCACTTCAAAACTTACGCGCTCGCCCACATGGGTAAAGCTGGCACCGTCGAAATCAAAACCCAGCGCATCGGATGGGCAGGCGGCGGGGGATTCAAGCCAGAGAAAGCGGGCTTGCCGGTCGATAAAACGGGCAATCAACCAGGCGCTGGCCAGACGATCCACCCAGGGCCGGCGGCGCGTAGCCCAAAGCCTGCCTTGGTAATCTTGCGGATTTAAGATGGCGATTTCGCCTTGGGCAGCTACGGGTTCGTCGGGCGACAGCAGGCGGTTGGCGGCCTGTTCGAGGTTGGTCAATGTGGACTCTGTGGTGGCGTGGGCGCTACCGGGAAAAAAGTCGTTGGCGGCGATTTGCTGGAATTGTTTGCGCAGCTTGCGCAATTGGCGCAGTTGATCCAGAGCGGAATCCGGAGAGAGGTTGTTGCGCACCTCGATCAGTTGATCGTTGAGGGTTTGGTAGTCGGCGCTGCGATCAAAGAGCCCGGAGAAATCTTCCCCCTCTGGTTGCTCCATGCGGCTGCACAGCACTTTGCCACCAGCCGTGCGAATTTCATCGGCAATCTGCGCAAAGCTGGTGTGGCAGGTCTCGCGCTCGGGCAACAGGTAAACTCCATCGCGAACCACCGCCGCCCCGGCCGACTTGAGCGCACGCCAGGCGCGCATGCGAACTGTGGCGTTTTCCGTAGGCAGGCTGATGATGAGAATAAGCCAATTCATAATTTGTTAATATCTCTACATTTTTGTAGATACTATAACAAAATAATTAAAATGGGTATTTCTGTTCATCGTCTAAGGTTGCGTCTAGTATCTGATCTATTACTGATCGCAAAGGACTATCGCCATGGCTGCCCGCTATGCCTTCCTGCCCATCGTTTTGCTCTTCTTGCTCCCATCCTTAGCCTTGGCCGGACCCGCGCCAGATTTCTCCACCGCTAAATGCCCCGCATTCACCGCTAACAGCAGAACACTGGTCACCCAGGGCGAGGTAAATGTGGAGAATCTGGAATTTACCGCCTGTAACGGAAGCAGTATCAAGGCCTACTGGGTAGGGTTGTCGGCGCGGCCAACGCGCAGCCAGGCGGCAATATTGTTTGTGCATTGGTACGAGCCATCCTCCCCCGATTCCAACCGTGAGGAGTTTTTGGAGGAAGCCAAATCCCTGGCGCGGCGTGGCGTGGTGTCACTGCTGGTATCGACTTTCTGGAGCGAGCCCAATGCACCCTACCATCAGCGCCGCTGGCAAAATGACTATGAAAACACCCTCAACCAAACCCGCGATTTACTGCGCGCGTTGGATTGGATCAAGCGGCAGCACGAAGTCGATAGCAGCCGCCTGGCCTATGTGGGCCACGACTACGGTGCGGGTTTTGGGGCATTGGTGGCAGGGCTGGATGATTCTGTAAAAGGTTTCGCGCTCCTGACAACGCCACCCGCTTTGAGCGACTGGTATCTCTATGGCTCCGCCTCGGGCAAACCGGAAGGTGCCGAGCTGGCGCGTTTTAAAGAGCGTTTCAAAACACTCACACCTGTTACCTTCTTGAGCAAAAGCAAGGCCCAGCTACTCCTGCAGTTTGGCAATAAAGATCCTTACGTGAGTACCGCGCAAGCTAAACAGGTGGCCAATACCGCTCCCAACGCCAAGGTGATGTATTACGACGTGGGGCACGATATGAAATTGCCCCAAGTGCGGGAGGATAGGGAGGTTTGGTTGATCAAGTTGTTGGGATTAGCGAAACCTTAAACGCGTTTGAATCCCCCCATCAATAAGCCAACTGAAACCGCATCTGCATGACATCCAGATCTTTACCATCGAACGGCCCGCCCTTCAGCTCCAGCACTTTCACGTAGTTGGCGCTGATGCGCAGGGCGTTGGTGAGGTACCAGTTGAGGGCAAGTGTGAGATCGCGCTGCTCGCCACCATTGACCTCACTGATGCCAAGCGGCGATTCAGGTCCATCATTTAAATCCAGCTCGGATAAGCGCACAGCCAACTCCCAGGCGCCATAACCACCAGTGCTGGTCGGATGGGCCGGCCTTACGCCGTCGAAGGTGCCGCGCGGGCTCAGGTAGCGGCGGTGTTCGCCGGTGATACTCCATGCCGCCATGGCGTACCAGCCAGAAAATTCCAGATCGGTTTTGCCGTAACGGCGGGCTACCCGGGTATCTATATATTCAGCCATTAGCTGCCAGCTGCGCAGGCTCGCACCTAGCTCAGCCCCCCAGAGCCGGGTGTTTTCTACATCGATAATGCCGGTGGTACCCGTATCTATCAGACGGGTATCGATGATGTTGGATTCAGGTTTCGCGCGAAAGCGCACCCCTTCGGTATAGGTGATATTGCTGCCCGCGCCGATGCTCAGGTTGTTCTGGCTGGGGATTCGCTCCATGCCGGCGATGGCCAGGTGAATCGCGTAGTCATTAGTGAGTAGCGGCGCCCAGCTGAACCGCACGCTGGCACCGGTGGATTCATCGCTCAGGGCATTAGGGGCGGTGGACAGCGGCTCGCCAAACACCATGGCCGCAGCACTCCAGTTGTCCCGGTTGGCAAGCAGGCTTACACCTGGCGCACGCCCAACCAGAAAATTGCTCGCCAGGGAGCGTTCCATAAAGCTCAAACTTCTGTCCGCCGTCTGGGCTTCCTGGCTAAAAGGGATCACCTGATGGCCGATATTCAGGTTCAGGGGCTGCCAACCTTTGTAGGTAACATAGGCATCCGCCAGCTGGCTGCCATTGGCGAAATCCACCTGGAAACGATAATCCCAATCGGCCGACAGGCTGCCCAAGAAATTGATCCGCGCACGGAGAAACTCAGTGCCGGCGTTGGTCAGGTCACGGCCCTGGCTATCGACTATATCGCCGTTGTAGCCGGCGTAGTCAAACTGCACCAAAAGGCCGATTTGGGCGCTGGATGATTTATCGGCAGAAGCGAACTTGAGGCCATCGGGAGTGACTTCTACCGTCGCCTTGTTACCTTCAGCAGCTTTGAGCTGGTTGTATTCTTCGGGGGTGATAATGCCTTTTTTGAAGAGCAGTTCAGTGGTGGCGTCCAGCCCCCAGGCGGCGGGAGACAAGGCACATAACACTATGGTTAGGGGTTTCAGCATGCAATTCTCTTTGGCTTTTAGCGTTATTGTCGCCGTTAAAGCCTAGAAGAGAATTTCGTGGGGTGCATACCTCCCCCTCATTCCCAAGCTCTAGCTTGGGAATGGAACGCTCTTATCGTTGTGATTGGCATAAAGGGGAAGCCCGTAACGTTCCCAAGCTGGAGCTTGGGAACGAGAAGATTGGCGATCAATACGCAAACTGAAACCGCATCTGCACCGCGTTCAGGTCCTTACCATCGTAAGCGCCGCCTTCCAGATCCAATACTTTCACGTAGTTGGCGCTGATGCGCAGGGCATTGGTGAGGTACCAGTTGAGCGCCAGGGTGAGGTCGCGCTGCTCGCCACCGTTGATTTCATTGACCAGCTTGCCCGCTACCAGCGATTTTTTGCCGTCGCTCAAATCCAGTGCAGACAGACGCACCGCCAACTCCCAAGCGCCATAGCCACCGGATGTTGTAGGTTTAGCCGGCTTCACGCCGTCGAACAGGCCTTTGTTGCCTTGATAGGTGCGATCTTCGCCGGTAATCGTCCAGACGCCCTGTGCGTACCAACCATCGAACTCCAGATCTGACTTGCCATTGCGGCGCGCCACACTGGTGTTGATGTACTCGGCGTTAAACAACCAATTGTGTACAGAAGCCCCCAGCTCAGCGCCCCAGAGCTGGCTGTTTTCCACGTCGATAATACCGGTGGCGCCCGTGTCTATCAGGCGAGTTTCGATGATGTTCGACTCAGGTTTGCTGCGGAAACGTACCGTTTCGGTGTAGCTGATGTTATTGCCGGTGCCGATACTCAGGTTGTTCTGGCTGGGGATACGCTCCATCACAGCGGCACCCAGGTGCAGGGTGAAATCCGGGCCCAGCAACGGTGCCCAGGTCGCACGGAAACTGCCGCCGGTGCTTTCATCGCTCAAGGCGTTGGCGGCGGTAGTGAGCTGCTCTCCAAACACCATGCCGGCTGCACTCCAGTTATCTTTACCCGCCGACAGCATGACACCAGGCGCACGCGGATTGAGGAAGGCGTTGGGCAGGGAGCGCTCCATAAATGTCAGGCCTTTGTCCGCCGCCAAGGATTCCTGACTGAAGGGGATTTTGAAGTGACCGACAGTCACGCCCATGGGTTGCCAGCCTTTGTAAGTTACAAAGCCGTCCACCAGTGTGGCGCTGTTGGCGAAGTCGATTTCCGTTCTGTAATCCCAATCAGTCGCGAGAGTTCCGCTCATATAAAGGCGAATTCGGCGAAATTCCGTGCCAGAGTTAGCCAGATCGCGACCTTTGTTATCGGCAATGTCACTGTCATAACCGGCGTAATCCATTTGCAGCATAGTGCCTATCTGGGCGCTAGTGGTTTTGTCGGGCGAGCTGATTTTCAAGCCGTCACCAGTGACTTCCACCGTGGCTTTGTTAGCCTCGGCAGCTTTGATTTTGGCGTACTCTTCAGCGGTGATAACGCCTTTTTTGGCCAGCAGCTCGGTGGTGGCATCAACCGCGAAAGCGCTGGGCGCGATTGCCAGGGTGAGTAAAAGTGCGGGTTTTAACATGCTTGACTCCAAGGTTTTTTGTCTGTTGTTTTTTCAGCGTGACACAGGTTTTCTATATATTCAACGGAATATATCGTATAAGCTGTTATTCCGTATTTGAATCTTTTGAAGGACATATAAAATGCGCAATTTCAGTGCAAAATCAGCGAGTTACCCCCAAATATATCCATTATTCAGACGAGCAATCAAGTTCGTGGGACTCGGCGTATCGCTGTGCTTATCAACAACTATCGCTTTTGCGGGTGAGGTAAAAATTTACGCCGCGGCGAGCCTCACCGATGCCATCAATGAGCTGGCAAGCACTTATGAAAAGCAGCACTCCGACGTGAAAATCAAACCGGTTTACGCCGCCTCCTCAACCCTGGCGAAACAAATTGAAAATGGCGCACCGGCCGATGTGTTTGTTTCCGCCGACCTGGACTGGGCCGATTATCTCGACAAGCGCGGCCTGTTTACTGCTGGCAGCCGCACCAACCTGCTTGGCAATGAACTGGTACTCATTGCCCCTGCCGGCAAGGAATTCACCGCAAAACTGGAAAGGGGTTTTGACCTGCCCGCCAGCTTTAACGGCAAGCTGTGTACCGGCGAACCCGGCTATGTGCCCGTAGGCAAATACGCCCAGCAATCGCTGACCTATTACGGCTGGTGGGATGCGCTCAAGCCACGCCTGGTGGGCACCGACGATGTGCGCACTGCCACCGCCTTTGTGGAGCGCGGCGAATGCCCGGCCGGGATCGTCTACAGCACTGATGCGAAAATCGCGAAGAAGGTAAGTGTGGTCGCCAGCTTCCCAAGCGACAGCCACAAACCCATAATCTACCCCGGCGCGCTGTTGAAAAAGGCCTCGCCAGACAGCAAAGGCTTCTGGACTTACCTGCAAGGTGACGAGGCCCGCGCCGTGTTTGTGCGCTACGGTTTTAGTGTGCTGAACAATCAACAATAATCGCTAATCAGAAGAGAATGGGATGCTGACCGAGCCTGAGTGGCAAGCGCTGCTGTTATCCGCACGAGTTGCCACCTGGGCGACCATCGCCTGCCTGATCCCTGGCATCGCCTGTGGCTGGCTGTTGGCGCGGCGCGAGTTTTGGGGAAAATCCGTAGTGGAAGCTATGGTCTACTTGCCCATGGTGTTACCGCCGGTGGTGCCCGGTTATCTTTTGTTGGTCTTGTTTGGAGCCAATGGATCGTTGGGCGGCTGGCTGGGTGAACATCTCGATATCCACATAGCCTTCACCTGGAAAGGTGCTGCACTCGCCTCGGCGGTTATTGCTTTTCCACTGATGGTGCAGGCGGTACGCCTGAGTATCAAGCTCATCGACCAGCGCCTCGAAAGTGCTGCCCGCACCTTGGGTGCAAGCCCCTGGCGAGTGTTTTGGACAATCACCTTGCCACTTTCACTACCCGGTTTGCTGGCTGGTTGCATCATTACGTTTAGTCGCGCCCTGGGCGAGTTCGGCGCAACCATTACGTTTGTTGGCAACATCGCCGGTGAAACGCGAACATTACCACTCGCCATTTACACCGCTATGCACCAGGTAGATAGCGAGAACCACATCATGCGCTTGATTGCCATTTGCATAGCCTTGAGTTTCTTCTCATTGTTATTCAGCAATTTCATCACCCGACGCTCAGAGAAATGGTTGGGGGTGCGCCATGACGGATAATGGCAAACCTTTGTTAGCGCTTAATGTGGAATTCAGCCGCGGCAATTTCAATCTACACATTAACGAAACTCTCACAGCACCGGTGACGGGTTTGTTCGGGCCATCCGGTTGCGGCAAGAGCACATTACTGGCGTTGATTGCCGGCTTGCTCCACCCAACGCGCGGCCACATCAGCTTGCAAGGCCGCACCTTGTTTGATTCCACCCAAGCGATCAAATTGCCATCGCACCAACGTCGCGTCGGTTTAGTATTTCAGGATGGCCAACTTTTTCCCCACCTCAACGTGCGCAACAATTTACTCTACGGCTATCGCAACCTCACAGCCGACCAACGCCACTTTGAATTGGACACAGTCGTCGACTTACTCGAACTTGCACCGCTACTCGCGCGTAAACCCCGCCAGCTTTCCGGTGGCGAACAACAGCGTGTGGCCCTCGGTCGCGCGCTGCTTTATTCTCCCGATCTCCTGCTGCTCGACGAACCCTTATCCGCCCTCGACAAAGATTTAAAATCCCAAATCCTGCCCTTCCTCGCCCGCTTGCGCGACGTGGGAATTCCCATGCTCTATGTGACACACAGCTTTCATGAGATTCAGTATTTAACAGAGACTTGGTTGACGATGGAGGCAGGAAGAATTGTGCGGAATTAAATTTATTAAAATATAAGAAACTCACATACGGACTGGCTGATGGAAACCCTGCTTAAAATCATCATTTCTTTTTTCGTCGCAATGGGAATTGTTTGGACTTTATTGCCCTGTATGTTTGGGCTACATAATTATCGCAAATCCCACAGCCGCTTTATGGGCAACCTGGCCTGGTTGGCCTGGGTAATATTATTGCTCGCTCATCCCTTTGTTTTGTATTTGCTCTGGTTTATGCAAACAAGCTATTGGTGGTTGCTTGTTCCCGCTTTTTTACATGTGTTGTTTCTTGCTATTTTTGGACGCGATTTAAGTACTAACTAGATCAAGGTCGCAAATCCATTTGATCTGACGGAGCGGAAGGATGATATCTGGAGCCAGCTACTTCAAGGTTATTGCAATATTATTAATGACCTTTTTATTATCCGTCGTGTTTCACGAGCTAGGCCATTTGTTAGCGGCGCGATGGGTTGGAATCGAATCCTCCATGGTTTATGTGTGGCCCGGATACCAAGTGTTTCCACAGCCGGCTACAGCTTACCCCGGCGAATGGCCAAAAGGTGAGCTTGCCTTCGTACGATTTGGAGCGTCGAATCACGTTCCATCGTCCTGGCAATTTGGTTTGGTTGAGGTTATGGGCAGCGGATTAAATTCTATGCTCGCCATTTGCGCTACAGGAATAATGTGTACTCGACGGCTAAAAGGACTTTGGTTTTATACCTGCCTTTGCTTCGCACTGTTAAGTTACGACCTGCTGACTTATTCCGTTTTTCCCACGGTATTTAATTTACGCCATTTTATTTTCTGGGGTGGTGATTCCGCGGAACCCTTGATGGGTTTGACTGACTTGGGATTCAATCCATCCTTTGCCTTGGTGATTATTTGTATGCTTGTCGCCCTGCAGTTTTTACTGTTATTTCGAAGACTATTCTTACTTGGCGCTGCTGAAAATAAAGCCGCCAGAGCCGATAAAAATTCGCGCGTTATTCCGGAGTAGAGGAGGGCACAGCGGCGCTACGCAACAGAGGAGCAAGGCTGGCAAAATGTTCTTCAGCTTGTTGCCGGGCTGCCGCTTCCATAGCGCGATAACGGCGCAATACCTCTTCACCATAAGGCGTCACTTGCGCACCTCCACCATTCTTGCCACCTTTGGCTGTTTCGACCAACGCTGTATGAAAACAGCGATTCATGGCATCGACGAGCAACCAGGCGCGCCTGTAACTCATATCCATCGTTTTACCCGCCGCAGAAATGGAGCCGGTTGCTTTAATCGCTTCCAGCAGCTCAGCCTTGCCGGGGCCAAACGCGATTTCATCGCCAAGCATAATACGCAGACGCTGGTGGAGTTGGGGAGCAGCTGGTTTTTCCATAAATAGAAACCTGAGGTAAGCGTATTCGCGGTTCACCGCTACAGAATACTAGCCCTGCAGCGGTTCTTCTTCCTCAACTCCGGCCAGCTGCGCCGTGTCGAACTTGCCTTGCAGGGGCTCCTCTTCCTCAACGCCAGCCAATTGGGCCGTGTCGAATTTTCCCTGTACGGGTAACTCTTCCTCTACACCCGCTAATTGCGCCGTCGCAAATTTACCTTGCACCGGTAGCTCTTCCTCCGGCGCTGCAAGTTGTATGGCCTTGTGTTGTTGCACTGACGAGCCCGCCATCATTTCAGCTTGCGCTAATTGGGCAGTAACCTGCGGGCTGTTCGCCATCATCCCCTGCTGTTGTAACTGCGCAGTAAGGTTGGAACGATTGTCAGCGAATTGTGCATTCGCCTTGCGCTGGACGTTTGCCGATTGCTCGCTGGCATGGCCGCGCTCCTGGGAACTGTAGCTCATAGAAACCTCGGTATTATCCTTTCTCAAGATTGTTTCGGTTAAGGCCGGACTACTACATTAAAAGCCAAGCTACCAATTTAAAAGCCGGGCTACCTATTTAAAAACCAGGCTAACTATTTAAAAGCCAGGTGATGGCCCTATGCAAGTTACAGCTATTCGATGTCGTCTTTTGTATCCTGCTCGACATCCTCTGCTTCACGTTGCAGTCGCTCCAAATCGCGCTTGGGCAAGCTGGCATTGGCTGCTTGTAATTGTGCCAGGTTGCGACTGGGTTTGAGTTGGCGCAATCGTCTGATCCAATCTACGCCGGCCCAAATACTTAATACCAGAAGCGCCAACAACAGGAAGCTCGGTAATGATAGCAGCGGGAATGTTTCATCCACCAACTGCAGATAACACCATAAGAATATGGGAGGGACGATCAACAGCGCCAGGACTACTGGATTAATCAACATCATTACTATAGCCGGCAATGCGTGGCAGCGATATGGATATATGTAAAACACAAATACAACAAAAGCCAGGGCCACCAGCAACCACAAATTCATAACACCCAACAATTGCCAACGATAGGCACAGAGCGTCGAGTCCCACACATTATTGGGATAACCCAACGCAAAATTATTGGCGATGTAATTATTAAAATCGCCAGCGCCCGCAGCATCCCAGGTAGGCATGTACCAATAGGCGCCACCACCAAAGGCTTCGCGCTGGTAGGACACCATTTTTCGGCGCTCATCAAAAAATGAACGCTTGTCATCTTCTTTAACGCTGTGCGAACCGGTGCTGAAGTTTTTGTAATCTATCATCACCGTGGGCAACACATAACCACGGTAGGTCGATGTTGAACTGGAATAAAGCGTCTGCAACGAATTGAAGTAGGGGTTGTTAATTAACACCAATACCAGGGTTTTGGTAGCCGCCTGTTCTTCCATCACCGTAAGCTTGGATAGGGAATCATAAGGCGCACCTATCATGTCCAGGATATTAACGTTATTAAACAGGCTATCGGGATTGAGATAATCCTCCTGATTGACGATCAGGTTGACAAAAAAATCCTGGCGCTGCGTGCTCCATTTTGCACGCTCGTCACTCAGTTTACGTAAATTGGTTTTTAACTGACGGAAAAAGCCTTCAAAAATTTCCCTGAATTCAGGGTCCTGCGGATAATGTTTAAAATATAAAGTGACGCCGTCACCCATCGTTGGCCGCTGCGCAACTCCCAGCGTAATTAGCGGGCGCCAATATTCATCGGCACCTTTAATTTGCGTGCCCAGTAAATTGACAATATTAATCTGCAGCCCACCCAGTGCCTGACGAACAGCATTTGCGCTGATCTTCTCGCCACTATCCTCTTGCCAATCTTTTTCAATAATCCAATCCAATTTGCTGCCATAGGTGCGAGCCTCGGCAATAAATTCACGGCTGCTTTCAAAGTGCGGATCAAATAATCCCTGACGTGGATCAGCACTACCCGGTTGGGTGAGTTCACCCATGCTGTTGAAAGAAAAACCATAAAATCCCACGCGTGAAAAAGTACTGAAATCAAAATTGCGCGGTTTATCGCTAGGACCACCATAGGGAAATTTTTCACCAACGGCCCAATAGGGATATATGCCATAAGCGGTAGCTTTTATTTGATCGGGAATACAACCACACTCTTTGCCTGACCAATTATTTGCTTTGGCATCATAGGCTGGCGCCTCTTCCAAATACTGCTGCTCTATGGCGGCACGCACATTGTTATCGTAATCGTTGTTTAATCCCGCCCAAAAATCATCATCGCAGACGCGCGCTGATTTATCGGCCGCACCCAATTGCGTCAGGCTGCCCACAGCCTGGTTAAATAGTTTGCGCAAACTCTGCCGTTCTTCCGCGCTAAATGCAGGGGTGGTGAGATCCAGTGAAGTCGATTGGTTTTCATCGCAGACATTAAGTGCTTGCGCTAATTTGTCCATCGCCGCATGGTGCAAAAGTTCCCCGTCGGGGTATTCAAGATTTTCCAAACGCGCTATTGCTTTGATAACGACCGGATCAAGGCTGCTATTGCTGGCAGGCACAAAAAATCCGGCAAGTTTTTTCGCATCCTGTTCATGTAGCCGATAACCTTTCGCAGCATTGAATACCCGTATCTGCACGCGCTCCATATCCGCGATCATCAAACTATCGGTTTCCTCTTGCGAGACCTCTGTCGAGACGGATGAACTTGTCGATGAATTCAACAGATTAAGCGACGCAGTGGTTAAGGCCTCGTTGACTTTCTTTTTAAATTTGTCGGCATCGGTAAATACGGTATTAGCGAGCTTGTTAAGCTCCACAAATTCCATTGCCGTTAAACCTGACTGGTCCAAATCTTTCAGGGAAGACTCGGTTAGCTTATAAACCTCTTCAAGGTTGGCGAGTGGTTGTTGCAATTGCGCTTTAGCTTTTTGTTGCTGTTCAGGCGGCAATTTTCCCAGGGCCGCAGCAACTGCAATTTTTAATTTATCGGGGCTTTCAAAAATATTATTCACGTCAGCTGCTGGTGCAGCAACCTTGGGCTTGGCAAATAAAGCAAAGTCGTCGGCACGCAACACGTAGCGATAAAGCGAATTGCGGGATTTTGCCGACTTGGGCTTCGCTACTTTTTCAGCGGATTTGGTTGGCATGCCCTCATAGCGTTTTACCAGATCCAATAATTTCTGTTCATCGTTTTTGAGTAATTGTTGTTTTATCTGGTCACTGTCCGTTTGAGATTTTACCCATTTAAAAAACGGCGGACTGACCAGCACACCCAGTTCGCGTGCATGTTTGCCAGAAAAGTCGGCGATAAAATCCAAATGGCCGGGCAACTCTGCCATGGCATCTTGCCCGAGTGGTAACCAGAAATCGCCGCAGAAGCGATTCATCCATGACCAGGTAATAGGGCCCATCACACCGTCCTGAAGGGCAGTGCCATTGAGGGTTTTGATTTGCGCGTCCTTATCCCACAGTGGATCTTCGTGATAGACAATCCATAAATTGCGCTGGACTTTTTTCATCACCTCAACGGGATATGCCTCATAAGGCATAGTAGGACCGAGGCATGCAGCCGGCCCCTCCACCCAGGTTTGGGCTTTGCTGGCAGACGCCGCCAGAATCAGGGTCAATGCACCGCCCAGGCGCCAGAGTGTTTTGGAAATTATTGTTTTCATAATTCAGAGCGTGCGCCCCTCCTTGAGGAGTTCTTTGTTGATGCCCAGCAGCAGGTCCGACTGCATAATGCGCTGGCGATTCATGCGTGTTGCGCGTATCGCGGCGTAGCGCGCAACGTTGGTGAGCGAGCCACCGGCCAGCTCGTATTTTTGTGCAAGGAATTGCAAATCCACATCCGCATCCAGCACGGCTGCGTCGGGATAGAGTCCGCGCCACAATCGCAACCGCTCCACCTCATCAGGTAACGGGAAATACACAATAGACTGGAAGCGACGCGCAAAGGCCTCGTCAATATTGGCTTTGATATTACTTGCCAGAATGATCACGCCGGGGAAATCTTCTATACGTTGCAACAGGTAAGAAATTTCCTGGTTTGCGTGACGATCATTGGAGTTACTGGTTTGGGTGCGCTTGCCGAACAGCGAATCGGCCTCATCAAAAAATAAAATCCAGTTTTTGTTTTGCGCCTGGTCAAACACGCTCGCCAGATTCTTTTCGGTTTCACCTATGTATTTGGAAACCACCATGGATAAATCGATGCGATACACATCGACACCGGCATGGGCACCGATCAAAGTTGCGGTCAAGGTTTTACCCGTACCGGGTGGACCAAAGAACAGGCTGCGATAACCTGGCTTAACGGTTTTACCCAATTGCCACTGCGACACAATGTTGCTGCTCTGGCGCAACCAGGTATTGATGTGGTCAATTTCTTCCATCACTTCAGGCGCTAATACCAGATCATCCCACGTGAGCTTGCTGGTGATCAGCTTGGCCGGAAACTCCATGCTGTAATCCGGCTTGTGTACCTGGCCGTGCGTGCAGCGATTCATGAATTCCGTAGAGAGTGAAATAGCGGCGTTTAAAAAAGGCTCACCTGTCGCGAGATGCTCAATTTTCAGGATGCCGGCACGCGTGAAAAAATGTTTATCATCAAAAAGCGCCAGCGCATCAAAGCGGCGCTGTAAATTTTGCCCAGCCAATAAAAATACCGCGGTTTCCGCGGTTGGCAAAAAGCCCGTATGGCTCTTGCCTTTCCAGCCACCGAATTCTGTATAAGCGCGGTTGGTGGTGGGGCTGGGGCTCAAAAAAATATCCAACAGCTGCGGCCGCACGTGAGGAATCAGGCAAAGGGTAAAGAGCAATCGCTCGTCAAAGCCCATGGTGTATTCGCGCACAATCTGTGCATAGCCGCTGGTATCGGCATCGAGCGCGGGTGGTACCAATTCCCGAATATCGCCGCCGCCCATCTCGTTCTTGGCAAAATAATCCTCAATGCGAAAATTCAACACGCGACTAAACCATTCCAGCTCGCGCTCCAGCGCCTGCGCATTGGCGATAGCCATATCCTCCTTCACTATGTTGGAAGACTGATCAGCAACAGCTTGTTCAAAAAATCGGGATATTATTTTCATTCACGCCAACTCACACGTAAGGGCTGATCCATCCATCCGTGTTTAATCAGCGAAAAACTCCAGGGTAATTGATCCAGCAACATATCAAAGGGACCAGACTGGACACGCAGATGCCAGCCATCTTCATCCAGGCGGAGCCAACCCTGACGGCGCAAAAAAGTTTCGCGCAAACCGGTAATAGAAGTCGACCCAAGGGCTTTCCAATTCTGGATAATACTGTTGAGCAACTGCCCGATAATAATTTCTTCTTGCTCGGTAATTTCTATAGCGGCACTGATGGGAATACTGGTGCTCATACCGCAGAGCACTTTATTGAGCAGCAAATCGTATTCAGGTGTGGCGCTGCTGCCGGTCACCATATATTCCAGCAAATGAATCGCACGGTCTTTAGCGGCCAGCGACACAAATTGTCCCTGATCCGTCAACTGCAACATGGCGAACAACCGCCCCATATAGGGCGCCGCCAGCACCTGACCGGCATTGCTAATATGTATTCCTTCCTCCAGGGCTTCTTGCAAGAGCTCTTCCGCCTCGGCTTTGGCACGCGATTTTTCCTGCGCAGTTTTGGTTTCACCGGCGCTCAACGCCAAACGTTCCAACAATAATGTTTCCAGCGTTGTGATATCGCTAATGGCAGCGATGCTGGCCAGCTGCCGGACAAAATCGAGCAGTATTTTATCGTCCGGTTTGACGCTGCCTTTGTGCAGCGAGTGCTGCAATATAAATAACCATTTCGTACGATGCGTGCGCGCGGCAGATACCCCGGGCGCGGCTATCTCAAACACATCCAACACGTGTTTTGCCTGGGGATAAACAAGGCCATAAGCCGCCGGTTGCGCCAGCCGCAATAATTGATGCAAGGCGTAATCCGGCAACAGTTCAATCAACCGCAATAAGGGCTCATCACCCAGTGAGGGATTGAACCACAGCCTGATTGCATCGCCATTGCCGCGCTTGAGCAATGTTTGCAGCAATTGCTGCAAACGGATGGATTGCGTCGAGGTAAGCGATGGCAGCAACAGCAATTCCAACAGGGATTGGTCACTATCACTATGCGGCTGCGCAGCGTTGGTATTCAGGGTTGGCGGTTGAGCTGTCGTAGCTTGCGGTTCAGTTTTATCAGAAAGAGATCCTGGCGATGGCGGTTGTCCAGATTGTTGATCAAGCACTGCCTGGGTAGCCGAATCCATATCCAGCTGCGATGCTTGCGCGGATATTTTCTCCAAATCCAGATCCAGTCCACGCAACAGTTTCTGCAACACCTCAGCGAAATACTGGTGTTTGTTATCTACCAACGCCGCATATTTTTCGATAGCCGTTCTTAATTGCACTGCGTAGCCTGAGGATATTTTTGTATGGTTAATGATAAAGAAATCAACCAAAGCCCTTAGCTGCAGCAAGCTGGCCTGGAGCTTATTTATCTGTATCTGTCCACTGGCAATACATTCACCTAGCGACAGCAAATGTGTACGCGTAACCTCGTCGGAAACTTGCCCGCCTGATGCTTCCGTCACGGCCAACAATTCAGCCAGCGACCGGTGCTGTTTGCCAAAGTTGCCGGCTTCGTGACGAGAGAGTTGGTTTGTCGAAGCTCGCCGTGAGTTCATTGCAAGCTCGTACTCACTAATCAACGTCGTTATATCAGCAACACCTGCACCGCGCACCAGGGCATATAATATATCGGTGAAATATTGGTATCTGTTATTGGCTTGGTTTGCGTATTTTTCTATACCAATTTTTAGTTGTTCACTATCACTTGGGGATAGTGCATGGCGATTAACGCTAAAAAAATCGACCAAACCAATCATTTGCGAAAAGCTTGCCTGAAGCTGGTCTATCGGCACCTGTCCACTGGCAATGAGCTCGCCCAGGGACAGTAATTGTGTACGCACACCTTCGTCAGAAACTTGCCCGCCTGATGCTTCCACCACTGCCAGCAATTCAAACAGAGATAAACCTCGCTTATCTTTTTTGGCAGCCTCAAATGTAGACTGAATAAGCGAGTGAGAAGAAGGCTGGTCAACAGCAAGTATTGAAGAGGTCTTCACGACCTCATCCTGAGCCGGCAACAATGTCGTTGAAGATAGATTGCCATCGACCAGTGTTTGCAGCAAACGGCTGTAATAACGGTATTGCGCAATTTCATTTTGCTGAATGACTGCAGTCGCAGCTTGAATTTGCGCACGCTCATCTGACGAGGCAAGTCTCGCAAGCAGAAACTGCGTTAAACCTATCAGCACCGGCAAGCTCGCTTGCAACTGCTGAACTTTTACTACACCTTTTGTTAGCGGCTCCATTAATGTCCACAGACGTTCACGTTGCGCTTGCGTTAGCGCCGGAACCTCTGCCAAAGATATTAACTCTGGTAGTGAAAACGCACTCAATGATGGTTCGGCCTGGTGTGACGGGGAAAGTGCCTTCCAATCAACCAATAGAGTTTGCAATTGCCCGCGCACCCATTCGCGTAAATACTCTGTGGAATTACTTGCGTCCGTTACCGACAATTGACTCAATAAGGATTGCATTTGTGCGGCACTGAGCTGGTTGTTATTGGTCACGAGCATTTCTGCCAGGCTGCGCCACTGTTGCTCGCTTAATTGCACCTGATCGAGTTGCACCTCACCATTTTGCAATTGATCCTGCAGTCTGGCTAATTGGGCAACATCTATGGAAGTTAACGCATCTTTATTTATCTCGAGGCTGGATAGCTTTTTACTATCGCTGGCATTTTGCAACGTTTCTTGATTGTTTGCAGACGTTATTTTATCGGCAGATAAATCTGAACCCTCTGCGGCGCTGGAATACTGAATATTGCTATCAAGATTTTCACTAGATGTAGCGAGTGGCTGCACCCACTCAGCGGGCTCCAGTAATTGCGCCGCATCAACATCTATATCGGCCAATGTCACAAGCCGGCGCAACAGGTTTGCATAATAGTTAAACCGCTGCGCTGGTGTCTTTAATGCCGTTGCACGTTTGGCGATGGCAACAGCCAGCTCACGGCGGAAGGTGTCTGCAAGCTCAGGGCTGTTGATGAGATAAAACTCTACTAATTGCTGCAACTGGCTCAAGCTATATTGAAACAGCGCGCCCTGGAAATTTTTTATACGTTGCAACACCACCCAAAATTGTTGATCGTAATCCTGCGTTGAACCCTCCCATACATCCTGGCCCTTCGGCTGAGATAATTCGTCGCTATTGGGTCGTGACAGATGAACAGCTTGCGCATTATCCTCAACTGTTTCTGCAACAACGGCATCGTCCCACTTGTGAGCCCTGGATGGCGCTGCAGATTTTTCCCGTTCCTGCCAAAAGTCCTTGCTCGTCAGGATTTCGTCAAAATCCAGCGGCTGCTGATAAATCAGGCAATGGATAATACGGCGAAAATAATCCGCTGTATCAGATGCACGGCGGCTCATGGAGCTGATACTGGCCAGTAAATTTTGGCGGTACTCGGCTTTGATATGACCAGCCTGGCTAAGATAGTGCGCAATAATTTGTACGCCGCTACTATCGTTAAGATGCAGATCCCCCAATGCTATACTGCCGCGCTGTAACTGACGTAAGAATTCCTGCCAACGCAGATCGTGATTGTGGCTAATATCTACATCCGCTTGATCTTGTAACGCTTCCGTAAATGCATCTGATGCCTCTGTCACAGTTGGCGATAAAGTTTGGCCATTTTTCTGCTGGCCAGATGAGTTTTCGTAAGTTAACGGTGCGAGAGATTGATGTGACCTTGCAGATTCACCTGTATGCAACTGCGCCATTGTTGCTGGTTCGTTGCCGGAACTCACCTGTGGCTGTAGCAGCCCCTGGCGCAACCCGGCATAGTGATCACTCGTAAAGAATTCGCCACTGAGTATATGCTTGAATAACTGCGCATAATTTTTTTGCCCAGTAGTTCTATATAGCTTTGCTATCGCCGTAAGATTTTCCGTTTTAAATAAATTTGAAGAGGCAGCTGAACCTGCGATGTTACTGTGGCTGGAATGGCGTAACGCATAAGTCACCAGCAACTGCCAATCCGAATCCCCAATTTTTGGCGAAAGTTTTTCCGGCCATTGCTGGATAAGTACGGCAAAAAAGGCAGAGCGCAGCGCAACAGACAGTGATTCGCTATCATCCAATATCGCTTTCAGATTGTTGCTAGCCACAACATTGGATTTATTAGCGGGTTGCTCGCCCGTCAGGACCGCTAATATGTCCAGAACAATGTGTGTTTCTTGGCGGGTCAGTGAACGCCCCGCTTCCTGTTGCAACATAACCAAAATAGGAGCGTTGAGCTGGATCTCGAGCGAGCCATTTTCCTCCTGTAATTCCTGCGGTTGATCAGTTAATTGATCTTGCTGAGTTTCATGGCGTCGAGCATTTGCAGGAGCTACTGTCGCAGCTATATCTACATCTACTAACACTTTTCGTTCATTCGAGGTCAATAGGGTTTGGCCCGCGTTCAGCAGCGCATCCGATATTGCTTCCCGTGCTAATCCCTGGCGATATGCCAAGGTGCCGAGCATTGTTGATAAAAATTCAGCGCGATTGCCAAGGGATTGCTGAACATAGTAATTAATACTGATTTCCCAAAGATCGCGCTCAATTGTTGCGGCTATATCATGGTTGATAGCCAGTTCCTGTACGAATGATTTATACAGGGATGCAAGCTCCCACTCAGGCTGCAGGAAGGCGAATATATCGCCGAGCAAATCCAGCGGAAATTGTAATGCCAATTGTTGGCGAACAGCGGGAATCGCCAAATAGTGATTGAGTGCCGCCTGCAACAGGCTAGTGTGACGAGCCAGGAGTTCCGGCCAAAGCAGCGCGAGCGCTTCACCCTGGGCTCCGTTAAAAATTTGCGCTAGCTGATAGCGCAGTTCACGCGAGGCAGTTTTTTTTGATGAAGGATGCGGCGAAAGCGCTGATGTTAATGGTGGTTTGCTCGGTATGCTTTTTTCCGGCGATGTCAGAGTTTCAGATGCAAGAGGTAATTCAATGGCAACTCGCGCTGCTTGCCGTTGCGCATCGGCTATTGATATAGCCGCGGAGGTTCCGCGCAAATAGCGAATAAATTCGCTGCTGGCATCCACCGGTAACTGTCGGCTAACGGCAAACAGTTGCTGGTACAGCTGTGTCGTCGGCAGGTTTATATCTTGCGCCAGTTGCCGCAAAAGTTTTGCTGGCCAACCAGCCCTTGCCACAGTGATCGACCCTGCTGTAGCGTGCGACAGCTGATCACCGTTCAGCCATAAACGCAATGCCGCTTTCCACCACAATTGTTTGAGCGGTGAACCACCATAGCTATAGGAATCCCGCCATTTGCTGAGCAGCTGCCAAAGAGGCGCCAGTTCGCGATAAAACGCCGGTGAAAATTTTTTTAACAGCGCCGATAACTGCTCATCGGGAAATTGGCTG
This sequence comes from Cellvibrionaceae bacterium, assembly GCA_021151695.1. GTDB lineage: Bacteria > Pseudomonadota > Gammaproteobacteria > Pseudomonadales > Cellvibrionaceae > Cellvibrio. Next base: position 227,741 of record JAGKWU010000009.1, on the reverse strand, counting down.
ACCAATCGCTGCAGTAACTGTTCACGCTCGGGAATCGCCCGCAAGGCATCGGGCAGACCGCTATGATTTAGCAGTCCCGACAATAATTGTTGGTGATATTTTTTTTCGTCACCCGTGGCAAAGGTCGCAGTGGCCAAATGCTTTTCTGCACTGATGTAACTCGAACCATTGCCATAAAAATTTATTGCACTGTCGCGGTCGTCATCACTATGCCAGGGCAATTGCCCGGTACGTAAAAACAATACCAGTTGCGCCAGCGCCCGGGGTTGGTTATTTGCATCAGCATTGGATAGCAGAGCCGTTGGCCTGGCTGGCAACTCAAGCCGGCGCTCGCGCAACAATTCCGCTAGTTTTTCGATTAATTGTTGTTTGATTTGCTGTTGGTAGTTATACCCCCGCAATTGCCCCAAATCAAACTCGAGGCGCTCAAAGCGCAAGCGCTTTTGCCCGGGCGAATAATCGCTGAAGAGCACGTCCAATGCCGGTAACAAATCATCACTGAGCCACTGCGCCAGACGGCCTTGCTCGCGGCGCGCCAGCGCCTCGGAGTTGAAGGCGATATCCAGTTGGAAATCTTCGATGCAGTGGGTGATGGCCATGATTACACCCAGTATTCTTGCGGCTGACGATGCTGCTGTAGCCAATCCGCCAACTGCCGCGCACGCGCATTCAGCGCATCCGGATTGGCGTCTGCACCGAGCAGCAATAGCTGATGGTATTCGTGCAGGGCTGCTAACCACTGCTGGTAATAATCTTCAAACGCTTCCATAGCAGCGAGATCGAGCCAATAAATTTCCGGCAGCACATGCGCTGGCATATGTTCATTCACCAGCTGCCGAACATATTGATGAAATGCCGGATTGATAGCGCGCGCTGTCCAGTCGGGAAATACCAGGCTGATCTGGTGATCAAAGAAATTAGTGTTAAAAGGATCCGGTCCGCAGGGCTTGTCATCGGGATCTTTCGCCGGTGCACCTGCGTGCTGACGTGGGCGCAGCAACAGGTGCTCGACCAGATGAAAACCTTCGGATTCATCATTAAATAACGTGGCGATTTTTTTAAATTTATGCGCGTAGCTGACCGCTTCGTTAAGCGAGCGTGCGTGTTTCAAAAACACCAGCTTTTGCTGAATGGGCAATTGCAGGTAAACATCCATCTGCTCACCCTTGGGCACCAAACGGTAATTGCTGAGATAGACAGCAGAGCGCGCCATATTGTCGCTCAGGCGAATGGCTTTGCCCGGTTGATACTGCCAGTTTTGCAGCGCTCTTCGCTGGCTGTCACTCAATTCCGGAAGTGCCAGGGTTTCTATGCTCGCCAGATCATGGCTGGGTACTTTCTGCAACAACTGGTCAGTGGAAACCAACTGTATATTAAACGCCCTCGCAACCTCGCTAAAGGCACGCCCTTTTGATATCTGGCGAAGACCGAGCAATATATTGATTTTTTTCTGCGCGATGCTGATGTTATGGGTTTGCCAATGTTCCTGCGTCTGGTCAAAGGCGCGCACGCGGGCGCTGCTCAAGCTGAGGATATGCGCGAGAAAGTGAATCTTATTGTCGATCATCCAATAGTCCGCCGTCTCGCGGTGATAATCGTCAAAGTAGAGCAACTGCTCTTCGGGGAACACCTCGCCGTAAATTGCCAGCAGCGTATCGAGCGCACGATTTTTTCGCTCCGTAAAATTATCGTAGCGCGCTCTCACCACCTGCACATTAATTTCACTTTTGGGTGTGTAAAGCTGTTCTATTTGCGGCATATGGCGATTGTCCAGATGCTGCGAAAAATAACTCTGGCGGCGCGTTTCCTCTATACAGAAAAGATTGTGCAACTCCTGAATCTGCTGCAGAAAATTCGCCATCAGTTGCTCAATGGGAAAGAGATAGGCTTTTAATTGTTTCGCCTGGAGTTTGCGCTCGGCCGTTTCACCGCTGGGAACGCCCGCAGAATTAACGCCATAGACATTGGGGAAGTGATGCTGCACCGAATAATAATCCAGATGTGCGCGCGATTTTCCCTCAGGTAGCGGATAAAAACTCGCGGCCTGGCCTTTGTTGGTGCGAAACGCGTTGTATTCAAATTCCAGACGTTGCAGATAGCGACGCACCTCTTCCATCAATTTTCTATTTTTTTCCAGGTGTACAGCCTCGGGTAATTGCTCATGCTTTTCGCGGCTATTACCTGCGGTATTGCTGATCACTATCAGGCCGAGCTGATCCTTTGTCTCGGGTAAATGCAAGTGGTATGCCTGGGTTTGCAGCATCTTGTCATCAATTACTTTACCGGCGGCATCCACCAGCCTTAGGTCATAAATCTGTTTTACGCCGCTGATTGCAGCTACCAGGCTATTCAAATCCTGGCCGGCGTGATCGTTTGATTGATTGAGGTATTGCTTATCTATATAGCCGCGATGGGTTAGTGGGCCATCAAATAATTGCGCAATATCTGAATTTTTTTGATAGGCGTCTTCATAGCGCTCTATGCGAATAGTTGATGAAATCAGACGCGCGCACTGAAAGAGAATATCGGCGGTAATTTCCGCGCGGCCACGACGACCACCGATTTCAATATTCGCCTGCAAAAAGCAGGGGCGGGATTCATCAAGAATTATTTCATTGAGATCTTCGCCGAGGTTACGGTTGCTCATATACACCTGGCGCGCCAGGGCTTTGAGTTGTTGCTGACGCGCTTCGCCCAGCTCAGTTCCGGTGAGGCTATGTTGCAGTTTTAAATGAATATTAAAAACACCTTTACCCACAGGGACCAGGTGCACGCCATCCACTTCGGGTATGGCATCGATAAACAGTTTGCAATAATCACTCAGGGTGACGGCGCTGTTGGGCAGAATCTCGTGGGGCTTAAACAGCGAGTACTTGCGGAAATCTATAACGCCGTGTTGGTCCGATAAATATTCTTCAACCTTGATACCGGATTGGTAAGCCAGTTCGGTAAGGCCGAAACAGATCTGCTCCAGAATAGTGACGCCCGGATCGTGCAGGTTGTAATCGGTCCAGATTTTTCCCGATAGCTGCTGTGCCAGCGTTATAGCGGCATCGCGCAGGCCGGCGAAATCCAGTCCATCCGGATCGCGGTTTCTGGTGATGGCAGGGAGACTCTCGCCCATGGTTTAGTCCGCCTGTGCCAACAGCTGGCTGTGCAGATTGGCGATCAAACCCTGTACCTGGTTATAGGGCAAATCGCCCAAGGCTTTAACGCAGAGCGCGAATTCAGCGGAGCTCAGCGCAAAGGCGACCGACTTGTCGCTTGCCACTGGCGGTTGGTAAAACTGTTGTGCCTGGTGATTCAGTTTGCCGATAATCTCAAACACTTGTTTGAAGGGCCGCTCCGCCAGCGCTTGCAACACCAGGCTGCTCTCTTGCAGATTGAGTTGCGCGTGGATAATTTTTTCGCTCATGGTTTTATTCCTTGTTGCTGTCCAACATTAAGGTGTCAAACCACAAACGACTGATGTGGTATTTAATCCAGATGGTATTTTTATCGCCTTTGGTGCAATAGGAACAATGCACCGCCATTTGCAATTTGAAATGGAAAGGGCTTTGCTCGGGCACACTTACCCAGCGCAATTCAATGCGATTACACTTACTGCCAAAATAAGCTTGCTGTTGCTGAATGCTGCTTTTTCCGTTAAAGGTGTTGAGCGCTACCGCGTGTAATAGTGCGTACTTGCCATCGGTATCCTGCCCACCGACACCCGCGACAACTTCGAAGGCTTCGCAGCCAGTGAGCGCCGGCGTTATATCCTGCCAGCTGCCATCGGCAAGCACGGGCATATCACCAAATTGCCCTCGGCGACCAGAGGCGGCGAGCGTGCCATTAACATCCAATGCCACCTGCGGCATCTCTTTATTAATGCCTACCGCCACTTGGGAATGTACTTGGCCGTTTTGCTCTTCTTCATGGCTGCGCAGCGTTAACACATGGGGACTTTTTTCGGTGCCCAGATGTAATTTGTTGTCGCCACCGCGCCCCAGCGTAAGCGACCAGAGCGGTGTTTCTACCGCGATATTTTCGTAGAAGCTCATCAACTTGCCAGAACCCAGCTGCGCCAGTTTGAGGCCATCATCTTCTGTTTTGTTAATTCCCTCTTCCAGAATATTGATCATGGAATCAATCAGGCCACTGAAATCCTGTTCTGATGGCATTTTGCCTTTTCGGAATTTATCTTTAAGTGCTTTTCTGTCGAACTGTTCCATGCCAATTACCATCAGGAAATAATAAAAGTACTGCCAATTTCGAGTTCGTCGTAACCCGTAACTTCGGCAGTGAAAATGTCTTTATTGCGCGAGGTGATTATGTAGTGGTTGGGAATAGGTACCGCCGTGCTCCAATAATAACTGGGCGTAATGCGATCTACTTCATCCTCGGGATTTACCGCTGTGTCATCGCGAAAATACAAACCATCGCGGTGACGCCCTATGCGCAGCAGCGAAAAATCGGTGACGAAATCCACGTAATCCAGATTGCGAATAAACGACTGAATATCGCGCGCCGCTATGCTCCAGCCAAAATGCACATAGTTACCTTCGGCGTCCCAGGGTGAAATGTAATCACACAGCGCCTGGTTGAGTAAATTGTGGTAGCGCCCGGAATGAATACTCTTTTTAAACTGCACGCGGCAGCGCACCTGAATTTCTTCGTAGGTGGGATTTTCCACCGCAATCTGCGCAAAGGGCGAGGCCAGCTGTTGCACGTAATCCTTGATACTCTGAATCAGGTAGCCATCAAAATGTGGCTGGAAATTTTGCGGCTGCGCCCTGTTCAGATGAGGCACAGGTACTATCAGCAAATGGCCGGGGCAGATGGGATTGCCATTGCGACTGTTGATATTGGCCAGGCATTTCACTTTGTACACCTGGGGAAAAGCTTGCAGCACTAGCGCTTCTATATCGCGCGGTGTCAGCGCACGATTTTTGTGGCGCAAGCGTTCGCTCATGCGCGCACGCATCAGCTCGGGCGTCTCCTGCGGTACACCGCCAAAGGAATCGCAAATCTGGCGCACGCCAATAATGCCCGGTAAATTTTGACGGGCGCGTTTGATGCTGCCCGCCGCCATCACCAGCGGTGGATCGCTGGGAGGATGCTCGCCTGAACTCCAGGTCGCACTCAACGCCTGGGCGTGCACCGTGTATACATGGCTGTAATTTTTTAACTGCTCATCGGCGCTCACACACAGCCAAAACAAACCCGAAGGCATGAGACTATTGTCAGAGGTGATATCCGTGGGCAGCGCCAGGGTTACTATGCCCGTGCGCATAAAACCGTGGGTGGTATCGGCAAGAATTTGTGTGGGCGGCAGTTCGCGCCACTGGTTTTCACTTAAATAGGACCAGCTGATATAACGGCGTGCCTTGCCGGCTTTATCAAAATATTTTTCTTCATTGCTGATGGCTTCGGCCTGCGCCATGGGCAGCGAATCATTGTGAAAATGAAACAGCAAATTCAGCTGGCCCATTTCGCTGGCACTCAGGCCAATAAATAAATTACCCGCGTGTTCATATTGCGGCACCTGGAAAATGCGCGATTGACGCAGGGGCGACATCAACTCCCAACCCAGTGGATGCAGGTGGAAAAACTGATCTTTAAATTCGGCATTTTGCAGGCGGTCGCTGTCCGCCATATTAATTACCGTCGTGGCTTCATAATTGAGGCTGATCGAGGCTATCTCGGGCGTATAGGGTGGATTGGGCATGGGCTTGTAGAGCTGCTCATGCTTTACCCTCGCGTTGTAAGTGAGCGTGTTAGTGAGTAAGTGTTGATACTCAAGGTGACCAAAGCCGCCGAGCGGTCCCTGCAACATAAATTTAAACAGCCCGGCTTTGGTGGCGGGTGTGTACACGAAAGGGCGACGCGCTTGCTGGCCCTCTTGCGGTTTATACCAGGGCATCACCGGGCCTGCGGTCAAACGCCTGTGGCTTTGCAAATGCACTTGGCCATTTCTTATAGTCGTTGCAAATAATGACTGACGGAGTTTTCCGCGAGTTTCCCCTGGCAACCATTTGCCATCCGCTAATACGCTGGGGCTCACCACAAAATTATCATTCGTTTTGGGCGTGAGATAGCCGCGATACCATTCGTTAAAACCATCGCCCACATCAGGCAAGCCGGACCATTCAATATCGAGCGTAAAATCAGTGAGCTGTTTGTTGCGCGTTTCCTCATGGCCCACAACAAAATAGGAACCTATGCCGGGCAGCGGACCGAAGGGCATAAAGGGCGCGAGCGGACTAAGCTGGCCGAGATTGTTATAGAGCAATAAATCGCGGCAGCCTTCCACATCGACCGCTATGCGAATTTCACGCAATGCCAATTTGCGCAGCAGATCATAGGGATACTGTTGATAGTTATCCTTGAGCACAAAGCGCAGCATAGGCACTGCGGTAGGCACATCGGCACTTTGCAAATGCGAACCATGAATCTCGCGATTAAAGGGTGTGATAGGCGGGCAATCTTCCGGCAGCGAAAAGCTGATACCCAGGCAATTGCGTTTCAGTTTGCTATCGGTGCCATGGTAGGCGGGTTTGTATTCAGGAATCTCATACCAGCCTTCCGCTGTCGTGATCGTCAGGCTGAAAATATTGCCAAAGTAGGCAAAAAATTTTGCTTTGGTTTTGGTATTCCTGTCCGCCTTGCTGGCTTTGAGTGCCGGCATATTATTGATCTGATGTTCAAGGGTTGCGCAGTTCTCATTGATCAAATTGACGTAATGCAATTGCAAATTCACCCTGCGCTTGCCTTCGCGCATCAACAACACATTGCTGGCAATCGCAAAACCCAGTCGTGCATCCTGCGTAGCATCCGATCGCACTTGTCCGCGCGGCTCGCCAAAGAGTGGATAAAATTCCGGGCCGGCATTATCTGGCTCAATCAGCGTATGCCAGCAGCCATCAATCAAGTGGCGCTCTGGATCATCAAAGCGCTGGTGGCGAGGAAAGTGCAAACTGTGCAACTGCTCAACCTTGGCATCGTTGATTTCTACATCAGCATCCGAGCGGTAGACGATGTCCTGGCGATTGATATCGATGCCAGCAACAAACTCGGTGCCGCGCGGCAGTGATAGGGATTGTGCCGAGCCAGGTTGCAAAACCAGATAGAGGCTGTCGGGTTGCATAGGAAGCAGTTGTACCTGTAGCACCCGGTTAAAATAAAAATCAAAATAATTCAGCGTGAAGCGATTGAGTTTGTCCTGCAATTTTTTAAATAACAACACAAACACTATGCGTATGGCAGCGGCCGGATCGTGATATTCCCCGATCAGCGAATCCGGTAATAATTTGCGTGCGGCTTCCTGCACCATGTCGATGGATTTAATCAGCGCGGCATAGATGCTGCGCAAATCATAATTATCAAAACTGCTGGTGGTTGCTGCGGGTACCTGCTCCGCCACATCCATTTCCATGGCTTCAAGACGCAACTGTTCCTGTTTGATGAGCGCCAGGAACTGCGGAGAAAAAATATCGGACACTATCGCCTGCAGGGCCGGCAATTTTTCCAACAGCGGATAAAATTCTTTACCAAAACCAATAATCACCGACTCAATCATGCTGTACAGCTGTTCACCGGCGTTGGTTTGCGGATAGCTCAATAACAGTAACCAGGCGTCGAGCAAACGTGCGAGCCCAAGGGGCGAGGCGCCCTCCCAATCGCGCAGAGCCCAGTCGCTATTGGCCAATTCCTGTTGTATACGCAGCTCAAATTGGCTATCCAGCCGATTAATGTCCTGGGCCAATATATAGGCCATGACCACGGCTTCATCATCAGCAAATAATTGGTTGGCTGCGCTGACATTTTTATGGTCCATGCCGGGCATTTTTACCAGGCGTGCGTAATCCTGGACTTGCGCCAGCAAATGCTCAAAGCGGCGCTCATCCACATTAAAATAATCTTTTTGTAATGCAGGTAAATGACGCACGGCCTGGCTCAGGCCGTCGCTGACATGTACCTGCAACTGAGATACCGCAATCTGTGCGGATTTATCAGTCATGGCTTTCCCGTTGCGACATTTAACTGATGTTTAATCGTTGTTGTTCTAACTCGCGGTTAACTCACTGCCGGCAAATCGGTTCCGGCACCTTCACTGACATAGAAGGGATAGACCAGGTTGTAACGATTGTTAGTGGCACTGACCCGATAATCCAGATGTATATCAAGCCGGCCGTTGAGCGCATCAACAATATCTATCTCGATGCGTTCGAGAATAACGCGCGGCTCGAAATACAAAACCGCCTTGCGCACGACATCCTTGAGAATCGCAATGGAACTCTCATTGATAATATCGAATACGTGCATCTTCAAACCGCAACCATAAGCCGGATGCATAATGCGTTCACCCGGGGTGGTGGCCATGAGTATCAACAGGCTTTCGCGAATGTCGCGCTCCGCTGCCACCATCACTGCACCGCGACTGGTGAAGCGCGGTGGAAAAGCCCACCCGGTTCCAAGAAATGATTTATCGCCAGCTTCGCTACTCATGATTATCCACCGATCATCACTGTGGGTAAGCCAAGCACTATGTTGCCGCCGTGGGCCGTGGTATCACCCATACGCGCAGCCGGTTTGCCACCGATCATGACCGTGGCCGAACCCTTTACGATAGAATCCGGCGGGCCCACACAAACGCACATATCGCCCACCACGGCGGCCGGCAATTTTCCAATTAACACTGTGGGTACGCAGGGCCCGCTAACAGGCCCGCCCACATGTGGCACCGGGCCCGTAGTCATGGGGCAGGCGTGCATATCGGTAATTCGTGCAGCTGGTGGCATTGCGATTCCTGTTGTTTATCTTTTCAATTACTTTATCTTTTTAATTAATGTTGCAATTAATTAATCATCACCATGGCACCCTTGATAGTGGTGGTGCCGGTGGCCGACACTTCGGCCGTTGCATTGCCCTTGGCGGTGAAACCAATATCGGCCGTGCAAGTCACATTCAACGCATGGCCTTTCAAATCCATTTTGCTGGTGATTTCCACATTGCCAGTCGCATCAAGCGCAATTTTTCCTTTGGCCGTTATGCTGATGTCCTTGGGGCTATCGAGCGTGATACCACTGGGGTTCAATTCAACTTTATTGTTGTTCTGGTCCTGCAGCAAAATGGATTTATCCTCGTCGCTGATGACGATGGTGTTATTGCCCGGCGTAATCAGCGTGATGATTTTTTTATCGTCATCAAAGGTCAATTTCATTTTGCTGCGCGTGACTATGGCTTTGGTATTGTTCTCTGCCGTCAATTCATAGGGCGCTTTGTTTTTGCTGCTGTACAGGCTGCCTAAAATAACCGGGTGCGATGGATCGTCATTAAAAAAGCCGAGAATCACTTCATCACCAATTTCCGGAATAAAAAAAGCACCAAAAGAGTTGGATGCATAAAATTGTGCGAGTCGCGCCCAGAAGCCATCCGTCTCCGCCTGGAGTACGGGAATGGATACCTGAATTTTGTATTGCGCTTCGGGGTCGGCATCGAGTTTTTTTACAATGCCGATGTAAAGCCCGCTCACACCTGCAGTGAGACCGGCAGCAAGAGGTGCAACTATATCGTTGGTTTCGGTAAACCAATTGGATGACATACCAAAATCAACCGTGGTATGCCAATCGCCGTCGCGCAAGCTGTGTCTGACACCGCTGGCAAATACATTGCCATTAAAGCGATCGCCAACGCCTTTGAGTTCAATCAGCTGGCCAACTTTAATCAGCGAGCTGCCCTGGAAACTAACGTAGCCGCGAATACGGGCCAAGGCTGATTTGAGTTGCTGGGCCTTGCTCCAGGCAGTGAGGTTACCCGAATCCAGCGGCACACTGCTTTGTAAACCAAAATTGGCCAGCCCTATGACTTGTGACAATGTTGATGAATCGATATTGCCCTGCTCGGTGAGGTCGTCAGGTTGCGCCGTTTGCTGGCTGATTGCCAGATTCGTCAGATCCCAGGCGGTGGATTGCACAGTTTGGTATTGCGTGCGCGAATCCAGCTCCGCGTTGAAATCAATAATGTCTATACCATAAGTTAGCGTCAGTACCGGCGCTGCACTGGTCACCGGCGCTTTGACTGTCACTGTACCTGCATCAAGGGTAACCAGCATGCCATTGGCTTCGGCGCGGGCCAGCATAAAATCCCAATCGCTGCAGTAAAACTGCACCAGTTCTTTATGTTGATTAGTGGTTGCCGTGACGTCTGCGGTAAGGCCGCCATAATTACCGATAAGTTGCGTCATTATGTCGCTGTCTTTTTTATCGATGTAATTACCGTTCTTGCGCCCCACTGTCATACCCAGTGCTTTGTCGCGGCATTCAATCACCAGGCGGGCATCATTTTCGCCGCTGATTTTCAAGCTGTGCTTGATCACAACACCGGAAAAAATCTGGCTGTCAGAATCGCCATAACCCGCTTTGATACTGATGGCACTTCCCGGTGTAAAAGTGGCGCTATCACTCAAGGGGAATTTGAGATTGGGCATGTCACCATCTGTAAGTACGATAGTGGCCGTAGTGATGCGATTAACGGCTGAGGCTATTTCGATAGACATGATTTGCATGCGGCCTGCGACTTCGGTTCCTTCGCTGAGTAAGGAAACCAATAGCGCGCCGCTACTATTTTCATTGGGAGAAATTGCCATGTCTATTTCGCTGGAGGAAAGGTCAGGGTAGAACCTGGTTCCAAATTGCGGAAGTTGTCCAGATCATTTAATTCAGCAATTTCCAGATAATAATTTGGATCACCGTAAATACGCTGACAGAGATCGGGCAAGGTATCACCCGCTTTTACTTTTACTGTTTTGGGTTGCTCCGAGGCTTCCTTCTGATCTTCAAAAGTCAGCTCTGTGCTACTTCTATAGCCGCGGAAACCAATACTCACTTTTGCGCGCAGTGGTTCGCCACTGGGCTTAAATAATGTGTAATCCACACTGAGCGATTCCAGTCGCGCATAGCGTGCAAAGGGCCCCCAGGAGACATAGACAACCGGTGCATCTTTTTCGCTGCTGACGTAGTCGTACGCCACACTGCGCAACCGGGTTACCAAATCCTGTACAGAGGACACGCCGGCACCGGGGACAACACCTGTGCCATCGAGAATAAATTCTTTAAAGGAAAATTGTTCTGGCTGGTACTTATCGTATTTTTCTTCGCTGCGACCACCGATGGGTTTATGTTTGCGATAGCTAATGTTGGAGCTCAACTGATAGCTACTGGGATTAATCATAAGCTCAAACTTGGGGCCACCCTGATTGTAGGTGGGCTCGCCATTGTTGATGGTGCAGGAATAAATCGTGAGTTTCTGCTTTTCGCCAGAAGATGCCGTCATGGTTTAACGCAAGCCTCTATCGCTCATGGTTTCCCTGATCAGGCGTCGACACTCTTCCAACACTTCCGCTTTCACCGATGCCAGGGACTCCCAATCGGGTGTTGCCTCTGGAGCTTCATCCTCAACCGCAACTTTGATCAGCAATTGTTTAATTTCTATCGCCATGGCATTTCTCTTTTTTGTGTAACCACTTGTTTGCTGGTCTGATCACTTGGAGCGTTTTAAACAGGTGTAACTTAGCGAAATCTTTTCGATCGCCACTTCATTTTTAGTTGAGTTGAAACTTTCCACTTCCCATTTAATCGGGAAGGCATTTTCAAAACTCCACTCGCGAATATAGTTGCCGGCGCCATCCATCAGATACACATTGATATCCTTGGGCACAATGGGCTCGGAGAAATCCGATTCCAGCACGGCCTTGCACCACTTGACCAGCGGTGACGTGAGCTGTGCTATACCTCGCTTTAACTCAAGATTGCTGTGGCTCATACCAACCGGTAATTTGTGCACAAAACGGTTTTCGCCCCCTTCGGTGACGTCCTCCAGTTTCATTTCGCTGCTAATACCGGATACTTCCTGAAACGCGCTATCACTGCTATCGCCGTTAAAAACCACTTTAAAATAAAACGCAGAAGGAGGGTACAACCCTCCTTCTGACGATGACAGAGTCTTCAAACTTGTCATGCTTTACTAACCTTAGGCGTTCGCAATTGTCAGGCCTTCATGAACTATTTCAATAGTTTCGATGGCCACTTCATTACCTTCAGATTTCAGGTCAGTTGACGTGATTTTGGTTGGCCAGGCGTTGGCGAGTGTCCACACCATAGTTACACCGCCGGTTTCATCCAGCAGGCTGATGGTGATTGCCTTGCGCTTGATCACGTTCATCTTGATTTCATTGAACCAATCCCAGAACTTGTTATCGCCTTTGAATACACCTTTCTTCATAGTGATATTGCCGAACTTTTTCATGCCCGGCATTTTTACTACCGAAAAGTTTGGGCTATCGCCAGCGCGATATTTAATTTCTTCAGATTGGATATCCAGACCGCTAACTTCCTGAAAGGACATTACTGCGTCATCCCACTTTACCTGGAAGTGGAACTTGGGAAGGGGCCATACGCTTGTGGATTGTGCTGAACCGTCGTCTGCCATGATTTTTCTCTGCCTTGATAAGAAAAAAATTAAGAAAAAAGTGTCGAAGTGCGCGCGCCTTGCCAGCGATTGCCGCCGGTAAAGGCGCACGTCATTTAATTAAAATTTATTAAGACTTCTGCATTTGTTGCTGGAAGGTGATCTCGATAAATTCTGCAGGACGGCTCAGTGCTACCAGCACAGTCACGCGCAAAACACCTTCGAGAATATCTTCCGAGGTCATGGTTTCACCCAAACCTACATACACACCAAATGCATCTTCCGGCGAGGCGCCAGCCAGACCACCGCGCTTCCACACGCTGGTGAGGAAATTGGCGATCATGCTCTTGATGGTGACCCAGGTATTGGAAGTGTTGGGTTCGAATACGAACGCTTTGGTCGCCAGACGCACGGATTCTTCCAGCATAATCATGGTGCGGCGAACGTTGATGTAACGCCAGTCGAGGCTGTTGCCATCGAGGGTGCGCGCGCCCCACACCAGAGTGCCTTCACCGATAAAAGTGCGAATCGCGTTGATCGATTTGCCCGCGGTGTGCACGTTCAAATCTTCCTGGTCTTCGTGGGTGATATTCACGGTGGGTGAAGAAACCGCATTCAAGCTAACGTTAGCCGGTGCCTTCCACACGCCGCGAGTGTTGTCCACCATGGTGTAGATGCCCGCCATAGCGGCGGCAGGTGGCAACAGGTTCAACTTGGTTTGAATACCGGCGAGAATTTTGCCGTAGAGTGGCGATACTACGCTCAAGGTTTTATGCAACTCGTTGTTCACTTGTTTGCTGTTGGTAGCAACGTTTTGCAGCTTCTCGATCTCGGCAATAATGCTGTTTTGCTTTTTCAGCGGCGCGCCACTGCGGCGAACATCCAGGGTCAGCAATTTTTCCAACAAATCCAGATCGCCCAGGTTTTGGAAGGACAGTTCAGTCACAGGCACTATCGAGGTGTTCAACCAGGGATAGTAAACCGCACTAAAAGCCGGGAAGTTGGTGGACATGCCGTTACGGAATTTGGAGATGCATTCGTTATCTTTTTCCGACTGGAAACCGTTGAATACATCGAGGATCGCAAAGCGGTTTTTCATTTCGTAGCCGCAGTGCTGCACAACGGTTTGCTGCAATTTAATACAGTCTGCTTGCGGCAGTGATACGGCATCAGGAATAACCACCATGGTGGGTTCCTGTTCTTTTTTCAGCTCGGTCACACCTGCACTCAGGTCTGACTCTTTCATCTGGCCGTTGTAGTCGCCTACGGAAACTACGTAGCAAGCACCGCCGCCGTTTTGGAAAAACAACAGCATGCTGCGGTAGAGGAGGAAATAATTTTTGCTGTTTTTGAGATAAAACTTGTTGGTTTTATCCAGCGCGAAATCTTCATCGAGAGTGCCGAACTGGTCGCTGCTTTTGGCAACACCGGTAATGGCCTTAAGCGTCGTTTGCAGATCTTCAATCGCATCGGAGATGGTGTTGTGGTCTGTATCTTCCTGCGTTGTGGGGTTGGTAACTTTTGCAGGCGCCGCGTCAAACGCGGGATTGGTGCCTTTGTAAACCACATCGAAAAGAGCCGGTGGCGGGCCGCCGAAAAAGCTGGTGAATTCCGCCATGGAGGAAATGCGCCAAGGTTTATTCAGCAGCGGCTTACCCTTGTTGTCCGCAAACTGGGTATAGCCTACGAAGGCGGGAACTGCAGTTGCTACCTCAACCACAGAATTGGGAAAAGCATCTTTCTCGACGATGTAGACGCCGGGAGTTTTATACGCGCCAGCCATAATCTTTCCTTTTCAAAGTTATTGGTTTATGTAAATTTCAGCAACCAGGATAGTACGCCCCTCCGGGTCTTTTTCTTTGCCTAAACGTTGTACAGCCGCGTTGGGCAAACGCTTGAGCAGAACCTTACCAGAATTACTTTTGTCTTTTAACTGGAATCTTTGCGGTGGCACCTCACTCAACATTATCGGTAACTGCGATAAAAGCGCCTTGGTATTATTGACCGCGAGATTTTCATTTCTGGTAAAAAAAATCGGATCCTGTGCGGCGAGATCCTGAATTTCCAGATCGTATTTCGCCAGATCACCCACAAAATAATATTTCCAGTGGAGCGCGCGCGCCTGCAAGCTGATGCGATAGTCTTGCGGCGGCTGTTCGCCATCCAGCAGATCATTTTTTGCGAGATAAATATCGAGAACAACCAGAGGCTGAAATAATTTTTTGCCTTGTTGTGGCTCATCGACCAGAGAGGGTGGTGTAAAAAACGGTGCAGGATTTAACAATCCCTGCTGCGCGACTTGCGTTGTGTAATACAAGGGCGCCTCATTTTCGTGCACTTCCCTAGTGTAAAACGCAAAATAAGGATCTTTCGCTTGTGCGTAAAAACGCAGCACTAGATTATCATCCAACTCGTTTATCGTATCCTGGTCGCCGATGATACGAAATCCGGCATCCAGTGGCCGCGCCAGGAGTTGGTTGCGCAGCAGTAATTTTTCCGTCAGTGCCGTAGGCTTGAACTCAAGCACTCGACAAAACCCGTCCGCAAAATAATTGTGCGTGAGGGTAATAGTAGTAAGCGTGCGATAATTTGCCAAAATTTTTCCTTAAAAACTTTTGGGTTTTTTAAGTGGTGTCGGCTAAAGCCGCTAGCGAACACTGGGTTCCGGGCGCGACGCCAATGGCAGCTGCGCGGTGATAGTATCCGCGTTCATGCAAATCATCCTTATGCGGTAGTAAACTGACGGCAAATATTTACCACCTAATAATCCCCAGAGATTGCTCAAATCCTGAATATTAAGATTTTCAATATCGAGCACTAAACGCTCAATGCGCGGATCGAGATCCGGCGATGACTGGCGATCAAATACAGGTTGCATTTGAAAAAAACCAATTGCCTTGGAAATAAATTTGAGCGCCTCGGCGTAATTGGCGCCGGCATAATTGGCCGCAAGCATCACATAAAGATTGAGATAGAGTGGTTGCCCACTCGCCAGGCTGCGGCCATCAAACCCGCGCCCGTAACCATTGGCACGTTGGGGCACAGTGTCCTTTTCGATATTGGTCAGCAAAAGTACCAGCTTGTTATTCGCATGATTACCCACACTGCCGTCCGCCTCGACCAGGCTGGAAATTACGACAACATCTTCCGCGAGATTATTGGTGCGCTTTAAATAGGCATTGAGCTGATTGGCCAAATGGCTGAGGGCTGCCTGGATCAAAGAACCTCCCGGTCGCGGCAATGTGCGAGCAGTGTGAACTGGTTTTTATTTTGGGCCGGATATTAACACAGAAAGCGTAACGGGCAAGGCGATATGAATAGCCCAACAACAGGAGCCATGATGAGCGACATTTATGTCAGTGTTGATATAGAAGCAGATGGTCCCATCCCCGGGCCAAACTCCATGCTGAGTATTGGCTGCGCCGCCTTCAATCGCGAAAAACAATTGATCGCAACTTTTAGTGCCAATCTGAACAGGCTGGAAGGTGCTGTCGCTGACCCAACCACCATGAATTGGTGGGCCAATCAGCCCGAGGCTTGGGCGAGGACGCGGGAAAACCCGCAAGCTATCGCCGATGCCATGCAAGCCCTTGCAAGCTGGCTTGATGGACTACCCGGCAAACCGGTTTTTGTCGGTTATCCCGCGGCCTATGATTTTATGTTTGTCTATTGGTATCTGATCAAGTTTGTAGGGCGCAGCCCCTTTTCCCATGCGGCGCTGGATATCAAAACCCTGGCGATGGTCGCCCTCAAGTGCGATTACCGCGCTGCCGCCAAAAGCAAGATGCCTTCCACTTGGCTAGGTGATTTACCACATACCCATTGCGCACTGGATGATGCCATCGCCCAAGGCGAGCTTTTTTGCAATTTACTGGCGGAACTGGAGTTAGTTTGATCCAGGCTTATAAAACCCATGATTTAACGCGTAGAATGAGTAAATCTTTTTTCGACCAGGTTATTTTTAACGTAGGTTTCATGACTGCCTGTCGCCTCCATCCATCGCTTGTTGTATTGCTGCTACTGGTATTTATTGGCCAGACATTGGCGGCCTCAGCGATCTATTGCCAACGCCAGAGCCATGAACCGCGAACACCTGTGGCTATGGACCAGGGCGCGATGATGAGCATGTCGATGCACGATCACAGCATGCATCATCAAGATAAAAATCCCGAAGCTACTGCCGGGGCCAATACAACTAAAGCCGACTGCTGCTCCACGAAAGGCCAATGCCATTTGGCCTGCTCCCTCGCCTTGGCCAGTGTGAATTTACCCCCGGCGATAAGCTTCTCCGCCCCGGTCGCCGATAACTATCTCGGCCTGGCGCCCGCCGGCGTTTTCTCCTCTGTCTATAAACCACCCATTGCTGCCTGAAACGGGATAGCTGCGCCTGAAAATCGCCTCTGATCCCCAATCCCGCTGGTTATCGCCAGCAAAATCCCTATTGAAAACCTGGCGTGCTTATTAAGGAGGTTCCATGAACCTGACCCGTCGCCACTTTGTGCTAGGTGCCAGTTCGGCACTCGCCATTGGCAGCTTGCTGAACACCGAATCAGCAACGGCAGAAGATTTGAAAAACCCGCAGGGCGAGAAAGGCCCACAAGAATTACGGGGCAATCAGTTTGACCTGCATATTGGTTACCAGAAGGTAAATATCACCGGCAAACCCACCCTGGCGACCACAGTGAACGGCGGCTTGCCCGGCCCGACCCTGCGCTGGAAAGAAGGCGAAGAAGTGACTATTCGCGTAACCAATCACTTGGATGTGCCCAGCTCTATCCACTGGCACGGGATTATCTTGCCCTCAACCATGGACGGTTCACCTGGCTTTGATTTTGCCGGCATCAAACCCGGCGAGACCTTTGAATACAAGTTTGACGTTAAACAGAACGGCACCTACTGGTACCACAGCCACTCCGGTGCCCAGGAGCAAACCGGGTTGCTGGGCGCGATCATTATTGACCCCAAAGACCCGGACCCGGTGGCCTACGACCGGGAGCTGTTAATACTGCTATCCGACTGGACTGACCGGGAACCCGCCAAGCTCTACGCGCGCCTGAAAAAATCCAGCCACTACTACAACTACCGCGAGCGCACCCTGGGCAACCTGGCGAGCGATCTCAACACCAAAGGATTGGCGGCGACCTGGAGTGATCGCCGTATGTGGAACCAGATGCGCATGAGCGAGAGCGACCTCGCGGATGTGGGCGCACAGGAATACACCTACCTTATTAATGGTGCGACACCAGCGCAGAACTGGCTGGGACTGTGCAAAGCGGGCGAGCGGGTAAGGTTACGCATCATCAATGGCGCGGCTATGACGCTATTTGACCTGCGCATACCCGGTTTGAAGATGACCGTGGTGGCAGCCGATGGCCAGGCCATACAGCCGGTTGAGGTGGATGAATTCCGCATAGGTAACGCCGAAGTTTACGATGTCATCATCACCCCTGAAGCTGACCGCGCCTATTGCTTGTTCGCCCAGAACATAGACCGCACCGGCTTTGCCTGCGCCAGTATCAGCACCAACCCGGCCCTGCGCGCTGCCGTTCCCGCCATGGACCCGCCCGCACTGCTCGGCCACCCGGACATGGGCATGGGCGGCGGCCACCAACACCATGGTGAATCTGCGGGAGCTGCTGGGGGCCATAGCAGCCACTCGGGTGCAACCGAAGACCATAGTCATCACATCATGGAGGAAGATCACACCGGCCATGATCACGCCGCCATGATGGATCACAGCCAACATTTGGGGCATCAGGAGTCTGTACCGGCCTTGGCCAAAGCCGGGTTTGGCAGCAACTTTGATACAGCTGGAAGCCCCGTCAACCACAGCGCCAGCGAATTCGGGCCCGGGGTGGACAATCGTTCCCCCATGCCTGCCAGCGGTTTGGCCGACCCGGGGATTGGGTTGCGCGATCACCAACAAGGTTACGGCCGCCAGGTGCTGACCTATGCCGACTTGCGCAGCCTGCACCCGACGCGCGACAAGCGCGAACCTGGCCGCGAAATCGAGCTGCATCTCACCGGCAATATGGAACGCTATATCTGGTCCATCAACGGCCAGAGCTTTGCCGATGCCGCGCCGCTGGAGCTGACCTACGGCGAGCGGGTGCGCATTATCCTGGTCAACGACACCATGATGACCCACCCCATTCACCTGCACGGCATGTGGAGCGAGCTGGAGACTGGCGACCCGGACCATATACCGCGCAAACACACGGTGCTGGTGCAACCCGGCAGCAAGATCAGTTATCTGGTCACCGCCGATGCGCCCGGCAACTGGGCTTATCACTGCCATCTGCTGTTCCATATGTTCGGCATGATGCGTCAGGTATCGGTGACCAAAGCATCGGCCAAGGGGGAGGAACATCACCATGCCCATTAAGCACAACATTATCGGGCTCATACTCGCTGGCCTCTGTTCGACGGCTGTCGGCCAGTCAGACCATATCCACGTGACCGACCACGGCCACGGCGATGCCGACCCGCTACTGGCCAAGGTGATGATCGATCAGCTTGAAAGCGGAGAGGAGCATAGCAAGCTGGACGCCCAGGCCTGGTTTGGTAAGGATCTGGATAAACTCTGGCTGAAAGCCGAAGTAGAACACCGCGATTCAACCACCGAAACCGCTGAGCTACAGGCACTCTACAGCCGCGCCGTCAGCCCCTATTGGGACCTGCAATTAGGCCTTCGCCACGATCAACGCCCGACACCAAGCCGCGATTGGGCTGTGCTAGGGGTTCAGGGCCTGGCGCCTTACTTCTTTGAGGTGGAGGCCGCCGTGTTTGTGGGGGACGAGGGCCGGAGCGCGGCGCGCTTTAAGGCGGAATACGATCTGCTATTCACCCAAAAGCTGATCCTTTCGCCCCAACTGGAGCTCAATGCCTACGGCCAAACCGACACGGCGACGGGCAGGGGGGCCGGTCTGTCGGACAGCATCGCCGCTTTGCGCCTGCGCTATGAGGTCTACCGGGAATTAGCGCCCTATCTGGGTATTGAGTGGCAAAAGGATTACGGCGGCACCGCTGACCTGAGCCGGGTGGCAGGCCAGCCATCCAGCGAACACCACTGGGTACTCGGATTGCGCGCCTGGTTCTGACAGGGTGGCTCACTGGACGGATCTGCCAGTGAGCCCATCCCCCAAGTTTGTGAGACATGTCGCACAAATCATTCCGCCTTTGTCGGATGGCGCTCCATTCCTCTATATCTCAAAATGCACTTCGTCAAATAACCAATAATTGAGTGCAGCGCGACCATGAAATACCCGGCCCCCAACGACGCTATTGCCATCAAAACCGCCAAGCGCGCGGTGCTCAACAATATCAAATGGCTGGAGGCGCGCATCGCCACCCTGGATGTCAGCTCCACCATGGGCAAGCAAATGCTGGGTTTTTACGCCAATAAAATAGACGCCCAGCAGATGGTATTTGAGTGGCTGAGCAGCAGCTCAGCACAGCAGGTCGTGCACGCAGAACCCGCAGAAATGCAGCATTGCGGCAGTTAATCAGTCATATTTTGCACATTTTGTCGCCTCAATAACCGCGCCCTAAGCCCCACCTAAGTTTCGCCAGCTACACTGAAAAACACTTTTCTTATTGGCGTTTCGTTTATGCACCCCACCCCCCAATTTTATCGCCAGCATCTTTTCTACCCATTGCTGTTGGTGGCAGTTGCCTGGGCGATGATCGTGGGCTTCAGCCTGGATCGGCATTTGGCCGATTTTTACTACCACCTGGGCGGCAATAGCTGGGCCTGGAAAAACACCTGGTTAACCGAGCACCTGGTTCATCGCGGCGGCCGCAATCTCTCTTTCTTCCTGTTATTTGTGGTGGCGGCCCTGGTAGCGGCGAGCTATTGCCATCCCGCATTGCGCAGCGAGCGAAAGAAACTCTGGTATCTGTTGCTCGCTTCTGGCGGGAGCAGCCTGATAGTGGTGTTACTGAAGGAAATCCTCGCCATTTCCTGCCCTTGGGAATTCAGTGTCTACGGCGGTCGTCTGCCCTATGAAGATATTGCCCAGCAACTCTTTAGCCGCACCGGTAGCGGCTGCTTTCCCGCCGGCCACGCCAGCGCCGGTTACGCCTGGATAGGCGTGTATTTTTTCTTGCTGCAATCCCGCTGGCGCTGGCTTGCGTTGGCGACGGCACTGAGTGCGGGAATCCTGTTTGGATTTGTGCAGCAGTTGCGCGGCGCCCATTTTATTTCCCATGATCTGGCAACCGTTACCCTCTGCTGGTTCTATTCACTCGGGCTCTATCTGGCGCTGTTCAGCAAGAAGCGCACTTTGGTGGTAGAGCACAGCTAAAATGCAAGATTGGTTAAACACTACGCGCGCAAAAATGCGCGCTTTTTTTCCATTGGCCAGCGGTCAGTTTTCACTGTTGGTCGCCAGCGTGCTGATCCTTTTTTACAACATCAAACTTTTCAGCACACTAATCCAACTCACCGACTTCAGCCATCTGCGCGGGCCTTTGTTTATTGCCAACTTCGCATGCTTACTGTGGCTGCTGACCTTCACTCTCATCTCGTTGTTTAATTTCCCCCGGTTGGGAAAAATCATTGCAGGACTGCTGATTATCATCGCCGCTATGGTGGCTTATTTTATGGATGCGTACGGCATTCTGATTCATCGCCTGATGATCCAGAACCTGGTGGAAACCGATGTGCGCGAAGTGCGCAGCCTGCTCAATATGCATTTGGTATTTTATCTGGTTGGGCTTGGCATAATCCCGGCGTTATTGCTTGCACGCGCGCCGGTGAGTTACAAAAAATGGACGGCCGAAGTCTGGCAAAAAACAAAACACATAGGCATAACCTTGGTTGCTGCCCTGGTGTTGGTGGTCAGCATGTCGGCTGACTATGCGTCATTTTTTCGCAACCATAAAGAAGTTCGCCAAATGGCCAACCCGCTCAACGCGATTTATGCGGGTGCTTCATTCCTGGTCGGCACAGATCGAATTCCCGATGTAAAACCCTTTGGCGAAGATGCCCACCTCAACAACCAGGCGAAGGGCCAGGAAAAACCCACGCTGTTTATTTTAGTGGTGGGAGAGACAGCGCGCGCCGATCATTTTGGTCTCAATGGCTACCAGCGCGACACAACACCACTGCTCGCTAAACAGGAATTAATTAATTTTTCTGATGTAACTTCTTGCGGTACAGAGACGGCCGTTTCTGTACCCTGCATGTTTTCTGGTCTGGGCCGCAAAGACTATTCGGACCGCAAAGCCAAATCGCGCGAAAGCCTGCTGGATGTTATCAATCGCGCTGGTGTCCATGTGCTCTGGCGCGATAACAATTCCAGTTGCAAAGGTACCTGCAACCGGGTGAGCTACGAAGACATGCAACACCTGCAAGTACCCGAGCTATGCAACAGTCGCGAATGCTTCGATGAAATTCTGCTGCACCAGCTCGATGAAAAAGTAGCTGCCAATAATGGCAACCAATTGATTGTGCTTCACCAAAAAGGCAGCCACGGTCCGGACTATTTCAATCGCTACCCACAGGATCGCGAAATATTCCAACCCGCGTGCAAAACCAACCAGCTGCAACAGTGCAGCCAGCAAGAAGTTATCAACGGTTTTGACAACACCATTCGCTACACAGATTTTTTTCTTAACAGCACCATCGAATGGCTGAAGACAAAACAGCAGAGCTATCACACAGCACTCGTGTATTTATCGGATCACGGTGAGTCCCTGGGTGAAAAAGGCATGTATCTGCATGGCTTGCCTTATTCACTGGCACCTGATGCGCAAAAGCAAGTTCCACTGTTTATGTGGTTACCACAGGATTTCGCGCAAACTAACAAACTGGATACTCATTGCCTTGTGCAACTGACCAACCATAGTTACTCGCAAGACAATTTATTCCATACGCTACTGGGATTGCTGAATATTGACACCAGCGTCTACGATGAAAAACTGGACATCACCCGCGGCTGCCGCACCTCAGCCCTGGTGAAGAATTAAGGATTTATGTCGACGGGATTAATAAAGGTAACGCAAAAAGACAAGCCAGTCGCCGGAGCAGGATTATTGTGCAGGGACACCTGCACACCCAAACGCGCCGCGATGGTTTTTACGATGGATAACCCCAATCCTGAGCCCTGTTGTCCGCTGCCCAATACACGATAAAACGCATCAAACACGCGCACCTGTTCAGCGGCGGGAATACCCGGCCCGGAATCCTTCACAATTAATTGCGCTATCCCCGGGCTGCGCTGCAACTGGATTTCTACCTGCCCACCTTCCGGCGTATAGCGCAAAGCATTTTCGATTAAATTTTTGATCAGGATTTGCAAATCAATGAGCTGGCTGTAAATCTCCAGATCCTCACCCGTCACCGACATTTCTATTTGCTTATGGTCAGCCAAGGGCAATAAGTCTTCAAACAATTCGCGCAATACTGCCTTGAGTGAAATACGCGTATCTGCGGCAGGTAGCTGGTCTTGCGCACGCGCCAATGTCAAAAGTTGTTCAATCAGCACGCGCGTGCGCTCCGTGGCCTGGTGCAAATTAACCAATCGACCATGCAGCGGGGAATCCGCACTCGACTCCACTAAGCGCTCGGCTTGCAGCGAAATGGCGGTGAGTGGTGAGCGCAATTCATGGGCGGCATCGCGCACAAATTGCCGCTGTAGTTTTACTGATTCACGCACGCGCAACAGCAACTGATTAATAGCCGCGACAAAAGGCTGGATTTCTGTTGCCAGTTTTTCGGTGGTCTGTCCGCTAAAGGTTTCCTCAAACAGCACCGATATATCGCCATCGGCATTGCTATCCAATTGCAGCGCCATTTTTTTAAGGGGGGCAAACATTTTGCGAATTAAATAACCCAGTAGCAGTAACACCACCGGGATAAGAATAAACAGCGGGATCAGGGTATTGATGGCGCCCGTGCGTGCAATTTCATCGCGAACTTCGGTCTGTTGGGCAACCAGCACTCGTTTTCCATCATCCAGGCTCTTGACCAGAATTCGCCATTGGTCATCACCCACCAACCGCGTTTGCAAACCGTCGGGCAAATCGGCGGGTATGCCTTCCAGCTCGGGTTTATGCAAGGGCGCCGGCACCAACCACTGCACCACAAAGCGCGACTCGGGATCTATAGGCGAGACATATACATGGCGGTTTGGTTCGGGCTCCGCAATACGCTGGGCGTCTACCAAATCCCCCAGGCGATACAATTGTTCATCTTGTAATTCAAGTCCTTCGTCAAAGGACCATAGATAAGAAAAAATACCGGCGATAATTGCCATCAAGGTAATCGCCGCCGCCATACTGGCCGACAGACGAAACTGCATTGAATTTATGAATTGGTTTTTGCAACCATCCATCCCAGCCCCCGGATATTTTTAATAATGCCGCTACCAAATTTTTTGCGCAGGCCGTGAATCAAAAATTCTACCGCGTTGCTCTCCACCTCACTGCCCCAGCCGTAAATTTTTTCTTCCAGTTCCGCGCGCGACAAAATAGCGCCTGGCCTGATCAACAGCGCTTGCAAGAGCGCAAACTCACGCGCAGAAAGCCGCACCGGGCCATTGTTCTGTGGATCATCTTTCAGAATCGCTTCGCGCGTGGCCGGATCGAGGGAAATTATGCCATTGGAAAGGCAGGCGCCTACATGGGTGGATCGACGCCGCATAAGCGCGCGCATACGTGCGCTGAGCTCGCCCAGTGCAAAAGGTTTTACCAGATAATCGTCAGCACCGGCATCCAGGCCAGCAATGCGATCTTCCACGGCATCGCGCGCCGTGAGCACAATCACTGGCAAAGAGTTTTCCTCTTGACGCAATTTGCGCAACACCGAGAGCCCATCGCGGCGAGGCAGCCCAAGGTCAAGTAACATCAAATCATAAGCCTGCGAGGCAATAGCCGCGAGCGCCATATCGCCATCTTCAACCCAGTCAACTGCGTTGCCGGCGTCTTTCATACTGTCAGACACTGACTCGGCGATCATCCGGTCATCTTCCACTAAAAGTATCCGCATGGATTGCAACCTTGGCTACACCTTCTCTAAACATAACGTAAATAGCTAATAATATCAGCCGATACTTAGCTGGCTCTTAGAGCAGCTTTGCTCCACAAGAAGGGCACCCCAGGTACAAACGCTTCCCGTTGTCGCCTCGTTAAAACATTGTTAATACGGACAAGTGCATAATCAATTTACGGCTAGACTTACGTTGGCAGCATCGTCCACCGTGAATCCACACAGGGTTTACTCCATGAAAATTCTTATTGCAGAAGACAATAACCTACTGGGCAAAAGTATCTGCCGCGCCCTGCAAGAAACTGGCTGGACTGTAGACCTGGCCTGCGATGGCAGTGAGGCCTGGTATTTTCTGGAGGGTGGCAGCTACGACGTTATATTGCTCGACTGGATGATGCCCGGCTTGTCCGGGTTGGCATTGGTAAAGCGGCTGCGTGCAAACGGCATCACCACGCCCATTATCATGGTTACCGCGAAAGATGCTGTGCAAGATCGCGTTGCCGGATTACACGAAGGTGCCGACGATTACCTGATCAAACCTTTCGATATCGCGGAGTTACTGGCGCGCGTGCAAGCGCTCTACCGACGCAGCACCCAACAGGGGTTGCGCTGTGTGCGTGTGGGTTCGCTGGAGCTGGATGTGAGCACACAGAGTGTGCGCGCCAATGGTAAACCACTTGATCTTACCGGTAAGGAATATGATTTGCTCAGCGCCCTCGCCAGCAAAGCCGAAACCCTCGTTAATCGCAACTCGCTGATAGGTTTGCTTTACTCATTTAATACCGAACCGGATAGCAACAGCCTCGATGTGTTGCTCAATCGTGTGCGCAAAAAATTGGCAGACACAGATATCCAGATAGAAACCATTCGCAGCAAAGGATTTATTTTACGTGTGGCGCCAACAAACGCTTAACCGAAAATTACTGGTGTTACTGATTACCGTCCAGGCGATCATTTTATCGCTCGGCGTGTTCGGTCTCTTGCAGTGGGACAACAGCAATCGCCTCGATGAATTGGGACATCGCCTGGACAGCCAGACAGATGAGCTGGAAGACATGATCACTATCGACAACGGCCATTGGACGGTTCAACATCACAGCGAGCGGTCCAAAGAGCTGGCTAAAGACACGCAGTTTTATTTTGAAGTGCGCGATGCCGGCAATAACCGCGTTGTGCAAGCGCAGACAAGCGCGCAAGAAGTCAGCCAGGCGCTAGCTCTGTCGGCTCCCGTGCTGTTTGAAGATTCCGAATTTGCCCGCCTGGATACGTCCACTCAACCCTGGCTATTACAGCGCACCGAGATAAAGCGCGCTTACGACGGCTTGGTAGTAACAGCAACGCTTTACACCGCAATGAATATCGCCAACGCCTTTGGCGAAATTATTTTTTTGCAAAAGCTGGCAGCCTCGGTAATTTTTGTTGTGCTGCTACTGAGCGCCTTGTCCAGCTATGTCATAGTGACCTACACCACGCGCAATTTGCGCGCCTTTGCGCAGCATATACGCACGCTCAAGCCTCCGGACTTTTCCGGACAAACCCATTTGGTGCCGCAATCAGCAGAAGAACAATTGCTCTTCGACAGCTACGCAACCATGGTCAACTCCATCAAAAAAACCATGGAGAACCAACAATTATTTATCGCCAATGCAGCCCACGAATTAAAAACCCCCATAGCGGCTTCGCTCTCGGCGCTGGAAGTGTTGCTGGTGCGGCCGCGCAGCACCGAAGATTATCAGGCGACTTGCGCCGATGTACTGGCTGAATTGCAGGTATTGCGACGTCTGTCAGAGTCGCTACTGAATCTGGCGCGATTGGATAAAACATCGGCTGACAATGCCAGCTGTAGTTTGCACGCTGTACTCGAGCAAGTGCATAGCCGCTGGCAGAAAGCGGCACAACAAAAAAATATTCAGATACACATAGACACTCCCAAAAGCGTCCAGCTCAAAGGTGACGCCAGTACCTGGGAAACTATCCTGGGCAATCTGGCAGATAACGCCATTAAATACGGCCACAGTGAAGGTAATCTCTGGATAAGCGGTGGAAATATTGCCTGCGGAGAAGCAGAAGGCGAAAACCTCGACAACGGCCAAGACGAAACCCCGCGTAATTATTTTCTGGATATAGAAGTGCGCGACGATGGCTCAGGTATGAGCAAGGACGATATCCAGCAATTGGGTACATTATTTTTTCGCGCTGACCCGGCGCGCTCGGGTGCTGATTCTTTCGGGCTCGGCTTTGCACAGGTTAAGCGCTTACTCGAAAACCTTGGCGGTGACATTCAGGTGAATCAGGTCCAGAGTGGCGGACTCAGCATTCACATAAACGCACCTCTTAAACAATAACAACACCCGCTGCATTTTGGACATTTGATTATGAACACTGATAAGTTTCATCCCCTTTACCTCAGCTGCCTGTTGTTACTCGCGGGCCAGGCTAATGCAGCATCGGATCAACCTGCTATTCCCTGCTCCAATCAATCAACTGCCAATCAATCAACTGCTGAACAATCAACCGCTGATCGGAATTCCCTTGATCAGCAAGCCACCAAGGTAGGTGATGTTGCCATCAGGGTACATCCTATTTTTGACGAGACAAAACCCGAAGAAAATAATTGGCTCTTCCGCACGGTTAACCGTCTGCATATAAACACCCACGATAGCGTGATTGAAAATGATTTACTGTTTAGCGAAGGCGATAAATACAACGCGGACTTACTCGCGCAGAGCGAGCGTATTTTGCGCACGCGTCGCTATCTCAACCGCGCGGAAATAACCACTGAGCCCTCAACAGATAACGCCGGTGAGGACAAGGCATGCAACCCGCCAGTGAAAGTCAATGTGGATGTCTATGAAGTTTGGACACTGGTGCCCGAGCTCACCTATTCGCACACGGGCGGAAATAATAGCTATGGGGTAGGCCTGCGCGATTCCAATTTCCTCGGCCTGGGTAAAACCGTCAATCTCATCCATACCAGCAACAGCCAACGTACAGGCAATTTGTTGTCGTATTACGATCCTAACATTGGCTGGGCTGATAGCACTCTGGCATTAGGCTACGCCAATAACAGCGATGGCACCGAGCGCCAGATTAATGTCGAGCGGCCGTTTGTTGCGATAGATACCGGCTGGACTGGCGGCTTTGACTATTATCATTTTTCACGGGAAGACAGCCTCTACAATGCAGGCAAAGAAGCCACCCGCTTTGCACACGATGGTCAACAGGAATCATTATTTTACGGCTGGCGCTTGAACAATGCGCCCAGAACAGCCAACCGTTTGCTATTCGGTTATACGCGCGATCACGATAATTTTTTTGCGGTGCCCAACGCAGCCACCAGCCTCTTGCCAGGTGATCGCCAGTTCGATTATCCCTGGATTGAATATCAGCATCTCAACAATACCTTTATCAAGGCAGAGAATATCCAGCAGATAAATCGCGTAGAGGATTACAACCTGGGTGCGGAATTTCGCCTGCGCCTGGGCTACGCGAGCGGCCATTATTTGTATCCCGATTCCTATGTGTTGGAAAGTGAATACCAGCGCACGTTTAAGCCGGGTGACGCACAGCTGTTGACTACTGAGCTGAGCGCCAGCAGCTATTACGGCGCGAGTGAATTTTATAATGGCAAACTGCAAGCTGATATCGCCTGGCACCTGCAGGATTTTACGCGCGGGCAATTCTATGTGGGTGTGACTATGGCACGTGGCCTGAAGCGGTTCGCCGATGAGCCACTCGAATTGGGCGGCGATACCGGATTGCGCGGCTATCCTGCGCGCTACGAAGCTGGCGATCATTTGCATTTAATCACCGTCGAACAGCGTTACTTTGGCGAGCGCGAATGGTTTTCGCTTTTTCACATGGGTGCCGCCGTATTTTATGACGAAGGCCGCGTCTGGGGCGACAGCGCCATTCCGCAAGACCAGCACGGCCGCTTGCGCGATGTCGGCATAGGTTTGCGTATTTCTGGCACGCGCACCGGCAATCGCGAAGAAGGTACGCACAATATTTTACACATAGATCTTGCATCACCCTTGGACGGTGACAACAAGATTTCCAAACTCCAGTGGCTGGTCAAAGTCAAAAAGAATTTTTGATGGTCTAGTCCGCCATATCCGTATTTGGCCTGCCACACCTGAAGGAATTTGCATCATGAAAAAACTTGCGTGGCTGTTGTTGCAAGTCGGTAGCCTGCTGATGGCACATGCAGCTGCTGCCGATGAATCGATAGAGTTTATTGCGGAACATTTACTCGAAGTGCCTATGGATGCGCGCGCACTCGCATTCCCCCTGACACCTTCGAATACCAGCTCAACCGAGTTGCGTGCACAACTGGGTTATGGGCATTACACCGGTGGGCGGCTGGCAGCGGCAGTTCCCATGTTGGGTATCAGTTATTTTTATCCACTCAATGAGAATTGGGGCCTACTCGCCAATGGCTTTTATGACAGCTACAACTTCTCCGGCAGCCGCGGCTCCGCAAAGGCGGATATTCTCAGCCTTGATACCCAAAACCAGCCCAACCAATTTTTATTGAATGTCAATCGTGTTTCAGGTTCTGGCCGCTATGCGGGCGGAGGCCTGGCGCTCACATTTAATCCTGAGAACCGATGGCGCTGGCAGTTGGGTTACGCGCGAGCTGCGCTCAATATTCGCGAGTTTGCGGTGGATTTTTCCAGCACTGATGTAGCCAATAATTTTGACGGCCGTTTTGATTATGCGCACACATACCACATCAATTCTCTGTTCGCCATTATGGAGTTGCCGGAATGGCATACAGCGGAGACGGTAAGTTTGAGGCCGCATATGATTTTGGTAAAAAATTTTCCGCGCGTAGGTTTTTACAGCAGTTACAGCGGCCCGGGCTTTAGTTACACCGGCGATACCAATAGCAACGATAAAGGCAAACATATACCTGATGATTATGTGGGCATGGGCCTAACGTTCGTGCACAGCAGGAGTGGCCTCAGTGTCGACTTGGGCGCAAGCCTGTTTAGCTACGCACTCGAACCTTCAGCGCACAGAGGCATCAAAGCGCCCTTAATAATTAGCCTCAGTATGCCTCTGGATTAACAGGTGTTATATCACACAGTTTACTTCGCCGGTCCACTCGCCGCCGCGCGTCCAAAGCCGCCATTATTTTCCGTACAAACACGCTCGTAATTATCCAGCGTGACTTTGCCATCTGAACGCGTTGCTTGCTCCACTTCAAAATGCCAGCCGTTGGCGGGATTTTTCTCGGTGTATTTTTTTGCGGGGATGGTAACGGTAAACGGGCGCGTATAAACCGTAGGATCAGTGAAGGTTGCGACATAGTTATAGCGCGTGCCCTCAGCATTAAAAATATAGCGCTCCTGGATATTGCCATTCTCGCTAATAAATTCACCCGAGCGACCGAAGAGCGCTTTGCCGTTGTGGTTATACACATCCACCACCAGCGTGTTGCCCTCCCAGTGGCCGCGCGAATCGCCGTTCCATAATTTAATGTTTTTCGACAGCGGCGGCTTGTTATCCAGATGGATAATGCGCGTGCCGGAATTGAATTGGAACAATACATAACCGGGATATTGGCTGATCTCATAGCCGTGCCAGTAGAGTGATTTGGGCACGCCTGCCGGTGCGCAGCGCGCCAGCGGCTCTACATATTCAGGTTTGATCGGATTGTTAAAATATTGCTGGAATTCGTTTACTTTTTCCTGTGCCCAGGGCTGGAACGGAACCTTACCATCGGCGGGATCAGTAACGCGGCTGGGCGCGCGGTTTTCGCGCGGTGCCTTTGCCGCGCGCTGTGCAGACGGCGATGGATCATTAATCACGCCGCCTTGCGGATCGGTAAAATTATTGTGGTTGGCGATGGTGTTGGACCAATGGCCGGAAATATCCGGCTGGCCATCGGCGATACGCTTGCCTGTCCACTTGCCCACTTCGATAACCGGCACCGTTTTTTCAATTTGAATTCCACCGCCACCCTGTTGCGCCAGCGCCGATAAACTCAGGGAGGCAATTACCGCTATCAATAAAAAATTTTTGCTGTTCATTATTTTTGCTCCGCTGATTGGGGTTTTCCAGACGCAGATGGCTGTCTGGGCGGATAGTATTGGTCGTAATCCAGCGTGAAACGGTAGTCTTCAATCAACTGGAAATCTTTTTCGCGGTGGCGATACAAAATCACATTGATCGACCAGGGTTTGGTAAAAACCTTTTCATCATCAATAGTCGCTTTGTAGGCGATAGTGTTGGCATCGAGATAATTCCAGCGCTCCACCACGTGCAACGCATCGCTGTGGTAATTGCCCGCGCGATCAAACCAGGTTGTGTCGGTAAAATGTTTTACGTCCACCACTAGCGTGTTGCCATCCCATTTTCCGCGTGAGTCACCCAACCACCAGTCGTAAGGGTCTTGTGGATGCTCTGAGCCATTGGTGTAAATGGTGCGCACCGAATGGCCGAATTGATACACAAGAAAAATATCCTGCTCACGCTGGAAAATCTGGAAAGGCTCCGGGTAGTAAATTCCGCGCGGCACACCCAGTGTGTAACCTTTAAGTGCAGGATCATCGGTTAAACGCGCAGCAAAATTTTTCTGCTTCTGTGCGAGGGCTTCCGGTTTATAGGGAATTGCATCGCCCTCGACTACACCAGCGCCAGGCGGTGCATCGCGACGATTGGAATGGGGCTCAAGATCGTAATCGGCGGCGCTGGTAGTTTGCCAGATGCCGGAGAAATCCGGCTTGCCGTTGGCCAATGTGGGGATGCCATTTTTACTGGCGGCTTCGCAACCTATACTCAACAAAAGCAAACTGACGTTAATTATTTTTCTCAAAAAAATCATCTCCGATTATGTAACGGCTGATTAAAAACACCATTCGCTGTAATGGCAAACTCCATGCCATTACGAATAACCGGAAAAACCTGTAAATTGATGAAATAACCACAACCAAAAACAATATGGTTGATCGCTTTTACACAGTGCAACCCGTCACTGTTGATAAATAACCAACTATAAAAACAACAAAACCGCCTCACAGCGGTTTTGTTGATGCATTGGTATTACAGGTTATTTGCGAAACTTGCGTACAACACCAAACACCGATAACAACAGCAGCCACTCAAAGCCCATACTGCCGCCACCACCTTTTGAAGATGTCGCAGGAGGCGGTGGGTTTGCAGCAGCCGACGAAGAAGATTGCGCAGCAGAACTGGATGATGAACTCGAAGAGGAGGAGCTTGATGAAGAAGAGCTCGACGACGTCGCCGGGGCCACAGGCTGCACACTAATGGCCAAGGAATCATTTTGATTATCCGGATCAATCTCCGCCTGGAGCTTCGCAACATTAATATGCAAAGGATCAAGCGTGGCCGGAGCTTGCAAATTTAATTCGATGGTTTCCACTGCCTTGTTGGATAGTATCGGCAATTTACACACAACTGTGTCCGTCGCGTGCGTGCAACTTCCCTGGGGCAGAGAAACGCTCGCAGATTGCAAGTTCGCCAGGGCATTCCCGCTGATCGTAATTTCTAACTCATGCGCATCCACTGGTCCGGCATTCGTCAGGGTTATTACGCCTTTGTAATTCGCATTGGTATTTACGCTAGTCGGGAAATTACTGGTCAGCGCAACATCGGCCGTGAGGTTAAGGGTCGTTATACCCGCGTTAACAGCAGCGATAGCGAAATGCCCATCTTTGGAAAAGCTGATGTTATTTTCCTGACTAAAGGCTGATCGCGGAATATTTTTTCCATCATCCTCTTCAGCGAAGCCAACAAATGTCAAACTACCTGTGGTGGTATTGCGTAACCACACCTGGAAGTTATCTGCACAGGCATCCATAAAATACAGCAGCTTATCGTTAGGGCTTACCAATATTTCGCTCGGGCAATAAAAGGAAGAGGCCGGCGCCGCGGGCGTACTGGTAACGTCATCCACAAACGTTAAAGCCCCATCACTGGCAATAGAAAAATGGCGAAGCACCACTTTGTTGTTGTCATTGCGTTCAACAAAGGCGTAAAGATGTTTGCCATCATTACTTCTGCCAATGGATTCAATTCGCAAACTGCCCGAGCTGGCTGTCATTCCCTCTGACAGTAATTCTCCCGCAAAAGTCAGGCTGCCGGAGACAGCATCGCGCAGCAACCAGCTGATTGAATTGGTACCCGAATCGACAAATGAGAATTTATTATCAGGACTTAATACGAACGAGCGAGTATAAGCGGAGCTGCCGAGGTTAGAGGTTTTGTGCAGGCTCTGAGTGTGGGCTAATACTCCATTGCTGGAGATTTGAATCACTTCAATACCGGCTTGGCGGCCCACATACAAAAAGTGGCCGTCATCTGAAATGTGCAGATTCCAGGCATCGTTAATCACCGAATCATTAAATTCCGATGTAAACGTTAATGCGCCTGTCACTTCATCGCGTTCATAAATATAAATGGCCTGGTGATACGGGTTAGTGCTGCTCGACGGAAGCCCCGTATAGCCGTGCACGTAAACATATTTTCCATTGGGCGTAATAGCCAGGGATTTAATACTGCGCAGCCCTTCTCCGGTCACTTTATTACCCACAATGGAAGATACGAAGGTCATCTTTCCGGTCGCAGGGTTACGGCTAAAGATGTTAATCGCATCATCGCAATAGGCCGACGCATAGGAAAATTTGTCGTCAGGTGAATTTACTGTCTGATGTGTGCAGTGGAGTGTGGTTAAACCCGCCGTTTCGTCTTGCAATGACTCTACCAGACTAACGGGCGCGGCCATGCTACTGGATGTAGAAAAAGATAAATAGGACGCAGAGAACAATAAAAACGAGGATAAAAGTGATTTACAAAATACGCGGGAATTTATAGCAGTTGCTAACATGATACCTCCTGTCATCTCCTTAAGTGGAGCAATGATTTGATGATCAAAATCACAGAGAGCGTTCGACACAATCCGAATCACCATCCATGTTTGATGCATACTAGCAACCGAAATATTTTTTAAAACAGCGATTTGCTAAATCCGATAGGGTTATCACAGGGAGGCAATTGCATGGCGCATTAGGCCGCATAAAAATATTTTTCTATTTTTTGTTCAGATTGGGTTAAGTAAGCAAAAAGCGGCGGAAAAATTATTAGTCGCTTTGATAAAGTTTATCCAATCTTAACCGTCAAGGTACACTTATGGAACCACATTTCCAAAAAAGTGCCGCTGGAAAAACTACCCCGCCTGCTGAACTCATCGAAACGGTGAGACAATAATCGGGCAACAACATTTTCCAGCGGCAATACTAAGGAACTTAAAACTTGCCGCTTATCACCAGCTGTGTAAAGCGCGGCAATGCAGGAGTCCAGCTGTTCCAGGTTTGGCTTTGATAAGTTTGGTCATTGAAAATATTTTTAACCACCAGGTTCACATCAAAGCGTTTATCCAACTTTCCTATACCTATAGAGAAATCCGTCGTGATGGAATCATCCACCCAACCATAGGATGACAATGGATTGTCAGAATTGAATTTGCTGTTGTACGCAGAGTTAAGACTGGTGTGGAAATCACTGCTGCGCAGAACCGGTATATGGTAATCAACACCAATATTGAAACTGTATTTGTACGCGCCCGGTAATTGTTCACCTGAGATATCGCGATAGAAGGGCGCACCTGTGTAACCATTTTCTACTGGCTGCGCCGAATTGGCGAACTCCACATAGTAAGCGTCTGTGTAAGCACCAGAGAAGCGCAGCGTAGTGTTGGGAATGCCGCTGTAATAGCCATCAAACTCCAAACCCTGCGAGCGCACTTTAGGTACATTGCCGGTGTAGCTTGTGTATGCCGTGGTAGGTGTTACGCCAGCTTTGATATTTTCGGCCGTGGTATATTCATCAAATATTTGTACGGCTTGCTGGTAGTCATCTATATCCATACGGTACAAATCAACGTTAAGTACCAAGGTATTGTTCAGCAAAATTGTTTTCAAACCCAATTCGTAGGATCGGGTTTTTTCCGCATCTGTTAGCAGGGATTTTCCATTAACAATTTGCGAAATACCCGCCTTCTCACCGTACTGCCAGGAGAAATAGCCCGTATATTGCTCATTAAATTTATAACTGGGGCTTACGACAAATGCCGGTTGGGTATCGTTAAAGCTCTCTGCTTCAAATTCATTCCACAACAAACCTGTTTGCACACGACGCAGAGCCTTGGCCGCCGCCACTTGTTTTTGCTGCGCTGCTGTTAATCCCGCGTAGCTCGCTGCTGAAAAATATTTCGTCGCCAGCGCGTTAGCTAACGCAATTTGGGCAGGAGAATTATTGACGGTCAGTGCACCATTAGTATCGCTTTCAAAGCCACCAAGGTTCACGTTAGTAACACTTACCGGATCAAGCAATTTTCCTGCGCCTTCATCGGTGAGCAGGCTGCTGCTTTTGGTGTGACGATCCTCTCGCGTCAAACGCACGCCGGTGGTTATTGTGAAAGGTTCCGTCAAATGCCAGTTGGCCTGCGCAAAGGCCGCGTAACTTTCGTTGTTGTAGTAGTTGGTAATTGAGCGATACAAACGGCTCAGGGAATCCTGCAAAAGTGTACGGCCGCTACTGTTAGTATCCAGCGTTGCATATTGGGTGTTGCTCGCAAACCAGGCGCCCGCGTCAGAGCCCCAACCGGTGCGGTTAGTGTGGTCGGTATCGGTTTTAATCCAGAACAAACCTGTCTGGTAATCCACAAAGCCACCGGTTTTTGAACTCAGGCGCAGCTCCTGGCTGTATTGCGTATAGTCCACCAGACCACCGCCGTTTTTGCTGATGTCGTAAGGTGTACCTTCGTCATTGCGCGCATCAAAATAATAATCTTTGTAGGCAGTGATAGAGGTGACATCAAAATCGCTGACTTTCCAATTCAACTCGGTAGATGCGCCATTGGTACCTGTCACAATCGGATTGTAATTGTCCGCATTAATCGCGTTGCGCTCGGCATTACCCAGCCAATCCTTTTCGTATCTATAATCGCCCTGATCCAAAAACCAGCGGCGATTCAAACGGGTTTTTGCATCTGTATTGAGCGGGTTGGTATTGGTGCCGGCCAGACTTCCTGTCTGGTTTATCCCGGCATAAGTCGTAGGAGTAGGTTTGTTAAAGGTGCGCCCATTGCTGGCTTCGCCCGCTTTGGGTTGCGCATCCAGACTCAAACGCGCACTGAAATCTTCGCTCGGTGTTAATAAAAATTGCACGCGTGCAGAAAAGCGATCTTTGTTCGCGTAGGTGAGATCGGGGTTGTAAGCATTCACCAAATCACCACGGCCTTTGTGCGCACTAAAAGTCCCGCGCCATGCAAGTAGATCATCAACCACTGCGCCACCCAAGGTCGTGGTGGCAAACAAGGTTTGACGATCACCATAACTGATCTGGCCACTGGCTTCCGATTTAAAGGTTGGCTTACGTGTGGTGATATTGATCACGCCGAGGCTGGTATTTTTGCCAAGCAACGTTCCCTGTGGACCACGCGTTACTTCTACCGCTGCCACATCGGTAAAATCCACACTGGATGAGAGCGGGTTATACGCGTAATTAACGCCGTCAACAATAATACCTACGCTGGGGTCCTGCGCATCCGTCTGCGCCTGCTTGCCCACGCCGCGAATCGACAAACTGAATTGCCGGGGATTGCCCGGGTTCCATACAAGATTACCGACACGCTTGCTAATTGCGCCCACATCCAGCGCTTGCAAGCGCTCCAACTCCTGCCCATTGACAACAGACACCGACAAGGGCACATCTTGCAAACGCTCAATACGATTGCGCGAACGCACAACCACAGTTTCGAGTTTTGCGGGCGCCGATTTTTTCTCACTGCCGGCTTTGTCATCGGATTTTTTGTCTGTACCGGAGGCAGATTTTTCCGAGGTAGACTTTGTGTTTGTCTGCGCACTCGTTTGTGCATTTGTAGCCGCGACGGGAAAAGCAAAAAACGCAGCTAACGCGATGGGCAGTAAGCTTGTCTCAGAAATTTTTCGTTTTACAAAAAATAGTTTTTGAAAATCAACACGCGCTCTTGCCATGGTCGTTCCCTTATTGCTGTGAAATAAAACATTTATGGAATGACAATGGTCGAGAGCAAAGACCAGGCCAAGTAATTTTTGCTCTGTGTTTTAATGGAGAAACTGGCCGGTAAATAATTAATTTACAAATAGATTTTTCAAAAAATGTTTTTCCAGCTACTGATTGCCATACACATCAAACACGAATCGCCACACTGTAGTATTTGCGCCAACCCTAAAATTTACCTGTTGACTTTGCGGCAAAGCAGCGCTGAAAAATCCGCAGCGCAGCGGCTGCTTGTTTAGCATCAATTGCGATTTTTCCAACAGGCTGTCATCAATGCCATGAGTATTTCTTGCATGTAAACTGCTCATAGCCATCACCAGATACTGCACCTTTCACGCGTAACTTGCCGCTTATGCACAGCAAATTTTTTCCGCTTGTGCCCCGAGTCCTGCTAGAATAAATAAGATAATTCCCCATATCCGCCCCTGCATTCGGATCACCTCGATGACTTCATCCTCTTCCGGCCAAACGCCAAACGCTTCTACGCCGGAAATCTCCACCAAAAATACCGCCCAAAATATCCCTCAAAATATAAAAGGCCCCGAACAGGTCTTTACCGGTTTTCTGCTGGCCTTGGCCGGCTTGTTATTTTTTGCCTGCATGGATGCCACCACCAAATTCCTGACGGCGGATTATCAAGTGCCCTTTGTGGTGGCGATGCGCTACCTGGTGCATTTTTCATTGATGGTAGTGGTATTAGCGCCGCGCTATTCCATTGGCTTGGTTCAAACCCAAAGACGCGGGCTGGTAGTGTTGCGTGCTTGCACGCTGGTGATGGCTTCGCTATTTGTTGGCCTCGCGCTCAAGCGCATGCCGCTGGCTGAAACTACGGCCATCAGTTTTCTTGCGCCCATGCTGGTAGTGCTGCTCGCCAAACCTTTGCTGGGAGAAAAAATTGGGCTGCTGGGTTGGTTAGCCGCTGTGGGTGGTTTTATGGGTGTATTATTAATTGCGCGGCCCGGTGGCGGTCTGGATGTGTGGGGAATTTTATTTGCGCTGCTGGCGGTGCTCGCCAACGCCGCTTATCAAATATTATCGCGCGTACTCGCCAGCACCGAGCGCGCAGTCACCTTATTGTTTTACACAGCACTCGCCGGTTCTATTGTTTTCGGCTTGGCATTGCCCTGGTTCTGGGACAACAAAGCCCCCAGCCATCTGGACCTGGCACTCTTCCTCGGCATGGGCGCCTGCGGCGGGCTGGGCCACTATCTCTTCACACTCGCCTATCAATACACACCCGCCTCGCTGCTGGCGCCGGTGCTCTATATACAATTGATTTGGGCCGCGTTGCTCGGTTGGATCATTTTCGATAGCACACCAGATCATGTCTCAATATTTGGAATGATTATTGTGGCGGCGTCGGGCTTGTTGATTGCGCTTAAGTCGAGGATGTCAAAGTGCTAAAAACCTCGCAGAATATGTGAAAGCAACAGACCTCTTCATCAATCAGCGATGAAGAGGTCGTTGCGATAAAAGTTTTGTGTATTGATTACCAGGCGGCGCCACCCAGATACCCCGCTAGGCCCCCCATTGTTCCTGCTTGGTGGGCGTTACCCTGTAGTTTGCCCAAAAATTATTGTCCCAATATTCAACACCAAGCACTCGGTAAAAGATGGCGAATTGCACTTCACTGACAGAGCCCACATTCACTTCTACTTTCCAGCGCTCCATGCCTTGTTCCAGCTCGCCGTTGTAAAACGCAGGGGTCTGGTGTGCCGTTGCCCAATTATCGGTGGTAAACACAATACCCACTTCTTTATCAAAAGCGAGATCTTGCACCGCAATAATCACATGGAGTTTATTGGCCCCAATACTGGCCTCGCCTAAGACAACTTTGTAGTTGTAGCCAGAAATGGCTTTAAAGTCATCGAACGCTTTAGGAAAGGGATAATTTTTCCCCTGGTTATTATCCCAATAGGTTTCACCATTAACGGTATATCGCGCGACAAACTCATCCTCATTGTTAGTCGCCGCCGCCACCCAAATTTCGCGGCCATCCGCTTGGTCTTCTGCAAAGTGCGCGGGAATATTTTCCCAATGGGAACCTTTACGCGCCCAAATGCTGACGTCCTTATCAAACGCAATATCCTGCACCACAATTTCAAACTTGCCGTTGTAATTAAAACTGCCCATACCAGAAGGCGAAGAACTGCTGGTCACTAAACCAAATTCAACGGGATTCGTCATAGCCTGTCTCCTAAATTTTCCTATTCAGCCAAAAGGTGAGCACAAAGCCCACCCACCACACAGCTGCACAGCATAGGCACTAAACCCGAGCGCTAACTAGCGTTTTGCTTCTGATAATTTGGAATGAAAAACGGAGGGGATATGGGGAGAATTTACGCAACTTATTGCAATGCGGGTTGAGGCGGACGAATTAAGCGCAGGCCCATTGTTAATCCAAAAGGTTTAAACACTTTATTAATGACCGGCAATGTCTGTTTTCCAGAATCATTTTCAATATCTGACAAAGTGCGACGACTTACTTTTACATAAGTGGCGTAATCATCCTGGTTCATACCCAAAATTTCCTTGCGCAAGGTCGCCAGCAATTTCCCTTCGGTGATTTTCTTTTGTGCCAGTTGCTCCAGCAAATCCAGCAAATAGGCTTCGCGTTCAACGGGCGATAGGGTTTTCATGAGAGTTCTCTAGTTTCATCTATTTTTTGGCGAATCATAGCAATTGCCAGTTGGCCAATTTTTCGTGCAAATAATTTAATTGCAAACCGGGGAAATCCAGCAACCTGGCAGCGACACCGCGTGCCGACAAACGTTCGCGCAAACCTGGTAACTGTTTAGCGGTCACGCGCAAGGTTTCAATAATCGCATCTGGATCAGCAAGATCATTTAATTGCCTGGCGATGCCAATCCAATCAAAACGACCCGCCTCTTCAAAAGGCGATCCCCAGGTGGTGGTGCGTACAACGCCTTCAGGATCTGCCTTCATGGGTGCGAAATCATAAACCGGTGCGAGCCAGATTCCGCTTGGGCGCTTTATCAGCGAGCTATTGCGCCCATGGTTATCAGAATTACCAAAGGCAACATTTAGCAGATCGCGCTTTATCCATTCGATAACAAATGCCTGGCGATCAAATAGTTGATGACCTTCAACCACATTATGCTGCCGCTCCAGTTTATTGACTAAAGCACGCAGTACATCGAAATGATTTAACGAAGCGCCCGGTGATTTTTCCAACAGCGAATAAACCGATTCCAAACCAAAACGCTCAATCACGCCATGGCTAAAATCCACATCAAAGCGCGGCAACCACAATGATGGATAACGATTGCCTTCGCGCAATTGCATGCCGTTTGTTGCAATGGTATCGACACCCATTGCCGTGAGTTCGTGATAAAAATGAAACTCCGCACGCAAAATATCGCTGTCATCGGTGGTGCGATTACCCCGTGGAAATTTCACCAGATAATGTTGATCCTGATTGGTCAGGTCATCTTGAAACGTGTCAATCCAGATATCGCCATCGCCCGAACAACGCAACAATAATTTGGGCGCTTCACCACCGGCACCTGTGGCTCCGCCGGAGGCCGCACCGCGTTGCTGCGCGTACTGCATAAAGTCACTATCGCGCTCAACAACATCGTTCAGGGTAAAACGCATGCTCGCTAATTGGCTGTCGGCAATGGGCTCGGGTAGGGCTTCTTTAACGCGGATATTGCCTACAGGCGCAATGGTGCCTTTGCTCAGCAAAGCAAAATCCTGCTGGGCCGGTGAAAGGTGAGCAATATCCAAATGGTTAACCCAATAACGGCGGCTGGCACCGGCGGGCATTATGTCGTCCAGCAGGCTAAACCAATGGCCGGCGCGGTAGGTGCTCATCAAATCCACTGGGAAATTCATGCCTACCGCATGCTGGTCATCGCGCCCCATCCACTCCAACGCATACTCGAGTCCGAGATAACCCATGGTCACTGGGCCAAGGCGCCCCCGCTCAGGTTCAGCAAACCCAAGCTCTGCCGCATCCTGCCAGCGGCCATGATGGAAAAGTTGAAGGGTGAGTTTCATAGCAGCTAACCATGAGAAGTATTCTGCTCAAAATTAGCACAATCATTCAATATTGAGAAGAATAATGCTCATATTTTTAGCTTTACCATATTTTTGAGCATTATATTACTCACTGTAAGCCAGCTGTAGGTTGCGGCCAGCCATACCAGTTAATTGAATCCCTCCCAACCTCCCTTTGCAAAAGGGAGGGGTTCCCCTCTTTGACAAAGAGGGGGCGGGGGAGATTA
This sequence comes from Cellvibrionaceae bacterium, assembly GCA_021151695.1. GTDB lineage: Bacteria > Pseudomonadota > Gammaproteobacteria > Pseudomonadales > Cellvibrionaceae > Cellvibrio. The sequence goes on along the minus strand of JAGKWU010000009.1, from coordinate 186,977 downwards.
ACAGCGCTACTTATAAAAATAACTACCTGTGATTTCCGCCTTCTGGATAATCGCGCTGGCATAGTCAGTTTCAAACTCGCTGCGCATATAAACCTTATTGGCGCCTATCGACAGCTCAGCTTTATTCAAGGCATAGAGCGCAAAGAAGTAGTGGTGCGTGCCAGTGCCTTCTGGTGGGCAGGGGCCAGAGTATTTGCGCAGGCCGTCGTGATTCAAACCTTCAATACTGCCCAGCGGCATCGCATGCAAGGTTGCACCTTCCACTATCTGATGGGTCGCTGCTGGTATGTTATACACATTCCAATGCACGTAGGGATAACCGACCAACGCAATTGCATCGTAATCCTCCACGATGAGCGCAAAGCTTTTGATGTCGGGCGAGCTAATCTCCCACTGCAAATCCGGGCTGGTTTCGCCACCGAAGCAAGAATATTTAATAGGGATTTTGTCACCCGATATAAAGCTGTCGGATTTGAAGGCAAAAGGAATTGAACTCACCACACTGCTCGACGAGGAAGAACTGGTTGTGGTGGAAGAAGATGAGCTACTGCTCGTCGACGTACTTGTACTCTTCAGGGATGAACTGGACGAACTCACGGATGACGGCGGCGGGTTACCCGATGAGTCGGGCTTCTTTTTGTCATGGCCGCCACCACAGCCCATCAGCAAGGCTGACAACGATAAGGAGAGAAGGAGGTATTTCATAGTGCAATCCTTGAATTAATATTCGGGGATTGCACTTTAGGTGTGGCGATGCACCTGTATGTCCTTTTCGATCAAGAGTGACCTGACCAAATACACGGATTCGCTAGATTTCCACTGCCGTAATCGCCGGCGAATCTGCTCCCAAAGCACTGGCACGGTATTGATTGGGTGTGACACCCAAGCTGTCTTTAAACACACGATAAAAAGTATTTTTATTGTTGTAACCGGCTTCAAACACTATATCCAGAATACGCAACTGGCAATCCGCATCCGCCAGTAAACGGCAGGCATGCTCCAGCCGGTACTGATTTAAATAATCGTAAAAGCTGCAGCCAATATGTACGTTCAATAATTCCGACACCTGGTGCACGCTAATATCCAGATATGCCGCCAGCTCGGGTAGCGACAATTCGTTCTGGCGATAGACATGCTGCTCCTGCATCAATTGAGCTAGCTGTTGCATCAGGGCTTGGGCGACTGGTTGATCCAGCTCCAGGTATCTCTCTTTCTGCTCTTGTTGCTGGCCTTTTTGTTCTTGCTGTTCGTCCGGTTGAGCTATCTCAACTGCTTCGCTGTTTACAGCCTCCACAAATGTTTCTGTGGATGGTTCGCGAAACAATAACTCCGGGCGATACACACTGAGAAATCCCACCGACAGCACATAAATCGAAAACAATGGGAAGGCAAAATAATCCAACACATCATAGCCGCTCAACAGGCCGCCAAATACCAGCGACATCACCACCAGATCGACAGCGCCTAATAACATCACTCCGCCAATCACATAGAGCAACCAGTAAAACGCCGAGTTTTGAAAACCGTTCCACACATCCGCCAGGTAGCGGCGCTTGTGAATTAACTGCCATAAGCAAGCTAATAAATACGCGAGCATATGGCACATACCCGCCAACACAAAAGGCACAATCAGCCGGGGAGCATTTAACAGAACAACCAGCGCGCAGCACCAGGGAATAAAATGCACAAACATGCGACGAAGACTGGTGTCTTTACGGGTAAGCACCTGGATAAAGGTCCACATAAACGGTCCCTTAAGCCACAAAAATGATGCCGCCACCAACGCCAGCTTAAGGTATCCGCCCTGCACAATCTGGTTTGCATAAAGATCCATCTGCGGCAGGGTCAAGGCCACCAAAAACGCCGCGAACCAACGGTTCAACAATTTATGGCTGCGCTTATCCTGCAACAACAAAAACGCCATCCAGAGCGTAATGATAATGGTGGAGAGGATAAAAATTTTGAAAGCTTCGTGCATAGCTGGCATTCGCTGTAGGTCTTATTAAATTGCAACAATTAGAACAGCCGGTTGCGCGTTGAACAAGGTGACCATCCTGAGTTGGCCTGCGTTTAATGGCTTATGAGCGCGTGTTATAAGGTCGATAAGTTCCTTCTTTTAGCTGTAATTAGGTATAAGCTGACTAGATCCCACCTATATCTGCTTCCATATATGTGCTCCAGGTTTTTTCCTCCTACAAGGCTCCCCCATTGAAAACCTATGCTCCCAAGTTCCTTCAATCCCCCGAGTTGGAAAATGCCATTGAAATCACCGCGTTGTGGCAGCGAATCGAGCTGATGCTCATTCCTATTGTAGGCATGCGAGGCTTCACAGCGCTGTACAACCGCTGCCTCGATATTGCCAGCCCGCTTCACCCCTGGCTCAACGACGCCCATGAAAACCACCTGACAAGCATCGATTTTTCTGTGCTCAAAGCAGTACTCTCCGACCAAAGCAACAACCAAATCATCGAAGGGGGAAAGGAGTCGTTTGAAGCGCTGCACACTCAATTAGCCACACTGGTGGGCTCTGAACTCGCGCATCGACTGCTCGACTCCATCAATATGGCGCCATTAAACAGCCATTTAAGCGTTCCCTATATCAACGTTAAAAGGGAAGCGGTAATGTCATCGCCAACCTTGAAGCGCCACACTGATGTTGGGGTTGCTAATCTTGAACTCATAAAACTCGAAAGCCAAATCCTCAAAAACCGCTGGATATTGCACAATCTTGAACAAAAAATTATAGAGCTGGAAAAGAGCTGGACGTCCAAGCAAACTGATTTGCTTAAAGCAAATGAACATTTAGTGATAGCGACTTGCGCCGCACAAGTCGATACCGCCCAGCGCGACAAAGATATTACCGAGCTAACACTTTCCTGCGCGATGGATTCACTTACCGGCCTACCCAATCGTCTGCTCTATAAAGATCGTCTTGCCCTTGCCATCTCATCCGCAAAACGCAGTACCAAAAAAATTGCAGTTTTATTTTTAGATTTAAATAAATTCAAAGCCATTAACGATACTTTTGGCCACAACATAGGCGATCTGGTTTTACTGCATATAGCAAAAACCCTTTCACTTTCTGTCCGCGCGCTGGACACAGTAAGCCGACACGGCGGAGATGAGTTTTTAATTCTGTTGCCAGAGATCTCCAAAGTTTCCGATGCTGTTGTAATCGCCCAAAAGGTATCAAAGTCCATCGCCGTGCCTTTTTCCGTACTGGGCCATTCCTTTCATTTATCTGCCAGCATCGGCATGAGTGTCTACCCAACCCACGGCCAGGATGCCGATACCCTGATAAATCGTGCTGACGTTGCTATGTACCAGGCAAAAAAAAATGACAGCACGCCCTTGGTTATTTATGAAGACGCCTGATCAGAATATTTAGGCAATCGCGTAGCGGCAGCGAGCGTAAGCAAACCGGCGAAAGCGACGTAATAACCCACAGACGCAAGCCCGAAATTAACACCCAACCAACTCGCAATCGCCGGTGTCAGCGATGCGCCAATAATGCCCGCCAGGTTAAAACTGAGCGATGCGCCCGTGTAGCGCACTTCTGTTGGATATATTTCAGCGAGTGCAGTGCCGAGCGGACCATAGGTTAATCCCATCACACTAAAGCCCAGGCACAACACCGCCAACACACCCAGATTTGTACCTGAATTTAACAGCGGGGCAAACACCAAACCGAATGCCATCACCGCAACGCCGCTTAACATTAACATCCAGCGACGGCCGAGCTTGTCGGCAACCAATGCCGACAGCCAAATCGTTAAGGCGAGTACAAAAACAGAATAGAGTTGCAGAATCAAAAAATCTTCGCGCGTATAACCCAACTTGCTGGTGCCCCAGCCCAGCGTGAATACGGTGGTGATGTAAAACACCGCAAAGGCCGCAATCGCCAGAAGCGCGCCGAGAATCAAAACACCTGTGTGTTGCGTAAGCACGTTCAGCATAGGCACGCGCACGCGGTGATTCTCCTTCATTGCTTGCGTGAAGGCCGGTGTTTCCTCCAGGTTCAAACGCACGTACAAACCCACCAACACTAATAGCGCACTGGCAATAAACGGTATACGCCAACCCCAACTAAAAAAATCCGCATCGGTTAAATTGTGGGTTAATAATAAAAATACTGACGTTGAACAAATAAATCCTATAGGTGCGCCGAGTTGTGGAAACATGCCATAGAGCGCGCGCTTTTTCTCCGGCGCATTTTCGATAGCCAATAACACAGCACCGCCCCATTCACCACCCAGGCCAATACCCTGGCCGACACGACAAATGCACAACAACACAGTCGCGGCAATTCCAATCGAAGCATAGGAAGGCAAGAGGCCGATGCACACGGTGGAAATCCCCATCGTCATCAGCGCCGCCACCAAAGTCGCTTTGCGCCCAATGCGATCACCAAAATGCCCAAACAACGCCGAGCCAATGGGCCGCGCAAAAAACGCCAGGGCAAAGGTGGCAAGCGATTGTAAGGTCGCAATAGTGGCATCGCCCTTGGGGAAAAATAAAATCGGAAACACCAGCACCGCAGCGGTGGCATAAATATAAAAATCGAAAAATTCGATGGCGGTGCCTATCACACTGGCGAAGAGCACACGGGCAGGCGAGTTTGCAGTGTTGGTCGTTTGTGGGGAAGTTGTCACGTTCATTGATATCTCTGGGTGGCATTATTTTTTCGGCATTGTCGATGCCAATCAAGGTGATTGCAAGCGCCAGCCGTGGGAATCAACCAAACGGCGAAAAAAATTTTCAGTTGTCGAACAGATTTACATCTCGAATAAAGCTTAAACGCCACCCCAAAATAACATCTTGATTTAACAGGCTACCGCCAAGTTGGTGCGTATGCTGCTTTTATTTTTAACTCATTCAAGATTACCGCTTGCGTCACCTCAATCCCTTTTACTTGCCGTTTCGATTATTTCCACCATGAAGGAGCAGCCCCATGCGATTTTTAAACGCTATTTTATTCGGCGCCATCTGTAGTTGCGCCGCTTCCGCCAATGCATTTGTCTTGAGTGATGTATACGAATTCAATGCACCGCTGATAAATGGCAAAACGAACACATTTATTTTTGACTTTGCCGACAAGGGTTACAACCATCGCACCGATACCATCACCATCGTAAGGCTCAGTTTTGATTTTCGTGAAATTATCGAAACCGAAGAAGATCCCGCCCATTGGGAAGATCTGGTTGACTGGGAACCCCTGATTATTTATTCGCGCATATTTGATGGCAGGGTGATCTATGGCGATATAGACACCGGCATTGAACGCTTTGCTACCTCCTGGAACAAAACCTATGAATGTCAGGTAGAGATATGGGAATCAAACACCTGTGTAGAAAACCTCGATCTCGACGGCATTATGTCCAGCACTATAGTGTCAGGCAGCGATAATTTATGGCTCGGCGATGTACGCGCAGAAATAGAAGTCACTCGCGTCCCGGAACCCGCACCCTTGCTGTTGATGGGGTTAGGTCTTATCGCCATTGCCAGAAGACACTGCTGCGTGCTCGTCAACAAAAAAACATCTTGTCACCTTTAACCAACACCAGTTGAAGGAGTAACAGCATGAAATTGCTAAAACCTTTTTTATTCGCTGCTAAATATTTTTTATTCACGGCATTGCTTGCCAGCACCACATCGGCCAATGCGCTTATCCTGAGCGATGTGCATGAATTCAACGCACCTATGGTAAATGGCAAATTCGAAAATTTTATGTTCAACCTTGCCGATCATGGTTATGACCACCGCACCGATACCATTACCCATATAAAACTGAGTTTTGATTTTCGCGAAATTGTAGAGAATGAAGAAGATTTCACCAATCCGGATGATATGAGCACCTGGGAATTTATTATTTTCTATTCCTGGGTATTTGATGGCCGGGATATTTATGCCGATATAGACACAGGCATCAAGACTTATGAACGGCCCTGGACCAAAACCTACGACTGCCAATTTACACCCTGGGAAGAGGAAGGCTGCCAGGAAAACCTTGATCTGGACGGCATCATGTCCAGCACAGTGTTAGCCCTCAACAATAATTTATGGCTCGGAGAAGTGCGCCTGGACGCCGAGGTCACCCGCATCCCCGAACCCTCACCGCTTTTATTAGTCGGCTTGGGGCTCGCCTGTTTAACCACACGCAAAATTCTCATCTGATGAAGGAGTAGCATCATGAAACTAGTAAAACTTATTGTATTCGGCCTACTTTTTAGCAACGCCCTTTGCGCGCAAGCTTTAGTCATCAGCGATGTAATTGAATTCAACGCGCCGATGGTTAATGGCCAATATACGGGGCTCACATTTAATCTCGTCGACCATGGCTATAACCACCACACGGATTCCATTACCAGCCTCAAGTTGAGTTTTGATATTCGCGAAATTGTGGAAACCGAAGAAGACATGGAAAACTGGGAGGACATGAGCAATTGGGAATTTATTATTTTTTACTCATGGATATTTGATGGCAGATCCATCTTTGCCGATATAGATACAGGCATCACCAGCTTCGCCATTTCGTGGAATAAAACCTACAGCTGCCAATACTCGGATTACGTTAATGACGAAGAGACCTGTTTGCAAAACGTCGATCTCTTCGGCGAAGTATCCAGCTGGTTTGTCGCTTACACAGATAACCTCTGGCTAAACTCCGCACGCCTGGATGCAGAAATCACCCGCATTCCCGAACCTGCGCCGATTTTATTATTGGGCCTGGGGCTGATGGGCATTGGATTAAGGCAGCGCCGTCGCAAGGTTTAATTTTTTTTTGCGTGGCCATCGAAAAAAATGGCCACGCATTATCAAACCATAAAACTGCTCACAGTCGCGATAAGATTACGGCGTCCAGGCCAGCACAGAACAACCCAGGGTTTGCTCATCACCATAGCGATTAACCACCCTGAACACTTCACTGCCCGGCGTGTTGGGTAAGCCCTGCACTTTGCGCAAGTTCACCGGCGTATACCATTGGTCGCACGAGCCAAGGCAACCACCAAAACTGCAGATGCTGCCTGTGTCCGTTGTGTAAGCAACATAGTGTCCATCGGGCGACCAAGCGGCACTCGCAATTAATTTGGTTTCGGTGAGTTGTTCAAATGCGGAACCATCAATATTGCCAATCCATAAATCCGGCTCTGCCGATGTAGTGCCGCGACGATTCATGATCATAATGATCTGCTTGCCTGTGGGGCTCACATTAAAATCGCCCATAAACCTATCATCCGGCACCGTCAGATGACCTACAGTCGTCTCCTCCGCCTTGTCCCTACTGGCGTTTGGCAGAGTCAGAATCCGTATGTTGCCCGTGTCTATATTGATCAGCATAAAGCGCCCGTCTGGCATCCACGAAAACCAATCTCTCTCAGAGATGATATAGCGAACGCTGTTGTTGGATAAATCCAAAATAAATTCATCAAACGGCGAAATGGAATCTTTACCAAGGCGCACCTTCATCACACTTTTATTGGTAGGTGAGGGCTTTACGCTCCGCAGGAAGCCATCTACTTGTTTTTGATAAATCGTTTTGCCGCTGGCGCGATCAATCACGGTGATTTCTGTGTAGTCATCATAAACTTTCCAATCCGTTATTACGTATTGGGTTCCATCTGGCCACACGTCAACCGTGGCTTCATCGTTAGTGGAAATTTGCGTTGGCGCACTGCCATCAAGATGCGCCAGTTGTACACCCTCGCGATAATCCAGCGCATAGTTGTCATGCCAGAGCACACCTGTCGGACCTGATGCTATTGATGCAACAGAACTTGATGAGCTGGTCGCCGATGAAGTTGACACAGATGAGCTCGTGCTTGATGAACTGCTTGTTACCGAAGTTGCTGCAGACGAGTTGGGCGCAGAGGTTGTGGAAGCAGAAGATGCTGAAGTGGTTGGTGTTGAGGTGGCCGGTGTCGAGGTTGCAGGAACAGGGGACGGTGACGTATCAGGCTTGGAACCGCCACCACCTCCGCCACAGGCGGTGATTAAAAAACTAAGAACAAAAGAAAAAAATAACAAGGCGCTTCGCTTCATGAAAATTCTCCTTTTCATCGATTGATAAAATAATCCTTGCGGCACCCTTCGCATTCTCCGAGTAAGAGGGCAACGGCGAGCAGATCTTAAAAGGACTTTTTTACCTTTTCCATCAAGGTTTTTATAAAAATTGAAGCAATCGGCAAAAGCAACTTTTGTCATTTCCCCGCCATAAATAAAGCACACGACATCGCAAACAATATGTAATGTGCCCCAAAACCTTAATCCATCACCTCACAAATTACCTGCAACGTTTGCCGCAACGGCAGCATCGCAGAGAAAATGCATAGGCTTTGGAGTTGGGTGAAGTCGTCGTAGAGGGTGGTTAGCTCCTGAGGCGAGGCTGGTGGTTGTGAAAATTGCGTCATAAAAATCCCTCTAAATAGTCGGCTGGCGGGCCGGTTAGTTAGTCGAAGTTACGGTGGTTGCAATTAATCGTAAATAAGGGATTTTATTAAAGCAAATAAGTGAGCCGGAATAGTTTGGATGTTAGCTATTTTGGCTCACTTGTATTTGGGAGGGTATTTTAATTAGATGTTGAGAACATAGAATTCTAATTCTCCTTAAAAGCCATCGCTCCATTTACGACCAAAATCATAGATTCATTGAGCTGAGGTATGCTCAACTATGACGTTCGTAAAAGTATTAATTTCAGTATTAGCCCATTGTGCGATCGCCTGCACCACCTTTTCCTTCGCGATAAACTCCTGCTCTAATCGCCCTTTTTCTTGTTTCAACAAATAATGAAACAATAATTGTTCTGCAGGAGTGAGCGCAATAAGCGACACTGCACTGGCGTGGACTTTTTCAGTAACGGCTTTAGTGGATGCTGCATCGAATACCGCTTGTGTCATTAAAAGGGGAGTTAGTGAAGGTTGGTACTCTCTAGCGCGCGCCAACATGCTCAGTCCCCATGTATCCAAGTCGCCCCAATAGGCTAATTTTTTCAGAGCGAGCCAATCTGATTTCATCCACGCGAGATTTAAACCCGCACCAAGAATGGCAATGGTATTCGGTAGATTTGGTAATTGATGACGACAACTTTCGTTTTCCACAATCAACAAATTTTTTCCAGGAAGAGTATTACTGGCTAATTCGGTATCGCGTACTCGTAATTGTTGAAAAGGTAATAACCCTCCATCCAAATCCACCACCAATAACCAGTGGTCATTGCTCTCTGTTGCATTTAAAAAAGCTTCCAACCCTTGTTCGCTTATAAGACCATCAAAACGAATATCAAGTAATTTAACAATCAGGTTACGGTTGCGCTCAAAGAATTTGCTGTCTACCCCGCACACACTCAAGGCTCGTAAAGGTGCACCTTGGGCACAGCCGGTTTCGAGTTGTAAAGCCACACTCAGTGCCAGTTTGATATCTGCCTCTGATTTTTCACGCAAGCTGTGCAACTGTCGAATTAACAAGCGATGAAAGTCTGGATGGGCAGCCTCTACTAATACCTCCAAGCGACAGTATTGTTTCCGAATGTCAGCATCCTGTGTTGCCTCAATCCACTGTGATGGCCTGTGAAACTCCCATTCGTACGGGATGTCGATGGGATCACGTGCACTTTTAAACTGTATTGGCTGCCAATGTACTGTACCAATACTCACCTGCCTCCAAGCATGAATACGCGCACGCACCTGATCAAGTTTGTTAATTAATTCATTGGCCGTTGGTTTACCAATAGTGAATTTTAGCGGCCAAGACCTCACATCCAACAGGCGAGATTCCCGCAAATCTGCACTCCGCCATTGACGCGAGAGAATGGCAATTAAGTCAGCTGGTGATTTCATAAGCTAGTTGTATGTTCTTGTAATTTTTGGCGCGCATGCTGCTCCAGCTCTTCCCAAGTGAGCGCAGTGAGCGTAGCGCGCATACCTTTGCGATGCACAAGAATAGCCGAGCGAGTATGGGCACGCAGCAAACGCATTTCCTTATTGGGTGTAACAAATAAGGGATGTAAACCAAACTCGTGCAAGGCTGACACAATTCTGCCCGCCACCGCTTGCGAGCTTTTGGAAAATGCCTCGTCCAACACGATGGTGGCAAACAAAGGTTGCGCCGCACCATCTGGGCAGAGCGCGTAACTAAGAGAAGCAGTAAGGATATAACTGGCAATAATTTCTTTTTCGCCGCCGCTGCCACCTTGAGAGCCGGTACGTTTTTCAATAATAGCGCCGCTTGCCCGATCACAAACCAGAACGGCAAACTGCAGGCGATAACGTGGGTCGAGCAGTGCACGTGATCCAAGCGTTCGTTTTTTATTGTCGCTCGCTTCACACAACAAACCAACCAGCTGCTGTAGAGCCTTGTAGTGGCTCTCCCCTTGGTCATCGCTTAATGCCGCTGAACGCAAGTGACGATGAGCCCCTTGCAATTTGCGCAGGCTTTCATGCAAAACACGTTGTGGCTCCAATTGCAAATAACGCCCGGCTTGAAAATCTACGCGACGTAAAGTGTTATTTAAGTCGGCGATGCGCTCCTCTATCATCGCTACTTCGTTATCTATGCCTTGCAACAACTGAGTAACACCTTGATCTGAGGATTTATTTAGATAACCTAGAAAACGATTAAGTTTTTCTGGTAAAGCCTCTTCACTTAATATTCGTAGACGGTTGAGATAGGCAGGAATATCCTGCAAGGCGCTCCCCACCTCTAACAGTGCACCAGTATCCAGATTTTTAGCAGCGTTCATTTGATTAGTCAGTTTTATTTTTAATTGATTGACTTTGGCATCAATAGTATCGCGCGCTGTTTCCAAGCGGTCACGGTCACCTCGCTCATGCGACTCCAAATCATCGGGGGCAATATCATTTGGCAGCACGAGGTGGTTTTGTGCAAGCACCTGCTGTGCATCAGTCAATCCATCACCAATGCGGGCAAAGGATTTTTTGCGCAAATTCGCAGCATGATCGCATTGCGCCCGTAACGCTCCCCACTGGTTATTTAGATCGCGGTCCTGAGTAAATAATTGTTGTAGTTCAACTTCGACGTGCTCGTAATCGCGTAGCGCCTTTTCTACTGTTGAGTGAGGATCAGTCAAGCGAGCCAGACGCTCTTCTAAATCTGCTAAAAGTTGTTGCGCACTAGGTAGGTCGATTTTCTCAAACACTAATTCAGCGAGCTGCTTCTGTAAGTGTAATTGGATTTCCAGCTTTTTTACTTGCTGCTCTATAGTGTCATAACCCTGCTGGTACTCGCGCCGTGCCAATTCGGTTTCCTGTAGCTCATGCGCGAGGCTGGCGAGGCGGTCTCTATTATCAAACCCGGTCATCCAACCCTTATCGAGCGACTGTTGATCCTGCTTTTCAAAACGTCCGCTTTTGCCAGACATTAATCCTTCTGCAGTTATACCATGAGGCGTACGCTGTAAGGCTTGTGGCGAGTCCACACAGTGGCGATCAATATCTGCCAACAAGACCTTAAGCGCTTCACGATGTCTATGGGTTTTGAAGTTGAGCTTGCGCGTAAAACCGTCATCTAAAAATTGGATTGCGGTGGCAGGTGCTGTTGCATTCTCCAGCCTCACATGCAGTCGATTATCTCGGTAGTTAACCCAATCCAATGCCTGTTGCATCACTGCGGACGGCACCAGAATGCGCAGGCGATGGCTGCCTATGGCACGCTCGATTGCGCCACGCCACATACTCTGCTCAGCGTTGACCTCAACCAATTCAGCAACAAACGGTAACTGTTCTTCGTCAAGCGAAAGTGCCTGCGCAAGCTCTGTGCGAAAGTCTTGAAAATTGCCAGGAATGTTGGAGGTCCGCGCGCTGATTTTACGCCGCTCCTCTTCAAGCTCAGCCAATTGCTCTTGGCGTCTATGCAATTCAGCACTGATTGCAATACGTTGTGTTTTTGCAACCTCGAGTGCTTGCTCCACCTGATCTTTTAATTGTGACAATTGCGCTTGGTTGGCCAGCAGTGTTTCTGCGCTAAGGGTGTCATCCAACTGCAGTTGCTGGGTGAACCGACGATAATCCTGTGCATTGCGTTGCAATTCAGTAGTAAATCTCTCTTGAATACTGATCTGTTCACGCAGTTGTTCAACGCTTGCTCCGCCTGCTTGCAAGTAAATATCTTTGAGTGTTGTAGCCATACCTTGACGGCTAATAATCAGCTGCTTCAATTCCGCCATACGTTCGGAGAGTTTATGAATATCTTGTGTTAGCTGTTGCTCTTTTTGCGACCAAAGTGTGTGCCCCTGCTGTGCAAACCAAACTGGTAAAATGGTTAATAGCTCGCGTAGTTCCTGCAATTGAGTAAAGTTATCTTGATAATCAGTATTGGTATGTTCAATAGGCAGTAGAGATTGTAATTGTTTGCGCGCAATTTCCAATTCGCTGTGAATATCTGCCAAATCATCAAACTCACTTGCCACTTCAGCTGCACGCTCAAAAGCTGAGTGATCATCTAAAACTAGTTCACGAAAAATTTCATCAATGCTGTTGAGTTGTTTTAAGCCAGCAGCACGATTGAGCAGTGTAAACGCGTTTTCACCAACCTCAAAAAAACGGCGCACCTGTGCGAGATAGTTTTTTTTATTATCAAATACCTGCAAACAGGGTGTTTCACGCACGAGTGCTTTTACCGCACGCGCACCTTCGTGGTGATGCAGACTGAGCCATTCCTCCAGCGACCAAGAGCAAGCCTCACCAAAAAACCACAGGCGTTTTACATCTGCAGGTGCTGAGCTGGTTCCATCAATCCAAAAAATTGCTGCAAGGTGAACCTGTTGCGCGGCATTGGCAAAACAAGCATGAATCGCACTTATGGTTTTGTCCGCACGCGCGATATGTTGGTTATCACCACTGTCGTTTCCTGCACCGCTAACACCACGAATATAAGAAACCAAATCACGGTCACTTTCATGCCCGCCTGTGGAGGCCAAATTGTATTTTGGCTGCGCGGCAATCAGTGTCATCAGCGCATCTATCAGTGTGGTTTTTCCACTGCCTGTGGCGCCAATTATTGCACTGCCTCTTGGATCTATTTCCGCGCGGTGGATATCGGCAAAAGGCCCCCAGTTGAACACAGCAAGTTGCTGTAAAATATAGGCATTTGTGAGATTGCTTGCTGAGGTGGTTTCAAGCATGGGCAAATTCATTCGTCTTGCTCCGATGAAGCTGTAATACGATTACTCCGCACGCGGGTGCGGAAATGTTGTAGCAAGTTAGTCAAGCTGGCAGGGTCGGCTAAGTGAGTAATGATTGGGCGAATCAGAAACTGATCCTGCTCATTGATATCCGATACTACCCCGTGGCTTTTCAGATTATCGAGCAAAACGCGCAGACGTTTTTGTTCGCGCGCATCGCTACCTAGATCACCCCAATAAACTTGTACTTGCGGTAAAAGATCATCCACATGCACAACGGCGGCACCGGCACCAATACCTTTTTCCTGCTCATGCAATACGTAAATTTGGCGCAATATCGCCACCAGCAGTGACTGCTCAAGTGTAAGCCTCTGGCGTCTCACCAACGGGTGACTCCATTCGTCACTGCCGTCATCGCACTCAAAGGTCGACGCCACCACCAATAAGGCCAAGCCTCGTATGTCATCTATTTTCAAAGCCAAGTCAAAGGGCTCCAGAATTTGATTCATAACAGTTTGCTGAGTGAGCGCGGTTTGGTAAAGATTGGGTTTTCGTTCAGCCTCCAACACTCCGAGTTTTAATAATTCCTGCACGGCAATTTTTATCGGGCTAGCTGTGGCTGTGCCTTGGCTTCCGATAAGTTGATCAGAAGCCAGCGCAGTAAAGTCATTCGCGGTGTCGAGCGTATATGCTGAGCTTTGCTCATCAACGGCGGGTTGGTTAGCCGCCTTTAGTATCTGATCGTCAAACAGGCCACTCATTGAATGATATCCCTCAATACAAGACTCATTGGATTCATAGCTTCCATTTCTCGTTTTATATTTCCCAAACAATATTGGCCAGCGCGGCAGCGGCAAGCTCGACTTTGGGCACAGTGAAACGTACCGATTTACCCTCTCGATCAATCACGTCCACATTTTCTTGCTCGATATGAACGGGGACATCAGCCTCACGCGCTATAGTTAACCAAAGTGCCAAGTTTTCTAGATCATGAGTGGGTGGTAAGTGCCCTGCCAATTCCGCAATACCCATGGATTTGTTTTGCTGGGAGAGCACTTGTAAAGTGTCCTGTAATAGCTGGTCGCGATCCAGAGTATCAAACGCGCTCCAAAAATCATCTTCTATATCAATCAAGTTCGTGTGTTGCTCGCTCAACTCCAGGTCAATCGTGTCATCTGACTCCAGAGATTTACAACGCAATCTTTCAATCAATGGCAAACCACTCACCGCAACAGCCACTACAGGGAATGGCACGGAACTGCGGCGTTCAGTTGCATCGCCCCAATCTATATCCAATGCAACCTGTAGAAGCTCGCGCAACAACTCGCCTACGCGGTGATGTTCAGTGGCTAGACCGGTTTTCAGGAAGGCTTTCACATCACGCTCGCTGCGCGCCCGAGCACGAATGATATTGGCCGACTCACCCACCAATTGGGCAATCAACCAACGTAATTCCACTTGTTGCTGCCGGTTGAGCGCCTGCTCAATATGTGGGTTACGGAGAATATTGCGTACCCGCTGCTTCATATTGTCCAACTCAACAGATCGGTTTAATTGCTCATAAAAACTATCAAAAACTTGTCCTTCTGGTGTTTCAAGCAAGTTGTCATGACTATCGAGCAAACTATCGACTATAGCGCCACGATGATGATTGTCATTGATTATGGAGTGACGTAGCTCTCTATCAGCTGTGCGATAGGAGTCCTCTACCCTGCGAAAATCGGCGCGCAAACTCATGCTGAGATTGTAAATTTCACGTATGCCTTCAATAGCAGGTTGACCGCTTAGCACCGTAAACTCCCCACGTTTAACTCGCTCTAATTCGTCAGTAAGCGCCCGGATCTTACGCTCAAGATGACCCACCCGTGATTTTGGATCGGGATTTAGGCGTGCATCTAGGTTTTCAATTTCTCGTTGCACCGTAGCCAGGCGTGATGCAGTGGAGGTCATCAGGCGCCGATCAAGGCCATCCACAAAATCCAGCGTGCGCTGCAAGGCATCAGTAGCTAGTAATTCACCTTCACGCTCCACCACCAAACCACGCTTGATCCATTCACGCAATTCTCGGCGTGCCAACGCCGGATAGTCATCGGTATTGATCTCAAACTCGTCGTTATTTGCGTGGGAAGCCAGAATGTCTGTAAGCAATTGCAGCGCATCTTCCTGTGCGATGCCTGTTTGACTGTGTTGAAACAGGGTTTTTAAACACATCAACACCAATGGCGCACGACGCGCGGCCAGTAGTTGCCAAGCAGGGTGCTGGTGACGCAGAGTAATATAAGCAGATGCGGGATCAAGCAGTTGGCTCATTCATATAACCTCGCGATAGAGTATGCGATGTGAGAACAAATATTATTTTAAGGGTGGCACGCTCGACAATTGAGACATAGTAAAATTTACAGCTACTTATCGTTTAACTTCATTTTACTAAATATTTTAAGGAATCTTAAATTCAGCAGTTTTATATTCATCATGAGAAATAGTGACAATGTCGCCAGAGGCAAAAACCCAACCTTCCATGTGTCCTATTTCCTTTGTTTCATTAGGAGCAATATCTAATCTGAAATTTTTACTTTGATTGAGAGATGGATTGTAAGCAGACATAATCACCGTCAAATATCGGCTGGAATTATTCTTAAACTGTCCCACTAACCCTGAGCCCATTAGAGCACTTCTATATCCAACAGAGATAGGAAGCTGTGGAAGATTTTTAATTCTTTCTATTTCTGCTTCGATTTTTTTCTCATCCTCCTTCATTTCTAAATATTTAGGCAATAGAAGCCCCACAAAAACCAAAACGATTAGTACTGAAAACGCAATCAGAGAAAAACTGTTACCTTTTCTTTCTGCATTAGGACTTAGTCCCGACACAACTCCAACCGGAGCACCGCACTTGGGGCATGAATTAGCAAAAGTAGATATTTGATTTTCGCATTCATTACACTTTATTAATGACACTGGACTCTCCATGATTTTTAATATTAAATTTTTGTTTCGTATTGATATAAAATGTTGTACATAACCTTTCGATTTGCTTTAACGCCTCCCTATCCGGCAAAAACCTCTCCAACATCTCCAAAACCTTCCCCTCAAACCCAAAGAAATATTCCTGAATCATTTGATTATTTTCCTGCCTTTTAATCCGATCAGAAAGCACCAAGCGAAATTCGTCATCAAACGAAATTAAATGCCGATCAAAGGCTTTATCGTAAAGTGCGTTTAGGGCTATGCCGTTCGTTGGGTTTGCGCGGAGTTTTTCGTCGGCGGCCCAAGGGGTGATGTGGCTTGCTACTAATAATTCTGGAATGGCTAAACCTGATATGGCGCAACGATGGTTGTAGTTTGTGAGTAGGGCGCGGCGAAAGACGGTTTGTACGAGGTGGGTTTTGGTTGGTTTAAACGCCAAGACAGATGCTTTGCATCCTATGACCTCGGCCAGTTGAATAAAATCAAGATTGCGGCGATGTAACGTTCCGAAAACGGTTCGGCAATTGAGTTGCGGCCTAAGCAGCAGCTCATCGTCCTGCCAATTAGCCATGCTTAAGTCCTCTAGGCGGCTAATGTCCAAATGGCCTGGAGTGCTAGTACCCAGGTCCTATAGTTTTAAGTTGATTACTATAGCCGAACTTTTGTGACGTACAACTCAAAAGTGTGGTCCTTGGTTTAACTTTTCCCTGATTTGTATAGCCAACGTGAACAAAACCAGCAAAGGTTAAATCAGCGCCGCCCCTTCTATGCCCTCATCGCGAACTCAGGCATCGTTCCTTACTCCTCGAAGAGGCAAGGTTGGCAGAAAGTTAACTCAGCTCTTTTAATCCACATTCCTTTAGATATAGATAGGTATTGTCGTAATAGGAGGGTGATCGCGTTTTATCCAACTCGTCTCCAAAAGGAATGTAGATAATCATTCCCTGCCGAGCACGTGTAAGCAACACACGATACGTATTTTCAAGAAAGCGCTTGTTCTCTTCTTGCTTAACTTTTTTCCACTTAGATCCGCTGAAGGACCAGTGCTCAAATTCCTTCCCATTGTGTCGATAATCTGCATCCCATCCAACTAGGCACCAGTCGAGCTCCAAACCTTGGACTGTAAATTCTGTGGCGATATCCTCAAGAAAATGAGAGGAGCGAACGTCATCAAAGTCATTTAAGAACCAATCTTCAGCAGCAATAGTATTGCCAACAAATATTCCTTTCGCCTTTAATCTCTTCGCTCCCGATGACGCGATAAGCCCACTACTATTTAAGCCCTTTACTTGACTTCTAATCCAAGCCTTTGCAACGGTTAGATCACGAGCTACATATATAGGATATTTATCTGCAATACTTTCGTATTCTGATTTTGCCTGCTGATGTTGATTGTGAATAAGATAGTGCACAAAGTGTGAAAGCCTATCAGCACGAAATGATCTCATCGATGTCGATAAATGTAAGCTCGGCTCGCTATGAGCTTTAGAATTTTCCAGCAATTGAAGATCTACCTCACTGCCTGCATATTCCATCTGCTTTAACTTCTCCGAATAATACACTGTCCAGTTGCTGAAACTTTTTTGCAGCGCAGAAAACCAGCCATTTAAGCCAGCTTCACCGCTATTAATTTCTTGACCGCCACCAATCAATGCCACGATAACGCACCAATCATCATGACGGTCCATAACACTTATTAGAAACTCAGGCTCTGATTGATTGAAATCTCCTTGATTTCGCTTTTTTTGCATAAAATCAGATGCTTTTTTCTTGTCCCAAGCTCGTTGAGCCTCGTCGAAAATTACAACCTTTTCAACTGGTGCTCTATCAATATTTTTTAGAGAATCATCTCTAAAGTTATGAATGTTCTGAATTGTTTTGGAGGTTGCTCGTCTTGTATTGGATATCTTGTGATTTGGGTCCTTGGCTTTATCTCTAGCTAACGCTTCTCTTAACACGCTTACTAGCGGACCATTGCCAGATAAATAGACCGCATATTCCTCATCTTCAGGATTATTGTGCTTAGTTGCAATTTGCAAACCCACTAAGGTTTTACCTGCACCCGGAACCCCTGTAACAAAACAAATTACTTTTCTTTTTGATATTCGAGACTGATGAATTATTTCTTCTATTCGCCCCACGGTTTCAGATAAATTGATCGCGCTTGCGTCTGAACGAGCGATATCTTTCACATCATGTTTATTATAAAGCGCTTGAGCTGCCTCAATGATCGTGGGTGTCGGTTTGTATTGGCCATTTATCCAAGCGGTAGGTGCAATCCTTTCAAAAGGATACGCTTGAATGAATTTTCTAATGATAGTTGCAATGTTTTCAGAGTTAGCTTTAACAGAATCAGTTACATGAGATGATTTCTCTTCAATTACCAGCATCTCCGTAAAAGCATTGGTAGCTACCAATATGGGGACTATTAGGCGATCATGACTTGTCTCATGGAAACAACTCAAATCAAGCGCATAACCTTGGGCCTGACGCAAATCAGCAGCTCTATATTGAGACTCACCAACTTTAAATTCGAAAACAAAAATAATGCCTTCAACAAGCAAAACAACATCCGCTCGCTTCCCCATTCTTGGAATAAGAAACTCAAAAAATACATGGGCGCAATCAAAGCCTTTAAGTTGGGTTTGTAAAATGTCTATTTGTTTTAACCATGCACCCGTCTGTTGATAAACCAGATCCTGTGAATGGTGTTTAGCTAATTCCCCAACAATCGTCTCTGGTGCGGTTATTAAAAATTCACTGAGTTCAGCTGAATAGTAGGCCCGTTTAGACATCTTCAGCCTCACTAAACTTTAGTAACTCAGAAGGACGTACATTTAGCGCAACTGCAAGTCGTTCGATATTCACGAGGCTTACGTTCCGTAAACCTCGTTCAATTCCGCTTATATACGTCCTATCAAGTTCAGCAAGCAAACCAAGCTGCTCTTGGCTAATGCCTTGCTCTAAGCGTATTGCTTTTATGCGATTGCCAAAGGCTTTAAGAATGGACTCACTCATGAGGCTATTTCCAAGTAGACAAAATAGTTCTCATGCTGTTTTAATGTGACTTATGAGTCTACGGACTATGAGTCACATATTTTTTGGGAGTACGAGATTAATGTCTGGCGGTAACGCATTTTTGGCGGAAGTGAATCAATTACTTATCGAACACTATGGGATAGCTATTGAGGATACTGGTTATGACGAGGCCGATTGGATGGCCAGATTTGGTGATTTGGGAAATGCTGAAGAATGTGTACACGCTTATGCTGAAAAATATGATTTGATAAATGTTCAGTCGAATGGATTTTTTTGAGACCATTTTCGTGAGGACACGAAAATGGTCTAGCGATGGTTATAGTTTTATAGCCCCTGCGCAGTAAATTAGGTTTGATGTGGCCCTGGAGGCGCTAAAAGAAGGCTGGAGAGCCAAACACTTTAGTGACAGTTATACAATTACATTTTGAAATATTGGCGGCTTAAGCACACCACTATTGGATAAGCACATCAATGATTCAATAAGCATTAACGAGCTCAACAATCCTTATTTAATACCAGGTAATAAAATTCAGGCGCAAGGTAAGTATCAAAACTCTCTGGCTCGCCCTTAGCGTGTTTCTTTTCTTTCATTGCAGCCAAAAGACTCAAAGGATCGCCAGCTAATTTTACTTTCGTAATGCAAGTGCCGAGTCGTAATACGCTAATTTTCTTATAACCCTCTGTAAACAGCCATTCGCTGTTCCCTGCCAACTCTGTGTATTTTGTTGCAGCCCCCATAATGTCTTTGAGTTCGCCAGGGCTTGTTGTAGAGGTAATTTTTTCGGCCTTTGATAGAAAGCTATAATCAACACCCAATCGTTTTACCAAATAAGCTTTGCTTACCGGTATTGGCTCATTCTGCTTACCGTAAAAAAACCATGGGCTTGATTCGATGTTTATTGAAGGCTTGCTATTGGTTTTACAAACAACCTCACCTTCAACGATTTGCATATAACTGCTAAAGCGCTGATTTGTACCCGCAATGGGAACAAGATAGGAACCCGTTTCGACAGGGTGCTCGCCGGTATAGCGCGTTGTAAAATCACCCGAACAGGCCAGCTTTGCAGCTTCGTTAAAGTGCTGTTTGGCATTGGCGGGCTCAGTGTCGAAATACTCAATCCGATATCGCCCCTCCCCGGAAGAAAAGACGTTGTAACCAAAATTACCGGCTTGCGGCTGAAATTTCGATGCACAGGAGGATAAAATTAAAATAAAACCTAAGAGAAAACCTGTTTTCATAGTAATCCATTTTTTATCTTGATTTTTCGTACTCATCCACTACTGCAAGAACATCGGATGAATTTGACATTTTCTCGCTCAGTTGATCGCCGGCACCTTGCTCCAGCTCGGAAATTTCATTGGTCATAACCATGATCTTTATACGAACTTCAGCATTACAACTTTTGCCGCAATATTTTAGCAATGCATAACTGAGTACTGGATTTTTTTTAACGCCGTAGCCAAATAAATAATTTACCGATAAAGCTCCAGCCGCTTCAGTGTTGCCGTTTTTCACGGCTAGCCGTGCCAACCGAACTGATTCGTCATAATTCTTTTTGGTACCAAAACCGGATCTATAACAGTTGGCTAATAGATATTGCCCCTCGGCATTACCTGATGCTGCTGTCGTTGAATAGAGTTCAAATGCCTTTTTAGGATCTTTTTTTACGCCTACACCCTCAGCATATTTTCTACCGAGCAAATTTTTTGCGGAAAGATCGCCAAGCTCAATGGCTTTATTGACAAGTTCATTCGCCTTTTTCGGATCTTTGGGAACATAAAATCCATGATCGTAATACTCAGCCAATAACACCATAGCGCCTGCATGATTTTGCGCGGCTGCCTTTTCAAATAGGGGGATAGCCTCAGTAAACTCACTGCGCAAAGCGCGAATAAGCGCAATTTGGTACTGTGCTTCTGCGTAGCCTTTGTCAGCGGCCATGCTCATAAATGCAACGCTACGAATTACAGCATCTTTGTCTTTATCCGTTATTAGACATAGATGCCCATATTCGTAGAGCGACGGCACATGGTTTTGCTTGGCAGATTTTTCAAACCAGCTTTTTGCAAGCTGAAAATGGTTTTCTTATTTGCTTTCCTTTAAATAGTAAATGCCCGTTGCGTACTGGGCATCAACATCACCCGCTTCCGCTTTGGTCAAGGTATCAGGAGCCAGTTCTGCAAATGCGGGAAGACAATAGCCTAACAATAATAAGTGTACGAATTTCATAGCCTACCTATGGATTATTCTTCGTCGTCCCTGACGGTGGACCACTATATAGAGAGCGTTACTTTACGCCAGCAATATCGTCATCAACTTTTTTGATTAACGAGGCCCACATTGTTTTATTAACCTCCACAGATTTTTTATTTAGCTCGCCCATTTTTTTACAGTCTTTCTTTTGGATTGCCTTCATCATATCCGTAGCAAGAGCAAAGGGATCTTGCGCCGTGCCAAAACCGCTGTGACTTTCCATAATTTTCAGCCCATAAGAAGCCTTTTGGGAATCATTCCAATGCTTTAGCTTGGCTAAAGCGTCGATCTTTTCATCAAATTTCTTTTGATTAATATCATCCATTTTTTTGTCACTGGCGGCTTCGTCCATTACCTTTTTCATCTCTGCGTCAGTGCATTGCTGTGCAGATGAAGAAAAAGAAACCGCCGTTAACAGCGCTGCTGCGAAGATAAGACTTTTATTCACTTTTAACCCTCTTTAGATTGATTTTTGATTATTTAATTATAAATAAGCTGCCGCTTGGCCAACTTGCACCATGCCTATCGCTACCCGATATTCCCAGACATAAAGGCGCCCCACAATAATTCATTTTCTTATGAAATAAAATACATGGTGCTTGTTGCTCATTCGTGTCGTGAAACCTGATTAGATAAGGCTCAATGTTTATACCAAACTATAAACGCGCATTGATCACTGGTGGGCAGGCTCAGTAATTGTTATCGTTCAAAACGCGGTATTGAAAATAATATTCTTAACGCCCTCGATCTGAGTCCTGCTACCCGAGTTGGTAAGTATCGCAAACTCAACACCTGTGGATTTGATGATGCCCATCTCGGTTTGGAAGCCATCCCAATCGCCGGAGTGGCCCAGGTAATCGCCAGCAACTATGAAACCGTAGCCGTAACCTATGTTGTAACCCCGAAGGGTTCCGTGGACGCGGAGCATTTCTGCTTTGGTGTCGGCGGAAACCAGTTTGTTGTTACGCAGGGCGTCGAAGAAGTGAAGAAAATCATCGGCAGAGCTGACTTGCGCCATGCTGCCTTTTAAATAAATGTTGAGACCAAAAAACGTGCGCAACTGGCCACGGTTGAGTGCATCGCCGGGTTTTATGGCTTGGTTTTCATCGTTGATGTAAGAGCCTGTCATACCCGCAGGGCCGAATAGATGTTGTTGCATATAGTTTGAAAAACTCATGCCGGTTTTTCGCTCGATGACACTCACCAGCAACATATAACCTGTGTTGCTGTAATCGCAGGCGGTACCTGGTTCAAATTCCAAGGCAGGGCGTTGGGTGAGATAGGGAATCAGCGTGGCGTTGGTCAAGCCATTTAACGGCGTCGGCGGCCACCAATCATTAATAATGTCGTAGATGCCGGACTTGTGGGTAAGCAAATGTTCTATGGTAATTTTTCGCCAGCTTTGGGGTAGCTCGGGAATATAGTCGAGCAGGGAATCCGTTAATTTTATTTCGCCTTTCTCCACCAATTGCATCACGGCAATCGCGGTAAAGGATTTACTCACAGATGCCAAGCGAAACCCTGTATTGCTGGCAACGGAAATGCCATTGGGAATATCGGCCATACCTCTGCCACCGCTGTAGGCAAGTTGCCCGTTTTTTAACACTAACACGCTGATACCGGGTTGGGTGGTTGAAATATTCGCGGCTAGATAGGCATCGATTTTTTGCGCGAGTGCGGCGGGTAGTAACGATGAATTTGAAGAACTCGCACTGGAGTTTTCAAGTGAACTGGCAACCGAGGATAAGCTGTTACCGCTTGATGAGCTGGAGGAAGCACTGGCAGAGGATTTATTGGTTGTACTTTTAACACCGGAGCTGCCGCCACCGCAGCCGACAATAAATACTAAAACCCAGGCCGTAAAAAATAAATTTTTCATCCTATTATTTCCTTTCGATTTTTGATCACTACCGCTGAATAAGCATCAATAATCGGCTGCACATCTGGATTATTTTTTTGTAATTGCATCCGCTTGTAGTGGCCGAGGGTTTTGGCTAAATAGTCGGTCGCTATTTTTATTTGTTCGTCTGTATCGCCTTGCCAGATTACGCTACCTACGGGGTTTATTGCGCAAGCATTATTTGGGTCGGATGAAACCAACATCACTTCGTAAAAGCGGTAGTTTTCTACCAACAGGGTTTCGGCTTTCAGGTTAAACTCAAGCTGGATTAATTGTTGCCTCAACATAAAATGATGGTGTACGGGGCACAGCAAAAAATCTATATCGACCGCTGGATTGCGATGACAAATTGCTGCTACCAGTTCAGCCATTAAATCACCACCGACACCCGCGATAATCACCAGGTGCTTGCCGGGTGTGTTTTGCAAAGGTAAATCGGCAACATCCATGCAGTGTACTTGCCATGGCGAGCTGGCCACTTGAGGATCTACCGGGAAAAAGCGCGCGAGTTTCTGCTCAAGCGCATGCATCAACTCAGGAACTCTATCGACAAAATGAATATGAGGTGCAACTTGCTTTGACAAGAGTGCCGCGCCCAACAAGCCGTGATCGCAACAGCAATCCCAAATATGGTCGTAATGGAAATCCACCAAAGCGGCGATGGTCTGCAATCGTTTACCGAGTTTCAATCTGGTGGTCTCTCTATTGTTATCGGGTGATTCTGTTGTTATACCGCGAATCTGTTGTTATACCGCGATTTTAGCGGATAGCCATTTGTGATGGATAAGGCTTTAGGTAGCTCTGCATACGAATTCTTCCTGGCACCTATTGCCACACTCCCTTGTGCATGACGCCGCCACTGTAAACCGCCCTGCAAAATCCTGTGCTAAGCTCAACATCGTCACGGAAAAATACACTGGGAGTTTTTTGCATGAATCGCACTATTCACCTGCCAGGCCAATTCCCAAGCCAATCCCGAGGAAAAGCGCCCGCTGGGCTGCTCGCCACGAGCCTGCTTATTGTGCTGCCGATGGTTACTTTGCCTGTAGTCGCCGAAGAACCTGGCCCCATCGCCGATAATTCGTTTTTGATTGAAGAGGCTTACAACCAGGAGGAGGGTGTAATTCAATATATCCAGGCCTTTCAATACTCCCACCAGACGAAGGAATGGCTTTATACCTTCACACAGGAAATGCCTTTTCCCAACCAGACTCACCAGCTCTCTTATGTGATACCTGTGGCCTACACAGGCGACCCGGATGGTGAGAGAGGAATTGGCGATATTTTATTGAATTACCGATACCAGCTTGTTGCTAATGACACGCTTGCCATTGCACCGCGCATTTCTGTAATTGCGCCGACGGGCGATGAGAAAAAAGGTTTGGGCACAGGCGCGACCGGTTACCAAGTGAATTTACCCGTAAGCCTTTTGCTGAACGATAAGTGGATTACCCACTGGAACCTGGGTGCAACCTACACGCCCAACGCCAAAGACGGTGTGCATGCAAAGCAGGACTTAAATGGTTACAACTACGGCGCGAGTGTAATTTATCTGCAGTCCAATACGTTTAACTGGATGCTGGAATATGTAAAAACCAGCGCAGATACTTTTGGTGAAGACGGTAGCAAAGTAAAAGACGATGCGGCATTTATAAACCCCGGCTTTCGTTTTGCGAAAAATTTTAGCTCGGGTTTGCAAATCGTATCCGGCCTCAGTTTTCCGATTGGAGTAGGGCCCTCTAAAGATGACAATGGATTTTTGTTGTATTTGTCGTTTGAGAAATAGCTAGCAGTTCATTTTTATTAAAAAATCCCGGCGGGGTTTAACAGCCTCGCCGGGATTTTTTAATCTTTATTTAATTGGCCTTGAAATAAGTAACTTTTGATTGTCGACGAACACCCCAGCCCAATAACAACAATACCAACCCAAAGAGGCTAATGGCGGGCGGCTCTGGCACAGTGGCTTCTTGCCTTGGGCCTATAGTGAAATCGTAAATATCTGCCGTGATAGAGGTGGCGATAACTTGTGAACCTTCAACCTGCAATAGATTGATATAGGCGTAGCCCCAGGTATCCCATTCATTTTGGCCATGGAGTGAAAATTCCTGGATAAGGTCTACGTAATTCAAATCATCCAGGCCGTACCACAAAATGATGGAGGCATCCTGAAGAAGATAATCAAATATAGAGGTAGATTGATCACTGTATTTGAACTCCTGATATATCCAGTACATGTCGAGAATATCCCACCATAAATCCGGGTCATATTTTTGGATGTTGATATGTTCGATGGATTGTATATCAGGAAATTTTTCAGGCCCTTGGGTAACCTGAAAGGCTTTCCCATTAATCTGGTAGGAAACATTTAGCCAGTTATCATGACCGCCATACCAAGCCACGTTCGGATCTGACACGCTTGGCCCACCACCCATCAGGCTGGTGTCATACCAAAAGCTTCCCAATACTTGTTGGCCGACTGCCATATCACCCAATAAATTGCCGCCGTCAATATAAACATCGGAAATTCTGGCATTAAAATTTCCTTCGATGATAACTGCATTGGATGCTGCTGCAAAAATTGCCAGGCAACCTGATAACAATGCCATCCAACACTTTTTGAAAAGCGTATTCATAATCCAAGACTCCTTTTAGAGAAACACAACTGGCAAAACGAAAAGGTACCTTAAATTATGTGTCGTCCACGATAAAATATTTTTTCGATACGCAACTGCAAGCCTGATATAGCAAAACCTGATTCAACACCGGTTCGCTGTCACTGTATGCCTCATAGCATAGGATTTTTTTACAACGAATTTGCCAAGCATCTCATCTGACGTTCATAGTCACGGTGGCAAATAGCAGGTGATTATTGGCCTTAGGTGATGATTCATTACCTAAGGCCAATCAATTTTTGGGGTAAAAAATATTAATGATAGTTTGCGGAGAGTTCTTCTTTGCGTTGCGCTAACTCTTCACCCAAAGCCAGCAAGTCCAACTTGCTCTCTTTGACTTTGGGGAATAATTCATTCTGCTCTTCCTTAACGTGATGTTTGACGTACTCGCCGAGAACTTTGACTTTGGCATCAAACATTTCACCTTCTTCATCGTTGTCTTCAATCTGCTCGATTAAATCTTTCAGCGAAGCGTGTTCAACGGTTGCTTCAGGTATTCGCGCAACAAGGTAGTTGCCTCCTGGGGTTTCGCTTTGGTTTCTGTTTCAGTTTTTCTTGCGGTTGCCATATCATTTCTCCTGCAAGGAATTAGGAGCTATAAAAGTTAGCAACCACAAGTCATAGCCTCTGTACGTTCGCGAACAATTAAGCGGCGGCGCAGTAATTAAATCTGCAACGCCGCCAGTTTTTTGTTTGTTCACGCGAACATTCGCGTTACACATTAATGCATTGAGTATCGCAGCCATAACGACTGTTTATCGCGATCTCGACGAGCTTGAAGCTTTCGAGCTACTGCTCGACGTTTTTGAGCTGCTGCTTGAAGTCTTGGCGCTACTCGTTGACGACTTTGAGCTACTGCTCGAAGTCTTTGAACTGCTCGTCTTTGAACTACTACTCGATGACTTTGCACTGCTGGTGGCAGCTGTTGCACTTACTGTGGTTGTAGCTGCAGCTGTAGCACGCGTCCAGATCCAGTAATCAAGTCCCTGTTTGCGAAATACCCAGCCATCGCCCGGTGGGGCCCAAATGATGCTGGGTTTCCCCATTTGAATGGCAATTTCTCCACGAAGCCCCTTAATGGTGGCGGCATAAATATCCAGTTCTGCACGGTAAATCGTCACGGCATAATCGCTCGTTCCATTACCTGAATTAACGCCCATTTCGCGGCGATAGCTCATTAAATCGAGAATTTCCTGACGCAATGCGCTGCCGCGATTTTCCAAATCCGGCCAGAAGACGGTGGGGATACCGGGATGGCTGAGGATGTAGGCATAAGCCTGCCCAAGATGCGCGCAATCCAATGCCAGCTGCGCCTGGCCGGTAGAATTTTGGTAATCGCAAACTTTTCCAGGACCTGTATCGTGGTTATCGACAAAAGTGACAGCGCGACCAGGCCAGGCGCCAATCAATCCGGCGGGGCGTCCATCTGCAGCACGCAAGCGGCCGAATTGGTAGCTGGGTGCTTTGTAGCTGTAAACACCATTGATAATCGAGAAGCCGCCCAACACATCGTTGAGCAAATATTTAGTGGTGAAATCAAACGCAAAACTTTTGCCTTTCGCCTGATCGATCCAATTCAGAATTTGTTGTCGCGCGCTGGAAACGGTTTGTGCATTGGTTGTATCGCTCACGCCGTACCAGGTTTCGCCAACAGCAAAATACGCACTGGTTGCGTCGTTGTATTCGCCCACCCACTGGCTGTTGTAGCCGTGGGCCACATCGTAGCGCCATCCATCAAAACCAACACCGTTTGTTCCCTTGCCTAATACATCATTCATCCAACCACGAATCGCATCGCGCAACAGGGGATTTTCATGATCCAGGTCGCGCGCGCCGCCCCATGAAATTCCCCAATCCAAATGCGTGCCTTTTAGATTGGAACCACTGGACTGCCAATTGCCACCTGCTGGACAACCGGGCTGGCCGGGATTCCATTCATCGTCGGCGACAATCCACTCTGTTGGAAAATAGGGATTGGTAAAATTTGCATCGCAATCGTTACTGCCCTGGCGGTGATTAATCACTACATCGGCAATGGCCTTAACATTATTTGCCCGTAGCGTATCTATCATGGATTTCAGTTGATCCCGTGTACCGAAAGTACTATTGAGATCGTTCAATTGTCGCGGGTGATAGCCCATACCGCCCGAAGAATTTGTGGGCGGTGGTGTCCAGACCATATCGAAGCCATTGTTTTTTATTTCTGCCGATTTATCGCGAATCATATTCCAATAACCCTGCGAGGGCAGGTCATTGTAGATATCCCAATAGAAGCCCTGGAGCAGCACCGACTCACTGTTATTGTTGAAAGGTGCTTGGGACCAGGCATGCCCGGAAGACAACGCCGTTAAGATACCGGCAGCAGCCAAGGCACCAGCGTGCACCGAGGGATAGCGTTTTTTCAAAAAAATAAAAGAGGATTGAATTGAATTCATAGGGTTTCTCCAACGAGTTATGTTTATTGTGTGGAGAACACATCATGATTGATGAATGGTTAAAAACTGGTAGGAGTGATATATCGCTTTTCTATAAGGTAAAAAAATTATTATGTAGATTTTGAAAATACACCGAGGTTATGGCTAGTTAGCGACACCCAGGCAATAGCCGTAATAGGGAATTGTTTTAATGATGGAAAAAGGAAAGGGATTATCCAGACTCAACCTGAGTATTCGAACATGCGCCTTCAACCCATCAGGCTCGCGCAGATTATCGCCCCACAAAGCGTATTCAAGATCTGCTTTACTTACGGGGTTTGGCCAGGATTTGGCGAGTGCCAAAAGAATTTTCCACGCTGATTTCGAAAGCGATATCTCCACACCTTCTCGCCTTACCCTGTGCCGGAAGGTATCAATTTCGAGATGTAATTCATCAATTTTAATAAGAGTGACGCGACCATTCACTCGCGTAAACACGGCATTAATGCGTAACGCCAGCTCCTTAAGTTCGAAAGGTTTGGAAATATAATCATCTGCACCTGCTAAAAAACCCTGCTCTTTATCGTTCAAGCTCGAACGGGACGTTAACATGATCAGGGGAATATCCATCCGGCGCGCTCTCAAGGTCCGACAAAAATCAAAACCCGACATCCGACGCATATTCACATCAGTGACTATAACGTCGTATTTATTCCGCTTTACGAGCTCTAACGCATGTTCTGCACAGGTCATGTGCTCACATCGGAAACCTTTGAGCTCCAGATAGTCAACCACTGCGCCCGATAATCGGATATCGTCCTCGACCAATAGAATGCGATACATAACAACCAAACCCGCTATTAGAGCCAGTCCAGTAATTGCTTGAAATCCTGGTGGGTGGCTTCGATGTTGATATCGAAAAGTGAAACCTTATTTACGTACATAGATTCAATTGCAGACAAATAAATTTTATTATTAAAAGAGACTTGTCTCGTGTTTTCAAAGAATACTGTAGATGCCCGAATTGCTATGGGTAGTAGTCGACGAATAAATAATAATTTTTCGTAAAGAAGGAAGCCCCACCACATCTGCCATTTAAAAACGCCAATGACCTTTTGGAGATAAGGTGTCCACGCCTGGTCAATCGCAGCAGGCAAGCATATTTTCGCTATCCTGAATCGTAAGCTTCTTAGTTGAAAATTGTGCCAACTGTTTACCAGATTGATGAAAACGACGACACCATAAAAGTCAGAGCCCAAGCCAAATTAAATGTATGCGAGTAGGAGGCCAGCATTCTCGAATATTTCCTTTTGGTGGCACCTAAAGCAACCAACACAAGAAACAATCTCTGTGGAGAGGTCTTTACTCACGCAGACACCTTAATGAATGATTAAAACTCTTTTATGCAATCAAACTCATTGTCACCATTAGGTCCACACATGCCTGTATTACACAGGAAAGTCACAATTTACTGATATCTTCAGGAAATTATTGAGGTTAAATACTCAGAGCGACAAGCAGTCATCCATTGCCAAAAGCTGCATCGACTATTAAAAAAGACGAAATATCTTAAACACCAATTGTGAAAAATGCTGGCTCAATATTAAGCCTTACTTACTTAAGTCTTCACGAATTTTGTTGTTCATGATTCCGAATTATATTGAAATCATCTCTATGCATCATACAAACATAGATAATGCTTGACGTGACATTTCAAGAGGTGCTAATTTTCGCTTAAACCATAAGTCAGAAATTATAACGACACTGAATATATATAATTTTTTTACAGATAAAACCACTCAATGAAGTATTAAAAATAAAAACATATGTACTTTTTAGTGGGACATTGCAGCAATATAGAGAACAACACTAAGTAATTTGACGAACAAATTACTTATATAAAGTAACAATAAAAACATAGGGATTTTAAAGATGGGCACTAAAATAAAGTGTATTAGTAGTCAGTAAAGTATTCTTGTTGCAACTGAATTTTCAGAGTTGCAAAGATCTATTTCCCCCGTATTGCTTAGGGCTACATAGTTAAACTGCAGCGACTATTCTGCAGAAAATGGATTATTAAGGAAGTAACAAAATGCTAGCAATAATAGGCGGTAGTGGCCTATATGACCTTCATAGTCTTGCCCAAAAAAATACTGAACGCGTAACAAGCCGTTATTCAAAGGCTCCGGTAGAGCTATTGTGTGGAGTGCTTGAAAATGAACAAGTATTTTTTCTGCCGCGTCATGGCAAAACACATAATGTTCCACCTCATCTGATTAATTATCAGGCGAATATTGACGCACTTGCTGAATGCGCAGTAACAAAAATTATCGCTGTCTGCAGTGTGGGCGGTATTGCGAACTCGTGTCCTCCCGGTTCCTTAGTAATCCCAGATCAAATTATTGATTACACCTGGGGACGCACTTCATCTTTCGATGGCGACTTCGAATTTTCATCCCATATCGATTTTACCCAGCCGTTCTCACCCGGTATGCGTACGACTATGTTGCGCGCCTCTGAGAAATTAGGGCTTAAAGTGCAATTTGATGGCGTTTACGGCTGTACTCAGGGGCCACGCCTGGAAACAGCGGCAGAAATTCGCCGTATGGCACAGGACCGGTGCGATATTGTAGGCATGACGATGATGCCTGAGGCCGCACTGGCTCGACAAAAGGGTATGGAATATTGCGCTATATGTGTGGTGGTGAATTGGGCAGCGGGCGTGCAACAGGGAATTGGGGATATTCAGGAAATTAAGCACAGAGCAACAACGCTTACAGATTCTGCCCAAAATCTCATCGCCGAATTTATAAAACAGAAAGCGAATTAACGAACGCTCTAAGTAAAACCATGATTTCACCAATGGCTTGGATTTTCATTTTTGATTATCCACTAGGCGTCCTTTTGTCCTCGTTTTTTGAAGCTTAAAGAATTAGTAAATTTAAGGAACTTGCTTTGTCTAGTCAAAAAAGTGAACGTGACCAGTTGGTTTCTCTATTGACCTCTGGCAATCAAAATAATGATTTATCGTCAGTGCGAACAGTAAACAAAAAACTTCTTATTGGATTTTTATCGATTGGGTTTTTGCTTATTGTATTTGTTGCCTGGGCAGCTATTAACAAAGCACGTTCATTGGAAGTGAGCGCAGATAAAAAATCCTTAGTTAATCATCAAACCGAAGAAATAAAATTTGATAAACCTTTGCCATCTGGCAAGTCAGCTGTGATAGATGATAATTCGGCGTTAAATGCAGCCGGGTTTATTGTCGCACGCCGATTGGCGACTGCTTCATCGGAAGTGATGGGCGTACTGAAAACTGTAGATGTGGATGAAGGGATGCATGTTAAAGAAGGAGATGTATTGGCCACCGTTAATAGTAGCGTACTCAATCAGGATATAGCGCTTGCCACAGATGAAAAAAAACTGGCTATGTTGCAATACCAGAGGCTCAATGCGGAGTTAATTGAAACTGAGAAGCAATATAAGCGGTTGGGTGTCCTACAAAAAAATAATCTTGTAGCTATCCAGGAATACGAAACCGAAGCATTAAAACAAAATGTTTTGCAGTTACGTGTTCAGGAAGCTGAAGTTCAAATGGGTTTGGCTTCCACTCGTTTGGATCGGCTACGTGAAGAGTTAGAAAAATATACCATCCGCGCGCCATTTAGTGGTGTGGTGATTGGCAAAAATGCACAAGCCGGCGAAATTGTTTCTCCCAGTTCTGCCGGTGGAGGTTTCACTCGTACAGGTATATGTACAATCGTTGATATGTCGTCACTGGAAATTGAAGTGGATATTAACGAACGCTTTTTGCAAAAAATAAATGTTAACCAACGGGTTACAGCTAATTTGGATGCTTATCCGGCATGGGATATTTCCGGTAGCGTTATTGCTGTTATTCCTGCTGCAAATCGTAGTAAGGGCACTGTAAGAGTTCGTATCAAATTGCTTGAGCAAGACCCTAGAATTATCCCAGACATGAGTCTGCGCGTATCATTTGGAAAATAAGGTCAATTGATTATGTCCGTGAATGCAATATACGAGCTTCAGCATATAGAAAAAACATTTACTCGTGGTTCGGAAACTACCACGATCTTTAGTGATTTAAGTTTTTCCATTAAAGACGGTGATTTTGTAGCCATAATGGGGCCATCGGGATCGGGAAAGTCCACACTACTAAATTTGCTCGGCGGTGTTGATATTCCTAATCGTGGTGATTTGCTGTTTCACGGAAAAAAATTGAATGCATTAAGTTCGAGTGAGCTGAATGATTGGAGAGCTAATAATATTGGGTTTATTTTCCAGTTTTATCATCTGATGCCGTTACTAAATGCTTACAAAAATGTTGAGTTGCCGTTATATGCAAAAAAAATTAGCCGCAAAGAGCGTGATGTAAGAGTTCGAGCTGCACTTGCTTTGGTTCGGTTAGAAGATCGTCAGAAACATTACCCCAAAGAACTCTCTGGCGGACAGCAACAACGCGTCGCTATTGCGCGCGCCATCGTCACCAATCCTGACGTTATCTTATGTGATGAGCCGACTGGGGATTTGGATAGAAAAACTGCCGATGAAATCCTTGATTTATTGAGTTATTTGAACAAAGAACACAAAAAAACCATTGTGATGGTAACGCATGATGCGTTAGCGGCAGGATATGCATCCACCCTCGTAGAGATGGATAAAGGTTTGCTACAAAACGCTTCTTCATCACAGTCTTAAGGCGATCTGAGTAAAACTAAATGAACCTGGTATATCTGGCACATCGTAGCCTGAGTAGAAATCGCTTCAGATCTGCAATTAACACATTTGCCGTGGCAATCGCTTTCTTTTTATTTAACGTGCTGAGTTCGATTATTACTTCATTGGACCCCTCTACTGTTGAGCTCTCATCAACACGCATGGTTGTGCAAAATAAAATTGGCATTACGGAATCATTGCCGATCTCTTACTATCAAAGACTAAAAGATTACTCTGGAGTAAAAGAAGTTAGCCCAATGAACTGGTTTGGCGGCTATTACATGGAAGAAGATAACCTCATTACCACTTACGCTGTCGACCCTATTTCATACCTCAAAATATATCCTGAAATTAAACTCAGTGCAGAAGAGTGGAAAGCGTGGGTTGAAACAAGGAATGGGGTGATTGTGGGTGAGGATATGGTTGCCAGAACTGGGTGGAAGATTGGAGACAGTATTCCCCTCAAATCCAACATTTTTACAAATAGAAATGGTGGTAACGTATGGGACGTTGTTGTAGTTGGGGTTTTTAGATCTGCTGAAAAAAATATCGATAGTAATAAAATTTTTATGCAGTATGAATATTTCAACTATTCACACACATTTGGCGAAGACTGGACCGGACTTTTTCTAGTATCTTTTGAGAATCCTGAAGAATTTTCCCGATTGGCTGCTGCTATAGATGCAGACACTGCCAATTCATTTCATGAAACCAAATCTGTTACTGAATCCGCATTCCAACAAGAATACTTTAAACGGATGGGGGATATATCTTACGTAATTAGCAACGTAATATTTGCCGCATTTTTTGCCATCATGTTGGTTGTATGTACCTCCATGTACCAGCATGCCGTAGAAAAAGTTAAGGAAACCGCAATTCTAAAAACATTTGGTTTTCGCAATTCCCAAACGGTAATGATTGATCTTATAGAAGCGTCTATGGTGATTCTTCAAGGATTTCTTCTCGGTCTTCTTATTGCGTACTTAATGATTGATGGTGCTGCCAAAAATCCGGCATTGAAAACACTTTTGCCCAATCTGGGCCTATCTGTTTCCACCATGGTTACCGGCTGTGTGTATGCACTTTGTTTGACACTAATTTCAGGGTTTATTCCATCGTTTATCTCGTACAGAGTAAAAACCCTTCAGGCTATTTCTCGGGATCAGTAATGAATTCGCCAATTTTTTTGCAGTGCATTTTTTTATTTATTCTCGGTGTCAGATCAATTTTTTTGCGCCCGTGGGTTGTGCTGTTTAATGCCGTAGGAACCATTGTGACAGTAACAATGCTCTTATCGTTTCTAGCAGTAAAAACCGGATTTCAGTCTACGTTGGCTGTAACAGGCGACGAACATGTGGCTATGGTTTTGCGAGAGGGAGCACAAGCCGAAATCAGTAGCGTACTAACGAAAAGTGAGATGGATGTGCTTATGGGGTATCAAGGAATTGAGCAAACTAATGACATTAAACTGATATCACCCGAATTATATGTCATGGTGGATATTGAAAATACTGCTGAACATGAGAGTGCCAGCATCCCATTGCGTGGTCTTGCTCCGGCGGGAATAGCGTTACGTAAAGGGTTTCGTCTAAGGAATGGTCGGTTAAATGAAGAAGGAAAAAATGAAATTTTGGTGGGACAAAGCCTCGCACGAAAAATCCCTTCATTGGCTGTAGGAAACACAGTCACATTCGGAAAAACCAATTGGTTGGTTACGGGAGTGTTTGATTTTGGTGGTGAGTTATCAGCCTTTGAAGGTGAGATGTGGACCGATAACGCTATCGTACAGAGCCAGTTTAAGCGCGGCGACACGCTGCAGTCCGTACGAATCGGCTTACAGAAAGACTATACCGTGGATGATTTAAAACAATGGAGTCAATTAGATAAGCGTCTGGCCGTGCAAATCAAATCAGAAAAGCAATTTTATCAGGAGCTTTCAGAAAAAACGGTAAACCTTATTTTTTATATAGCTTGGCCACTCTCGATTGTAATGGCTATAGGGGCCTTGGCAGGGGCACTAAATCTCATGCACACCGCCGTGCAAAGCAGGGCGAAAGAAATTGCCATCCTGCTTGCTGTGGGGTTCAAAAAATTCTCAATAGTATCTGCAATAGTATCGGAGTCTATGTTGATAGCTCTGGTTTCTGCAGTGATTGGTTGTCTTTTAGGTTACGCATTATTTGATGGCGTGAAGGCAAGTATGCTTGGCAGTGGTCATGCACAAATTTTTTACACTTATCATATTGGCTTGAATTCCTGTTTACAGGCAGTTTCACTCGCTTTGATCCTGGGTTTTTTGGGGGGTCTGGCGCCTGCTTTAAAGGCGACCAGAGGGTCTGTGCGAGATGCATTTAGCAGCCTTTAAATTTGAATGAGGAATTCAAATTCATGAAAAGTGCCCTTATTTTTATAACCAAACACACCCTAGGTTTTCTGATTACATTGGTAGTGTTTGCGGCGTCAGGTGCTGTTATTGGGAGGCAACTGAATATGGGGAAACCATCAGACCCCGGGGTATTTTCTGACTCAATTAATTTACTCATTATTGTGTTGATTCAATACATCACGCTGCTAACCATAAATAGCGCAGTAAATGGCGGACGGATTCGGAAATTTAGTTATACAGCGGTGCTTTACTACATGTTGGTGATCTTTGTTATGCAGCTGGAAACGTTCTATTTTAAAGATCAAATAGGCATTACTACAAATGTTGCAATTTGGCTGTTTTTTTTCGGCGCACCTTTAGCAATTGCGACCCCGTTGTATCTAAATCTATATCCTGGTAAGTCATCCTCAGATTTCAGAGCAGATATAGCAATTAAGAGTTACGACACAGCAAAGTTTGTGACTATGGGTTCAGTTATTTATGTTGTTGTTTATGTAGTCGCGGGCTATTACCTGGCATGGATACATGAAGAAGTGAGATTATTTTATGGGTCGCAAGAAGAGCTACGATCATTTCCGTCTCATTTATTGAATTTATTTGAACAATATCCAGCGTTGCTATTTTTACAATTAGTCCGCGGTGGTTTGTGGAGCATTTTGGCATTCCTATTATTGCGGGAAATACAGAATCGCCCGCTTTGGTTTATGGCCCTTTCGCTCGCGTTTCTCATGGCAATACCTCAAAACATTGCCCATATAGGTCAAAACCCAGTGATAACCAATGGTGAGGTGCGTTTAATCCATATGGTTGAGACTGTTAGCTCTATGATTTTTTATGGCGTAATTCTGGCGTTCTTGTTTCAAAAAATTACCAAGAAAAGGTTAATCAAAAAATGACTCAGCAACGCAATTTACAGGCCGTGATTCTAGCCGCAGGTAATGCTGTACGAATGAGGCCTATTTCAGAATATATTCCAAAGGCCTGTCTCCCCGTTGGGCAGAAAATGATTATTGAGCACCAGCTGGAATACTTGAAAGATGTGGGTATTGATACAGTACATATTGTGGTGGGACATCGTGAGGATCAGGTCAGATTATTAATCGGTGATGGTCGTTCATACGGAGTGAATATTATTTATCACTATCAATCAGAGCGTTTGGGTATTGCACATGCATTATCGCTGTTGGAAAACGATGTGGGTGAAACGTTCATGTTGCTGCTCGGTGATATTTATTTTCAAAAGTTAGACCTCAAAAGAATGTATTTGGAATTTCAACAGCACGATGCAAATGCTGTGCTCGCTGCATCTATTGAAGATAGTTTTGATATATTGAAAAAAAATTATTCAATATCCTTTGATTCGGAGGGTTTTGTTAGCTACGTTGTTGAAAAACCCACAAAAAAGATAAATAACATTAAAGGTGCAGGTGCATACATATTTGATAAAGGAATTTTTAAAGCTCTAGCTGAAACCCCTGCGTCCAGAGTTCGCAACGAAGTGGAACTAACTGATGCAATTCAAGTTTACATCAATCAGGGTGCTCGCGTTTGTTGCGTTGTTTGTGTAGAGGGAGACGTTAACATTTCTACGCCAGCGGAGCTTCTCCAGGTCAATATGGAAATAATTAGAGAACAGGGTAAAGAAGTGCTGTTTAGTACAGAATATGAAGTAGGAGAGGCAGTTACTCTTTGCAATGTTGTAGTGGGGAAAAATTCCAAAATTGAAACAGGCGCAAACTTAAAA
This sequence comes from Cellvibrionaceae bacterium, assembly GCA_021151695.1. Taxonomy (GTDB): domain Bacteria; phylum Pseudomonadota; class Gammaproteobacteria; order Pseudomonadales; family Cellvibrionaceae; genus Cellvibrio. The sequence goes on along the minus strand of JAGKWU010000009.1, from coordinate 149,729 downwards.
AATTGTGTTGTTTTGCCCAATAGCAAAGTTAGAGAAGGGCATAAAATATTCAATGCCGTTTGTTATGATATGAATTCATTAACAACATTCCCTTCGTAAATTTAAATTAAAGTTGTAGTGTTTTTTTAAGTCAATTTAAGCATGATGTTATGCTTTTACATATTTCATTTGGAGATGAAAATAGCATGAGTGAGGGTGAAAACAACAAATTACTGATCATAGAAGCCATCGAAAAAATTGTGAAAGATGACGATTTTAAAAAGAGGTTTCTTCAAGATCGTACTGGTACTCTGCAAGAGCTGGAACTTTCAGACGTACAACGAGAGATGCTGGAAGCTTTAACTGAACAAGATATAGAGTTTCTAAAAGATAAGGATATTGAAGAGTTCTATCTCGCGAATTCGGCCGTTTACACCCCATCGGTAGATGATGAAGGAAATCAGGTGTTTGATTATCTGGGTGATGAATACGAATTTAAAGATTTCGATGATGAGAGCTCTGATAAAACTAACTAATTTTTGGACCTCTTTATTGTATGGAAAACAAAAGACTAATTTGTACCAAGCCTTTCGAATGGCTGGAAATCTCGAATGATAAGAATAGGTCTGCCTACCTATGTTGTTCCTCTTGGTTGAATGTATCAGCAGGAGCAACGCAAAATTTCGATGAAACAGCCAATAAAAATGTTATAGAAACGGTTTGGAAAGGAAAGCTTGCAAAAGCGATCAGGCGATCTGTTATCGATGGAACATTTTCCTACTGTAACGGAACTCTATGCCCGCATCTGACAAGTAAAAACGGTCCAGTAAAGTATGTTTCAGAGTCGGAGTGGCAAGGATACGTTGATCTTATCAAGTCAGATCGCGAGTTTTACCCTCAAACGTTGAATTGCGCCTATGACCGCTCATGTAATTTGGCCTGCCCGACATGTAGGACTGAATTGATTATGAGTGATGGATCACGCCGCACTACAGATATGCAATATATAACTTCGTTGATTGAGCAGTTCCAGGGACAGATTGGCGAAATTTATATTACTGGATCTGGTGATCCTTTTGGGAGTCGCCATTACTGGGATTTGTTAACTGGCGATGTGCTGCGTAAATATTCCAATATCAAGTTACGCATTCATACCAATGCGCAAATGTTAAATCTTAAACGATGGGAAAAAATACAACACCTGGCATCACGGATTTCACGCTTAGAGGTCTCGATTGATGGTGCTTGTGATTCAACATATGAAATCAATCGCTATCCCGGGAAATGGGATGTGCTGTTGGAGAATATGGAATTGATTGCAGATTTGCGCAAGAAAAATGTCATTCCTTATTTAAAGTTGGATTATGTTGTTCAAAAAAATAACTGGCGTGAAATGGATGCTTTTGTAGAGCTCGGTTCTGCATGGAATGCAGATGCTATTTTGTTCCTTCCTATTAATAATTGGGGAACTTTTAGCGATGAAGAATATAAAGCCAGAGCGGTTCACTTTTCGGAAAATATAGAGCATGAGTCCTTTGTTAGTTATCTAAGAAGCTCGAGTTTTCGTCAGAATAAAATTGTTGAGTTAGGTTCGTTACGTAACCTTTAAACCCTTAATTGCCAATAAAAATAGGAAAGTTTATGGCCCGCCGAAATATGCTGAGCATCCATTTGACGGATGTGTGTAATAGCCGCTGCAACTTCTGTATTGTGGATGCCCCGCATATAGAAGTGAATAGTGTAAAAAAGGAAATTATTTTTAAGTATCTGGAGAAAAATAGTAACCAAGGGTTTGAGGGCGTGAATATTCACGGCGGAGAACCAACTATTCGCACTGACTTCATTGAAATTCTTGAAAAAATCAAAGCGTGTGGTTACCCGGAAGTAATCCTGCAAACCAATGGTCGTCGCTTGGGCAAAAAATCTTTTGCGCAACAAACGTCTGACTTAAATGTAGTGGAATACGTAATTTCCTTGCACGGTATGGACGAAGAAACCAATACGCAAATTACCAAATCCAAAGGAAGCTTTACACAAGCGGTTAATGGTATTAAAAACATTAAAAGTCTTGGCAAAAAAGTTCGCACAAATAGCGTAGTGTCAAAAGACAATTTACCGTATTTCGAGCAGCTAATAGATGTGATCATTGGATTAAATGTAGATCACATTAACATCTCTGCTTTGCATACCGGTGGTACAGCATTTCGGAATTTTGATGAGGTAACTCCACATTACCAAGATCTAATGGGCATGATACCCAAGATCATTGCACAGGCGGATCAAGCTAACGTGAGAATTACCCTTGAAGGGTTTCCTCTCTGCGTTATAAAAGGGTATGAAAGGTACACGATCAATTGGCAGGATGAGAAATTCAAAATGCTTTATCGCGATATCGTGATACACGATTATGGAACCTTTATGGATAAAACTGCCCGCGTGCACGGCGATGTTTGTCGAACTTGTGAACACAGTAGTGTTTGTGGTGGTGTTTATAAAGAATACATTCAGTATCGCGGCTGGTCGGAGTTCGAGAGATTACAGAATGTTGTTGCAGTCGAGGGATAAACGTAAAGCAGTTTTTATTGTTACCAGTTTTTGGGCAAATGGAGAACTGCAGATCGCTTTGGAGTTCGCAAAACGGTATGAAAGAGAAATTGAACCCATTTTTTTTATACCTAAACTCCATACCAAGATACTTAAGGCAACCGCCTATCGGTATTTTAATTTGGTTGCGAACTCGCCAGCGATCAATCGCTTATTGTTTCAAACAATAGAACAGGATATCGCACCGGATCTGATAATTCTTGCTGACTTTTTGAATTATCGGTTTTGCCATCGACATTATGGTTTGACAGAGGGTGACCTGGATATTTTTTCAGGAAAGGTTTGCGCTTTTGATATATACGATTACCAAAACTCCTCCAAACATGTAGATGCATATGGATATGTGGCCAAGCACATGAGTGAACTTAGTCTGAATCGGTATTCCTTATTGATTCAACCTGTTCCCATCTGCTGGCCGGTAATTGCGGATTCGCCAAACGTATTTCGCTATGGTCTAGTTTCGCAGCCAAAAATTATTATAGGTGCGAAGGCCAAAAGACATAAGTGGCAAATTCTGGTGATTGGTGCCAATTGGCAATTTGCTGGTGGGCATCCTGATTCGACTAGCGGCCCCCAAGAGTGGTTAACAACGGGGCTTATAGATTTTATGTTGCGAATGGATAATAAGGCTACGTTTCTTTGCCTTGGTTATGACATTACCCAAGGCAAAGCAAAACCACCTAATTACGAGAGTATTGCATCACTACCAAGTAATGAATTTGAAGACTTAATTCAGAATGTTGATTGTGTCATTGGTTTTAATAGCATCTCTACTTCGCTGGCAAAAATTGCTTTAAAGGGAGTTCCGGTTATTAACATTAGCAACCATTACATTCGAAAAAATGAACGAGTATTTGATGTAAAGATCAAAAAGGAAGTTGCTGATATTGGATTTCCTAAAGAACATTTTTATCCATTTAAATTGTTTCCTGTGGGGTGGCATAGCTTTATTTCCCATCTTGACAAGAATCAGTACTACGAATTGATTGAAGACGTTCAGCTCTTTGCAATGCAGGAGCTAGATCAGATTGTTGAGCGGGCCATCCTAAACACCAATCAACATCGTCAAAAAGTGGCAGCCTATATTGATCAAGTACAAGTACTGGATAGTCATTACGATGCTCAATTTTTATTTCAGTAACCTGGGTTAAGGATTGTAATAGAGTGAAAAAAGTAAAAATTGTTATTGTTTGCCTAGGTACGTTATCAAGTGGCGAAGCATCTATAGTTTCATCTTGCTTTGGGATGAAAGATGAGCGCATACAATTGCATGCTGTGGTGAGCGGATTATGCGCCTCCTATTTTTCTCAAATATGCGGGAGTATATTGCGCCTGGATGAGACAGCTGACAGACTCGCAAATTTACTCGCATTTAATAATTTCATTGTAGATATTGACCCGGATCTTTTTGTGTGCGCAGATCTGTCTACCATGAACTACTCCTCCAATTGGAGCGGGATCGATATTGATCAATTAAAATATTATAAAGTAAAAATAGCGGGCATGGATCAATACTCTCGTAGCGAACAAGTTCCGATTTGGGATTGGCTGGATATTCAACCTTCGTATGTTGAAAAAAATAATCCAGCAAATTGTGATCTTTTGATACGCCCGGTACCTCTTAATCAGCATCAGGCTGATTTTTTAAATATTCTTCATTGCCCTCTATTTCCCGAAATACGAGACTTAAACCGTATCGATTCTGGCATTGAAAAAAATTTTGAGCGTCAAGTAAAACGTATTTTTATAGCCAATTCTTATTGGGAGTACAACGAACATTCTCCACGATTAACGGAGAGAGTCATTGCGCTGCGTAATTGGATGCCGGAACTCATCTATCAATATGTAGCGTTGACTGGCCTTCAGGTTGAGATAATTCATGTTGGGCCCCGCAAATGGCAACGTTCAGAATTTACTCCTGGTGTTTCTTATCGGCATTACGCTTCTCTAGACTCCTCAGCGTATCAAAATTTGTTAAAGAATTCTGATGTGATGATTACAACAAATGTCACATCCATCACTATGTCATCCGCACTGCGTTACGGAACACCCTGTATTTTACTTTATAACCCCAAGCCAATTAATTTTAAAAAGCTGGACGCAATTTTGCCCAAGCTACCAAGTTGGTATGCGAGCATGGCTCGAGATGTAGAAAGTGTTGGTGCATTTCGAATGTTTCCCTGGGGTTGGAATCAATTTTTAAAAAACGTTGTTGAAGATAATGCTTACATTAATCTTATTTTTCAGGCCCCCATTTTTGAGCCAAATAAGTGTGCCGACATTATTCGGAACGTTCTTACTGACGTAGATATGGTTGGGAAGTTTCGTGAACGTAGCGCTAATTATTTTGGTGATGTGTCGCGAACGCAATGCCTCACAGACAAATTACTCGCGCTGCTTTAGGAGTTTTGCTATATGCAAATGGAACAGTTAACTCAAACACTTTCCAAATCGTGGGGTTTTAATCCTACATTGAAGGATGAGTGTAATTATGCAATATCTATGAAAAATACATTCCTCACAGGAATTGGCAAGATTAAAAAATTTCAGGTATTAAATGCTGATTTAACACGCAGATGTTTAGGGTTTTCTTCTGAAGATCGTTTATACCTTGAAGCCACCTACAATCATGCGCATTTTTATGAGGGAGATGTCGTACAAAGCGATAGTCTTCGCCCAATTAAATTTCCTGTTGGACAAGTAGTGAGCCATTACAAACTAATGCCATCGGAGGATTTTGAATTACTGAGAGAACGGCACGCATATATAGACGCGCACTTAGCGAAAAATCAGCCTTTTTCCGACTTTCCTGCAACGCCTCTTGTCAATCTATTTCAACTGCAATGCTATGATGTTGTTGCATTGGAAGAATTGCACAGCCAGGTATTGAAACATCAGGAAAGTTTAGCTCGAATTGGCAATTCAGTCCGCATTTTGATTGATCACTCAAAAGCGATAGAGCTTCGTTTTGGTGGTACTGTTAGCGGAATTTCAAAATTTTATATGTTTGATTTAGATGTAGAGTTCACGGGCATCTCAACTCATAAAAACACACCCGTTCTGGTTTATCATTATGAAAGTCGAGGTGCACTAAATGTGTCAAAGCGCGTTGGTATCAAAGAAGAATCTAATATGGGAGAGTCCTACTTTTATGGAGATATTTATATTAGTTTAATAGATGGTGATCTTGAAAGAGCAACTATGAATGAATCGTTAACCATGAGTCGCATTACTGATTCTGCCAAGCCATTACCACTTAACCGAAGAAGAAAAATCGATTATTACAGGGTGTAGGAAAAATTAAATGAAGGCATATAGAACTGAATTACTGAAAAGACGTATTGATATTTTTTATCGCATCAATGGGCTAATACAGGAGCTTGTTCGGCATTATCGAATTGGGCTGCTAGATAAAAACACTGCCAAGACAACTTCAACAATGTTTACCAAAACAGTAGGGATTTCAACTAACGAATTCATTTACTTAGTCAAATGTTTGCGTGAGGAAATTGATGAATACCTGGATTCAGATGAGGAATCCGTTTGGTCTGAAATTAAAAAGATAGCTCATGAAATTACTATTTATGTTTTGCGCGTTCAATATTTTGTAGATGCATTGCTTATTGAAGCGGAATCATTAAATGAATCTATCGTTACAAAATTGGAATTCCGTCGCGTTTACGGAAAATTGGTCGGATCGCTTGTAGATGATTTATATGAATGGTGCTATGAGCTCAGACACGAAGAAAAATCCATATGAGCCAAAATACATTTATTGAGTGCTCGAACATATCCTTGGCATTTGATCAATGCCCAGTGTTAAGTGATATTTCCTTCCGTATAGAATTGGGAGAAATTATTGCTGTTGTTGGCAGAAATGGGGCTGGAAAAACGACGCTGTTTAGTATTTTACAAGGGTTACTCGAGCCTCAAGCCGGAATTTTACATTATTGTTTAAATGGCCAAAAGCTGACTGGTGATGCATTTAAAAGGAAGATGGCCATTCAATTACAAAAGTCTTCACATTTTAAGCAACTGAAAGTAAAGGAAGTGCTAACACTGTATGCAAAAATAGCGAATAAAAAGCTTGAAAGGGAAAAAATCTACCGATGCGTTGAAATGGCAGATACCGAAGACAAAGAGATCCGGATGTTGTCTGGCGGACAGCTGCAGAAATTAAACATCGCGTTGGCAGTTTTAAAAGATACTGAATTTACCTTTTACGATGAACCAACTGTTGGATTAGATGTGTCTACTCGAGGACGATTTGTTGATTATCTGCGACAAACACGTACATCTGATCGAACTACGCTAATTATCACCCATTATCTCGACGAAATAGAATCTATCTGTACCAAGGTTTTAATTTTGAATGCTGGAAGGGTTGTCGATTTCACTAGTCCGGAAGAGTTACGAAGAAAATATTTGAAAAGCAAAACTGTCAGAATTTTTGCTGATATATCGCGCATTGATACTGTGCTTCAAGCAATTCAACATCTAGAGTATTTTCATTGGTTTTCTGATGGAGCTCTTTATGTGACTACGGATCATGCCGACTCAGTTGTAACTGCTATTTATCAAGATCCATTAATCTCCTCCGCCATTTATGATGTTGCAATACGCTCTTCGAATTTGCAGGACGTTGTAGTACGGATTACAGGTTAATTTTTACATTTGCGGCGGCCAGGCTGAGTTAATTGAATGCGACGTGGTCAGGTATCCGTTTGATGGCTTCTTTCGCCGCACTATGCGATGGACATTATCTATTTTTGTAGGTTTATTCGATGGACTTAATTTTTTATCTGCTTTCTTGTCAGGCTAAAATTTTCTTTCGTGACAAAGTAGCGGTGTTACTAACTATCTTTTTGCCTTTGATTATGGGGGTTACGACATCATACTCCTTATTGCCTTCTGCACCGGAAGCCCGCTCTGCTTCAGCAAATACACAAAAAACTGCTGATGACAATGATCGAAAACCGACGCAGCTATTTGTCATTGAATTCGTCGCGCTGGCTGATGTTCCGAATACGGAAGCGTTTGTGACTCAACTGAAGTCGAACGCTGATTTTTCCAGTCGCGCTGCAGTTTCAATCAGCCGGAATTTAGAGCAAAGTCTTAAAAATTTTGAATCCGGCAAAATTAATATGTTGTTGGTCGTTAGTGAGCAGAATGGTTCCGGCATAGTGCAGTTTAAATACGCATCGGTAAATCCTGCTATGGGAGGTGTTGCTGAACTACTTGCTCGGGAATTGGTATCTCAATTTAATTTGGTTGTGGCAGGCGCTAATGCCAAGTACCGTTTTGAACAATATCCCATGAGTCATATTGCCGCTACAGAAAGTGCGAGCTCACAAAAAGATGTTGCGGATCACCAATCTTACAACAAATCCCAAATAGCGTTCTATTTACCTAACTTTCTTGCACTATCGATATTATGGTTAGGTTTATTTAGTTCCGCTTTACCCTTAGCTTCTGATCGTGCGGAAGGTGTATTTGTCCAATTGGCAATTGCAAATCTCCGTATGGAAACCTTGATTTTCACATACGTTTTGTGGCGAATTTTAATCGGGATAGTGCTAAGCCTTTTATTTGTCGCTTCCGGGATGTTGTTGCTCGGCGTTGAGGGAATTCATAATATTCCAGCATTTTTCACCTCTATTATATTGGGCAATCTCTTTATGACTGTCTTTGGGGTGCTTCTGGTTTCCGTTTCTCAATCAGTACAAACTGCGAATGTGTTAACCCAAATATCCAATCTCTTACTAATGTTTACCTCAGGGTTAATGTTACCTCTGGACAATGTTCCAGATGTGGTGCGTTATTTTTCTTACGCAAATCCTATGACTTATATCGGGGATTTGTTGCGGCAATCCATGATGAATTACCAACCCATGAACGATGTTGCATATAATTTGGGCACACTCTCGCTCATATTGGTATTGATGCTGATAGTGATTAAATTTAAATGGAAATGGCGATAATAGAGTTTAGTTACTTTTGCTTTAAACAACAGAAGGTATAGATGCATTGAAATATATTAAGGATTTTGAGCGCTTTGAGTCGCTACTTGGTAATTTAATTTGGGATTTCTATCAGGATGATATTACTCATGCTATTCAACGAGAATATGCTCTTCGTAATATAAACCCTGAAACAAAAGTCTACGCGCTGGATGCTTATGGTTTTTCAGAGGAATTGGAAAAAATTATCCTTAATGAAAAGGCCATTAAAGTGTTTTTTGTTATTAATTTAACCAAAAGCAGTGCGCCATATTTGAAGTATGCAGATTTAATTATTTTTCTAAGTCCGGAACAAAGTCGTTTATATGATTTGTTATTCCAATACACCAAGCCCAGTGTAATTTTGCAATTATCGCCCAAGACTCCAGAGAAGCCCTCTGAGACAAACCTGCAGCGGCAGGGGCTGACCATATTGCTCGGCTGGCATTATAGGCCTTATGAATATCCCAAACTCAGCAAAAGGATAGTTGAGGTTGTATCTCGTCATTATAAAGATCTAACGTTAGATACCATTAATATTGTGTGCCAATTTCCACTGCTTAAAAACCGTAAATTGGTAGAGTATTTAGAAAAACTTTTCAACTTTCCGGTGCGATTAGTAGACGTTAACAATTTTTATAAAGCAGAAAATGTATTATTGAGGACTCAATACGTCGAAGTTGTGGATCAGGGCGATTTTGAAGACCCATTCAGGATTCTCAGTAATCCGGCAATGCGTTTTGAGATCCGCTCCGTAGATTATGATGTCTCTGCAAAAATGTGGCCGATAATTGCTACTTCTTTTGGGTGTGATTCGCGCTCCCGATTTTATTGCGATTATATTTCTAAACCTTATTTTAAAAATAATGAGTTATGTTATGTCCAACCCTCCAATTATGATGTTGAGGGCGAAGCTATCAACATTATTCATGGAGAACCATTACATAACCGCTACGTGTTGAGTGTTTTGTTCCGGAATGTGGGTGACAAGTTAATACGCTGTGTCAATAGCATACTGAATACCCGCAAAAACCATGATGTTGGTGTTGTAATGGTGGATGATTGTTCATCCGACGATGTGGTTGAAAAAGCAGCTGCCCTGCTACAAGAAAATGGTGTTCCGGTATGTGTAGTGCGAAATAAGGAGCGCCGCTATGCTGCGCATAATTATTATTTGGTCATCAATCGCCTGGTGATCAACGATGAATCAGTCATCATCGATTTAGATGGTGATGACCAATTAAATGAAGAGTTTGATGTTTTCGGCGAGCTGGACGCGGCATATGCAAATGATGGCGTTCAGAAAACATTTGGCGCATTTACAACCGTTGCCGACGATGCAGGTGAGCAAGTAGATGGTACTACCAAGGAAATATTCAAAAAAATTTTTCAAGGTTACCAATTGCTTAACGAAACTACAGAACCCTTTAATCAATTCCGTTGTCAACCATGGCTCCATTTACGCTCTGCAAAACGAGGTCTCTTAAAGCAAGTAGATGAAGCTTATTTTAAAAGTCGCAGCACAGGTGCGTGGCTTAAAACTGACCATGATACTTCTATCAATTCGCATGCAATTGAGCTAGCAGGAAGCGCTAACGTCAGATTCATTGATAAACCGCTCTATATTTATGACATTACGGGTCCCAACCATGACTTTATGGAAAAGAGAGGGGCGGATGTCCATGATGTATTGTTAGATGTATATCGTGCATTTAAATTTGACAATGTGGATCGTAGCGTATTGGACTAACCATGAATAATAAAATCCCTAAAAGGCTCGAGCTGGTTCAGTCATACAAATAAACTCAAATGCAAGTCCCAGGTATGCCGCAATGAGGGTATACCTGCCATCTTTACTTGCCAATAATTCAGAAAGTTCTCACCAGGAATCAAGTAAAATTTTTAGTCATTCACCGAATATGAGCTAATCGTAACACCGTTTTTTATTAAAAGACCCAGCTTAGGTGATGAGATACGGCATTATGTCTATCCTAAAAATCTGTCTCCCCAGATTTAAATGGGAAGACGTAAACCTATAACGAACTAACAAAGAAGAACTCTATTTAACCTCCATATTCAAGAGGTTACGGGCTTAATGCGATTGGAAATGTTCCGGAAGCTGTAGATGCAAAATATAGATAAATTGAATTTTGAAATAATGGTTGATAAAGGTAGATTTAAATCAACCTTGGGAGAGTTATTTTTTTCCTTCTATCAAGAGCAAATAGCTTCATTGCTATGTCAGTTTTTTAAGGATGAACCTCGCAAAATAGAAATTTACTTTATTGAATCTTTTGGTTTTTCCAGGGAAACTGATCTTCATGCATGCCATTCAGATTCGATCAAGGTTTTCTTCATCTTCAATCTTACAAAAAATACCATTCCTCTTTTAAAATACGCAGATTTAATATTTTTTTTCAATTCGCCTCAAGAAAGGTTATACCGAAAATTATGTAAATTTATAAAACCTAATAAAATTATAGATCTTAAAACTGCAGCAGTGAATGACGCGGAAAAGAAAAATGAATTGCTGCTATTTTTTTCATGGCATTATAAACCCTTTGAATACTTTAAATTGATTAAGGAAGTAAGGGGCCGTTTAGAGCATTATCAAAGCAAAAATTTGGATAGAATTAATTTTGTATTCCAATTTCCCCTCGCAAGAAAAGATAAGATTGTTAATTCGGTTAAAGAGTTTATGTCATGTGCCGAGGTTTGTTTATTTGACTCGTCATCAAGAGGTGAGCAGATCGAGGCCGCATTTCGTTCTAGTCGCTATGGCGAAGTTTTTGAAGAAAATCTTATCAGTGACCCAGTCAGTTCTATATATACGCTGGATTCTAAAGTTGAAAGGCTTTCGCTTGATTACAATTTGTCTTCGAATATTGCAGAAAGCTTAATGGCACGATGTGGCGTGCAAATAGCAAATCAAACGCTAACCGATATTTCGAGTGATGAATTAGTATCATTCAACACGGCAATCCAGGCATTAAATGTCGTCTCAAAAGGTTGGCCGGATTTGGATAATTATGATGATCTTCATATTCTTCATGGCTCCACATTATCCAATCAATACGTTATTAGCATTTTCTTTAGGAATATTGGAGATAAACTCCAGCGTTGCATTTATAAGCTTATATCTTGCGCTAAAGATTATGATGTGGGGATCGTTTTAGTAGATGATGCTTCGGATGATAATGCGTTAGAACGTATGCTTAGTTTTTTGAAGAAATCTGGTTTTGACTGCGTGATAATTAAAAATAGGGTGAGGAAATTTTCCGCTCGTAATTATTACAATGTAATACACAATATTGTTGCCAATGATAGCTCAATAATAATTGATATAGATGGGTGTGACTATCTAAATGACAGTATCGACGTTTTTGGTATTCTTGACCAGGCCTATTCAGATGGTTTGACACTCAAAACCATAGGTTCATTTATAACAACTATCGAAGAATATGGTGAAACGGACGAAGCAACTCTTAAAAGAAAAATGTATTTAAAAATACTTAAGGAGCATCGTCTGTTAAACGATTTTAATGATCCATGGAATCAGTTCCGTGCACAAACATGGATGCAACTACGCACAGGCAAAAGAGAATTACTTAAAAAAATTGAAATTGATTATTATCTGGAAAGGGATAATAAAGCCTGGTTACAATCAGGCTATGAATCGATAATAAATTCCCGCGCAATTGAGCTTTCGAATGGTAAAGCAAAATTTATAAACGAGCCGCTTTATATCTATGATATTTTCAATGGCGGTGACGACTTTCCATTTCCCCAAGGCTTGGACAGCTGCGAAAGCGATTATACATTATATCGTGCTTATATCTTTGATAATGTTGATCGCAACGCACTGTGCTAAATGTAAGATTTAAATAAAAATCCTCAACGGTTTACCAATAGCCACAATAATCTTGCGTTGAGGAATTTTTTAAATTGAAACTAAGAGAGATTATTTGTAATGCTACCGCCACCTTCACATGTCGCTGTTTCGCTTCCTGACGGCGCTGATGATATTTTGAGGATAGATCATCCTCGTATCCGCGAGTTAAAAGTACAATATTCCACTGTTGATAATGCGCTGTTATCTCATTCGACATGGACAGAGCAATATACCGAGTCTCAAATGGAGTGGCCGTATTTTCGCGGTGATAACGCATACATCTGGCAGGTTAGAGACAATAACCAAATAGAAAATTATCGAATAACCACGGAATACGTCAGGAGTCGAGACTATCTTGGTCTGTTGGATAAGTTGGTGGAGGATGGGGCGTTCGGCGCTTATCGCTATCATATCCATGACGACTTGGCTGTTAGTCGGGATTTGTTAGATTCCATACTGGAAATCTATTTCCTTGATGAGCACTTGAATTTAAGTAATTGGGTAAATATCAATATCCTTGATATCGGAGCTGGCTATGGAAGGTTGGCATACCGTATGGCGAAGGCAATGCCTCATATTGGCAAATATCTCTGTGTGGATGCAGTTGCTGAGTCAACTTTTTTGTCAGAGTATTACCTTGATTTTCGTCAAGTAGCGGATAAGACGGACGTAATTCTACTGAATGAGGTGGAAGACAGAATAAAAGAAAAAAAGATTGATTTAGCGGTAAATATTCATAGCTTTTCTGAATGTGGAATAGAGGCTATTGAGTGGTGGATAAAGCTGTTGAGAAGACATGAAATTAAATATTTTATGATTGTACCGAATGCAGGTAGAAATGAAGGAAAGCAACTTATTTCTTTTGAGCGAGATGGAACTCATCATACTTATGATCATTTATTGATGAAAAATAATTATCAGCTAATTCATCGGCAACCTAAATATTTAGATCCCAAGACTCAAGAGTTTGGCGTCTCGCCCACCTATTACTATTTATATAAACTCGTTAATTGAGTTTGATACAGATAAGCTCATTTGAGGAAATGGAATGGCAAAGATAACCTGCATATGTGTTACTAAAAATCGAGTTGAAGCTTTAAAAAAGGCGATCGATTGTTTTAGAGCTCAAACATATGCAAATAAAGAAATGTTGATCGTTTATGACCGTGCTGATATTGCCACTGATCTTTTCGTAAAAGAGCTTAATGTTTCAAATATTATTGGATACCAATATAACCATGAGGACAATCTTTTAACATTGGGTGATGTACGTAATATTGCCATTCAACAAGCAAGTGGGGAGTTTTTTTGTATTTGGGATGATGACGATTGGTATCATAAGAGCCGGCTTTCGCTTCAAATGAAATACTTAAAAGAGTCGGGGAAAAAAGCATCTGTGCTGCTTTATCTTCTCTTGTATGATCAAGTCAATGGCAGGGCTTATGTGTCTTTACCACGACCATGGGAGGCAACCGTTTTATGTCATAAAAATTACGCATTGAATCATAAGGTTTTCTATAGTTCACACCAGATAGAGGAGGACAGATCATTTATTAGACGGCTGGTTGACCTTGATGCTTTGTGTCCAGTGATACAACCTCAACTCTATGTTTATAACTATACAGGCAGGAATACCTGGGGTGAGGCTCATTTTGAAGAGTTATTTATGTATGCAAGTGTCCTGTCGGGTAAATCTTTTCGTATCTTATCAGAAGCTATAGCTGAGGCGTCAGTTGATATTGGCTCCGATATGCTTGATGCTGAGGTTTTTGTTAGTGATCTTTCGTATGAAAAAATATTAAAGGTTTTCTTATGATATATATTTTAAAAATTGGACTACCTTTACCTCACTGATAATTCCATGGGGAGGCAATCTGCATCAGATAATTGACTCATCCAATTCATAAAACCCTACCGACAAAATTTCTCGATCATTATTGATTTTACCGTTGCCAATGGGCGTTTTGGCTTTTGAGTTCCAACATTTAACCCCGAACCGCTACTCACCCTCAATTCAGATAAAGCAGATTATCCTCCGGCATCACTAATTTCGGATAGCCATTTCTCACAAGCCTTGATTGTCTGCAACGGGCCATATCGATACCAGATTTAAGCAGGGAACCACTCAGAAACGAAAAAGCCGTTACAAGAACGGCTTATTATCAATCTTTTTTCCTTATGGGCCAGGACGACGACATTTTTAATATCAGCTAGGTTATTCAACCGTCACCGACTTCGCCAAATTTCTCGGCTGGTCAACGTCAGTACCTTTAATAATCGCCACATAGTAGCTCAGCAGTTGCAGCGGGATTGTGTAAAGGATGGGTGCCAACCATGGATGTATGTGCGGAACATCAATGACGTGCATGGTTTCGTCGGATTCGAATTTGGCATCCACGTCGGCAAACACATAAAGGATACCGCCACGGGCGCGCACTTCTTCGACGTTGGATTTTAATTTTTCCAGCAGGTCGTTGTTGGGCGCTACCACTATGATAGGCATATGTGCATCAATCAGTGCGAGTGGGCCGTGTTTTAATTCACCAGCGGCGTAGGCTTCGGCGTGAATATAGGAAATTTCTTTCAGCTTGAGCGCGCCTTCCATTGCAATCGGATATTGGTCGCCGCGGCCTAAAAAGAGTGCGTGGTGTTTGTCGGCGAACTCTTCGGCAAGCGCTTCGATTTGTGGAGCTAGAGCTAACGACTCTTCCAGTTTTGCCGGCAAACTTTTCAGCGCCGCTACCATGTCTTTTTGTTGCTCGGCGGTGAGGCCGTTGTATTTGCCAATGGCCAATACCAGCATCGCCAAACCAACCAATTGGGTGGTGAAGGCTTTGGTGGAAGCCACACCGATTTCTGCACCGGCGCGTGTCATAAACGCGAGTGCTGATTCGCGTACCAGCGATGAACCGGCAACGTTGCAAATAGACAAGCTGGCGATATAACCCAACTCTTTTGCCAAACGCAGAGCGGCGAGTGTATCGGCGGTTTCACCTGACTGGCTGATGGTGACCACCATGCTGTTGGGTTGTACAAAAGATTTGCGATAGCGGAATTCGCTGGCGATTTCGACATTGCACGAAATACCGCCGAGGGATTCCAACCAGTAGCGCGCAACCATCGCTGAGTGATAGCTGGTGCCGCAGGCGACGATTTGAATGTGTTTTACTTTTTTAAATAATTCTGCCGCGCCATTGCCGAAGGTTTCATCGAGAACAGATTCCGAACTCAAACGACCTTCAAGTGTGTTCAATACAGCGTTGGGCTGCTCGTAGATTTCTTTGAGCATAAAGTGGCGATACTGGCCTTTGTCGCCAGCGTCATAACTTGCTGTTGATTCGTGAATCTGGCGCTCAACGGCGCTGCCATCTTTATCAAAAATGTTAATGCTGTGACGGGTGATTTCCGCTACGTCGCCTTCTTCCAAAAAGATAAACCGGCGAGTGACTGGCAAGAGAGCCAGTTGATCCGATGCAATAAAGTTTTCGCCGATGCCCAAACCAATGACCAAGGGTGAGCCTGAGCGCGCGACTACCAAACGCGATGGATCGTTTTTATCCATCAACACAGTGCCGTAAGCACCGTGCAAATTTTTTACGGATTTTTGTACGGCTGATAATAAATTGCCGGTGGCCGCCAATTCTTTTTCGACCAGGTGCGCTATCACTTCTGTGTCTGTGTCGGAGGTGAATACGTAACCTTCTTCTTGCAGCAAGCTGCGCAACGACGCGTGGTTTTCGATAATGCCGTTATGCACTACCGCAATGTGTTCGCGCGATACGTGTGGATGCGCGTTGCGCTCGCTTGGCTCGCCGTGGGTGGCCCAACGAGTGTGCGCTATACCTGTGCCGCCAGGAGTAGGAGTGGCGTGAACCGCATCGGATAATTCTTTTACTTTGCCCAGGCGACGCAGGCGTTGCAGTTCGCCGCTGCCGCTGACTACTGCCACACCGGCAGAGTCGTAGCCGCGGTATTCCAAACGGCGCAGGCCTTCGACCAGAATTTCTACTACATCACGTTGCGCAACGGCGCCTACGATTCCACACATGTTTGTTCTCCTTAATTGGCGGACGCGCAGATAACCTGCACGCCTTGTTGTTCAATTTTTTGTTTATCTTCTGCGGTGAGATCCGCATCAGTCACTAATACTTTGATGGCCGACCAGGGCAATTCCAGATTGTGGATTTTGCGGCCGATTTTGTCGGACTCCGCCATCACAATCACTTCGCGCGCGACTTCGGCCATCACGCGGCTCAGGCTGTAGAGCTCATTGAAGGTGGTGGTGCCGCGCGCGAGGTCTAAACCATCGGCACCTATGAAGAATTGGTCGAAGTTGTAAGAGCGCAGGATTTGCTCGGCCAGCTGGCCCTGGAAACCTTCGGATTTTGGGTCCCAGGTGCCGCCGGTCATGAGGATCGTGGGCTCGTTTTCCAGCTCGCGCAGGGCGTTGGCGATGCTGAGGGAATTGGTCATCACCACCAGTCCCTGTTTGTGGGACAGCTCGGGCAGGAGTGCGGCGGTGGTGGTGGAGCCGCTATCGAGGATGATGCGGTTGTGATCGCGGATAAGCGCGGCAGCGGCTTTGGCGATGGATTGCTTACGAACTGAAACTTTTTCTTCGGATGGATTGGCGATCAGCTCTTGGGGAACGGGAACAGCGCCACCATAGCGGCGCAGCAATAAACCATTCGTTTCGAGCGCGGCCAAATCCTTTCGAATCGTAACTTCGGAGGTGACAAACTGCTCAGCAAGGGCCTCAACACTCACTTCGCCACTGGCGTTTAGCAGGTCAATAATGGCTCTACGGCGCTGTTGAGTGTTGCGTTTGGTCATATTTCCTCACTCAAAATCTTTCGTTTCGTAAGTTATTGTAGCTTTTCGAAAGATAAAAGCAAGTTTAATTCTTAACCAAGGCTGAGTTGGTTTTTGAAGCTTTCGCGGTAGCATGCAGGTTTTAGTTAAGCAGCAGATTGGCCTCGCCAGTAAGTACCTTCGCTTGGGTATGGCAGCTGCCTGTGCCTTTATGCCAATTCAGCTGGGCGCCAACCAATAGCGAGCGTTCGCCAGCGATAGTTTCGCCTTTGGGTGTCGTTAATTTTACGTCGCCCACTTTGGCGCTGAGGTCGGCCGAGGCCAACTGGCTTTCCTTGAGGTTGATGTTGATTTCACCGGCGTTCACTTCTGCCGTCAGGCAAGCGCTGGTGTCGCTTATGCGAAGTTCGCCGGCATTTAAATTGACCTCCAACTTTTTATCTTTGGGAACGCCGATTTTTACTTTCAGGGTTACATGATCGTAATGAGTGATTCCTGCCGGACTTAAACCCAGCTCAGCAACCTCGCCGGTCTTTTTGCTCCAGCTCAACTCTTTAATCAGCTGATAACAGTTTTCCCGATTTTCTTGTTGGCAGACGGCGGTTACTACTGCCGTTAAACCCGCGCCCGAGGTGCCGACTATCTCCACCTCCCCCGCGGGAATACTTACTCGCAGAAGATCTGCCTGCGCCAGGTCTTCTTGCAGTGTGATGCTCCTTTCACCCTCAGTCGCAAACGCTACTGTACTAAACGCCATTGCCAAGGTCAGGGTACCGCATAGGATTGAACGATTAAGAGTAAACATAATGGTTATTCATTGAAGTTAAATGATTGGCAGCTCGACGAGGCCGCCCAATTGTTCTTAATCCATTTTCCGCTAATTAAATCTTGTCCCGCTGTTTGCGTTCGATTTCGGAATTGGTAGTCCGTTTTCGGACTAATCCTGTAAATAGATCGACTTTCAAAAAAGTAATTTCATGCAAATCAACGAGTTATTTTTTTGGCACAGACCTTGTAATGTAGAGCGAAAATTACTCGGATGCTGTACTTACAGTGTTCTAGACGTATGTTTTTCCCTGTTTGGATTCTTTTTCTTAAAAAATTTACAGCAATTCACTAGGGGCGAGGTTAAGGTGACTCGCCTCTTGTTAAGCCGTCACCGGAAGGTCACATACTGATAGATGCATCCACCGAGAAGGGTGCCGATGTTGTTGAAGCGAATATTCAAAGCCTGGGTTTTAAGCTAAGGGATGTTAAATATCTGTTAGAAAACCACGCCCACGAGGATCACGTTGGCGGCCTCGCGCAATTAAAAAAATCTACCGGCGCGAAATTGCTGGCCAGCAAAGGTGATCGCTACGCCCTGGAAAAAGGTGTTCATGATTGGGATAACGAAAATGGTCCTATGACATTCCCGCCAGTAAAAGTAGATCGTCTTATTGCAGATGGCGAACAAGTGCGCTTGGGCGGAGTGAGTTTACAAACGATGTTTACACCAGGCCACACCAAAGGCTGCACCAGTTGGGTAACGCGCGATACGCTGAAAGGTGTTGATCACAGTGTGTTTTTTCTCGGCAGCCTGTCGGTGACCGACAACCGTTTGATTAACAATAGAGTCGAACCAACCATTGTTGCGGATTACCGCAAAAGTTTCGAACGCGCCAAAGCCGTTCAGGCCGATATCTTGTTAATCGGTCATCCGCCCTATATTGAAGAAAATGAAAAAAATGTCACGCGCAAGGACGACAAACCTGAGACGTTTATTGATCCAACCTTGTTGCCGCGATTTGTGGCCAGATTTGAAGCGAGCTTTGAGAAGGCTTTGAAACAGCAACAGGAACAACAAAAACCATCGCGCTAATGGCCGATGGTTTTTGTGTTGTATTGCCGCAGGATTAATTTACACAGGTCCCTGATCAGAGCGCTCGTCCCAAACGCTTCTCCACCATCCGACGCTCCCATTGCGGCGGCGTTATCCAGCTAAACGCATCGTAGGACCAAAGCCCGTGCATGGTTAATCCCAATGCCCAGCCCAAAAATGGCCAGTGGATGCCTTCAATCTGCCATCCACTGTTCAGTAAAAATGCACTGGTAAACACCACATACATCAAGAGATGCGAGTAAAACTCTATGATGCCTTTTACGTATTGCATGGCCAGCACTTCATCGGCCTTGAGCTGTTGAACATTCATCGTTTCGCCTCCAGAGTCAAAGGTACTGATATCTACCTCAAACACGGCCGCCAGCGACTTGATGGTTTCCAACCCCGGTTTATTGCCGCGCTCAAGACGCTGGATAGTACGGACACTCAAGCCCGTCAACTGGGCTAAATGCTCCTGCGACCAACCGCGCTGTAGCCGTAGTTTTTTTACAATCATGTCGTCACCTGTGTGTTTGAGGTGGGGGAAGTTTGGACGGAAGCAAGGAATTTGAACACGTCAGGGACCTGACAGGAAGGTGAAAGGAGGGTGAAAGGAGCTGAGGCACAAACTTCGGTTAAGAAGGGAGTCGTCATCCTCGCGCAGCGGGGATGACGACTCCCCTCAAAGAACTGGTTACATCTTAAGTTTAATTACAGCGAACGCCCCAGCCGTTTCTCCACCTGAGTTCGTTCCCACTCCCCGTTAAAGTATTTATCAAACACAAAAACGCTCAAGGCGTGGACGCAAAGTCCAAGCCCCCAAAACAACAGGGCTCCTATAAACCAGAGTTGTTCGGGATTGGTGAACAGATTGATAGCAATGCAACCGGCGTTAATCACCAGATACATCAATAGATGGAGATAGAAGCCGCGCAGCCGCTGCGCTTGTTTAAAGGCGATACGCTCCAGCGCATCCTGAGAGTTGAGTGTCTTGTCTGTCATGCCAGTCTCCGTGGTTAGGGTTGAAAAATCGACCTCAAAAACCGCAGCAATTGACTTGAGCGACTCAATACTCCCCGGGTGACCTGACTCCAATCGCTGGATGGTGCGAGCGCTTAACCCGCTGGCATCCGCCAGCTGTTGTTGGGACCAGCCCCGTTGAAGGCGCATTTTTTGAATCGACATAACTTATCTCCTGTTGCGGTGAGTCCAGTATTCTCAAACCCACCGCAACCTGCTACGACAGAGCACGACAAGCGTGCGACAGCCTGCTTATTTCTTCGTCGGCCGCTCCCACCCCTGAATATTCCGCTGCTTGCTGCGCGCAATCGCCAGCTCCGTAGCCTCAACATCTTTGGTAATCACCGAACCCGCACCCACAGTCGCACCAGCACCAATTTTCACCGGTGCCACTAACGCCGAGTTGGAACCGATAAAGGCGTTATCGCCAATTTCGGTTTTGAATTTATTCACACCATCGTAGTTGCAGGTAATGGTGCCGGCACCCACGTTAACGCCGGTGCCGACCTTGGCGTCACCTATATAAGACAGGTGATTCACCTTGCTGCCTTTGGCGATGACGGCTTTTTTGGTTTCGACGAAGTTGCCGATTTTTACGCCTTCCGCCAGATCGGTACCTGGGCGCAAACGGGCGTAAGGACCCACATCGCAATCAGCGGCGAGCACAGCTTCTTCAATATGGCTGAAAGCTTTGATGTGCGAGCCGGCACCCAGCTTGCTGTTGATGATCACGCAGTTGGGCTCGATAGTGACGCCATCGCCCAGCTCCACTTCACCTTCGAAGACACAGTTGATGTCGATCACCACATCGCGGCCTACCTTGAGGTTGCCGCGGATATCCACACGTGCCGGGTCCAGTAAAGTCACACCGGCCACCATCAATTCGTTGGCCTTTTGCTGTTGGAAGTAACGCTCCAGCGCCGCTTGTTGTTGACGATTGTTGATCCCTTCCACCTCTTGCACTGCCGCTGGTTGCTCAACGGCGATGCTTACGCCGGAGGCTTTGGCCATGGCGATAATGTCGGTGAGATAGTACTCACCCTGGGCGTTGTTGTTCTGCAGTTGCGGTAACCAGTCGCGCAGGTGGCTGGCTTTAACGGCCATGATGCCAGTGTTGATTTCACGGATTTGTTTTTGCTCTTCATTGGCGTCCTTGTGCTCGACAATCGCCACCACCTTGCCCAAGGGATCGCGCACTATGCGGCCATAGCCAGTAGGATCTTGCATATTCACGGTGAGCAAACCCATTTGGGTGTCGCTTACCTGGGCGATAAGTTTTTGCAGGGTTTCGGGACGGGTGAGGGGAACATCGCCGTAGAGGATCAGTACGCTCGCATCAGCACGCAATTGCGGCAGCGCTTGCTGTACGGCGTGGCCAGTGCCCAATTGCTCGGCTTGCAGGACGAATTTCACATCGGGCGCCGCCATGCGCTCTTCCACTTTTTCGGCGCCGTGGCCGACGATAATCAGAATCCGCTCGCCGCCAACCTGACGCGCCGTATCCACCACATGTTGCACCAGGGCTTTGCCGCCCACGGGATGCAAGACTTTGGGCAGATCGGAGCGCATACGGGTGCCTTTACCGGCGGCGAGAACGAGGATATCGAGCATGGTGAATTCCTTTAAATATCGGGGCACAAACCCAGAGATGGTGATAGCTATAGAGGCGCATTCTAGCGGTTTGCCAGGCAAATGCGTGGGCTAATTTTACCGGCGGTAGATTGCAGGCTGACGAACCAGGCGTCTCCGGGCTCAATCCTGTTCGCTTCGGACGTTGTTATCCGCCGAAGGTTTCTTATACTTCTTGCCACAGGAATCAGGATATTCCATTTCTATAGAGTGGCAGGTGTTTATGAAAGACCAGGACATGACCAAAACCATCCAATCGCTGGTATCTGCGAATCAGGCGTTGATGACGACCTTGAATATACTGACTCTTACCTTGCGCCAGACACCAGGCTTTAATTCCCAGAAGGCCTCAATGTTTCTAAAGCAATTTATGGAATCACCCGCTGCCCATATTTCCGACAGGGAAACTTACGAGAAGATTTTGCATTCCTACCTGGATCTGCTGGAGACTGATCCGGCAACGGTTGCGGCAGAAGTAATCGATTTCCCTGGAACCCCTAAGTAGTCTAATTCCGAAGTTTGTCTATGGCTTGGTGAAACTCTCGTAAGCTCAACTCCAGAATCTCCGCCAGAGATTCGTCCTGGATAATGTCATCAGCGGAATAGAGTGTACCTAACAATGGCACCGCAACTGATGCCCTCTCAATAATAAGACCAGACATAGTGGTTACCACTTCGCGCAGCGCTGCCTGCGCATGGGTGGCGCGCGGCGAGGTGTTAATCAGCGCAATAGGTTTGTAGACAAACTCTTCTCCGCTCACCAACCAATCCAACGCGTTCTTCATGACGCCGCTGATGCCATGAGCGTATTCAGGGCTGGCGATAATCAAACCGTCTGCGCGACCCAATTGCTGTTTTAACTGCGTTACTGCAGGTGGAAGATTTTCTTCGAAATCGGGATTGAACAAAGGCAAGTCGGCCATTTGCTCGAACAGATTAATGCGAATGTAGGGCGGGGCGATTTGCTGCATAGCTTTGAGCACGGCCGTGTTATAGGAAACACTGCGCAAACTGCCGGAGATGGCGAGTAATTCAATGGGCTTCATCAAATCTGTCCTCGAATTGATTGCATAAAATGCGTGCGAAAAAAAGGCGACCCGAAAGTCGCCTTTTTTGTACTACCGAATCAACCACTAACTGCTTACTGCTTGCCAGCCTTTTTCTTGATGGCTTGCAGAGTGCGCAATTGGGCTGAGGCTTCTGCCAGTTGGATGGCAGCGCGGGAGTAATCGAACTCGCCGCCTTTGTTCGCCAGTTCTTGCTGTGCGTGTTGCTGGGCCTGCAGGGCGGCAGCTTCGTCTACGTCATCGGCGCGCAGGGCAGTGTCTGCCAATACGCTGATGTGGTAGGGCTGCACTTCCAGGAAACCGCCGGACACGTAGTAGATTTCCTCGGTACCATCTTGCTTGATCACACGCACTGGGCCTGGTTTCAAACCAGTCAACAATGGCGCGTGACCATAGGTGATACCGACTTCACCGACGGTGCCAGTCGCAATCAACATTTCGACCAAGCCAGAGAAAATCTCGCGCTCAGCGCTGACGATATTGCATTGAACAGTCATGGCCATATCTGTCTCTCTTGATGAATTTCAACAGCTTCTCCGCTTTATCGTCACCCCCGTAGGGGGTCCAGTGCCTTTGCTTTAAAGTCGCTGGATCCCCTACGGGGATGACGACTCCCCACTAAACAAATGAGGAGTCGCGGAAATGGCTTATTTGAGCTTGCCAGCTTTCTCGATAGCTTCGTCGATTGAACCAACCATGTAGAAGGCTTGTTCTGGCAGGTGATCGTAGTCACCAGCGAGCAGGCCTTTGAAACCGCGGATGGTTTCTTTCAGTGGAACGTATTTGCCTGGAGAACCAGTGAACACTTCCGCTACGTGGAATGGTTGAGACAGGAAACGCTCGATCTTACGCGCACGGTTTACGGTTTGTTTGTCTTCTTCAGACAATTCATCCATACCCAGGATCGCGATAATATCTTTCAACTCTTTGTAGCGTTGCAGTACGGTTTGTACGCCGCGCGCTACTGAGTAGTGCTCGTTACCGATAACCATTGGGTCCAACTGACGTGACGTTGAATCCAGTGGATCGATCGCTGGGTAAATACCTTTAGCGGCGATGTCACGGCTCAATACTACGGTTGAATCCAAGTGGGCGAAGGTGGTCGCTGGAGACGGGTCAGTCAAGTCGTCCGCTGGTACGTATACCGCTTGTACGGAGGTGATAGAACCAATCTTGGTAGAGGTAATACGCTCTTGCAGAACGCCCATCTCTTCTGCCAGCGTTGGCTGATAACCTACCGCTGAAGGCATACGACCCAAGAGCGCAGATACTTCAGTACCCGCCAGGGTGTAACGGTAAATGTTGTCAACGAACAACAGTACGTCTTTACCTTCGTCACGGAATTTTTCCGCCATGGTCAAACCAGTCAAGGCTACACGCAGACGGTTGCCTGGTGGCTCGTTCATCTGGCCGTATACCATTGCTACTTTGTCTACTACGTTAGATTCTTTCATCTCGTGGTAGAAGTCGTTACCTTCACGTGTACGCTCACCTACACCGGCGAATACAGACAGACCGCTGTGCTCTTTTGCGATGTTGTTGATGAGTTCCATCATGTTTACGGTTTTGCCTACACCGGCACCACCGAATAAACCTACTTTACCGCCTTTTGCGAAGGGGCAAACCAGGTCAATTACTTTGATACCGGTTTCCAGCAATTCTTCAGAAGCAGCCAGCTCTTCGTACTTGGGCGCTGCACGGTGGATCTGCATACGCTCTTGTTCGCCGATAGGACCAGCTTCGTCGATGGGGTTGCCCAACACGTCCATAATACGGCCGAGGGTTTCTTTACCCACAGGTACACGGATTGGTTCGTTGGTGTTGGTTACAGTCAGACCGCGACGCAAACCTTCAGATGAACCCAGTGCAATTGTACGAACTACGCCGTCGCCCAATTGTTGTTGAACTTCGAGGGTCAGATTGCCTTCGGTGATAACCAGTGCGTCATAAACTTTTGGTACTGCATCGCGTGGGAATTCCACGTCGATTACCGCACCAATGATTTGAACTATACGTCCGCTACTCATTTCCGGTTCCTCTTTGTTCCAGAAATATCAGATGCGCTTTGGGGCATACATCTGAAGGTTAAATATCATTAACACGCGCGTCTTAGGATACAGCCGCCGCACCACCCACGATCTCGGAGATCTCTTGGGTAATGGCCGCTTGACGTGCCTTGTTGTAAATCAGTTTCAAGCTGTTGATCAGATCGCCAGCGTTGTCGGTTGCGGATTTCATCGCCACCATACGCGCGGCCTGTTCAGCTGCAGCGTTTTCTACAACGGCCTGATACACCTGCGACTCGATAAAACGGGTCAACAGGCCTTTCAACAAAAACTCGGCATCGGGTTCGTAAATGTAATCCCAGTGATGCTTGAGCTTGCTGTTTTCATCAGGCAACAACGGCAACAACTGCTGTACACGTGGAGCTTGGGTCATGGTGTTAACGAATTCGTTGCTCACCAAAAACAGCTTGTCGATTTTGCCTTCTTCAAACGCATCCAACATAACCTTGACGCCGCCGATCAGATCGGCAACCGCAGGCGCTTCACCCAAATCGCGAGTTGCAGCAACGATGTTGCCACCAAAACTCTTGAAGAAAGCACCGGCTTTGGCACCTATAAGGCACAGATCAATTTCCACGCCCTGGTCAGCCCAGGATTTCATGTTTTTGATCGCGGCTTTGAACACGTTAATGTTCAAGCCACCGCAGAGGCCGCGGTCACTGGACACTATGACAAAACCCACGCGCTTAACTGGACGCTCCAGCATAAAACGGTGTTTGTACTCGGGATTGGCGTTGGCCAAATGCCCGATTACATCGCGCATGCGACTGGCGTAAGGTTTACCCAGTTGCATACGCTCTTGAGCACGACGCATTTTACTAGCGGCAACCATTTCCATTGCGCTGGTAATTTTTTGTGTGCTTTTGACGCTTGCAATTTGCGTCCGGATTTCTTTAGTGCCTGCCATACGCAAAAGCTCTTGAAAGAGAAGCTGTAAAAAAATTACAGCTTCGGTTAACGGCTATTACCAGGTTCCGGTAGTCTTCAGCTTGGTAATCAGTTCTTTGAACTTGCCTTCCAGTTCGCCATTCCAATCGCCGGTAGCATCGATGTGGTTCATCGTGTCCGCGTATTGCGATTTAGCGAAAGAGAGCAGGGCAGCTTCAAAGTCGAGCACTTTGTTAACAGCGATATCTTTCAAGTGGCCTTCGTTGGCGGCGTACAGAACCAGAGCCATTTGCGCAACGCTCAATGGAGCAAATTGTTTTTGCTTCATGAGTTCAGTTACGCGTTGACCGTGATCCAGCTGCGCTTTGGTAGCTTCGTCGAGGTCAGAGGCAAACTGCGAGAACGCAGCCAGTTCGCGGTACTGTGCCAAAGCGGTACGAATACCACCGGACAATTTCTTGATCACTTTAGTTTGTGCAGCACCACCTACACGCGATACCGAAATACCGGCGTTCATCGCCGGGCGAACGCCCGAGTTGAACATGGCAGATTCAAGGAAGATCTGACCGTCGGTAATAGAGATCACGTTGGTTGGTACGAACGCAGAAACGTCACCGGCTTGGGTTTCGATCATGGGCAGCGCGGTCAGAGAACCGGTTTGGCCTTTCACTTCACCCTTGGTGAATTTCTCAACGTATTCTTCGCTCACGCGAGAAGCACGTTCCAGCAGACGGCTGTGGAGATAGAACACGTCGCCTGGGTAAGCTTCACGACCTGGTGGACGACGAAGCAACAGGGAGATTTGACGGTAAGCCCAAGCTTGCTTGGTCAGGTCGTCATAAATGATCAAGGCGTCTTGACCGCGATCGCGGAAGTATTCGCCCATGGTGCAACCGGCAAACGCTGCCAGGAACTGCATTGCCGCAGGATCAGATGCAGTAGCAGCAACCACGATGGTGTGGTCCATAGCGCCGTTTTCTTCCAGCTTGCGCACAACGCTCGCGATAGAAGACGCTTTCTGGCCGATAGCAACATAGATACATTTAATACCAGAAGATTTCTGGTTGATGATGGCGTCAACCGCGATAGCGGTTTTACCGATCTGACGGTCACCGATGATCAGCTCACGCTGGCCACGGCCGATAGGTACCATCGCATCGATTGCTTTCAAACCAATTTGTACTGGCTGGTCAACCGACTTACGCCAAATTACGCCGGGAGCAATTTTTTCAACTGCGTCGGTCATTTTGGTGTTCAGTGGGCCTTTGCCGTCGATTGGGTTACCCAGTGCGTCCACTACGCGGCCCAGCAGTTCCGGACCAACTGGAACTTCAAGGATACGGCCGGTGCACTTACAGGTTTGACCTTCCGCAACGCTGCGGTAGTCACCCAGGATTACAGCACCAACGGAGTCGCGCTCCAGGTTCAGTGCCATACCGTAAACGCCGCCTTCAAACTCGATCATCTCGCCGTACATAACTTCGGCCAGACCGTGAATGCGGATAATACCGTCGGTAACGGATACGACCGTACCTTCGTTTTGTGCTTCTGTCGAAAACTCAAGGCTCTCAATACGCTTCTTGATGATTTCGCTGATTTCAGAAGGATTCAGTTGCTGCATGCTCTGTTCCTCAATCCCAACGATTAGGATTTCAATGCTTCGGCGAGTTTCGCCAAGCGGCCACGGACTGAACCGTCAATTACCATGTCGCCGGTGTGGATCACAACACCACCCAGCAGGCTCTTATCAACAGAGCTTTCCACGTTAACTTTGCGATCCAGTTTGGCGCTCAGTGATTGGGCCAATTTGTTAATTAAGTCAACAGGCAACTCGTAAGCCGCTGTCACCTCAACATCGATAGTTTTGTCTTGCTGCGCTTTCAGGTTGGCAAATTGTTCCTTGATGTAAGGAAGCAGTGCCAAACGCTTGTTGCTCGCAAGGGTCTGGATGAAATTTTTAACATTTGCATCCAGTTGTTCACCACAAACTTGTACAAACACGGAAGCTTTCTGCGCGGCAGTCAGACCAGAAGCGGCGAGCGCTTTTTTAACCTGGTCTTGTTCTGCTACAGCGGCTGATACTTCCAATGCTTCAAACCATTGCTGCAACTTACCGGCAGCTTTGGCATATTCAAATGCGGCTTTGGCGTAGGGTCTTGCCAAGGTGGTCAGTTCAGCCATATCTACCTCTTACAGCTGCGCAGCGAGTTTGTTTACCAACTCGTTGTGAGCATTTTGGTCGATAGAAGATTCGAGGATCTTTTCTGCACCGGCCAGAGCAAGGGTAACCACCTTCGCACGCAGTTCTTCACGCGCGCGGCTAGTGTTTTGCTCGATCTCGGCTTGTGCAGCGGCTTTCACACGCTCAGCTTCAACAAGGGCTTTTGCTTTTGCTTCTTCAACAATCTCAATAGCGCGCTTGTTAGCCAAATCGATAATGGCAGCAGCTTCTTTTTTGGCAGAAGACAACTGATCCATTACTTTTTGTTTAGCCAGTTCCAGATCTTTCTCGGCTTTATCTGCCGCTTGCAAACCGTCAGCAATACGCTTGCTGCGTTCCGCCATGGCCGCAACGATGGGTGGCCACACAAAACGCATTGTGAGGAAAATGAAGATGGCGAACGCCACCATTTGGCCAATTAAAGTTGCGTTGATATTCACGTTTACATGCCTTTGTTAAAGGTTTTAATCGTAGAGGTCAGACTATTACTGGCCGCCAAGAGCAAACAGAATGTACATACCGATACCAACACCGATCATTGGAACCGCGTCCACCAGACCCATAACAACGAAGAATTGGGTACGCAACATTGGAATCAATTCTGGTTGACGAGCGCCGCCTTCCAGGAATTTACCACCGAGGATACCTACACCAATCGCGGCGCCAACTGCGCCCAAACCGATTACCAGGGCACCTGCCAAAATCAACAAAGCTGCTGCTTCAGTCACTGTCTTTCTCCTACAAAGTTAAAGTTAAAAAAATAAAACAAAAAAACAAACCAAAAAACAAAACTACTGGATGAACCCGCTCTTAGTGAGCTTCATCGTTCTGATAAGCCAGCGCCATGTACACCACGGTCAATACCATGAAGATCATCGCTTGCAAGAAAATAATCAGAATATGGAACAGCGCCCAAACGATCTGGATCAAACCTGCCAATGGAGCAAACAACACACCGGCACCGTACATGATGGCAACCAGGATGAAGATGATCTCGCCAGCGTACAGGTTTCCGAACAAACGCAAACCCAGGGATACCGGTTTGGAAATCAGGGTTGGCAATTCAAGAACAAAGTTCACCGGAATGAAAATGGCTTGAACAATGGGGTTGCTGCTGCTGAATGGATGCAGCGTCAATTCTTTGATAAAGCCCAATGGGCCTTTTTGGGTGATGCTGTACCAGAGGATTAGGATAAATACACAGAAGGCCATACCCAGGGTGATGTTAGGGTCGGTAGATGGCACAACTTTGAAGAATACTTCGTGCGGATTAGCACCCATGGCGCCGCCGATTTTTTGGGCGATGGTGGGTAGCAGGTCGATGGCAAACAGGTCCATCGCGTTCATAAAGAACACCCAGACAAAAATAGTCAGCGCCATAGGGGCGATCATCGCATTCTTGTAGGGGAACATGCTTTTCACGTTGCCTTCGACGAACTCAACCGCCGACTCAACCACGTTTTGCAAACCGGTAGGAACACCGCTGGAGGCTTTTTTAGCAACGCTGCGGAAAATCACAAAGAACAAGATCGCGAGGAAAAGCGACCAGCCCATAGAATCCACATTGATTGCCCAGAAACCAAAAGATTTGGCTTCTGCACCATTAGCGGCAAAACCCCAATGGCCATCAGGGAACTGACCATAGGTAAGGTTGGTCAAGTGGTGGGTAATATACTGCGAGGAGGTTAGCGCCTCGCTGTGCTCTGCGGCATGTTCAACGTCTGACATTTGTTAATCCCAAAAGTAAAAATAAATCAGTAGCATCGAATCAACGCTGGCGAAGCTTCCACATCCCGAGGAGTTTGCGGCGAGCCAGCGGATAAACCCATGCGGAGCACTGCACCATCGCATAGGCGGCAAAAAGTAAGAGCGCATTGAGCGGCTGCTTGAACAGCGTTGTTTTTTTGAACACAAACAAAAACAACACCGCGGTAATCACAAATTTGCCGAGCTCTGCCAAATAAAAGGCAGCCAGCATCTGCCCCGGCGGTTTACCCAACGCAGGGCGAAAAGCGACAATCGCCAGCCATAAGTTAGCTAACGAGCAAATCATTCCACCAGACAGGATTGCGATTGCGGCTTGCGTACTCACGGGGAGCCCCAACAGGCTCAACCCGAGTGATACAACTACTTGAGCGGCGACAATTTCTAAAGCAAAGGCGCGACCCCTAGGTTCTCTGTAGGGGGGCTGGGACGGTTTCGTCACGTTGCTTTTCTCTTGGTTTGGTCCGGATAAGCCTGCAAATACGAGGACTTAGCACTAAACCGCTCTATTTTGGCGCAGGGCATTATAGTGACTAAGGCCACCAGCTTCAATATTGCGGGGCCTCGAATCTTTACAATTTTCAGAAATTAGTGAAATTTCAGAAAATTCAGGTCACTGCCTAAACCCCGCCGCGCTGGACACCCGGCTACTTGATGTGGCCGAGGATGCCGTCCAACTCATCCAGCGAGTTGTAGCTGATCACCAGTTTGCCCTTGCCCTTGGCACCGTGCTGGATATCCACACCGGCACCCAGCTTTTGCGATAAATTCTCTTCCAAACGACGTATGTCGGCTGACTTGGCCTCTTCCGGCTTGAATTTTTCTTTCTCGGCTGATTCCTGGTAACTGCGCACCAGAGCTTCCGTCTGACGCACAGACAAGCCTTTGGCCACAACCTGACGGGCGATATCGCGTTGGACTGGAGGCTCCAAAGTCAGCAGCGCGCGCGCGTGGCCCATTTCCAGGTCGCCGTGTTCAAGCAGGGTTTTCACGTCTTCCGTCAGCGCAATCAGACGCAGCAGGTTAGTCACAGTCGCGCGGGATTTCCCCACCGCTTGCGCCACCTCGGCGTGGGTCAGTTCGAACTCATCCTGCAGACGTTTGAGGGCAACCGCCTCTTCAATCGGATTAAGGTTTTCGCGCTGGATGTTTTCGATCAGCGCCATGGCGATGGCCGCTTCATCGGGCACTTCGCGGATGACCGCAGGGATTTTATCCAGGCCAGCCAACTGGGTCGCGCGCCAACGGCGTTCACCGGCGATGATTTCATAGCGG
Organism: Cellvibrionaceae bacterium; assembly: GCA_021151695.1. Classification (GTDB taxonomy): domain Bacteria; phylum Pseudomonadota; class Gammaproteobacteria; order Pseudomonadales; family Cellvibrionaceae; genus Cellvibrio. The sequence goes on along the minus strand of JAGKWU010000009.1, from coordinate 118,652 downwards.
CCTTCGCCAATGGAGCGCACCACAATCGGCTGCATCACACCCTGGACTTTGATGGACTCCGCCAATTCTTCCAGTGCTTCCTGATGCATATCGCGACGCGGTTGGTATTTTCCACGCTGGATTAATTCCACCGGTAAATGCGCGAGCTTGCCGTCTTTGTAATCGTGTTTGGGCTCGCCGCCGTCGGTTGGGGTGATGGACATTTCTGGCGCAGGCGCTGTGACGCCGAGGCCGGCGCTCAGCAGCGCATCCAAACCTTTTCCTAATCCTTTGCGTTTTGTCGACATGGATAACTACCTTATAAAATTTTTGTGCACTGCTCTTAGTGAGCTGTCTCGGGAGTGGCTGCTGCTTTGCTGCCAGCTTCGTTGCGGCGAATAATTTCACCGGCGAGTGCGAGATAAGCGATGGCGCCTTTGGACTGGCGATCAAATGCCAACACCGGCATACCAAAACTCGGCGCTTCGGCGAGGCGCACATTGCGCGGGATGCAAGTGCGATAGAGGCGATCGCCAAAGTGCTGTTGCAATTGCGCGGATACATCATTGGTCAAACTGTTGCGCGGATCATACATAGTGCGCAGCAGGCCTTCGATTTTTAAATTGGGATTGAGCACGCGATGAATCTGGTTGATGGTATTCACCAGCGCCGATAAACCTTCGAGTGCGTAGTACTCACACTGCATGGCGATAATCACACCATCGCACGCCGTCATGGCATTAAGCGTCAGCATGTTGAGTGAAGGTGGGCAGTCAATCAAAATATAATCAAACTGATCGCGCACTTTGTTAAGCGCATTTTGCAAGCGGCGCTCTTTATTTTCGAGCGTGAGCATTTCAACTTCAGCAGCGGTCAAGTCGCCATTCGCAGGCAGTACTTGATATTTACCGCTTTCCGAAAACACCAGACAATTTTCAATAGGTTCGCGCTCGGTGAGCACCTCGTAAATAGAATTTTCCAATTCGTTTTTGCTAACACCACTACCCATGGTGGCGTTGCCCTGTGGATCCAAGTCTACCAGCAACACACGTTTTTTGGTTGCCACCAAAGACGCGGCTAAGTTAACGCAAGTGGTGGTTTTACCCACACCACCTTTCTGGTTTGCAATAGCGTATATCTTGGTCAAGAGTAATTCCTATAACCACAGGGGTGGTTGAACGATTTATTGTTTGGGTTGCAATACCAACAGATGACGCTCGCCATCCGTTTCCGCAACATTCAATTTTACGGTTTCCTGCAATACAATTTTGTTGGCAATAGGTTCCAACTCATCCTGCGGAAACAAACCTTTCATAGCGACAAACACACCGCCGGTTGCCAGCATGTGAATACAACCTTCCGTCATATCCTGCAAACTGGCAAAGGCGCGGCTGATCACCACATCAAATTTTTGCGTGGGAATGAATTCTTCCACACGGCGATTCTCGACTGTCACGTTGTCCAGCTTCAGCAGGGTTTTTACCTGGAACAGGAAACGGGTTTTTTTGCCGTTGCTGTCGAGCAAAGTAAATTTCTTTTCGGGAAACATAATCGCCAGCGGAATTCCCGGTAAGCCACCGCCGGTACCTACGTCAATAACATGCTCAACGCGACGCTGGGTTTCCACAAACCAGGGCACCACACTCAAACTATCCAACAGATGGCGCGCTACCATTTGGCGAATATCGCGGATAGCCGACAGATTGTAGGCTTTGTTCCACTTGTCGAACTCGCGAATATAAGCCAGCAAGTTTTCAATCTGGATTTCACTCAGGACCACGGACATTTGCGCAGCACCTTGGGTGAGAATCTGGCGTAAATCTTTATCTAATTCGCTCACTCGGTTAACTCAATTTTTCAGAGCTGGACGTTTTCGATTCTTTAGGGGAATCGTCATCCTCGCGCAGCGGGGATCCAGTTCTTGATTTGTCTCGATGTTTTTTTAAGAGCTGGATCCCCGCTGCGCGAGGATGACAACTCCCTATTTATTTAAAAATGCTCAATCGGCAACGAAGTACCAATATTCCCGCGTAAGCGGAAAAATTTTTACGACGCCTGCTGCTCAGCAGCTTCAGCCGGCTTCATCTTCTTCAACAACCCATGCTTTTTCAAATACATCAGCAACTGCGAAATCGCCGCCGGTGTAATCCCGGAGATACGCTGCGCACGGGCTAACGTCTCCGGCCGCGCAGCGGCCAATTTTTGTTTTACCTCGTTGGACAAGCCGTCCACTTTAGTGAAATCAAAATCAACCGGGATCAAGGTATTTTCGTAAGCGCGCAAGCGATCAATTTCTTCTTGCTGGCGGTCAATGTAGCCAGAGTACTTGGCTTCGATTTCAATTTGCTCGGCGACGAACTCGTCGTTGACCGCGTCGCCTTTCAAAGTGGCAACCTGTTCGTAATTCAATTCCGGGCGCTTTAACAAATCGTGCAGGCTGTATTCGCGCAACAACTTGGTGTTGATAATCGCTTCGACTTTTTCCGCCTCAGGTGACCCAGCTTGAATCCAGGTGGATTTCAAACGCTCTTGTTCGCGCGCAATGTTTTCGCGTTTTTCGCAATAGGCCTGCCACTGCTCATCACCAATCAAACCCATCTCACGACCTTGCTCAGTGAGGCGTTGGTCGGCGTTATCTTCACGTAGCAGCAGGCGATATTCGGCACGGCTGGTGAACATGCGATAGGGTTCTTTGGTGCCGAGGGTAATCAAGTCGTCAACCAACACACCGAGATAAGCTTGATCACGGGTTGGACACCAGGCGTCTTTTTCCTGCGCACGCAGCGCGGCGTTGATACCCGCGAGCAAACCCTGTGCTCCCGCTTCTTCGTAACCAGTGGTGCCGTTGATTTGGCCGGCGAAAAACAAACCGCCAATCACACGGGTTTCCAAACTGTGTTTCAAATCCTGTGGATTGAAAAAATCGTATTCGATGGCGTAACCGGGGCGCAGGATATGCGCGTTTTCAAAACCTTTCATGGAACGCACGATTTCCAGCTGCACGTCGAACGGAAGACTCGTTGAAATACCGTTCGGATAAAGCTCGTGGGTGGTCAAGCCTTCGGGCTCGATAAACACCTGGTGTGAATCTTTATCCGCGAAGCGGTGAATTTTATCTTCGATACTCGGGCAGTAGCGCGGACCAATACCTTCGATCACGCCGGAATACATAGGCGAACGATCCAGGTTGCGGCGGATCACATCGTGGGTTTTCTCATTGGTATGGGTCATGTAGCAGCAAATCTGACGCGGATGCATAGCGCGATTGCCACGTACCGACATCACCGGCACGGGATTATCACCCCACTGCTTTTCCAAACCATCAAAGTTAACGGTGCGCGCATCAATACGCGGCGGTGTACCGGTTTTCAAACGATCGACGCGCAGTGGCAATTCGCGCAGACGTTTGGAAAGCGCGATAGACGGCGGATCGCCGGCGCGGCCACCAGAATAATTTTCCAAACCAATATGGATAAGACCACCCAGGAAAGTGCCCGCAGTCAGCACCACGTTATTGGCGTGGAATTTCAAACCCATCTGGGTGATGACACCGCGGATTTCATCGTTTTCCACGATCACGTCGTCGACGGCTTGCTGGAAGATCCAGAGGTTAGGCTGGTTTTCGAGGGTTTCGCGAATAGCGGCTTTGTAAAGAATACGGTCTGCCTGGGCGCGAGTCGCGCGCACCGCCGGGCCTTTGCGGGCGTTGAGGACACGGAACTGGATGCCACCTTTGTCGGTAGCCAATGCCATGGCGCCGCCCAGGGCATCAATCTCTTTCACCAAATGGCTTTTGCCAATACCGCCAATAGCCGGGTTGCAGGACATCTGGCCCAAGGTCTCGATATTGTGGGTGAGCAGCAGGGTTTTACAGCCCATACGCGCCGCCGCCAGACAGGCCTCGGTGCCCGCGTGGCCACCGCCAATCACAATCACATCAAAACGTTCGGGGAATATCATCGACCTACAACCTTGCAGCAGGGCTGCGTTTCAAAAAGGTGTTTTTTTACGTATTCAGCAAAAGCGCCGCAAGGTGCTTTTGCGAAAAGGGCACGCATTATAGAGCGACTTTCAGAATTGCACAAAACATGTACAGGGTTTAATCAGACGATTTTTTGCACAGAAAACTTGTTGCGTTACAACAGAGGAAAAATAGATAAGAAATATATTTTTATGTTTTTTAGGGATTTAGATGATGTTGTAATTAATAGTGATCGAAATATTTGTGGATAAGGGGAATATTTTATTGTTTTTCAATAAGATACCTCAAGGAAAACCAGCTTGAAAAGATGCTCGAAAGCTAGTGGCAAGCTGGCAGAAAGCTGGTGATCAAATGGGTAGTTATACAGAAATCCGCAAAATCCCGATTTATCCCCAAAAGCATCGCCAGTTTTTGGCAAGCAAATCCACATTCTTATGCACAAGAGTTGTTATTCAGAGAGAAAACCTACGAAAAAACAATAGTTTATCGTGTAAAGCTAGCTGAAATTGTGGATAACCTGTGTAACTGTGTGGAAAAACCGGTTCGTAAGCCTGTAAAAACATTTCCCTAACTGTAAGGTTTAGGGTTTTGTCCATATTTTAGCTGTTGATTGCTACAGAATGGATACCGTTGGAAGTGGTTAATTGTTGACCATTGGAAAGCTGTTGTGCGTTCAACCAACAGAGTAATAATTCCCAATCTTCTTGGTCATGTTGGCAATGTCGTGAGGAATAATCGCAAATACCCCGACCTTCGCTGTAGGCCTGAACATAATATTGGGTATCGCGGAGACTGGTGGGATGGGGGATGTTGAGGCGCAACATAAAATCCTGCAGCTTCAGCCATGAGCGGGTTTTCTGCCTGACGCGATTGGCGATGACGGCTATGGGTTTGGGGTGTCGGCGCATGTTGGGACTTTGCAGTAGCGTACCCATAAAGCGTGCGCTGGCGCTGATATCTATATCCGAAGGCATAACCGGAATAATGATCAGATCGTGATCGCGCAGCAGATCCTCGAGAGCTTGCGGGCCCAGGCCGGGTGCTGCATCGGTAATTAACCATCGAGTAGATTTGGGAGCCCGCCATTGAAAGCTGCGGGTTTGGCGGCTGTTGAGATCTATACTGACGCCGTGAATTTTAGGCAGTAATGCGGGGCGCTTGTTAATCCAGGCGCTGGCGGAGCCTTGTGGATCTGCATCTACCAAGGCGGTGGTTTCCCCACGTTTTGCCAGCCAGGCGGCGAGGTTGGTGCTTACAGTGGTTTTGCCTGAGCCGCCTTTACCGTTGATCACCAAAATCCGGCAAGCGTTTAACAGCTGTATGGCCACTAGCGGCTCAGCGGTAGTTTTTTCGACGAATGAGAAGTTACTCATGGCCACGCCTGCATATTTGAACAAATATTGATCAATAGTGTAGCAGATGAGTATAAAGTGAGACGGAGCGGCTGTATGGGGTAGGGTTCGCACTAGGCGAATTTGAACGACGTTTGCGGCTTGTTTGTTATTTGCCTATGCAGAAGCTGCTGAAGATACGGCCGAGCAGATCATCCGGAGTGAATTCTCCGGTGATTTCACTCAGGGCGTTTTGCGCCTGGCGCAGGTCTTCGGCGAGTAGTTCACCGGCGGCATAGCCGTGAAGTTGTGCGCGGCCGAGGGCGAGATAATCTTGCGCGCGCTCCAGGGCATCCAGATGACGGCGACGAGCCGTAAAACCACCTTCGCCGGAATTGCTGAAACCCATAATGTCTTTCAAATGCTGCTTGAGATCATCCACACCTGATCCTGTTGCCGCACTTATACCTATATAAAGAGAACCATTGGCTAATTGCTGCAGACCGGCGGTTTCACCGCTCAGGTCAATCTTGTTGCGTACCAGGGTGATTTTGGCGGGATCTTTGAGTTGTGCGACGAACTCGGGCCAGATGTTAGCGGGTTCCAGTTCGCTGCTGTTGCGACTATCTACTAACAGCAACACACGGTCAGCCTCGTGGATTTCCTGCCAGGCGCGCTGGATGCCAATGCGCTCCACTTCATCCGGGCTCTCGCGCAGGCCGGCGGTATCGATAATGTGCAGCGGCATACCATCTATATGGATATGTTCGCGCAGCACATCGCGAGTGGTGCCTTCAATACTGGTAACAATGGCGGATTCGCGACCGCTCAAAGCGTTGAGCAGGCTGGATTTACCGGCATTGGGACGGCCGGCGATTACCACACGCATACCGTCGCGCACCAGGGCGCCCTGCCGTGCTTCTTTAAATACTTGTTTCAGCTTGGTTTCTATCTGGTCGAGATCGGTAGCGACCTTGCCGTCGCTGAGAAAATCTATCTCTTCTTCGGGGAAATCGATGGAGGCTTCTACGTAGATACGCAAATGGATCAGTGCTTCTACCAATTCCTGGATGCGCACGGAGAATGCGCCTTGCAGCGAGTGCAGGGCATTGCGCGCCGCTTGCTCAGTAGTGGCATCGATCAGATCGGCGATAGCTTCAGCTTGGGCCAGATCCAGTTTGTCGTTGAGAAAGGCACGTTCAGAGAATTCACCGGGGCGTGCAAGGCGAACACCCAAGCGGGTGATTTCACGTAGCAATAAATCCAGGATAACCGGGCCGCCGTGGCCTTGGAGTTCCAGCACATCTTCGCCAGTAAAGGAGTTGGGGCCTGGGAAAAACAGCGCTATGCCTTGATCGAGGATTTCACCTGTCGCGGTATAAAAAGGACAGTAATGGGCGTAGCGGGGTTGGAGTTGTTGCTTGAGGAGCGTCTTGGCAACCAGTCCCGCTTTGGGACCGGATACCCGGACTATGCCGACACCACCGCGGCCGGTGGCAGTCGCTATGGCGGCTATGGTGTCGGTGGCTAACATCAGGCTTTATCAGCGTTTTCGATTTGCTTGGTAATGACGTACTGCTGGGCGATAGACAAAGTGTTGTTGGTAACCCAGTAAAGCACGAGGCCAGCGGGGAACCACAAGAACATAAAGGTAAACACCAGCGGCAACATCTGCATTACGCGCGCTTGCATGGGATCAGTGGGCTGTGGGTTGAGCTTTTGCATGAACCACATAGTCGCGCCATAGATAATAGGCAATACAAAGTAGGGGTCGAGTACAGATAAGTCATTGATCCACAAGAAGAAAGGCGCGTGACGCAGCTCTACGGATTCCATTAATGTCCAGTAGAGGGCAAGGAATACCGGCATCTGAATTAGCATGGGTAAGCAGCCACCGAGCGGATTCACTTTCTCGGTTTGGTACAGCTTCATCATCTCTTGCGACATCTTCTGGCGATCATCGCCGTAGCGCTCTTTCATTTCCTGCATTTTGGGTGCAAGTTTGCGCATTTTTGCCATGGATTTGTAGCTGACGGCAGACGGGTAGAAGAACACCAGTTTTACGCAGAGGGTCAGCAGGATAATGGCCACACCCCAGTTAGATACCACATGGTTATGCATGAACTTCAATACAGCAAACAAGGGCTTGGCAATCATCCACAACCAGCCGTAATCCACCGTCAAGTTCAGGTAAGGGGAGATGGCTTCCAGTGATTCGGTATCTTTTGGTCCGGCATAGAAGCCAGCTTTGATACTGCCCTGGCTATTGGGGGCAACTTCAATAGTGCTGCCAGTAAAACCGAAAACATAGAGATCATTTTGGCCAACGCGATTCATGCGGAAGCTGTTGGTGCTGTTGGCATCGGGAATCCAGGCGCTGATGAAATAGTGTTGCACCAGAGAAATCCAGCCGCCCTGTTCTTTGATTTCTACCGGCGCCTTATCCAGGTCTTTGAAATTTACTTTCTGGTATTTGTTTTCGGGGCTGGTGATGGCACCGCCAAGGAAGGGATTCATCGCCAAGGCGTTAGATTTAGTGAAGTTTTTACTGTCGCGTACTATGCGGCCGAACATCTCGCCGCTCCACTTCTCACTGCTTTGGTTGTCGATCAGGTATTCAACCGCAACCAGATATTGGCCACGGGTAAAGGTAAAGCGCTTGGTGATTTTGACCTGGCCCTGATCGAGATGCAGATCTACTACCAGTTTGTCCTGGCCAGCAGCCAACTCGTATTCGGTTTTTTCAGCAACAAAGGTTGGACGGCCCTGGGCATTGTCGGTGGCATTGGCGCCCACTATGCCGCTCTGTGCCTGATAGGTATGACCATCATTGTTATCGATTAAAACAAAAGGAACATCTGGCGTTTTGATATCAACGGAATGACGTGGAAGGGCCACTTTCACTATGTCACCGCCAACGGGATTGATATCCATCAGCAGGCTGTCGGTTTTTACTTTGATACTGGCAGTGGATGTAACCACGGGTGCCGGAGCGGCTGATTTGGTTTCAGCATTAGCCGCTGGGGCTGGAATGTCGCTGGCGCTGGTAACAGGCGCTACGGTCGAGCTGGCACTGTTATTAGTAGTAGCTTGGGCCACTGGTGCATGCTGCTCCTGGTAGGTATTCCAGCGAATCGCCAGGGTGAAGAGTACGGCCAGAATTGCCGCGATCAGTATATTTTTTTGCCAATCCATCTTAATGACTGCCGTGAGTGTGTTGATCTTTGGGAGGAACCGCATCGAAACCGCCCGGATGCCAGGGGTGGCATTTTAGTAGGCGGCGCAGGGTTAAATAACCCCCTTTTGCAATTCCGTGGGTATTTATTGCTTCTTCTGCATAGTGCGAGCAGGTTGGATAAAACCGGCATTGGTTGCCGATCCAGGGACTGAGCAGATAGCGATAGCCGTGGATACACTTGATAGCGACCCGGCTTACGCACATGGCTGCGTACCTGTCTGGCTATTAGCCTGCTCTTTATTCATACGGCGAATCAGCCGTTGCCACTGGCCGTTGAGTTGCCCGATCAATTCCGGATTGGGCATATCGTTCATACCTTTGCGCGCCAGCACAATAACATCCAATCCTGCTAATTCATGCTGTTTTGCACGAAATGTTTCGCGGATAAGCCGTTTCATACGATTGCGATCAACTGCGAAGCGAATATGTTTTTTGGCGATGACCAATCCCAGACGAGCGTTGGGTAATTGATTTGGGCGGGCGAGGAAGAGGAAAAGCTGGTGCGAGGTACGCAGGGGAGCGTCATCAAAGACGCATTTGAAATCGTGTGAGTTAAGTAGGCGCATTGATTTGCGAAACGCCTGGCTGCGCGGCTGGTAGCCCGCTTGCCATTCAATGGCCTGCTTCACTCTAACGATCCATTAAATAATGGCTTAGATAGTCAGCTCTTTGCGGCCTTTGGCGCGACGACGAGCCAATACCAGACGGCCATTTTTGGTAGCCATACGAGCGCGGAAACCGTGTACACGGGCGCGTTTAAGATTGCTGGGCTGGAATGTTCTTTTCATGAAACTAACCTGTTAATTCGCTAGGTGGTGAATACACACTGTTCACACGGGGTGTGAAAAGAGGGCGCGATTCTAATGAACTTGTGCTTATAAAGCAAACAGTTTCCATCAGATTCCCTGTGGCGTCGGGTAAGTGTTAAGAGACACCGTTTTTGCGCAGGTTATACATTTGTTGTTCACAGTGTTATCCACAGGAAATTTAAATTTCTGGTTTTTTTATCATTTTTTAACCAATCTGTAACCTATTGAATTGCGGTCTTTTTGAAGGATTGATGAAAGCCTATCAGGAGTTTTTTCCGTTTGTTGTGGATAACTTTTACGGTTGGGAGTAAACTCCTTCCCCTTGCGTTTTTTTGGGTTCGACGCTCTGTTATTTTTGGTTGTTTTGTAATCAAAAAATGAACAAAAATTAGTCTTTATACATATATGTAGATATTGTTATCTACATATAGCGTTTTTTCAGTTTTTAAGAAAATTTTTATAGCTATAAGATCGGCGGGAGTTTTTCGCTTGTTGCAATCAGTTTGGAAATTATGCGCTGCCAGTTTGCAGGATGAATTGCCGTCCCAGCAGTTCAACACCTGGATTAAACCCCTGCAAATCGACGAGGCAGCCAACCCTAACGAGCTGCGCCTGCTGGCGCCCAATCGCTTTATCAGCAATTGGGTGGAAGAGAAGTTTTTGACCCGCATTAAAGAGTTAGTCGGTCATTATCATGAGAGTGGCAGCTTATCGGTAGTTGTCGCTGTGGGTGCCAAAGCGGCGTTCCAGGCAAGTAATCCTTCTTTTGCAAGTAATACTTCCTTTAATAGCAATTCTTTTACTGGTGCTAGCCGGTCAGCAGTGCGTGAGCCTGCAGCGCCTGTTGTTGCCAAACCGGTAGCCACTGCGGCACCGGTAGTGCGTGAGACTATAGAAGTAGAAGCTCAACCTTCCGCCGCTGAGCGCAGCTATCGTCCTCTTGAAGAAAATCGTCCGCAGGAAGCTGAGGTAGAAGGCGCACTCAAGCACAGTAACTACCTGAACACAGGTTCTACTTTTGCGACCTTTGTGGAAGGTAAATCCAACCAGTTGGGTTTGGCTGCCGCCCGCCAGGTTGCCGAAAATCCCGGCGGCGCCTACAACCCCCTCTTTATATATGGTGGTGTGGGCCTGGGTAAGACCCATTTGATGCAGGCTGTAGGTAATGCGTTGGTAGCCAAAAATCCCAATGCCAAAGTGGTCTATCTGCACTCCGAACGCTTTGTGGCGGATATGGTGAAAGCGCTACAGCTGAATGCGATCAATGATTTCAAACGCTACTACCGTTCCATGGATGCGCTGTTAATCGACGATATCCAGTTCTTTGCTGGTAAAGAGCGCTCCCAGGAAGAGTTCTTCCACACCTTTAACTCGCTGCTGGAAGGCGGCCGCCAGATTATCCTCACCTGCGACAGGTTCCCCAAAGAAATCACTGGCTTGGAAGAGCGTTTGAAGTCTCGCTTCGGCTGGGGGCTAACAGTGGCAGTGGAACCGCCAGAACTGGAAACCCGGGTGGCGATCCTGATGAAGAAGGCTGAGCAGGTGAATGTAGATTTGCCACACGATGCTGCTTTCTTTATTGCCCAACGTATCCGCGCCAACGTGCGCGATCTGGAAGGCGCACTTAAACGTGTGATTGCCAGTGCCAACTTTACCGGCCGTCCTATAGATGTAGAGTTAGTCCGCGAAGCGCTCAAAGATTTGTTGGCGCTGCAGGATAAGCAAGTCGGTATCGATAATATCCAGCGTGTGGTTTGTGAGTATTACAAGATCAAAATGAATGACATGGTATCCAAGCGTCGCAGCCGTTCGGTGGCTCGTCCGCGTCAGGTGGCCATGGCCTTGGCGAAAGAATTGACCAACCACAGCTTGCCGGAAATCGGCGAAGCCTTTGGAGGGCGCGACCATACCACTGTGTTGCACGCTTGCCGCAAAATCAAAGAATTGCAGGAAGAGACGGCGGACATACGCGAGGACATGAAAAACTTGCTGCGCTCGCTGACAACTTGATATAAACGCTGTTTCCTGAAAAGAATCCCGGACGATAACGTAACCTAAGAGACCATCCCATGAAATTTGTCGTATCCCGCGAGGCGCTGCTCAAACCCTTACAACTGGTTGCCGGTGTGGTGGAACGTCGCCAGACGCTGCCGGTGCTGTCCAATGTGTTGATAGTGTTGAATGGCGATCAACTGTCGCTGACGGGTACGGATCTGGAGGTGGAGATAGTAGGGCGTGTGCATCTGGAACAGCCAGGCGAATCGGGCGAAATTACAGTTCCTGCACGTAAGCTGGTAGATATCTGCAGATCCCTGCCAGATGGCAGCAAGATCGAGTTTACGCAGGAAGACCAGCGCATTCTGGTCAAGTCCGGCCGCAGCCGGTTTACCCTTTCTACTTTGCCGGCATCGGATTTCCCCAATGTGGAGGATTCCCCCGGCAATTTGCGCTTTAGCTGTGCCCAGCAGGAAGTAAAACGTTTGATTGAACGCACAGCCTTTGCCATGGCCCAGCAAGATGTTCGTTATTACTTGAACGGTATGCTCTGGGAAGTTCGCCAGGATCAATTGCGCGTAGTTGCTACAGATGGTCACCGTATGGCTATGTGTACTCGCGCCATAGCAGTAAATGCCGCTGATGTAACTCAGGCAATCCTGCCGCGTAAAGGCGTATTGGAATTGTCGCGTCTGCTGGATGATTCAACAGCGCAAGTGGAAGTAACGTTGAGCGGTAACCATATTCGAGTGACTTCACCTGACTATACCTTCACCTCAAAATTGGTGGATGGTAAGTTCCCTGAATATGAGCGTGTGCTACCGCGTGGTGGCAACAAAACAATTATAGGTTCGCGTATAGAGCTGAAGCAGGCCTTTGGCCGTACGGCGATTTTATCGAATGAGAAATACCGTGGTGTGCGCCTGTTGTTGTCTGATGGTTTGTTGACAATCGTAGCCAACAACCCCGAGCAGGAAGAGGCGGAAGAGCAGGTGGTAGTTGATTACAACGGTGATAGCCTGGAAGTAGGCTTCAACGTAAGTTACCTGCAGGATGTAACCAACGTGATCCAGCATGAAAATATCAAAATTACATTGTCTGATGCTAACTCCAGTGCTCTGTTAGAAGAGCCAGAGAACAGCGATTCACTTTATGTAGTTATGCCGATGCGCCTCTAAGGGCGCATCCCCTTTTATTTCCTCCCTGACTTTCGGTCTTATGACCCTCAAACGCCTCCTCGTCCAACACCTGCGCAATCTGATCTCGGTGAATATAGAGCCCTGCGACCGGGTGAACCTTATCTATGGTGAAAATGGCTCGGGTAAAACCAGTCTGTTGGAGGCGATTAATTTGCTGGCTTTGGGGCGCTCCTTTCGCAGCCATAAGCATAAGCCGCTCATTAATAATGGTCAGGATGCCTTTACCATCTTTGGTAAAGTGGTTACTCATGAAGGTGCTGATATACCTATAGGTATTAACCGTCAACTGGATGGAACTGCCAGTTTTAAAGCCAATGGTTTGCAGTTGTCTTCGGCGGCTGAATTGGCGACTTATCTGCCGGTGCAGGTTATCAACTCCAATACGTTTTTGTTATTGGAAGGTAGCCCGCAGGTGCGCAGGCAGTTTATGGATTGGTTAGTGTTCCACGTGGAACCTAAATTTTACCAAGCCTGGAAGGATTGTGAGCGATGCTTGAAACACCGCAATAGCCTGCTGCGGCGTGATAGAATAGATGAGTTTGAACTGGCTATCTGGGATCAAGAGCTGGCAATGCTTAGCGAGCAGATCCACCAGTACCGCCAGGCTTGCATGGAGCAGTTTCTCCAAACTTTTAATGAGCTGCTGCAAGAGTTTATCAGTGTGGATGGTTTGGCTGTCCACTACTATCGTGGTTGGGATAAAGATAAGTCATACCGCGAGTTACTTCAGACCAGTATCCAGCGTGACCATCAACTAGGTTATACCCATTCCGGTATTCACAGGGCTGATTTGCGGATAACGCTCAGAGGCCAAAATGCCGCTGAGGTTCTATCGCGTGGCCAACAAAAACTGCTGGTCTGTGCGCTAAAGATAGCGCAAGGCTTGGTATTTACTCGTTTAACCGGTCGAAAAACGGTTTATCTGGTGGATGATCTGCCGGCTGAGCTGGATGAAAAGCACCGCCAATTACTAGCCCATTGGTTGGATATTATGGCTACCCAGGTATTTATCACCGGGGTAGAGCAAGAAACGTTGCGGTCTACCTGGCAGCTAAAGCCAGAAGTGACCCTAAAAGTGTTCCACGTGGAACATGGTGAAGTTAAAGTGGCGGGCCAATAGGTCTGTTTACAACCCAATATATAGCGCAAACACTAGTCCGGAGATGTAGCTATGTCAGAAGAAAACACTTACGACTCGTCCAGTATTAAGGTCCTCAAAGGCCTGGATGCGGTGCGTAAGCGCCCAGGGATGTACATTGGTGACACCGATGACGGTTCTGGCCTGCATCACATGGTGTTTGAGATTGTCGATAACTCTATCGACGAAGCTTTGGCTGGCCACTGCAGTGAAATCAAAGTCGTTATTCACCCGGACGAAACTGTCTCCGTGGCAGATAACGGCCGTGGTATTCCTACTGATATGCACGAAGAGGGCGTCTCAGCAGCAGAAGTTATTATGACCGTGCTCCACGCCGGCGGTAAATTTGACGATAACACCTACAAGGTTTCCGGCGGTTTGCACGGTGTGGGTGTGTCGGTAGTGAATGCCTTGTCTGAGCAGCTGAAGCTCACCATTCGTCGCGCCGGCAAGATTCACGAGCAAATCTATCGCCACGGCGTTCCCGATGAGCCTCTGAAAGTCGTGGGTGACTCGGCTACTTCTGGTACTGAAATTCACTTCAAACCTTCGGCGGAAACCTTTACCAACATAGAATTCCACTACGAAATTCTGGCTAAACGCCTGCGTGAACTGTCATTCCTGAACTCAGGTGTGCGTATTGTCCTTAAGGATGAGCGTACAGCTAAGGAAGAAGTGTTCCAGTATGAAGGCGGCTTGCGCGCTTTCGTTGACCACTTGAACAAGAATAAAACCACCATCAACAAGATGGTGCACTTTGTTTCCCTGGCTCGCGAAGACGGCATAGGCGTGGAAGTGGCCCTGCAGTGGAACGATTCCTTCCAGGAAAACCTGTTCTGCTATACCAATAATATTCCCCAGCGCGATGGTGGTACCCACTTGGCGGGCTTCCGTGCAGCGCTGACTCGCGGTTTGAATACCTATATCGATAAAGAAGGCTTGGGCAAAGCGGCTAAAGTTGCCACCACGGGCGACGACGCCCGTGAAGGCCTGACTGCCATTATTTCGGTAAAAGTACCTGATCCAAAGTTCTCCTCACAAACCAAAGACAAACTGGTGTCCTCCGAGGTGAAAACCGCGGTGGAACAGGAGATGGCTGAGCACTTTGGCAATTACCTGTTGGAAAATCCCGGCGAAGCCAAATCCATCGTAGGTAAGATGATTGACGCTGCCCGCGCCCGTGAAGCTGCCCGTAAAGCACGCGAGATGACTCGCCGCAAAGGTGCCTTGGATATCGCTGGCCTACCCGGCAAATTGGCTGACTGCCAGGAAAAAGATCCTGCTTTATCAGAAGTTTACCTGGTGGAGGGTGATTCGGCGGGTGGTTCTGCCAAGCAGGGTCGCGCGCGTAAAACCCAGGCTATTCTGCCGCTGAAAGGTAAGATCCTGAACGTAGAAAAAGCCCGTTTTGACAAGATGTTGTCCAGTGCTGAAGTGGGTACGCTCATTACTGCACTGGGTTGCGGTATCGGTAAAGACGATTACAACCCCGAAAAACTGCGTTACCACAGCATCATCATCATGACGGACGCCGACGTGGACGGTTCCCACATTCGCACTCTGTTGCTGACTTTCTTCTTCCGCCAAATGCGCGAGCTGATTGAGCGCGGTCATGTGTATATCGCCCAGCCGCCGCTGTACAAGATCAGCAAAGGCAAACAGGAACAGTACCTGAAAGACGAATCGGCCATGACCGAGTTCCTGACCCAGGCGGCGCTGGACGGTACCAGCTTGTTCGTCAACGCTGATGCGCCGGCCATTACAGGCGAGGCGCTTGAGAAAATCGTTCACCAGTATCGTAAGGTGATGGCAAATATTGAACGTCTGTCTCGCCTCTATCCCGCTGATGTATTGGAAAAAATGATCTATATGCCGGCCCTGCGCACTGAGCATTTAACCGATCAAGGCCACATCCAGCAATGGTGCGACCAAATGCTGGCGCGCTTTGCACTGGATAGCCGTGCGGGCAGCCAGAAGTACCAAATCACCGTGCGCGAAGACAGCGAGCGTCACCTGTTCCTGCCGCAAGTGGAAATCATTGCCCATGGATTGTCGCACCACTATGCCTTTAACCAGGATTTCTTTGGTTCGGGTGAATATGCATCCATAGTGGCGCTCGGTGAAATCCTGGAGAACCTGATTGAGGAAGGTGCCTTTATTCAACGGGGTGAGAAAAAGCAACCGGTTACAAGCTTTGCTGAAGGCCTGGAATGGTTGATGAAAGAATCGCGCAAAGGTTACAACATCCAGCGCTATAAAGGTCTGGGTGAGATGAACCCGGAGCAATTGTGGGAAACCACCATGAATCCGGAAACCCGCCGCATGTTGCGCGTGACCATCCAGGACGCTATTGAAGCCGACCAGATATTCACCTGCCTCATGGGCGATGCTGTAGAGCCCCGTCGTGATTTCATCGAAACCAACGCCTTGGCCGTTGCCAATCTTGATGTGTAACCTATTGATTTATATATAAAAATAGGTTTATTTACGCGAAAAAGCCAATCCCCTAACCGGATTGGCTTTTTTATGCACAAAACGAATAAAAAACCAGTTAAAATTTCCAATAAAGGTTTGGGCGTGGTCTATACTCGGTGAGGGTATTTCTCTGGCAGAGATAAAAAGCCTCTCCAGATGCGACCCAAAACGAGTAATAGCAGTGAATTTAGGGGATTGTAATGACGGATAAGCTATTCAAGCCATTAGTTCTGAGCCAGCTGGAGGATGCTCTTGAGGAGCGTGAAGGTTCGGACAGGCGCAAGCAACAAGCAACCATGCCTGAGGGTATACACGAAGATCGTCGCAAAGGTGATCGCAGAACCGTACAGGCGGAGTAACCCAGACCATTAACCTGGAAGTCGGTTACAAAAAAAGGGGCTAACAGCCCCTTTTTTGTTGCCTGCGATTGGTAAAGCCCGGTAGCAAACCTTTGGCAAATCCGGGCGAAGGGGAGCAAGCTCCCCTTGAAAAATTAACGCAGGTAAGTACCTGTGGTACCAATTTTCCCCGGCCCGTTAAGAACATAGATACCGGCTGAGTAGCTGGCCACACTGAAGCTCAGGGTGCCGTTGCTCACGGTGATGCTGTTGCCAGTTACCGCGTCCTTGTAAGTACCGTTTTTCACACCACTCACGCTGATGGACTGGGTGCTACCGCTCGCCAGACCCACTACTGCATAGCTGCCCTCAGCCGACAGATCACGCACATAGCTAATGCCCGCACCCCACTCGTTTACTTGGGTGGTAGGCGCCTTTTGAAGTGCGGGAACAGCGGCGCGGATTTGGTTCAGACGCTTGATGTGCTGGTAGAGCACATGGTTTGGCGTCGCGGCATTATCCAGGGTTGGACCGTAGTAGGCGCGGCCAGTCTGGTCAAGCGTGTCGCTATTGCCGGAAATATCCTCCGGCAGGCCGCCTTGGAACTCCACTTCTTCACCGTAGTAAAGGGTGGGGATACCGCGGTTGGTCCAGAGCAGGTTGTAGGTCATGGCGGCGAAAGCCGGGTCTCCGCCAAAGCGGTATTTGAAGTCATTGTCCGGGCCCACGTCGTGGTTCTGGAAGAAGGTCACCAGTTTGGTGGCGTCACCATATACCCAGTCCATTGCCAGTACACCGCCAATGCCGCCAAAGTGACCCTTGGTTACGTTGTCGCGGAAGGTGGAGAAGACGGAGAAATCCAGTACTGAGAAGCCTGAATCGCCACCGGCGGTAGGGCTGGCGGGGTTGCTGGTGAGGCGCGTGTACCACCAGGGGCGGATAACCGCACTGGCGTTGTCGCTGGCGATTTCAGAACCAAAGCCAGTGCCTTTCACCAGGTTTTCACCGAACACGAACAGACCAGGTCTGTAGGCCTTCCAGTCGTTTACGTAGGTCAGCAACTCATTGCGCTCCACGTGTTTAACTGTGTCCAGGCGAATGGCGTCTATTCCCATATCCAGGTACTTGTGCATAGCGCCGTTGATGTAATCCTTCACGTTTTGGCGCTCGGTCGCCAGGTCAATACAGTCGCCCGCCATATGCTTGGATTGCAGCGGGATCTGGCTTTCCCAGTCGCCACCGGACATAAATCCAGCCTGGTGGTACCAGTTAGGATCAAGGGTATTGGCATCTATACCGAAGAAGCGGTTGGGGTTGTAGCCAGCCAGGGGAACGGAAGTGCCTGTGTTGGGATCAACCAGGGGCACAGTACCTGCCGCATCGCTGGTATTGCGATCCTTAAACCACTGGGGCGCTACTGGATTGTCGTTATCGTCGCGGAATGTGCTCTTATAATCGCCCAGGTTGCCAATATAAGGTCCGTTGACGATATTGCCCTGGGTACTGCCGGTAGGTACGTAGTACTTGATAGGCAGATGGTTGATCCATACCTGGCCGCGCAAGCCGTATTGGCTGGTGTGGTTGATTACCACGTCCTGGATCACCTTGAGGCCCTTGGCGTGGGCGGCGTCGATAAAATTCTTGTAAGTAGCGTCTGCGGATTCCAGACGCGGGTCGACTTTGTAGTAGTCGTAGGCGTGATAGCCGTGGTAGTCGAGGCCAGAGCGGTTTTCCACGGGTGGTGTCACCCAGATGGCGGTGAAGCCCAGGTCCTTGATGTAATCCAGTTTGGAGATCAGGCCTTTAAAGTCGCCGCGCCAGTGTGGATCGCCCGCTTTATAGCGGTCACGGTTGTAGTAGTTGTTGCTGGAATCGCCGTCGTAGAAGCGCGCGGTCAGCAGGAAGTAGATGGTCTCTTTACGGAAATCACCCAAAGCCGCCAGGCTGCTGCCAGTGGAGCTGGTGGTAGCCGCTGAACTGGTGGAGGTAGCAGCACTGCTTGTGCTGGTTGCTACTGAAGAGGTAGAAGCTACTGAGCTGCTGGTACTGGTAATCGCACTGCTGGTGGAGGTTGATGCAACAGTGGTGAGCGTGATTGCTTTGGTACTGGCGTTGAAGCAAATCTTGTAGGTGGTATTTGCCGTTACTGTGTAATCACTTGCAGGATAGCTCTCCGACCAATTTGCATAGTGATCAATCTTGAAACGCGGATTAGTGCTGGCCGCGCCAAAACTTTGTTGCGAGCAATAAAGTCCGCTCTGCAATGTCATGGCGGTTGAACCCCAACTATTGGGCGTGCCGCGGAAATACCAGTTGTCGGTACTACTGGCCGCGCTACTGGTAGAACTGCTGGTCGATGTACTGGTTGAGGTGCTGGTGCTGGCTGTACAACTGGTTACCGCCGTAACGGTAATCGCTTTGGTGCTGATATTAAAATCGATTTTATAGGATGTGTTGGCTGTTACGCCGTAGTCACTGCTAGGATAGCTTTCGCTCCAGGTGCCCAACTTGTCTATTTTAAAACGCGGGCCGCCGCTGGCATCGCCACTGGTAAAGCTCTGGCAAGTTGTCATTTGCGTGGAGCTCACAGTCGTCATGGCTGTGGAGCCCCAACTATTCGGTGTACCGCGAAAATACCAATCAGCGTTGGCGACGCTACTCAAGAACGCCCCCGCCGTCAGTATTATGAGAACGGATGATTTCATGATGACCTCATTATTATGTGTTTGGTTGAGTTATCCTGTTTACAGATAAAAATCCCGGGTAAAACGACGCCGTCCCAAAAAAATACTGGATTTTTGGGTGGTGTTTTCTTGATTGAAATCTGTCAGTGATGGAGCAAAAAATTACATGCGGCGACGGGTCGCCAAGAGAAAGCCAAAGATTATTTTTATTAAAAACTGCCAGTCGACCAAGCGACACTACGGCAAGCAACTAACATTACTGCCATAGCAAATTGTCTGGCAATTGAGCGCATACGTATGCAATGAATGAATACGTATGCAGTTATTTGGCAGGAAAAATCGAAACAATACCTGGCAGAGTTAACGCGCCGTTTTAATCTGATTGTTTGCAGCCCAACTGTTGATATCCTCACGTTTGATTGCCGAGGCCATCATGGCGGGAAATTGATCTGGCGAGCAGGCGAACGAAGGTACACCCAAGGCTGCCAATTGCGCCGCGAGCTGTGCATCGTAGGAAGGTGCACCTTCATCACTCAGTGCCAGGAGCGTAATAAATTGCACACCCGACTCCACCAACTCATGGGCGCGCTGCAATAAATTTTTCTCGACACCGCCTTCGTACAAATCTGAAATAAAAATCAGAATTGTATTGCGCGGTTCGCGAATCAAACTCTGGCAATAACCAACGGCGCGATTAATGTCGGTTCCTCCTCCGAGCTGAACGTCAAACAATAAATCCACGGGATCATCCAGCTGCTCGGTCATATCCACCACCGCCGTATCAAACACCACCAAGTGAGTTTTTACCGCTGGCAGCGATGCCATCACCGCACCAAAGATACTGGAGTAAACCACCGAGGCCGCCATGGAGCCGCTTTGGTCGATGCATAAAATAATATCGCGTTGACTGCGCTGGCTTTTACGACCGTAGCCAATCAACTGCTCGGGAATAATACTTTTATAGTCGTTTTGCCAATGGCGCAAATTGGCTTTGATAGTGCGCTGCCAATTAATTTCCGCGTGGCGCGGGCGACGATTGATTTGTGCGCGGTTGAGTGCACCCACAACTGCCGAGCGCATAGGCTCTTCCAGTTTTTTCATCAAGGCATCAACCACTTTGCGCACTACCAGCTGCGCAGTCTCCTTTGTCTTGGCGGGGATAACGCCGCGTAATGACAAGAGTGTTGCTACCAGGTGAACGTCCGGTTGTACGGATTCGAGCATTTCCTTTTCCAGCAACATGCTGTGTAAATTCAACCGCTCCAGCGCATCGCGCTGCATTACCTGAATAACGCTCGCGGGAAAATACTGGCGAATATCGCCCAGCCAGCGCGCGACCTTTGGCGATGAAGATCCTGTGCCGCCGCGCAAATGTTGCGGTGAATCAAGATCGTATAGTGCTGCCAGCGCCGCATCGATCTTGGCCTCTTCCGCGTTCAGTGGTGTAGTGCGGCCAGAATCATCTGCTGCTTCACCCAACACCAATCGCCAACGACTTTGTTGAAGGTTGGTCATGATGGCAATCCCAATAGTTGACGAATCAGCGGTAGTGTTAACTCGGCGCGCGCGTGGTCCAAATCAATTACCTGCGCAACGGCAGCTGTTTTTGATTGGCCGGCGCGCTCGCCCAATTGCCGCCGTTCCGGCGCCGTAAATGTTGAAAAAGTGCGGCGCAGCAGCGGCAGTATTTGCAAAAAATAATCGTCGTTGAGTGCGAGCAACCATTGGTTAACCAATTGCCACAGCGCTTCATCGTGCAGCAATATCATGCCGCTGTTATTTAAAAAGCCTTCAAGCCAAGTGGCGGCTGTTTGCGGCGCTACGCCGATAGATAAAGCCTGGCTCATAAGCAATGAAATTTTATCGCCAGTTTCACATTGGGTATCAAACAGCAAGCGTGTGGCCAAACCGGAAATCAAGCCGTGAAATTTTCCCAGCAGTGTTAATTGCCGTAAGGCATCTTGCCATTCATCCAGCAATTCTTCCTGTGCAAGTAAACGCACGGCTTGTTGGCATTGGATAATGCCAGCGGCCATTTTTTTGGCAGCTTCATCATCCAGCGATTGGCAAGCATAGGGCAGGGCAATTGCGGTGCGCGGTATCAATGATCGCAAAATATGTTCAACCAATTGCACATCTGTATTGCGCACATTGCCATAGCGGGCGATTTGCACTAGCGGTGGAATCGCAGCGAGCAGTTGGGTTACATCGCTGGAAGTTGCAGCAAGATCTTCCAGCGCCTTGCTAACTTGATTGATGGCTAAGGGCAAATCGGCAAGTAGTACAGAATTTAATAATTGCGAAATATCCGCAATGGATTGGCTTCGCTGCGCCTGCTCAATCACCTTTGCGATAGCAGCATTTGCAACGCTATTGCCCCAGCGGCTGGCTTGAATAATATCCAGTGAAAATTGTGGCTCCCATTGCAGCGTCCAGATTTCGTGAAAACTGCCTTTACTGCTGCGACCGGTTTTATTCAACGACCCCCAGCTAATGCCGAGTAAAAGTAAACGATGTAATAGATGGCTGCGTGCAAGATCATTTTCCTGGCGCAAATCCAGATCGAGAATTTTTTGCGTGGCATCAGGCTTTAAACGCAGGGATTTCTGCTGCTGCTCCAGATCGCGCTGCAAGGGAATACTTGGCACCTCGGATGGAATTGCGCCAAGGCGATTGCCGATAATTAAATGTTGCTCAATAAATCGAATAGGTGCTTCATGGCCCATGCATACCGTAGTGCGCAAGCCTTCGAGCAATTCATCCAAACCCGGTTGTGGACGTTCGCGCAAAGCGGCAAGTGATTCGGCCAGGCGCATGGCTTCAATAATATGTGCGGATGAGCAATCAATATCTTCCGCGCGCAGCAGATGTGCAGCGCGAGTGAGCCAATGAATAGCGCGCGCTTTGGTATCGCTGGTTTGCCAAATGTGTTGATACCATTCAGGCGATATTACGCCCGCGCCGTAGCCGCTGCGGTAACTCAAATGTTTAAAGGACCAAGGCACCCAGGTTGCATTGGTTTTGCATTTTGGCAGCGCCTTTAATAAATCGTTATCCGCTTTGGCGCTGGGAAAATTTTCCAGCGCGGGCAAATGCCAGGCGCCACAAATAACAGCGATTCGTTGATACCCATCCTTTTGCGCTTGCCGCATTGTCTTGCGCATACTTGCTTCGCGCAGCTGCTCGCGCTTTTGTTCAAATTCAGACGCGTTGCGCGTGGGTGCTTCAGCGCGCACTGTTACCATGGCTTCGCTAATCGCAGAAAATAATTCCAGGTGTTGGCCCTGGGCGATGCGTTCTTCCACCATATGGTTCCACCAGGATTCACCGCTGTCGTATCCCGCGGCGCGGCCCAACCAATCGAGCGGATCGCTGGTGTCCAGCAAACCAGCTTCCTCAATAAAAAATTCGCTCTCGGCAAGATCGTTTTCAATTGCGTCGGCAATAGTTTGCTCCTGCGATTTTTCAAACTCCGCTTTTAAGGCAAAGCTGTGGCTTGCCGCCAAATCCATAAAGCGGACAGGCAAATTTTGCTTTGCTGCAAATTGCAAGGCTTGCCACTCGGGTGAAAATTCTGCAAAGGGATAAAAGGCCGCTTGCCTGGCTTCATCCGGGTTGAATACCAGCAGCGCAACTGGCGGTACCAACTGCTCGTTGCTTAAAAAGGGCAAAAGGCTTTCAGCTTCGGGTGGGCCTTCGATTAATAAACAATCCGGCTGCAGGTTTTCCAATGCACTCACCAGTGAGCGCGCACAACCCGGGCCGTGATGGCGTATGCCGAATAAATGAAAAGGTGAGTCAGCCATGAGATTGTTTACTCAATATCGCGGCAAGCGCGGTATAAATCTTTCCAGTCGTTGCGCTCTTTCATCACTGTTTCCTGGTACTCGCGCCAGATAATCGCATCTTGCACGGGATCTTTTACGATCGCACCTACCAGGCTTGAGGCAACATCCGACGCATGCAATACCCCATCGCCGAAGTGCGCGGCCAGCGCCATACCGGAATTAATTACCGAGATAGCTTCAGCGGTGGAAAGAGTGCCGGTAGACGTTTTTAATTTGGTTTTGCCGTCTTCCGTTTGGCCATTGCGCAGCTCGCGAAAAATTTGCACCACACGCTTCACTTCTTTTAATGCGGGCGGCTCGGCGGGCAGTTGCAAGGCTATACCCATTTCGGCCACGCGTTTGCTGACGATACTGATCTCTTCCTCTTCACTGGATGGCACCGGCAAAATTACCGTGTTAAAGCGACGCTTGAGTGCGCTGGATAATTCGTTGATACCTTTATCGCGATTGTTGGCCGTAGCTATCACATTAAAACCTTGTACTGCCTGGCATTCGCTGCTGAGCTCTGGAATCGGCAAGGTTTTTTCCGAGAGAATGGTAATCAGCGTGTCCTGTACATCGGCAGGGATGCGCGTTAATTCTTCGATGCGCGCAATTTTTCCCGCTTGCATGGCCTGCATCAGCGGGCTTTCCACCAAGGCATTTTTGGAGGGGCCTTTGGATAACAATTCGGCGTAGTTCCAACCGTAGCGCAATTGCTCTTCGCTGGTGCCGGCGGTGCCCTGGATAATTTGCGTTGAGTCGCCACTGATTGCGGCAGCCAGGTGCTCCGATACCCAGGATTTAGCAGTGCCCGGAACACCGAACAATAGGAGCGCGCGATCAGTGGCAAGTGTGGCAATTGCCGTTTCAATAATGCGGCGGTTGCCAATATATTTTGGTGTGACTTCAAAACCGCTATCGAGCTTTCCACCCATCAAATAGGTGGCAACGGCCCAAGGGGATAGTGCCCAGTTGGTGGGGCGCTGGCGGTTGTCGGCTTTTTTTAATGCGTCCAGCTCTTCAGCAAATTGTTGTTCGGCGTGTTGGCGCAGTACTTGGCTCATGATTTTTCGCTCGCTAAAAAGTGAAGAAGAAGGCGGCGCTGTTCAATCACTTGAAGCAAACGCGCCAGCGTTTCCGTTATCGAATTGGATTTATCCAGCGGCCAGCCCTGGGTGGCTTCGCTGAATAATTCGGGTGGTATCACACAGGCAAATTCCAGTAGCGAATGGCGCAGACTGTAATCGTATTTGGCGTCGTCATCGGCGATGTGCTTTTTTAGGCGTTCCAGCAGGACTCTGGCAAACGCGACAGGCATATTGCCGTCAATTTTTTTGCAGATACGGCTGAGATAATCTCCGCGTCTATGTTTGGCATCAGCACTGCTTAATAATTCCAGCCAATAGCTGGCAGCCTTTTCAGTTGGCAAATAACCGATAAGTTCGCCCGTATCTATTTGAAAATGTTTATTGGGCTTTAGCTTGAGAAAGGCTTCCGCCCAATCGCTATGAGCGTCGCGCTGCATAGCCTGATACCAGGCGCCAAGCAACGCCTTGCTCCAATCTGAGTCCAATGCCCAGCTCAGCAACTCACTGGGGGATAGCGACAGTGTTGTCTGCCACCAAACCAGTGGTACCGAGCGCGCCAGTTGCATCAGCCACCAGGCTTTGTCACCCAGGCTTTCGTGTTGCGGGCGCTTTTCTTCCAGCGCATCTTCAGCCCATTCTTTCGGGAAGGCTTCTGGCGGCTGCAAAACCCAATGCTCGCGAAATAATTTTCGCTCTTTGCGCAGGCACTGTTGCAAGCGCTCCTGCATACGCGCGACATACTGGCTGTTGGGTAATTCACGCAGCAGGGATGCCGCTGCACTGCGCACCTCTTTACTGCGATTACTCAATTGTTGCGCGATAAACTCTTCGTCCTGTTCGCGCAAATTTATTTTTAATTGCATGAGCAAAGTGGCGCGGTCGCGTGCGTCCAATTCACCGAGGGCTTCTGCAATTAACAGGCGCGCGTCATCGGGGTTTTGTTGGCGCAGGTTGACTATGTAATGCAAGCGATCTTGCATCTGGCCGTGATCCCACAGATTTTTATCCAATGGTTGTGCCTGCACTAATGCGTAATGCCAATCAGGATTGTAAGCCGCAAGCCAAAGCCCGCGCTCACCGGCGACGGCGATAATCAACGCTGCAAGCTGGGGATATTCTTTGCCAGCGTTGAGCAACTGGGGAAGAAGCTTTGCAGGCACCAGTTGTTCGCTGTCGCGCAATGTTTGTAAGGCTTCACGCAATAATTGACGCGGACCATCCTGAATAATATGAGGCAATGCGTTTAGCAAAGCTGCATGTGTAAGAGTTGGATATTTTTCCGCAGCGCATTCTTTGGGATGCGACATTGTTTGCCTGGGTGGTTGATAGCCGGCGCGACTATAAATAGCAATGCTACCTGCCGCGCGCAGTAATCCTGTTTCAGCCGAGCTGGAAATTTTTCCAAGGTTGTTTAGCAGATCCGCCAGCGCACCAGTGGTTGCGGGTAATTCAGCGGAATGGCGTTCAGTACCCAACAAAGCTTGAGCGCTTAAGGTTTTTAATAAACTCATCCGGCGTGACTCCACAAAAATTGCTCGCGCCAAGCGGCCAGCGGACGCAATTGATTATTTTCCCATTCGCCAAAAAGATGCAGGGGCTTACCGCCCGCTTCCGCCAGTAATGGCCAGAAATCGTCCTCTTTAATGCTTAGCAAAAAGCTCTCTCCCGTGCACGCAAGCGCATAGCAATTAGCCTCTGTGTAATGCAAGTGGCAGTGGTGGAGCAATAAAGGTTGGGTTAGTTGCCAGGGATGCTGGGCGATTTTTTCACTGAGGTTTTGTAAGGATTGCGCGAGGGTTTGTTCCTCGGGAAATATGGTACTGGCGAGCACGGGTGTATCTACCAACAGCGCACGCAAACCTTGCCCGCGATAAAACGCGAGTGTTATTTTCAAACTGGAACCTGTCAGAAAATTGTGTTCGAACTGGCGAGTGCCGTGGGAAAAATCGAGCAGCATAGCCATGCGACCACAGGTGCCACCGCGCAGCCAAACGCGCCTAACCCATAGCCTGTCTTCTTCATAAACGCGCTGACCCAACACCAGCCATTGATCAGTAATTTTTTCGCCGTCGGTGAGAATTGATTCCTTGTCTTGCGTAAGTCCAACGGCAGCGTGCAGATCGGCTTGAATATCCTCCGGCAATTCAGGCAAACGGCGAAAGCCATCAATCAATAATTGCAGTTCGCCAAATTCGGCGAGTAGTACTTCCGGCCAAAGATTATTGCGGGCCACTATGCCGGGCCACTGGCGCAGGCGAAAAGCGAGGCCAGGAAGCTGCGCATCCACCATGCGGGCGGCGAGGGATTTTCCCAAGTGTGGATCAGCGGCAAGCGAGCTTATGCCCTGGCGAATTTGATCTTTGAGCCATAGCTCCAATTCATCCAGACCGGCGCGCATTTTTTTATGGCGCGCTTCCTCGTTTTTCAGGCGAGTTTCTTCGCGTTTGGCTTTGGTCGCCGGATCGGTTTCGGCGGCTTCCACCTCAGCTTGCTTGGCCGCTTTTTTTTCAGCTTTATCCTGGCGCGAACCCAACCAATCGCTCACCCAGGCGGGTTGTTCACTGGCCGTAAATTTATCGCTTTGCTGACAATGCAGGAGCAACAGGGCGAGGCCGTGTTTGCAGGGAAACTTGCGGCTGGGGCAGGAACATTTAAAC
Source organism: Cellvibrionaceae bacterium (assembly GCA_021151695.1). Taxonomy (GTDB): domain Bacteria; phylum Pseudomonadota; class Gammaproteobacteria; order Pseudomonadales; family Cellvibrionaceae; genus Cellvibrio. The sequence continues at coordinate 91,909 of JAGKWU010000009.1, read as the reverse complement.
GCGGGCCCGGATTTATCTACTTGCACTTGATAGGGCTTGGAGCCGCTACCCTGGCATTCGCCCCAGAAGGCGGCAGCGTTCGAGCCCAACAGCGGCCACTTGGCTGGAACCACCAAACCCTTGGCAGCTTTGAGTGAGGCTTCATCGGGGGAGAGTTGCGAAACAGCGTCGAGCGTCAGATCCATTGGCTACATCTACCTATTATTAGCTGGCGCCAATCATGGCGGATTCAAACGCCGCAAGTCAAAAGCAAAAACGCTAGAACACTGGCAGCGCTGTTCCATTGATCGGCGACTTCAACACAAACGACGAATGCACACCGCTTACGCCCTCGATACGGGTAAGTTTATTAAGCAGGAACTGCTGGTAGGCATCCATATCTTTCACAATCACTTTCAAGAGATAGTCAGCTGATTGGCCGGTAATCAAATGGCATTCCAGCACTTCGGGATAGCTGCCCACCGTCTTCTCAAAGGCATCGAAACGTTCAGGCGTGTGTTTGTCCATGCTGATCTGGATGAAAGACACCAACGTTAGCCCCAGCTTGCGGGCATTGAGCAGGGCGACATAGCCATCGATCAAGCCTGCCTCTTCCAACTGGCGTACGCGGCGCAAGCAAGGGGAGGGCGACAGGCTGATGGCGTCGGCCAACTCCTGGTTAGTGATGCGACCATTCTTTTGCAGTGCGTCGAGTATCAAACGGTCATAGCGATCAAGTTCCACCAATTTCTCTCCTTCTTTAATTAAATGCCAATAATTTAGTATTTATTGGCATAATATTGCTTAAAAAATTCTACAGCAACAAGTTTAGCAATCATCTGCTGCGTTTCCCTTCGTATACTAATCACAACCTGATAGCCCAAAGGCCAGCCGCTTACCCGGCCGCTGCGCCCGGAGTTGGAGCCACAAGCTTGGTTGCAGGGGCTGGTTGAGGATGGCGCTAAAGCAGGTCGCAACCCTACACCAGCCATCGCCGCTAACCCGCGGCGATACGCCTCGATCACTCCCGCTCAGGTGAATTTGCCGCAAGGCCCACTTATTCAGGACAACATCTTCCTTCTTTATATATACCCATAGGGACCACCCATGATTAGCAATCCATCTTCCAAGTACCAGCGCTTCGTTGGCGTCAGCTTGCCCGACCGCCAATGGCCCAATAACTTTATTGTTAAGCCTCCGATCTGGATGAGCACTGACCTGCGCGATGGTAACCAGGCGCTAATCGACCCTATGTCAGTTGCCACCAAGATGCGCATGTTTAAAGAATTGGTCGCCATTGGCTTTAAAGAAATTGAAGTGGGCTTTCCCTCCGCGAGTGAAATTGATTTCAATTTTGTTCGCCAATTGATTGAAGAAAACCATATTCCCGATGACGTCACTATCGAGGTATTGGTGCAAGCGCGCTTCGATTTGATCGAAAAAACCGTGCAGAGTTTGCGCGGTGCCAAGCGCGCGATTTTGCACATGTACAATCCGCTCGCGCCGGCATTTCGCAAAATTGTGTACAACACCGATATGGAAGGCGTAAAAAATATCGCTGTGCAAGGCACCAAGTGGTGCAAGCAATTAACTGAAACAGCGCCGGAAGTAGATTGGACTTTCCAATACTCACCGGAAGTATTTTCCAGCACTGAAATTGAATTTGTAAAAGACGTTTGCGATGCGGTGGTAGAAGTTTGGCAACCATCGCCGCAGAAAAAAATGATTTTGAATTTGCCCGCAACTGTCGAGATGAATACGCCCAATACCTACGCGGATCAAATCGAATGGATGCATCGCCACATCAACAAGCGCGACAGCATTATCATCAGCGTGCATCCGCACAATGATCGCGGCACCGCCGTTGCTGCGGCAGAATTAGCGGTAATGGCCGGTGCCGATCGTGTTGAAGGCTGCTTGTTTGGCAACGGCGAACGCACCGGTAACGTAGATTTGGTAACGCTTGCGTTGAATTTATATTCGCAAGGTATTCACCCGGGCCTGGATTTTTCTGACATAGATAGAGTGCGAAAACTTCACGAAGATTGCACGCAGTTGCCAGTGCATCCGCGTCACCCCTATGCGGGCGAATTGGTATTTACCGCCTTCTCCGGCTCGCATCAGGACGCGATCAAAAAAGGTTTTGCGGTGCAGAAAAAAGAAGGCTTGTGGGAAGTGCCCTATTTGCCAATCGATCCTGCGGATTTAAATCGCAGCTACGATGCGGTAGTGCGTGTGAACGCGCAATCGGGTAAAGGCGGCGTGAGTTTCCTGTTGCAACAAGAAGCTGGTTTGCAATTGCCTCGCCGTTTACAAATTGAATTCAGCGCGGCTGTGCAAAAAGTTAGTGATGCCACTGGCAAAGAAGTGAAGAGCGCGGATATCGTCAGTATTTTCGAGCAAGAATATTTTGCTGTCGCACAACCATTCGCTTACCAAAGCTCGCGCATGACCAACGACGACAGCGAACACAAGGTCGACATAGTCATCAAAGCCGAACACGAACACCAATTGGTGGAAATCAGCGGAACTGGCAACGGCCCCATAGATGCCGCCGCCCACGCACTGAGCAATTACATCGACAAGGAAATCAGCGTAGTGGATTACCACGAGCACGCCATAGGTGAGGGCTCGGATGTAGCGGCCATCTGTTACGTTGAATTGAAAGTGAAAAATGGCAAACCAGTGTTCGGTGTGGGCAAAGACAGCAACATTATCACTGCCGCTATCAAAGCATTGATCAATGGGGTAAATCGCGCCCAAGCGATTGGCTAACACAGAGCACAGTAAAAAGCGCAGCCAGTAATGGCTGCGCTTTTTTATTAATACTGCTCGATAATAGCTTGCAACTTTTTATTGAAATGTTGCCATTCAAACTGGCTGGCAAATGCGATGCATGAGGTAGCGCTGATGGCGTCTTTTTCAGGATCTTGTAAATAAGACGAAATAACGCGACTCATTTCATCGTAATCACCGGATGCAATCAGTCTTCCTGATTCACCATCCGCTATAGCATCCGGTATTCCACCTACTGCGAAACCGACGGTTGGTAAACCATGGGCGGCTGCCTCGATGGAAACCATACCAAAGCCCTCAACGTCATCGCTTTTATTCAACACCGGAAACACAAACAGGGACGCGGAAAAAAAAGCGGCGGAGAGTAACTCATCATCTACTCGTCCGGCAAAAATGACCTGTTCTGTTAAATCATATTGCGCGATCACTTGCTGAATGGATTGCATGACACCGGTTGATGCTTTAACCGCATCACCTGCTTCGGCGCCCACAATAACCAGCGCGAGATCCGGAAGCTGTTCCCGCAGTTTAAAAAAACAATGCTCCAAAAATTCGGCAATGCCTTTGCGCGGCGTTATACGTCCGGCGATCAATAAAAATGGCCGATTAGCTAAAGCGTATTTTTCCCTAAAGCGCTTGGCTAGTGTTTCTTTGTCAGAAAGCGCAGGCAAGGCTACCCCTGGGTTCAAAATGACAATTTTTTTTGCATCTACGCCTGCCGCAACTGCCAGTGAAAAGGTGTGTTGGCTATTCACCACTATATGGTGTGAATGTCTTATGAGGGGAACAAAGATTTTTTGATAAATAACACTGGGCGCAATAATGTCCAGCCCATGTAGATAGCAAACCAATTTCGCGGAGCATAATCTGGACGCAACAAACCCAGCCAGGATAGCAGTTCCACTGCCACACATAATCAATTGGGGTTTGGTTTTTTTGGCCAACAGTGCGGTTTTAAACAAACTGGTGACAAGGTATTTCCACAGTGGTTTGTGGGAGAACTCAGTAAATGACTCAACCTTATGATAGCCGTGGCTTCCCAGTGGCCCCGCCAGTGACACATCAAACTTTTCGTGAAGCGCTTGCAGGATATACAAGTTAAGCTTTTCCATACCGCCCACCAGGGGCGGCAAGTTGCGTGTAACTAGCAAAATTTTTTTCACGCGAGACCAGCCTCCGTCCAACGACACCTGTTTACCATCAGTAAAAAGGATAAAAGTTAAGCATAATTGTTATAAATCGCCATGAGTAAGCTAGCGCTCAGCCGACCCGCTTAATCCTAGCGGCGATAGAACCCGATTGCCAAGCCTCAATCTATTTAACCCGCTCCTAGGGATCTGGTGATTGGACTTGTCTTAGTGAAAAGCAGATATTTTTGGCTGACTGAATCCAAACGGGCTGATATGGCATCAAAGTAGTTATTCGTTGCCAGAATGGTCTAATCGACATAAGCCGGGATTACAGATGCCCCCTAAATGTTAATTAGCGTAAAAGGAATAGTCGCTGGCTCTTAAAACGGTCAAAAGCGATTAAGCTGGTATACCAGTCCGGCACTAGCCATTGAGGAACCCCATCATGATCAAACTGCACAACATACATAAGTACTATCAGGTGGGCGATCAGCCACTGCATGTACTTAAGGGGATAGACCTGCACATTCGCGAGGGTGAGCTGGTATCGATCATGGGCTCGTCGGGTTCAGGTAAATCTACCCTCCTTAATATCCTCGGTATCCTCGATAACCACGATCAAGGGGACTATCATCTTGCCGGTCGTGAGATCAGAAAGCTTAGCGAAAAAACTGCCGCGCATTTGCGCAATGAGCTACTCGGTTTTGTATTCCAGTCGTTCAATTTGCTGCCGTTTAAAAATGCTACCGAGAACGTGGCGCTGCCGCTCTACTATCAAGGTGTGGGCCGCAAAGAGCGCAACAAGCGCGCTGAAGAATATATGGAGATGGTTGGCCTTGGGCATCGAAAACATTTTATGCCCAACGAATTGTCGGGTGGTCAGAAGCAGCGTGTTGCCATAGCGCGTGCATTGGTGACCAAACCCAAAGTAATTCTTGCTGACGAACCTACAGGTGCACTCGACAGCCAGACCACGCAAGAGATTATGGTTTTGTTGAAAGAAGTCCATAATCTGGGCAACACCATCGTCATAGTAACTCACGAACAGGACATAGCCGATCAAACCCAACGTCAGATTATTTTAAAAGACGGTTTGATCGTCCCCGCCAAACACGCGCACTCGCACATTGCGGACGACATCATTGCGCAAGACGAAGAAGAGATTCTGGGTTAATCATCATGCTCGATGGCTTGCAGGAAATTTTATACACATTGCGCCAGAACAAACTGCGTACCGCGCTCACCGCGTTTGGTGTCTTCTGGGGCATTTTCATGCTGATTATTTTGCTGGGCGCCGGGCGCGGTATGCAAAATGGTGTGATGGACGATTTCGGTTCCGAAGTACTGGATTTTATTATTGTCTGGCCAGGTTCAACCTCAATTGCTTACAAAGGCATGGGACTTGGACGCGGCATATCGCTTACCGAAGGTGATCTGGCCGCGGTGAAGGAGCAAGTGCCTGGCATACGTTTTATCTCGGGTGAAAACCAGCGCGGTGGTGTAAGCATCACCTATGAAAATAAAAGTGGCAGCTTCAGCGTTCATGGTGCACCGGACGAATATTTTAAAATTAAAGAAGATGTGCCTTTCAATCTCGGCCGCAAAATGAACCCCTTCGACCAATATGAGATTCGCAAAATTACCGTGATAGGCACTGTGGTTGCCGAGCGTTTATTTGATAAGGGCGTAGAACCTGTCGGTAAAGATATCCGCGTGAATGGCGTAATGATGCGCGTGGTAGGTGTGTTCTACGATAAAGGCAATCGCGGCCGCAATTCAGAGCAAATATATATTCCGCAGAGTAGCTACAAAAAAATCTTTGGCAGTGGCGACAAGCTCAACAACATATGGTTGCGTCCGCAATCCGGCGTTGATGGTTTTGAGTTGGAAAAAAAGGTGATGGATTTACTCAGATATCGTCACGATGTTTCGCCTGAGGACAAGCGCGCGATCAATTCGTTCAACATGGCGGAGCCAGCCAAACGCGTCAACGGATTATTTATTGGCATCCAGGGATTTCTCTGGTTCGTCGGCCTCGGTACCTTGATGGCGGGTATTGTAGGTATCAGCAATATCATGATCATCACTGTGAAAGAACGCACGCGTGAAATTGGTATTCGCAAAGCCCTGGGAGCTACACCGGTTTCGATTGTGAGCACGCTGTTACTGGAATCTATTTTAGTAACCAGTGTGGCGGGTTATGTCGGTTTAATTCTCGGCGTGGGTTTATTGGAATTAATTGCATTTGGCCTGAAGAGTGCAGGTGCCAAGTTACCTTTCTTCCAGAACCCCGAGGTGGATTTCCAGGTTGCTATTACTGCGATTGTTTTGTTGGTAGTGGTGGGTGCGTTGGCGGGTTTAATGCCAGCACTGCGCGCCGCGAAAATTATGCCCATTGAAGCCATGCGCGCAGACTAGGACGGCCAATCATGATTGATATAGATAAGTGGCAGGAAATTTTCAGCACGCTCGGCAGGCACAAACTGCGTACAGCTTTGACTGCTTTCGGTGTGTTTTGGGGCATCTTTATGCTCACGGTTTTGCTCGGCGCTGGCAAGGGTTTGGAAAACGGTGTTAACGAAGGTTTTCCTCGCAATACCAATACCGTATGGATCTGGATTCAGGGCTCAACCCAACTTCCTTACAAAGGTTTGCCCGTGGGTCGATCAATTCGTTTTGATCCCGCCGATATAGAGGCTATCGAAAAAAATGTGCCCAGTGTGGGCATGATTCGCGGACAAAATTCCGTGGGCATCTGGAGCGGTACGCCGCCCTACACGGTGTATAAAAATAAGAACGGTACTTTCTATGTAGAAGGTACCCACGCCAATATGGAAAACATCCAATCAATGCGCATCATCGAAGGCCGCGCTATTAACGAATTGGATGAAACGCAAAAGCGCAAAGCAGTAATTATTGGAACACGCGTTAAAACGCAATTATTTGCGGCTGACGAAAGTCCTATCGGAAAAGACATTACCATCAATGGCATCAGCTTTCAGGTAGTCGGTGTATTCCAATCGCTCGCCGAAGGCAACCAGCAACAGGAAGAAGAAAAAATCTATACCCCCAACGATACCCTGCGCTATGCGTTCAATCAGGTGGGTTGGGTTGGCAGTTTTATCGTTCTGCCAAAACCAGGATTGCATGCGCGTATCGCTGAAGAAGATGTAAAGAAATTTTTGGCTGAACGTAAAAAAGTAGATCCCAATGACAAAGGTGTATTCGGCAGTTTTAATTTGCAAAATGAATACGACAAGATCCAGGGATTGTTTACGGGTATCAAAGCGTTTAGTTGGGTAGTCGCTACCTTAACCATATTGGCCGGCGCCATAGGTGTAGGCAATATCATGCTGATTGTAGTGAAAGAGCGCACCCGTGAAATTGGCCTGCGTAAAGCTATAGGTGCAACGCCCATTTCCATAGTGGTGATGATCGTACAGGAATCTGTATTTATTACCGCTGTGGCTGGCTATACCGGATTAGTAGTGGGTGTGTTGTTGCTGGAAGGGATTAATAAATTAATGTCAGCAAGTGGTGGCAATACAGGCTTCTTCCGCCACCCGGAAGTAGATTTCACCACGGCTATAGTAGCGTTGATTGTGCTGATTATTTCCGGCTTGTTGGCATCGCTGATGCCGGCGGCCAAAGCGGCGGCGGTTAATCCCATAGTGGCACTGCAAGATGAGTAGCGCGCTGCAAGATGAATAAATCTTCAAAAAAATTCACTGTAACCATTTTGTAAATTATTTTTAACAGGGTAAAAAAGGAACATGAAAAAATTTATTATGTTTGGTGTCCTCGGCCTGGTAGCGCTGGTGTTTGTGGGCACAATTGTTTTCCTCTACAAAAAATCCCAACAGCCGCCTGTGGTTTACCAAGTGGATCAGCCCACAAAAACCACCATCGTTAAAAAGACGGTGGCTATTGGTAAAGTGATTCCACGCCGCGAAATTGAAGTGAAATCACAAGTATCCGGTGTGGTTGAAAAGTTATTTGTGGTAGCAGGCCAAACGGTGAAGAAGGGCGATATCATCGCCAAAATTACCCTGCGCCCCAATATGCTCAATGTGAACTCCGCTGAGTCGCAGGTGCAATCCGCCAAAATCAATTTGCAAAATGCCGAGCAGGAATACAATCGTCAAAAAAGTTTGTATGAACAAAAATTAATTTCAGCTTCAGAGTTCAACAAAATACAAACCACCTATGGTTTGCAACGCGAAGCGGTGAACAATGCTGAAAATGCCTTGCTATTGTTGAAATCAGGCGCGACCAAAAATTCCGATAAAGTATCCAACATGATTCCTGCCACTGTCGATGGTATGGTGCTGGATGTTCCCAACAAAGAAGGTGCATTTATTGTGGAGTCGAGTACCTTCCAGTCAGGTACTTCGTTAGCAACATTGGCCGATATGGAAGATATGATTTTTGAAGGCCTGGTGGATGAATCCGAAGTGGGTAAATTACGTGAGGGGATGGAGCTCGTGCTCAACATAGGTGCCTTGCAAGGCAAGCCTTTCACTGCAGTGCTGGAATATATATCTCCTAAAGGCGTGACTGATCAGGGCACTATCAAATTCACTATCCGCGCAGCGGTCAAGTTGAATAAGGAATTGTTCCTGCGCTCCAACTACAGCGCCAACGCTGACATAGTGTTGGAGAAAAAAGAGAATGTGCTGGCGGTTAACGAGCGCAATCTGATTATCGAAGACAAGGCTACTTTTGTAGAAGTCGAAACGGCGCCGCAAAAATTTGACAAGCGCGAAATCAAAACCGGTATTTCCGACGGTATCAATATAGAAGTCACTTCAGGCCTTAAAGCAGAAGAAAAAATCAAACACCGCTAATCGATACGCAGTTCCCACCATAAACCGGCCCTTTGGGGCCGGTATTTCTTTTAGGCACACCCCTCAGCTATGATAGGCCCCACTTTTCTACTCAGAAGCTATAAGGATTTCCCATGAAGAAATTATGCATGCTGGCCTTGGGCCTGTTGGCGCTGCCCGCGCTGGCTGACAACAACCAGGGTTTTTACGTAGGTGGCGGCTTCGCCAGTTATAAGGATTACCAGGACGGTGTCGATGATGTGGACCGCATCAAGGGCACAGAGATATTTGGTGGTTACAAATACAACGCTGCCCTTGGCGTTGAACTGCGTCTGGGTAATGGGCGTTCCACCGGCGTGAGCCAGTATTATCCGCTGCCCGATGCTGAGGGCGATCTGCAGAAAGAACCGGATTGGACTCCAACCTTCGCCAATCTCGAGCGCAAGCTCGGCAACTACACCAGCATCTACTACAAGCCGGAGCTGGTGAATGATGAAGCCAAACTCTACCTCCTGCTCGGCTACACCAGTGCGGACACGTCAATGAAAGTGATTGGTACCAGCGGTGCTGACAAGGGCAAGGTACTTAAGAGTGGCTCCCGTTCAATGTCGGGCTACTCTTATGGTTTGGGTGTGGGCTTCGTGATTGATGAGCATTTCAACATCAACCTTGAGTACCGCAACATCTGTGAAGATATGGGCACCAAGCCTAATATCGCCAGCCTCAATCTGGATTATCGTTTCTAATTTTTTGTTATCCCCATGGGATTGCAATGCCTTTGCCGGTGCCCCTAAAGGGCCCGGCGACACAAAAGTTTACAGTTTCACGCAGGGTTTGGCGGTATAACGATAAGGTTACGCAGCAAACCGGATTACAGCATGAACGCAGTGCGCGCCCTATTTCATATTTTTATCATCGCGCCCTTACTGGGGGCAGCTGCTCTGGTGCAAGCCGCTGATAATGATCCTGACGGCTGGCAACTCAGTCTTGGTATCGGGGTTGGTGTTCGTACCAATCCGGTTATGGATAATTCCAATATTCCCTTGCTTGTAATTCCCCAGGTTAATTACCAGGGCGAGAAATTTTTCCTGCAAAATCTGGATTTTGGTTATGCACTCTGGAGTGACCAACATCAACAATTTAGCCTGTTATTGACGCCCAGTTACGATCAGATTTTTTTTCATCATTGGCAGGCGGCCACGTTTGTCTCCACGTTGGAAACCACCACAGGCCTTACCAAGGATGATTCACAACCCACGGTAGATCCTCTCAAGCAAACCATTAATAAACGCCAATTGCACGAGCGCCAAATGGCTGCCCTTGGCGGGTTGGAATATAGTTTTCAGTCCGAGGTGGTTGATTTTCAATTACAAGCTTTGCATGAGCTGACAGATTATTACGATGGGGATGAAGTGCGCGTAGCACTTAGCAAAACCATTACCTTCGACCGCAATGAAGTCAAGCTAACCTTGGGCGCCAATTGGCAGAGCGCGCGCAGTCTTGACTATTTTTATGGTTTGCGTGCGAGTGAAGCTCCGGCGCAAGAATACCGTCCGTCATCCGGTGCAAGTACGCTAATGCGTTTTGATTGGAGTTACCAACTGGATGAACACTGGAGCCTCAGATTTTTTACCAGTTATAGACGCTTGAGCTCAGCAATAGCTGATAGCCCCTTAACAACGAGTGACAATGTAGTCACGGCATTTGCCGGGGGGGTGTACCATTTCTAACAACACAATTATAAAAATAATAGTTGTGTTCTCCATGCTCCAATCCTTAAAACTGCTGGCCCAGACCAAGCCCGCAGTCATGTTTTCGCTAAAGCCACATGTATGCGTATTGGTGGAAACCGAATCCGAATGTAAGGATCGTCTGGTAGTGGAATGGAAGAATCTGCAGGCTGAAAATATTTCTCCTTGCCTCTATCAAGAGCAGGCAATTGAACCGCTTTTTTGTTGGCAGAAAAGCCAATTTGGTCGCACGGAATTCAATGCAATCCTTGCCAAAACCACAGTATTTGAACTGCGCACGGAGCAACAGCAATTGCTCGCACGCGAAGTATTTGAGGTGATTTACACGCGCAAAAATTCGCGACATTCCCGTCGAAATCCCTGGAGCTTTTTTTAAGTCCTCGATGTAATTTCAGGAGGCACCTGTTGGGTGACAAAGCATGACCAATCATATTTTGCTGGTTGAAGATGATCGCCGCTTAGCGGAACTGGTGCGTGATTTCTTGCAAGCTAATGATTTTCTGGTAACTATTGAAGGTAACGGCAATCGCGTTATACGGCAGTGCCAACAGTTAAATCCTACGCTCATTATTCTGGATTTGAATTTACCTGGCAAAGATGGCCTGACGATTTGCCAGGAGTTACGCACGGAATATCGCGGACCTATCCTGATGCTTACAGCGCGCAATGATGATATAGACCAAGTGCTGGGTTTGGAATTCGGTGCAGACGATTACGTCATCAAACCTGCTGAACCGCGAGTATTATTAGCTCGGGTGAAAGCATTGCTGCGGCGTTATTACCAACCGGAACCAACGGATCAGGAAAACCTTGTCTTTGATCAGCTGACTATTCAACCTGGCTCGCGAAAAGTGCAGCTGCAAGGCCAGGAAATTTATTTATCGAGCCATGAATTCGACTTATTATTGGCGTTAGCAAAGCAGGCGGGTCAAATTGTCGGGCGCGAATTTTTGTTCAACCAAATATATCATCGCGAATACGATGGCCTGGATCGCACAGTGGATGTTCGCATCTCGCAATTGCGCAAAAAGCTTATGGACCATTCTGACAACCCAACCCGAATAAAAACTATCTGGGGCAAGGGTTATTTATTTGTTGCAGATGCCTGGGCACAGGTATGAACCGCGCATTTATTTCGCTTTATTTAATTTTGGTGCTGGCCATTGTCTTGCTCGGTGCAGTGCTGAATAAATTTTGGGAAGAAATAAATCCGCCGGTTGATATTGATCCCGCAGCAGCAGATTTAATGCTTCTGATTGAACCGCAGTTGCCCGCGTTAGCGGTGGGCAATATTCAACTTCCACCCACAAGCTATTATCAAATCAACATTTTCGACTTGCAGGATTTTGCCTCCAGCAGTATAGCGACCTCGCTTAAATCCGGAGAGATTATTAATGCCAGCGATGACAACGCAAACCGCTATTACAAGCTGGTAAAAAATAATAAAGTTATTGCGCTTTCCGGGCCGCTTGATCAACCTCATAAAACGCCGCTCTATTTTATTTTTATTGTTATTTTTTACAGCGCAATAGCACTGGTAATTTTCTTGTGGGTTTGGCCATTATCGCGCGATCTTGCGCGTCTGATTAAACACACTCGCGAAGTAGGCGCACAGGGCATGCCTACCAGTATTAATCTTTCAGTGGGTTCATTACTTGCTCCCTTTGCCAACGCATTTAATGCAATGGCTACGCGTCTCACCAGCATAATGCGTTCGCAAAAAGAGATGACTTATGCGGTCTCCCACGAACTGCGCACGCCACTGGCGCGCATGAAGTTCGCACTCGCCATGACTGAAAGCTCAGCTTCGGGGTCGGCGGTGCAACGGCAGCTAGATAGCATCGCGCGCGATGTGATTGAAATGGAAAATTTAATCAATTCATTACTTACTTACGCAAGTTTCGAACAAAAGGCTGAACCGCTCGACCAACGCGAAGGACACATGGAAGCGATGCTATTGGAAATTCTGGCTCGCCTTGATAATCCGCGCGGTATAAAAATACGTATAGATAACCAGGCAATGCTTCAGGCATTTACCTGCGAATGGACTCTGATGCAAACCGCACTGCATAACCTGCTTCAAAATGCGCTCGGTTTTGCACAGCAAAATATTGTCGTGACAATGGGTGTTACCGAACAGTCATTTTGGGTATCGGTCGAGGACGATGGACCTGGAGTACCAGAGGCGCAGCGTGAATATATCTTTGAATCCTTTGTCCGCCTTTACGGAGAATCGGATCTAAATCGTCATAGTGGATTCGGATTAGGTCTCGCCATAGTTAAACGTATTATGGTGTGGCACGGGGGAAGCGTCAGTTGCTCCCAAGCGGCGCAAGGTGGCGCCAAATTTTTGATTCAATGGCCAAAAAAATAATATATTAATATTTATTTTTTGGTTTTGGTTGAATCAGGTGTCCGAGCATATGCCAATCGGATAGAGGGAGTTAGATTGGTTATGGCAACTGGTTTTAAACAGCTTTGTAAAGCAAAGTTAAGCGCTCAATATTTCGATTTAAACGGCAAGTTAGGCCGAAATAGCGCTTTTCATGAAGTATAAGAGCGGCTACTATAGCCCCCGTTTTTTAGGGGGGCAGCGTGACTGCTTGTGTATAAATCAAAAATAACCTAAAAAATTGTCAGGGTTAGCTAATTAGGCCTTCAAAATCCACAGGTGTGGCTATACTGCTATACCTGAAGTTATGAAGCTTTAGGCGCTAGTCCCGTGATATTGCGGATACAAAAGCCCAGAGTTAATTTGGATTTGTTGTACTGCAATGTCGTTTTGCAGGTGAAATTCAGAAGGTGGCAGCTAAGTTATGTCATATCACGCCAAAAAATCTACAGGACAAAGGTCTACCGGCCTTATCGTTGTAGTTGCTTTCCACATTATCCTTATCTGGGGGTTGGCAAACGGCTTAGCCGCCAAAATCTCCGATAAGATCCCCGAAATCCTTAAAGCTGAAGTGGTAAAAGAGGAAATCGTCAAAGAGGTCGAGCCTCCACCACCGCCGCCAGATATCAAACCACCACCGCCAGATTTTGTGCCTCCGCCATCGCTCGATTTCGTGCCTGATGCGCCGGCTCCAACCAACACTATAGTTGCTGTTCAAAAAGAAGTACCCAAGGCCCAGCCAAGTCCTATGACTAAAGCTAAGCCTGCTGGTAAAGGTTTGAGCCGTCCGGATTATCCTGCTGCATCCATTCGTTTGGGTGAAGAGGGTGTCACTGGCCTGAATCTCTACATCACTGAGGATGGCAAAGTTGCCCAGGCTCAAGTGACTACCAGTAGTGGTTCCGAGCGTTTGGACCAGGCTGCTGTAAGCCACGCGCAGCGCTCATGGAAGTTTGTTCCATGTATGCAGGGCGAAAAGCCTGTTGCTTGCTGGTTGCCATTGAACTTCCGTTGGAAGATTGAGGATGCTAAAAAGTAAGAGTTTCTCTCAAGCTTTCGGCGCAATCATTCATTAAAAAATAGATCTTTTAATTTTACGTTAACTGCAGGGTTAGAAAAATGTTAAAGAAAATTACATCAGTATTAGTTTTGGCGTTGGCGCTTGGTGGCCAGCATTTCGTATTCGCGCAAGAAACTCCAGCGGCTGATCCAGCTGCTGCACCAGCTACCGAAGCTGCTGCACCTGAAGCTGCATCATCCTCAGCTCACGCTGACGCAAACATTATCGATAAAGCAGAAGCTCAAACCAAAGTTGCAGATAACTTGGGTCTTGCTGCTTTGTGGGCGGGTCCAAATGGTGTTCCAGATTACTTCTCAAGAACTATCCTGATTCTGATGTGCATCATGTCAGCTGCTACCTGGTACATCACAGCAGTTAAATTGCTCACTCAATCAGCAATTTATAAGCAAGCAAAAGAAGCTCGTCGTGTTTGGGATGCCAAGTCATTGCAAGAGGGTGTTAGCTCCCTGAAAGCAGACAGCGCTTTCCGCACTATCGCTGAAGACGGTATCAAAGCAGTTAAGCACCACGATGGTAAGTTGACCGACAAGATCGATTTGGAATCTTGGGTGAGCATGTCAATCCAACGTTCTGTAACTAACGTTACCGCTGATCTGCAAGTTGGTATGGCGGTATTGGCAACTGTTGCTTCTGCTTCTCCGTTCGTAGGTTTGTTGGGTACCGTATGGGGTATTTACCACGCACTGATTTCTATCGCTGCGTCAGGCCAAGCGGACATTGCTAAAGTAGCCGGCCCAGTGGGTGAAGCTCTGATCATGACCGCGATCGGTCTGGGTGTAGCAATCCCTGCAGTATTCTTCTACAACTGGTTGATCCGTCGTAACAAAGTTGCCGTTGAATCTCTGAATAATTTTGCTGCTGACGTTCACGCCTACCTGGTTGTTGGTGTGCATGGCGGCGACAAGTAATTCCTGATTTTTTAATACCTGATGGCTTGGCATTTGATTTTAAGCGAGTGCCTTGCCATACGTAAAAACCTGATTTGAGGTAGTAAAAAATGGGAATGAACATTTCATCCGGCGAGGGTGAAGAGCAGTTAAATTCCACGATTAACACCACCCCACTGGTGGACGTTATGCTGGTATTGCTGATCGTATTCCTGATCGCCGTTCCTGTGGTTGCCAAGGTCAAAAAAGTTGCTCTGCCAAACGTAGAAAACGTAGTTACGCAGAGTAAGCCGAAGGACATAGTTATCACAGTTGATACCGAGGGCCTGTATTACTGGGGTCCCGAGCTGCTGTCTTCCAAAGAAGAACTTTTAAGCAGATTAAAAGTTGAAGCTCGCCGCTCACCACAACCAGAAGTGCATATTCGCGGTGACAAAAACACTCGCTATGAGCACGTAGGTCGTGTTGTAAATTATGTTCAAAAAGTCGGCATCGTTCGCGTAGGCTTCCTGAGCCTGCCAAGAAACGACAACACGCTTTAATCTAAAAGGTATTCATCATGGGTATGAATGTAGGAGGTTCAGGCGAAGGCGATGTAATGGTGGAGGTGAACACTACCCCGCTGATCGACTTGATGCTTGTACTTATCGTAATGCTGATTATGTCGCTGCCACCAGTAACCCATGCGGTGAAACTGGATATGCCAGTGACCAACAATCCGCCACCGCTCGAGCCACCTCCAGTGGTAGAAATCCTGATTGACTTTGACGGTTCGGTTTATTGGAACAACAACAAAGTGGACGATGTAGAGGTACTGAAAGGTTATCTCTCAGCTGAAGCGGTGAGAGTGCCGAAATCAGAGATACACCTTAAGCCAAATAAATTAGCAAAGTACGACATGGTTGCTAAGGTATTGGCTACGGCCCAGCGCCTGGGTGTAACTAACATCGGTATCATAGGTAATGAAGCGCTGGAGTAATCTCCAGCGTTTTTTCATTGTTAGGTCTTTAAAACGCTGTAATTGGTAATCATAGTTATGTGTGTTAAAAAATATTTTTCTGGTGTAGCGAAATCGCTGTCTGTTGTTCTTGCGTTGTCAGCAGGCGTAACTACGGTTACCGCA
This sequence comes from Cellvibrionaceae bacterium, assembly GCA_021151695.1. Taxonomy (GTDB): domain Bacteria; phylum Pseudomonadota; class Gammaproteobacteria; order Pseudomonadales; family Cellvibrionaceae; genus Cellvibrio. The sequence goes on along the minus strand of JAGKWU010000009.1, from coordinate 75,944 downwards.
GTATTGGCTCCTGCTGCCATGGCCGCTGCTGAAAAGGGCCAAAAATTAAGCGCAAAAATGAAGCCATTGGGTGAAGCCCAAGCGTTGATGGGCGAGAAGAAGTGGAAAGAAGCACTGGCGGTTATCAACGATAAAGTTGTACCCGTTCAAGGTAAATCTGCTTACGAAGAATCCGTAACCAACGAAATGAAAGCATACTGCCTGGCGCAAATGCGAGATTATGTTGGTGCAGCAAAAATTTACGAAACCATGCTGGCTGCAAACCAGATTCCAGCGGATCAAATTGCTGCGAAAGTATTGGTAATTTCCCAAGCGGCGTTCCAACAGAAAGACTATGACAAGTCTATTCAGTTTGCCGAGCGCTACGTAAAAGAAGCTGGTGCTAATACTGATGTATTGCAGCAAATTGCTCAGGCTTATTATTTGAAAGGCGATTACAAGCAATCAGCAGCTTATGCAAGCAAGTTGATTAAGCAAGCCGAACAAGCCAAAAAGACGCCGGATAAAATCTGGCTGGAACTGCTGATGAGCAGCCAGTACAAACAAGATGACAAAGCCGGCTTGGTGGGTACTCTGGAAGATCTGTTGGCCTACTACCCATCCCAACAATACTGGAAAGATATTTTCAAATACCTGGCGAATGCAGCCAGCTACTCAGAGCGTGAGACCATTGAAATTTATCGTCTCAAGAAAACTCTGGGTATTATGACCGAAGACGACTTCAAACAAATGACTGAACTGTCATTGGCAATGACCACTCCGGGTGACGCTAAATCAGCTCTGGAGACTGGTTTGTCCACTGGTGTTGTTAAGTCTGACGAGCGCACAACTCGCTTGTTAAACCGCGCCAAGGCGGATGCTGCAGCTGACTTGGCTAGCCTCGATGGTTCAGCCAAAGAAGCTCAAGCTAAAGGTAACGCTGAAGCGTTGGCTAAAATTGGCGCTGCTTACCTTGGTCATGGTCAAAATGATAAAGCTGTCGCTGCCATCCAGGCCGCTATCGCTAAAGGTGGCTTGAAAGCACCAGACGAGTCTTATGTACGTCTGGGTGCTGCTTATGTAAACCTTGGCAACAAGGCTGAAGCAATCAAGGCTTTCCAGAAAGTATCTGAATCTTCCAATTTGGCTCGTTTGGCCCATTTGTGGTTGATCTACGCCAAGAAGTAATTCTGTTGTAGACTCGAAAAATGCCCGCACTTGCGGGCATTTTTTTTGTGAGCTGTAAAAATAGGCCAGGGTGCGGTTTGGCGTCTGGCTGACCGTGTATAATGCCGGCAAACCTGCGAAAGGTATGGTTTGTCCAACAGATTAAAGGTGTCAGCGTGTTTATCGATTTTTTAGTGCAAGAGTGGATCTTGGTGGCGCTACTGAGCGCTTTGGCGATTGCCTATAGCTTGTTGGATCGCTCTAAAAGCGGCCTTCCCGTTTCGCCCCATGAACTTACTAGCCTGGTGAATGCAGGTAACGCCCAGGTAGTAGATATACGTCCAGCGGCGGAATTTAAAGCAGGCCATATAGTAGATGCTCTCAACATTCCCTATGAGCGCATCACAAGCGATCTGGCCACCCTTGAAAAATACAAAAGCAAAACCATTATCATAGTAGACAAGATTGGCCAGTATTCTGGCACAGCGGGACGCCAGCTCGTGAAAGAAGGTTTTACGGTAAGAAGGCTTTCAGGTGGTGTTAGCGAGTGGCAAAACCAAAGTTTGCCGCTGGTTAAGGGCAAATAAGGTGTTCCAAAAACACAAAGTGATAGGGTGTTGAGGTATTTATGGCTCGCGTTTTAATGTACACCACGGCAGTTTGTCCTTATTGCGTCAACGCCAAAAAATTGCTTGCGCAAAAAGGTGTTAGCGTGGAAGAAATTCGGGTCGATCAGCAGCCCCATTTGCGCAGTGAAATGATGCAAAAAAGCGGTCAGAGAACTGTGCCGCAAATCTGGATAGGTGACCTGCATGTAGGTGGTTTTACCGATTTGTGGGCGCTGGATAAACAGGGTAAGCTCGACGGGCTTTTACACAATAACTAGTAGCAAATTAAGAGACACAAGATGACTGAAGAAAACACTTCCGCGGCCAACCCGGAGCAACCAGCGCAGGCAGGTTTCGCGATTCAAAAAATTTATTTGAAAGATATTTCCTTTGAAACCCCCAGTGGTTTGGAAGCTTTCACCAAAGCCTGGAAGCCAGCGGTACAACAGGATCTGAACATTCAGGTTACTCCTGTTGAAGATGGTTTATTTGAAGTTGTATTGCTGCTTACTATCACTGCTCGCATCGATAACAAAGTAGTGTTTCTGGTTGAAGTAAAACAAGCAGGTTTGTTTGCTATCAATGGCATCGACGGTATCCAATTGAGCCATGCAATCAACACACTGTGCCCACAAATTCTTTTCCCCTATGCGCGTGAAACTATCGACAGCTTGTTGACTCGCGGTGGTTTCCCTCCGCTGATGTTGGCACCCATCAACTTCGATGCCGTGTTTGCCCAGGCCGTAATGATGGCCCAGCAACAATCCGAAGGCGGAGCGGAAAAAACTGAAGAAGCAGCCGCAAGCCTCAACTAAGATCGCAAATTTGCCCGGCTTGTCCGGGCAAATTTTTTATCAGGTGTAAAAGTCGATGTTCAACCTTTCTCGCCTGGATACTTCCAGCACCAGCCACATAGCCGCGATTGATTTAGGCTCCAACAGCTTCCACATGATTATTGCCAAATGGGATAACGACCAATTGGTAGTGCTCGACCGTTTGCGTGACCCGGTACGCATGGGTTGGGGTTTGGGTAGCGATGGTTCTCTCAGTGAAGATGCGCGGATTCGCGCGCTTAATTGCCTGGAAAAGTTTGGCGAGCGCTTGCGTGAATATCCCTCGCGCAGTGTGCGTATTGTCGGCACCAAAACCCTGCGCAGTATTAATGATTCCACGCAATTTTTAGCGGACGCGCAACAGCGCCTCGGACATCCGGTAGAAATTATTTCGGGTGATGAAGAAGCGCGTTTAATTTATCTCGGCGTCGCCCACTGTATAGCGCCGAAAGAAGGCAAGCGCCTGGTGATGGATATCGGTGGTGGCAGTACGGAAGTGATCGTAGGCGAGGGTATGTCGCCGCTGATCAAAGAAAGTTTGAACATGGGCTGCGTTGCCATCACCAAAAAATTCTTTCTGGATGGCGAGGTCAATGACAGAAATATCAGTCGTGCCCGCATCGCCTGTTTGCAAGAACTGGCGCCAGTAACAGAAGAGTTTTTACAACAGGGTTGGAACCAGGTGCTCGGCGCTTCGGGCACGATTAAAGCAGTTGCAAAGGTGTGTGTTGCTGCCGGCTGGAGCCAGGGTGAAATCCGCTTGGCCTATCTCGAGCGAATCGTTGACCTCTATCGTCGTCATGGCAGTACTTCATTAAAAATTCCCGGACTCTCGGAAGATCGCCAGCCAGTGTTTTTAGGTGGCGTTATTGTATTGCTATCCGTATTTGAAAGCCTGCATCTCAACGAGATGATGGCCGCTGAATGGGCGCTGCGCGAAGGTCTGTTATTCGATTTAAAAGGGCGTCTGGAAAACCATGATATTCGCCAAGGGAGTGTCGATGCTTTAGCATCGCGATTTCACGTTAATCTTGAAAAAGCTAAGGTGGTCGAAGCCACCGCGTTGAGACTGTTGGAGCAAGTTGCCGACGCTTGGGATTTAAATAACCAGGAAGCAGCAAAGCTACTCGGTTGGGCTGCCCGGCTCTATTCAGTGGGTTTGGATATTGCGCACAACGATTATCACAAACACAGCGCGTACGTTGTGCAGCATGTAGACCTCGCCGGTTGCTCGCGCGTTGAGCAAACGCATCTGGCTGCTTTAGTGCTCGCGCACCGCAAGCGCTTCCCGCTAAAACAATTTCCACCCGGCAATGATGATCTGGTGCATCTTGCAATCCTGTTGCGAATGGCAGTGATTTTCCATCGCGGGAAAAAATCGGAAGGTCTGCCGCCCATGCAACTGAGCGTCACCAAGCGAAAAATTCGATTGGCAATTTCTTCTACCTGGCTTGAACAGCATCCGCTTACCAATGCCGATCTGGAAACAGAGATGCGTCATCTCGACGATATTGGTTACAGCCTGGAACTTGTATAAACAACAATGCCAGCATTAGCTGGCATTGTAGGTAAAATAAAAACACAAAAAATTGAATCAGTGACGTGATGTCCAACGATCAAGCAAAATTCCCTGTGCATCAATTTCTATATCATCGGCCTCGGGGCTGGTGAGCTTGTAAGTCCCATCGTTTTGCAAAATCCAGGCGTGAGTATTGTCGGAGAGATAGAGATTCAGATCTTCAATAAGACGATCGCGAATACGCTTGTGTTTGATTGGGAAACAAATTTCCACGCGATGGAACATATTGCGAGTCATCCAGTCAGCGCTGGAGCAGAGCAATTCCGGTGCGCCATTATTTTCAAAATAAAATACGCGAGTATGTTCGAGGAAGCGGCCGATAATAGAGCGAACACGAATATTTTCCGACAAGCCTTCAATTCCTGGACGAAGCTGGCAAACACCGCGAATAATCAAATCAATTTGCACACCTGCACGTGAGGCGGCATACAGCTCATTTACCAACTCTTCATCGTAGAGCGCATTCATCTTGGCGATAATACGCGAAGGCCTGCCGTGCTCGGCATTTTCGCGCTCGGTGCGTATGCGTTTGACCAAGCCGCGATGCAGGGTAAAAGGTGCATACATAAGCGCTTCCATTTTGGAGGCTTTGCCCATGCTGCTTAGTTGCAGGAAGATACGATAAACATCATCACCAATTTCCTTATCCGAGGTTATCAAACCATAGTCGGTGTAGAGCTTACTGGTTTTGGGATGATAGTTACCTGTTCCTACGTGCACGTAATAATGCAACTTGCCCGCTTCACGTCGCGCAATCAGCAACATTTTGGCGTGGGTTTTAAAACCTACAACGCCATAAATTACGTGAATACCAAAACGCTGTAAGCGTTCGGCGAGTGCTACGTTTTGCTCTTCGTCGAAACGCGCGCGCAACTCGACAATGGCGGTCACTTCTTTACCGGCTTTAGCGGCGGCAACCAGTGCATCAACGATGGGCGAATTGGAACCGGTACGGTAAAGCGTTTGCTTAATTGCGAGGACGTGGGGATCGCTTGCCGCTTCACGCAGAAAATCCACTACACCTTGAAATGAGTCAAAGGGATGATGGAGCAATATGTCTTGCTTCTGCAGAATTTCAAAATAGCTATTGGTACGCCTGGGCAACTTGGGCATTGCCTGCTCAAAGGGGCGGAAATAGAGTTCGCTATTTTTTATTAACTCAAATAAATCGCTGTAGCGATTAAGGTTGACTGGGCCATTAATGTTGTAGAGTGCGCGCTCCTTAAGTTCGCAGCGCTCCAACAGGAATTGCACCAATTCATTCGGGCAGGTATCGGACACTTCCAAACGCACTTCGTCGCCGTATTGGCGATAGGCTAATTCACCTTGCACCGCGCGCAATAAATCCTCGGTTTCCTCTTCATCGAGGAAAATATCCGAGTTGCGTGTGAGGCGGAATTGATAGCTGTCGATCACCGTCATGCCGACAAAAATTTCCGCCATAAAGAAATGGATGATGGAGGAAATAAAAACGAATTCGCGGCAGTGAGTGGTGAGCTCCATGGGCAATTCGATAATGTGCGGTAGCGAGCGCGGCACCTGCACAATGGCGCGACCAGAGCTGCGTCCGAACGCATCTTTGCCATCCAGCTTAACGATAAAGTTGAGGCTTTTATTGAGAATGCGCGGGAAGGGATGCGCCGGGTCCAGGCCTATGGGGCTGAGCACGGGTAGCACTTCCGACGTGAAATGATTTTTTAAGTATTGGATCTGCTCTGGTGTCCATTCATCGCGGCGCAAAACGCGAATGCCGGCTTCGCGCAGTGTGGGCAGAATTTCCTGATTGAGAATTTGGTATTGCTCATTGACGAGCGAGTGAGCGCGCTGGGCGATTTCTTCCAGCGTTTGCATTTCGGTGAGGCCATCAGGACCCAGCGGGGATTTGGTGGGCAGCTCAAGGCGCTCAACTAATCCACCCACACGCACTTCAAAAAACTCATCGAGGTTTGTTGAAAAAATGCACAGGAAGCGCAGACGCTCCATCAGCGGCAAACTCTTGTTGTAAGCCTGGTAGAGCACACGCTTGTTGAATTCGAGCAGGCTGAGTTCGCGGTTAAAGTAGGCGCTGGACACAGTAAACCTCAATGTTTAAAGCAACGACAGCAAAGAGTATGGCAGATATATGACAGAAAAAAGACAGTGTTATTAACAATAGCAAAATCGCGGATGGACAATTGTCGCGCACTGGCCCGCCACATTAGCGGCGGGCACAGTAAAAATTATCGCTTATTGCACTTGTAGACATTGAAGCTTTGCTTGCCATTTTCAATTGACGAACTGGGCACAATGGTATCGCCGCCATCGCTGACAGCTTCATTGCGCGCCAGTGTGGTGAGTTCGGTGGCTACCTTGTCCGCATCGCGTTTGTAGAAACCCACTTTGCTGGTAACGCTGACAGTCACTTCGCGCAGGTTTTCACAGTTGCGCACATTGGCTGCTTTGGTGACAGCTACGGTGCTGCCTTGCGGTGTCGGCTTTACCCAGGTGCAACTGGAGAGAGTGGCGAGTGCAATTAGAGCCAGGGAAATTGATTTCATGAAGAGGTCCTCGTGGTGGGAAAGTCAGTGCGGGCAGCACCCTATGCGGTGCGCAAAAAAAACATCAGGGGCTACACTAAACGCAAGATTATAGCGATGCAACTCAACGAGGCGGTTTTTACCGGCTCTTTCGCGTTTATATGGTCTGTACTGGCAAATTGGATGCGGCTATTTCAGGTGACAGCTGGCCTGCGCGGGCTTTGCTGGTTATCATGGTCGCAGCTTTTGCAAGCAGCTCGTTTCTGTGTCCCGGGTTGGATCAGGATGCGAGCGATAATAACTGTGGCAAATCACCATTCCCTTTTAAACGGATACTTTCTCTGGAAGCCAAGATGATTCTTAATACTCTGCTCGGCCTCGGCCGAATTTCTCGTCGTAACTGGCGCCGGCTGGTAAAAATCAAATTACTGGTAGTGGCTATTTTGCTGGTTATTCTCGCTGCCGGTAAAACCTATCAAGCTTGGGATAAGGATCCCGACCGCGGTGCAATCGCCATCAGCAATGGTGCCTTTGGTGAAAGCTATTCAACACCCAAATATCTTGCGCAGGGTTGGAGCGAATCCGACAGCCTCTGGTTCTACAACACCACCCAGGGCTCAGCGTTAATTCCCTATGACTTTTTTATCGCGTTGGAGCAGCAGGGCTCTACCACGCTTTTCCGCGATAACCAGAATATCGACAAATTCCGTTACCTGCCCCAGAAGCCAACCTTCTTTGATCCCGATGGCCTACCCGTCGGTTTTGTGAAGGAGACTTACCAGGGCAAGGATTACATCGGCTACACCTGCGCCGCCTGCCACACTGGCCAGGTAAATTATAAAGGTCAGGCTATACGTATTGATGGCGGTCCTTCCATGGCGGACATGGTGGGTTTCCTGACGGCATTGGAAAAAAGCATGGAGCAGACGCAGGCTGATAACGCCAAACGCGATCGCTTTGTTAAATCTGTACTCGATCTGAAAAATGGTTACAGCTCGGCCGATGCCGTGACCAAAGATTTGAAAAAATGGACCGATACTATCGGGCTCTACAACACCATCAACCACAGCCATGTGGATTATGGTTACGCCCGCCTCGATGCCTTTGGCCGTATCTACAACCGAGTGCTGGAGCACGTGATCAATCGCGAGCAACTGCGCCTGGCGATGTTGCAGATCACCAAACCGGATGGCAATCGCATGCTGACAGCGGAGCAGGTTAGTGCGGTGCTGGAAGGTATTAGCGAAACCATTATTGGCGACACCCAGTTTGCGCTGATCATTGAGCGTTTGTCTTCCAAAGACGGCAAGTATCCAGCGTTGGGCCAGCGCGATATGTTGCGTGTGCGCAACGCTATCTTTAATGAGCCCAGCGCACCGGTAAGTTATCCCTTCCTGTGGGATATCACGCACTCCGACTATGTGCAGTGGAACGGCTTGGCCGCTAATGCCGGCGTTGGTCCCATCGGCCGCAACACCGGTGAAGTGATCGGCGTATTCGGTATCCTCGACTGGACGGCGCAAAAATCCGGCTTCAGCCTTTCGGCCTATATCACCGGTGAGAAAAACAAAGAGCACCGCATCGATTTCAAATCCTCTATCGATCTTACTAACCTGGAGCGTATCGAGTCGCACCTGAAGAGTTTGCAATCGCCTGTGTGGCCGGAAGATATCCTGGGCAAAATTGATCGCGAGAAAGCCCAGCGCGGCGAGTTGGTCTACAACGAATACTGCGCGTCTTGCCATCAATTGGTAGAGCGTGATAACTGGAAGCGTTTGGTTGTCGCTAACATGACCAGCCTGGATCACATTGGCACTGACCCGGCGATGGCCAACAACAGCGTGTTCTACACAGGTTACGCGGGTAATTTTGAATCTGTGTATCAGGATACCGACGTAGGGCCGGTGGTCATCCAGAAACGTGCGCCTGTGGTGCAAGTGCTGACAGCGGCAACCAAAGGCGCGGTGGCAACTCCCGATGCCGACAAGTATGCGATTCGCCGCTTGGCGGATTGGGCGTACATGTTAGGCAAATCCTTCTTTGATAATGAGATTAAACCCAGTGTAAAATCCGGCAACTATAAAGCCGATACCACCGCTAGCCCTTATCAATCACTGCTCGCTTACAAAGCGCGCTCGTTGAATGGTATTTGGGCAACGGCGCCTTTCCTGCACAATGGTTCAGTGCCTGATCTCTATAGCCTCTTGCTGCCGAAAAAACGCGAAGGTGATCCTGACGATGGTCTGTATCGCCCGGATTCGTTTGCCGTTGGCAGCCGCGAGCTGGACCCGGTGAAAGTGGGTTTCCGCAGCGAAGGTTACGATGGGTTCGAGTATAAAACTGTGCAGGTAGGCGATTTGAATACCGGCCATGAATATGGTGCCCGACCCACGGTGGGAGCCGAAGGTAAGGAATTGCCCGCAATGACCGAGCAGGAGCGCTGGGATCTCATTGAATATATAAAAACGCTGTAAGCAGTCAGATAAATTACGCCGTTTTTTGCGCTGGTTATTGCAGCGCTGAAACGGCGTAGATTTTTGCAAATGTTCAGGTTTTTGCAGAGCCCCGGGGTTTTGCGGAGCCTCGGGTTTTTGCGGATGGGCTGCAGCGTGCTTTTGCCCTGGTGGCAGCGCGACCTATGACTATATTGAATACACTATTTGTATCACCCCTGTGCCGCCTGGCTATTCGCCTGGCGCGTCCTGTTCTTATCCTTGGCGCTTTTGCTCTGGCAATACCTTTGCAGGCGCAGGAACCCAAACAAATCACCTATGAAGTCAAGGTGCCGGTTGCCCAGGCGGCAGCCAGCAGTGCACCTGCACCTGTATTGACTGCGCCCGAGCCTGTGATTCGCCCAGTGGCGGATGCGGCCAGTGTGCCGCCGCGACCCAAGACGGCCAGCACAAAAAAGACGGCGAAAGTCCAAGAGCCGAAAGACGATGACGACCAGCCGGTCGCCAAAAAAGCCCAGAAAACAGCAACTAAAACGGCTGCCGCAAAAGACACGGATAAAGCCAAGGCAAAAGCCACTAAAGCTGGTAAGTCAGCAGATACTGGTAAAGTGGCAGCCGCCAAAACCACCAAGACTAAAGCTGCTGCGGCCAAAGCAGATTCTGACACTACTTCCCGCACGGCAGAGGCAGAAAAAAAAACGCTCGAAAACAAGGCGGTTTTAGCCGCCAATCCGGTGCCGCAACCTGTCGCCCCGGTCGCACAGATTGCGCCCGCGCCAAGCAACAACAATCCGCAGGGGCACACCGCACCAGTACTCGCGACAGCCGCCGTCGGTGCACTGGCAACACCCGTTGCCCTGAGCCTGGACAGCGGCGGGGATGAAGATATTGGCGATCTCGGGGGGCAGGAGGAGCCCGAGTTGTCACCCGAGTCCGCCGCACGCGAGCCCCAACCTGTCTATCGCCCTTTGGGCAGTTCCAATATCCCCTTGCAAGCTACAGGCGCCCGCGAGCGTTTTGTTAGCGAGTTCCAGCAAACCGTAGAAAAGAAAATTGTGCCCTACGCCCCAGGTGTGGCGCTGGCGGTGATTGCCGACGGCCACGTGCGGGTGCTCTCAACTTACGGTGTTAAACGCGCGCGCAGCTCGGATCTGGTGAACACGGATACACTTTTCCGCCTGGCCTCTGTCTCCAAAAGCTTTGGCGCAACGGCCGCCGCCCTGTTGGTGCGCGATGGCCTGGTAACCTGGGATTCCCCTATCACCGGGTTACTGCCGCAAGTGGAGTTCAGCAACCCGCGTTACGGTGAGCAGCTCACGGTTAAAAACATCATGTCCCAATCTACCGGGTTGCCCACCCAGACCAACAGCAACTTTATTGAAGAGGGGCAATCTTTTGATGAGGTGGTGCGTCGCCTGCGCAACGTGAGTTTTATCTGCCCGCCGGGCAAGTGCTACAACTACCAGAACGTTACCTACAGTTTGATTGCGCCTATCATCCAGAAAAAAACCGGCAAAACCTACGAGCAGTATGTGACCGAACGCATCTTTAATCCCCTGGGGATGCATACTGCCAGCTTTGGTGTGGCGGGTTTTAAAGCCAACAATAACTACGCGTCACCCCACGTAGGTACGCGCAAAGGCTGGGCCGCAACCGACGTCAACGAAAACTATTACCGCTTTGCACCGGCTGCCGGTATCAATGCCAGCATTAACGATATGACGCGCTGGGTATTGGCGCAGTTGGGTCACAATCCCGAAGTTTTGCCGCCCATGTTGCTGAATACGGTGCAGGCGAAAGTTACGCGCAATACGCCGGCACAGAACCACTATGGCAGCCGCGAAGGTGTGACGGATAGCCACTATGGCTTGGGTTGGCGGGTGTTTGATTACCGCGGCGACAAGAATTTTGTGCATCACGGTGGCGGTGTGCAGGGCTTCCGCTCAGAGGTGGTGTTTAATCGCGAATTGCAAATCGGCATGGTGGTACTGACCAATACAGGACATTTGGCCGGCGATATTATTTTTGATTTCCTCGATGCCTACGAAGATGAAAAACGCGGCGAGCGCAGACCAAGCCCTGCCGCTGCTAAAGCTACTCCGAAAAAGCCGGTTATAAAAAAGAAAAACTAAACGAGATCTGCGAATCCCAAGCGGTCAAATAAGGGATCAGGCAGGCTGAATAACACCTATTAGAAATGGAGGTCAGATGGAAAACTATCGCTATCTGGTGATGGGGATGTTGCTCTGCACGCTATTTGGGGGCGCGGCCCTGGCGTTGCATTGGGGTCATCCGAGTATTGCGCTATTGCTCTCGAGCCTGTTTTGCCTGGCAGCGGCGGAGCATTTGTACAATCTCGGCTCTCGCAGCCGTCGCCTCCGTGCCCTGAGGTTACCTTATCTGTTGCGACCCGCGTCGCTACTGCTTCCCTGCGCGATGATGGCGCTGCTTTGGTACAGCGCCAGCCATCACTGAGTGCTTCACGCTAGCCGTGACTATCGCTAAACAGATCGCCTGTGGGTGAGCCGCTCACCCTGACTTGCTGTATGCGACGGCCTTCCATCTCGGTGACTTCAAAATCATAGCCGTCGATATGAATACTCTCACCTACAACAGGAATGTGTTGGAGCTGTTCCAGCATTAGGCCGGCGAGAGTGAAGTAGTCAGCTTCCTCGCGTTCGATTGCGATTTTCAGCAGTTCCTCTACCTGTTCGAGCGAGAGGCTGCCGTCCAGTAGCCAGCCGTCTTCCTGCTCAATTACCAGGGGTGTTTCTCCAGCATCGGCCACTTCACCGGCGATGGCAGCGAGCAGATCTGTGGGGGTAACTATCCCTTTGATGCTGCCGTATTCGTCGATCACTATGGCCAATGGCACTGATTGCTGACGCAGCATTTCCAGCACATTGAGTGCACTGGTGCCTTCGGGAACAGCCAGGGGCTCTACCGCCAGTGCGGCCAGGTTGAGCGGCTGGTTGCTGAGTGCGGCAGTCAGCAGGTCGCGGCTCTGGATCACGCCGTGCAAGTTGTCCAACTCCTCGCGCGCCACCAGCAAGCGGGTTTGGGGCGTGGTTTTGAGGATATTGAGTAATTCCTCGGGTGTCGCATTCACGTCTACCCAGACGATATCCGGGCGTGGTGTCATCAGGGATTGCACGGGGCGATCGGTCAGTTGCAGCACTGAGCGGATCATCTGGCGCTCGCTGTTTTCAAACACCAGCTCTTCGCCCTGGGGATTGGCCATGGCCACTATATCTTCGCCTACTTCATCGGCATCGCTGCGGCCGCCGAGCAGTTTGAGCACGGCTTCGGCGGTGCGGTCACGCAAGGGGCGCTCGCCAATCAGGTTGCGGGTGCGGTTGGAGCGCGCCAGTTGGTTGAAGAATTCGATCAACACCGAGAAGGCGATGGCACCGTAGAGATAGCCTTTGGGGATATGGACACCTGCGCCCTCAGCTACCAGGCTGAAGCCGATCATCAGCAGGAAGCCCAGGCAGAGCATCACCACTGTCGGATGTTTGTTGACGAAATCCGTGAGAGCTTTACTGGCGATAATCATCATGCCCATCGCGATAATCACCGCCAGCATCATGATCGACAGATGGTTCACTATACCTACGGCAGTGATGACCGCATCCAGCGAAAACACGGCGTCGAGGATAACTATCTGCGCAATAACAGCGGAGAAGGCGGCATGAACGCGCATATTGCGCTGGGTGTTGATCTTACCTTCCACCCGCTCGTGCAGTTCGATGGTGGCTTTAAAGAGCAGGAACAGGCCGCCAAAAATCAGTATGAGATCGCGCCCCGACAAATCCTGGCCGAGCACCTGGAACAGGGGTTCCGTCAGGGTGACCAGCCAGGAAATACCGCAGAGCAGCAAGAGACGTAGCAACAGAGCGAGCGTCAGACCCACCACGCGCGCTTTGTCGCGTTGGTGTTTGGGGAGTTTGTTGGCGAGTACCGCCACAAAAATAAGGTTGTCTATGCCGAGAACTATCTCGAGCACAATCAAGGTAAGTAGGCCAAGCCAGGCCGTGGGATCTAAAAGCCATTCCACCCCTAGTACTCCCTCGCAAGGTTGATAAGGGCAATCCTTTTGTTGATAGCGTAATACTTATTATCAGGGTGACACTGGGGTTCAGGGTCGGGTTCGGAAGTGGGCATAAATCATTCTGGGTGACTAAGAGAAGGGCGATTCTAGCACAGCAGTGCGACATGGCTAGCACCAGGCGGGAATCACCCGCTGGCATTTGTCATGGTAACTTGGGTTAGAATCGGCCCGGATCTCATCAGGGGCAAGTGCAAGCGGCCATGCAAATTTCGTTTATCCACAGTCTGGATCAGGTGAGCGCCGCGCAGTGGAATAGCCTCTGCGAGGGCGACTATCCCTTTATTCGCCATGAATTCCTGGCAGCGCTTGAGCGCAGCGGTAGCCTGGGTGATGGCTGGCATACACAGCATTTATTGGTGCATGACGCCGACGAGCTGGTTGCGGCTTTGCCGCTTTATTTAAAAACCCATTCTTACGGCGAATATGTATTTGATTGGTCCTGGGCTGATGCCTATCAGCGCTACGGCTTTCGTTATTACCCCAAGCTGGTCACTGCTATTCCCTTTACTCCCTGTGGTGGCCCGCGCTTGTTGGTAAAAGATAGCGGATCGACCGCCGCTCTTTTGCCGGCCATTGTCGCGGCTATCAAAACCCGCGCCGGTGAGTTGGGTGCGTCCGGCTGGCACTGCCTGTTTCCCCTGCCGGAGTTGTCGCAACAACTACATGGCCAGCAGCTGGCCCAGCGCCAGGGCGCGCAATTTCACTGGTTTAATCGCGGCTATGGTAACTGGGATGATTTTGTTGCTGCCATGAATTCGCGCAAGCGCAAAAATATCAATAAAGAGCGACGTATGGTGGCAGAGCAGGGGATCAGCTTTATCCACAGAACCGGCGATGAAATAACGGCAACTGATTGGCAAATGTTTTACGGCTTTTATCGCAACACCTATTTAAAACGCAGTGGCCATGCGGGTTATTTAACAAAGGATTTTTTTATCCAGTTAGGTGAGACCTGTGCTGAGCACTGTTTGTTAGTGACGGCCTACCAGCAAGATAGAGCTATAGCAGCGGCGCTATTTTTTATCGATAGCAACACTATTTATGGTCGCTATTGGGGTTGCCTTGCCGAATATGATTTCCTGCATTTTGAAACCTGCTATTACCAGGGCATTGATTACTCGATCCGGCATAAACTGGAGCGCTTTGATGGCGGTGCCCAGGGTGAACACAAAATTGCACGTGGCTTTGAGCCGGTAATGACCTATTCCAATCATTGGCTTGCCCGCGCCGATTTCCAACAGGCCATTGAACAATTTGTTGCGGCAGAGCGACGTTCGATTGGCGATTATATTGCGGACGCACGCAATTATTTGCCCTTTAAATAATTAAAATAAGATCACGAAGTTTCCCACTTTTTACAATCAGTTTATTCATGCGCCATTTTCTTTCTTGGCCTTGTTGAGTTTTTTTTATTTCCTAAATAATCTGCGGAAAATTTTAAAAAGCGGATTTTTATGAATAAAAACAATGGAGCCATTCTTCTGGTAATTTCTCTGAGCGCAGGGATAGCTATCGGATATTTTGCATCTGGCTTTTCGAAAACAGATGCTGTGCCCGCAACAGTTGTGAACGACGATAAAATTCGTGCATTAGAAAATCAGCTCGAAGATGCACGTGCAAAAATCAATACACTTCAAGAGGCAGCGCTTGCTTCTTCTTTACGCTCTCATCAAACACCCACTGCAACTGTCCCTCAACATTCAGCACCCGAAAATACAACCTCGCTCGCGCAGCAGCGAACGGACTCTGAAAAAATAAAAATACTCGAAGGCGAATTAGCGGCTCGTAAAGCAAAAGAGATGAACCAATGGTTGCTCGACGGTTATGCTCACAACCGCAGTTTTGATCCGGGTGAGGTAATGCAAAAAAAGTTTGATGCAGAAGCTGTAGACGTGAGCTGGGCAAAAAAGCAGGAAGAAAAGTTAATCAATACATTGGCAAACGAACCGGATCTTGCAGGATTTGCGTTGCGAGATACCCAATGTAAATCCAGCTTATGCCAGATATCATTTAGTTTTACCGACATGGATCAAGCTAACAAAATTGCCGAGCAAGTTTCAAAAAGTGTTGCGGTTGCAGGGAAATATACGTCGGTGGTTGCCTCGCCAAATAAGGAGACCAAGCTCACAACCCTGTATATCTCCAGTGCTGACACAGAAACAGTCAACTAATAACAGCGATTAAACCGGAAGGATCCGGTTTTTATAATAAAGATATCACCACAAGCGATGTCAATAAAATGAAGGAGAGGTTTGCCTGGCAAAAACGATAATGCAAACTTAATCAGGATATTAATGATGAAAATATGTAAAGTGATTTTTGGATTGGCTGTAGCAGCAATGGCATTTGTGTCTTTTCAGGCAAGTGCGGATACTCAGGTGAATTGCAGCTGGCAATATGTAAATACTATTACCGCTTACCCTTACGGCAGTGTATCGACACTCAACAGTTATAATTGTGTGGATGCGCAGAATCGTACCATTGCTAATCGTGTTATAGGTATGACGGGTTATCTCTCCGGTTACTGCAGCGTCAACGTCACTGATTCCAACAAATTTTATTACACAGGCACCTGCCAGCAACCTGTGTTCTGGGAGAAGCCCGTTGTGGCAAAAGTTTGCCCTGCTGACGGTATAGTTCGTACTGTATCTACGAGTTCTGATGTAAATGCGGCCATGAAATGGACTTGTTATCTGGAGCAACCAGAGTGCGGTGCCCGGGTGACTTCGTCTAACCAAAGCAATGTCACTTTCCAATGCTATACCAAGTAAGTGCCGGTGCTAATCAAATAAGTATCAAGTGATGCGCTGACGTCTTGTCAGTGTGGCTACCGAAAAGCTTCTCTCGCAAGGGAGAGGCTTTTTGCGTTTTAATCTCTACAATCTTTTTGCGATGCAATTGAGTATGCTGCGCGCTATCGGCTACCCAATAAGAAACTCGCACAATCATGCTCAACAAACTTCATCCCGGACAGATTCTCACCGCGCTCGACGACATTGACGCGCAATCACCTTCCTATAGTTTGAGCCGGCCGCAGGCCCTCCGGCGGGTGTTCGCGGTGTTGGCCTGCGTGTCTGTCTGTTTGCTGTTTATGCACTACGGCAAATTTTCGGACAACTTGATGTGGCTATTGCAGTTGCTGGCGCAGTGGCAGGGCAGGGCGTCGGACTATTACACAGCGCAGCTGAATGCGACTGGCTTTGGCGAATTGATCGCGTATCTGTGGTGGACGAGTATCCTGGCCCTGGGTTATGTGCTGGTGCCGGCGTTGTTTATCCGGTTTTATTTAGGTGCCCGGGTGCGGGATTTTGGTTGGCAGTTTAATGAGGTTGGCCAGCACTGGCGCGGTTACCTGTTATTGCTCAGCCCCATCCTGGTGTTTATCTATCTGGTGAGCCGCGGCCAGGATTTCGTCAATCACTATCCTTTTTATTCACTCACCAGCCGCAGTTGGTTTGATTTGCTAGCCTGGGAGTTTCTCTATCTCACCCAGTTTGTTTGCCTGGAATTTTTCTTTCGCGGATTTATCCTGCAGGCGCTGCGGCCAGCCATCGGGGCTAACGCCGTTTGGGTAATGTGTGTTCCTTATCTGATGATTCACTTCCCCAAGCTCTGGCTGGAGGCCACGGGGGCCATTTTGTTTGGGTTGTTTCTTGGGATACTCGCGCTCCAGTCCCGCTCGATCTGGGGTGGGGTGCTGGTGCATGCGGGGGTGGCGGTAACTATGGATATAGCGGCCATATTGCGCAAACAGGGTTTGCCAGAACTTTGGTTTCCAAATTGAGCGGTTTCCAGGGTAAGCCGCGGCTCCCCTAACGCCTACAACGAACGTCGATAGTTGCCCAACGCCTCTTGCAGGGCTGCACTCAGGCCGGCGGTCAGTGCCTGCTCGTCGGCCAGCTTGCGCTGGGCGTCCTTAAGCTGGGTGAAAGACGCTGACAGGTCTGCCTGTTGCGTGCTGAGACGCGCTTGGGCATTGATCGCCTGGTTGTAGCTGGCCGTGGCCAATTGTTGGTCGGCGCTGAAGTGCGTCATCAAGGTTGTCAGCTCCTGTTGGAAGCGGGCGGCGTCCTGGGTCGAGCGCGCCTGGGCTTGCAGGCGGTCGATATTGGCTTTTTGTACTTCCACGTTTTTAAGCAGACGAGTCATCTCTACCAGCGCTTGCGTATAGGTTTGGCGCGCATCTGCTGTTGTATTCACCTTGTTATCTACTAAGGTTTTTACCCGTACCAGTTCGCGCCTGTAATCGGCTATGGCGGACTGGTTGCTGGCCAGTGCCTGGCGTGCGTCGTCGTAAATTTCCTTGGCGGTACTGCCTTTACGCTTGGGTTGGCTGCTGGTGGCCTGGGCGGTGCTGATGGCTTGCGCGCTGGAGCTGGCGGCACTGCTGGCACCGTAGAAGTTGGCGATTTGGGGACCCGTTATATTGAGCGCGTAGTGGGCATCGGCGCCGTTCTGGCTATCGCTGCGATCGACGCCGCAGGGCAGGTTTTTGCACAGCAGCGCCGGGTTGGAAAACTTGTAAACCTTACCCGCCCAGTAGTCCGCATTAAATGAAGACTGGTAGGCCATGATGGTGACAAACTGGCCGTCGACACCATAGCCCAGCGCGTAGGGAAAGGTGCCGCCGGTGCCGTCCTGTTTGCGCGAGTGGCGCAGGCCCATGTTGTGGCCCAGTTCGTGGGCGGTGACATAATCGCCGCAGGTATTGATAGGCAGGTCGGCATACATAAAGTTTTTGATGCCGGGGCTGGAAAAGTTGCCATTGGTATTTACGCCATTGACCCAAGCCACACCGCAGCTACCCTGGACGGATTTGTAGGGGCGGTAAAGGACGATGGCGTCTGCCTTATATTCCTGGCGCAGTGCCGCGACATTGGTGAAATTCCCCAATCCATAGGTGATGTCGTTGAGCGCGATATCGTTGGAGTTGTCGTCGGTGTAGTCCACCTGTAGGGTTTTGACGAGGCGCAATTGCAAATCCACGCCGCTATCGAGATAGATCTGGTTTGCAACTGAAAACAACTGATTGATGCGAGTACTGGGGTCGCCGCTGTAGGCGTTGGCCACACCAGGGGTATAAACCACCATGACATCTATTGTAGAAATGGCGCTTGCCTGGCTGGAGACCAGTGCTAATAACAGGGTGGCTGGGGTCAGGCCCCGGGTATACTTGCTCATTGCCTCTCCCTCGCTAATCGGTTGACAGTGGGTTCTGGGCGCCTATTGTGGTGGTTCCAGATTGTCTGTGGCACCCGCGGCGCTCAGCTCCGGCTCAGCCGGATTTTTGTAGAGCCAACCTAGGCCGTTGATAGATTCCAGGCTATAGCTGCCTTCAGGCGTGGTGATGGTGGCGTAGGCGCTGTTCTCGCCGTAGGTCATCACCACTGGATAGTCGCTGCCATGGCCTTTGAGATGGCCGCGCCAACTGTAATCCCCGTTATCATGCAAGCTACCTGTCTCAACCTGCACCTTCGCCAGATCCCCTTTCAACAGCGGCAGGCTTACCTCTTGGCCGGCTACCGGCATGCTTGCTAGATGCTGCTCCAACTGCACTGACTCATAGGACACCACGCGCTCGCTTAGGGGAATACTGGGTGTCGGGGCGTTGCGGCTGGCGGTTTGCCATAGTGGGCGATCTGTCGGGTTGGGGACTTTTTGCGGCGCTGGTTCTGGCTCCAGCGGTGTTGCATTAATAGTGGCTATAAGTTTGTCGGTGCTGCCGAGGAGTTTGTCGCCGCGGGCGAGCATGGTGGTGAGCGTTTGCGTACGTATGCCCGCCGCATTGACCCTGTCTTCCTGGAAGCGGCTATTAAGGAGATAAATAGTCCCCAAACCTGTGGCAAGCAAAGCGAAAGCGGCGACCGCCAGTTGTTGGTGTGACAGGTGGTAGTGCTTCATAAATAGCGCTCCGTGGCTTATAGGTTTCCTTTAAAAGTAATGCAGCTGGCAGCTAAATACGAACAAATAATGGTCTTTAATTGAACAAAGTCTATACAGAAATTTGCTTTCTCCGGGATGATCTAAGCGACCGTTGCGTTGGCGCCTCTTACTGCTTATAGCTCTATCAGCGTTTTTTTTGGCGCCAAGACAATCTTTGGTCATGTCGCCTCAAGTTGCTACGCTGTTAAAGCGGTAAACAATCACAAAGCGGGAATTTGCGGAGGCGATATGAATAATTATTCATGTTTAAAGGCGCTTCTAATCGGCGGCTTGTTCGGTTGGACGCTTAATGCAAGTGCGGCCCTGGTCAGCTGCAATGCAACGACATTGACATTGGTGGAACACGCCAGTGCCTGTGAACGCAGCACTGTGGCAACCCAGGATTTCCTCAATAGTAACCCCATGACGGTTAATGCAGAGGGCTTTTACGGTTTTAGCGATTGGGTGTTTTTAGATAAGGATGACCCGGCTGGCAACGGCCAAACCGGCACCTGGATGTTGAATAATAATGAGTGGGATGACTTTATGAATATCATGCTGATCTTTAAAGACGGCAGTGGTACAACTCTGTTGGGCTTTTTATTGACCCCAACCTTTACCAGCGGCCATTGGGACTCACCTTTTACCGCGGCCTATGAGTTCCCCAACCTCTGTGTGCATCACGATGCGACCAAGAAAAAACCTGCCTATGACGACTGCAGCAAAATCAAGGACGTATCACATATCAGCTACTACGCCCGTGGCGAGCGCGAACATGAGCCTCCACCACCTCCCGTAGACGTCAGCGAGCCCGCTCCTACAGTACTCATGATCCTGGGTCTGTGCGGTTTGCTGTTAGTCAGGAGACAAGCACTTAAAGTTACCCTTTAATCTTGTAGCTTCATGCGCCGGCCAGGTCCGGTTTGTCAGCGGCCCAGCCGTCAAAACCCCTCCTGAGTAGAGGGGTTTTTTATGGGCGGCAAATAAGTCAAATAAAAAGGCTCAAGAACAGACTGTGAACCCCATCAAAACCCGCGCACCCCTGGCGTCTGATGCCTGTGCCAGTCTTTTTTGGCTGAAAAGTGAACCCTCCCACCTTACCTTTTTACGCCATTCTGGGACGAACGTCGGCGAGCGGCGGCTTACTTTATGACCTCCCCAAGTGTTGAAATCCGCTTACAGCAGTCATCACGGGGCGGATTTCAAATTGGTGTCAGCTAACAATAACGAGGACACATCCAATGATCAGAAAAGTATTACTCCTGGCTGCCAGCCTGGGGTTGGCGGATATTTCACAAGCCGCCCTCACCAGCTACGGCGCCGGCAACATCAGCGACAGCGCAAACCCTGCAGGCTACAAATGCGCCGTGGATAACGGCAACTGGATTTACAGCGCCGGCGTGGTCAAGCCGGGCGTGAGCAGCTGTAATCCCATAGGTGCACCCACTCCGATTTATCCGCAAAAGGTAGCACCAGCCACCAGCAAACCCACCATGACTCACCGTTGGTGGGGCAGCATCTCCTTTTACGGCGAGATGAAAGTGGGCGACAGCACGGGCGCGGCCTATATCACCCCGGACCCAATGACCGCCCGCATCACTGATCGCGGCGCGCGCATTATGGGTATCCCTGGCGGCCTGCGCACTAGCGCTACCCAGACGACTTATCCAGTTCCCGATCCGTTCAGCGAAGTTTTCGATGGTTTGGCCATAGGCAACACTGCCTATAGCAACCTGGAAGCCTATCTCAAGGATTACAGCGACGGCTCAGTGACCGTACAGTGGAACAGCGGTAGCACGCCGGTAATGGAGGCGACCTTTGTACACGGCTCGCCCTATGCGTATTTCACGGCCCTGCAAGGAAGCATCGTTATCCGCACCAAAGCGGCGGATAGCGGTGAAAAAGGAGTCTTCTACCAAAGCGGTAACAGCCTGGGGGTGTGGACAGATGTAGCGGGTGACCGCGCCAACTTCTTGATCACCGGCCACGATGCTACCACCTTCAGCAATGTGAACAGCGCTGCCATAGGTGTCACCAACACCAGCAAGCGCGTAACCATCACCCTGCTGCCACAAGTGACCGGCACGCCCGATACCACCATGATCAACACCTTTGCCCAATATGCTACCCAGCGCGTGGATAAGGTGAACATCAACTATGCAGTGGATCGCAACACCAACAAAGTGACCGTGAGCCACCAGTACATGTACAACGGTGGCCAGGTGACTACTATGGTGGGCATGTTGCCGCTGCACTGGAAAAACTCCACCCAGGCGGTAACCAGCTACAAGGTGCGCAGCGCCCGCGGCGTTACCAAGTTTGCGGCTACTAACGGTTTCAGCTACACCATCCCCTATGTCGGTGTGCTGCCAACCCTGCCAGCCGGTATTGGCGACTACAACCTGACCCAGCTGCAATCACTGATCACCGAGTTTATCAACCAGGGCTCTGCCAACTGGAACACGGCTACTGATACCTACTGGGCCGGCAAAAACTACGGCAAAGTGGCCGAACTGGCTGCTATCGCTCGCGGCATCGGCATGACCAACGAAGCCAACCAGCTGGTTAACTGGCTGAAGGCCGAATTGCAGGATTGGTTCCGCGCCAACACCAATGGCGGCCTGGATACCACCAAATACTTCGCCTACGACAGCAACTGGAACAGCCTGCTCGGCTTCGATGAATCCTTCGGCGCCCAGCAACAGCTCAACGATCACCACTTCCACTATGGTTATTTCGTGCGCGCCGCCGCCGAGATCTGCCGCGTGGATGCCAGCTGGTGTAGCTCAAGCCAATACGGCCCCATGGTTGAATTGCTGATCCGCGATTACGCTGCCGGCCGCGACGACGCCATGTTCCCCTACTTGCGCTATTTCGATCCCGCTTATGGTTTCAGCTGGGCTTCGGGTCACGCGAATTTCGTACTGGGCAACAACAACGAGTCCACCTCCGAAGCGGCCAACGCCTATGGCGCCATGGTGCTCTACGGACAAATCACCGGTAACACCAGCATTACCGAGCGCGGTATGTACCTGCATGCGTCATCTACCGCTGCCTATTGGGAATACTGGAACAACTACGACCGTTTCCGTGGCCTTGGGGGTGATTACGACAACTTCGATGCCAGCTATCCCAAAATGACCACCTCCATTATCTGGGGCAACGGCCATGTGTTTGGTACCTGGTTCAGCGGTGCTTACGCGCACATTCTGGGTATTCAGGGCTTGCCACTCAGCCCACTGGTATTCCATATCGGCCAACGCGCGGATTACCTGGCTAACTATGTAACCCTGGGTATGACCGAATCCAGCAACGGCAAACCTTCCGGTCTGCCCAACGGCCAATGGCGCGATGTCTGGTGGAATATCTGGGCCATGACTAACGGTCAGGCAGCGGTAAACGATATGACCAGCTACGGTTTCAACTACACCCCGGAAGAGGGCGAAACCAAGGCGCATACCTATCAGTGGACCTACACCCTTAAGCAACTGGGTAACCTGGCGACAGGTACTGGTGCTCTGACAGCTAACAGCCCGTCAGCAGTGGCGTTTACCAAGTCAGGCGTAACGACGTACCTCGCCTACAACTTCGGCTGCACCGCCCAGTATGTGAGCTTCTCGGACGGCATGAAGCTGGCAGTTCCTGCCTATAGCTTCCGCACCAAGAAAACCGGCGATGCCGTGGATGCCAACCCTGGTACTACTACCTGCTCCGGTTCCAGCAGCTCGGCGGCGACCAGCTCCGCGGCCACTAGCGCGTCTACAAGTAGTGCAGCAGCCAGCAGTGTAGCAAGCTCCAGCAGTTCTTCTGCGGCTAGCGGTAATGGTCACACTATCCTGACCAGCACCAGCGTGAACTTCTACGCTAACAATGCTCCTTGGGTGGATATCCACTACACCATTAATGGTGGTGCACAGCAAAACGTGCGCATGACTCACAATGCCGATAACACCAATACCCTGGCTGTCACTGGCATTCCCGCTGGCGCTACCGTCAAGTATTTCTACACCATAGGTTTGGCAGCGGGCGGTGCGACTGACACCAGCTGGGTGACCTTCACCATGACCGGCTCTGCGACCAGCAGCTCGATAGCCAGCAGTGCAGCTACCTCCAGTGCTACCTCAAGCGCCTCCTCGTCACTGCCCGCTAACGGCAACGGCCACCAGGTATTGAGCAGCACCAGCGTGAAGTTTTATGCCAACAGTGCCCCCTGGGCTGACGTGCACTACACCATCAACGGCGGCGCCCAGCAAAACGTGCGCATGACCCACAACGCCGATAACAGCAACACCCTGACGGTGACCGGTTTAGCCTCGGGTACCGTCGTGAAGTACTTCTTCACTATTGGCCAGTCGGTCGGTGCAACCGATACCGCCTGGGTGCAATTCACGCTTTAAATGTTTTGCTTGATGTACAAGTTTGGTTGAAGTACCTGTCTTTTGGCCCCTCTTTTTGAGGGGCTTTTTTCGTCATGAGGGGGCGTTTTTTGGCAGCCAAACTGCCAGCTAAACAATGGGAGCTGAGTATGTTTTATAGAAGTTTGACTTCCTGCCCTCGCGTCGGTACCTGTTACTCGGGCTTACTGGCCCAGCTCAAAACCGGGTGATTTTTAAATAAATTTTTATTGTCATCTCCCGCCACCTTCGAGCTACATAGCCTGTTCTGTGGTCAACCCCCGGCGTTTACTTCTGTAACCGAATTCACTTTTTTTGCACTTTTGAGAGATATTCCTTATCAACGAATAAAATTCGTACTAGGCTTTCCGTTGGTAATAAAACGCAGCATTTCGGCGTTCTATTGCCCACAAACGGGTTCGCTTATTTACGTTCGACAGCTAGTCGAACGTGATAAAGGGGTAAAAAAAGTGGCAATTCAGTCATTAAGAAAATAAAACGCAAATAATTTGACTATAACTAAGTCATTGAAAAATATAGTTTTATTATCCTGTCCACTTATGACATTTCAAAGTGAGACGCCCCACGTTTGTGATAAGTACCATAGTGGGACGATGTACCTGTGTGATCTTGCAAGTATAAGTTGCGGTTAAAAGCGACAGCTAGGCCGTGAATACAATACAGAGACAAGACCAGTTGGTAACTGGCTAGGGGCGGCAATCTTTATCTTTAGGAAGGCAAGGTCCGAGCGAAGTTACGATAACAATAACGGTTCGAGGAATAACTCCATGCAAAAAACAGTTAGCTTTAAAAGAAAAATCATTGCTACCACCATCGCTTCATTGGCGACCGGTTTCGGTAGCATGGCTTACGCACAAGACAGCAGCGAGCCAGATGAAATTGTAGTAACAGGTATCAAGGCGTCGTTACAACGCGCTGTAGATATCAAGCGTGACGCAGCGGGTGTTGTTGATGCCATCTCTTCAGAAGACATCGGCAAAATGCCAGACGCCAACCTGGCGGAATCTCTGCAACGTATCACCGGTATTTCTATTGATCGTACCAACGGTGAGGGTGCCAAGATCACTTCTCGTGGTTTTGGTCCAGAATTCAACCTGGTTACCCTGAATGGTCGTCAGTTGTCATCAGCGTCAATCGGTGAAGGCGGTGGCGTAGACGGCAGCCGTTCATTCGACATGAGCAACATTGCCTCTGAATCTGTTTCAGGTGTACAAGTTTACAAAACCGGTAGAGCAAACAACCCTACTGGTGGTATTGGTGCAACCGTAAACCTGACCACTGCCAAGCCATTTGACCACGAAGGTTTCAAAGCCTCCGTTGGTGGTAAAGCCTTGTATGACCAATCAAACGACATTGGCACTGACATTACGCCAGAATTGTCTGGTTTCGTCAGTTGGTCTGACGAAATGTTTGGTGCGTCACTTTCCTTGACTCACCAGGAACGTACCAGTGGTCGCTCCGGTTTTGCTGGTCCGGGCTGGGGTGACATATTGCAAAACTACCCGGCAGACCACAACAAAATCTGGAATGGCGGTTATTCTCCAGGCGCGGTGATTGTGAATGAGCCAACTGCGGCTACGCCAAACGTTGCGGACAGTGGTGACCTGGCCACTCGCCCACAAGAGGCGCACTTCTTCCACACTGACTCTTCACGTAGACGTGATAACGGCTTGTTGACACTGCAATTCAAGCCAACTGATAAAATCACAGCAACATTGGACTACCTGAAAACCGAAACCAAGATGGCATCGCAAGAAGACATCTACTCATTGTGGTTCTCTGATGGTGCATGGCCAACAAACGGTGTTAAATGGGATGGCAGCAAAATCAGTGCTTCGCCTGTTTACATGTGGCAGTCGAATTACTCTGTAGATCCAATTACTAAGGTAGGTAAATACAACCCTCGCGATATCGCGTTGAAAAACGGTTTGCGCACAGCTGACAACAAGCTTGACGATCTGGGTTTGAACGTAGGTTTCGAAGCCACTGATGAGCTGAGCTTTGTTCTGGATGTACACCACTCCAAATCAAGTTCAACTCCTTGGTATGATCGCGGCCCAGGTTCTAACACCACTCTGGGTATAGGTGTAAACACCATTATTGGTCAAGGTCTAGACATGAGTGGCGATCTGCCTCTCGTTGCCAGTGTTCTCAATAACGGTAGCATCAAGAAGAGTGATGTAGGTTCAACCATTAGCCAATTGGTTAGAGCTCGCGCTTGGTCAGATGTTAAAGAAGCTAAAGTAACAGGCGAGTACAAGTTCTCTGACTCAGGTTCTATCGACTTTGGTTTTGACTCATTGTCGACTGAAGTTATTCAGAAGCAATCCGACATTGGTAACGCCAGCATGCGCGGTGGTTGGAGCGTGAACGCACCAGGTGATATCAACCCAGAATGGTTTGAATTGATTAACTTCAACAAGTATTTCGATGGTTATCGTTCTGAGCTGTCACCAGGCGCTAAAGCATTCTTCGCTACCGTGGGTCACAATGCTGAACAAGCAACCTCCAACATTACTGGTGTTCGCGTAACTAACTTTAATGCTGTAGCGCGTGCAATGTTTGATGATGCTCCGCTTAAAGATGACGGAACCAAGTTGCTTTATGCCGCTAACCCAGTCGATGGTACCGATCGCAAGATTGCTGAAGATATCCAGGCTGCTTTCGTATCCACCAGTCTCGATGGCACCCTGGGTGACATGAAGGTAAATGTGAATGCTGGTCTGCGCTATGAAACTACAGATGTAGAATCCTATTCACGTGTGTCCCCGCGAGTGCTTAAGTGGACATCTGACCGTGACTTCGACAGCAAGCCGAAAGTTGAAGGGGAAGTTCCTTACGCTGTTAGCGACTACCACTACAACAATGTGTTGCCTAATTTGGACTTAACCCTCCATATTACCGACTCGTTGATTGCACGTGCGTCAAGCAGCAAGACTATTGCACGTCCAGGCTACGACAAGCTGCAAATGGGTGCTTCAGGTGCAGCGCCAAACGGCCCCGTGTTAGCGACAGGTACACTGAGCAGTCAAAATGACGGTAACGTTAAGTTGAAGCCAGTGGAATCTAACAACATAGACTTCTCCGTTGAATACTATTTCAACGATACTGACTATGTTTCTATCGGCTTCTTCGATAAGCGTGTACCAAACTTCATTGGTAGTACCACAAGCAAGGTAACTTACGCGGGTACGCAAGATCCAAGTGCTGGCCCACGTGCAATCGCCGCAGCGAATGCGTTGAAGGCTGCGGGTGTTGCTGTAACTGACCGCAACCTGTTTGAAATGGTCGCCAGAATGAACGATACCGCTCACGGTTGTATCGAGCAAAAAACAGATGGCCACTTGTGTGGTGCTGGCGGTCTTCCTTCAGGCACTGAACAAGGCTACCTAACCTATAAGGATGGGGTTGATATCGTAGCTCTGGCAGATGATCCAGGTGTTATCAACAACACCACTATGCCAACCAACTCTAAAGATGCGGTGTTGAATGGTTGGGAATTTGCTGGTCAACACTTCTTCGGTGATAGTGGTTTCGGTTTGCAAGTAAACTATACCGTCGTTAACGGCAGTATTGGTTATAACGTACATGCACCAGCACCAAGTTCAGACAATGCCTTACCTCAGTTTGCGTTGACTGGCTTGAGTGACTCAGCTAACGTTGTTGGTATCTATGAGAAAAACCAATGGCAAGCACGTATTGCTTACAACTGGCGTGACAAGTTCTTGGACAACCCAAACGCTAATAACCTCGATCCTGAATTCACCAAAGCCTTTGGCCAGGTTGACTTCAACGTAGGTTACAAGTTTACTGAAGATCTGACAGTATCCTTGGAAGGTACTAACGTGTTGGGTGCGGACAAGACGACTTATGGCCGTACTACCAACCAAGTAAGATACATCGACGTATTGGAACCACGTTATGCGCTGTCTGCGCGTTACAACTTCTAATCGCTAGTTGTTGATGTTAGTAAGGAAAAGTGCCGCTCTCTGAGCGGCACTTTTTTTAGTTGGGCCCTATAAAAAAAGCGGAAAATAATATGAAAGATTTTCAAATGCTAAACGTTGAGCAGCATAGAAGTTTGGGATACACCGAGAAGTATGGTGCTGAATTCGGTCACCAAGTAGGCGCGGTAATGATACTGCCCAATGAATTTGCCAAAGCTCAACGAGAGTTCCCCATCCTGTTTCGCAAAGAGTCTGAAACTGGCCGCTTTCTTCCAGTTGCGTTGTTGGGATTCGAAGAAAATGAAAATCTCTTTCTTAGTGACAGCTCAAACTGGACAACACGTTATATTCCCCTGGCAGTGAGACAAGGTCCATTTCTTATTGGACTTGATCAAAAAGATGGTGAGCAACGACTCGCTATTTACGCCGACATGAATGATTCAAGACTCCAGCAATACACGACACCTGCGCTGTTCAATGCCGATGGCACAGCATCAAATACCTTGGAATACATTAGAGACATACTATCTGCTCGTCATGAAGGCTCAGAGCAACTTGCTCCTATGGTTGAAGCCTTTTTAAAGTACGATCTTCTTGAACCGGTTGTTATTGAAATTGATTTAGCGAGCGGTGCTACTATTAATTTTGATGCTGGCTATACAGTGCACGTTGAAAAATTAATGGCATTAGAAAGCGATGCCGTGGTTGAGTTACACAAATCCGGCTTCCTGTCACTTGCGTACAACATCGCTGATTCTGTAAATAACCTACAAGATTTGATTGACATCAAAAATGCAAGAATGAAGTAAGTTAGCATGCTTCACATTGATTTAAATGAGCCTAGAAATGACCGAACATACAGCAGTGAATTCCATTCGTAAAATTGTTATCGCAGGTGGCGGCACTTCCGGTTGGTTGGCTGCCGCAGCTATCTCCAAAATACTGGGAAAGAATCTCGATATCACTCTGATTGAATCACCAGAGATTGGACGAATCGGTGTGGGCGAGGCGACCATTCCCACGCTAAAAGTATTTCATAGACTGCTGGGCATTGATGAACGGGAGTTCATGGCTCATGTTCAAGGAACCTTTAAGTTAGGCATTGAGTTTAGTAACTGGGCCAACAAGGGCGATAAATACTTTCACTCTTTCGGGCTTACAGGAAAAGAATGTTGGGCGTGTCAGTTCCAACATTTTTGGCTCGCCGGAAAAAAATACGGTATTAACGTCCCCTTTGGCGACTACTGCCCCGAATCTAAAGCGGCGCGTTTGGAAAAGTGTGCTGACGAAAGTGAAGGCTTGAACTACGCCTATCATTTAGATGCAACTTTATACGCAGATTTTCTGAAAAATTTTTCCGCAAAACACGGCGTTAAACATGTCGAAGGCTTTATTCAAAAAGTAAATGTTTCTCCAGAAAATGGCTATATCAAATCCTTGCTATTGAAAGATGGGCGGGAATTTGAGGGCGATTTATTTCTGGATTGTACCGGCTTTAGAGCCATGCTTATCGATGGCGCTTTAAATACGCCCTGGATACCTTACGGTCATTATCTCCCCTGCGATTCCGCGATTGCCTTGCAAACTGAATTGGTGCGCGAACCAAGACCATACACCCAATCAATAGCGCACGACTTCGGCTGGCAGTGGCGCATTCCGCTTCAGCATAGAGCGGGAAATGGTATGGTGTATTCCAGTCGCCACGTTTCGGATGACGAAGCAATGGCTACGCTGATGAAAAACCTGGAAGGAAAACCCGTTACGGAGCCGCGAGTCATTAAGTACAAAACTGGCCGTCGGATTAAAGCCTGGAATAAAAACTGTATCGCTATAGGACTGACTTCAAGCTTTATCGAGCCACTTGAATCCACATCCATTCATTTAGCGATGTCTGCGATCTATCGTTTGATGAGATATTTCCCACAAAATGAAATTGTGATGTCCAATGTGGATGAATTTAATAAACAGTATGCTGAAGAAACCGATCGCGCACGCAATTTTGTTATTTTGCATTATCACGCGACCAACCGGGACGACTCGGAATTTTGGCGTTATTGTAAAAATATGGAAATACCTGAAGCCCTGGCGCATCGGGTACAGCTATTTAAAGATACGGGTGCCATTGCACTGGAAGAGAAAGAATTGTTTCTCAATGATTCCTGGGTTCAGGTCATGATGGGACAAGACATCATGCCTACTGCATATCACCCTATTGTTGATATGATGGGTGAGATGGAGCTGAAAAATTTCCTGGGCTATTTAAAAGGCAGCGTGGCGGACAAGGTGGCGGCAATGCCCTCTCATCAGGCATTAATCAATAAATACTGTAAAGCCATGCCCCCAGTTTGATTTCAGGCATAGCATCACGCCAATTCGTTTTTTGCATTCCAGTTTGTAAAAAGTATAGAGAATTGTATGGAACCTATGTTGTATGGGCTTTGCGACGATGCAAATATTGAATGCTATAAAGTTGGCAACGAACAACAAGAAGTTTTATTGGTAGATAACTACCTTAAGGGCGCTTCGGCGTTAAAGGAATATGCGGTACAGCAAAATGGGTTCGCGCGAGCGGACTCTTTTTATCCTGGCTTACGGATGCAAGTGCCGCAACAATACACCATTGCTCTTGTTAAAAATCTTGGATTTTTTATGGAGCAATTTTTCCACCTGGAAGTGCGGACAATAAAAAGTGCTGTCACCAAGTTTTCAATAGTAACAACTCGGCCGAACGAGCTGGATCTGCTGCAAAGAATTCCCCATTTCGATTCTCCTTCGCGCAAAGGTTTAGCCGTTGTGCATTATTTGCAATCACTTCCAGGTATGGGCACCTCGCTGTACCGTCATAAACCAACAAATTTTGAGTATGTGGATGAGCAACGATATTCAGGTTATATGGCGAACGTACAGGAAAGATTTCCCTCGGCGGACACATATCCCGAGGGTTATATCAACGGCTCTACCGACCAATATGAAGAAATAATGTCAGTCGATGCAGTCTTTAATCGCCTGCTTATGTATAGAGGAACTAGCCTGCATTCCGGGAAAATTGGAAAAGATTATAATTTCGACCCCAGTCCGGCTACGGGCCGACTTACACTGACATCGTTTTTTGAGTTCAGGTAAAGCAAAGCGGCCAAAAGCCGAAAATCGTCGTTAGAGAGTCGCCATTGCGTTTAATAAGAAAAAATTGCTATGAATACTTCGGTTAAAAAAATTGTGATTGTGGGTGGCGGTTCAGCTGGTTGGTTGACAGCGGGCGTTATTGCCGCGGAGCATGTTGTTAATAAAGATACGGGCATTGAGGTGATTCTCATTGAATCGCCCGATGTACCTACCATTGGGGTAGGTGAGGGTACTTGGCCCTCCATGCGTAGCACGCTCGAGAAAATGGGCATCTCCGAAACCCAATTTATGCGCGAATGCGATGCCAGTTTTAAACAAGGCTCCAAATTTATTAGCTGGATCAAAGGTGAGGGCGAGTTCTATTACCATCCTTTCACCCTGCCCGAAAAATACACCGCTATAAATCTCGCCGAACACTGGTTACCTTACAAAGATAAGATCAGCTTTTGCGATGCGGTCTGTGCCCAGAGTTATGTATCTGATCGCCATCTGGCTCCCAAGCAAATTGCCACGCCCGAATACGCCGGGGTGATGAATTATGGCTACCATCTGGACGCCGGCAAATTTGCCATGCTGCTCAAAAAGCATTGCATCGAGGTGCTGGGCGTCACCTATATTTCCGATAATGTGACGGGTGTAAATGAAGGTGAGATGGGCGAGATCGCATCGCTCAATACCCAAATGAATGGTCAGCTTGAAGGCGATTTGTTTATTGATTGCACCGGCTTTGCTGCGCTCTTGATTGGCAAGCACTATCAAATACCTTTTAAAGAGGAGCGCCATGTGCTCTTCAATGATAGTGCGCTGGCCGTGCAGGTGCCCTACACCAGACCGGATGCGCCGATTGAATCCTGCACCCAGTCGACGGCGACCAGCCAGGGCTGGATTTGGGATATTGGATTGACCACTCGCCGCGGCGTGGGGCACGTATTTTCCAGTGCTTACACCAGTGATGATCAGGCTGATCAATTGCTGCGCGACTATCTGGCTAAATCCATTGGCAGAGAGGCCGCGGATAAGGTCAGCCCACGCAAGCTGAGTTTTACTCCCGGTTATCGCGAAAAGTTTTGGCATAAAAACTGTGTTGCGGTGGGTATAGCGGCTGGCTTTATTGAACCGCTGGAAGCGACGGCCCTGGCTCTGATCGAGCTCTCAGCACAAATCATCAGCGAACAATTGCCTGCCGATCACGCGGTCATGTATATTGCAGCGAAACGCTTTAACGAAAAGTTTGCGCCGCGCTGGGTGCGTATTATCGAATTCCTGAAATTGCATTATGTGCTCAGTCAGCGCCGCGATTCTGACTACTGGCGAGATAATTGTGATCCTAAAAGTATGCCAGCCAGCCTGCAGGAGCAGCTTGAACTTTGGAAGTACCAATTGCCCTGGAGCTATGACGCTGTCTATGCGAGTGAAATGTTTCCCTCCGCCAGTTTCCAATACATATTGTTTGGTATGGGCTACGACAATCACTACGGGTCGTCCCGCAAACGGGACCATAATATGAAAGCCGAGATGGCTCATAAAGTGTTCGAAGAGAATCGCCAAAAGTGCCAAAAGCTGGTGACTCATTTGCCCGGAAACCGCGAGCTCCTGGCCAAAGTGAGCGAGTTCGGCTTTCAGAAAATCTGATTTCTTCTTGTCACAATCCGGTCATTGTCTATTCACAAATAGGAAATGACCGGCGCTGTTCTTCTCCGCCTTCAGGCAACCGCTTCATACTTATAACTTTTTTTGCCCTTATTGGTTCGCGAGACTCCAAACCTCGCGGATGAGTTTATTTTTTTTATCTAAACCCCGTCTCAGTTAGTGTCGCAAAAAGTGAGCAGGCCCATGTTGCGTGATCTGCGAAAGTGGGACGACTACTTGCGCGCCTCTGCGCCATTCTTGTCCCATCAAAAATACATCCGCCTGGATGTTTCTGTACAACCTATTTGTTGGGTTCGATGCAATAAACCTATAAGCGCATCGACTTGACACAAAGAACCTGGGTGCGGGTCAGGCCGCACCTGGGCGTTAGCAAGAGTGTTTTAGGTACATCAAGCCAACCTCATCCAATCTTGTTAGCTCTCCTTGCTTAGCCCCCACATTTTGGGGGCTTTTTTATACCAAATTGACTTTATATCCGGTGGTTCACTATGACGCATCTGCTCAAACGACATTGGCAAATACTCGCTGGGCTTGGCGCCTGCGCGCTGATACTGCAGGGTTGCAAAAATTCGCCCGCAGCTGTCACTGCGCCCGCTGCTACACCCCAGCCAACGCCAGTGCACAATGCATCTCTGTGGCCAACACCGGTAAGTAAAATCGCCAAAGATCCGGCGATGGAAAAGAAAATCGATGAACTCCTGGCCAAAATGACGTTGGAACAAAAAGTCGGCCAGACGATTCAACCGGAAATCCGCAGCATCACCCCCGCTGAAATTACCAAATATCACATCGGCTCCATCCTTAACGGCGGCGGCGCCTTCCCTAACAATAACAAACTCTCCAAGGCGGGCGATTGGGTTGCGCTGTCCGACAGCTTCTATAAGGCTTCAATGGTACCAACCGAAAACGGTGTTGCCATTCCGATCATGTGGGGCACAGATGCGGTTCACGGTCATAACAATGTCATAGGCGCGACCCTTTATCCGCACAACATTGCGCTGGGTGCGGCTAATGATCCCGAACTGATGAAAAAAATCGGCGCAGCCACCGCAGAAGAAATTGCAGTAACTGGCATAGGCTGGAGCTTTGCGCCTACCGTTGCGGTTGTTCGCGACGATCGCTGGGGCCGTACCTATGAATCCTATTCCGAAGATCCGGCCATCGTAAAAGCTTACGCGGGAAAAATGGTTGAAGGCCTGCAGGGCGATGCCAATACCGCAGATTTCCTCTCCGGCAAGCATGTCATTGCCACAGCCAAACACTTCCTCGGCGATGGCGGTACCCAGGGTGGTATCGACCGCGGCGATACAGTGGTGAGCGAACAAGAGTTGGTGCGTATTCACGCCCAGGGTTATGTCACCGCGATTGAAGCCGGTGTACAAACTATCATGGCCTCGTTCAATAGCTGGCAAGGCGAAAAAATGCACGGCAACAAATATCTGTTGACCGATGTATTAAAAAATCACATGGGCTTTGACGGCCTGGTGGTGGGCGATTGGAACGGCCACGAATTCATTCCCGGTTGCACCAAGAACAACTGCGCCCAGGCAATCAATGCCGGTGTCGATATCATCATGGTGCCGGATGATTGGAAAATTCTGTATCAAAACACCGTTGCACAAGTGAAGAGCGGTGCGATTTCGCAAGCGCGTCTCGATGATGCCGTGCGTCGTATCCTGCGTGTGAAAATGCGCTCCGGTTTATTTGCCAAAGGCGCGCCTTCTACTTATCAACTTGCGGGCAAAAATGAATTGTTGGGCTCGGCCGAACACCGTGCTATTGCTCGTCAGGCTGTGCGCGAATCATTGGTGTTGCTGAAAAACAAAGAGCAACTTTTACCTTTGAAAGCTGGCAGCAAGATTCTCCTGACGGGTGATGGCGCTGACAACATCGGCAAGCAAGCTGGTGGATGGAGTATTTCCTGGCAGGGCACGGGCAACCTCAACAGCGATTTCCCCGGTGCGACTTCTATCTACAAAGGTTTGGTTAATGCCGCGAAACTCAATGGCAGTAACGTGACCTTGAGTGAAGACGGCAGCTTCAAACAAAAGCCGGATGTGGCCGTAGTCGTGTTCGGTGAAAATCCCTACGCCGAAATGCAAGGCGACATCAACAAACTGGATTACGCACCTACCAAAGAATTGGAATTGCTGCGCAAGTTCAAAGCCCAGGGCATCAAAACCGTTTCGTTGTTTATCACTGGCCGTCCACTGTGGGTGAATCCGGAATTGAACGCCTCTGATGCCTTCGCGGTTATCTGGCAACCAGGTACCGAAGGTGGCGGTGTAGCTGATGTGATCATGGCGAAAAAGGACAACAAACCCAACGCCGATTTCAAGGGCAAATTGTCCTTCTCATGGCCTGCCGCGCCAGACCAGGGACCACTTAACACGGGCGACAAAAATTACGCACCGCAATTCCCCTATGGTTTTGGTTTGACCTACGCCGACAAAGACACCCTGGGTGATAACTTGTCAGAAGCGGCACAAGACGCGAAGAAAGCCGGCGCTGCTTTGGAAATTTTCAAAGGTCGCAGCATAGACCCTTGGCAATTAACGCTGGAAGACGATCTGCACAACCGCACAGTGCCAAGCTCCTCGGTAGCAACACAGGGTGCAATCAGCTATCGCGCGGTTGATCGTTTAGTGCAGGAAGATTCCGCGCAACTGCAATGGTCTGGTAAAGCGCCCGCAAGCGCGGCATTTGTTGCCAAGCAACGTGTGGACTATGCCGTACCTGAACAAGCTGCGTTGGTGTTTGATGTCAAAGTCGACAAAGCGCCAACCGCTGACGTGAAGCTCGGTATGAGTTGCGGTTCTGACTGCGGCGCGGAAAAATCCATTGCCAATGAACTGAAAAAATTCACCGCCGGTCAGTGGCAGACAGTGGCGATTTCTATGAACTGCTTCAGCAAAGTGAAAACTGACATGTTGCTGTCGCCCTTCGCATTGAGCACCAGCGGTGAACTGGGTGTGACTCTGCACCACGTTCGCATCGAAAGCGCCAAAGCAACTGTCAGCTGCCAATAAGTTTTAAAAAATATAAAAAGCTTTAGCACCCGCCCTGCGCGTTTCGGCGCGCAGGGTAGCAATAATAAAAAGTTCCAGCGATCAACTCCAAACTCACAGAGAGAAAGCCTATGAAAAAAATAATAGTACTCAGTGCGCTATCACTCGCCCTCTCCGCTTGTGGCGGCGGTGGCGGCTCCAAAAAAGATAACAGCACCAGTTCTGCTACCAGCACATCGGCGGCAGCAACCTCCAGCTCCGTTAGTTCATCAAGCAGTTCCGCTGCAAGTAATTGGGAACTGGTATGGTCCGATGAATTTAATGGCTCAAGCCTCGACACTGGTAAATGGTCATTCGAAAAAAACTGTACCGGTGGCGGCAATAATGAATTGCAGTGCTATACAGATCGCACTGAAAACGCCAACGTCAGTGATGGAAAGCTGCATATAGTTGCCCGCAAGGAAACGTTTAAAGGTCAATCCAAAAGCGATGATGAACCTGGCTACAACGCCAACGACACCTCTATAACTCGCGATTACACTTCAGCCCGTCTGCGCAGTAAAAACAAAGGCGACTGGAAATACGGTCGTATGGAAATCAACGCAAAATTACCTCAGGGCCAAGGTGTATGGCCTGCTATCTGGATGTTGCCTACTGAGTGGAAATACGGTGGTTGGCCGCGTTCGGGTGAAATCGACATTATGGAGGCAGTGAACTCCAATGCGGCGGGCGGTAATAAAGTGTATGGCACACTGCATTACGGCGATAGCTGGCCGAACAACAAATACACGGGTTCCGATACCACCCCTGCAACAAATGTATGGGGCGAGTTCCATACCTATGCCGTGGAGTGGGAAGAAGGTGAAATCCGTTGGTATGTCGACAAGACTCACTTCGCCACACAAACCAAAGATGGCTGGTATAACTACTATTGGGATGGTCAGGAAAAAGGTTTCAAAGTTGGCGATGGTGCTGCACCTTTTGATCAGCTTTTCCACATGATTTTAAATATAGCTGTAGGTGGCAATTGGCCGGGCAATCCTAATGATGCAAGCAGTTTTCCGCAGCAAATGGATGTCGACTACGTGCGTGTGTATCGCTGCAAGCTGGATACAGTTTCGGGTAAGGGTTGTGCATCTGACGTAGATCCAAAATTAACACCGCTAACAGGTACAGCGAAGCCTGCTGTAAAAACGTTCTCCCTGTTTAACAACGGTGTTGCGACCTTGAATTTCACCGTCAACGGTAAAACAGAAAGCAATACACTGGTACCTAACTTTTACGATGGTGGTCAATCTGGCAACGTTGTGTATGACGCGGCTAAAGTGGAAGGCGACAATAAAGTCTGGGACATTCAGTTTAATGCGAGCCCCGGCAACGCCTATCTCATGAGTTCACCTATGACGAGTTCCACTGCAGTCGATGCGGGCTTTAATTTCGTCAGCATGAATACCAATGGTGAATTGAAATTTGATCTTTATGTAGAGTCAGTTGATCCAGGTACCAAACTGGCAGTGAAAGTAGATAGCGGCTGGCCAAATTTAAGCTATCGCGAAATTGAACTTCCCGAAGCGGGTAAATGGGTAAGTGTATCTGTCCCATTCGATAAATTGTTGGATAACAACATTCAGCCCGGCAGCGTTAATTGGGAAAAAATTTCCAATCCTATTGTGTTCGAACCAAGCGGCGGCAAAGTGCATATCAAGGTTAATAACATTCGCGTGCAGTGCATTAATAGTTGCGATGTTAAGCCCGTCCTTAAAGCAGTAAGCAGTACGCTGGATAAAACCTTTGACGTATTTGTAGATGGCGTTGATAACAATTGGGATTTTGGTATAGGTACCTGGGACGAAGGCGGTGGCGGTTTGATTACTGCAGCGGTGGTTGATGCAGCCGAAGCCGAGCGCGGTAAAGTCATTGATATGAAGTGGGGCACCTCCGGTAAAAATGGTGTTGCATTTATTCAGTCCACTGGAACTAAAAACGTTACCGCACTTGCTGGTGGCACCTTGTCATTCGACATAAAAGTTTTTGACTATGGTTCAAACACCACCGGTATCGTTGTGAAATCTGACTGTGTCAATCCATGTAGCTCAGGTGATGTTCCTGTTGGTATCGTGGGCAATGGCACTTGGCAAACCGTAACAGTACCTGTATCCACACTGGTTTCCGGTGGTTTGAATTTGTCTAAAGTGAATACTCCTTTTGTGATTCTCCCAACTTGGGGTTCACAACAAGGCGTGCACTTGCAGCTGGATAATATTCGCTGGATCAAGCCCTGATAAATCTATTCCTCTCGCAGTTATTGCTGCACTAAATGTCAGGCCACGGATGGCCTGACACTTTCGACAGGTTTTTGGAAGCAAAGCTTCCAATACTCGATAAAGGATATAGCTATGTTAGGAAGGTTGTTTTTGCTTGCGTTGTTTTTTTGCCTTGGGTTTATTGCCCAGGGTGCAATTGCCCGCTTTTCTACTGTTTCCATTCAGACCGCATCAGCTCAATCAGTACAACAGTGTCCTGAGGTTAATGACGCTGTATTGCTGGCTGAAAATGTCCGGCTTAAAAATCAATTGCTGGGGCAACAGCAACAACCATCGCTACAGATGGTGACTCCTAACAATATTCCTGCGCCTGCGTCATCCGATACGAAAGCTAATGATCCGCTACAACAAGAACTGGCCCAGTTGCGCGCATACAAAAGTCAATCTGAATTCACAAAGCACGAAGATCATATGAATGCGCTAGGTGCTACCCCGGCCAATATGGTCAAGGTGTTTCGCGAAAATTTCTCTGCCGAACCTATTAATGAAACCTGGGCAAAACAGAATAAACAACAATTAGTTAACGCCTTCACCCGGCAGGAAAAACTATCGTCCTTGCCCGTTGGGCAGAGTGAGTGCCGATCACAGCAATGTCGTATAGAACTGCTCAGTGATCAGCAATTTACACTTGCACAACTGCAGGATTCTGTTGGCGAGCTGGTGGGCGATCAAGGGCAACAATTTAATTCTTATACGTTGGTGGTGGATCCAAATACCCATTCCACCAGTATTTATTTTGCGCGTTAGACAAGGACGCCGGCGTCTGCATAACGCTTTGGGGAGACCCAAAAACGTCCTTCGGGACAATTCACTCAACCTTAACATGAAGGAAAATAATATGTTCAATTCTAAAAAAGCAGCGAAAGTCCTTTCAGCAGTTGTTCTGTCATCTCTGAGTATGCTCAGCGTGGCTGAAACTTTCGACTATTGGTGGGTTGCCAATCCTTATGCTTACACCAATGTTCGTGATTGCACCTGGCAATATACAGGTTCTATGGGTGGCTCTTGGGGTTCACAATTTAGTTATGTATCCACTGGTTCTTGCCAATGGACAACAATGAAAGTGATCCATCACACCAATGAAACCGGTGCAATTGTAACACTGAATTAAAAAATCCCCGGAAGCACATCCGGAGATCCTGATTAATAAACGTCGGGAAAAATGAAAACCTCCAGCGATGGCTGGAGGTTTTTTTCAAGCGTCAAATGAGGCTGTGCTACCCGCGTTGCCCGTGTTGCGGCTCACAAATTCTTTCAATGACTTTGTTTCATTAATTATCTGCATTCCTAAAGGGGTAAAGGTTTGTTCATTGAAGACATTTTTGGACAATAAAGGATTTGTATATATGTGTGTAAACGCATCGTAGGACACCATGTTGTGCATCAGCTCACCAAATAACGCAGGGCTCTCGCGCTGTTCGGCGAAAATTCCCACCAAATATTCCACCTTATTGATGTCACCTTGATAAAGCCGATTGAGCTCCGCGATTAAGGCTTGGTCTTCTGGTCGTTTACCTACCAATTCCTTTATCGAACCCAATTTTCGCAAACCAAATTTTTCACGATATTCATTGTAAGTTTGTAATTTAAACTCCCGCGCCATCTTTAGTGCATAAGTTTCCGCCATCCATAAAAATTGCGGCGTATTTTGTAAACCTATGCGGCCGGCCGCCTGGGAGGATACATCTTCAATGACTTGTTTAAGTCCTGCTGTTTCCAGTAATGCATTATTAAATCGGTATTGGGTTGGTGTTTTGGATTGGCCATCTATTACAATTTCTTCAACAGCCAGGCTATGCCACCGGTAAAGTAAATCAAATTCAATGGTGATCCAGTTGGTGCGGTACCAATTTAATTCTTCCGCAAAACCATAATCCAGTTTGAACGCCTTTTGGCCGGCGATATGATTGATATATTCCTCCACCACAAGTTTTAGCAACAATACGGTGTTGATCATACGCGCAGTTTGAAATACACGCTCATCGAAATAGTGAGGATTATTAGGAGGATTCCACAAGTGGTAAT
Source organism: Cellvibrionaceae bacterium (assembly GCA_021151695.1). GTDB lineage: Bacteria > Pseudomonadota > Gammaproteobacteria > Pseudomonadales > Cellvibrionaceae > Cellvibrio. The sequence continues at coordinate 36,284 of JAGKWU010000009.1, read as the reverse complement.
CCGGGTGAGTAACGTCACCATACTCTGTTACGAGTAGATCGCAAATGCGGTTGTGCTCGCGCAAAAACAAAGTGCTGATGCCTGCATAGCCAATTGAAGAGTTCCCGCGCTCAAGGCCGGTTGCGTAGAGTTTTTCTTTTCGCCACGCCTGGGTTGCCAGAGAGCCAAGCATCTGGTTGACTTTTCCTGCATAAGGCAATTGAATAAATTTATGTTTAACTTGCCAATTGCCATTAACCAGCTCGCACAGATATTCGGGAAACTCTTCATCCAGGTTAGTCTTTGCGTTTGGAATTTTCTGGCTAAGCAACTTGCCTTCCTTTTTTTTTCGTAAGATATCGCAAGTCTCTTCATCCAGCCCGTAGATCTGGCAGAGATCTATATCATGTGTAGAGGTATTTTTGCGGCGATCACTCGGGTCGACGCGCATAAAGCTATCGGTAAACCATTGCGCAAAAAAAGCGAATAGAAGGCTCGATCTATCGGGATCAGGGTTGTTGCCCGCAGGCCGTTTAAATAAATTTATCAAATCTTCGAGCGGAGCTATAGCTTCAACTTGCGAGGGCGGTAAATGCCGGGCAGAAAACTTTTTATTGGTTAATGAATTCCAGGATGTGTAATCACTAACAGGGCCATAACTGGCACTCGGTGGTAATGTGGCCAATGGATCTGGCAAAGGATTTGGATAGGCGCTCGTGTTTTTAATTGTGGCTGACCAGAGGCTGTAAGGACGGGGCCGCGGTGCTGCCGCGGTGGCAAAATAATGAGTAAATGACCAGTTAATTATTTTTCCTATAAAAGGTACGCGCAGAAAATACTTAAGAAGCTTGCGTGGTCGCTTCATGGATTTGCTGCCGGGAAGCAAATGGTAAAACCAAAACAGCAAATCAAAAAAGCTGAACCAAATCCTTATCCAATAGGCGTGTAATAACTGCGCCAATCTTGTTAATGCTCTTTCAAACCAATCCAAAATATCCATAACAATTACCCTATTTAATTTTTATGTATTGCAAGCAACCCGAACACCTTTTCAACTCCGGCAACTTGCACGATCAAACCTTAACAGCATAGTGATAAAAATCTGTATTTGCTGTTATGACGTTTAAAGCAACAAATCTTTAAAATCATATCCAAGCCGGATTTTTGTAGGCATCCCCCATATGGGTGGTAAATGCGATCTGTTTGGCTTAATCTCGCTATATCAACTTTTTGCACAGGGTCTGTGGGGTTGTGTTTATGGCGAAATTTCAGTTGGGTGAAACCGAAAATAAAATACTCTGTGGAATTTACGAGGCAGCACTTAAGCCGGAGCAATGGCAATCGGTATTTGTTGCTATAGCGCGTCATATAGGTGCACATGAGATCACGGCATCACTGCCAACCCAATTGGACTTTTCCCGACGCCTGGCGGATTTGCAACAGCCTGATAAAGCGCCACTTTATTCAGACCTCCCCAGCGCTCCCGCACACAGCACCGCTGATTTAAATGAAATTGGCGCTGCATTCAAACAATCGTGCTCCGCGCTCATTCAAGTAAACAAGGAACATGAACCGGGTGTATTGGTGCGTACACGCATGATGGAACTGGTGATGGCTTTTTATCAACTCTTGCAGAGTTGCAAGCTGGAGGATGAGTCGCTCGAATTTTTACGCCAGCTGACACCGCACTTTATCAGTGCCGCGTATATCTACCAGGAAGCTTGCTTGTTAAAGCGCCACAACTATTCTCTGGTGGAATCGCTAAAGCGCACTAACCAAGCCATTTTTCTATTGGATGCCCAACTGCGATTGGTTTTTTCTACTCCGGAAGCGCTCAAGTTGCTGGAAAGCAACAATACTTTGCGTATTGGTCGCAGCGGGCAGCTGGAGGTGATGGAGGCAAAACAGCAGTTTGCCTTGAACGAATTATTTCAAGAGTTGCTGCGAGCGCAGGACACGCAAAATTTGATGCCACGCCAGTTGGCAATCGCATCTGGTGGCATGGGAACTACGCAACATCCGTTAAAGATCAGTGCTATCAGGCTCTGCGATAATGATTCGCAGATAGACAGTGCCATACATATTGCTGTGTTTGTAGAAAATCCTGGCCGCGCAAGATTAGTGCCGCAAGATTATTTGCAACAGGCTTTTGCATTCACCCGCACCGAAACGCAGATAGCCCAGTTGCTACTTAACGGCATGTCGCTCGCGCAGATAGCCGCCAGTCGCCACACCAGCCTTGAAACCGTGCGCTGGCAGATAAAATCCCTCTTACAAAAAACCAACACCAAAAGCCAGGCAGAAATCATCAGGTTATTGATGGCGCTAAGCAATGATACCTGCGCCGTTGATCCACTTCTGGATACGGGTCGCTGAGCCCCCCATTTGGGGGGTGCGTATTTGTGGGCGTCTTCCTAGTATTGGCGGTAGACGGATAGCGCTTAAGGACACGACATCATGGCGAATATTAATTTGGGTGAGCTTGAGAGCCAATTGATAAGGCGCATTTACGATGCGGCGCTTGATGGCAAGCTTTGGGCTGGCGTTATGCAATCTATCGCAGATGTCTGCGATGCCGATCAGTGCACTATGTTTTTTTACGATGCACGTTGCCGCGGGCGCAATTTCGCAGCGGCGGCGCGGATCAATGACGGTATAGTCAAAAAATATTTGCAGGAATTTATTGATCTTGAGGCCGCGGAATTTCACAAAAACATGGCGCCTTTGCAAGAGGGCCAGGTAGTCACTAGCGATGAACTGATCAATATCACAGGCAAAACTTACGACGCTATCGTTGGCCGGGAATACATGGATATGTTTTTGCCACAGTTGCAATTTCAGGCCGGTATTATTTTGTTGCATGAAAACATGATGTGCGCCGGTTTGGGAATCAGATCGTTTATTGGCAAGCCATCGCTCACAAGCGACAAGCTGGAATTTTTGCGGCGTATCTCCGAGCACCTGGTGCAATCGGTAAGAATCCATAATCGCATCAATGTCGTTAAACAAACCAACCTGGCAATAGAAGCGGTGCTCAAACATATCAACACAGGTGTGTTCCTGCTGGATAAGGATTTGCAGGTTAAATTTTCCAATGCGGAAGCGGCGCGTATTTTGGAATCCGGTTGTGCGTTGGAAATCGGCCGCTATGGAAAACTGTTTTTAACCTCGGCAACCGATAATCTGCGGCTACAGACTGCGCTTGAGGGGATAGCCCGGGAAGGTGATCAGGGCGGCCAAAAAACTATCCAGTTTGCCGCCCAGGCCAACGCCTGCAAATATCCCCTGCGGATTTCTATATCCTCTGTTCAAGCAGCGGACAACAGCGAGTTGGCGCGCGAAGGCATTGCGCTGGTTATTTTTGCAGTGGACCCAGACCGTCCTAACAAAATACCGGAAAGCTATGTGCGCCAGGCTTATTCGCTGACACCGACGGAATGCAATATTATGAAAATTCTATTGAAGAATAGCTGTGCCAACTATGTGGCAGAAGTGCGCGGCACCACTCTGGAAACCGCGCGCGGACAATTGAAAGTGATTATGCAAAAGACAGGAACCCACTCCCAGGCTGAACTCTCGCGGCTGCTGATGGCCATCAGCAATTGATGGAGTGATGCTCCCTATCAAGCAGCCGCTTTAGCTTCCTTTGACGCGTGTTGTTTAGTGGGCGCGTGTTGTTTGCGGAACTCGGTGGGTGATACGCCGACCATGCGATTAAAAAAGCGATGGAACGCCGACTTACTGTTAAAGCCTGCCTGTAACAAAATATCCAGCACCGTCATTTCAGCACAGCTGTTATCCAGCAGCAGGCGCTTGGCTTCTTCCACACGGTACTTGTTCATAAATTCAAAAAAGTTGGTGCCGTAATGCTTGTTGATAACGGCCGACACATCTTTGACCGGCAGGTCGATGCGCTTGGAAAATTCCTCAATATTCAAATTGTGCTTGAGATAGAGCTTTTGCACTTCCATCCCCTGTTGCACTTTTTCGATGGCCGACTCGGCAATTTTGTCGTCGGTTTTTTCCTTGGCAACTTCAGGCTCAGGCTCGGGTTTGGTCACCAACAACTGGTGGGCGTAGACCACGCTGTAGGTGAAGAGGCCGTTTAGCAAAATAAAAGCGGTGTAGTTATCTGCAATACCAAAGGCATCGGCAATGGATGGTCTCGCAAATTCGGCAATCACATGCACCAGCAATGTCAGGCCCCAGCTAACGCTGAAACCCAGGGTGAGCACGTTAAGCCAGCCTGGCTCGGTTGGTGAAAAATAAGAGTATTGGTTTTCCAGCTGTCTGACGTAAGTGCGCACGCAAAGTACGGCAGCTACTACATAAATCATGGGCAGTGCTTTTACAAGATACCAGAGTGCGTTGGCGGGTGCGTTGATCACCTCAGTGGAGCCGGCGGCGCGGAAGTGCAACAAATCGGCGCTGCTGATTTGGAAAATTCCCAGCCAGGCAGCACTTACCAATACTGGCAGCAGATGTAATGCATGCTTGGGCAGCAATTTGAAATCTGACTGGGTAATGGAGCGCACATAAAAATAAAGCGCAGGGCCTTTGATCAGCAGGCTGGTAGCAAGGAAGTAGGGCAGCAGTGTCTGGTCCAGCAGCGGCCAGGTGTGTACGCCACCGTTCCACAGCGCCAGTACGCAGGAGGAGCCCACGGCGATCGATAATAAAAAGAAAGTGAGTAACAGACTGGATGCGCGTTTTCTTGCCGGGAGTACTGCCTGGAAAATGGCGAGCAAAAAACACTCGGCAATAGTCATTAACAAAACAACATCATGGATGTTAAAGATATGATTTTTCATGCCCAAGCCCATTGCGTTAATCTGCCACGTCAGCACCGGAGCCCGCATGGCTAATTATATTGTTCAGCGAGTATAGCGGAGGCAGTTGCGGCTGTCGTTAATTCCCTGTGTAAATGTCCGCACACAATGTGGCGCCTGAAATGATTTATCTTATGGTTAAAATTACTATTATTTGGCGTGCCAGCGCTTCGTTGTAGCCGCCAGGCTCTGGTCGTGGGAAATTTGGGTCGCGGGAAATTTGCGCGCACGACCAGGCTGTCAATGCCAGGGATAAATCGGTACCATCGCCCCGACTTGACTCCCAGCCACAGATGACAGGCGAAACGCAGAGTATGAGCCCGACCCGGCAAGATCTGGAACAACTATCACAGCAGCTTCCGCCGCTGGTGTTTTCGCCCGAGGTAGACAGCTTTGGTGCGCAATCAGCCCTGGCACAGGCCTATCTGGATTACTACAAGATCAACTTTGCACAGGAATTTGCGGGCTTGGCCCATGGTTTTGGGCAAATACAGTCGGACGATTTTCATATAGCGGTGAACTATTGGCTGCCGCCCCAAGCGCGCGGCACTGTGGTGGTGGTGCACGGTTACTATGATCACACGGGCATTTATAGCCACCCGATTCGCGCACTGTTGACGGCCAACTATGCCGTAGTAGCGTTCGATCTGCCTGGCCATGGTTTGAGCAGCGGAGCACCGGCGGAGATAGATTCGTTTGATCAATATACCGATGTGCTGGCCGACCTATTGCAACAATCTGCTGCTTTACTACCCCGGCCGCTGCATGCTTTTGGCCAGAGTACGGGCGGGGCGGTGATATTGAATTACCTGTGGCGCCCAGTGCAGACACCGCTGGATAAGGTCGCACTCTGCAGTCCTTTAATTGTTGCGCGCGGTTGGTTTCCGGCGGGACGCTACTTGTATCAACTCTTGCGTCCGTTTGTTAAACAGCTCGCTCGCGGCACAGCGCGCAGTTCGCACGATCAGGCGTTTAATGATTTTGTGATGAATAAAGACCCGCTGCAGGCACAATTTTTATCCCTGCGCTGGGTGGGCGCCATGAAGCAATGGCATAGACGTTTCCAACAATTGGCGCCGCTGCAAAAGCCACTGCTGTTGGTGCAAGGTACGGGCGATATGACGGTGGACTGGCGCTACAACTTGCCGCTGATCCAGCGCAAATTACCTAATACCAAACCTGTGCTGGTTGCAGATGCCGGTCACCAGTTAGTCAATGAAACCCCTGAGTATCGCGATCAGGTGCTCAAGGCGGTGAGCGATTATTTTGCGGTTTAAGATTTCTATTTAACATTCAATTATTGGCAGGGAATTTTCTGTGGAATTTATACAACTCATCATCAGTTTTATTTTGCATATCGATGTCCATTTGGCCGAACTGTTTAACCAATACGGTTTGTGGATCTACGGTATTTTGTTTTTGATTATTTTTTGCGAGACAGGCCTGGTAGTCACACCTTTCCTGCCCGGTGACTCGCTGTTGTTTGCCGCCGGTGCGCTGGTGGTCGGAACAGCGCTGGACGTGAATGTGATGGCACTGGTTGTCATTAGCGCCGCGGTATTGGGTAATATAGTGAATTACACTATCGGCCGTTTCTTTGGTGCGCAGCTGTTTAAAAACCCCGACTCCAAAATTTTTCGCCACGATTATTTAAATCGCGCCCAGGCGTTTTACGAAAAACACGGCGGCAAAACCATTATCATGACGCGCTTTGTTCCTATCTTCCGCACCTTTGCCCCTTTTGCGGCGGGTATGAGCGGAATGAAGTATCCCAAATTTTTAACCTTTAATTTAATTGGCGGCTTGGCCTGGGTGGGCATATTTTTATATGCTGGTTATTTCTTTGGCAATATTCCCAGCGTGCGCAAGAATTTCACCTTGTTGATTCTGGGTATTTTGGTTGTGTCCATATTGCCGGTGGTATACGAGGCCTGGAAGGCGAGAAAAAGCCAACAGCCAACATCTGCACATTGATTCCATCTTTTTTATTTCAGGTAAACCGGAATATGATGAAAGGGATTTTGGCCACGGGTTTCCTGATCCTGCTTATTGCAGCGGTGATATATTTTTATCCCGCTGCAAGTAAATCACCTTCAGTCGTCAGCAATATCACTCGCCCAACTTCTTCGGAAGTTCACACCGATTCTCCCAAGCCAAACGCAGTATCTTCTTTCTCATCATCGCTTGGCTCTTCTGATTTTGAGCAAGCCTTTGATCAGTGGCTAGCCTACATACAAACTTCAACACATCCGGCAGACCAAATTGCCCGCGTTATTTATCAGAAGGATGCTGAAAAAAATATCGCAGACCTTAAAGCACTTTTGGAAGCAGATCCGCAAAATCCCTTATTACATTATCTGCTCGCACAAAATTGTGCCCGCACATTTATTTCCTCTATCTGCAAACCTGTTCGTGAGTCTGCTTTAGCCATTTTTGCCGCCGATAATGGTGTTGTGGCTGATCTGGAATTTGTTGAAGTCTTGCAGCAAGGTAAGCTGAGCGCTGCGATGACGATACTCAATGAAGCCAATCATGCGAGTTACACCAATAACTTCGAGGGTGAAAAATTTAAAGCATTGGCAGAGTCTCTGGAATTGGCGGGAATCAAACACGATTTATCGATGGTTACGGCGATTGAGGGTTTATTGGCTGCGGGAGTTGATACCACTTATAGCAGCTTGCTAAAAACGTGCAAACAACAGACCTATAGAGCCTGGCAAGACGCTTGTTATACCCGGGGTGAAGCGTTGGCCGAGCGGGCAACCAGTCGCTATTCTTTGGGATTCTGCGCGGGCTACGGGTTTTCAATTTAATAATGCACAGTGGGAGGAGTTTTTGCTGCTCTATCAAACCCAAGGTGATATGGCAGCAAAAACGTATATCGTGAGTTTGATAAAGCAGTAAAGCCGCAAGAAAATCGCAAATCATCTCTATTTCATAAACCCCACATTCTTCATCGTGTAGTTGCTGATATTCGGTAACACAGTCGTCAACTCCGAATCACTCACACCAAACCATTTTGCCAAGGTTGCTCCCAGTTGATCGACTGACAGGTTTGGCAATAAACGACCTTGGCCAACATCATCGGGGCCATCGCTGGCGATGACGGGGGCGGTGCCGTAATAATTTCTGCCATTCACTGCACCACCCAACACAAAATGCATGCTGCCCCAACCGTGGTCGGAGCCATCGCCGTCGGTGGTGAGGGTGCGGCCGAAATCGGATGCGGTAAAGGCGGTGACTTGATTGCCGACGCCTAATTCCATCATGGTGGAGTGAAAAGCATTGAGCGCTGTGCCAACTTTATCCATCAGCATAGGATGAACATCGAGAATGCCGTCATGAGTATCAAAGCCACCGAGCGACACAAAAAATACCTGGCGCTTGCTGCCGAGTGAATCGCGTGCAGCAATCATTTTCGCCACCATTTTTAATTGCGCGGCGAGGCTGTTATCACTTGGATATACAGTTGCAAATTCACTTACATTGGCGAGCGCTGCTTTCAATTGCACGTCGGCGTCAATGGAGCGGCTGGTGATAGTTGCCAACTCGGCTTCGTATAAATGATTGCTAGCGGCAGTGATAGAGGCGCGCAGTGCATCGGCACAGGCCATTGAACCAAACAAATTGGATTTAATCGCATTGATAGAAATGGAGCCGTTGCTGGAAACTTGATAGGGAATAGTGGTATTACCTGCGAGATAAACTGCGCTGCCGCTTGCGCTCACGCAAGTAAAGGTCGCGTTGCCATTGCCCGCTGCAAACAAATCGCCCATGCGTCCACCCCAACCTTTAGTAGAGCCTTCAGGTGAAGAAGATTGCCACACAGATTGCTGATCATTGTGCGAAAAAAGTTTTGGCGGCAGCGGTACACTTTTCGCGAGGTATTCCGCTTTGCTAGTGGGCTGTACCAAGGTGCCGACATTTAACAGCACGGCCATTTGCCCTGCGTTGAAAATCGGAATCAAATCTTTTAATTCCGGCGCTAGTGCGTACTGGCGACTGTCGGGCAGTGCAGCGAGCGGTGTTAATACATTGCTGTCCAGATTTGCACGTGGAATGGCGATAGCTGAACGAAAATTATTGTAGCGGTTGTAGCTGTCGATATCGTAGGGCACCAACGTATTAGCATAGTCGTTGCCGCCATACATAAACACGCATACCAGGGCTTTGTAATCTGTTGCTGTTGCGGCGGCGGCTTCACCAATCGCGGCGAGGTTGAGTGCGAAGGGCGCAGCAGCGCCGGCGATGGAGAGTGCGCTGGCACGTTTTAAAAATTCGCGACGTGACAAGGATTCTCGTGAGAATAGGTCTGTGTTCATGATCGCTTCCTATTTTTGCGTGAGATATTCAGGGCAACTCATCACCAGCAATATTGCCGCGTAGAGGCGATTGCTCTGGCCGTTGACGCCATTGATATCGATGCTGTCGAGCGCTGTTTTAAAATTCGCGAGGCGACTTGTGGAAAGTTGATTCGCAGCCAACACAAGATTGAGTTGAGTCAGGAGCGCGTTGGTATCGCTGGTGAGGGGCAGCCACTGGCTGTAATCCGCTTGCGTACCTGCGACGCCTTTGCTGATGGCGGTTTGCATATAGTTGATGTAGCCGGCCACAGATGTTTCGGTGGTGATTTGAAATTCCGGCACTGTGCGCTCGCCAATAATCTTGCTGAGCGGTACATAACCCGGGCGATAAAAATTAAATACTGATGCGGAGCGCAACGGACTTTGACCAAGGCGTGTTGCGGGGTCGGAGGTGTCGCCAATGGCCCAGGTATCCTTCGCATCGCGGTAGCCGAAAGTGCGCGCCCATTGCAGAAAGCGCAGCATAGGTTCGCGCAATTTGCCGAAGCCAGCATCGCTCAAGCGTGCACTGGAGCGGGCGGTGGAATCCAGCAAAATCGCGCGCACCACTGCCGCCAAATCGCCCTTAATGCCCGCACCGTTGTTGTTGAACACGGCGGCAACCCGCGCGACGTAGTTGGGGTCGGGGTTGCTGGTCACCAGCCGCTGGATCAATTGCCTACTAATGAACGGCGCCATATTGGGATGGGCCATGAGTGTATCGAGTGCCAGTTGCAGGCTGGTTTCGCCGTCAGTATTGGCGGAGATGGTCGTACCTAAAAAAATTTTGGTGCCGCTCTCGTGGTATTTGGCGGTCTGCACCATGGGGTGATAGGAGGCGTCGGGTGTGTCTTTGGTGCCCTGATTCGGGTCCAGATCCCAGCCGGTAAACACCCGCGCCAGCTGGCTTACGTCGGTCTGGTTGTAGGTTTCTATGGGTTTGTCATTGCTGAGTTTGAGGCTGCCATCCAGGTTCAACTGGTACACGCCTATGCTGAACAACTGCATGATTTCGCGGGCATAGTTTTCGTCGGGCAGATTGTCGCCGCTGGCTTTGCGATTGCCGCGATAGGTCAGCCAGGCGCCCATGGCCGGTGCCTTGGATACCTGTTCCAGCAGGTCGTGATAGCGGCCGAAAGCGTTGGCTTCGAGAATCCCCCAGTAATAGGCCATGGCGAACTGGCGATAGCGCACCCCGGCCAGGTTGCTGCTTACCACCACAATCTCCGATAGCGCCAGTGCCACCCGCAGTCGCAGCGGGTCGGTGCCTGTCAGCAGGCGCTTCCAGAGTACGTTGTCTATGCCGGCTACATTATTTTTGTAGGCGATATCGTCCAGCCCCTTGGCTTTGAGCATATCCACCAGGCTGGCGCCGGGCGGCTTGGCCATCTCGGCGTCCAGCCAGCCGCGGTAACCCTGGGATTGAACCTGGGCAATATCCGCTGCACTACTGGCGAGGCTCGCCTGCGCCAGAAAACTGGCCGCCTGTTCGGCGCTAATAGTGCCGGCCGAGCTGGATGCGCTTGAAGCGCTGGATGAGGACAGTCCAAGACTGGATTGGCTGGAAGAGGCGGAGGTTGCCGACGCGCTGATCGAGCTGCTGAGGGATGAGCTTGTTACTGATGAACTGGCGAGCGACGAACTGGCCACTGACGAAGCCGCCCCGCCACCTGATCCACCGCCCCCGCAAGCACTTAACCCGGCTACAGCGCCGGCCCCCGCCACACACTTCCTATCGAGTTTTACCGAATGCCCCATGATAGTGTCCTCCGCCAGGCACCGGCGGAATCCGGTGCTATTGGAGCTATAACGCCGGCAATAAAAAACCGCTGACATAATTGGCAGCGGTTTTTGGGGTTTGTGATTCAGGTCATTAAATTTGCTCTCAATGCCTAGGGGCGTGGCCCAAAGCGCATGACCAATAAACTGCCCAAGCTGATAGTTATCAGCGCGAAAATCGGGCCACCCAAGGCGCCCAGATAATCCACCAAAATGCCTCCGCCGACGGCACCGCTGGCGATGGCGATTTGAAAGGCGGCGACCAGTAAGCCGCCCGCGCCCTCAGCTTGATCCGGCGCGGCGCGAATAATCCAGGTTTGAAAACCAATAGGAAAAGCGCCGAAAGCAAATCCCCAAAGTGCGATGGAAACTGCCGCGAGGCTTGGGGTTTTCCCGGCTACGACCAGCACAAGCGCCATGGCAATGATGACAACGCCGCCGAAAATAATCGCATTGCGCTCACTCCGCTCGGCGATAAAGCCGCCAGCGAAATTACCAAAAAATCCGCCGATGCCATAGCCAAGCAATATGGCGGAAATGGTGCTGATGGACACTTGGGTTACGCCTTCCAATAAAGGGCGAATATAAGTGAAGCCGGCGAAGTGGCCGGAGATAATTAACATCACTGCCAGCAAGGCAATGCGCACCTGGGTACGGCCGAGCAACTGGAACAGGATTTTCACATTGGGATTGTCCTTCGGTGGCAGCCCCTGAATAGCAAATACCTGCGAGACTATGGTCACCAGGCTTAAACAGCCCGCCGCGATAAAAGCGCTGCGCCATCCCCAGAGATCACCCATGTAAGCCCCCAGAGGTGCAGCGCAAACGGTGGCGACCGAGACGCCCGTCAGCACCACCGACATGGCGCGCGCAAAGAGATGTTCCGGCACCAACCTCATCGCCAGCGCAGCCGCCATGGACCAAAACCCACCCAGTGCAACACCCAACAAGACCCGGGCCACAATCAACACAAAAAAGCTGGATGCCACTGCCGCCAGCAGATTGGAGGTAACCAACAGCAGCGACAAACCCAAGAGCACGAGTTTGCGATCCAGGTTGCGTGTAAGCACGGGGATGCTCAGTGCTGCCAGGGCGCCAACCAGCGCCGTCGCGGTCACCGCCTGGCCAGCGGCGCCAGCGGAAATCCCCAGATCTGTCGCCATGGCCGTTAGCAGGCTGGCGGGCAGGAACTCGGCCGTTACCAGGCCAAATACACCGAGCGTCAGGCTCAATATGCCGGGCCAATTAGCAGCGTTAAGATCAGAGGGAGTTTGAAGTAGAAGGGATGTATCTGGGCAGGTGGTATCGTTCATGGCAGCTCTACAGAGAGTTAATCGTAGCTGCAGTCTAGAGTTAAGGTTTTGGCTTTTCTATGATATAAAATCCTAAATGCATGACTATTTAACCAAATTTGGATGGGTGATATGCTCGATACACTGACGGAAATCCTGCTTGGCCTGCGTCTCGACGGGGTGGAATATGGCCGCTGCCATCTGCGCGCACCTTGGGCGGTGGCCTTCCCCGCACAGCGTGAGGCGCGTTTCCACTTCGTGGCGCAAGGTAGTTGCTGGTTGAAGACGGACTCCAGCGATTGGGTGCAACTGAACCCCGGTGATGCGGTGCTCTTTCCACGCGGCAGCTTCCATATCATGGCCAGTTCGCCGGATTTACCGACGGTGGATATAAATTCCCTTGCCCGCCGCGAGGTATCCGACAGTATTTATCTTGTGAACGGTGAGTGTGCGAGCGGCGAGACGGCCGATGGCACCCTTGAGCCGGACATGCTCTTCTGCGGCGCCATGCGCTTTAACCTCGATCCACTGCATCCCCTTATGGCGATGATGCCCGACCTGATGCGCGCCCGCGATCTCGCCCGGCGCGACCCGACAGTACCTGTGATGCTCGACGCTATGGAACGCGAAATCGACCTGAACCGCATCGGCTCCTGCGGAATCCTGGCGCGCCTGGCTGATGTACTGGCGGCCAGCATTATCCGCGCCTGGGTGGAATGTGCCTGCAGCGACTCCACCGGCTGGATAGCCGCCGTGCGCTGTCCGCAAATTGGCAAAGTCATCGCCGCCATCCATATGCAGCCTGAGAGCGACTGGTCGGTGGCAAAACTCGCAGACCTGATGGGTGCCTCACGCTCCAGCTTTACCGACAAATTCACCCGCACCCTGGGCGAAACCCCCGCCAAATACGTAGCGCGCGTAAAAATGTTCCAGGCACGGCAGTGGATCGCCCAGGACGGCATGCGTATCGCTACCGCTGCCAACCGCCTGGGCTACGATTCCGAAGCGTCGTTTAGTCGGGCGTTTAAACGAATTATTGGGCATTCGCCGAGTGAGGAGCGGGTGACGGAGGCGGTTTAGCGTTTATCGGATAGCAATAAAAAAGGCCGCAATGCGGCCTTTTTACATCGTGGAATCGCTTGCGTTTAAAACAACACGCGGCAGCGAATCGTCCCTTCAATCGCCTTCAACTGCTCAACGGCCGCTTCATCGTAAGGGGAGTTGATGTCCACTACCACATAGCCAACCTTGTCGTTGGTTTGCAGGTATTGGGAGGCGATGTTGATGTGGTTGTCGGAGAAGATTTTGTTGATCTTCGACAGTACACCGGGAACGTTGGCGTGTACGTGCAGTAAACGATGCGCGTCCGGATGGCCAGGTAATGCCACTTCGGGGAAGTTGACCGAGCTGGTGGTGGTGCCGTTGTCGGAGTATTTAATCAGCTTTTCCGCCACTTCGATGCCAATATTGGCTTGCGCCTCCATGGTGGAGCCGCCGATGTGCGGGGTCAGGATCACATTGTCCAAACCGCGCAGGGCTGACACGAATTCGTCGTCGTTGGCTTTGGGCTCTTCGGGGAATACGTCGATAGCTGCACCGGCCAAAGCGCCAGATTTGATAGCCGCCGCCAATGCATCAATGTCTACCACTGTGCCGCGTGAGGCGTTGATCAGGATGGCGCCTTTCTTCATCAGGCCGATTTCGCGCGCGCCAATCATGTCTTGTGTGGCAGCGGTTTCGGGCACGTGCAGGCTGATGATGTCAGAGGTGGCCAGCAGCTCGTCCAGTTCGCGGATCTGGTGGGCGTTGCCCAGTGGCAGCTTGGTGATGGTGTCGTAGAACTGCACTTGCATGCCCAGCGACTCAGCCAATACAGAAGTCTGGCTGCCGATGGAGCCGTAGCCGATCAGGCCGAGCTTTTTACCGCGGATTTCGTAGGAGCCCACAGCAGACTTGTCCCAACCGCCGCGATGGCACACGGCGTTCTTTTGCGGGATGTTGCGCAGCAGCAGGATGGCCTCAGCGATCACCAGTTCCGCTACTGAACGGGTGTTGGAGTAGGGCGCGTTGAAGACCGCAACGCCGTGTTCCTGAGCGGCTTTTAGATCAACCTGGTTGGTGCCGATACAGAAGCAGCCTGCGGCAATCAGTTTGGGTGCGTTTTCAAACACGCGACGGGTCAGCTGGGTGCGCGAGCGCAGGCCAACGAAGTGGGCGTCCTGGATCTTTTCGATCAGGGCGTCTTCATCCAGCGCGGTTTTCAGGTACTCGATGTTGGTGTAGCCCTGGTCGTTGAGGGTTTGCACCGCAGATTGGTGCACGCCTTCAAGCAGCAGGAATTTGATCTTGCTTTTGTCTAGCGAGGTCTTGCTCATGGTAGCTCCGGAGGAAAGGATTCGCAGGATGCAGGCTGGGCCGGCACGCTGGAATGGAGAGGTGGAAAAATTTGGGCGGCATCATAGCACAAAGGCCCGGCGATCAGGGGTGGGGCTTTAGATGATTTGCGCTCCCTAAGGTATGTGTAGGGGGCCTGTGCAAGTTGGCTCAGAGCGTCACTATCGCCACTACTTCGATCGCCTCCTCCACATAGCGCCATTGCACGTCCAGATCCAATAGCTTCATGCCGTAGAGACGCGTCGGGTCTGGTTGTTGGTATTGTGGCCGCGGGTCCTGCTGGAGTATCTGGCGAATGAGGTCGGCGAGTTTGGGGTTTGGATGGATCGCACACAGGCGTGTGGCATCCGGGGTAAAGCTGACGGGTACCAGTACAGGCGCGGCCTCGGCAAAACGATTGATCGCCTCCGGCACCAGGTCCACATAGGGTACATAGGGTTTGATATCCAGTACCGGCGTGCCGTCCAGCAAATCCACACCACCCAGCTCCAGCCACAGGCGTGTTCCCTCTTGCACTATACCCTCCAGCGTGCACACCGAGAGACCAATAGGCGAGGGTCGTGTGGGTGAGCGAGTCGCAAATACACCGAGGGTTTTATTGCCGCCCAACCGCGGTGGCTTCACCTTGGGTTTCCACTCTTCTCTCTTGTTTGCATGAAAGACAAACTGCACCCAGAGATGGCTACAGTTTTCCAAACCATCCAGCGCTGCCAGCTCGTTGTAAGGCGGCAGCAATTCCAGGCGGGCTTTGGCTAAGGGCGCCAGGCCGGGCTGGCGAGGTATGCCAAACTTTTCCTTAAAACAGGAGTGAATGATGCCGATGGCGGGAAAGGTGAAGTCCACGAAGCGCTACCCAAAGAAAAGGACCTAGTGTGCCCAAGAAGCAGGCTCAATGGCTAGCGCTCTGTGTTAACAAACGGTTGTTATTGGGTCGGGATCTCGGCCTCGGGGTAAAGCACCATAAGGCTGCGTACCACGCCGTTGGTCCAGCCGAAACCATCCTGCAGTGGGTATTCTCCGCCGCCACCGGGGCGACGCTCCTCTACATCGTATTTTTCCAGCAGCTTGCCAGTTTCAGCATAGGTGACCGCCACTGTGTGCAGCCATTTTTGGGCGATTTCCTGCGCGAGCTGCTGCTCCCCGTAATTGCGCAAGCCCACCACCGCAATCCATTGCAGGGGAGCCCAACCATTGGGGCTATCCCACTGTTGATGGGTGCGCAGGGGCGTAGTGCGTAAACCGCCGTTCGCCAATAACAATGTGCGTGTCGTTTTTGCCACAGCCTTGGCTTGATGCTCGCTAGCCAAACCGGCAAAGAGTGGAAACAGAGTTGCGGCGGATACCACGGGCGTGGTGCGTTTTTGTACCAGATCAAAATCAGCGAAGCGGCTCTGCGCCGGTACCCACAAATATTTTTGGATAGCGGCAGCACGCAGACGTGCGAACTGCCGGTATTCGGCGTTGCAACTCATATTTTGTAAGCGCTGGCAAAGGCGCGCTATCTCAATTTCCTGCAACCAGAGCAGGCTATTCAAATCCACGGGCACTATATCGGTGGTTACTATGCTGCGCAGGTCATCGGGATTTTTTAACCAGCGCGAACTGAAATCCCAACCGCTCTCCGCGCCGGCGCGCAGGTGACGATAGACGTCGGTTTTGGTGCGATTGGTGTTTGCGGCGGTGAGCACATCCTCCGCGTAGGATTCATCGCGCGGCGTCGCCTTCTCATCCCAATAACGATTGAGAAAGCTGCCATCGCCCATACGTACCACGTGCATACAGGCGTTGAGCGAGACAGTCAGACACTCCTTTCCTTTCATCCAGAAATGGTACTCAACTTGTAGTGCCGCGAGCTGATGAGCAAGGGTAGCCTGGTCATCAGTAGGTACTATTTGAGTCATCAGCGCAAAAAAAGGCGGTTGGGAACGGCTCAGGTAATAGCTGCGATTGCCGTTGGGAATATGGCCGTAGCGGGTGATCAGGCTTTCAAAATTATTGAGCATGGATTTCACCAGATCGGTGCGGCCGTCAGCGGCCAAACCGAGCATCGTGAAGTAACTATCCCAATAATAAATTTCGCGAAAACGCCCGCCGGGTACCACATAGGGTTCAGGCAGTGGCAATAGTGAGGAGCCTTCAATTTGGGTATTGGCGGGGCGCTGTAATTGCGGCCAGAGTTGGGAGATATGTTGGCTAAGCGGCAAGCGTTCGCTGTGCGAGGCGGGGGGAGCCACTCCTTCCGGAACTGTGAAGTGCTCCAGTACAAATGCCTTCAGGGGCGCACCCTGCAATGGTTTGCGCTGATTGAAGTCAGCCATGATTTTTTCGGGAGCAAATTTGGGCTGGGCATCCACAAAAGTTTTGCCATCGGCAAACACTTTTTGCAGCTGGACTTGCTCAAATAATTCACCATAAACATCAGCGGGCGATTTTTCCTCCGCCCAACTGATGTCGACCAACAGTACCAATAGCAGCAGAGCGAAAGATAATGCGCGCATAAAATGCTCCCGGTAAAAATCAAACAGTTCTTACAAAAACAGTGATTTGTCTGAGTAAAAAAAGTAATGCTATTTTTAATCCTGGTACATGTTTTTGCCCATCAATGGCTGCGCACATGCGCGCTATTTATGTATGAGCCCTCACACAAGAACCACCGGTAATAAGGGTGGGAGTCAAAAAATGGGATTTGGGCGCTTTACCGTTTAACAAATTAATCAGCTTGGAAACAAGCAGTTTTCCACCCGCTTCAATATCTTGTTTGATAGTCGTGAGCGGCGGTGAAAAATAAGCAGCAAAAGGAATATGGTCAAAACCGACAACCGAAACATCTTTTGGCACTTGCTTGCCATGCGCTTGCAACGCTTTGATGGCACCCATCGCGATTTGATCGCTCGCTGCAAACACAGCATCAAAGCCTTCCTGATGCAACATCAGATCTAATATTTGGTCATAACCGGATTGCACCGAAAAACCGGCTGATACAGATTTCTGGTTACCTTCCAGGCCATAGGCGCTGAGCGTATCAATAAAACCCAGGTAGCGATTTTTAATTTCGGGGTGGGATATATCGCCTAAAAATAAAAAGTGTTTGCGTTTGTCCAAAATCAATTGCTTGGCGGCCAGCGCACCGCCCGCATAATTATCGCTACCTACGACACAATAATTTGCGTGGGAAATCTTTCCACCCCAAACAACAATGGGTACCTCCATTTCGGCAAGGGTGCGAATAAAGTCATCATTCTTTCCTTGACCAATAATGATAATGCCATCGGATTTTTTTGAGCGTATTAGCTGACCGTAGAGCTTGTCTTTTTCTATAGCGCTACTGCAAAACAGCAGATTGTATTTATGCTTGTCTAATTCGTCGGCTATCACACTGATTAAATCCATCATAAATGGATCGGATAGCGTTTGGATGTGGTTGTTGTCGTTGTTGATCAGTATGGAAATCGTATGGCTTTTTTGAAGACGCAAGTTCCGCGCTCCTTCATTGAAGCTGTAATGCATGTCCTTGGCAATTTTTTGAATCTTTTCGCGCGTCTCAAGACTGATCATAGGGTTGTCATTAAGTGCTCGCGATACAGTGGATTCCGAAAATCCGGAACGCTGCGCTATATCAGCAATTGATTTGGCTACGCTGCTCTTACTCATGCCACGCTTACCTGATATGAATGATGATGCCCTGTACGCAAATACAGGATAAAACCAGGCACCTGCCTGACTTTTAAGGGGCAGGCATTATAGGCGTTAACAAGCGTAGGAGTGAAGCTTTGCTTAAAGTGGCGTTTTAGAGCTCGGTTGCGCTAAAGCTTGGGGACGCCAACTTCTCCTTTTTTTCCTTGGGCATTTCCTCCGGATTAAGCATGGACTCCACTTTGTCTACGGACCGTTTGAAAAAGTAAAGCGAAAACAAAATCATTAGAATCGGGGCCAGCGTTAAGTAAAAAGCCGTTTGGCCGCTGAATTTTCCGAAAATATAACCCGTCAACATTGATCCGGTTGTTCCTCCCAGTGCGGAAAAAATTACCAGAAGCCCGGTCATGGCGGCATGTTGGTGCTTGGGTAGTGAGGTCAACATGACAGAGTTAATGCAGGGATAAATGGGTGCGAGAAAAAATCCCAGCAATGGAAATATGTATGCTGCGATTGGGGCATTAAACCAGCTGATATTATCGTTAACAGTAATGTTGTCTGTTAATGGCAATGTTAAAACAATTAGGAAAGCCACCGACAAAATACAAACATTCACCACGGGATACCAACTGATTCGCCGGGTAATAACGCTGGCACAGAGCCTGCCAATCGCACAGGAAGCTGCAAAAATACTGGCGACCTGTACACTCATTGCTAACGGCAGTTTCAAAATCTCATTGTTAAAGGTTGGCAACCAGGTACCGATACTTTGTTCTATAAGTACAAAAACAAAAGCTGATAGTACGTATACACACACCAGTGGCCGCAATAGAAGCCGCAGCATTCCCCCCAGATTTTTTGCGTAGTTGTGTTGCTGCTCGCCATGCAGTTGCGAACTATCGAGTTTTGCATAGCTAATGAGCAGGGCAATACTGCCGGCCATCACCGCCAACATCCAATACACATTGAGCCAGCTGGGAGATTTAGGGTTGGCGGAATCTATGAAGGATGCAAATAGCCAGGAGCCACTTAGCACTCCAATCATAAAAAAACCTTCTAATAGATTTAGAGTGCTGGTGTGTTCGTGCTTAGATTGCGTCAATAAGCCAATAGACGAATAGACGAATAGACGGATATTTTGGCCAGCGCAAAAGAGACGCCCAAAAGAAAAAACAAGACTTTGGTGGTTAAAAAGCTTGGCAGTATGGGCATCAGGCAACAGCCCAGCGCAACTATTGTCATGCTTATAATAAGCGCATTTTTATAACCAATTCGTGGTAGCAGTGATGCAGCAAAAAAAGTCACCGCTGCAATTGAAATGTCTTTCATCAATTCCAAAATGCTGGCTTCTGTTTTGCCAATATCGTAAGTATTGATGACCTGCAAGATCACCGTGCCCGTACTATTCAACAAAATTGCAAAAATAAAATAGACAAGAAATAACGTGGCGAGAGTAAATTTGTTGTTCATGATGTTCGTCTGCTGTTAATTATTTTCTGCGGTAACTCACGACTAGCTTTTCAATAATACTAGTCCTTTATCATTTTTATTGCAATCGATTGCGTAAATGATTAAGCTTTGTTGAATTGCAGGACGAAACAAAAAGAGTTTCGCCAAATGTAATATAAATAATACCTACAATTATTTTTTTATTTGACAGGGTATAAATGAAAAATATCGCAGCCTTACCATCACGTTTTTATGGCGAAAACGCCTGGAAAATTTCCGAGCTTAGTTATAAGCCCCACGATGCCGCGCTCAATGCAACGCTGTTTGCGCTTGCAAATGGTGTGATTGGTCTTCGCGGTGATCTGGATGAATCAGTTACGCACGGCCACGGCTGTTACTTAAATGGAATTTATTCGTCGGAGCCTATTCTTTATGGTGAGTCCGCCTATGGATTTGCCAAAAACAATCAAAAAATTGCCTCGGCGCCATCGCCGCTAAATTTTGTGCTCGCGTTCGATGGCGAGCAAGTAGATTGCTCGTCCGCCGGCAAGGTCATGTCACACAAGCGCGAGTTTGGAATGGATGACGGCAGCTTGCAGCGCGAAACCCTGTGGCGCACGGGTGACGGCAGCTCGGTAAAAATCAGCAGTAAGCGATTGGTTTCACTCAAGTATTCGTCACTGGTCGCCATTGAATACAGTGTTGAATCTGTCGATTTTCAAGGTGAATTAAGTCTGCAATCAGGCCTGCATGCGGTTACCGCACCTGTGACTGATGTAGATGATCCGCGCGCGGGTACCGATGTTAATGTCGATGATATGGAAGTGCTGTTAAAAGGTTGCGAGGGCAATCAACTGCATTATGTCCAGCGAATCTGTAGCACAGGATTTTATATATCTGTTTTAGCTAACCATCTCGTTGAATGGAATGGCGTGAGCCAGGTATCAATTCAACCGGCGACGATTAATGCGGGTGTTGCCTGCAACTATAGTTTGTCGATGAGACCGGGTGAAAAACTGACGCTGACCAAATATGTGTCCTATACCGCGACGCGCGATGCCAGGGATCATGACCTTGATAACCTGCGTTGTGAGTTAAATCGATTAGCTGAATTTTCGTTTGCGGAGCACAGCCAGCTACAGGCAGCAGCCCTTGCCGACTTCTGGAAGCTGGCCGACATCAACATAGATGCAAACCTGCCGCTGCTGCAGGGTATGCGTTTTAATCTATTTCATTTGTTCCAATCCGTGGGCCGCAGTGGCAAAAATAATATTGCCGCCAAAGGGATTACGGGAAATGGTTACGATGGCCATTACTTTTGGGATACTGAAATTTATATATTCCCTTTCTTCCTGTTTACCAAACCTGAGCTGGCCAGAAATCTCTTGATGTATCGCTATGGCATTCTCGACTCAGCGCGGCAGCGTGCACGTGAGTTAAGTATTCCAAAAGGGGCACTCTTTCCCTGGCGCACTATCGGTGGTGAGGAGTGTTCGGCTTATTATCCGGCTGGTACAGCCCAGTATCACATAAACGCCGATATTGCTTATGCAGTACAGCAATATCATCTGGTAACTAACGATGCAGATTTCCTCAAGTATTATGGAGCTGAAATTGTATTGGAGGGCGCGCGCGTATGGCTGTCGATTGGCCATTACGACAATACGCGCAACAACCAGTTTTGTATTTGCAGTGTGACAGGACCCGATGAATACACCGCGGTAGTTAACAATAACTTTTATACGAACCTGATGGCGAAAAACCATTTACAGTTCGCCAGTGATGTTTACGAGTGGCTAAAAGTATCAGACCCGCAGTACACAGAGGTGCTGAGCCATCGTCTCGGGCTCAGTGAAAATGAAGTGAAGCAAATGGCATCGGCAGCGGCCAATATGTACCTTCCCTACGATGAAACCCGCGGGATTCATCTTCAGGACGATGCCTTCCTCAACAAGCCCGACTGGGATTTTGCCGGTGTACCCGCGGAAAAATATCCGCTGTTGCTGCACTTTCATCCGTTGGTTATTTATCGCCACAAAGTGTGTAAGCAGGCAGATACCGTCCTGGCGTTATTGTTGTTGAATGACAAGTTCAGCCCACAACAAAAGAAAAATAATTTTGATTTTTACGAGCCAATAACCACACACGACTCAACTTTGTCTGCTTGTATCCATAGCATTATTGCCAATGAAGTTGGCTACAGCGATAAAGCCCTGCAGTACTTTAACGAAGTCGTGCGCATGGATTTGGATAACAGACACAATAACACCCAACACGGCATACATACCGCCTGTATGGGTGGTGCATGGTTGTGTATGGTCCAGGGCTTCGCCGGCATGAGAGTCTCGGATAACAAATTAATTTTCTGCCCGACTTATGAAAAAGAAATCGGCAGTTATACCTTCCAGGTGAAATTTCGCGGCCGCGAATTGCAGGTCAGGGTAACGAATGCTTTCGCCGAGTATACGTTGCTAAGCGGCGATCCTATGGTGATAAAACATTTTGGTGAAGATATTTTGGTGAGAGAAGAAAAGATCCATGTGGGGTTGGGGCTGCATACTCGTGTTTTGGGAGAAGCATCGTGAGACATTTTTGCGCAGCCGTATTTGATCTCGATGGTGTATTGGCGGACACCGCTGTGATGCACTCAAAAGCCTGGACCCAATTGATGAATGAGCTTGGGCTGGAAATGCCCGCTGATGCCGAAAGCCGATTGCGAGGATTGGAGCGCTTGACCTCGCTTGAGGTGTTGCTAGGTGAATCCAGTGCGCGTTTTTCTGAACAAGAAAAGCGAAAGCTGGCTGATCGAAAGAACAGCTATTACCTTGGCCTTATTGATGGTCTCGATCAACAGGATTTATTGCCTGGCGCATTGGACACCTTAACATTATTGAAGCATCACCAGATTCCTGTTGCTTTGGCATCGGCGAGCAAGAATGCTGCGCAAGTTATCAATGCCCTAAACGTCATCGATTATTTTGATTTTGTAGTGGACGCCGCAACAATATCCCACTCGAAACCGGACCCGGAAATTTTTCTGGCTGCCGCTGCAGGTTTGAAAATGGAGCCATCTACTATCATTGGTTTTGAAGATGCACCTGCTGGCGTTTTAGCGTTAAACTCGGCGGGTATTTATTCAGTGGGCATAGGATCAGAAGTTGAATTGGATTTTGCCGAAATAGTTTTTTCTGCGCTTTCCGATTTTTTAATTTTTGACGCATTCGCAATTTCTGATCGAAAAATTTCAATTTCCCTATAAAAAAATAAGCAGTATCCATAAGGCGAAATGCTGTTATGGAAAAATGATCTTGGCGACTTTATGCAATCGATTGCGTTTTAACGGAAATTCTTTAGGATGAATAGGAGGACTTAAAAGACATCACTCTTTTACTCGGCTATGGATGTTTAATTAGACAATAAGTAAATCAAAACACGATGTGGAGACAGCGATGAACAAGAAAATAATGTCACAAGTGATTTCAGATCTTCTCACCAAAAGATTTGTCATCATGCTTGCCCCAATAGCGTTGATGCCCAGTTTTTCTGCGATGGCAGCGGAAGAGGCAACAATCGATGAAGTAATCGTAACGGGAACTGCAAACGGCGAAGCAATTCGAAAACTGGATGCAAGTTTCGCCATTTCTACCGTCAGTGATAAAGACATTGCGGAAGTAGCGCCTTCAAGTACAGCGGATTTGTTAAAAACAGTTCCCGGCGTATGGGTTGAATCATCCGGCGGTGTATCTGGTGCTAACGTATTTGTGCGTGGCTTTCCCAGCGGTGGTGATGCGGACTTCCTGACGCTCTCAATTAACGGCTTGCCCGTTTATCCCGCACCCTCTTTATCCTTTATGGAAAATACCACACTGTTTCGTATCGACGAGACCATTGATCACCTCGAAGGTTTGCGCGGCGGTCCCAACCCGGTATTTGCTAACGGCCAGGTAGGTTTGACCACCAACTTTCTGTTGAAGGAAGGCGGTGAGGAAACGGAAGGCGTTGTTAAGTACAGCATGTCTGATTATGACTTGCAGCGCATTGATGTGATGAGCAGCGGTAAACTTGCCGACAATCTTTATTATATGGTGGGTGGCTACATCAGCTCTTCTCCCGGCATTAGAGACGCTGGCTTTAATGCGGAAGAAGGTCATCAATTCACGTTGAACATTACCAAGGTTCTCGACAACGGAAAAATTGAAGTTTTCCATCGCGCCACCGATGATCATGGTACCTGGTATCTTCCACAGGCCCTCGACAACGGTGTGATTAAAACCGGATTGGATGCGTCCTATACCCAAGTTGGCCCAAGCAACCGCAAAATATCTATTCCTGTTTCCGGTGTGAGCAGTGCTGGTGTAGGCAATAGTGAAGTTACCTGGCAATCTTTTAATCTCGGCGAAGGCCGCGGTTGGAATGGCAGCGTCACTGGCGGTAATATCCAGCTCGCGCTGGCGGATGATTGGAATTTTACCGATCGTTTCAGTTTGACCAAAGGTGCTGCGAATACCCTGGGCTTTGTACCACAGGGTGGTGCTCAAACACTCGGTAGTCTCAACGGTGGTCTGGACGGAAAAAATATCAGCGGCGACGATGTATTGAGCAGTGATCTCGTCCAGCAATTTGGTGGTTGGGTTGTAGAGAAAGATATCAAAACTTTCAACAACGATTTCAGCTTCTCTAAAAAATGGGATTCATTCAAAGTGACTGCCGGTGTTTACACCTCTGCATGGGGTGTTGACGAATGGTGGTCAATCGGAAACCAGAAATGGTATCAACTCAAACACGACGGCGAACAAATTAGCGCGGCAAGCATGCCAAATGTTGCATGCCAGGCAAGTACACAAACTACCTGCACCTGGAAATACGACGTAGACGCATCGGGTGAAGCGCGCGAAGTTGCTGAATATTTGGCCACCGAGTTTTATTTCGGCGAATGGACAATGGACTTTGGTGTTCGCAATGCTAATCGCAAAACAGTGTATGACGCTGATACAGGCGCGCGCGATGGCGTTTTTGAAACCAATGCCGACGCCGATGTAACCAAACAATCTTACACTGGTGCAGTTAACTGGAATTATGCTGAAGACCAGGGGATATTCTTCCGTGTTAACAGTGGCTTCAAGTTTGCTGACTTTGATGATTATAGAAACTTCAACGCGAGCTATAAAAAAGGTTCCAATCTCGTTATCGAAGTTGATCAGCAAGAGTTGGGCTACAAACTCTCCAGAGGCGATTACTCGCTGTATGCCACCTTGTTCCACAACACTACCGACGGTGCTCCCGATTGTAATGTGGGCGGCCCTGTGTGTACCCGCTTCCAAACCCACTCTACCGGTATTGAGCTGGATGGTAACTGGAACTATGGAAATTTCTCTATCAACCTGAACGGAACCATCCAGGATCCGGTTGTTGATACTGAGCCTAATGCCGGTAATCAAGTTCTTCGTCAACCAAAATCACAATTCCGTTTGACACCCAGTTACAAGCTGAGCGTTGGCAGTGCTGACCTTAACTTGTATGGCACTGTCAGTCGAATCAGTGATCGTTTTGGTGATAACTCCAATACTAATAAATTGGCCGGCTACACCAAGGTGGATTTGGGTGCAATCGTAACGCTTGACAAGCTGAGCTTCCAATTGGCAATCGACAACCTTACCGACGAGCAAGCACTGACAGAAAGTGATCCTCGCGCGGTGGGCCTGTCATCAAATGGCCGTTACATCATGCCACGCAATATTAAATTGACAGTTGGTTATCGCTTCTAATTGCTTGTTGCCCTCCGGCCACGTCGTCTTAAGGCTGGAGGGCTTTTTACCAACAAGTTTGTTCCTCTCCTACGGTGTGCTCCTCGTACGCCAAGCTTTGGAGCGAGGCATTGCCACGCTCCCTTTTTGAGGATTTGAACTGTGAACACTATCTTTGCCGTTGCACTTTTCGTTTTATCTGCCCAATGCTTTGCTATTACCGTTATTCACAATAAATCAACCAGTACGAATGACGATTTTAATATCAGCTTGTTGAGCCTGGTTTTACATAAAGCTGATCCCTCCATAACGCTTGAATCTTCCACCGAAAGTTTTACTGATGGCAGGGCTCAGGCGGAGTTGGATGCAAATCATTTATCCGTAATCTGGGGCGTTACTTCTGTTGATATGGAGCAGCGTTTTTTGCCGGTGAGATACTGTGTTTTTAAAGGATTGCTGGGTTATAGAATATTTATTATTAATAAAAACGAACAATACAAATTTGACAAAATAAAAACACTTGACGATTTAAAACAACTAAAAGCGGGCCAGGGGGTGACCTGGGCTGATTCTAAAATCTTAAAGGCCTCAGGTTTACCCCTGGTTACCACTACTAAATATGTAAATCTTTTTCCTATGCTGGATGGTGGTAGATTTGATTATTTCCCTCGGGGAATCTTTGAACCCTGGAGTGAATTGTCGACGTGGAATAAATATAACTTTGCCGTCGAAAAGAACATTATGATCCACTACCCATCGGCATTTTATTTTTTCGTGAATAAAAATAATGAGAAACTGGCAGCGTTAATTGCCAGAGGTTTTGAACTGTCATTGGCCGACAACTCTTACGATGAATTTTTTTATTCGAGCCCAACAATAGCCAATGCCATCGCATTAAGTAATTTTGCAGACAGGAAAGTCATAAACATTGAAAATCCGGATATGCCGTTAGCTACTCCCTTTGAACGGAAAGAGCTGTGGTTTGATCCAGAAAAAGCCAGGTCACTGTTAACAAAGAATGGAACTCATTAACTTTTTTAGGTTGATGAAAAATGAACATCATATTCTTGTTAGTCGTCACTTATTGTTTTTTGCGGGTTTTTTTGGAGAAAAAAACTGGATGGCGACTCGTGTCGCTGGGGTGGGTGTTGGCGCTACCAGCTCAGGCTTATTCCGAAGCGGGTGCGCTGGTCTGCCCGGACGATCATATTGAAGTAGTGCGAGTTCCTTATTTTGACCAGCTGGCCAAAAAGAACGACGCCTTTTTTATTGATATCTTAAGCCTGGCGCTGGAGAAAACGCAGAGTTGCCTGGGTGATTTTCGTGTCGTTCACTTCCTGCATAAATATTCGAGCAAGCGATTCCGTGCCGAGTTGTACAAACGTAACGGGGTTATAGATATTTACTGGAGCATGAACAGTCCGCAGATTCAAAAGGATTTATTGCCTATAAAAATTCCGCTGTTGCGCGGCATGAATGGCTATCGCGTATTGGTAATTCGTCGTGAAGATGAAGATAAATTTAAAAATATACGTACCGTTAACGATCTATCCAGTCTTTCGGCGGGGCAAGGTGTGGATTGGCCCGACGTAGATATCATGCGAAACAACGGCCTTAAAGTTATTACCTCCAATGAAAGTGATCTGCTTTATAAGATGCTCGCGGGTAAACGCTTTGATTATTTTCCACGTGGTGTGCACGAGGCCTGGAATGAGCTTGAGCTTAACAAGGACTCCAACCTGATGGTGTCAAACGATGTGGTGTTGTATTACCCGGCACCGGTGTTTTTTATCGTTAACAAAAATAACCACGAATTGGCGGATCGGATTTATCGGGGGCTGGAGCTTGCAAAGGCAGACGGCAGCTTTCAGCGGCTATTTAACAGCTTTCCCAACTTTGTTTTTGGGGTTAACGAAATGAAAAGCTCGCGGCGTTTCCGTCTCCATCTCGCCGCACCCTTCGCGGGGGAGGATGATTGAGAGAAGCTGACCCGTTCCTTTAAAGGTAAGGCTTCCTGATTTATGCGTGTGGTTTAGCACGGCCAACTATTATTCAGTCCGGTTGGTCGTGCTTTTTTTGCATCGGTCACGGCTCTGCCCGGCATCATTCCCCCTTCCTTGGTCGCTGCTCATGTCCTGACAGCCCAGATGTTTCAGAGGCAACTGTAAAATTTGACAAAAAAATGGCGTCAAAATGTCGAGATTCTTTACATTAAAACTGTGACAAATCTCTCAATGATAAAGTGATTCTTTTCAAATTAATGACTTATGGTCTTAGGCACAAAAACTGCATACTTTTGGTAAGTTCTTTTATTTATCAAAAAAGGTCCTGATATGCCGGTTGCTTCCATAAGAAAAATTGTCGCGCTTGTTGCTCTGACGGCAGCTGGCGTAGCCAATGCGACTCCTTTGAATGATTACAACATTATCCTGAGCGGTGACTTCAATGTATCCGGTGGTAGCGGCCACGTAGAAGGTAAAAGCTTTATCGGTGGCAACCTGGTACACGGTTCGGTATTTGCCCAGCATGTAGCCAATAACACCACCGAAGATACCGTTAAGGTAGTTGGCAATGTGACTGGCAATAACGCCATGCACGTTGAAGCGGGCTATGTAGCCTACGGCGGTACCACCAACGTCACTAATTCCAACAGCTGGAATGGCATCTGCCACGGCCAGAACATCAACCAGAAAGATGCTTGTTTCAAGCATGTAACGGATGGTTCACTGGCAGAAGAGAAAGCCGACATTCTGGAGCAACTGGAAGCCGAAGCTGCTTATTACTCCTCCTTGAGCAGCTCCGCCGGCACTTCCATTACTGGCGATAGCAACAACAAGACCTTCAAATACACTGGTGCTACGACTGATCTGGCGGTGTTCAATATCTCTGTATGGGATTTGGCGAACATCAACTGGAATGTAAACTTCGGCAACGCTGTAAATATCCTGATCAACGTGACCGGCGGCAACTTTAACGCTGGCAACGCCCACGTAAATGGCTTCCAGAACAAGGCTAACAACGTACTTTGGAACTTCACCGATGCTACGACACTGCAATTTGGTGATAGCTGGTACGGCTCTATCCTGGCGTTGGATGCAACTATCTACACTAATTCCAACCTCAATGGTGCCATAGCCGCCAAATCCTACCAAGGTAATGGTGAGATCCACGATTACCATTGGAGTTATAACCCACCGCTGCCACCCAAAACCGAGGTGAGCGAGCCAAATCAACTGCTGTTGAGCTTGCTGGGTCTGGGTTTGCTGGCGCTGGGCCGCATTCGTCGCAAGTAAGTTTGCGAGTGATTAAGCTGAAAGAGAACCGGGCAATTGCCCGGTTTTTTTTATGTCTGCAGATCGCTGGAATCGTTGCAAAAGTGCCGCTAGCGCTAACCAAACTTGAGGCTGCGGGTGGTTTGCATCATTTGGTGGGCCAGCTGGTGTTGGTGGTTGGCGCTACGGGCGAGGCGGGCGATGGATTCGTCGGTCTGGTTGACGGCGGTGACCATCTCGGCCAATCGCAGGCGCATGGTTTCGGCGCGCTCGGATTCATCCAGCGCCTGGCGTGCCAGCGAGTGAGTGATTTGATGTATGGCGCCCACCGACTGCTGTATACCGTCCAGTTCCGCCTCGGCGGCGCGCGATTCCGCCAGGCAGCGCGCCGAGCTTTCCTGCTCCAACGCCAGCCCGGCCGCTGTCTCATCTACGGTCTCACGCAGTTTATTAATCAGTTCCTGTATCTCACCAGTGGCTACCTGGGTATCGGCTGACAGCCGGCGCACTTCGTCGGCGACCACGGCAAAGCCGCGCCCTTGTTCTCCGGCGCGGGCGGCTTCAATAGCGGCATTGAGTGCGAGCAGGTTGGTCTGGCCAGCCACGCTCTGGATGGTATCCAGCACCGTTACTATGTCGTCCGCGGCGGCGCGCAAAGCTGCCATGCTGGTGCAGGATTGGGTTACCTGGTCTGATAGTAACCGGATATTGTCGGCCACGCTCAGCACCCGTTCGCGGCCACTGGCGGCGGTGTTGGCAGCCTGGGTGACTGTATCGGCCACCTGGCCCAGCTGGTTGGTCATATGGTCAAACGCGCGCACCATCTGGGTTGTCTCTGTATCCACCGCCTGGACTTCGCGGCGCTGGCGCTCCGTTTCACGCCGGCATTGCTCGCTGGTATCGGCGTTTTCGGTAGCGCTGGTCACCGAGTGATGGCTGGCCTGGGTCACCTGCTGCAGTAGCTGGCGCAGCTCGGCAAACAAGCCGTTGAGTGCGGCGCTTATCTGGCCCAGTTCGTCCTGCCGCTCCTGCGGGAACTCCACACTTAAATTCCGTTGGCTGCCCGCTTGGGCAATGCGCTCGGCCAGGCGGCTGATGGGGGCGGTGAACTGGCGGGCGAACACCAGTGCCGCGGCAGCAGCCAGGGCGCTCAACACCAACGCGGCTAGCAGCAGGCTGCGCCAAACATGCAGGCGCAGGTTAGCGATGGGCTGGAAAACTTCGTCGGGCGATTGCTGGGTGATCAGGGCGTAGGTCTGGCTGCCCAGCTGCACCGGGCGCCAGGCGGTAAACATGTCGCGGCCGCGATAATCCTGCTCGCGCCCCATACCCGATTCGCCTTTAAGTGCGCGGCTGATGGCGGGCGAATCCAGTTTGACACCGGTAAAGGTTTCGCGCAGTTCGCTGATGGCGCGACCATCGCCCGCCACCAGATAGGCTTCGCCAGTAGTGCCCAAACCCAGGCCAGCCCAGTCACCACGGCTGGTTACAGTGGCGGACACACTGCTGGCCGGCACTTCAGCGACCAAAAAGCCCAGCGGTTGCTGGCCGGCGAGTTCGTGGTACACCGGCACTATTAGATAGGTCGCCACTTCCCCGAAACGAAAGGCGCTGGGCGCGAAGCCGGAGATGGCCAGTTCGCCGGGCTGCCCCTGGAGTTGGCGCAGGCTTTGGGCGAGCTGGCTGTCGCGGAAGGCGCCGGTCTTAAGCGAGCTGCCAAACTGCGGGCCTTTGTTTACGGAATAGATCACCGAGAGCGTCTGGTTATCCACCAGCATCAGGTCGCTAAAGCCAAAGCGGCGGGCGAGATCGCGAAACCCTGGATGATAGCGTTTGTGTTGCTGACCATAGACGGTGCCATCGGCCGCATCCGCAAGTTCGCCAAAGTCGCTGTTGGCCTGGTGCGACATATAGTTGCTTTGCAGCAACAGGCCATCGCTGGAGAGCCCCTCCAGCCAGTTGTCGACGGGCAGTTCCTGCCCGGCGCCCGTGCGGTAGCGCTGGCCGTAATCCTGCTCGTACCAGCTGCGTAGTTGCTGGCGCAGTGCGTCATCGCCCGGCGAGCTGGCTTCATAGTGGTAGGAGGCAAAAGGGCGCACCAAACTGTAGAGCGCCTCTTGCGCCATACGACTGCGTGCCAGTGAGAGCAACAGGTCGCGGTAGCCATCAAACTGGCGCTGCAGGCTCTGCTCGCGGCCCAAGGCGACTGACTGGAATTGCTGGTTGATGGAATGCTCGAAGGCGTCGGCACTGTCATCGATGGCCAGCCAACCGGTGGTACCGGCAGCGAGGATTACGGCAAAGGCGGTGAGAGCGGTGGCGCCCACCAGAAGGCGAGTGGCAATGTTCATGGCGTGTCTCCCAAATCAACATTTGGGATCAGCTTATGACAGTGGCATGACAGCTTTAAGACAAACCGGCTGCAAGTGCAACCGGTGATGGCGATAAAAGGGGCGGAGGTTTGATAGCGGCTATTAAAGCCTGAACTGGCTAACCTGACGGCCAAGTTCACGTGCGGCATTATCCAGTTCGGCGGCCACCAGGCTGGATTGCTGGGCTTTGTCGGCGGCGCTCTCCACCAAATTGACCACGCGTACCACGTTCTTGTTAATCTCCTCGGCCGCATAGCTTTGTTGCTCGGCAGCTGTGGCTATGTGGGTGTTCATATCGTGGATACGCGCCACTGCCTGGGTGATCTGAACTATAGCCTGGCCGGCCTGACCCGCCATATCGCTGGTGCTTTGGGTTTTGCTC
Organism: Cellvibrionaceae bacterium; assembly: GCA_021151695.1. Taxonomy (GTDB): domain Bacteria; phylum Pseudomonadota; class Gammaproteobacteria; order Pseudomonadales; family Cellvibrionaceae; genus Cellvibrio. The sequence continues at coordinate 4,816 of JAGKWU010000009.1, read as the reverse complement.
TGGCTGGATTTCATGGCATGCATGGCTTTGCTGGCACCCTGCTGCACCGCCTGGATAATCTGCTGGATTTCGGCGGTGGATTCCTGGGTTCGCTTGGCAAGTGCGCGCACTTCATCCGCTACAACCGCAAAACCGCGGCCCTGTTCGCCGGCGCGGGCGGCTTCGATGGCGGCGTTAAGGGCGAGCAGGTTAGTCTGTTCGGCCACGCTCTTGATCACATCCAGCACACCGCCAATACGTGCTGTCTCGGCTTCCAGTTGATGCATGGCGGCGCTGACATTGTCCACTTCGCTACTTAGCTGGCTGATGGCCGTTATGGTGTTTTCCATAATGGTCATGCCTTTGCGCGCATGTTCGTCGGCGTCCTGCGCGGCCTCGGCGGCGCCGCTGGCGTTATTGGCAACCTCCTGTACTGTCGCCGACATTTCGTTGATAGCGGCAGCTACTTGATCGGTTGAATTGTGGGTGTTGCTGGCGTCCTGGGTGATTTCCAGGGCTGCATTATTGATCTTGCGCGAGGCGCCGCCCAGGCTATCGGAAGATTTTTGTACGGCCTGCAATATGGTCACCAGCGATTGCTGCATGCGATTGATATTGTCATTGAGTTGGCCTAATTCGCCCTCTTGATTGAGGTGCAGCTGGCTAGAAAAGTTGCCGCGTGCCAGCTCTTCCAAATGCTGGCTGAGGGTGCGTAAGGGCACCACAAAGCTGGATTTAAGCGTTATCAATACCAGGGCAATGACGGCTATACCCACTGCAATCACCAGCAAGTGCGACCAGAAGATAACGCTGCTGCTTTTATCATCCAGTTGCTTGCTGATGGTGGCGACTTTCTCGCTAATAAAGGTTGCGCAGTCGCTCAGCATCTTGCTTGGTTCACGGTCTATGCCAGTGACGGCCTTGTCGCCCACGCTGGGGTCAAAGTCGGCGCTGCTGAAGGCGCGGGCACCGTCTTCGTATTTACTGAAGGCGGCGGCGTGAGCGCGTAGGAAGTTCTGCAGCAGGTTTTTGCTTTCGTCATTGGGCAGCTTGTCGACCAGGGTTTTGCCCTTGCTTTGAATCTCCTGCTGCAGCCGACTAAATTCGCCCCAGTATTTTTGGTATTTGGTGGAGTCCTTGCCGCGCAGCAGCACGTTTTTCCATTCCTGCACCTGGACTTTGTACTGATAATTGAGCGTGCTTATCTCGCGCTCGTGTTGCAAGCTGTTGTCCAGCAGGTCGTGGTATTGGCCTATGTGATTTTTAAGCTGGAAGACGGCGATGCTGGCCACCAGCATCAGCACGGCAACGCCACCGCCCACCAACAGAGTCAGGCGGGTTTGGACATTGGAAAGCAGACCATTCATAACGAGGATTCCGACGATAACAAAAAGGTGTATCCAGTATAGTAAGGCTTGGTAAAAGCGCCTGCGGATACTGGTTTTCTGTGCCATGATGAAAACCCCACCAGCAACCTGATGGTTCTCCCCTATGATCCGCAAAAATCCCCGGGGCGATTTGCCCCAAGTTCACCCCAGTGCTTTTGTCGACCCAACCGCTATCCTCTGCGGCAAAATTATTGTTAACGAGAATGTCTTTATCGGCCCCTACGCGGTGATCCGCGCGGACGAGCTTAATGATGACGACGACATGGAGCCAATCATCATTGGCGCCAACTCCAATATCCAGGATGGTGTGGTCATCCACTCCAAATCCGGTGCCGCTGTCACCATCGGCGAGCGCACGTCCATTGCTCACCGCGCCATAGTCCATGGGCCCTGTAAGGTGGGGAATGATGTGTTTATCGGATTCAACAGCGTGCTGTTCAACTGCACCCTGGGTGACGGCGTAGTGGTGCGCTACAACGCGGTAGTGGATGGTGTGGATTTGCCGGAATCCTTCTATGTGCCTTCGACGGAGCGGATTGGTAAAACGACGGATTTGAGCCAAATCCCCAGGGTTTCACCCCAGGCTTCGGCTTTCTCGGAAGATGTGGCCCGCACTAATGTGAGTTTGGTGCAGGGGTATAAGAGGATTCAGAATGAGTTGTAGGTTGCGGTAGGTGCCAGCCATTGAGGGCGGTACTGGTCGTCTTTCCGAGAGGGAGTCGCCATCCTTTGGCTAGGCTCCCATCTTCATTCAAAGGGGAATCGTCATCCTCGGCGAAGCCGGGGATCCAGTTCTTACCCAAGGTTCAGCCAAAGGAAATCCGGCTTTAAAAGCGAAGAACTGGATCCCCGCTACGCGAGGATGACGACTTCCTACTAAATGAGATTCGTCATTCCTGCAGGTCGGGCCGCGCAGGCAGCCATGCCCAACAAGTGGTCTAACTTAATCAAACCGCCCTAATCGTCCTAACACCCTCAGCCGTCCCCAACAGCAACACATCTGCCGGCTTGGCCGCAAACAACCCGTTAGTTACCACACCTGTCAGTTGGTTGATGGCAGTTTCCAGGCCCACAGGGTCGAGGATCTGCAAATTGTGCACATCCAGAATCACATTGCCGTTATCCGTCACCACACCTTCGCGGTACACAGGCGCACCGCCCAGTTTTACCAGCTCACGGGCGACGTAAGAGCGGGCCATAGGAATAACCTCTACTGGCAGCGGGAATTTACCCAGGATATCCACCCATTTGCTGCCATCGGCGATGCAGACAAACTCTTTGGATACAGCGCGCACAATTTTCTCGCGGGTCAGGGCTGCGCCGCCGCCTTTGATCAGGTGCAGGCGGTCGTTGCTCTCGTCGGCGCCGTCCACATACACCACCAACTCGCTCACACTGTTGCAGTCCAGCACATCGATACCCAGCTTTTTCAGGCGCTCGGCGGAGGCGTCAGAGCTGGCCACGGCGCCGGCAAATTTGCCCTTGATCTCGCCCAGCATATCGATAAAGAAATTGGCGGTTGAGCCAGTGCCCACACCGATAATGGAATCGTTAAAAAGCTTGGGGGTGATGTAATCAATGGCGGCGCGGGCGACGGCCTTTTTCAATTCGTCTTGAGTCATGATCTTCTCTTGCTAGTGGCTGCTGTTGGTGAGCGGTGATGTGATTGCCGGCGGAGTTATAGGAATAGTGCGCGCATTATACGGCTTTCGCGGCAAATTGGGCGGTGTCAGCGGCGGCCAAATTGTTTACACTGCGGGTCATTTTTCTGATGTTAAAAGTCCGATCCCTCGGTAAGAGTCCCATGCCCGAATCCTACATAAAACGTATCCTCAACGCCCGCATCTACGATCTGGCGATAGAAACCCCGCTTGATCACGTGCGCCTGCTGTCCCAGCGTACCGGCAACAAAGTGCTGCTCAAGCGCGAAGACCTGCAACCGGTGTTCTCGTTCAAACTGCGCGGCGCCTACAACAAGCTGCAGCAGTTGACACAGGAAGAGCGCGACCGCGGTGTTATCTGCGCCTCCGCCGGCAACCATGCCCAGGGCGTGGCGCTCGGCTCCCAGCATCTGGGCATCAAGGCGACCATCGTAATGCCACGCACTACGCCGGCGATTAAAGTCGACGCGGTAAAAGCCCGCGGTGCCAAAGTGGTTCTGCATGGCGACAACTACGACGAAGCCTCGGCCCACGCCAAAAAACTTACCGAAGAAAAAGGCCTCACCTACATACACCCGTTTGATGACCCGGATGTAATCGCCGGCCAAGGAACCATCGCCATGGAAATCCTGCGCCAGTACCCCGGCAAAATCGATGCGATTTTTATCGCCGTGGGCGGCGGCGGTTTGGCCGCTGGCATTGGTGCCTACATCAAATACGTGCGCCCCGAAACCAAAGTCATCGCGGTGGAATCTGAAGAGTCCGCCTGCCTGCTCGCCGCTATGGAAAAGAAAAAGCGCGTGATACTGCCGCAAGTGGGCATCTTTGCCGATGGTATCGCCGTTGCGCAAATCGGCGAAGAAACTTTCCGCATACTGCGCAAGGTTGTCGACGAATGCATCACCGTTACCACCGATGAAATCTGCGCGGGCATCAAAGATATTTTTGAAGACACTCGTTCCATCGCCGAACCTGCGGGCGCGACTGGCATCGCTGGTTTGAAAAAATACGTAGCGCAACACGGCATCACCGGCCAAACGCTGGTGGCGATTGATTGCGGGGCAAACATCAATTTCGATCGCCTGCGCTACATCAGCGAGCGCACCGAAATCGGCGAGCAACGCGAAGCCATTCTCGCGGTAACCATTCCCGAGCGCCCCGGTGCCTACAAAGATTTTTGCAAAGCACTCGGCAAGCGCAACATCACCGAATTTAACTATCGCTACGCCGATACCCAAAGCGCGCATATTTTTGTCGGCGTGCAAGTGGGTAGCGGCGGCAACGACCGCGCGGAATTAGTCACCGAATTAAAAGCGCAGGGCTATGACGTAGTGGATATGACCGAAAACGAATTGGCGAAACTCCATATCCGCCACCTCGTCGGCGGCCACAACCCCAACATCACCGACGAAGTCCTCTACCGCTTCGAATTCCCCGAACGCCCAGGCGCACTCTTTACCTTCCTGAGCAAAGTCGCCGGCCGTTGGAATATCTCCTTATTCCACTACCGCAACCACGGCTCTGCTTCAGCGCGTGTGCTGGTGGGCATGCAGGTGCCGAAAAAAGAATACGCCGAATTAAAAGCGTTTTTAAATGATTTGAATTATCCCTATTGGGATGAAACCAAAAATGAGGCTTATAAGTTTTTTTTGGGGTAGCTGATTGATAAAAAGGCGCAACGGGAGTTGCGCCTTTTTTCATTTTTAACCTTTTATGGATTATTAGGAGATAATATTGAAAAATTTATTAGTGGTTATCTATTCTTTTGTATTTTTAGCTGCCTGTGGC
>JAGKWU010000079.1 GCA_021151695.1 Cellvibrionaceae bacterium | reverse complement strand
GATGATTTTGCCACTGAGCTGACCGGATTCTGGTTGCCCGGTGGTGAATGGCGCCTGGGGCTCCAGCAAATTAATACCTCCTTGAAAGATCAGCAAATTGCAGACCTTAACCTCGCCGCCAGTTCCGCCGGGTTCCAGCAACCGGTAAAGGTGAGCCTGGATAACCTGGATCTTGAGCGATTAACCCATATGCTTGATAGCGCGGGTGTTCTGGGCTCCGGGCGCTTACAAGAAGTATTGCGTACCCTGAGTCCGCGCGGTCAATTGCGCAATGTGCAGTTAAGCCTGCCAGTGCAGCAGCCTAAAGACTGGCAATTGCAAGCCAATCTGGATCAGGTCGCGGTGAATGCCTGGCAGGGTGTGCCTGCACTGGTGGGTGTGGATGGTTATTTGCAAGCCGGACAAAAAGGTGGCTTTGTCGATATAGATTCCCGCCGCGGCTTCTCTATGCATTACTCCCCAACCTATGCAGCCCCCATGGTCTACGACTCGGCCAAAGGCCAGGTGGCCTGGCATTTGCTGCCGGAAAACAACCAGATCTATGTTAACAGTGGTTTGTTGGAGTTTCGCCAGGGCAATGAGCTGGCGCGTGGCTATATGTGGTTGGGGCTGCCCTGGAAGCGCAATACCGGCGATATAGATTTGTATCTGCAAATTGGCGGGCAGCAGCTCAATGCCAGTCTTTACCAAAAGTACACACCGGCGACTGTGCCGGCGTCCCTGGCTGACTGGTTAGCCAAAAGTGTTGGCCTGGAGAACCCGGGCATGGCGAGTCAGGCTGGCTTTATCTACCGGGGTACGCTCAATACCAAAAATGCCATGGCGCGCAGCTATCAGTTGTACCTGGACTTGCAGCAGGCGTCGCTTAACTATCATCCTGGCTGGCCGGGTTTAACAGATATGCAGGGGCGCTTGTTGGTTACTGATGCCCAGGTAGCCGCCAGTGTCAGTGCTGCCAGGGTATTGGGCAGCCGGGCTGAGCAAGTGGAGGTGCGCGTTAACCCGCGTGCGAAGGGACGTGGTTCGTTACTGCAGGTGCAAGGTCAGGTTAATGGTTTGGCTAGCGATGGGATAAGGGTCTTGCGCGAGGGAGAGATGCGCAAATACCTGGGTTCCAGTCTGGATTCCTGGTCTATGCAGGGCGACATGCGGGCAAAGTTGGAATTGGATATCCCGATCGGAACGGGCGAGGAGAAGCCTACTGGGCATCGCCAACAGGTAGATGTAGACCTTCAATCCCCCTTGTTTGAGCTGCAGAACTTGAACCTGAGTGTGACTGATTTGAATGGCCACATCAGTTACAACAGTGAGTCGGGTATTGGCAGCCGTGACCTGCATGGCCAGGTGTTTGGTGAAGCATTGACTGCCGAACTTAGCACCCAGAAGCTGGTCAGTGAGCAGCAGGAGCCATACAACAAAACCCTGATTAGCCTTGCCGGAGCTGTAGATGCACGCCAGTTGGCTTTTTGGAGCAAGCGCCCTGAAGTCTTGTTTATGGAGGGGGCCTTACCTTATCAGGCGATGGTTGAATTGAATCATCGCCCG
>JAGKWU010000078.1 GCA_021151695.1 Cellvibrionaceae bacterium | reverse complement strand
TTTTATTTGGCAGCAGCCGTCACCTGCGCTCATTGCTACACGGCGCACCCGCTGTCCGCTGTATCAGCCTTCGCTGCGCTGCGGCAGGATGCCGCTTCCATCGGGGCTGAAGGCGGGCAATAAGCCAAGAGATAGTGGCGAAGGCAATAGTCCACTACGCTTCTCCATAACCCGCCGCTCGCTCCCCTCTCCTTCGGAGAGGGGCCGGGGGTGAGGAATTTCCAGAACAAGATGTCAGCTTTAAGCGACTGGGCCACCAGCCACCGGGCTAAGTCGCTCAGAAGCTATAAGCTAAGAAGCTCCAAACAAAAAATGCAGCCCGAAGGCTGCATTTTTTATCATAGGATCTGAGGGTCTAAGGGCCTCAGGCACTTAGTCCCTCAGTCTCTCAGTCTATCGCTTCAGTGAGAAGTGCGACTTAAACTCCTTGGTCACTTCCACGCCGTTTACCATCTCGCGGTAGGTTACCGTAAACCAGTAGTCATCCGCGATAAGTGGCGCTCCGTTGTAAGTACCGTCCCAGCCTTGGCTCTCGTTGCTCGAGCTGATCTGCTTAAGCAGCTTGCCGTAGCGGTCGAAGATGTAGATCTTCGCATCCAGCTGCCCGCCAAGGCCTGTGATGTTCCACGTATCGTTGTGGCCATCGGCATTCGGGGTGAAGAATTTCGGATAGTCGATAATGCTGATGTCTTCCAGCTCAAGGATCATGCCTGCGTCATCACAAGGGTCGTCGGTAGAGATGTCCCTTACATATACCGTATGGCTGCCCCTTGGTACATCGGTAAAGATGTTGCTTGTCTGCCATGGGCCGTAATCCAGCCTGTACTCATATACGCCATAGCCTGCTACGGTGATGGTAATGGTCTGGTCGGCACTAAAGGCATTGCTTACCTCGTAGCCTACGCCTACTGCTACCGCAGGGCCGCTCTGGCTTACCGCTACCGCTGCTATTGGGTCGGAGGTACAGCCTGCAGGGCTTACCACGCTCACGGTATAATTGCCTGCCGCGGTGGCCTCATACGTAGCGGTGTTGCTCGATGGGTCGGCTACAGGGTCGTTCAGGGCTACGCCATCCTTATACCAGGTGTACTGGTAGCCAAGGGCTACATCGCCGCCCGGTATTTGCGGGTCGAGCGTATAGGTGCGGATCACTGTGTTGGTGCCGTACTCCACGCATATCGTGCCCGGGGCTAGTACCGGCTCAGGGAGCCTGTTCACCTCTACGTTGAACGCTGTATAGTCAGAACACTTGCTGATGGTGCCGTCATTGTACACACGTACATAGATGGTCTGCGCATCAGGGGTGGTGTTGGTCCACGCTGCCGGGGTGGCTATCGGGGTAGCCGTCGGGTCGGTTTGCGGGTCGGTCTCATAGTATTCTACAACATATTGTGGTGCCGGTTGCCCTGCCCCAAGGATGGTGGCATCCTGGGTGGTCAGGTCAAAGAGGTGAAGCCCGTCGTTGGTGCCGTCGTCATCGCAGGTAGCAAGGTTGCCCGCAGCATTGGCTACGGCCTCAAGCTCTACATAAAGGTCCCAAGGCATGATGGTGATACAGTCGGT
>JAGKWU010000008.1 GCA_021151695.1 Cellvibrionaceae bacterium | reverse complement strand
GCTCCCACAATAATCCCCGCCACCCCAGCCCACACAGGAACATTCACACGCTCCTTATCTTGAACTTCCATATGCAACGGGCCGAGATCGGCTTTGTGAGTTTCTTTGGTGTAGGAGAAGCCGCCGTAGACGAGGGCAAGAGTGCCGGCAACGATTAGGACTATAGCGATTATTTTGCTCATGTGGTTTACCTCAAGATTGTTGGGACTTGGTTTGAGTGTAAATTTTGAAAAAAATTAACTGGTTTTATCTGACAGATTACTTTCAGGCTTACCCCTGATAATACCTATGAGCATTACCAGAATCGATATAACCAATAACGCGTAAATAAAACTACTAACCGTGCTGGTAAGCAAACTGATTAACCCCAGCAGTATCAAAAAAATGGCGATAATTTCCAGCATGATATGTTCCTTTAATCCTTCAAAAAATTTTTCCTTGCCACTTTTTACATTGGGACTGCAAGCGAATCCTTATTTGTGCCTTTTATTTATGAAGCACAGGTTCGCTACCTGATGAACCTTCGAGTGGCAAATCACCTTTACCGCAATAGACATAGCCTTCTGTATTAGGGCAGTCAGTTACTACACCATATACACAGGCAATAACTAATATCACCAGCAATAAAAACAAAATAACATCGAGCAATTTGAACATTTTCATCCTGCGACCTCCGGATGACAGGGCCATTTGGCCAGTAGATCAGCAAATTCTTACAACTTTAGCTTGGCGTTTCGACTTGGGAATATCTGTGCGTTAACCAACATTGAATACCCATGAAAATGGGATGCCAGCGAAACGCCGACATCCGTGAAACAATTATTACTGAAACGATGGTGCGTTTGGATCAGGATAATTAAGGACTATATTTACGCGACGATTTTCCTTGCGGCCTTCATCACTCGTGTTGTAAGCCACGCGACGATTATTACCAAAGCCTTCTGCATTTAATTGATTGGCTGGCACGCCAAAATTATTCACCAAATATTTCACGACATTTTGCGCGCGTTGCAGCGACACCCTTTGCGCGTTAGCACCATCATCGCTATGACCTTCTATCGTAGCGGTAATAGTTGGGTGCTCTTTCAGGAAGCTGGCGATTTTTTCCAACTCGCTGCGGTATTGCGCATTAACATCCGCGTTGTTGCGATCGAAATGCACCACAGCAGCGGTAGAAATACGCGGTGTCACCTGGGTTAAACCCTGGATATCAGTTGCGCAGGAAATAACAGCGTCTACACGGCGATTGGCGCGTTTGCCAGCATCGCTCTCGTCAGTCGTGGTGGGTTTACTTTCGCCATAACCTATGGGGCGCAAACGACCACCGGTTACGCGCAGATCATCTTCCAGATAACGAATGACATTTTGCGCACGGCGCTCGGACAATTTTTGATTGTAATCATCAGTGCCTACCGGATCGGCGCGACCTTCAATAGTGCCGCTGGTGTTGGGGTATTTATTTAAATAGGCGCCCAGTGCAGACAATTTTTCGTGCTCGGCACGCTCTACTGCATCGCGATCAATTTCAAATTCAATTTCAAGCTTGGTGCAATATTCCTGGGAGGTGGGTGCAGGTGCAACGACAGGCAAGGTTTTTACCGGTGTGGGTTTTTCATGTTTACCAAAGTAATACACCAAGCCTAGCGAAATAAAACTGATGTCATCGCGATTGGCCACACCATCCTGGATACGATAACGTTCGCCTTCCAAACGCAACGCCCAGGAAGGCGTAAACGCATATTGCAAGCCTATACCGTATTTTATGTTGGTGTCCCACTCACTGCTGCTATAGCTGGTGAGGGGAACTGAACCAGTCCCTGTGAAGCGCTCTTCCGGGCGGGCGTGGTTGGCACCCACACGCGCAAAGGCAGAGAGCTTGTCATTGAAGTGAACCGAGCCGACCAAATCCAGGAAGTAACCTTTTACCTGTGTAGTGCCGCCAAAAGTACCCGGCAACCCAGTTCCTGTGGGCACGACATTAGCGGTGAAGCTGGCTTCGCCCAAATCAAAATAGCCGCCTTCCAATGCCAGGTAACGATTAAATTGGTAACCACCAAAGAGTTTGTAGCCGGTATCGGTTTTATCGTCGTCCAGGCTAGTTATGTCATAGCCAGTACCCAGCAGATCTTTTGTGGTGTTTGCGTCATCCATATCGGAATCTGTTTTCCCCAGGTTTCCACCCAGATACCAGCCCTCAGGATTGGATTGCGCAAAAACACTCACCGAACCCAACGCGAGTGCCAAAGACACACCAATACATAATTTTTTGTGTTGAAAGTTCATAAGCCTACCTCCGGATATTCGCCTGATAATTTCTTTAGCCCTCATAAATCCATGGTCGTTATAAAACAGGGATTTAACTGCCCAGGCACTAATGACCTAATGTTTTAATAAAAAATGATTGGAATAAACCTTTCCAACACAGCCAGTTAAAACTGGCCTGTGCGCAACATTTCGCGGGTAATGTTTTTAGTTTCAGCTCGATGGTAAATATGGCGATCACGACTAAGATCATCCATGTCGAGAGAAGAGTAACTTCGGGATTTTTTACGCTTGGTGAATGATTTACCGCTTCGGTCTGGCAATTTTCTAGGCTGCTCACCGATAAAGGAATGATGTTGACTTTGTGGTTTACCGCTCGTGGATTTACCGTTTGGATTAACATCGCGCAACATGGCACTCTCCTTAGGAACCTTTAGCACGCCACCGAAATTTTTGTGGCGACTTCGACCAATTAACCATAGGCTCAGGATATAACAGCATCAGTGCGCTAGCGCTCTTAAGCGCGCTGTGTTTTTAGCAATTACCGGTATAAAAAAAGCAAGGAAAAGCGCAACGCCGAGTGCTATTTTATAAGGTGCGGTGACGTACAGACCGACCAAAACGTTTTGCTTAGTGTGAATTGACAGCCGGATATTTTTGAAAAACGCACGGCCGCTTTTTCGCCATCCGCTACATTTTTTATTGCTGTTTAAACACAACCAAGCAGGTGCCAACCATGAGTCTGAAAAGCTTAGTAAACGGAAAGGATCAGGTGCAGCAAGCGTCTGTTGATATCTCTAAAGAATTTAAAAGTTTTTTGTGTGATATCGAAGATTTATTTAAAGAGACAACCTCTCTAACGGGGGAGGATTTAGCGCGCGCCAAAGTCAAACTTAACCAGCGCATTGAAGAGGCGAAGGAAACAGCCGGAGTGGCGGGCAGAACCATTGCCCAGCAAGCGCGCCGTACCGCTGAGATCACCAACACCTATGTGCACGAGCGTCCCTGGACGGTATTAGGCGCAGGCGTTGCGCTTAGTTTTCTGGTAGGTTATTTGATATCTCGCCGCGATTAACCGCTGGGCGTATTCAAAAAAAATACCGGGCGTTGACCCGGTATTTTTTTGTCTGGATATATACTTTAGTCACCACGCACATATTTCTGCCCAAATCGCGTACCACAAGCTGCAAAAATTCCTACTAATAACCAACAGGGATGCACCACAATTGCCAATAGCAAACCATCCAAAATCGACATGCCTGCAATGAGCAATGGAATCAACGGCAGTGAATAACTACGCTGGCGCTGATGTTCATAGCGAGCGACCAGGGTTAGCGCTAAGGTGTAGAAAAACTGCAAGCCGCCCGCCAACCAAATAATGGGCAACCACTCAGCCTGTAACGCTCGGGCCGTTACCAAAAACACCAGCAATCGCGCCGAGGCCATTACCAACACGCTGGCGGCATTTTGTTTGTGCCAGCTGTCGTAAATCACAATGACGAGCAATAAAACCAAACCTGTATAAAAGCCGGCACTGTAAGGTGCAAACGCAAGGCACGCGAGCCCGGCAGAAAACAGGGCGATGGAGAGCACAGCCACGCTGCTCGCCTGCACTTTGCCGGCAGCTATGGGGCGAAAGGGTTGGTGCTCGCGATCCCAATGGCGATCCATATAATCGTTAAGACTCATGCCTCCCATATAAAACAGGGATAGCGAAAGCATTAATAACAACACCGCCCAAGGGGATAAGGTTGTAGAACTTTGGTGGCTTACCAGAAGCGCAGCTGTTAATACATTCATCCACACGCTGGGCAAATTACTTACGCGGCAGAGGCTTAATAAAATCTTGAGTGGCATACAGGTTTACCCTTAGAAAAATTTACTCACCAAAAATATGTTGCAACATAAGCCCACACACATCGATAGCGGCAATGTTGTTTGGTAGTTGCTGATAATTGCTGATCAACAATGGTTTGGCGTGAGGGGAGTCAGCAGCGATGCCATGGGCGCCTTTTACCAGCGATGGATCAGTAGCGATCACATCCATCATGTAGCGGAAGCCCAGCAGTTTTTTCAGGATGCGAGAAGCCACTGCCAATTTTGGAAAACGCAATTGCGGGTTTAAAAATAATTCGCAGGGATCGTAGCCGGGCTTTTTGTGTATCTCGACACAGTTGGCGAAATCCGGTGCGGCATTGTCATCTTCCCAATAATAGTAAGTGAACCAACTGCCCTCTTCCGCTAATAACACCAATTCGCCGGAGCGTTCGTGATCCAATCCCATTTCGCGTTTTCCATCAGCATCGAGCACGCGCGCTATTCCAGGTTGGTTTTCGAAAAGTCTTTTCACCTCGTTAATGCGCGACATGTCTTGCACATAGACGTGACAAATTTGGTGGTCGCTCATGGCGAAAGCCGCGCAGTTGGAATAATCCAGATACTCGCGCCCCAGATCTACCTTAAGCGATAGCATATTCGCTGCGCGCAAAATGCGATTCGGGTGAACGGCATGCTGCACAGGTACTATGCCGTATTCGGATAGCACCATGATGCGATGGCCGCGCGCCTGAAAGAAATCCAGTAATTTGCCGACGACGCGATCTATATCGCGCAGGTCTTGAACTATGTCGCCGTCGGGGCCAAGCCGTTGCAAACAATAATCGAGGTGAGGTAAATAAATTAATTGCAGTTGCGGTTGATATTGTTGCTCTACATAGATAGCCGCATCGGCAATCCATTCACTGGATTTAATATGGGTTGCAGGCCCCCAGAATTGAAACAGGGGAAAAGTACCTAATGCTTGCGTTAATTCATCGCGAATATTTAAGGGGTAGCTATAACAATCGGGCAACTTGCGGCCATCGGCGCAATAAAGTGGCCGTGGCGTTAAGGTAATGTCCGCCTCCGTCGCCATGGCGTACCACCAGAAACTATTGGCGCAAGTGAAATCCGGATTGCGCTCGCGAGCCATGTCCCAGACTTTTGGGGATTGAATCAAGCGGTTGCTCTGGCGCCAGAGCCAAACTTCATTGAGATCGCGAAAATACCAGCCGTTGGCGACTATACCGTGTTCGCTCGGTAATTTTCCGGTGAGATAGGTGGCTTGCGCAGTGCAAGTCACCGCCGGAATGACTGGCGCTATATCGGCACTGGCGGACGCTTGCAAAAAGCGATTGATATTGGGGGTATGTTCCCCCAAAAGCGCGCGCGTCAAACCCACGACATTGATCACGACGGTGTTATACATAGGCTCACGCATTGCACAATTCCTTTCTATTTACATTGATAGCTTGCAGTTGCGTTGCAACCCACTGCAATTCGCGCGTGATGGATTGCTCCAGTGAATCCCTGCGCAAATGTGCAGGCAAAGCACCGAAGCTGTAAGTTTCCACTTCCAATGGAATACTGGCATTGAGCAGAGGTAAAAGTTGTTCGAGAAAAAACCGTGTGGTTCCGCAACTGCCCAGGTGATCAATAAAAATAGGAACGTGGAAATGTACGCGGCATTCGCGCGGTTGGATTCCAGTGGCTAGAAACTGTGCGAACTCTGGTAGATCGCCAAAGCGAATTAACGTTTCGCTTGAATCCATGCGGGCAATTGCCTGATGTAAATACACAGGTTCAGCAAAATTCAGCAGTGCGGGAATTTCATCACCCTGTGCACGCAGGGCGCTGGAAACCTGTACCTTCATGATAGGAATCTGCGCTTGCGCCAGGGCAGCGAGACATTGCGCCGGCTGCTCGTATTCCACGGCTTGATGACAAGCATCAAAGCAGATGCCAATAAAGGGACGATACTGTTCGGGGAAATCCATCCGCGAAAAAAATTCGACTGTCTCCGCCATAGTTTCCAACACGCAGCAGGGTTCCGGCTCTAAGGCCAAACGAATTTCTACACCCGTAACGATTTTAATCTGGCGAAAGTGCTCCAAAGTTTCGAGCAGGTTTTCCCGCACTTGCGGCCAATCCTCTTGCGCAAAACCTTGCTTGTAAGCAATAGGCACTGTGGAGATGGAAATTGGCCGCTCTTGTGTCATAAGTGCAACGGCGAGATCGGCGAGCCGCTTGGTGTAATGCACGCGCGCTTGCGTGCGCCAGTCAGGTTCATACACGGAAGCTTTTACGGGACCGCCATGAAAGTTACCAAAGGGGAAGCCGTTAATGGTGAGCAGATAGCAATCATGCTCGGCACACCAGCTATGAAACTCCACAATTTCCGCAGAGCCTATTTCATTGGCTGCCTGGTGAGATATGCGAAGCCCAAGCGGGAAAGATTTATCAGCAGAAAAAGCACGCTTTACCGGTAAACAGTGTGCGTTCAAATTTTTCATTACATGCCGCCAGGATTCGCCAGGATGTATGTTGGTGCAGTAGGTAAGTTCGGTCACAATGAGCCTTTAATAGAAATTTTTGGCAACAACTTAACTCCGTAGCCCGTTTGCCATTGCGGAGTCGTCTGGCCTTAGCATCTTGTTAAATTTATTTTTTATATCTATGCAGCATCTCTACGCAGCTGCTCATGATATCCACATTGATGTCATTTACTTCTCGGGCACGGCCAGCACCAGTAAGCAAAGTGATGCACAGCTCGCCGCCCAGATGCTCGCGAAAACCGGCGAGCGCACGAGCCACATCCAATTCATTTAACGACGAGTGATAGAGTTGAAAGCCAATGCCTTGCAAGCAAGCGATAATCCGGCCGAGTGTTTCTACATCAATTAATCCAATAGCCTGCGCGTAATGACAATCCAGCGCTATACCTATGGCGACGGCTTCGCCGTGGCGTAAATCATTGTGGTTCTCGGATGCGTGGGAAATTTCTTCCAGGTGATGTGCAGACCAGTGACCAAAATCCAGAGGGCGCGCTGAGCCCCGCTCAAAAGGATCGCCACTGGTGGCTATGTGGCGCAGGTGCAGCTCAGCGCAGCGGATAATTAATTTTTCTACTGCGGCATCTTCGAAGTCGGCCAGCGGTTTGGTATTGGTTTCCAGCCAGCTGAAAAATTCGGCATCGCGAATCAAGGCAATTTTTACTGCTTCAGCCATACCCGCCCGCCTGTCGCGCGGATTGAGGCTGCGCAGCAATTCAAAATCATTAATCACCGCAAAAGGCGTGGCGAAAGTGCCCAGGTAATTTTTGCGATTGCGAAAGTTGATCGCGTTTTTAACACCAATGCCCGCATCGTTTTGCCCGAGCACGGTACTGGGCATACGAATTAAACGTATACCGCGGTGCGATACAGCAGCGGCATAACCTATAGCATCTATTACCGAGCCGCCGCCAATCACCAGCACAAAACTGTGGCGACAAATTTTGCGATCCTGCGTGAGCTGGAAAAACTCCTGCACTTCAGCCGGATCGTTTTTACACTGCTCACCACCGCGCACAATAAATGGTTCTTCAAACGCAATAATATCGCCATGTACATTGCCATAGAGATCCAGCTTGTCCAATATATCCGGGTGATCCACCAGCACCTGGCTGTCAATCACCGGTTGCACTTTGTGAGTAAATTCACCAGCGCGCGCCAGAATATCGCGCAGTGCCATGTTTTCCGGTGCGAGCGCATCGCGGGTAAAACACACGGGAAACTCATAGGACACAGAGAATTGTTGCTGGATCATGTGCATGGCCGCCTCCGTTAATTTTCTACAGGTGCGAGTGTTGATAATTCTGAAAGCGGAACCGGGCGATTAACCAATGGGGCTTGCCCGCGCAACACAGAGTTGTCACTGTAAAGCGCACGCTGGTCGATAATCGCTGGAGCCATCAACGCTTCAATATCTATCTGGCCAGATTGCGCATAGGCATCCAGCGCGTTTTGCCAGGTGGTTAAACGAATTGCTTCGGGATCAATGCCGCGCTCTTGCATTAACCGCGCTGTTTTTGGCACTGAGAGAGGATCACTTACACCCCAATCGGCAGAGCTATCCACAATGATGCGCTCGGGGCCGTATTGGCGAACCACTTCCACCATGCGTTCAGAGCCCATTTTGGTATGGGGATAGATGGTAAACGCCGCCCAGGCACCGCGATCCAACACTGAGCGCACTGTCTCTTCGTTGTTGTGGTCGATAATAATTTTGTGCATGGGTATACCAATTTCCGCAGCGACATCCAGCGAGCGCAGCACGCCATTTTTTTTGTCGCGGTGGGGCGTGTGCACCATCACCAGCATATCGTTGTCTTTGGCGAATTTGAGTTGCCATTGGTAGGCAAATTCTTCGGCGGGAGTAATTTCGTCGTAGCCGATTTCGCCTATGGCAACCACGCCTTCTTTAAGTGCGAATTGCGGCAGAATTTCGAGCACTTCACGCGCAAGACCTTCGTTGTTGGCTTCTTTTGAGTTCAAGCCCATGGCGCAATAGTGCGCAATACCAAATTGGCTCGCTCGAAAGCGCTCCCACCCAACGAGGCTGGAAAAATAATCAATGAAGCTGCCGATGTTTGTACGCGGCTGCCCCAACCAGAATGCAGGCTCGATGACGGCGCGGATACCCGCGGCAGCCATGGCTTGATAATCGTCGGTGGTGCGGCTGGACATATGGATGTGCGGATCGAAATACATAAACAACTCTCCCCGGAATTGGATTGGCGTGCTGAAATCAGTTGGTGTTTGCTTTTGTCGATATTTCGTTTATTGGTGTTGCGTACATCAGAAGCAATTCAGCGTCTTTTGGAATACTGCGACCGGCGCTGGTGCGCTCGGCGATAAAATCTTGCGTCATGACGGCGAGCTTTTCCGAAAGCCGTTGCTCGACGCCATAGACCTGCGCCAGCGGCACTTCGATAAAAATCGCTTTCATCACCAATTGATTCCAGGCGATGTCGTCAAAACAATGAAATGAAAATGGGTTATCGCAAGCAGCGGCACAAAACAGCGAGCGCATATTGGAACGGCAGGCTTCTTTCATGTGCCAACTGAAACGCTCAGGTTCGGGCAATAAAGGAATGGTCTTGTAGAAAGCACAGAGTTCGCCTTCATCGGCGAATTGAAAAGCATCCTGAAAAATGCTGGCGAACGCAGGCGATGATAAATTGGGCTGCGCCAGAATCAATGCAACGCGCAACAGTTCCAACAAATTCCAGCACGATAAATCCCAACCCGGCAATTGTTGCTGGATAAGTACGGTTTCCTCTGCGGATAAACACAGCGGCTGGCGTTTTGCATGACGACTGGCAATAGCGATCAGCTTATTAAACGCTGCTGCACTTAATGTTTGGGGCGAAGCCGTGCTTGCAAGGTAATAATTAAATGCAGTTGGCGACAGACGCGACTGCAACATATTTTTGAATAGCGCACCCACATCGTTTACATCAGGGCTGTACATGATTCACCACCGGAATGCTGTGAACTGCCAATAAAAGCCTGCCGGTTTATCTGGCGTTTATCGCACAGCGCATTAATGTTTTATATTTTTACCAGCCCATCAACAATGCTGGAATAACAATTACAAAAAATAACCACACCACTTATAGCAGATCTTCGTTTATCAAAATCCACCCTGAAGACTTGCATGTCACTATCAGGAAATATTGGCGCATGTCATTACAATCAATCTAAAGCTTCGCAAAGACTTGCAATAAAAACGCAGATTTAGTATCGACCTTAATTATTAATGCAAAACAAAAGCACTAACCAAAACGAAAGTGCTCAAGCAAAAAGGGAGTCGTCATTTCCGCAGGGAATCCA
Source organism: Cellvibrionaceae bacterium (assembly GCA_021151695.1). Classification (GTDB taxonomy): domain Bacteria; phylum Pseudomonadota; class Gammaproteobacteria; order Pseudomonadales; family Cellvibrionaceae; genus Cellvibrio. Next base: position 297,023 of record JAGKWU010000008.1, on the reverse strand, counting down.
GCGCCTTAACAATTACGAAAAGGCACTGGATCCCCTGGCGGGGATGACGACTCCCTACTATCCATACTTCATTGCCAATTCGTAGAGCGCCACTCATCTCTGTAAATCGCAATTTAAATCCTGTTAAAAAACTTTTGCTCAGAAATTCTGATAATTGCTATTTCAATCTTTTATTTTATTGGCGCTATTTCAACAGCCCCGCGATAGTCCCCGAGCTGTTGCCATAAGCTGCCCAGTTCAAACCGTAAGCCTTGGCAATGCTCAGATATAAATTGGACATACCGGCGCTATTGGTGTCGATGGCGCTACCGGTGTTGATGGCGGCACCTGCACCACCGGCCAGATAAATGCCGGGGTTTTCTTGTTGATGGTTGCCGCCGCCTACTTCGGACATCACCAGGATCATGGTGTTATCCAGCAGCGTGCCGCCGTAAACAGGGTCAGGGCGAGCCGCCAGCTGATCCATCAAGTAGGACACCATCAGGTTGTACCAGCGGGTTTGCGAATCGAACAAACTGGATTCGTTGTGCGAACTTACGTGGCTACGCACTTCGTTGTAGTCCAGCTTGGCGCCCGAACCGTAGTCGCCCATGTAAGGACGCAGCGCGGGGAAGTTGATCTTGAGCGATTCGTCCTGCGCCCCCATAAACTGGAAGCTGGCTACACGGGTGATATCCGCCTGGAAGGCCATGGCGATGTTTTTCATCTGGGCCTGGGCGATAGTGTCCGCGTCGGCATCTACACCCGTCATACCAATGGTGGGTCGGGAGAAATCCGAACCACCGAGGCTAACTGCACTGTTGAGCGCATTCTGGTAATAGGTGAGCGCCGCCTCGTGGCTGAGCAGTTTGCCGTTCTGGGTGACGTTGAGCTGGTTGGCCTGGAGGATATCCAGGTTCTCCTGCAGGGATTCCAACACGCGCTTGCGGCGCGCCGCATCCGGATCAGAACTGCTGCTGCCATTGCTGGCAGCCACTGTGTCGGCGATAAGGGTGTCATACACCTGCTGCGGGTTGTCAGGGACAATCACCTTGGCGCGGTTCTTGTCGGTAAAGGGCATGTATTCCGTGCCCTTCGCCTTGCTCGACCAGACACCTACGTACATATTTTTGGTGAGGCGCCCACCGAGCGCCTCGCCTAATGCCACGTCAAAACTGGGCGCGCCGTCTTGCCCGCCGGAGAAGACCGCGCGGCAGGCATCCGGGTGGCCGGAGCTGCCGCCGTGGCCGGCGTAGGTGAGGTTTTTGAGCGGCACCAGTTTGGTCAGGTAGCTGTTCAGATGTTGCAACGGGCTGGTCGCGAAGCTGGCACTGCCCAGCGCACCGGCGCTGTAGGAATGCCATTTATCGCGCACGCAACCGTTGGGGTAAAACACCATCACAAAGCGCTTGGCTCCGCCGGTAGCGGCAAAGACGTTGGACGACAACATAAACTGGCTGGTGAACGCCGTTGTCAGACCTGCCTTTGCCAGGGTGCGGATGAAATCGCGACGCTGCATTTTGCCTTTTAGAAAATTCATCTCGTGCCCCTCCGGTTACTTACGCAGTGTGTAGTTTTTGGTTTGTGTGAACTGAACCATCAGGTCCAGCAGTGAGCCGTTGGGCGAGCTCTTGAATACCTTGCCGAAGGTTTGCAACGTACAGCTGTCAGCCACCTCTTCATGCTGGCCGCGGGTATAGCGATACCACTGACGCGCATAGCAAGCGGAGCCGTTGGAACTGTTGGCCACCAGGCCGGCAAGCGATCCCATGCCTTGGTAGGCGACCACTGGCTCGGTTTGCGACAGATAGGTTTCTGCCGAGTTGAGGCTGCCGATGTAACCCGCTGAGTTGATGGCTTTTACCAGGCCGTTATCGGTGGTTTCGGTGGTGACGTACTTGCCTTGGGCGTTGTAGTTCTCCAGACCGAAGCCGATGCCGTCGATGTACTGGTGGCAAGCTTCACAACCACTTTGCAAGTGCGCGGTTTCAAAGCGTTGACGGACTGTCAGGCTTGGATCTTCCTGGGGTTTAAGCACGGCGCCTACCGGTGGTGGCGGGAAGTCCTGACACATGAGGTTGCGACGCACGAACAGACCGCGTTTCACCGGATGGGTTTTCTCGGAGGCAGACTGGATTGCGAGGATACCCGCATGGCCGAGTACACCCGAACGCTCGGCGTTCACACCTGTGTAATCCACTTTCTGCATGCCAGTACCACCCGGCCAGGTAAGGCCGTAGTGCGTGGCGAGTTGTTGGGTCATATAGCTGTATTTGGCGTTGAGCAAGGTATTGTAGGTACCGCCCTCAAATACAGTGCGCTTCACAAACTCAATGGTCTCCGCCTTCATGTCGGCTTTGAGACTGTCACTGAGCGCGGTGGTCTTGATGTCTTTATCCAGATCCAGCCAGCCAGTGATAAAGCGTTCGAAAGCAACCTTGGCTTTGGCATCCGTCAGCATGCTGGCAACCTTGGCCGAGATTTGCGCCGGGGTGTGCAGCAGGCCGGAATCGGCCGCCGTCATCAGGCTTGCATCTGGCGTGGTCGCCCAGTAGGTGTAGGACAGCATGGCGGCAATTTCGTAGTCGGTCAGCTGGTAGTAACCGGCACCGTTGGATACCCCCACTTCCGAGCGATAGAGCATGGCTGGCGCCGAGAAAATCGCCGTCAGCATGGCTTTATTGCCTTGCGCTGCCTGGATGTTTACCAGGCTGGTAACTTCCGCCGTAGTCAGCGGACGACGGTAGGCGCGCTTGCCGAACGTTTGCGCAAAGCAGGTTACGGTCGAGCAGCTGGGTGCCAGGCTGTAGATATTGCTAACCATATCCGCTGCCGCTTCTGCCGCCAGCACATAGCCTTTGGCGAAATCGTTGCTAAACACCGCATTGGCGCTGGTCTTGAAGCCATTCACGGCAATGTCAGGCGGTATGCGGCCGGTGGTCAGGTCGATATTGCCGGTCAGGCCGAGCAGGTCGCGCACCGAGTTGTTGTACTCCAGGGTGGAGAGCAAACGGTAGCCGCGATCTTGTGGAACCAGATCATCCAGGCTGTCGGCATTACACATACCGGCAGGCGCGGTGAAGGCTTTGTCCATGATCATGGCGGCGATGGAGCTGGCACAGGTACCGGTGCAGTTACCCACATTGCCTTTCGGCATGTTGGCAGCAATAAAACTTGCCAGGGTAGTCGCGGTGTAACGGCTCTGGATAGTCGTCAGCGATGGCGAACCATTACCGTCGGAACCATGGCAACCGGAACAGCCCTGGCTCGCATAAAGTGCACGTGCTGCCACGTGTGGATCGGTAATCACATCGAATACCGCCAGTAAGGTGAAGGACAAGGCAGTCCCCACCACCATCTGGGTATTGGCGGTTGTGGTGCTCATCAGGTAGGGGATACCTGTACCTTCCCAGCGCACAAACTTCATACCAGGACCGGCGGCATTGGCTTTGATATCCACTACTGTGCCGGGGGTAAACAGCTTGCCGCTCAGGTTGGCGCTGGTGCCTATAGTCACTGTGCCGTTGCCGACTTGTATCTGGGTACCGGCGTCCGGATTAACCACGGCGGGAGCAGCGGTCAGCACAGCCGCGTCGTACCACAGGGGCGCGCTCTGGTTAGAAGCTATAGCAGCTGTCTGGGTTGCGCCGGCGTTGCTGAAGATAACATTGGTCACACCGCTAGCGTTGGCCCAGGTCTTTGGAATCACCAAGCGATACCAACTGGCACCGTACTGAGTAGCCACCTCGGTCATCGTCTGACCTGGCCAGGCACCATTGCGTGGTGTATCTACGGCATTGGTAGTGCTATAGGCATAGATAGACGGTGTAGCCCAGGCCGCTGGTTTCTTGAAGTAGACGTACTGACCTTCACCCACACTGGTGACTGTGTAGGTCGCGCTCAAGCCCGAGTAGGTAGCAGTGATAGTCGTGGAACCAGCGGTGGTACCGCCTGTGACCAAGCCTGTGGCAGACACGGTAGCCACAGCGGTATTGCTGCTGCTCCAAACGGTTTGCGCCGTCACACCGGTCAACACATTGGCGATAGTCGCCACCGCTGCCAGCTGTTGGGTTTCACCTTTGATCAGCTTCAAGTTGGCCGCGCCAATCAGTTGCAAGGCGGTGGCCGGGTTAGCCTGGTTGGCAGTGATCGTAAGGGATTTACTGAAACCACCCGCCGTTGCCGTAACCGTCGTAGTACCGCCCGCCATTGGCACCACATTAACGCTGGCAGTGCTGCCGGTAATGCTGAACACGCTGGTGTTGCTGCTGGCCCAGGTCACTGACGAGGTAGTCGGGATAAAGAAGCCATTGCTGTACTGGTCCTCCACACTAAGGGTGATGCTGGTACCTACGTCCACCTGGGTTTGGGTGGATTTGAGGTTCACACCAGTTTTGGTCGCCGCTGTGGCATCAATCCACTGGGTGAACAAGGTATCCGCCACTGAGTTGGTGTAGCGACTGCCGCGCGGCATGCGACTGCCGTCAGTGGTTTGGTAGAGGTACACCAGGCTGGCGTTGTGGTCGAATGGCTTGACGCGCTGGTTACCGCTAGCCGAGCCCACGCCGATCAGACGCATGCCTTCCAGCGTGGTATCAAAGCGCATATCCATAAAGCTACTGGCGTGGCAGTGGGAGCAGTTGGTCGCCAGATAGGAGCGCGCACGCAGGTTCAGGTCGGCACTGGTGTCATCCGGTGCAGCGTACTTGGTATAGGTGCTGGCCGCGTTGATAGCCGCCGTGAACATACCGATATTGCCAAACAGATCCACCTGGTTGCTGCTTACGTTGCCATAGGTTTGTGTGCGGTTCAGCTCGCGGGTGTGCAGGCCCAGTGGGTTCTTGCTACCGCTACCTACGTGGCAGGTGGCGCAGTCGGCAGGTGTCTGAACATCGTGCAAACGATTGACCAGGCCACCGTCGGATTCGGTGGTGGTGGTAGTCACCAGATCCGCATCTGTACCAGCCGCATTCCAGCGATAGTTAGCCGCCTGCCAACCAGCGGCCTGGCGAAAGAGCACGGCCGTGGTGAATGGCTTGTTGGCATTGCCAGAGGTGTCAGCCGTGAGGTGTTTTACCAGCACAGTGCCAATAGGCAGATCCCAGGTAGCGGTTGGATCAAAACCGATCTTCTGGTCGTTGGGGATAGAGATAAAGTGACGCGCTTTCAAGCCGTCGAACCAACCCTGGGTGTTGACGCTGTACTCAATCACACCATTAACAGGTGTCAAGGTAGCGAGATCCGCAAACAGGCCAGTGCCGGACAACTTGGGTGGAATCACCGCCGCTGCCGCATTATCGTCCACCACTTTGTAGATAGCCGAACGCGCGCCCTGGGCGGCGTACTCGATACCGTAGCTGGTGATAAAGATATTTTCGCCCGCGAGATCCGTGCCGAATGACGCGATATTTTCAGGGAAGGCATCGCTCACCAGCGCCTTGGCGTTGCCGGGGACAATGGACCAGATACGCTTGGTTACATAGTCACCAAAGATAAAGGAACCGTTCAATCCAGGCAGGCTGTTACCGCGATAGACGAAGCCGCCGATGATGGATTTACCTTCGTTGTTCACTTCACCATCCAGCGGTGGCGCAAAGTCAGTCGAGCAATTCTTGCTGGCGTTACCACCCAAATCACCGCGGTTGTTCAAGCCTTCACACACAGGCCAGCCGTAGTTTTTGCCCTTGGTGATCAGGTTAACTTCTTCGTAATCGTGCTGACCGACTTCGGTTTCCCACAGGGTGTAAGGCGATTGCTTGTCGAACGCCCAGCGCCAGGGGTTGCGATGGCCCAGTGACCAAATTTCAGGCGCATAGCCAGAGACACCTACGTATGGGTTATCGGAGGGAACCTGATAGTACTTGCCATCGGTGCCCGGAGTGGCCAGCGGCTTGATGCGAATAAACTTACCGCGCAGGTTGCCTGGCTCTTGCGCACTGTTATTGGTGCGCGGATCAGAGGCTACCGGGTTCAGCGGGAAGGCGCTGTTGCCGTAACCACCGTCGCCCACGCCTATGTAGAGGTAACCTTCAGACGGATGAAATTGCATCATGCCGCCTTTGTGGTCCGGACCAACTTGCGGTACGCGCAGGATTTCCACTTTGGAGTTAGCCACAACGCCTGTTGGGTTAGTGGTGCTATTGACTGTCCAGCGCTCCAGAATGCTATCGCCGGACGGCACACCGTTCTGGCCAACACTGTCGTCAGTGCCGTAGGTGTAGTAAACGTAGATATAACCGTTGCTCGCAAAGTTAGGATCGAAAGCAGCGCTCAGCAGGCCCATCTCGTGGTTGTTGCGCACAACGGTGCTGATGTTGAGTACGGTTTTTACATCGGCGGTAGTCACGGTTTCCGAGTTGGGGAAGACCGAGATGGTGCCAATTTTGTCGACCACATAAATGAGGTTGTTCACACCGTCAGACAAGGTCAACACCGGTGATGGGAAGCTGGCATCCAGGTTGGGGAAGGCTTTTACAAAGCGATATTTACCACCGGACACATTGCCCGCAATCGGGAACTTCAGCGGCGAATCCAGCAATGGACGCTCAGGCAAACCCTGGGCTGCGGCCACGACATTGAGCACCATAGTGTCGGTAAAGGTTTGGTTATCCGCTGTTTTCAACGTCAGGGTGACAGTGAAACTGCCGGTGGTGGCCAGAGTCGGAGTAATGACCTGGTTACCGGTGAGGGTGCCAGTCCAGGCCGGGCTGGTCCAGGTAGCAGAAGCAAAATCGCCTTGGCTCGCGGCAGCAGACAATACCTGGCGGGTATTCTGGTTAGCTTTGCGATCCGGGCCGGCATTCGCTACAACTTGTGGCGCTCCACAGGCCGCCGCCGTTTGCCAGGCGGTGCCGTTGTAGCAATTGTTGGGCGCGGTGAAAGTGAGGTTGGCCGTTTGCGGCGTGCCGTTATTACTGAACACTATGCCTGCGCTGGTTACGGTTGTGCCGGTAAATTCGTAGCTGTACCAGGTAGCGTCGATTTTTTTCATCGCATAGCCCGGCCAGGTGGTACCTGCCAGCGTCGCGGGAACCACATTGAAGTAATGGATGTAAGGCGTGGCGTAGGCCGCAGTGTTTTTGAAATAAATAATGGTCTTGGCCGGTGCGGAACTAGCCACGCTGCTTGAGGTTGCAACGCTGCTGGTAGTCGCAGCACTAGTCGCAGAGGAAGTTGCAGAACTGGTGCTGCTTGAGGTGCGCGATGTGCTGGTCACCGACGAAGTCGCTGAGCTGGTTGAGGTTGCGGAGCTGGTAGAAGTTGCAGAGCTGGTAGAAGTCGCCGCGCTCGACGCCGCTGCTGTCGTTACAAAACTACAGGCCGCCAATGTTTTCCAGGCACCGTCATAACAAGCTGAAGCAGATGCGAAAGTCAGGTTGGCAGTTTGGCTCGCGCCATTGTTGCTGAAGATCACGCTCATGGAAGTGGGCATGGTGCCGCCAGTGAGCGAACCCGTGAAGTCGTAACACCAGTAAGTGTTGCCGCGATTAGTCATGGCCTTGCCCGGCCACGCCGGCAGAGGGCTTACCACCGCAGGACTGGGATTCCAGAAATAAATATAGGGCGCGGCCCAGTTGCCAGTGTTTTTGTAACAGATACTATTGCCGGCAACGACCGTACTCACCGTAATAGCTTTGGTGGAATCGTTGAAGGTAATTTTATAGGTGTTGGCATCGGTTACCGTGTAATCCGCTGTTGGATAAGCTTCAATCCAGTCGGCGCTGTTGCGGCTGATTTTAAAGCGCGGATTAGTCACACCCGTGAATGTTTGTTGGGTTTCCCATAAACCGGTAGTGGTGTTTTTTGTCATTGCGGTATACAGCCAGTTATTCGGCGTTCCGCGGAAGTAGGCGTTAGTCCAGGTTTGCGCCTCTGCACTTTGCGCGCAGATAAGTGCAACCAACAGACAGCAGAGCATGTGCCAGGCGCGCAAAAAATTTCGCGCACTGCCAGCAGTGTGTGAGTAGCCAGTCATCATTATTTTCCTGTGGTTATCCAGCAAAAACCCATAGCGCAGAAAATCGCACCATGGCCGGAGCAACATTTTTTTATTAGCGATAGTGTTAACAGGCCCGAGCTTCTTGCAGGCAAAAGCGTCCCTACAGCGGGAGACAGGCGAGCGCCGGTTAACCCACTGAATTCAGTTCACGCAATGACACTTTCTTTTGTTTGATTTGGTTTTTAGTTGTTGCTTTTGTTGTTTAGGTTTTGTTGGTTGATGGCTAGGCGATCTAATTTTTATATATTTTTTTCGGTAAACCTTTACGGCTGGTTTCCGAAGTTATCAGGCTAAAAAACCCTTTATGGTTTTATAAGATTTTTCGGCGCTGTGTAGGCACTATAGGGGATGATTTTTAGCAGCAGCAATATGAATACGTATGTAAAAAATCGGCAAGTTAGCAGTTGCTACCGATTTACCCAACCAAAACAAGGTGACATTTTATCGGAGAGGCCTATATCAAATGTTTGGGAAAGATGTCATGGAAGCTCGCACAACCTCTTCCAATTCAAGTAACGCAGGTATAAAAAAACCCGGAGTGCAACGTTAGGGGTACGTGCAATCCGGGTCATCAAATCTCCTTATTTGGGGATGACTCCTATCTCTCGCACTCACTCGCGCATTCTGCGCGACTGAAACCTTCGGCTGTGAAAATAGTGTCCTTCATTATTTATTTCTCTTTGCCAGGCTCGGCTTGGAAAAGACAAACAACAGCCATAACTTTTTGCGCAACTGACCAATTAGTTAATGGTCACTTGAGCCGCATATCATTCTTGACGGATTTAACACCGCCAACACCTGATGCCACACGCACGGCAGTATTGATATCTGCCTGCGACCCCACAAAGCCACTCAGCTGCACCACGCCCTTGAAAGTTTCCACATTAATTTCGCTAACTTTCAGGGAATCCTCTTTGAGGATAGCGGCTTTCACTTTAGTCGTAATGACGGCGTCATCGACATATTCACCCGTGCCTTCACGCTTGTGCGTAGAAGAACAGGCCACTATGGAGGCGAAGGCAAAAATCATTACCAAAAACGACAAGTATTTACTGAGTTGCTTCATGTGTATCTCCTTTGCGTTGGGAAATCGCTTTGCAGCTACACATCCTGCGAAAATCGCCGCTACTCGTATATTAACTCTTGGGTCAAGCATAGCCCGACGTCTTAGCCCGCCTCGGTGCGCTGGCGCACACAGAGTACCGGCAGGGCATTACTCACCAATAACTTCGCAAATTCCTCGGCGGGCAAAGGGTAACTCAGGTGAAACCCCTGGGCCTCATGGCAGCGATGATTGCGCAGGAATGCCAGTTGCTCCGCCGTCTCCACGCCCTCGGCCAGTACCCGCTGTTTGAGGTTGCGCCCCATGGCAATAATGGCGCTGACGATGGTCGCGTTGTCGCCATCCACGTCCAGATCGCGCATAAATGATTGGTCGATTTTAAGCGTACCCACAGGAAAACGCTTGAGGTAACTCAAGCTGGAGTAGCCAGTACCGAAATCATCCACGGCTATCTGCACGCCTATTTCGCGCAGCGCTTCCAGCCGCTCTACGGCAAATTCCGGGTCGCGCATCAGGATGGTTTCGGTGAACTCCAGCTCCAGGTAATAGGGTGGTAATCCGGTTTCTTTTAGCGCCCGGGCAATGCCATCCAAAAAGTATTTGTGTTTGAGTTCAGCCGCCGAAACATTGATAGCCACCGGCATAATCTTCAGGCCCGCATTGAGCCATGCGCGCAGCTGTTTGCAGGCAGCGCGCAACACCCAGCCACCAATCGGCACTATCAGCCCGGACTCTTCGGCAATGGCGAGAAAATCCGCCGGGTACACCAGCCCCATTTTCGGGTCCTGCCAGCGCAACAGGGCCTCAGCGCCTATGACGGTGCCAGAAGCTATATCCATTTTGGGCTGGAAGTGCAGCACGAACTCTTCTCGCTTGATGGCGCGGCGCAAGCTGGATTCGATAAACGCGCGCTGCATGGCGCGGGCGTTCATTTCCATTTTGAAAAACTGGTAATTGTTACGGCCGATCAGCTTGGCGTGGTACATAGCCGCATCGGCGTTTTGCATCAGTATGTCGGCGTTGTCGCCATCGCCGGGATACACGGCTATGCCAATACTCAACCCCACATGCAGCTCGTGGGTATCCACCATATGCGGCTCGGCAATCGCCTGCAGCAGTTTTTCGGCGGTGAGCGCCGCGTCCTGTGAACGTTCAATCTCGCTCAGCAAAATCACAAATTCATCGCCGCCCTGGCGACACACGGTATCTGTTGCACGCACACAGCCTACAAGGCGCTGGGCCACGGATTTGAGCAGTTCATCACCCACGGCGTGACCGAGGGAATCGTTGATGTGTTTGAAAAAATCCAGATCGATAAACAGCAAACCCACCTGCCCTTTGCGGCGGTGCGCGCGGCCAATCGCCTGCGACAAGCGCTCGGTCAACAGCATGCGGTTGGGCAGCCCCGTGAGGAAATCGTGCTGGGCGAGATGGGTCATGCGCAAGGCCATGCCACGCGATTCACTCACATCGGAAAACACCAGCACGGCACCGCTCGCCTTGCCCTCACGGTCGTAAATAGCACGCGAGGAATACTCCACATTGCAATCGCTGCCGTTGCGCCGGCGCAACAGGCCATTGCCTTTCAGCTCTTCATTTCTCCCTTGATCCGTCTGGCTGGTGGCCAGCACCCGCTCACCAAGGTTGCTAAGACCGCCGCCGTCTTCCGCCAGATTGAATACTTGTACCAGGGGCAACCCCAGGGCTTCATCTGACGGCCAACCGGTCATTCGTTCGGCGGTAATATTCATGTAGTTGAGATGGCCTTGCAGGTCTATGGTAAGCACAGCATCGCCAATGGAGTTAAGGGTGATTTCGCTGCGCTCGCGGGTTTCAAAGAGCGCATCTTCGGCGGCCTGCATCACCTGCTCACTCATCTTGCGCTCGGTGGCATAGCGTAGTATTCGCGGCAGCCAATAGCTGTCGACATGATTTTTGCAGAAATAATCGTGCGCCCCTCGCTCGCGAAGCTCGCGCATTTTAGTTTGCTGTACGCTGTCGTCGCGCTCGTCACCCATAACCAGAATCAGGGCTTGTGGTGCAGCCTTGATCAACAAGTCCAGTGCAGAGAGCCCGCGATTGCGCCCAGCCCCATCGACCAGGGTAAGGTCGAGCAAGATGATTTCGATAGCGGGTGATTGGGAGGCCTCCAGCCGCTCAAGCGCTTGACCCAGAGTAGCCGCACATTCCAGTGCAAACAGCTGCTCCGCAGAATTGCCCAATGCGGTGCGCACCAACTCGGCGTCGGCCGCCTTATCCGCTATCAGTAATACATGGATCTGGATCGCGCTGGGCAGGGCACTGGACATAGAAATCCCCGGATCAACCGGCTTGGTACGGCTGGTGTTGAAGTGATGCGACTGCCACCTTTGCAATACAAAATAAAAGCGGCAGCAGGAATAAAAATCAGGCTAAAGGAGGGCTTGGCTTTGATCCGTGCGTTGACGCACAGACGCTAAATCGGGCGCAGCGGCGCCGACCAACTGCACAAAAGTGCGGATGACCGGCAGTGTTTTACACATAGGCAAAACAGCGACAAAAATCCATTAAAAAAGCGACAACTGCTCCCTGACATAAGCGTAATCGTAGGTGGTAATTTCAAAAGGATTGCCATCCGGGTCTTTCAGGTAAATCGACCAGGACAATTCGTGATCCACAATGGAAAGAGTGAACTCCAGCTCCTGCAAATGATCCAGCCAATGGATAAAACCGCTACCGCTCACATCAAACGCCACTGTGGTGTTTTGCACATCCCCTGATTCAAATAACGCCAGGTGTATATTGCCCTCCGGGTTCGCCAAGGTGAGCGGACCACCATCATCCGCCCAGCTCAACAACTCGGGCACAGGCGAAAAACCGAATACTTTTTCGTACCAGAGTTGGGCCGCCGCTCTGTCGCGCACCGACAGGTGAATATGATCGATGGAATTGAGAGAGGGAGCCATAACAAGATCCTTTGAGAATAATCAGGGATAATTTTTTATTTCATCATACAGCTGCACTAGTTGTGCAACTGATTTTTCGCCGGCAAGCAGTGCTTCATAGCGTGCAAAAAGCGCAGGGTGACATTGTTCCATACGCCGTAGGGTTTTCACCGGCCCATCAAAATATTCACTGCGCAAACGACAATAAGTTTCGGGAAATTCAAACAGCAACCAGTGATAGCGATAGTTACCTTCGGCAGTATCAACACCCGCACGATTAAACATTTTAGCGAGCCAGCATAAATACTGTTCGCGCTCCGCTGCAGTCATTTCCGGTAAATTCGCGCGTGCCTCGCGCAACTGCGCCAGTAATGTTTCGCTAATTCCATCCCTATCCAGCAGAACTTTGCATGGCAATATATGTTTGAACTCTACAATGTCTTTCAATTTTACCAGCGGATGAATCCAGGCATCGAGCTGATGACAGCTGATCTGCGTTGAATCATGTATAAATTCCGACACCCCGGCAAAACAGAGAATATCTATATCACTGGTGGCAGTTTGTTGTTTGTCGGCAAAAGAGCCATACAAAAATATCAACGACGGTTGGTAGCGTTGGCACAGATAATCCAGTGTTTGCAGTACAACCGGATGATGAGTTTGAAGGCAGTCCATAGTGTCCTTGCCAGGCAGGTTTGGCTATTGATGGGAAAGGTTATATATTCGCCGTTTTAGCATCCAGATAGTAACTGAAAAATAGTAGCTGAAAAACAGTGATCATATGGAGAATGAAAACATGAAAGACCTCACCGCCCTACCCGCTAACTTACCGGTTCCCGTTGATGACGGCGCCTGTGCGCATCTCGAACATTGCGTGTTGCCATCGATCCCGCTGTTAAGCACCGCGGATCGCCGCGTTAACCTCGCCACAGAAAATGGCATTAGCGTTGTTTATTTTTATCCGCTGATTGGCCACCCGAATTCGCCGCCTATGCCTGAATGGAATGAGATTCCCGGTGCGCGCGGCTGTACACCACAATCCTGTGCCTTTCGGGATTTGAATGAGGAATTTAAACAACTGGGAGTACAGGTTTATGGAGCCAGCAGCCAAACACTGGCAGCGCAAAAAGAAGCCGCTGAAAGATTGCATTTACCCTTTGAATTACTGAATGACAGTGATTTCGAATTAGCCAACGCGCTTGATTTACCCAGATTCCATTACAAAGGTATGGAGTTGATCAAGCGTCTTACGCTTATCATTAAAGAGGGTGTGATCATCAAAGTCTTTTATCCCGTATTTCCACCTAACCAGAATGCAACGGATGTTATTGCGTGGTTAACCAATTATCAGCGCTTATAACTTTGGAGATTTATTATGACGACCAACAGCGTTCACTTTCATCGCGTTCTGCGCTCCACACCTGACAAAGTTTACAAAGCTTTTACCGATGCCGACGCCATGGCGAGGTGGTTGCCACCTTGTGGCTTTACCGCCAAAGTCCATCAGATGGATGCAAAAGTGGGTGGCACTTATAAAATGTCATTCACCAATTTCACTACCGGTGGTAGCCATTCGTTTGGTGGGATTTATCTTGAATTGGTACCAGGTAAGCGCGTGAGCTACACAGCGACATTTGATGATCCGAATTTACCGGGCGAAATGAAAACTTCGGTAGACTTGACGCCGGTTTTCTGCGGAGTGGAAATCAGGATTGAGCAAGAGGGAATTCCCAGCGTTATTCCAACAGAAGCCTGCTATCTCGGCTGGCAGGAATCGCTGGAGTTTTTGGCAAAATTAGTTGAGCCGAATATTCCTGAATAAAACACTGCTCAAAAAAATTGCCCCGCCGATGTGAGTCAGAAACTCTCGTTCCCAAGCTCCAGCTTGGGAACGAGAGGGCGATAAGCAGCACACTCTTTTGGTGACGTCTCAATTTTGCGCCAACACAAACGCACGCACAGCGCTGGCATCATAGCCGAGTTCACTGCCCCAGCCGTCTGTTGCCATAGAATCCACGTAGAGGTTCTCGCTAAAACCGGCAACCGGGCAACCATCTTCTGCACAACCCAGTGGCAGATTAGTATTGAGCAATTCATCCACCGATAATGGCAATGTCACCGCGGCTCCTACCTGTGTAGCAGGAATTGCAGTTACCACATTAACACCGCGCACAACCGAGAAACTGTAGCGCGCAAAATTGTGTGGATGCAGCGCCTGAAAGCCGAGGCTAACAGTGTCTGTACTGACATATTTCAAAACACCGCAGCAGGGATCTGCACCAACCAGACCTATGGTAGGTGGCGCTATATTGGCGTAGCAGCGATTGTTATCCAGATGCAAAGTAATGTGCATATTATTGCCGCTCACCAATCCTAAAGTCGCCGCATCTACTGTGTTGATAGTACCGAAGCTATCCGGGTCGGTAGGCACTGCAAATACAATTCCCAACGCCGCTATATCAACAGGCTGCCCCTGACTATCAAACAAGCTGACTTGCAGTTGGTATTTGCCACTGGTATCGCTGCCTGATAAATTTCCATTCGCGTCGTAACTCATGCCTGGGGCCACATCTTGCGTCGGAAATTTCGCGTTGGCGAAGTGCTCTTTGATTTCATTGATATCGGGCGGCACATCCCAAACACCGGCAGGTGCAACATTGGGGAAAGGAATTTTAAACAGATTCGGAATGAAATGACCGCTGCCATCATCCACATTAAAAGGCCCCAACAATTCCGGTGACCATGCAGGCATATTGCCTGTAGGTGTAACAACATCGTGGCGATAGTAATGATGCACTTGCCCGGTTAAGGGCAAGAAATTTCCACTGCTGCCTTTACGCCAGCCGAGTTGGTAGTAACGCACGCCGGCGGCCTCCAAATCGTTTGAAAATTCCAGCCGCGGCAGCAGCATACCGCCCCAGGGTGCGCCATCTTGAGTAAGCCCGATATTGGTTGCGTCTGTAGTCGCCACCGCATCTTTGGCAGTGCCATAAATATTATTGAGCCCATGGACACCAATCGCCATAAACGCCACCCAGCGATTTTTTCCTGCTGGCCCAATCACCGGTGGGCAAGGTGAACAGGTGTGCGCCCAGGGGCTGGAGGTGTACAAATTAACTTCCGTACCGCACACATAATTCCACCAGGTGTGGCAACCAACGGGCGTTGGTGCGTAAATGTATACGGAGAAAAAACCGAAGAGTTTTTGTTTGGCTTTAAAATACAAATCAGGCTGATCGGGATTATTAAAACCTTTATAAAAAATCGTTTGGAAATGGCCGCACTCATCCGTAGTGGTGGTTGCAACCAATTGTTTGGTTACCCAGTGCGGGTAAAGCCAGCACAATATGGGCTTCACCAGCTTGGCATTTTCAATAAGCGCATTTTGAAATTGCAATTTGCTACCTGATTCTGCCACAAAGCGTAAACCGCTTGCGCTTGCCAATTCTCTGAGACTGGCGGTGCCTTCTGCGGAAAATTGGCGGTCGCTATCCGGATCGCTTTGCAACATAGCAGCGCGGGCAAAAGGTGCAGGATCTGGCTCGGGAATAGGAACCGGAATCTTTGGCACAAGCGGGGGAACTCTGATGGGCCGAGGATCAATAATGATATCGCGCAACCTGCCCAACACCAGGTCAGGAAGTTTCGGAATAATTATCCAGAGTGGATCGACTTCATACACTTCAACAGTCGCATTGCATACGGGGTAATTGACATATTGGCCGCCCACCAACACACGCTTGTTAAGATTACCGCGCACGAAACAAAAATTTTTCAGCCAGCCGCGCCATACATCCGGCAATACCGAAATAGACGCTTGCAGGCGATCAGGTTTGCCTCTAAAGCTGAGATGTTTTTCTTGCGCACCGCGGCGCAGCAACTCGGAAAACTGTGGCTCTTTATCGTCAAGCCGGGGGCCAACTAATACACGGGCATTATTGCCAGCAGCGGAACTGACGTGCACCACTGCTGCACCTGTGTCATCCAGCGGCGCCGACGTTACAAATCGACCTTCCGATGAAAACACATAGGCGAATAACTCGGGGGCTTTTTCGGTTTTGTCGCGATTGATCAGTTGGGTTTGTATCTGTACTGGAATTGATTTGGTATCTGAGGTATTCATTTTTCACTCCTTGCTTCCAAATAATGGGCAAGGGAGCCACACTGGTAATCCTTGAGCGGCAATAGTTACGCGCAGCATCGCTCAGGCATAGCAGTGCGCTCGCTCCGCAAGCTCCGTTCATGCAGCTTTAATTAATTGCTAGCCACAGTATCGAGCTTATAGCCTGAGCGAACAGGGACGCAGTGAAAAAAGTCACTGGTGAAAAGTGTATTTATTGCAGGCTTGGCGCGCTCATTCCGGGGAGGAATGGTTGATTATAGCGTGGCGAATGAGAGCGACATTTTACATCAACTTTTAACCGCAACGTCGTTATAGTCGCCCACTTTTTCTTTAATAATATCGGCGGTGATTTTGGTTTCCTCTTTGCTGTGGGTTTCCACCACAACAACCAGCAAACCACTCACTACCGCATCGTGCACGAGATTGGATAAAGGTTTGGCATGTTCGGCAGCACCGGCGCTAGCACCTATGATTGCACCCATACTCGCGCCCCACCCCATCAACACCAGCGGAGCCAGGATGGGGCTGGCCGCAAAAAGCGTGACGTTAGCGGCAATTAAACCGACTTCAATTAACGCACCGACACCTGTGCCTACCACTGTACCTATGGCGCCATCGACCAATACATTTTCCAATACTTTGGGGCTGCTATCGGTGCCTTTGTGGGCCGGTAATGCTGTGTGTTTATCAAATGTGTGGATACGAGCGCCGGGAATGCCAGCGGCGATCAGTTGATCGTAAACATCGTTGACTTCCTCGCGGTGGGCAAAAAAACCGGATACGTGATGGCGATAATCGGCCATGGCATTTTCTCCTCTGCAACCCATTAAACAGCAATAGTTTAAGGCTAGGCAAAGTGATGAAAAATTTCTGTACGGCGACTAACGCAATACAGTGGCGTTCGATATTTTAAAATTTTTTTGCGCTTAATTGGGCAACAAATGATTAAGACGCTGGCGCAAATGTTCGTTCTCGGCTTTGAGTTGCGCTATCTCATCGAGCAGGCTGAGCACCAGTGCAGTGCCTTCCCAGTTCACGGATAAATCGCGGTGGATGCGCGCGGCCTTTTGTACATCGCCGATGGCGGCAACATTAAATTGCCACTCTTCCGGGCGCGCGCCTTCGATGGGTTCCACAACGCTGCATTCAATTAATTTCAACATGAGCGTCTCGTGGATTTGCGCAGATTGGCACAGCTCCCCAAAACTGACCGGTGGATTGGTTTCAGCATTGGCATTGTGGTCAGCGTTGAGAATAGTACCTGGTTGCATGGCGGTTCTCCTGTCGGCTGAGCGGAGCCCGCGAGTCAGGCATAAAATCCGCTACATGATTTAATCTCTGTGATGATCATGATCACGATGGTGGTCATGGCGATCTTCGTGATGATCGCGATGCTCATAACCGCGATCATCATAGTGACGATCTTCCACTACGCGATAACGTCTTGGCATGTCGTAGTGGTGATGATGTGGATCGCGATAATAATTATCGTATTCCACTGAGCGCACAAAGTACACGCGACGACCGCAAGCGTGATAGTAGCCACAATGGTAAGACCAGTTAGAAATATAAGCTGGCGGCACATGCAGGTATACCGGCTCCGCGTAGCGATAAACACGTTCTTCACGCACCATTACCGGGTAGTCGTACACCATGGCGGGGCGCGGTGCATTTCCTAACTCAACTTGACCATAAAGGCCGGGGCGAAGTTCGCCAGACAGTATGACGTTAACGCCCAGATTGCTCGCATTGGCGTTGGCTATTGGCAACAGGAGCAAGCTGGCGAATGAAAGTAATAATTTGCGCATCTGGATCACCTCTTTGGATTAACGCGGTACAGGTTCAGTCTGCGACTGAAAGCCTGAACAAAAACCTAATGACCCTGATGCGCCCACTGTCAATTCGGGAACTGGCGCACAAACTCCCTTAAAACTTGCATTCCCCCTTAGGCTCCCAAGCTGATGCGAATTTCCACCGCGTGGGTTTTGCCATCGTCCACCAATTGCACGAAGGAATCGCGCTGCTGTACACCATCCACCAGAACGCGCGTGGTGTACAGCGCACTGGCTTCGTCGATGGCGAGATCAGTCACTTGCAATACGGTGATCTGGTATCTGGCATCGCCGAAGCGATAGTCGATGGCGTAAGTTTTCCAATCCTGCGGAATGCAAGGTACCAGCCGCAGTTTGTCGCCCTCGCGCCTCACCCCCAACAGGGATTCGATGATCAGACGATAGGTGAGGCCCGCCGAACCCGTGTACCAGCTCCAGCCACCGCGACCTATGTGGGGTGCTACGCCGTAAACATCCGCCGCGACCACATAGGGCTCGGCTTTGTAGATGGCTATATCCTCACTGCTACGGGTGTGGTTGAGCGGGTTGATCAGGGACAATAATTCCCAGGCTCGATTGCTATCACCCAAGGCGGCAAATGCCATGGCGGCCCACACGGCAGCATGGGTGTACTGGCCACCGTTTTCGCGCACACCGGGAACATAGCCCTTGATGTAGCCGGGATTGGTTGGCGCTTTGTCGAAGGGCGGGTCGAGCAACTGGATAATGCCGCTATCGCGTTTTACCAGGTGCTTGTCGAGCGACATCATAGCCTGCTGACTGCGCTCGGCACTGCCCGCGCCAGACAGTACAGACCAGCTTTGGGAGATGGAGTCTATGGCACATTCCTCGCTGCCGGCGGCTCCCAGCGGCGTGCCATCGTCATACCAGGCGCGCTTGTACCAGTTGCCATCCCAGGCATGCTGCTCGATATGCTGGCGCAGGCGGTCTGCCTGGGTATGGCAGTGGAGCATGGTGGCGGCATCGTCGCGACTGCGTGCCAGGCGACCAAAAGACATAAGTACGTCGTAGAGGAAAAAGCCCAGCCAGACGCTCTCGCCCTTGCCGTGGATGCCCACCAGGTTCATGCCATCATTCCAGTCGCCCGAGCCCATCAGCGGTATGCCGTGGGGACCAAAACGCAGGCCGAAATTGACGGCGCGCAGGCAGTGATCGTAGAGCGTCGCCCGCTCGGCGCTATTGCCTGGTAAATCGTAGTAGGACTCTTCATCCGCATGCAGTGGCCTGCCTTCGATGAAGGGCGTGAGTTCATCCAGCACCGAGGTATCACCGGTAGCCTCCACATAGCGACAGGTCACCATGGGCAGCCAGAGGTAATCGTCAGAACAACGCGTGCGCACACCGCGCCCCTGGGGTGGATGCCACCAGTGCTGCACGTCGCCCTCGGGATATTGCCGTTGGGCACAGCGCAGCAAATGCTCGCGCACCAGTTGGGGCTGGCTGTGCAGCAGGGCCATGGAATCCTGCAGTTGGTCGCGGAAACCATAGGCGCCGCCAGATTGGTAATAGCCACTGCGCGCCCAGATACGGCAGGCCAGTGTCTGGTAGAGCAGCCAGCCGTTGGCGAGCAAGTTGGTAGTGTCTTCGGGGGTTTGTACCTGCACGCCGGTAAGCGCCTGGCGCCAGTATTCGCGCACCTTTTGCAGAGCGGCACGTGCGGTGCCCATGCTGCGCAAGCGCTGGGCGAGTGTGCGAGCCTGCTCCAGATCTACCCCGGCGCCCAGACGGAAGATAATCTCCCGCTCCTGCCCTGCGCCCAATTCGAAGGGCACTTGTATGGCGCCGCAAGGATCCATGCCCGCACCCAGGCGGCCGGATAAGCGCGCCCGGTTCATGGCATCGGGATTGGCCAGCGAGCCGTTGCGACCAATAAATTCCGCGCGGTCGCCACTCAAGGTGCGCGACGGATCGTCCACATCAAAGAAGGCCACACGGCTGGCGAACTCGCTGTGATAGGCGTTGCGGGCGAAGAGTGCTCCGCTGCTGGCGTCTATCTCGGTGACCACATGCATGCCGTACTTGGAGCGCAAATCGCCCAACACCCACTCCACATAGCCAGTAGCGCTCAGGCGGCGCTGGCGATTGGAATCGTTACGGATTTTTAGCACCGAGTATTTCACTGTCTCGTTGAGATCCACATAGACCCACAGTTCAGTGGTGATGCCCGCCTGATGATGCTCGAAGCGGCTGTAACCAAAGCCGTGGCTGCAGGTGAAGCTGCCGTTGTTCTGGCCGGGGCGACGGGGTAAAGGCGTGGGCGACCAAAAGTGGCCGGTTTCCTCGTCACGCAAATAGATAACTTCGCCACTGCCGCCCGCAACCGGATCGTCGCTCCAGGGCGTGAGGCGGTATTCGTGGGCGTTTTCACTCCAGGTGTAGGCCAGTCCGCTCTCGGTCACGACAGTACCGAAGTTGGGATTAGCGAGCACGTTCACCCAGGGCACAGGCGTTACCTGGGTGTCGCTGGTGGTGATCACATACTCGCGGCCATCAGCGCTGAAGCCGCCCAGGTTATTTGCCAGCAGCAGGCCAGCTTTGGGTGGCTCTGGTGGCAGCGCCATTTCTGGACGGTAAGTCCGGGATGGCAGCAAGCGCGGACCTTTAGCCTCAGCCAGGTTGCGGCGGGTTAACTGTTCCCCCAGATTGCCCTGGTTATCCACCACTATGGCGCGCGCCACGGTTTGCAACAATATGCGATCCTCGTGGGAAATTTGCTCCGCCGAGCGCACAAAGATACCGCCAGGCTTGTCGATAGCGCCGGCCTCGGAGCCAGTGGTAATCAGGCCGACAATCTGATCGTGCAAGTTTTGGCGATAGCCAATCTGGTCTTCGTTCCAGATCACCAGATCCACCATCAGGCCTTTCAGTCGCCAATAGGCATGGCACTGGATCAACTGGCGAGCCAGCTCTATACGGTCGGCGCTGCCGATTTTAAGCAGCACTATGGGCAAGTCGCCGGAGATCGCATAACCCCAAAGACCGGATTGGCCACGGCGGTTTTGCGCGATCAGGCTGGGCTCGGCACGCAGGGCCGGGTTGGCGAAGAGCACTGAGCGCGCCAGTTTGCGATAGAGCAGCGCATCGTTTTCGGAGGCGTTGATCTGGCGCAGGGTGACGCCGGCGTGGGTGCCGGCCAGGTCGAACACGCGATCGGCAAAGTGGCGATCCTGATACTTTTCCACCAGCGCCTGGGTGGCGGCGCGGTTGTCGCTCACGCCGGTCACAAAATCCAGGGTAGCGGACTGTTCGGCGGCCAGCACGATGCGCACGCGAATGGCCACAATCGGGTCCAGTACTGAACCCTGGCTGCCGGATAAGCGCGTGGTGCTGTTGAGCGCTTGCGGGGAGGCCAGGCTACGGCCGCGCCCGATAAACTTCATGCGGTCGGTTTCGTAGGAGATCTCGATTACCTCAACACCTTGGGCCGCCAGCAGATGGAACAGCCAGGGCGTCTGCTCACCTTCGGCCCGGGGCCGACGGGTGCAGAGGATGGCGCGACGATCTTCCTGCAACTCAGTCTGCACAAACAGCTTGCCGAAGGTACTTTGCATCACATCCGCCGCCTGGGTAGCCAGCACCACTTCGCTATAGCTGGTGATTTCGATATTGCGCGGCCGGCGCGAACGGTTGGTGAGTTTTACCCGGCGCAGCTCCACATCGTCCTCGGGGGACACGACGATTTCGGAGTAAGTCTCTATACCCTGATCGCGGCGACGGTACTCGGCACGCCACTCGGAGAAGAGCGCTTCATAGCTGTCGGCGCGTTTGAGCGTGGGTTGATGGGTGGTGGACCAGAACTCGTTATTACCCAGATCCCGCACATAGATAAAACTGCCCCAGCTATCGCAGGTGGTGTCCTCACGCCAGCGGCTCACCGCCAGGTTTTGCCAGCGGCTGTAGCCACCACCGGCATTAGTCACCATCAAGTGATAGCGCCCATTCGACAAAAGTTGCACCTCGGGCACGGGGGTATCGGCACCTATGGGTGCATGGACGGGGGGAGTCGCCTCTTCGAAGATAGCCGCACCTTCGGTGTGCTCTGCCACGTAGTTGTGGAACACCGAGTTTTTGGGGATACGCTCTTGCAGCAACAACAGTGTGGCCTGGAATTGCGGATCTGCCGCAAAGCGCTGCTGCATAGGCTGGTCGTGCAGCACATAGGATAGCGACAGCAGGCTCATGCCTTGATGGTGAGCCATAAAAGACCGCACTACGGCGCTGGTCTGGCCGCGCGGCAGGCGGGCGGGTGTGTAGTCGATGGCTTCGTAAAAACCATAGCGACCTTCGATACCCGCCTCGGACAACCGCTGCATATTGGCGCAGGCTTCTTCGGGGGCGAACATCAGGCCCATTACACTGGCGTAAGGGGCAACCACGGCATCTTCCGCCAAGCCACGTTTCAGACCCAACCCGGGCACACCAAAAGCGTGGTATTGGTAATTGAGTGCTGCATCCATCGTGTAATAACCGGATTCCGACACCCCCCAAGGCAGGGAGCGCTGGCCACCAAAGGCGACCTGGCGCAGTACGGCGGAACGGCAAGTCTGGTCAAGCAGAGTGCCTTCGTAGCTCGGCATCACCAGGTTTGGCATCAAATACTCAAACATGGAACCGCTCCAGGACACCAGCGTAGGCTCGCCGGTGCCAGCAGCAGTGCGTAAGCGGCCCAAGGCAAACCAGCTTTCCTGTGGGATCATCCCCTGAGAAATGGCCACAAAATTGGTGAGGCGCGCCTCCGATGCCAGCAGATCGTAGAAGCTGTTGTCACGGCGAAATTCATCCAGGTTGTAGCCAATAGCAAGCAAATGGCGGCTGCGGTCATAGAGAAATTCGTAGTCTACTTTGGTGAATTCCGTCACTTGGGCGATCAGCACGTCCACGGTGCCCAGACGCTCCACGGCGCGCTCACAGCCCAGGGCTATCAGGCGACGCAACTCCGAGAGCCAGACACGCTCGGCAGGCGACGCCAAGCTGTCGCCGGGATTCAACGGCAATGCCAACTTCAAGCGGTGGTCTATTTCACGCAGCCAGAGGGTTTTGGCCTTGGCCAGATCGCCCAACCGGGGGATTTGATCAAAGTGGCCAAACTTCCCCCAACCGCTTAGCGGCGCTGACAATTCCGCCCAGGGCGCCAGGAACAGAAGTTCGGCCTGGGCTGCTTTCGCCTGGGTTGCCAGGGCACGCACCCAAATGGCCAGGTCGCTCTCGGGTGCAGCCTCAAACTGGGTGGCCAGATCACTGGCAGTAGCCACTAGCAATTTGAGGTGTTGATGCACTGCTCCAAGGCTTTGGGGCGGTGTGGAGGCGGCATCGCGCAAAAGTGCAAGCAGTGCCAAAGTTGGTTCCCGCACCAGATCTGCCATGGAGCCGGGCGGTGTCTCCTGCAGCAGTTGCAAGGTATCTTGCAGCCCTTCAAAAATACGCTCGGGGATGATCCTTTGCTCGGGCATGGCGACCAACGCCGAGCGCAGCACTAGCAAATGGCCGACCAGATTACCGCTATCCACCGATGAGATATAGCGCGGAGGCAGCAGTTGCAGGTTGCGCGTCTCATACCAGTTAAAGAAGTGGCCCTGGTAGCGCTCGAGTTTGCCCATGGTCGCCAGCGCATTAGTGATGCGCTCCAGCGCCTCCCCCCAGCTGATATAGCCAAAATCCACCGCACTCAAATTGGCGAGTAGCGCCATACCCATATTGGTGGGTGAGGTGCGATGGGCCGTGACGGGACCGGGGTGCTCCTGATAATTATCGGGCGGCAACCAGTTGTCCTCTGCGCCCACAAAGCGATCAAAGAACGCCCAGGTGCGACGCGCTATTTTGCGCAGGTAGCGCCGCTGCTCCTGGTTAAGGCGAGATTCGCGCAGCGCGAGAGGTTGGCTCACCCACCAGGCCAGCGCCGGAGCACCCGCCCAGAGCAACAGCACCGGCAGGGTCGCAGGCAAGTTGGCAGGATTCAGGAGCGCCACAAGCAGGGCCACGCCCAGTGCCACTATCGGCGCCGTCCACATAAACAGGTAGAAGCCCGACAGGCTCAAAGGGCCTTTCCGGTTCTGTTCGCTGGAGGGATTCCACTCCAGCAACCGGCGATGGGTAATCAGTAAACGAAGATTCGCGCGCACCACCGCCACCAGGCTAAACAGCGCCTCGTGCGGCAGGCAGGCGATGCGGAAGCCCGCCTGCGCCATATTGCGGCCAGCGGATTGCAGCACAGCGCCAAGATGCTGGGCAAAACCCACCTCCTGGGCGCGGCGAAAGAGATCAACAAAGGCGATGACAAAGCTGGGCACCAGCACTATGCCTATGGCAGCGAGCGTCCAGAAACCCGGGCTGGGTGTGAGCAACCAACCAATGGCCAGGGTGAGCAGCAGGGCGGCGGGCGCCAGGCTGCGCACCAGGTTGTCGAAGATTTTCCAGCGCGAGAGGGCCGACAGCGGGTTACTCTGGCGCTTGCCTTCAAAACCGGGCACACGGCGGAACAGCCAACTGGCGATCTGCCAGTCGCCGCGAATCCAGCGCTCGCGCCGGCTGACATCGGCGGCATAGCTGGTGGGATTTTCCTCGTAGAGCTGTACATCGCTGAGCAGACCAGAGCGGGTATAGCAGCCCTCAAGCAAGTCGTGGCTGAGGATGCGGTTTTCCGGGAAGCGGTCGCGCAGTGTCTGCTCAAAGGCATCCACGTCATAGATACCTTTGCCGATAAAGGAGCCCTCGTCGAACAGATCCTGGTACACATCCGACACGCTGCGGGTGTAGGGGTCAATCCCCGGCTCCAAGCCGTACAGCAGCGCATACCGGGAACGTCTATGGCCGGACAAGGTGGCCGCCATGCGCGGCTGGAGGATGCCATAACCACCCACCACCCGGGTGCCCTCATTATCAAACCTCGGCTGATTGAGCGGATGAGCCATGGCGCCGATAAATTCCCGCGCCGAATCCCGTGGCAGCTGGGTATCCGTATCCAGGGTGATGACGTATTTGACCCCATACAACTGGCTGATGTTGCCCACAATCACCGAGAAGCAACTGCCGTTGCCGCGCGATGCTGTATTAAAGCCTTGGTCTTTACCGCGCAGCAGGTTATTGAGATCGGCCAGTTTGCCGCGTTTGCGCTCGTAACCCATCCAGATTTTTTCGGTGGAATTCCAGCAGCGCGGGCGGTGGAACAGCAAAAAGCGGTCGCCCTGTTCACTGGGATATTTCAGGTTGAGCAGTTCTATGCCCTTCGTGGCGAGGCTCACTAATTCCTGGTCGGAGGGAAGCGTCTCGCTGGCGGCATCGTTAAAATCCGTGAGCAGGGCAAAGTGCAGGTACTCATCGCGGTTGCCCAGGTAGCGCACTTCAAGCGCTTCCAGCAATTCATCCAGACTTTCACTGTCTGTCAGCATAGAGGGAATGACCACCAGGCTGCGCATCTGCGCCGGCAAGCCTTCGGAGTAGTCCAGCCGCGGCAGGGTTTTGGGGGCAACCAACAAGATGGCCAGCCAGTTGGTCAAGGCAGTCGCCAATTGGCTGGTAGCCAAGGCACTCACCACGCCCAACAACCACAAGGGCCAACCCTTGACACCAGCGCTATGCGCCTCGCCCACCAACACACCGGTAAAGAGCGCAACCAGTATCAGGATACTGCCCAAATGCAACAACAGCGGCGCGCGCGACACAAAGCGGCGCGCGCGAGTGAGCGGTGACAGGCGCGCCTTTACCATCTGCTCCAGCTTTTGCAGGCCGTTATCGATCAGGTAATAGCCCACGTGGGATTTATGGGGTTGATCCGGCTCACTGGCAGCACTCATGCCTGCCAAGGTAATAGCCGCCCGCGCCACCTCAGCCTCGCTCAGGCGAATACGCTTGGCCAGTCGGTCGATCACCTGGCGGTAGCTGTCGCGCGTGGAGAAATCCATGTTGGCGTAAGTGTTGTTGAGATCCTTGCGCAGCACGTCTTCCACCACACTCATATTCTCGACAAACACTCGCCAGTCGGTGGCGCCCAAAAAACGCAAGCTGCCGATACTGTTACTGATGGACACCTGATCGGCCGCCTGTTGCTGGGTTTCGGCCAGGATCATCTGCTCCACGGTCTGGCTATCCTCCGCCAGTCGATCTTTAATCCAGGTTAACGGCAGCGCCAGCGCCGGGCCGTGCCCCTGCAATTGGCGGGAAAACTCGGCGATAAACGGGCTAACCAGCGGCGGCTGGGAGCGCGCCATATCTGCCACTATCAAGATCAGGTTTTTGGGATCGTTCTCCGCGGTTTCAATCATCAACTCAGCCCATTGGCGGGCCCGGTTAATGTGCAGCCGCGCGGCGCTGATGCGGGAGGCCACCCGACGCAAATTCTCAATTAACGCCAGGCGCAGCATGATGGGGATAGCCCAGAGTTCACCCAGCGTCAGCGCCGTCACTGATTGGTAGGCATCAACAAAGCGGGTGAGCAGGGCCACGTCGATACGACCATCGCCGTGGGCAACCGCATCCTCGGCCAAATCGTAAACCCGCGGTAAGCCACGGGATTTGCCATTGGCCAGGCGCGGCAATTCGCGGCTATAACCTTTGGGCAAATGCTGACGGGCGGTGCGTATCTGGTCTTCGATCAGATAAAAGTTATCCAGCAACCACTCACCTGCAGGTGCTATGCGGGATCGGGCTTTGACCTCATCCATGAG
Organism: Cellvibrionaceae bacterium; assembly: GCA_021151695.1. Taxonomy (GTDB): domain Bacteria; phylum Pseudomonadota; class Gammaproteobacteria; order Pseudomonadales; family Cellvibrionaceae; genus Cellvibrio. The sequence goes on along the minus strand of JAGKWU010000008.1, from coordinate 270,422 downwards.
CATCTGGCAGCTGGCAATCAAAACCGATTCGTTTTCATCCAGTCGGCGCAACAGGCGATTGTGTACACCATAGCGGCTGAGCTTGTGGTTAGCCGCCAGGTGTTTACCATGCTGCTCCATTTGGTCGGCGCTATAGAGCTCTGCGCGCAGCGGGTGAAGTTCTTCGTTGCTGAAGTGGTCGTTACTCCAACCGCCAAAGTAATCCACCAAATCCAGCACCCAGGCACGCGTACGCCCGAAAATCAGCGGCCCCAGGCTCTCCTGCAACTCCAGCTGCGGCTTTTCTGCCGGGTCCGCCGAAGGCAAAGGTTCATCATCAGCGCGCGCCAGCACAGGCGGGAGGGTTTCGGGGAGCTTGAAGCGGTTTTCGAATTTCATAAGAATCCCATGGAGTAAAGGGCTGTACCCCTTCGGTCTGCCGTTCATGACGAACAGGCATTGCGACCGAACCCCAAGGATCTGGTGACTGGCCTGACGAAGGTCAGGCCCCCTAAAGGGTCGGTGTCCTCAGCTGTGAGCCCGGAGGGCCATTGGCAAGATTTCCATGGACTAGTGACGCCCGAAAAAGAGCACAACGATCACGATCAACAGCAGCAGCCCAAGGCCGCCGCTCGGCCCGTAACCCCACCCCTGGCTGTAGGGCCAGGAGGGAAACGCGCCTATCAACAAGAGCAACAAAATAACCAGCAAAATACCGCTCAGGGTCATGGCAACTTTGTCCTCATGAATGCAGCGGCAAATCGTTGAGCAAATCCGACAGTTCGTCGGCGTGCTCCTCTTCGATGGCTAATATGTCTTTCAACATCTTGGATGTGGTGGGATCGCGGTCGCCCAGGTATTGGATAAATTCGCGATAGCTGTCGATGGCGATACGCTCGGCCACCAGGTTCTCGGCGATCATGTCCGCCAGGCTGGCGCCTTGCACATACTCGGCGTGACTGCGACTGCTGAGGCCATCGGGCGCAAAATCCGGCTCACCGCCTAACTGCACAATGCGGGCGGCAATTTGATCGGCATGGGCCAGTTCCTCATTGGCATGCTGCATAAATTCGTCAGCGATATTTTTGGAGACTATGCCGCGCGCCATAAAATGATGGCGGCGATAACGCAATACACACACCAGCTCGGTAGCAAGCGCTTCATTGAGCAAGCGCAATACTGTTTCGCGGTCGGCGGTGTAACTTGCGGTCACTGCACCTTGCTCCAGGTGCTCGCGCGCATGGCGGCGCAGGGTCTGGGTATCAGTGAGGCCGGTTTCGGGAAGGCTGGTGTAAGACATGGGCGATTCTCCTCGGATGCTTGGGATCAATCCTGACGCCGGGGCCTTACCGCATCAGTGCGCAAGCACACACAGGTAGCGCAACCGGTTAACAAGCACATCCAGGCCGGCACGCAGAGCAACAAGTTGCGACCTAAAACCACACACATACTGCAACCGCAAAAGTCTGCCAACGCACAGACCCGCTTTAACGCGACGCCTAGGCTGGTGTTTAACTTCGGTTACAACCCGCTACCAACATCAGGTTGAGAAGTTGATGTGCATGGATTAGCTTTAAGCGAGACGCCTATTCTTTTTTAGCGAGACGCCTGTCAGTTTTTAGCGAGACGCGAGCGAGTAACGATCATCACCAGGGAGAACCATGACGGACGCCAGTTTCATATTCGAAGCCCAAGGCCAAGAGCAGGTACAAGACCAACAGCAGATCCTGAAGCTCACCGGCGACTGGGAGCTGGGCAAAGCGCCCGGTTCCGAGCAGCTGTGCGACGCCATACCCGCAGACTGCAAGGCGCTAAAACTCGACCTGGGCGGACTCGGCCACTGGGACTCCAGCCTGGCCAGCGCACTCTTGCTGCTGATCCGCCATTGCCAGGCGCATGACATCCCACTGGACACCAGCGCAGCCCCGTCCGGCCTACAAAACCTGCTCAAACTCGCGATAGATATCCCCACCGCCGACACCCAAAAGACAGACAAGCCCACCAGCCTCTCCGATTATTTGATGGAACAAATCGATAGCCTGGGCCGCGAATCCCGCGCCACCCTCGTGTTTATCGGCGACACCTGGCTCGCCATCGCCCGCTGGCTGCGCGGCAACGCCAACACCCGTCGCACCGATATCGCTTTTTTTATCGACCAGGCCGGGCCGCGCGCGCTGCCTATCATCACGCTCATCAGTACCTCGGTCGGCATGATCCTCGCCTACCTCGGCTCAGTGCAGTTGCGGCAGCTGGGCGCGCAGGTGTATGTCGCCAACCTGGTATCGCTCGGCATGGTGCGCGAGATGGGCGCACTCATGACGGCCATCATAGTCGCCGGTCGCACAGGCGCCGCCTATGCAGCGCAACTGGGCACCATGCAAGCCAACGAAGAAGTCGACGCGCTCAAGACCATGGGCATTTCGAGTATGGAATTTTTAGTAGTACCACGTTTGGTCGCGCTGGTATTTGTGATGCCGCTGTTGAGTATTTATTCCGATGTGATCGGCATGGCCGGCGGCGCACTGGTGGCATCCGGCATGGACGTGAATTTCAAACAATACATTTTGCAAACCCAGGGCGCCGTCGGCTGGGGTGATATTTTCAGCGGTTTATTCAAAAGCCTGGTGTTCGGCATCCTCATCGCCATCGCCGGCTGCCAGGCGGGCCTGAGCGGCGGGCGCAGCTCCAACGCGGTGGGCGTGGCCACCACCAATGCGGTAGTGCGTGCGATTGTGTATCTCATACTCGCGGATGCGGCGTTCAATATTCTCTACGACAAATTAGGTATTTGATGATGGCGGATGCAGGTAAAAAAAATCAAAACACAACAGAGCCCTTTGTTGAGGTACGCGATTTGAGCATCGGCTACGGCGAGCGCGTGGTGCAAAAAAACCTTAATTTCACCATCAACAAAAACGATATCTTTTTTATTATCGGCGGCAGCGGCTGCGGCAAAACCACCCTGCTGAAAAGCATGATCGGATTGCTGCCACCTAGCAGTGGCAACGTAATTTATTACTCTGACAAAACTGACCATGAGCAGGGCACAGATTTTTACCGGGCCGAACCAGATACGCGCATAGAGTTGCTCAAAAGCTGGGGCATCACCTACCAGTCGGGCGCGCTCTTTTCGAGCATGACACTGGCGGAAAATGTCGCGCTGCCCTTGCAACTCTATACCGATTTATCCGAGCGCCAGATTGCCGAGACAGTTGCCTATAAACTCGCACTGGTCGGCCTCGGCGGCTTTGAGGAATTTTATCCCTCGGAAATCAGCGGCGGCATGCACAAACGCGCCGGCCTCGCCCGCGCACTTGCGCTGGACCCCGAATTATTATTTTTTGACGAGCCCTCAGCAGGCCTTGACCCCATCAGCTCACTGCGGCTCGATCAACTGATTGTACAAATCTGCCAGGCCCTCGACTCCACCGTGATCATTGTCTCCCATGAACTGCCCAGTATTTTGTCCGTGGGCACCAATTGTGTATTTCTGGATGCACAAAGCAAAACCATGCTGGATACCGGTGATCCAAAATATTTACGTGAGCACAGCAAACACGAAAAGGTCATCCAGTTTTTAAATCGCGCTGAAAATAAAGAGGCAGACGCGCGCGCACAAACAACGAAGGAGCCATCATGACCGCCAAAAACTCATCGCTCGCCATTGGCAGTTTTATTGTGGGCGCCATAGTGCTGGTATTTGCGGCGCTGATTTTTTTCTCGGGCGGCCGCATTTTTACGCCCAAAGAAAAAGTCATCATGTATTTCGAAGGGTCGGTGCAGGGGTTGCAAATAGGCGCGCCCATAAAACTCAAAGGCGTAGTAATTGGCGAGATAACGGATATTCAAATTAACTTCCAAACCTCAAACAAAGCCATCACCACACCGCAAACCATAGTGACAGCCGTCACCGGCGAGCTGGTGATGAAACGCATCAATATTCGAGGCTCCGTTGCCAAAGACGAATTTTTTAGCGATGCCATAGCCCAAGGGTTGCGCGGCCAGCTCAACTACCAAAGTTTTTTAACTGGCCTGCTTTACATTGAGCTGGATTTTCACCCGGATACGCCCGCGCATTTTTACAAACTGCGCGATGACCTGCGCGAACTGCCTACCAAAGCAACAGGACTGGAAGAAATTGCTAAAACCTTACAAGAGCTCAACCTCAAAGGCATAGTAAACAATCTGGATCAAATTGCATCAGGCGTAAATAAATTAGTTAACAGCGGCAGCATCGAAAAAGCAGTTGCCAACGTCAGCGACGCCGCTGCCTCGGTAAAGCAAACGTCCGACAACATCAACCAGCTCACGTTACGGCTGAACAACACGCGACAAGAAGCGGACAAATTGCTGGGTGAACTCAACGCCCGTGCGCCCGAGCTAACCCAATCCGCCAATAAAAGCCTGGAGGAATTTCGCAAAACACTGGGGCAGTTCAATCAGGCTGCCAACACCTTCAACAATACGTTTTCCGAAGACACTCAGCTGATGAACCAGCTTAACAACACACTGGATGATGTCAGCCGAGCTGCACAGGCATTCCGCGGATTGAGCGAAACTCTGGAGCAGCAACCAGAAGCATTGCTACGCGGCCGAAAATTGCAGGAAGAAAAGAAATGAACACATCTACTGATAAAATAATCCTGCGCAACCATTGTTATTACCAGAGCTAAGGAGCATCCAAATGAAACCCATCGCCATGATCCTGCTCATTGCCGCAACACTGCTGAGCTGCCAAAGCTCACCGCGCAAACATTATTATTTGCTGAACTCCGCGGAAACCCTGACGACGACCACAAACAGCTCAACCAATATCACCCGCAGCGTCGGCATAGGCCCGATTGTGATAGCAGATTATCTCAATCGCCTCGCCATAGTGCGTACGCAGGATGACAACAGCCTGCAAATTTCCGACACAGATTATTGGGGCGAGCCACTCGATAAAGGCATAGCGCGCGTAGTTGCAGACACACTGCGCCAGCACAATCCCGCCACCAGTTTTGTGCAATTCCCCTATCGCAGTGATGCCCGTCCCAGCCACAGCCTGCGCTTGCAAATTCACCAACTCAACTACAGCGGCAGCCAGGCAACCCTGGACGCAACCTGGGAGCTGGTGGATAACATGAGCAAACAAATCATCACCCGCAAAAATTTTTCACACACCAGCACTACCGCAAATAATGCCGCAGGCATCGCCCGCGCTTATAGCAATTTAATCGTGGATTTAGCAGAGGCCATGCAAACCGATCTACAGCAACTGGTGGTTTCAGCCAATCATTAGGTTATAATTCGGCAGTCACTTTCTGATGCCGGCCTATGAAACTCCTCAAGCACAAAAGTCTTTGCATATTGCTCAGCCTGTTTCTGGCCCTGGTGCCAGCCAGCCTGTTTGCAAAGGCTGATAACTGCTGCCCGGACGCCAGCCTGAGCTGTCACACCATGAACATGGCAATGCCCTGCTCACAGTGCATACCAACGGCGATGAGTTCACCTGTGCTGGTGCTGATCGCTGATTCAACCAGCACCAAACCGGAATCGATTCAAACACAGTATCAATATCCGCCCAACCACACCATCTGGCGACCGCCAACCTCGCAGCGTGAAATCTACATAAATTAATATTCACTTAACGAGGTATTTATGAAATTCAAATTGTTATCACTCAGCGGGTTAGCGCTTGCACTGTTATCGTCCGGCGCACTTGCCGCCGGTGCTTGCTGCGTTGGCCTGCTCTGCTGCGGCAGCATGCCCTGCTGTCCATAAGGCTACATGCCATCGAGACTAGTCTTTAACGCTAGTCCCCCGTAAGAAAAGCCGGCGATAATTTCTTCGCCGGCTTTTTTATTTTTCGCTTTTAGAAAATCTCAACACTCCTTAACAATTCTCCGCCGGCTCCTTTACAAAACCCTCAAACCTTCGTTTGTTACCGCACAGAAGATCAAAGCCTGCGCAGGCACTATGGCAACCATGATGACTGCCCGGGAGACTGACATGAAACGCGTAATGCTGATCTGTTCCATCCTGTCGCTAGTGCTGAGTAGCTGCAGTAGCCACCATTCGCACGAGCGTACTTATGCAGACCGCAGTGACAGGGCTGTACACAATTCAATTCGCGACCAGGAAGACTACGCAACAGTAACGGATATAGATCTGGTGCGTGTGGACTCCAAAACTTCCGGTGGCGGAGCCGTGTTGGGTGCGGTGATTGGCGGCGTGATAGGGCATCAGCTCGGCGGTGGCAGAGGTAATGATTTGGCCACAGGTGCGGGTGCCATAGGCGGCGCAGTAGCTGGCAACAACATCGAAAAAAATCGCGGCAGCGATGATGAAATTTACCGGATTACCGTTCGCTTTCCTGACGGTACCCGCGAGAAATATGACTACGCCGATATTAACGGCCTGCGAGTGGGCGACAAGGTTCGCGTAGAGCACGGCCAGTTGTATCGACTCTGATGAATTGAAACGAATCGCAATAAGCGTGTGACTTTTTTCTGACGGTAAGACTCCTATTTTGGCTGAGGTAGCCGGCGCTCGGACAGTGACGTCCGGGCGTTTTTTTATTCAAACCCTGTACCTGATCAGGTGCAGGGCTCCCCCGCAAATACTTTCGCACATTTCACTGCCGACAGGAGATTCGCTATGAGCAACTATAAAATTGCTGTGGTTGTGGGAAGCCTGCGTGCCCAATCGCTCAACCGTGCGCTGGCCGGCGCATTGGAGCAATTGGTCCCGAAAGATTTTTCATTCAATTATTTGCAGATCGACGATTTACCCCTCTACAACCAGGATGACGACGCAGCACCGGCAGAATCAGCCCAACGCCTCAAGCGCGAGATCAAAGCCGCCGATGGCGTGATCTTTGTAACGCCTGAATACAACCGCTCCATTTCCGGCGTGCTCAAAAATGCCTTGGACCACGCCTCGCGTCCCTATGGCCAAAGCGCCTGGGCAGGCAAACCCGCCGGCGTGCTGGGCGCATCCATTGGCAGTAACGGCACAGCAATGGCACAGCAGCATTTGCGGAATATACTTGCTTATCTCGCCATGCCCACGCTGACCCAGCCTGAGGCTTTTTTCCAGTTACACGAAGGCATAGAAAGCACGCCCGAGGCCATAGTGGCCAGCAAAAAAGATCAGCTGACGTCATGGCTGACTGCTTACACAAATTGGGTGAAATTGCACGCTGCAACCAACTCATGGCGCTACTAACGGCGGCTTGAAGAAGTCCTGATTATGTGGGCTGCCATACAGACAAGTGAATTGAAGCGTCGGAAGATCAGCTTTATATTCGGCCACTTCGCTTGCGCGCGCAGCTGGCCTGCAACTGGATCAGCCAAAGCTGTTATGGTTAGCACCCCCAACCGGCTTCTGAACCAAAATTCTTCCGCTGCCCGGGCGGCCGCATACAGGCGGCCCTGCCCGACCCGGCCGGGAGAATTTGATTGATCACACAACAGGTAAAAAAATGCGATCTCGCTTTGCCGCCCAGCTCGCGTTAAGCGCGACTGATCATCACCCCATTTACCGCAGCGTTGCTAGCGGTAGTGGCCTCAACCTGAACGTCAAATGTCGGGCCAGCGGAGGGTTGCCGCTGTGAGCAAAAGCAAAAGCACCCGCAAAAATATTTTTTGGCTTACTACACCCACCTTTTTGGTATTGGTGATCGCCGGCACGCTTTTCTGGTTTTTTGATCGCATGAAAATTGCGGACCAGCAGCGCAACCAAACTATCCTTGCGCTGAGCGCCGCCCAGACCTTACTCGCCGCCGTTACCGATGCCGAAACCAACACCCGCGGCTACATACTCACCAGCGGCGACGAATCCATGTTGCGCCCCGAGGCCGAGGAACAGCAGCTCATCAACAACAGCTTGCACGAACTGCGCGAAAAAACCACTTCACCCGACGCCATGGCCCATGTCGATAAACTCGGCCCGCTCATTCAGCAAAAGTTGGAGCGCTTGCGCATCGGCATCAACACACTGCGTGAAAACGACAAGGATTTGATACGCACCTTGAATGCATTGGGCAAAGGCCCGGGCAAGCAGATCATGGATCAGATTCGCAATGAAATTAGCAGCTACAATCTGGTCCAAAATTCACGCCTGCGAAAATTTGATGCGGATTACCACACCAATCTCAATTTGCTGTTTGCGTTTTTAATTTGCGCCAGCATTTTTATGCTGTTGTTCGCCCAGGCATTTGCCTACGGCATCTATCGCAATATCCATCAACGCTTGATGGATTTGGTTCATCAGGAAACAAAACGCTCACTCGATACCCAGGAAGCGCTCAACCAGCAATTAAATCTCGCCTATGTCACGGTACAAGATAGCGAGCGCAAACTTGAGGTAACACTCAACTCCATTGCCGACGCGGTAATCGCAACGGATAAAGAAGCGCGTGTAACCCTGATGAACCGCGTGGCGGAATTGCTCACTGGCTGGACACAGGAAGAGGCCCTCAGCTGCCCTATCTCCGATATTTTTCGGATGGTAAACAAAACCAATGGCCAGCCCATGACCGTACCGGTGATGCAAACCCTGCTACACGGTGCTGCACAGGGCTCCAATGACACCATCCTGATTATGCGCGATGGCAATCGCCTGAATATTGCCAACAGCTGCGCTCCCATTCGCGATCATGATGGACAAGTAATAGGGGCGGTATTGGTGTTTCGCGATGTCACGGCCGAAAACGCGGCACAACAAGCACTGCTCGACAGCACTGCCCTGCTGCAAACTATTTTAAGCACGGTAGTGGATGCAATTATCACTTTTGATGTGCGCACCAATCGCATTGAAACCGTTAACGCTGCGGCTGAGCGCATGTTTGGTTATACGTCCGCTGAATTAATTGGCCAACGCTTCAGTAGCATAGCGCCCGAACTGATTGAAGATAAGGGTTCGCTCGACTACTACAATGCTCCGCCGAATGATCACGCCAATGGTGTCATTCGCGAAATTACCGGACTCACCAAAGACGGCTTCAGTTTCCCCATGGAAATTTCTGTGAGCGAAATGACACTGGGCGGGCAGCGCTATTTCACCGGTGTATTGCGCAATATCACCGCGCGCAAACACGCCGAAGCCGTGATGCGCGAATCAGAAGATCGCTATCGCAACCTGTTCAATACGATTGACGAAGGTTTCTGCACTATCGAAATGATTTATGACGAAAACGGCAAAGCTTGCGATTACCGTTTCCTCGAAGTGAACCCCTCATTTGAAAAACAATCCGGCATCGCCAACGCCACGGGTCGTCGCATCAACGAACTGGTGGCAGGCTTCGATCCCATCTGGTTTGATATTTACGGTAATGTTGTCGAAACCCAGGAACCCCAACGGTTTGTGCAACAAGTAAAAGCGCTCGATCGCTGGTTTGATGTTTACGCCTGCCCGGAAGTAGGTGTAAAAAGCCGCAAGGTTATTGTTCTCTTTACTGATATTACCGAGCGCAAACACGCCGAGCAGGCATTGCGTGAAAGCGACGAGCGCGTACGCCTGGCCACTGAAGCCACAGGCGTGGGAATTTGGGAGTGGAACCTGCAAAACAATACCGTGCGCTGGGATGCCCAGATGTTCCGTATTTATGGTGAAGAGCCCACGCTAAATGGCTTCCTCGATTATCACACTTGGGCATCTTACTTATTGCCCGAAGACCTTCGCGCGCAACAGGAAGCACTGCAAGAAGCTATTCATTCACAGCAGGAAAGCTCGCGCGAGTTCCGTATTAAACGCGGCGATGAAATTCGCTACATACGCTCGGTGGAAACCATTCGCACTAACACAGCCGGTGAGGTGGAATCACTGGTGGGGACCAATCTCGATATCACCGAACTGAAACGCACAGAGGAAACACTGCGCGAAAGTGAAGGTCATCTGCGCACTGTAATCGATGCCTTACCAGTTGCCATCTACACTACTGATGCGCAAGGCCAACTCACTCACTACAACCAGGCGGCCGTGGAATTTGCCGGGCGCACACCGGCGCTGGGTGATGATCGCTGGAGCATTAGCTCGAAATTATTCAATATCGATGGCGCGCCCCTGCCAACAGAATCCGATCCAATGGCAATTGCCCTGCGCGAAGGCCGGCAGATATTGGGCGCAGAAGCCATTGCCGAGCGTCCCGATGGCACGCGTCTTTGGTTCACGGCGTATCCAACACCTTTGCACGATGCCGCAGGACGATTAATTGGCGGCATCAATATGCTGATTGATATTACCGAACGCAAACGCATGGATCAGATACTGCTCGAAAATAATATTGAATTGAAAAAAGCCAAATACCTGGCCGAAAAAGCCAACCAGGCAAAATCCGATTTCCTGTCCAACATGAGCCACGAATTGCGCACGCCACTGTCGGCCATTCTCGGTTTTGCGCAGCTTATTGATGCCGGCAATCCCCCCCCCACCGCATCGCAAAAACGCAGCATTGATCAGATACTGCAAGCGGGCTGGTATTTACTCGACCTTATTAACGAGATTCTCGATCTCACGCTGATTGAATCCGGCAAGCTTTCTGTTTCCATTGAGCCTGTTTTGATTCCAGAGCTGGTGCGCGAGTGTCGTACCATGATCGAGCCCCTCGCGCAAAAACGCGGCATCACGCTGGACTTCCCGCAATTTGATGGCGCCTTTACTGTCAAAGCCGATCACACGCGTTTGAAACAAGTGCTGATCAATTTGCTCTCCAACGCGGTGAAATACAATCGCGAACAGGGTCGTATTATTGTGCGCTGCGAGCAACCGCAACCTGGCCACGCACGCATCAGCGTAGAAGATACCGGTGAAGGTTTACCGCCGGAAAAAATAGCGCAACTCTTCCAGCCCTTTAATCGACTCGGCAAAGAAAACAGCTCCGAAGAAGGCACAGGTATTGGTCTGGTCATGACCAAACGCCTGATCGAATTAATGGGCGGGCATATCAATGTCGAGAGCAGCGTTGGCAAAGGCACCCGCTTCTGGATTGATCTCGATATGAGCGACAGCAATCGCGCGCTGATAAGTGGCGACGACATAGCTGATGGACTGCCATTGCACAGCCAGCAGGAGCCCGCCAGCAAACGCACCATGCTGTATGTGGAAGACAATCCTGCCAACCTTATGTTGGTTGAAGATATAGTTGCCTCACGCCCCGATATTATTCTTATCAGTGCACGCGATGGTTACACAGGTATCGATCTGGCGCGCATTGCGCAACCTGATTTGATATTGATGGATATTAATTTGCCCGGGCTGAGCGGCACAGAAGTACTGCGCATACTCGCCAAAGATCCCATCACCAGTCACATTCCCGTGGTAGCACTCAGCGCTAATGCTATTCCGCGGGATATCGATAAAGGTCTCGAAGCCGGCTTTTTCCGCTACCTGACCAAGCCTATAAAAATTAACGAATTTATGCGAACCGTGGATGAGGCTCTGGAGCTCACCACCAGAAAAACTTTGCGTGCTAATGGAGAGAAAATCCTATGAAACTCACCGAACAAGAGATACTCAATGCGAGCATCCTGATAGTGGATGACCAGCAACCCAATGTGATGTTGCTGGAACAATTATTGGCAGAAGCTGGCTATACCAATGTCAGCTCCACCATGAACCCGGTAGAGGTAGCGGCTCTCCACCGCAAGTATTATTACGATTTGATTTTGCTTGATCTGCAAATGCCCGAGATGGATGGCTTTGCGGTAATGGAAGTGCTCAAAACCAACGAGCATGACAGCTATCTGCCAGTGATTGTGCTCACAGCGCAACCGGGCCACAAACTGCGCGCCCTGCAAACCGGCGCAAAAGACTTCATCAGCAAACCCTTCGATCTGCTCGAAGTTAAAACGCGCATACACAATATGCTCGAAGTGCGGTTGCTGTACAAAAAGCTCGAAAACTACAACAAAATTCTGGAGGAGACCGTTGCCGAGCGCACCGCTGAATTGCGCGAGAGCGAAGCGCGTTTTCGCAGTCTTACCGAGCTCGCATCCGATTGGTATTGGGAGCAGGACCAGAACGGAAAATTTACCAAAGTATCCGGCCCGGTATTGGAAATGCTCGGCATACAAGTGGACCCGCTCGTCGATACCAGCCTCATGGGTAGCGACGACAATGAATCAGGTTGGGATGAAAATGCGCGCAGACGCTTGCAAGATATTATCGCTGCGCGCCAACCCTTTATTGATTTTGCCTTCAGCCGCGTTAATCACCAGGGCGAGCGCCAATACTATCGCGTGAGTGGCGAGCCCATGTTCGACCAATCGAGTCGCTTTATCGGTTATCGCGGCATCGGCATCCAGTGTCAGGACATGAGCCTTCCTGGCAGTTCAGCCCTTTCTGGCAACAGCGCGAGCTAACCGCTTATGCCAGCGCCACAACATCCCCTGCAGGCCACGCAGAGCCCGTTACACAACCGGTTGCTCGCGGGGTTGAGCAAACCCGAAATCGATCGCCTCACCAATCGTTTGGAATTGGTTGCGCTCAAATTGGGTGAATCCATTTACGAACCCGGTCAACAAATGCAATACGCCTGGTTTCCCACCACTGCCATTATTTCATTGCACTATGTCATGGAGACAGGCGCATCCGCCGAAGCAGCCGGCGTGGGCAACGAAGGTATGGTAGGTGTACCGTTATTTTTAGGCGGCAACACCACACCCAATTCCGCCGTCGTGCAAACCGCCGGCTTCGCCTATCGGTTGGAACGCAGTATTCTCAAAGCCGAATTTAATTGCGGCGATATTTTGCAACGCATGATGCTGCGTTACACGCAAGCACTCATGACGCAAATGTTCCAAACCGCCGCCTGCAATCGCCACCACTCGGTAGAGCAGCAACTTTGTCGCTGGCTATTGATGACAGTTGATCGTATCCCCACCGGCGAATTGGTGATGACACAAGAACTCGTCGCCAACATGCTCGGCGTCCGCCGCGAAAGCGTCACCGAAGCTGCTGGCAGTTTGCAAAACGCCGGCTGCATCCGCTACCGCCGCGGCCACATAGCCGTGCTCGACCGCAGCAAACTTGAGCATAGGGTTTGCGAATGTTATAGCGTGGTGAGGAAAGAGCTGGATAGGTTGTTGACGGGGGTGAAGTAATTCAGCGACAAGCAGCGCAAGGATGGGCTGCCCAAATTTTATTATTACCCCCTGCATCGGATATAGCACTCCGCTATTCCCCTCCTAAACCAATACATCGTCATCTTTTTAAAAAGCAAATTTGGCTTTATAGTCCGTGCATTAAAACCTGCGGCTGCTGGACTACAGCTTTCCAGCTACCGCGGCTTGATATTATGAGGAGCTATAAATGGACAGAGACGATCTGGCATGGAAACAATACTCTCAACACGTAGAGCTATATAAATTCTATTTGGATATGGTGATAAAACTCAACACCTTTTACTACGCGATAACTGGAGCAATACTTTCTTTTTATTTTGCTCAAAGGAACCAAATACCAGATGTTAAGTACGCTCTTTTACTTCCGCTTTTTATGAGCATTGGCTTATCCGTTATCTTTATCTATGGTGCAATCTTAATGAAAGTATTACGACAGGAGGTATTCGAAATCCGTGACGAACTAGACTTAAGAGCAGCGCCAGACCTAGGCGTACTTTCTTGGTTCTTGGGAGTATTTTCAATTATTTTTATAGGCGTTGCCCTTGGATGCGCTTACTTACTTTGGAAATGACATTATAAATACTCCCTACAAGCTATAAAAATACATTCGGTTTAGCAGGGAGTCGTCATCCTCGCGTAGCGGGGATCCAGCTCTTACTCTTATATATTTAAATCCATGGATTCTAATTTACGATAGCTGCACCCCAAAAAAAGGGATTTGTTTGTCAACTCGCAAACATTCAAAGCTGGATCCCCGCTACGCGAGGATGACGACTCCCACCCCAATAAATTTTTATTAACCTGATATTTTTAATTCGATTTTTATATTCACACAAAATATATAACGAAAATAATCATAAAAAAATATACGAATCGTATTTTTAAAATACGTGCTGACTTTTGATTCCATTGTTCTTAAAAACTGACAAATCTCTTAACATGAAATTACCTTTATTTTTTCTCCTGGTAACAATCTCACTTCAAGCCTCCGCCAACTGCCAAACCCAAGGCAGCATTAAATGGTTAGGTTTGTACAACGATAAAATGCTGGAGTGGATGAACGACAGCACTCACACAACACCGATGGTAACTACAGTGGAGGTGCGGAGTGGACCATCAAAGACATCACCAATAATTGGCGAAATCATTATCAACGCCAGCCCCGAACATGGGCTTTCGGCGAAATGGAAAAGTAAAGTGGGCAGCGCAATAGATTTACATGCAGATGTTTTCGATGGTGATTTTGGTTATGGCCCTTACTTTGATTTTACGCTACAAAAAACGGTCGGCAACTGGGGCTTGCTTGCTAGAAATCCGTTGCCAGATCCTTCATGGCTAGATTTAAGTCAACTGTCGGAAACCCCCACGATTAAAACGCCTACAGAAGGCATTTATGTATTCGGAGAAAAATCTATCGTTATCCTTGAAGAAACCGAGACCACACTTTCCTTTCGCGATGAACAGGATTCCGACATGGCCTGCGACGGTTCCCTACCCGATATAAAACCCTTCAAGGTTCAAACGCTAAAAAATGAGCAGCTGTTCGACAGCAATTGTCATATCAAATTAAAAGTAAAATACACACGAGGTTGTTAAGAGGCGCCGTTTAATTCCTGCCCTCACTTCTTCATCACCCTCCCGTTTTTTTCAACTTTCTCACGACTGTATTTATCACGATGATAAGTGCTGCCCGAGCCCAGGCTATGGTATTTAAATTCGAAGTCGCAATAAAAACTGTCGGCAATATTTACAAAGACTTCCCATATTTTGCGATTCAATCGGCAAATATCCCTGAAAACACTGGATGCCTGAATTGCTGGAACAAAAGTTGCTAATTGCTGGACGCTTTACAAAAACTATATTTTTACCTCTCTTTAAAAAGGAACTAATTACAATGAAAAAGCTTGCAAGCGTTCTTGCCGCTGGTCTTCTTGCTGCCACTGCAGCTCAATCACACGCTGGTGTTACCTTCTCATTCACTGAGTCAGGCGGCACTGTAAACATGCAGTCTTCAGGCACATTGAACACAGCAAACCTGGTGAGCCAATCAACCGCATGGTGGGGTGGCGTTGGTATTGAGACCAACGGTGTACCTGAGTCAGACATTATGGGTGATACCACCACTGGCGGCCTGAATGCATTCTTCGGCTTCCATCAAGGTACCGACTTGTCCCCTTGGATTGGCAACATGTTTACCAATAGCTACTTCAACTGGACAACATCTGGCAGCACCCAATTTGCTACCTGGTTCTGGGGCGACAAACGCACTCCTGGTATCAGCGTTAACACCGAAGACCTGCAAGGCAACCTGTGGATTCCAGATGTATCCTGGAGCACTTCTGGTACTTTGGCTGGCCTGGGTTTGACTGCTGGTAACTACAAAATTGTTGACGCGGTTACCAACGAATCCATCACCATCCACATTGGTGCTGCAGATGTGTCTGTTCCAGAACCATCTACCCTGATGTTGTTTGGTTTGGGCCTGTTGGGCTTGGGCCTCAAGCGTAAAAAGGCGTAAGGCCACCCGGATCGTTTAATCGATCGCGACAGCGCCAATTGATCCAATCGATTGGCGCTTTCAATCCTCTCTCACTATATCTTCCAAATTCACCTACACAAACTGACTCACATAAAATAGACTGCTGCGCTAGCGCTCTTTGCCAGCATCAGGCACTTCTGTAATCCATTCACGTTTACACTTTGCTTACCAGACCTGAGGACGACCTCATGGCTCTTATTTCATTCGGGGACGACCCCATTTGGTATGAGAGGTTTATATGAGCTGGTTTATTCTCTTTATCGCAGGGATTTTTGAAATTGGCTGGGCGATAGGGCTTAAATACACCGACGGGTTTACTCGTCTCTGGCCAACCCTAGGCACAGTCACCTCCATGATTATCAGCCTATGGCTACTTGGAGTTGCCCTTAAGTCTTTGCCTGTAGGTACAGCCTATGCGATTTGGGTAGGCGTGGGCGCCGTAGGCACTGCTATATTGGGCATGATCCTGTTACAAGAACCTGTCACCAGCCTGCGCGTCCTGAGCCTCGCACTCATCGTTGCCGGCATAGCGGGATTAAAATTCGCATCTACCTAGGTTTTTTTGAAAGAGCATGACCATAGAGGCAAGTGGTCATGCTCAAGCTACTCATAACGATAAGATCAATTAACAGCGATAAATAAATCAACATATGGAGATAACCGTGAGATTTACTTATCTGAAATTATTTATCACCGCCGGCATTTTAGCGGCATGTTTACCAGCACAATCCCTCGAACTCACCCAGCCGGAAACGCAAGGTTTTTCAGCAGAGCGACTGCAGCGCCTTGATCAAGCCATGGCGGAAAAAGTTGGCAGCCAACAACTTGCCGGTGCTGTAACCCTACTGGCGCGCCACGGAAAAATTGTAAATTTTTCCACTCATGGCCAACAGGATATTGCCAATGCAGTGACTATGAAAAAAGATTCTATTTTTCGTATCTACTCCATGACGAAACCCATTACCAGTGTTGCCATGATGATACTTTACGAAGAGGGAAAATGGCTGCCGAATGAACCCATCGCCAAATACCTGCCGGAATTTAACGATATCAAAGTTTATGCCGGGCAAGACCAAAAGGGGAAACCTATCTTAGTTGCCCCCGAACACCCACCCACTATTGGCGAACTGCTCACTCACACCGCTGGCATCGGCCTCGGCTTTTTTGATACGCCAGTCGATAAGATGTATGCGAACGCCAATATGTGGGGTTCGGGATCACTGAAAGAATTTGTCGAAAAAATTGCACATATACCCCTCAAATATCAACCAGGAGAGGCTTGGGAATACAGCTTATCCGCCGATGTTGCAGGCTATTTGGTTGAGCGATTATCGGGGCAATCCCTCGCACAATTTTTTGAAGAGAGGATTTTTAAACCGCTGGGCATGCAGGACACTGCCTTTTTTGTTCCTACACAAAAACTATCGCTCCTGGCATTAATTTATCAACCTGAGGGCAATTCACTGAGCGCCTTGCCGCGCGATCCCAATATCACTGCTTTGCCTGCTCTACTTTCTGGTGGTGGCGGTTTGTATTCCACGGCAGAAGATTATTTTCGCTTTGCGCAAATGTTGTTGAATGAAGGAAAGTTTAATGGTGTGCAATTGCTCTCGCCCTCCAGTGTGAAATTAATGCGGGCAAATCATTTGCCCGAAAAACTTCAAAATGGAAAACACGGCATTGGCTTTTATCACATGCAACCAGGCTTTGGTTTTGGTTACAACCTTGGTGTATTTGAAGATCCGCAAAAGGTAGGTAGTACTGCCGGCGCCGGCACCTATTTGTGGGATGGCCTTGCAGGCACCTGGTTTTGGATTGATCCCGCCAATGACGTGATTTTTATCGGCATGATCCAACGCTGGGGATTGGCACCCGGAATGCCAAATTTGGAGGACATGTCGCGCGCGTTGGTTTATCAAGCGTTGATATCACCAGACAAATAGAAAACGTCTCCAACGCAGCACTATATGATTGTGATTAAAAATGTGCGGCTTACACAACGCGAGCCGCACAATTTTTTTTCAGCAAACTTATGGCGCCCGCCCCTGGATAATACGCACCAGTATGACCACTATCGCCGCTACCAATAGCAAATGAATAAAGCCGCCAATGGTGTAAGACGACACCAGACCAAGCACCCAGAGTATTAACAATATGACAGCAATTGTTTCCAGCATTTTGTTTCTCCCATGCCAGGTTTAGGCGCTTTATATGCAACTGTAACCTGCAGCAACCAGTTGCGCGCTGTTTGCCGGCAAATCCGACACCAAAAAATCTAGGGCACCGGCGTTACTCGCCAGATAGAATTACCTACATCATCAGCCACCAGTAACGCACCTCGTTTATCTACAGCTACGCCTACTGGCCGCCCTTGGGCCTCCTCTTTGTCACTCAAAAAACCCGTGAGCACGTCCTTTGGTTGACCGCTCGGCTTGCCGTTTTTAAAAGGCACAAAAATGACTTTATAACCACTGAAAGGTTTACGATTCCAGGAGCCGTGCTGGCCGACGAACATGCCTTCGGTAAAGACGGTGGATAGCCGGTTGCCGTCGCTCCACGCCAAGCCCAATGACGCTGTGTGCGCCCCCAGGGCGTAATCAGGCACCAGCGCTTTGGCAACCATTTGCGGCTGTGCCGGCTTCACCCGATCATCCACACGGGTTCCGTAGTAGCTGTAAGGCCAACCATAAAATCCTCCCGGGGTTACCGAAGTAAGATAATCCGGCACCAGATCACTACCCAATTCATCGCGCTCATTAACCACAACCCACAGGCGATTATCAGGCCCCCAAGCCATACCCACCGGATTGCGCAAACCACTCGCGTAAATGCTGTGTGTTCCATTGGCTGGATCTATCTCCCAGATAGCCGCTCGCCCTTCTTCCACCGCCATGCCGCGCTCTGCAACATTGCTATTGGAGCCTATGGCCACATAGAGCCGGCTGCTATCCGGGCTGGCAATCAGATTTTTAGTCCAATGATGATTAATGCTGCCACCGGGGAGATCAGTCACCTTTTGCGCCGCGGCAACTATATGTAACTCACCGGTTTTATAGGGAAAACGCACCAGCGCATCTGTATTGGCGACGTAAAGATAATCGCCCACTAAAGCCATGCCGAATGGCGAATTGAGCCGCTCCAGCAAACTGCTGCGCACATCCGCAACGCCATCACCATCGCTATCACGTAAAAGCGTTATGCGGTTGGCGCTAGGGGTAGCGGCACCGGCGCGCTTCATCGCCTTGCCCATAAACCAGCCTTTAATCCCCTGGCGCTCTTCCGGACGCTCAGGCGCATTGGTTTCTGCAACCAACAGATCGCCATTAGGCAACACATAAAGCCAGCGCGGATGATCCAGGTGGCCAGCAAAAAGCTTTACCTCGGTGTTGGCAGCGGAGATTGGCGTAACACCTTCAGCCCAGCCCTTGGCCGGTGCTATCTTCACCACCGGGAATAAACTGGTAGAAGGCCCAGGCAGCACAGGTTCAGGTCCCATGCCCGCCCCTGCCGATTGACGAGCACGCTCGCCACAGCTGTTGATGGAAATAAGTAGCCCCAGCAACAGCACTGATATCACCCGCCCGGAGAGATGGAAGACCCTCATGGCGAGGCTCCTATAGATGCCCCGTAAGCACCAGAATCAGTAAAATCACCAACAGCAACCCGACACCGCCACTGGGACCGTAACCCCATGCGCGACTGTGGGGCCAGGCTGGGAAGGCACCAATCAAGAGCAAAACCAGAATGACAAGTAATATAGTACCCACGATGCTCTCCTTATTTATTTGGCAGGATTGGCAATGACAACTTCAACACGACGATTCATTTGACGACCGGTTTCAGAATCATTACTGGCTACCGGTACCAACTCACCTTTACCCACAGCGGTCAAACGCGTTGCCGCAATACCCTGGCCCACCAAATAGGCTTTTACTGAATCCGCACGACGCTCCGACAAGCTTTGGTTGTAACTCTCACTGCCAACGCTATCCGTGTGGCCTTCGATAACGACGCTGCGATCGGGATATTGATTTAGGAAAGCTGCTAACTTGCCGAGATTGGCAGTAGCACCACCTCTTAATTCAGCGCGACCTGTTTCAAAGAGCACATCACCTAACGTGACAATGAGGCCGCGCTCGGTAGTTTTTGCATTGAGATCCGCTAATTGCTTTTGCAGTTCTTCTGCTTGTCGGCGCGCAGCATCTGCATCAGCTTTGGCGAACTCAGCTTCACGAGTGCGCGCATCGAGACGGGTTTCGTTGCGCTGATCTGCAAGATTTTTGCGTTGGTCTTCAAGATATCGACCTTTCGCCAAGGCGATAGCTGTCTCTACTTTCGCATCGGCAACCTCAAGGCGGTGGTGGGCGAGGCTTTTATCTTTCGTGGGCTGCTCCGCAGCAGTCACAGCGGCGTCCGCATCTTTGATGGCAACCGGGGCCAGTGTTGCCAATTGTGAATTAGCCTGTAATTGCAATAATTTTTCTCGTACTTCACGCGCACCGTCGGGCGCTTTCGGTGTAGATGTACACCCGCTTTGCAATATCAATAGCGCCATTAGCGTAGCGGCGCCAACCTGCTTAACAATGCCTGCATTTGTAATATTCATACGAATCTCCTCGGTCAATACGCTTCCGCAATACACCTGTTTTAAAAAGCATTAGGGCTGATTGGTATTGCGCTGTAATTCCTGCTCCAATACGTTATTGCCTTTTTGCAGCTCATCGTTAACAGCCTTGGCTTTTGCCGAAGCTGCTCGCGCGCTGGCTAAATCAGCGCTCGCTTTTGATTCTTCCGCCAACCAACGCGCCCTGGTCATATCCTCTTTCTCAACGGCTAATTTTGCGTTTAGCAACTTTTCGCGCGCCTGGGCCAATTCGGGGGATGCATAATCTGCAACGCGCGCTTGTTCCGCATTGGCGATAGCCGATTCAGCCGCTTGCAATGCATCAGTTGGTGCTTTAGGCGTGGAAGCACAGCCACTCATCAAAAATTGCACAAAAATGGAAAACACCACAAGCAATGCAATAAATAAAATACGTTGTAATGAGGTGCTAACTTCAGCTCTGGTTATTTCATTTGCTTCAATCATGATTCTATGCCCTCGTTTCGTTTTCCCTTCAGCCGCCACAAAAAAGCACAGCGGGCCTGCTATCATAATCACCGATCGCAGGCTCTTATTCAGTGCGCTATCTAACCCATATGAAACGGTAAAAAATTACATTTTTTCTAAAAACGATAAAACACAGATGCCCGTTTTAGTTATAAAAAAGCCGCCCAATACAGGGCGGCTTATACAAACTTCCTTACACCAACAAATGATCAAAAGGTTAATCCAGAGGCATCTACCTGTTTAACACCGCGAACATTTTGCGCAATTTCAACCGCTAATGCGCGCTCGGCACCGCTGCCGACTTTTCCTTTAAGCACTACATTGCCACCACTGGTATTCACATTAATATCACCAGCACTGACGTTGTTCGAATATAAAAAATTCGATTTTACTTTTGTAGTGATCCACGTATCAGCTACCGCCTGCTCCGTATCGCGCGCGGCTATCTTCACCGAATCACCAGTTGATTTAGCGTCGACCTTAAGCTGATTGTCTACCGAAGTAACGCCGCGCGTATTGCGTGCGAGCTTGCCAGCAAAATCCTTTGCCTCCAGGCTATTAACTGAGCCAGTTAACACTACACGACCGTCTTTTGTATCCACTTTTGCATCTTTATAGGAATGCTTGCTCCATACCAAGCGAGACCGTACGGCGGTACTAATTGAAACATCGTCCACCATCTCGCGATAACCACGCTCAACGTTTGGCTTGTAATCTTCTGCTACAACGATTTGGTTATCGACACTTTTAACGCCGCTCACACCGAGCGCAATTTCCTTTGCCAGCTCTTTGCTGACATCATCTTCTACTTTACCACTCAAGGTCGCTTTACCATCATGCACACCGACTTTTAAATCGCTGGCACGCAGGTAAGGATTGAGCGCATAGGTTGTCCAGATTTGGGTTTCCTGGCGCGCCTCAACCAAATCCTGTTTAGCGTCTGCAAATACATTTTGATTAGCCAGCAGTGGTAAGACTCCCAGTGCTAACACACCCAACATTTTCATTTTATGATTCATTTCTCTTTCCTCCACTTGATGAAAATTCATCGAAAAAAAATAAATTTTTATTCGATGTTAATTCACAGTAGGCGCCGTTAGGTAAAATGGTCTGTGCGCTGGCACACCGGTTAAATTTACATAAAGCCACTAACTGCAAATTAAATCAGTGTCGATGTGCAGCAAAAAACCTTCTGCTTCAGCGAATAAGTTAACAAAAATATGAGTGCGGTTGCGCACAGACTTTGCGCAGGTGCACGCCTATCGTCAACTCGTAATGACGGGTTTTCTACACAAACCAAACTCGTCTGAAGAGGTCGCAAATGCGACATTTTTTATTTCCTTTTTTTATTTCGCAATGGCAGGAGTCGAATCATGACCGGTATTTCGAGTACACAGAACCAGCCCCAGCATTCATCTCAACCACAGCAAGCGCTGCAGCCACCAAAAACACCTTCTGCACTCTCTCAGGAATTTCATAACTTTCTGGCGGATATAGAGACCTTATTTAAATCCACCACATCCCTGACTGGTGCAGAGCTGGAGGCAGCCAAAGCAAAAATTGCTGAGCGTATCGCTGTCGCCAAAGTGAAAGCTGTAGAGGTGAGCAACACCATCAGTCAACAAGCACGCGATACCATCACCTACACAGATAACTACGTGCATGAAAAACCCTGGAATGCTGTTGGTGCCAGTGCAGCTATAGGTTTTCTACTGGGTTACATTCTGGCCCGCCGCAACTAGGTATTTGTAGTGGCGGCCATCAAGAATGGCCGCCATATTTAATAATTTTTTTGTTCGCATTTTGCCAATCAGATGGGGCAATCAGATAGAGGTTGAACTGTGGAAAAATTATTTGCGGCGCAATCGCCCCACTATCAAGGTGAATCGTTTATGCGCAGCGCGCTCGACTTATTAAAATTGCTGCGCTCTGCAGGCAGTGCTATCTCAGCGCAAGCAGCTTTGCACAGCCAATTGATTCAGGTGGAATGGGAGGAGGAAAAAAATCGACTTAGCCAGTTATTAGCATTTGTCTTTGCAGCGCTAATAGGCGCCATTTGCCTACTACTTTCGTTGAGCTTGCTCGCCGTTGCGCTGAGTTGGGATACGGCATATCGCATTCACGTATTGATAACCTTGCCAATCATTTACAGTTTGGCACTTTTATGGATATGGCAACGTATTAAACACCTATTGGCACTTAGCAGCCGCACCTTTGCCGCTACCCGCGAAGAATTGGCAGCCGACCTTACCCTGATCAAAAGCAGACTTTGATTAAAAAACCAGTGATGACAAACACAGGCAATGATATGGAAAACCTTGATCTCCGCCGCAACCAATTGCGTGCACAATTACAAGCTCAGCGCCAATTGCTGATCCAGCACTTGCAAGCGGAAGATATGCATCCCCATTATCCGCGTAGCATGACCATGCGTTTCCTCACCCATCAATCTGGCGCAAAAGTGATTGCAGAAGTTGCCACTGTATTGCTTGGTGCACGTATTTTAAAATCGCTGACATCGGTGCTGGCAGTTGCGAAAATTGTGCAAGCAGTGGCGGGTCGGCGCGAAGCCAACCCGCATTAAATATTATTGGGGAGAAGTGTCCATTGCAGATTGCGGTTGGGTATTAGCCTTGGGAATAATATCAACTAATTTTCCTTTCTCATCAAAACGCCACTCCTGATCGTATTCCACAGATCCCCTATCAGTATCCGCCGCCAGGTAGGTCACCAAATCCATCGTTTGCCCCACACGCTTGGTGTAAAACTCAGGGCTCACCACAAACAAATAATGCGCTTTGTCTCCGCATGGGAAAGAACGGATAGATTCAGGAAACGCAAAGGGATGGAAGGGTGCAGTGATGCCTGTCACCAATACATTTTTCGTTTTATCTTGCGTGCAAAGCTGGTGCCCCGCCTTGGTAAAACCAGCCAACATATTGGTCTGAATTTCCTCTTGCGCCAACACCCAGGAATTGTGCGTACCTTTATAGGCCTTAATGCTGGATAGGGGACTCAACACCACTAACGCCACAATAACCCACAGGCCTTTGGTGAAATGGCCTTTATCCTGTGCAAGCTTTGCAATAAAAAATATGCTGGCAAAACACAGATACAAACCATTAAAGGAGTAACCGCGATAATGGTGATTCGGCAATACTGCATTGGGTAGCCAAGCTGCAAAGGTAAAACCGACGAAGAGTAAAAAATACATAAAGTATTGGCGCTGCGAACGGTATAACTGCACACCGATCAGAATTAAGGCTACCAGCAAAATCGGCGTTATGCCCTCACCTGCGTAATGCAACAACTCTTTAATAACAGTCACAACATTCAGATGAATTTCATAATCACTGCCCTGGCGCGCGTTCAAATTCACAAAAATGGATTTCGTCAGCATGCTAACCAGCACACTCAACGCAGCACCAAGCACTATGCCGCAACCCGGTGCAAATGCTTTTAATTTGTTCTCTTTGAAATAGAGGATAAACCAGCAGAAGGCCAACAGGCCGAAACCTAAAATATAGGTTTCCTTTATCAAAAAAGCCGTAGCGGAACACGATAGCATCCAGATAAACATCAGTGCCGGATGCCTGTCTTTTAATGCGAGCACACCAGCCACACCTATAGCCAGCAGCAAATAGGACAGTTGCGAACCTATATCTTGTGAATAGAAGGTATAGAAATAAGGCTGGGTAAACAAAATGAATGCGTAGAGCGCAAACCAGGCAGCGAAGCGTAAATCCAGTTTGAGCCCCAACAGCCGACGCATCAAAAACGCCGTCACAACACAGTTTAAAAATACGATGAGCACAACCCAGGCAACGCTACCCGCGTGCCCAAAAAATCCGCTGAACTTGTAATACCACATAAACAGCGGGCGCGGCCAAGCCAACAAGCCCATAAAAGTCGTATTATTACTCAGCGAATAAGCGAAGGACGCCGGTATATAAAAATCCGAATGCTGGAAGGACAGCGGGCGATAGTAACCGGGAAAAATAAAATACAAGGCGATGAAATGCATCAGCCAGGCGATAGCGACAAAAGCCGCAACGGCCATTGCCTGCTTACGCCACACATCACTGCGCGAGGGATTGAGCGCCGCACCTGAGGCGATCGAATCAGCCGCCAATAAATTGGAAAACGATAAAGACGAAAGATTTGCCTGTTGCGGATTGGCCAGCCAGGTATCCTTAATCGCCAGCAATTTTTTGGCAGCCTGAATCGCTGGCTTTTCCACGTAATACCAAGATAGGAAACCCAGTCCCAGAGCCGTCACTGAAGATACAAGCTGATTAAAAACCACACCGCGATTGGGGAATAGATGTCCGAATACTTGCTGGATAACAAAACCGTAGATATACACACCGTACGATGGATCTGCCGGTAACTTCAGACGATCAACCACAAAACGCAACGATGACACATAGAGACAGGTGTAAAAAAAGAAGCCGTAAAACAACAGCGCCTTGGCGGGTGTCGACCACAAGAGCAATGTCAATAAACCCAACGCCACAGCGCCGCGCACATTCACCAGAATAAATTGTTGGTTAACCGCAAAAAGTGCACCCAGCGCAAAACATCCGGGCAGCAGGTGAGACTCTGTATTGTTGGCAAATAGCGGTATTAATTTTTCCGGGAAAAAGAAGGAAAGCACCACTATAGCCAGCAGGCTGATATTGCTCAGCCATTGGTAGCGCCACAAGCCTACAAAATAAAATGCCGCAAGAAATAAATAGCAGCAAACTTCCAAGGGCAAGGTCCATATGGAGCCGTTGATGCCATATTTGCTATCGTCAAAAACACCCGGCAATCGCCACTCAATTTGGTACAACATTATATTGTGAGTAAGGTATTGCCAGGTTTGTGAATCGCCGAGGTAGGCGATAAATGGCTGACTGGTAAACACTGGCCCTACAATAAATACTGTCGCGCAGAGGCAGACAAACAACCCCGGCAAAATTCTCGCCGCACGCTTGACGACAAAATCAGTCATCAATGGCTTTGCCATCAAACTCGCCGTTACCAACAGGCCACTCAACATAAAGAAAAACTTTACCGCGAGCGAACCTGAGTAATCTATGTGCAAGGTGCGCGCAACAATATCCGAATAGCCAGATGCAACTGCAAAAGCAGGAGCATGACCGTAGATAACCATGAGCGCCGCCAACAGGCGAAAGATATCCAGATTATTATTGCGAGGATTGAGTAATTGATTCAGCTGCATAGTGCGTCCAAAAAAGCCGGAATTATTCCTATTTTGTGAGGTGTCAGGTTTTACCAAAGGGCAACGTCTTACCGAGACGTAGCATCGGCAACAAAAGCCGGAATAGCCGTTTGGCCTTTTAGATAATCCTCCTTGATACCTATATCAATAAAGAAATCACCCGAAGCCTGGGCATACAAGGATTGCCCTACCAGCACTTGCAGCACACTGGATTCAAACGAGAAAGGTGCAGCGAGTTCAACGCCGTCAAACAAATTGCGCGGCACATCGTAAATACCTGCATTGATAAAACCGGCATCGCTGGAAGATTTTTCACCGAAATGGGTGATCAATTGCGTGGCAGTATCAAAGCGAATAGCGCCGTAGCGGCCGGCGTTGTCCACGTGCTTTACCAATACCGATATGGCATCGCTGCTATGACTGCTACGCGCGCGCAAGGCAATAAAGTCACCCGAACACAGGGTATCGCCATTGCAAATAAACACGCGCTCCTGCGTGGCGGAAGCTAACGCCAACCGTATTGCACCACCGGTACCCAGGGGCTCATCTTCTTTCACATAGCTTATGGGGCAGCCTTGATAATTCTCACCAAAATAATCGCAGATAGTTTCTGCTTTATAACCCACCGAGAGAATAAAACGCTCTATGCCCGAGGCGATAAGATAGTCTAATTGCCATGCCAGAAAAGGACGACCGGCGATAGGCGCCATGGGCTTGGGTAAATCGGGGACAGCTTCGCGCAAGCGGGTGCCAAAACCACCCGCAAGAATAATGGCTTCGTAGGTCATCATGAATTTTTCGGAAAAATCGTGGCCTCAACCAGGCCGCAAATAATATGGCCAATAGCAATGTGGCCTTCCTGGATTTTTGGCGTTTCTTTGGAGGGCATGCGCAATAATAAATCGCAGGACTCAACCATCTTGCCACCGGTTTGTCCGGCAAAGCCCACTGTGGTCAAACCCATGCTGCGCGCAACTTGCAGCGCTTCGAGCACGTTGCCGGAATTGCCGGAGGTGGAGATTCCAATAAACACATCGCCTTTGCGACCTAGCGCCTGCACCTGACGGGCAAATAAACGCTCATAGCCGTAATCATTGCCAATGGCAGTGAGAATGGAAGTGTCTGTAGTCAATGCAATGGCAGCAAGACCGGGGCGATCGTAGTGAAAGCGACTGACAAATTCTGCCGCAATATGTTGCGCATCTGCCGCCGAACCACCATTGCCCGCCAGCAATACTTTGCCACCAGCGTTCAAGGTATCAACGATTAATGTTGCGGTTTGCTCGACTTGTGCCAGCAATTGTTTGTCAGCCTGGATAGCGGCAATCAAGGCGGACAGCTTGCTGAGTTCTCGCTCAATAAATTCAATCATTCTACTCTCCAGGAGTGAGCACCTTGCTCAACAAAAACAGCGGTCATTACTTGTCCGTTAAACGCATTGAGTGTGCGAATTACATCGGGACGTTTTGCGGGATCAACAAGAAACATCATAAAACCACCACCACCAGCACCGGATACTTTTCCTGCAACAGCGCCCGAATCAATAGCAGCGTTATAAATAATATCGATTTGCGAATTGCTGATACTGGTCGCCATTTTCTTTTTGGCATCCCAGGATGAGCGAAGGGATTCTGCAAGGTTGAAAAAATTTCCCTGCAGAATGGCCTCTTTCATTTTTTGCGCTTCAGCTTTTACCGCTTGCAGCGCTGCCAGGGCTTTATCATTGCGCTCAACCACGTTATTGGTTTGCTCTTTGATAATATTGGCCGACTCACGCGAAACACCGGTGTAAAACAACACCAGCGAGGATTCAAGTTCCGCCAAATGATTTGATTTGATACGCAGCGGATTCACTATCACGCGATCGTGATAAAACTCCATAAAATTAAAACCGCCAAAAGCAGCCGCGTATTGATCCTGCTTACCACCGGCCAGCTTAAGATCAACGCGCTCAATTTCATAGGCCAGCTTGGCAATATCGTATTCACCCAGCGGCAGCGACAGGTATTCCACAAACGCCTGCACCATCGCCACCACCATAGTGGATGACGAACCCAAACCGGAACCCGGTGGTGCTTCACTGTGAGTAATCAGCGAAACGCCTATGGCTTCGCCATTGAGAAACTCGCGCACTATGCGGTTGTACACACCCGCATGCAGATCCAACCCTTGGGTGGGCGCTACTTCGGTCGCGATATCGCCACGCCATTGCTTACCAATATCCGCTGCCACAAACTCCACGCCGGACTCGCAATGGCTGAGGGTGGCATAGGCATATTTATCGATGGTGGCATTGAGCACGTAACCGCCGTACTCATCCGAATAGGGCGAGACATCGGTGCCGCCCCCGGCAAATCCCAAACGCAGCGGAGCTCTCGCTCGCACCTTGCCCGACAATTTCTGAATATTTAAATGCATTGTGTTTGACCTACACCGCCGCCGATAATTGCAGCGCTTGATTGAGCGTATTTTTCATAGAGCCTTCAGAGAAGCGCTGCTCAACAAATTGAGCCCCAGCCCTGGAAATACGGCGCCACTGTTCCTGGCTCCGCATTAATTGGCAGACGTGATCTGCGAACAGGGCAGGATCGTCTGTTATAGGAATTATGTCTTCCAAGCCAAACAACCCCTGACCACCGACTGGTGTGGTCACCAGTGGCGTGCCATAGGCCATGGCTTCAATCACTTTATTTTTAATGCCCGCACCGTAGCGCAAAGGCACCACCGCCACGCTGGCGGTCAGGTAATACTCGAGCAATTGTTCGTCAGTGACATAGCCCGTCACTATAACATGCTCGCTGGCAAGCGCTTTGACCTCGGGCGATGGGTTGGAGCCAATCAGCAACAACTCGACCCGACCTGCAGCAGCCTGGATCAACGGCAATATGTCTTTAACAAACCACTTGGCCGCATCGCTATTAGGCGGATGGCCAAAGCCGGCCACAAAAATAATCCGGTTATTATTCACCGGCTCGCGCGCCATATACTTGGCCGCTTCGGGATATATGTAGGGCGATATAGTCTGCGCCTGAATGTGCGGGTGGTTTTGCTGGATGTAAGCAGTCTCTTCGTCTGAGGGATAGAGCACCACATCTACCGAATTCCAAATCAACAATTCTTGTTGCAGACAGCGCTCGGCATCCTTCATCAACGATTTATCGCCAGTCAACATTGCCTCATTTTGCATGCGCGCAAAATGCAAATCGTGGCCGTAGTAACTCACATGCACATCGGGAAATTTTTTCAGGATAGACAGGTAACCTTCGGCAATGTGCGGCCGGCTTAGCATTACCTGGCTCACTTGCCCTTCCGAAGATCGCAACCAATTTTCAAAACCATCGCGATATTCAGGGCCGTAAATCACCTCAACACCCAACTGCTGTAATCTCGGTGTATACACTGGATCGAACCAAAGATTATCGGGCCAGAATTTCACATTGCAGCCCATTTGCAACAAACATTGAATAAACGCAAACATGGTTCGTGAGCCCGCGTCCCGATCGGGCTGCGGGACATAGTGATCAATAATAACCACGCAGTTTTTGTGCAAGGTTTTATCGCGCGCGGCAAAAACACGGTGCGCATTTTCCGGGTGAGTCGCCAACACTGATTGCCACTTTTCAAACAGCTTTTTCTGATTGGCCAATTGATAAGCTTTGATACCTGTGCCATGCACATCGGTACCATTTGATACACCTTCGTAATGCACAATTACCGACGCTGGCTGGTAATAAAGTTTTAATCCCGCCGCTCGCACTTTAAAGGCGAGATCTGAGTCCTCACAGTAAGCTGGCACATAACGCTCATCAAATAAACCCAGCTCTTCAAAAAGCGACTTTCTGATCAACAACGATGCGCCGGAACAATAGTCTGCTTCTTTCAGATAATTGAATTCGGCGTTATCAGGATTTTGCAGGCGGCCGTAATTCCACGCAGAGCCATCGCGCCATAAAATACCGCCAGCTTCTTGCAATCGACCATCCGGGTATACCAGCTTTGAACCGACCATGCCGCAATCTTTATGGCTAGCAAATACAGCCAGCAAAGAGTCCAGCCAATTCTCGGTAACTTCGGTGTCGTTATTCAGTAAATAAACAAACTCACCCTTTGCAAAAGACACCGCGCGATTGCAAGAGCGAACAAAACCCAAATTTTCAGGATGCACTTCATAGCGCAAACCTTTCACTGTTTGCAGCCAGTGAATTTCATGATCCGGCGAGTGATCCTCAACAACAATCACTTCGATATCCACAGCAGGTTTATGACGTGCAATCGACAGCAGGCAGGTCAATGTTACCGGCAAATTACCGTAGCTTGGGATGACGACCGATACCACGGGCTTGGCGGAAATCGGCAACACCAGATCGTGCAAGGCTGCTTCTATATCTTCACGCGCAATAGTTCCGGTCGCAACAACTTGCGGCAGATGACTACTGCGGCTGCGACGCCACATTTCATAATGCACCGTCCCTTCAAACATAGGACCGGCAACGCGATAACAACAGCTGGCCAGCAGATCCTTAACACGGCGGTTTACCGGCAAGGATTTATAAGCTTTCCTTGCTAAACGCTGGAGTTTTACTTTAGCCACATTTGATACGAGACGAACTTCCCCTCGCAACAATCGCGCAGCCACTCGCAACGGCATGGTTATTTTCCACGAATGGGAATTGATGATTTGTTGGTACTGGGCATTTAATTGATCCAACTCGGAAGATAAGCGCTGCTTCGTCTCAGCTTCTTGTCGCTGGCTTTGTTCAAGCGCATATTTCAATTGCACCCCCTCATCGCGAGCATGTTGCTCGCGTTGGCGCACATTCATTAACTCATCATCCAATACCCGTAGATGCTGCTCTTTTTCGTTGAGAGAACGTTCAAGCGATTTAGTCCAAGCAGTGCGCTCTTCCACTTGCTGCTCAAGGCCTTTGGCCCAAGTAGTGCGCTCCTCCACTTGCTGCTCAAGGCCTTTAGCCCAAGTAGTTCTTTCCTCAACCTCCTGTTCCAACTTTTTAGCCCAGGCAGTTCTGCGCTCCAGATCTTGCTCAAGATCTTGTGCCCATCGGGTTCGCTCCTCAACAGATTGCTCAAGGCTTTTCGCCCAAGCCGTTCGCTCATCAACCAACTGCGCCAATTCTTTTGCATGAGTGGTTTCGTAAAAATATTTGACGACTGACGCATCCGAAGCATCCAGAAAACCGAATTCAGCTCCCAACTCTGTGCGATGCTGGTGAAAAAACCCTGACAATTCAGAAGAAAAAGTGCCATTAGTCATTGATGCCGAATCCATCAACAACTCATAAAATTCCGCAACTGGAGTAGGGCATTGACCACTGGCGAGCAAATCCGTCTTGGTGTACTGCGCATGACGCAAATTTTTATCGAGGAAACCGCCGATAAATTCTTCTTGCAGCATAGGGTCCACCGTCAACCCCAACGCCTTCGCCAGATAGTCAATTTGCTCTGCTGGTGTTTCCATCAGTTGATCGTAATCAAGTGGAATCAACGGCGTCTGGCTTTCTGCTGCTATGGCCAGGTTGTAGCTCAGCCACAACCAGCAACCTTTCTTTAACGGGATCTTGTTACGTGCTTGCAGGGATTGCGCAACACTGAGCGGGTTGCGTATGCAAAAAATATAATGCACCTCGTAACCGAGATGGGCAAAAACCAGCTTCCAGAATTTCAATAATTTGGAGACGCGCGGATCTTTAAAGCCAAAAAGAGCAGAAGACTGAATCTTCTCACTAATGAGCTTTGTCGCCTTATCGAGATAGCCATTGGCAATCAGCATATCAACGTCGGCATCTTCAACCAGCGACAAACTAAACCACTGCTTGCCGATAAATTCCAGCATTTCTATATTGAGTAAATTCAAATCGCGGTCTTCAAAAAAACCTTTGGGATTATCCACGCCGGGCGGCAACAAATCATCGCCCTGCTGCACGCCCAGACAGGACAATGCGTTCATCACCGCACTGGTTCCACTGCGATGCATACCCAATACAATCACTAATTTCTTTTTCGCCACTGGCTTCATTCCGGCTAGAGGTTATTTCGATAATTTCAAAAAACTGACAATTTTCTCAACACATTCTTCTGCCGAGTGATGGCAGGTATCCAGCGTCAGTTCAGGTCGTTCCGGACGCTCATAAGCGCTGTCAATTCCGGTGAAATTTTTGAGTTCTCCACGCCTGGCTTTTGCATAAAGGCCTTTAACATCTCGCTTCTCGCATTCGCTCAAAGGTGTATCTACAAACACTTCTATAAATTCACCGTCGGCAAATAACTTTCGCGCAGCAGTGCGCTCGGCGGTATAGGGTGAAATAAAAGAGGCAATTGCGATTAAGCCCGCATCCACCATCAGGCGCGCCACTTCAGATACACGCCGAATATTTTCCACGCGATCCGCTTCGGTAAAGCCCAAATCGCGGTTGAGCCCATGGCGAAGGTTATCGCCATCAAGCAAGTAGGTATGCAAACCCTGTTCGTACAAACGTTTTTCAAGCAAATTGGCAATAGTCGATTTGCCAGAGCCAGACAAGCCAGTAAACCAAATGCAACGCGGAGCTTGATTTTTCAAAGTGGCGCGAGTCTGTTTGTCGATAGTTACCTGCTGCCAGCGAATATTGGTGGAGCGATGCAATGCGAATTCAATAGTGCCTTGCCCCAATAGCTCAAGCGATTGGCTATCCAATATATCGAAGGCAGCATCCTGCGAATTGAAACCGATCAAAGATGCCGTACTTATATTTACCACCGCCTGCTCGCCAGCATCAATATGCGTTGCCGATAAATGCTCGCCACCTTCAATCTGGACGCGATATTTAATGGCCGTCACAGTGAACATCAGCCGATCACTGCCGCGCTGCAATATGTAACTGCGGCCGGCAACCAGGGCGCGTGACGCATGCCATAAAACTTTTATCTGGAATTGATCGGCAATAGCTCTCATAACAATTAATCCTTCAGGTTGCTGGATTCACAATGCCAGGAAAATTCCATGGGCAACGGGAACATTCCGCTAAACTTGTGTCGAACATCATCAATCATTTCAATCGATAACAAGTCGTCATAGCGGCTCATAAGCAGTGTACTTTCCACACTGGGAGCACTCACCAAACGTATCCTGAAGCGATATATACCCTTCTGGTAATTGCACCGCATCCTTACATTTAACTGACGCGTTCCGTTGAAGGCAGGAACGGCAATACGTCGCCCACCAAGCAACATGCCGCGATTATCAATGACATCAACAATGACAAAAGGAGCACTTATTGTCTCTGTCATAACAACATCAATAGCAAGTATGACCTCGCTGTCGAACTCCAACGCAGCGTGAGTGCCATGATTAACAAATTCAGCACTATCTATATCAAAACCTTGCGCAGCAAACCCCTTCTCCCGACGCTCCAATTTTGCGCGCGAACCCAACTCTTGCAGACGATCTTTTTGCACCACATACAGATATTCCGTAATCACATCATCAGGAATACCACTTTTTACAATTTGGCCGCGCTCCAACAGCATTGCTCTATTACAAAATGAGCGTACAGCACCCAAGTCGTGGCCAACGAACAATAAGGTTGTGCCACGCTTTAAAATTTCTTCAATCTTCGCAAGCGCCTTTGCCTGAAAGCGCGCATCACCTACTGAAAGCGCTTCATCCACAATTAACACATCGGGATCAACGTGCACCTGCACTGCGAAGGCCAAGCGCACCATCATGCCTGAGCTATAGGTTTTGACTGGCCGATCAATAAAATCACCAATATCGGCGAAAGTCACTATAGCTTGGTAACGCGCTTCTATTTCACTGCGAGTAAGCCCCAGAATAGCGGCATTGATAAATACATTTTCACGTCCGGTAAACTCGGGATCAAAACCGCTGCCCAATTCCAATAGCGCAGCAACACGCCCCTTGAGTTCAACCTTGCCTGATGATGGCTGTAATGTGCCAGCGATGATTTGTAGCAGTGTACTTTTTCCACTGCCGTTTAACCCAATAATGCCCAGACTATCGCCCGACGCCACTTGAAAGCTGATATTTGTAAGCGCTTCAACAGGTTGGCAATAACGCGCCAATATATGTTCGGCATAAGCTGGTCGCCAGCGACGAAAAAGTCGAACAATAATAGGCACCAACAACCGGCTGATTGGTGTTTGCCACACCAGATAAGTTTTAGAGACATTTGCAACCTTAATCATGATTCACTCCTAAATTACGTCGGCAAAGCCGGGACGCACTTTACGGAAGAACCAATACCCGGCCAACGCCACCAGCAAGGCTGCTCCAGAATAAATTATCAATCCGACAAAATCAGGCAAGCGACCATAAATCAATACAGCGCGACTGGCCTCCACCACATAGGAAAGCGGATTCAAAAAAACCCAGGTGCGCACAGATGCAGGCAAAGCATCGGCGGAATAAAATACCGGACTGAGAAATAGTAACAGCGTTGCCAACGTCCCCGTGACTTGCTGTATATCGCGCAGATAAACACCCAAAGCTGCCAATATCCAGGAAACGCCAAGCAAGAGAATGCAATAGGGAGCCAAAATAAGCGGAAGCAAAAGAGCAGTCAGTGGAATTGTTTTCAGCTCTGAGAGAATTAAGACTAACAGTAGAATAAAATTGGTCAGAAAGGTGAAAATGCCACTGAACAACGTAATCCAGGACAATATCTCTAAAGGAAATACAATTTTTTTTACGTAATTAGGATTTCCCACTATCAATGTTGGCGATTTGTTTAATATATCTGATAGCAGCGTGCTAATACTCAAGCCCAAAAATAAAATCACCGCAAATCCCAAGGTGGTTTCGCCCTGATGATCATTCCAACGCGCCTTGAACACCTGTTGAAAAACAAAGGTATAAATAGACAACATAATGACTGGCGTGACCAACGACCACAACAAGCCCAGTGCAGAGCCGCGATAGCGCGACTGAATATCGCGTTTGAGCAGTTGCCAGATCAGCAACCTGTGTTTCCAGGCTTGTGAAAACATAATCACCCTTATTATTGGTTGGCCAGCATCCAGTCGATGGTTTTTTGAATCCCGGTTTCGAAACTTTCGTGCGGACGATAATCCAGCTCTGCGTGACACTTACCCGGATCGATGGCGTAGCGACGATCATGGCCTGGTCGATCCGTTACAAACGTTATCAGCGAGCGAGCGGATTTTTGCTGCGCACAAGGCGCCTCAGGAAAGCGAACCAACAGCTCGGGCGCGGCCAACAAAGCTTGATCAACCAGATCGCAAATAAGATGAACTATATCTATATTGCGCCATTCGTTTTCGCCACCGACGTTGTACACCTCACCCACACGACCGCGCTGTAAAATCAAATCTATCGCACGACAGTGGTCTTCCACGTAAAGCCAGTCGCGAATGTTTTTACCATCGCCATAAATGGGCAGGTATTTTCCGTGCAGAATATTTTTAATGATCAGGGGAATTAATTTTTCATTGTCCTGATAGGGGCCATAATTGTTAGAGCAATTGCTTGTCGTGACCTGCAAGCCATAGGTGTGATGATAAGCGCGCACCAGATGATCAGAGGCAGCCTTGGATGCTGAGTAAGGCGAGTTGGGTGCGAAGGCGGTGGACTCGGTAAATGCTGGAGCATCATCTGTGAGCGAACCATAAACTTCATCGGTAGAGACGTGGTGAAATCTATGTTCTGTAGCCCCGGCATCTAACCAATATTTTTTGGCAACTTTTAACAGATTGTGTGTACCCAACACATTGGTCTGGATAAAAGCATCGGGACCAGAGATGGAGCGATCCACATGGGACTCAGCGGCAAAGTGAACAACTGTATTTATACTGTAGTGCGCAAAAAGCTCATCTACTAACTGCTGATCGCCTATATCACCCTGCACAAATACCAAACCCTGCGATTCAAGCACCGCAACATTTTCACGATGGCCGGCATAGGTCAGGGCATCCAATACAATCAGCTGATCCTGTGGATGTTGCCGCAACCAATAGTGGCAAAAATTCGAACCAATAAATCCGGCACCGCCGGTGACAAGCATTTTTTTCATGGCTGTTGTATCTGGAAAGTTGTATCAAATAAAAAATTTTAGCCGCGCACTAACGAGTCAGTGCGTGCAGCATGTTGATGAGCGCACTGCGCCAATGTACAGGTGTTACTTCCAATTGCTGCCAGCTGGCAGTTTTATCAAGCACACTGTAAGGCGGGCGGCGAGCCGGTGTTGGATAATCAGCGGTAGTAATAGGCTTGATGGCGGGAGTGCGATCCAGCAAATTCAACGTTACTGCCTCATCAATAATGGCAACCGCAAAATCGTACCAACTGGCTACACCTGCATCGGAGAAATGCCATACCTTTTGTTGCGGACGCTGATCCAGCAATTGCCAAATCATCTGCGCCAGATGGCGGGCATAAGTTGGCGTCCCCACCTGGTCAGCAATAATTGTCAACTGCTCGCGCTCATGCGCCAAACGCAAAATAGTTTTGACAAAATTATTGCCGTGTTCGCTATACACCCAACCAGTACGAACCACATAGGCACTTTCACACTCACTCAGCGCAAAGGTTTCGCCCTGATATTTGGTCTGACCGTACACACCCAAAGGATTTGCAGCATCGTCTGTTTGATAAGGGCTTGCCTTTTGACCATCAAAAATAAAATCCGTAGAGACCTGAATCAGCGGTACACGATGCTGCTGCGCCCAGATTGCCAGTTGCTTTACCGCTGCCGCATTTACCTGATAAGCACCGTCTGCATCATTTTCCGCTCTGTCTACCGCGGTATAGGCAGCGGCGTTAATAATTGCATCAGGTACAAATTTATCCAACACCGAGGCAATGGACCATGCCTGAGTCAAGTCACAGTCTGCGCGCGTCAACGCAATAATTTGCGCACCGTGTTTCGCAATAAAATTGGCTCCGGTTTTTTGTAGCGCATCACCCAGCTGGCCATTGGCGCCTGTGATTAATACTTTCACTCGTAAACCTCGGCATCGCTCAACAGCCGGCCTGCACGATCCTTGGCAGAAAGAATTAATTTATCTTTATCTACTTGTGGCCAGGGAATATCGAGCGTGGGATCGCTCCATAAAAGGCTGCGATCATGTTCCGGCGCATAGTAGGCCGTGCACTTGTAGCAAAATTCCGCACTCTCACTTAACACCAGAAAACCATGGGCAAAACCTGGCGGTATCCAGAAGATGTGCTTATTTTCCGCCGATAAAATTGTCGCTACTGATTTACCAAAGGTTGGCGAGGAGCGACGCAAATCCACCGCCACATCAAACACTTCACCACTAATTACACGCACCAATTTCCCTTGGGGCCGATGCAACTGATAATGCAATCCGCGCAGCACGTGCTTACCGGAGCTGCTTTGGTTATCTTGCACAAAATTGATATTTACCCCTTGGTCGAGCAACCACTGCTCACGAAAGGTTTCCATAAAATAGCCGCGCTCATCACCAAAGGTTTTTGGCTTGAAGATAAGCACATCGGGAATTGCGGTTTTGATAACTTGCATTAAAAAACTCTGTCGTTACTGATTTCAACCAAATACTGGCCGTAGCCACTTTTCAATAAAGGCTCCGCAAGGCGTAACAATTGCGCCTTGTCGATATAACCCATGCGATAAGCTATCTCTTCAGGGCAAGCTACTTTCAGGCCCTGACGCTTTTCAATGGTTTGAATAAATTGGCTCGCCGCCAGCAAATTGTCGTGAGTGCCGGTATCCAGCCAGGCCGCGCCGCGCCCAAGCAATTCCACGGTCAGCTGACCGCGCTCCAGATAGGTTTTGTTAACATCGGTAATTTCCAGCTCACCACGCGCGGATGGCTTGATCGACTTGGCGATATCACTCACGCTGTTGTCGTAAAAATAAAGGCCGGTCACTGCGTATTTGGATTTAGGCTGGGCTGGTTTTTCTTCAATAGAAAGCACATTACCCACATCATCAAACTCTACTACACCGTAGGCGCGCGCATCGTCGACATGGTAGCCAAAGACTGTCGCTCCCTCTGTACGCTTGTCCGCACTTTGCAGCAAGCGGGAAAAGTCATGGGCGTAGTAAATATTGTCACCTAGCACCAGCGCGCAGCTGTCGGAGCCGATAAATTGTTCGCCGATAATAAATGCCTGGGCCAAACCATCCGGCGAAGGCTGCTCGGCATATTCGATATTAATTCCCCAATCACTGCCATCGCCCAACAATTCTTTGTAGGTGGGAAGGTCGCGCGGCGTCGAGATAATTAAAATATCGCGAATACCCGCCAACATAAGCGTGGTGAGTGGATAGTAAATCATCGGTTTATCGTAAATAGGCACTATTTGCTTGCTGATCGCCTTGGTCAGCGGATAAAGGCGCGTACCTGAGCCACCGGCCAGGACTATACCTTTGCGTCGCGCTTTATTTGCAGTTGTTTTTTCTGACATATGGGAATTCCACTTCGGCATTCAATTCGAGCCCGCAGGATTATCGCAACCAGGGCCAATCGGGGCTATAGCCCATTTGTAACAATGTTTTTTTCAAGCGGCGGTTCGCCCAATAAAACCGCAAAGCCAGGCATTTTTTTAGGAGTCGACGCCCAATACTCTTATCATCAGACGGGTAATCACCGCGAAATATCTGCTCTGGCGGTATGGATAGTTGATCATCCACACCTAAAAACGCAAAAATCTTCGCCAGTGTCCCGGCGTGGTCAGATTTCAGCGCTGAGTTTTCGATAATCAAAAATTGATCAGAATTAAAATATTTGTTCAGCCGGCGAAGCTGCGTATCGTAGATGCCGCGATCGCTATAGGAATGACAACGAATAGCGATATCTTTCTGGCGACCATGGGCACACAACAGACGCACAGGCTCAAGCAATAAGGCCAGCCACAACGGCAGCGAATCGTTGCCCCGCCCATATTCCATGGCGTGTTGTGATAGCGCCCGCTCGATAGGGTCACGCAGCATGACAATCAATTTCAGCTGTGGATTATAACGTTTCAGTTCGGGAATTATATCGGGCCTGTACAGGTAAATGGGCGTAGCCTCACCCCACAGGCAGTGCTCGTTCGCCTGAGTGAAGCTTGGCGCATAGCGGGCATTGATTTGAGCTACAGACCAATTAGGGGAGTAATCAAATGCGTCAAATAAATGCACCTCTTTGCCTGCCGCCATGCAAATAGCAGGGTGTTGAGCCAAAAAATGACTGAGTGCAGTAGTGCCGGCCTTTTGGGCACCTATGATCATAAAATCGAGAGATTTCATTCGGATGCTCTTTTACCATCCGTCAGACTATTCATTAAATTATCTACGTCGGCCCGACTGTAGAGCTTCCAGATTGCATCACCAAAGCCCTGCAATTTCCCGTAGAGATCTTCCATCAATTTCAAATCATAGCTTTGGTTACGACTATCCCGCTTTTGAACTTTACCATGGTAGGAACCAGGTAACTCCAACGTTCGACCTATTATCGCCGGATCGCCAACGAACTCCTCATATCGAAGTATTGATGTATTTATATGAGCGACAAATCTTCCACAAAACCATTCCAATACATGAAGCTGCCGCAAGATGCGATCAGATGTACTATCCAATAGCAACCTAAGCTCAGGACAGTAGAGTTCACCGGCGGGAATTCGCCCCTGATTAACGGGTAAATCTACTGAATTCCAACTGGCCAATACCGCTAGCGGATTGCGCACTATGGCAAAAACCGGGAAGCGCGCTCCCAATTCTGGCAACAAACCAGTAAAAAGCGCATTGTGTTTGATCACCAAGGTAAAATCAGGGCTTTTTATACGCTCGCCTACATGGATATCAGCCAGACTTACATCCAGCGCACGCAAGCCCTTATCAGACTGGACCTCCACTGGATTCTCGGGAACCGCACCACCTTTCTGACGACTCAGAGCCTTACCCTCAGACAACACACGCTGTCGACTAAGTTGCGCGAAGCTATCAATATGATCTATGGCGGCGTGCCTTCCCAGTTCCGGTTTAAAATCGGTAGGCGTTAAAGGCTCATGCAATGCGAGTACATTATGATGCTGATTGAGGATATGGCATGAGAGCGTAGTTCCAGCTCTGGGTAATCCTGTAAGCAACAAGGTAGGTGAGCAGGAATCATCCTGTTTATTTTTCATGCAGGCTAACTTTTCAAAAACGGAATTTTTGCCATTTTACCCTACAATGGTGCAACAACTCTGTTTAATAAGTTTTAAAACCCATACCAGAAAACAAAATACGGGCATTCAGGTTTCTTGCCATTTCCTACCACTCACCATTGAAATTAGCGCCCATCAAACGAGCAAGAAAAACTTCTGAATCTGCAAATAATTCGTCTCTCAACTGAGCCGCTAGCGCTTCATCACCCGACTTATCCCACCAGTGACTACAGTAGTCATATTTGTTTAAAAGTCGGAACTCGAAATTTCGACTACCCGCACCATGATGGTAAAACATATGGTGATAGACCGCCGCCGCTACCGGATGCCGGTTTTCGATGTTCGTACGCAGCAAAGGGAGAATTTCCTGCAACATTGGAAACATGGCATTTCCCACATCTCGCACTGTTTCACCCAAAAGATTTGCGCCGGGATGGCCTATATCAAAATTAATTCGGGCATCATTCAAGCCTTCCCGATCACAAAAAAAAGCACATGGATGAGGAAAGATATCGAGATTTTCATAGCGGATCGGAGCAGCGAAATGTTTACCAAACTTCTGCATCTGGGCAACCAACACAGCAAACCAATCGCCATGCACAGGAAAGCAATCGCTATCTAAAAATAAAAAGTGCGTGCAATCCGATTGGCGAAAAGCTTCAAGCATTTGACGCATGGCCGCAGAATGACCTGTATTACCGGGATTTTCAGCAATCAGATCGATCTCTGCATCCAACTCTGCTCGATCAATACCATTGAGTATGACACCAAACCTGTAATCCACACCGCCTGCGTTTTGAGCCAGATAACGGGTTTGTAATCTGTACCATTCACGATTCCATGGAGACGGGGCGTAGACACTGGCAACAAATAATTTATATTTATCCATCAACTTTTTCTCACACAAACCCAAAGCAAAACGCTCTAAACATTACACAAATTCAAGCATTTTTTAGATTAAATCGCCCAATAAAAAAGGGCGCCGAAGCGCCCTTTTTCCAACAATGAAATTATCAAACGATAATTACATTGCAGAACCTTGGCTGTGGTCGATCAGGTTAACAGTGTCAGTAGACTTGTCTGACAGGTTAACAGTAGTGGTAGCAGCATCAATGTTAGCTTCTTGAGCAGTTACAGTGATGGTAGCAGCAGTACGTGAACCACCGGTCAGGGTTACAACATCAGCAGCTTTCAATACCAGAGTAGAGTTAGCTGGGATAGAACCAGAATATTTAGTGCCATTAGCAGCAGTTACACCAGCTTCGGTAGTGAATGCGAATTTGTATGGAGCTGCTTTAGCACTGCGGTTAACCAGAACTACGCGCTGATTGTAGTCAGTGAAAGTAGTCAGGTAAGGAACTTGGATAGAAGTACCGTTACGGGTAATGGTACCCAAGTCACCGTTAGCATCAGTTGGCTCATACTGGCCCACTTTAACGTAATCTACCGCCGCAGTGTAAGTACCTGGATTGATAGTGGTTTCACCGTCAACAGATATGCTCACATCGTAAGCTACGTTTTCACTGAAATCAGACAATACGCAATCACCACCATCAAGCAAAGAGCCTGAGTCAGCATCGATTGCACAGCCGTCCAAATCCAAATCACCAAAGCCCAGGTTACCGCCGATTACTACATCTGAATCGTCAGTCGCCACTTCACTCAGGGCACTTACAGCAGTACCATCAACCAATAATGACGTGGTATCCAAGTTGAACTTAACTGAACCAACCACTTCACTAGTGGAGTTACCCAAGAATGTGGTGAAGTCAGAAGCTACGTCAGCAACATTGTTAGTTTTACCGAATTCAGTAGACAACGCATTTGAAATAGTAGCAAAAGTGTAGTGACCGCTAGCCAATGAACCAGTAGTAGTAGTACCGGTAGCAGCAACAGCCAAGCTAGCGTCAGCCAGGTTGAACAGAGTGTAATACACGCTTGCACCAGAAGCAGCTACATCCAACTTCAGAGTATCCAACGCCAATTGCAATACGTTAGCTTGATCCAAACCAGCAGAACCTGCAGTGATGTCAAAAATCACATAGTTAGAACCAGCAGTACCACCTTGAGAAACAGATACAGTGTCAACAGTGTTTGCAGTCACGCCAGTCAAATCGCCAGCAACAACTTGATCTTTAAATTTAGCGCCAATCAAGTTGAAACGCACGTAAACGTGGTTAGTAGCAACAACACCAAAGCCAGCTTCAACATTGATATCCAACTGATTAGTTGTTGAAGAAACATCTACGAAGCCAGATGTAACAGTAGTGATTGCTTCTTTAGCGTAGTTTACAGCACCAGTTTGACCGGTGATATCAACAACAGCGAAAGCACCTTGCGATGCCAAGGCAGCGGCAATAGCCACGCCCAGAATTTTCTTAGAAACCATATGGTTTAACTCCTAATTAGTAAACTTATAATCAACGTTGATTTTGATTGGTCTTGGGGTCCCTGGGTCTGCAAGAGCAATCCCACGATTTAAAGACCGACCAAGAATATACCCTATCAATTCCAGAGATCAAGCCTTAAGTTATTAAAAGCAGAGACTTACCGCAGTTACTGAAAGTATTATCCTATAAAGCCTAGCAAATATGATCACAAAGCAAGCACAAAGACCAGAAAACCATCTCAGGGGACGATTTTATGGCCTTTTTTATGACTCTTTTCTCATTTACAAACTTATGAATCCCTTCAGTTTCGCACCTGAAACCCAAATTAAAGCAGCAAATGCTTCAGATGGTAACGTTTTTGGCGTCACTATTGCTGCTGAAATGCATCCTGGATTGTCTTGGTAATTGCTTGCCCTTCGGCCGGGTTATCCACTACATAAGGAATAATCATCACCATAAGCTCAGTGCGCTCTGCGCCTTTCGCCTTAGCCTTAAAGAGATTCCCCAGAATTGGAATTTTTGACGCCCAGGGAACCCCTGAATCCGTACGATCTGACTTATTGGATATTAACCCCCCAAGCAAGATAGAACCGCCGTCTTGCAGCGTTACCATAGTCTTGATCTGGCGATTGTAGATATCTGGCGAATCTATAGCACTGAACTCGTTTTTGGATGCCTCGCTCAGAGACTGATCAATATCTATGTCTACATGACCCGACGCATGCACCACAGGTTTCACGGTCAAGCGCACGCCCGTTTTTGCTGAATTGAAGCTTTGAATCGCCGAGTTACCCGTTGCTACAACAGACCCTCGCGTTGCCACCTCTTTACCTACATCTATTGTTGCTTGCTGACCGCTTTTCACCATTAGGCGAGGGCGAGAGCGGATTTCCGCGCGCTTGTTTTGCTGAAATAGATTAAGGATTGCGCGAGTCTTGCCTGCGCTATTAAGAGCTTCTGCTGTTAATCCTGTCCCGGTGGCAGATCCACCAGTGAGTTTACCCACGCCCAACCCCGCTAAGGTCGATATTGTTGTGGGGTATTTAATACCGTCAATACTGCTATTTGTGTTGGCAACAAACTCAAAACCGGTATTTTCGTTATCGCTCAATGTAACTTCAGCAATTAAAACC
This sequence comes from Cellvibrionaceae bacterium, assembly GCA_021151695.1. GTDB lineage: Bacteria > Pseudomonadota > Gammaproteobacteria > Pseudomonadales > Cellvibrionaceae > Cellvibrio. The sequence goes on along the minus strand of JAGKWU010000008.1, from coordinate 226,789 downwards.
TCAATTAAAACTGAAGGAGCCGCCTTGTCTAGTGACTGAATAACTGGCAGTAGATCGGCCCATGCTTGGCCGCTACCTTTATAGATGATGGTGTTGCGGTTGCTATCAACCACAAAGTTGCCACCGGCAATTTTAGCAACGGCGGTGGTCTGGTTGTTATTGCCCTGCCTATTCGATGAGCGATTACTACCGGTAGTCGTTGTGGCATCAGAAATCGCAGAACCTGAGTTTCCTTCAGATTCAGCGCGCGTAGATTTACCAGAGGCTTCGCCGTTTTCAACACCGCTCAGGATATTTACTATGTAGCTTGCATCGGCATTACGCACTTCGTAAGTGAAGATACCTTGATCAATACTCATTTGCTGACGGCGATCCAGCGTGTTGATCCATTCGCGTACATGATCGAGAATTGCCTGAGATGAAGCAAATACAACCATCTGGTTAGCGCCATCCAACGGAATCAGAATAATCGAACCAGTGGTGGATTTTATGGTGGCGTCATAGCCTTCAGCATTGAGCACTGATTGCAGGTTTTTACTCAAGTCACCCACCTTTACAAAAGCTGGCTCAATACTCGCCGAAAACTTGCCGCGCATTAATGGCTGGTCCAATACATCAATAATACCCAGCGCCTGGGTTACCAGCTCTTGATTACCTTTCAGCAACACCGCGTTGCGCAGGGAGTCTTCCTCAACTTTTATATCTTTACCAGTCATAGCATCGCGCAACCAGCCGGCCACTTTGCCACCAGTAACAACTTTGAGCGGCACAAACATAAAGACAGGGCGATGTGATGTAGGCACGTCAGGCAAAGCCCTACCGCTAATCAACAACGGAGTTTCGCCACCACTGGCAGAGGCATCGATCAGGAAACTGAGGATATTACCCTCTTGCGCAACCGTGACACCGTAAGAAGCCAGGGTACGTACGGCAACATGGAAAAGCTCCGAGGGCGGAATTGGCTCAGCTATACGCAGAGTTACCAGGTCCTCTTGCTTTTCAATTTGCGGATCAAGATTAAACGAGAGGCCGAGTTGCTCGCCAAAGACTTCATTAATAAAGGCCGGCAGCGGCACATCGTGATAGTTCACACTAATAGGTTCGCCGCTGACCTTGACGGAAAGCTCTTTTTCTTTGGCATTAGCGATCTGATTGCCAATAGTCACACCTGGGCCGGCTTTGATTTGCGCCTTAGCAGATGTATCGCGCGTTGCCTGCTCGATTGGCTGCGCGGGCTTGGGTTCACGTAAAGGCGTAAACCCGGAATCAACTTTCACTTTTTTAACCGGCTGCTGTTGCGACTGCACACCATTGCAGCTGGCAAGAGCCACAACCAAAGGCAGGAGTGCAAGCGTAAAACCAGCGCGGTATTTTGACGATTGAGCGCCTGGCAAGTGATTAGGTTGATCTGACATTATTTCAGCATTCCTGAAGCTAGAGTTTTACGTAAGTTGGCTGCCTAAATCATCAAGGTGATCAGCGTTTTGTTGCTTTGTCTTTTTCAGCTTTTTTATGAGCGGAATCGGCCTTCCGTTTTGCGACTGTTTCAGCACGTTGGGCCCGGTTTTTTTCGATCTCAGCCTTATCTCTTTTTGGTCTGTCTTTCGTTGGCGTCCTGGGAGATGCATCTCTGGCTTTTGCAGCCACCTCAGATGCCCCGGAGGACTTCGCCGATTTAGCAGTAGCCGTGTGTTTGCTTGCAGCTACCGGCGCCTTTGCGGCTTTTGTTGGTGCTCCGTAGAGCAACAGCTCACGTGTTTCGTTATCAGCCGCCTTTGAAACGATGACTTTGGTGGACGTTATTTCCTGCAATTTCCAATCACCTACGAGCGGTTCGCCAGTTGCGAGCTGCACCATTTTGCTGTGCCCCGCATCAGTGGCTGGGGGCATAAAGAGCGCATAGCGCTGACCGCCTTTATCCACAATCCCCAAAAGATGAAAGCTTTCCACCTCATCGGTATCAATAACATTGGCAGTGGCTTTGGACTGACCACCTTCTACAAACCAGCGAGACTGAGTAGTGATGGAGTTAAAGTCGGCTAATGTATCAGCGCTCGGACGCAATTCGCTAGCTTGCCAATTGTCTGTCCGGTTATTTGTACTTTCACCAGCATTTATACCGCCAATCAACAGTCCCATCACCAGAGTAATAGCCAGCAAGGTGAATGAGAGTTGGTAGAATTTGCGTTCATGGGCAGGAAGATTAACGAGCAACATCTTCACTCCCTTTCTGCGTAGCGGGCCCTTGGGTCGAAGCAACATCCACAATCAAAAAATAGGCGGTGACCATCATATCGAGCTGGCCAGCGCGCTGCGGGGAATAGCCAAAACGCTCAACGGCGATAAAACGCGAATTATCTGCCAGGGCTTTGAGCAGATGATCTATCTGGCTGGCGGCGACGCTGCCACTGACTTCGGCGGTCACTTTGATCAATGACTGGCCAGCAATCTCTATTTTCTCTGTGGGCGCCAAGCGCGGACGATAATTGAGCGCATTGTGGTCGGTCATCAGACGCCGCAAGTAGTTTTGCACATCAGCTTCTGCAAGGCTTTCGGATTGCGTCTCCCACAGGCGAGTGCGCAATTGCACACCCAATTCCTGCTCGTGCTGCAAGCGCTCTGGCCATTGGGTTTGGTGCTGCAACTGATCGAGCTTAGCTGAGGTGCGTTGCAACTGGGCAATAGTTTCATTGCCGGCTTGGCGCCACTCACTCAGACTGAGCGCAAAATACAAAATCAGGATGTAGGCAATCCCCCACAGCATCCAGCGCAAACGCTGATTCGCTTGAAGCTGGCTTTGCAGTTGCGCATTAAAAGAAAGCAGCGATTGGAGCAATTTATTGGGCATTTTTTTGCTCCCCACTCACTACCGGCACCTTGAACAGTAACCGCGTTTGCTTCGGCGTGATGCCCGGCTCAGCCCGCACTTCACCAAAGACTTTGGATTTGCCGCAGGATTCAATCAACGCGCGAGTATCCAGATTTTCCTGCTGTAATATCAGATCGAGTTGACCACGTTGGTATTGCCAATCAAGCATGGTGTAGCTCAGATCCTTAAGACAAGCCTGTACTTCGGCTAGCAAATGCAGCTGGGTCGGAGCATCAATGAGCGCAAGGATTGATTGATTAAATTCCTGCTGCTGGAGTGCGTGATCGCGCTGGCGAACCAGCTCGATCAGTTGGCTGTTTTTGCTGGCAACACTATGGCTGAGCAGGACTTCTTTGCACACCGCACCCAACCACATACCCAGCTCCAACACAAACCAGGCAAGCAGTACAATCAATACCAGTTTGGGGGCAACAGCTTCGCTCAGTAGGTAATCTTTGCTCCAGAATTGCTTTTCGTTCCAGGGGCGAGGCAATAAGGTAGCAGCAGCTGTGTGCCAGGTATCAGCTTCAGAGGCACCGCAAACCCGGACAAAATCTGCCTGCTCGCGAGCACTTGGGAGAGTCGGCAACCAGCGCGAATGGCGGAGTGTTTTGCCAGACCAATATTGCAGTTCCCAACCATCCAGGCACTGCTGGATACGCAAGCCGTCGTCGAAAGGGGAATAGAGCAATATCTCGGGGATAGCAGCTAACGCGGGTAAATCCTGCTGGCTGTGCAAACGTCCAAGTCGCGCAGCATCCCAAAACCATACCTGGACGCTATCACCTTCTGCCACCTCGACAAATGCTGGTTCACCAAAAGGACTCAGCTGACGGATACGTTGCAGCACAAGGTTGCGACGCAATGCGCGTGGCACTGCCGCAAAATCCATGTACTGATAGAAAAGATATTTACGCGGAATGATCAGACTGGGAGATTCAAGGCCGATATTTTCATCAGCCAGTTTCAGTGCATCACTGCCCAGTATCCATGGGGTGGTCGAAGAGGGTTGATTGGCGAATGGCCAAAGCTTCATTATCGTTGTCGAGAGTTTGGACACTATGCTCATAATCCACTAACCAAGGCCCCATAAGCCCATTGGGCGTCAATTGTAGGCTAATCAACCTGGCTTGTCCCCCCCTCTTATTCCAAATAGTCATGCGTAAGTCATTGCCTGGCAAAAAGCGTAATCGCTCGTCATCCAGATGCATGAGCAGGTTGGTGCGCAGGATAAAATCCTCTGCTGAACGAAAGGGATCTGTTCGGCGCATCTGTATCAATTTATCAACCAATGATTTATCCAGGTGCAGATAACTCATCAGCAATGATTTGGGCATGGTATTGGGGTTGAGGACTGAAAATCGCCCCAGACAAAACCAGCGTTGCGGATCAATTTGCGGGTGTTCGCCCAGCCATTCCCGCCATCCCATTACTTGCCACAACTCCGGTACCGCGCGCAGATAATCGTTGGGTGGAGCCGGTAATTTCTGCAGGAGATAATCTTGTTGCTCAGCTCCACCCAGGCTCAGTGCATCATCCACGTCGATATAATCGTGCAAGCTACCCAGCAGACGCGATCTGGTACTTTCACTTTCTTCGTAATTACCCAGAAATGCACGCAGTACACTTTGGTCCAATGCATTGATTGCGATCAAACCAGCATTGTCTTGCAAGGCGAACTCCGCATTACCCAAGCCGGCGTAGACAGTGCCATCCATCCAGAGTTCATCACCCACGGCGGATATCGCTGAAAATTGTTCGTTGTTTTGTTGCTCTTGGGTGACGCGACTGAAGCTCAACCCCGCAAGAGTCATGCGCGATGTCCCCAGGCTATAGAGCAGTGTTTGTTCGGTAGACAGTACATCCAGCTCGTCCTGGATACGCTCTTTGGCCAGCAGTCCTACGGCCGCTTTGCGTTCTACATAAGCGTGGAAAATTCCCACGGCGATAAACATCACCGCCAGCACCCAGAGCACTGCGGCCAGAATAAAGCCTTGTTGCCGGCGCGGCACGCTAACGACCATAAAGCACCTCATCCATGGTGACTTCGGATTGCTTTCGGGTAGCTACCACTACTACGTAATTTCGGGTTTCACTGCCGGTATGTACCTGGAGGCGCACGGCTTCCGGAAGATGTGGAGGATCCGCTTTTTCTACGGGCCAAACCGGGTGCCAGTTGCCCTTTACATCCAGATATTCAAATTCACCCGTCGACTCGGGCCACTCGTAGACCAGAAATTGCTGTCCCGCTTCTTCATATTGGAGTTGCAACGCACCTGGCTCCTGCAACACCTGCCAATTGATCAATGCGCGAGTGCCCGGTTGCTGCACTAGCGGCTGGAAGCTGTAAGTGGTCAGCTCTTGTCGCTGCCCATCCAACCCGTGACTACCTGGACGAGCCGCCACCTGCTGACTCAAGGTTTCGCGCAACCAGTTATAGGCAAGCACTTCACTGTAAGCATTTTTTTGCGTGGCCTGGACGCGCTGGTACAACCCCATGCTATAGCCAAAACCCTGCATGATGACCGTGACCAGCAGACTGGTGATCACCAGCACTACCAGCATTTCAATCAAGGTAAAGGCGCGCTGACGATGGTCGCCAGTCATTAGTTTGTACCGGTGCGAGGGGCTCATTCGCGCTCATCCCCTTCTAACTTGAATTGCCGCACTTGCTTATAGGCAACACGACGATACTCGTGCCCACCTACACGCTTGCCATCCTTGATGTAATTGAGCGATACCTGGAACAAACCCAGATCATATAACCCCACAATCCCCACGGCAGTGGTGCCATTCCTCCACGGCTCCAGCAACTCCGCATTCCACTCTACCCAATAGCCATTAACGTTGAATCTGCCGCTGGTCTCAGTGCTGAGATCCACCAGCTTCAAACGTTCCATGGAAGAGTTGAGCACTTGCTCGGTTGCCGCTATTTCAGACAGGCGCCCCAAGGTGATGAGATTGCCGTTAATCCACCCATAAATCCCAATCGCCGCCATGGAGAAAACCACCAAGGCAACCATGGCTTCTATTAGGGTAAAACCGCGACTGCGGGACGGAGAGATCATGATGACGCGGGGTCGCAAAAAGGTGGCTGCAAATGGAGTTCGCGGGTGATGCCCTTGGCGGTAAAACGCAAGTCTCCACCCAGGCAGACGCCGTTGGCTTTGTAGATAAGCGGTTGGGGGATTTCCAATTGCCAATCGGCGGGGAATTCCAGCAAGTCTGCTGCTGTATCAGCATCCAGAGTGATATTGCGCTGCCCGGTATAAGCTTTTAACGGGAGCGCCGCCAGGCTTTGGTAGAAACCATCCAGCTCGCCACGACTTTGGAAGCGCTCATAGATAGCCGGAAACTTGGGCAGCACCAGTGCGCTGGTAAGTGCCAAAATAATCAGCACCACCAGCAATTCTATAAGGGTAAACCCCTGGCGCAGGGTCGCCATGGCGATTGGTTACTCTTCCAGACCGACATCAGCATCCAGTCCTTCGCCACCCGGCTTGCCATCAGCACCCAGGGAGAAAAGGGTGATATCTTCAACACCATGGGGCTCACGGCGGTATTGGTAAGGATTACCCCAGGGATCTTGCGGGATTTTTTCGCTCAGATATGGGCCCTGCCAGTTTTGTTTGGCCTTGGCGGAATCTGGTTTGCTGTTCACTGCAGCCAATCCCTCTTGGGTGCTGGGATATTCACCCACATCCAGACGGTAAGTTTGCAGGGCGCCTTTCAGCATCTTGAGCTGGGTTTGGGCGGTTTTAACCTTGGCATTATCCACTTTGCCGAACATCTTCGGGCCCACCAAACCGGCCAGCAGGCCGAGGATAACCAAAACCACCAGCAGTTCGATCATGGTAAAGCCACGCTGGCGAAGGTGTTTTTGAATCTTCATGCTTATATCTCGCACTTCATTGAGGTAAAAATTGAATAGATAAGGTTAGATTGCAATGTCGTTAACGCTGGTGATGGCCTGGATCAACCCCATGATAATTACCCCGACTGCTATACCTATCAGGATAATGGCCAGCGGCTCGATCAGCAGCAGGAAGCGCTTCATGCGGTTCTTGCTGGAGTTTTCGTAAATTTTTGCCACGGCCATCAGCATCTCGGATAAACGCCCGGTCTTTTCACCGGCGCGCACCAAATTGTAGGCAGTGGCGTTGAGAATCTGGTTGTCCTGCAGCGCCTTGGACAAGCTTCCACCTGACTGTACTGTCCGCTGAGCCGCATTAAGCGCTTTATGACGACGCGTATTTTTAACGCTGGAACGCGCCAACTCCAACGCCTTTACCAGCTCAACACGGCTGGCCAGCATGGCCCCCATCACTGACGACCAACGCGCTATATCTGACTCAGCCAACCAGCGCCCAAGCACCGGCAGACCAGCCATTTTATCCAACAGCCCCTGGCGAATGGCGGGCTTGGACAGCTGCATGGCAGCAAAAGTTGCCAGGCCGATTAACAACATAATCACCCACCAGAAGTTCTGGTTCAGCCACATGCCTGTGCTCAACACCATGTGGGCGAGCAGGGGTAATTCGTGTTTGCCGTCGAGCATGTTGGCGAATTTGGGCACTACAAATACGAAGATCAAGCCCACCGCGCTGATACCGGTGAGCACCAGGATCGCCGGATAAATCAGGGCGTTGCGCAGGTCGTTCACCACGGATTGGTCGTACTCCATCTGCTCCACACCGCGGCGCATAGCGCTGGCGAGCTGTCCAGAAGCTTCGCCAGCGGCGATGAGCTGGATAAAGTAATCCGGCAATTTAACCTGCTCACTCACCAATGCGGCCCCCAGGTTGGCGCCCTGCTGCAGGCGCTCGGAGGCGTTGCGGTAAAAGCGCTGCAACTGCGGGTGGGAATCTGCCTCCTGTAAGGACTGCAAAGCATCGGCGATGGCCACGCCGGAATCGAGCATGGTGGTCAATTCAAACAGGGAGACGGTAATTTCCGCTGAGCCCAGTTTTTTGCGCAGCGCGCTCTTATCCTCGGCTTGCGGCGCGATTTCCAGCACCTGCAGGTTCTTTTCGCGAATCAGACGCAGGGCTTCGCGTTCGTCGCTGGCTTCTATATTGCCAGCGATCACTGCCTGGTTGGGGTCGAGGGCTTTGTAGGTGTATTGCATGGGGCGGCCTACTCAATATCCATGCTGGTAGTACGCAGCACTTCTTCGACGGTAGTCAGGCCTTTGGCCGCTTTGATCAGGCCGTCCTGGTACATGTTGCGGTGACCCTGGCGGCGCGCCAGCTTGCGCATTTCCGCCACTGGCACGTTATCCACAATCATATCGTGCAGTTCACCGGAGATAGGCACTATTTCGTAGATACCCATACGGCCGGAATAGCCTGTGTGATTACAGGCCGCACAGCCGACAGCTTCCACCCAATGCGGCTCGCCGGCGAACTTGAGGCTGATCAGCTCTTCATTAATAGATGCGGGGATATTCGCCGGCTTGGCGCAATGCTTACAGACTTTACGCACCAGGCGCTGGGCTTGCACCGCCTTGATGGGCGCTGCAACCAGGAAAGGCTCCACCCCCATATCGATCAAGCGGGTAAATGCCGAGAGCGAATCGTTGGTATGGAGGGTGGAAAGCACCAAGTGACCAGTGAGCGCGGATTGGATAGCGATCTGCGCCGTCTCCACATCGCGAATCTCACCCACCATGATCACGTCCGGGTCCTGACGCAGGAAAGCGCGCAAAGCACGAGCGAAGGTGTAGCCAATCTCGGCGTGGGCCTGTACCTGGGTAATACCGGGCAGTTGGTATTCCACTGGATCTTCCACCGTAAGGATTTTGCGGGTGCCATCAGTAGCTTCCTGCAAGGCGGCATATAAAGTGGTGGATTTACCCGAGCCGGTGGGGCCGGTGACCAGCACTATGCCATTGGATTCCTGCATCAGCGAGCGCACCAACTCTATGTGGTCCGGCTCCAAACCGAGGGTTTCGAGCGACAGTTCTTTGCGGTCCTTGGGCAGCAGACGCATCACGATAGATTCGCCATGCACGCCCGGCAAAGTCGACACACGCACATCCATCTCGCGCCCGTTAACGCGGGTGGTGATACGGCCATCTTGCGGCAAACGGCGCTCGGCGATGTCGATTTCGGAAATCAGTTTTACCCGCGAAGCTACCGCGGGAAAGCGGTCAATCGGCTGTTCTAATTGTGTTTGCAGCACGCCGTCCACACGCAAGCGTACACGGAAGACATCTTCCTGCGGGTCCAGGTGGATATCCGAGGCGTTGGCAGCTACGGCCTTGGCGAAAATATTATTCACCAGCTCAACCACCGGTGCTTCTTCGGCCATTTCGCGCAGGCCACGGGTTTCGCTGCCCTCGGCAAAAAAGCGCTCAGCGCTCACCTCCCTACGCACATAATCCACCAGCAAATCGAGGCTGTGGCTGGTAACTAACCAGGGCTTAAGCGGCGCATCGGGATAGTGGTAGTGGAGAACTTCCTGAATAAACGGCAGCAGTGGATCGCGGCTGATAAAGTTAAGCTGGTTTTCGTCGTCCAACCAAATGAGCACACGGTTGTCGATACACCAGTTGATATCAATAGAGGCCGCTTTCGCAAAGGCGTAAAGCGCGCTGGCGTCAGGCAGCGAATCGCCCGCTTTGGCCACAGGGATTCCCAGCTGTTCGGAGAGAGCATCGAGCAGGTCATCTTCCGAAATAGCGCCCATGCGTACCAGGCCAGCACCTACGCGGCCGCCGACAGACTGCTGAAGCTGCAGAGCTTTTTTGATGTCGTCTTGCTGAATCTGGCCGCGCTCTATGAGCAGTTCACCAATCCGCTTATTCAAATGGCTTCACCTAATGCGCCCGCGTGGGCAAATAGAAAGGGCATATAGAAATTGCGTGCGGATTCTGCACGCCAAAGTGCGGTGCATACTACTGGAAATTGATTTACTTGCCTATGTGACACTGCGGGCGAGAAAGCTAAAGCAGGTTAAATAACGCGAAATAAAAAACCCGCTGCAGGGGGAATGCAGCGGGTTTTTACAGGATGTGTCTTTCGACAAATTGGTGAATTATTCCCTTTCCTTCCAAGCCGCACTCTCCGAGTGGTCTTGTCCTTAGCGAAGCCATTATTGTGGACTTTCATGCCATGCTCTAGTGGCGGATTTCGGTAAACTTTGTAGGATATGTCTCACAAGGTTGCGCTTCTGGCTTACAGAAAACTCGCGCCAATCAGTAAGTTGCAGGTGTCGCAAGCCCGCGGCCAGGCGTTTATAATCCCCAGCCATCCATGAATTCAGCCGGGAGCCAACATGGCCACCAAAAAGAAAGCCGTAGATTTTGAACAATCGCTCAACGCACTTGAAGCGCTTGTTACCAGGATGGAACAGGGCGACCTGAGCCTGGAAGAATCCCTCAAAGCCTTTGCCAGTGGTATAGAACTGACGCGCGAATGCCAGACTCGCCTGGCGGAAGCCGAGCAGCAAGTGAGCCTGCTGCTGGAACAGCAAGGCGAAATCCGCCTCACCGAATTTGACGCGGATGACACTGAATGACGCAAAACTTTAAAGCGTTTGCACAGGAGTGCCATGTCCGTGTCGACCGTGCGCTGGACGTGCTTCTGCCGCCCGGCGAAGATTCCACCCGCCTGCGCGAAGCCATGCGCTACAGCTTATTTAATGGCGGCAAGCGCGTGCGTCCCACCCTCGCCTACGCGGCGGCATTGGCGATAAATTCAGACGCCCCCACAACGCTGCTTGACCGCGTAGCCTGTGCGCTGGAGAGCTTGCATTCCTACAGCCTGGTACACGACGATCTCCCTGCAATGGACGATGACGACCTGCGCCGCGGCAAGCCCACCTGTCATATCGCCTTTGACGAAGCTACGGCGATTCTCGCCGGCGATGCATTGCAGACTTTTGCGTTTGAACTCCTAAGCGAAGCTGAACAGGTAGACCCCATTATTCAAATCGCGCTGGTTCGCCAGTTGGCGCAAGCCTCCGGTGTACGCGGCATGGTGTTGGGCCAGGCGATTGATCTGGCGGCGGTCGATAAGCAGATTGACCTTGGTCATCTGGAAAACATGCATCGCCATAAAACCGGTGCACTTATCCGCGCCAGCGTCAGCATGGGTGCCACCGCCGCCGGCGCCACCGCCGCCCAACTGCAAGCGCTGGATACCTACGCCGCCGCTATTGGCCTGGCGTTTCAGGTACAAGATGACATTCTCGATGTAATCGCCGATACCGAAACCCTGGGCAAGCAGCAGGGTGCCGATATCGCCCGCAATAAGCCAACTTATGTAGCGCTGTTGGGGTTGGACGGTGCCCGCGCCAAAGCGCAGGAGTTACACCAGCAGGCGCTGGCAGCTTTGGCGAGTTTCAATACAAATGCTGACCAGTTGCGGGCACTTTCGGCTTACATTATTGAGCGTGGGAATTGAGTTTTTCGACTCCCTATTAATTAAGAGTCAATTTAATAGGGAGTCGTCATCCTTATGTCGAGAATCGATGTTTCCACTGGATGTTATTAAATAAGGAATCGTCATCCTCGCGTAGCGGGGATCCAGTTCTTAGTTTTTAGCCGTTATCAAGGGTACTGCTAGCTCTCAAAAGCAAGAACTGGATCCCCGCTACGCGAGGATGACGACTCCCCGTCAGAATTAAAGGAGCTCGGACGCCCGGCTAGGGATGACGGCTCCCCTAAAGAATAGGCTACTATGCGTATCCCCAGAATCCATACCCATCAAGCCATCACCCCCAGCGCTTTGCTGGAACTCCCCGAAGCCCAATCTCACTACCTTGGCAAAGTCCTGCGTATGCAAGCTGGCCGCGAACTGGTGTTGTTTAATGGCGAAGGCGGAGAGTTTGCAGCACAAATTACGGAAATCCATAAAAAATCGGTGATCGTTCAAGTGGGTGATTTCACGGCGGACAATCGCGAATCCCCCCTGCAACTTGAACTGGCAATAGGCGTTTCCCGCGGCGAACGTATGGATTGGGTTTTGCAGAAGGCCACCGAATTGGGCGTTACCAAAATCACACCGCTGATGACCGAGCGCATTGAAGTAAAACTTGGCGGCGAGCGCGCCGATAAGAAGGTGGATCACTGGCAACAGATACTGGTGAGCACCTGCGAGCAATGCCAGCGCAATCTTTTGCCTGTGCTCAGTGAACCAATGAAATTGGAAGATTGGCTGGCGCAATGTGACGCCCAGTTGAAATTTGTACTCCATCACCGCGACAGTAAAGGCCTACCGCAAGAACAAAAACCGATGAGTGTAGCGCTGTTAATCGGCCCCGAAGGCGGCTTGAGTGAAGATGAAATCGAGCTGGCGCGAGCACAGGGTTTTGCGCCGCTGACACTCGGCCCACGGGTATTGCGCACCGAAACAGCACCACTGGCAGCTATTAGCCTTGCGCAGTATTTGTGGGGTGATTTCTAGCCAGCTACCGCCAGCAAACGAGCGGGAAAACGCGCATAAAAAAACGCCTGGATTAACCAGGCGTTTTTGTTTTACAAAGGCAAGACAACCATCAATTACTGCACAATTTTCTGTTCAGTAATCACGTCCTTTTTGGTTTTGATTTGATAAAACGTAAAGGGATTGAGTGGCTGCGCCGAACATTTATCCTGTTTGGCTTTTTCTTGATAGCTAAAGATCAACTTGACGCTAGTGTCAGTGATCGTACTCACAGTAACTTCACCTGTGAACTCTTTGTGCGCGTCACAGGGATCATATTCCCCCTCGTAAACAAGCACCACCTGGCTATCGGTAAAATAGTCGCCCGGTATCAGGCTGGGGTCCACATAGCTGGCAATAATACTGTTGAACTCGTCCTGACCCACAAGGCGTATATGGCCACTGGCGGGCGTGACAGGCGCTATGGTTTTGTCAGCACTCCAGATTTTTTCCACCACTACCGCAACAGAACTGCTGGAGCTGGATGAACTGGAAGAGCTGCTGCTTGAGGAGCTACTGGACGTGGATTGGGGTTTGCAGGAGCTGGAGCTGCTCGACGTACTTGAGGTGCTACTCGACGTGCTCGTAGACGTGCTGGTGGATGTTGAGCTGGACGTTGAAGTGGAGGTGCTTGAGCTCGTACTTGAACAAACGGGCGTTGGATCATAAGGGCGGTCGCGGTCGGCGCCGCAAGCCTGCAGCAACACTATCGCTGACAGGCAAATAACCAGGTGTTGGGTGGCGCGCAACAAGCGCAGCTCGCTTATCATCCTTAAAACATGGCTCATCATAAAATTACTCGCGATCCTCATCGGGATATTCATCCGTTACATAGTCGTCTGGCTGCCAATCGGCGGCCGGGTTAGATTCCTGATCGACAAATTCCTCTTGCGTTAAGCTCTCATCAAACGCATGTGGAGATAACTCATCAATCTCTGTTTCTCCATCAAAATCGATAGGGTTTTCGTCAGGTTGTTTCTCTAAAGATGCCGAATCTTCGTCCAGCTCATAAGTATTGTCAGTTGCACTATCGGTCAGAGTTGCAGCTGGCACCTCTTCATGGCTATGCAGATAATCCAGAAACTTCTGCTCTATTGCGGTGACATCCGGAATGAGCGTGTATTCGCCAGCCCAGGACACATGCATTAAATCATAAGCGCGGTTTTCCGCATCCTCTCGTTCACTGATTTCGTCCTCGCTGACACGCGCCAAACGCGGCAAGCCTTGGGTGAGTAAGGCAATAAACGCGAGATCGCCATGCAAACCCGTGGTGTTGAGTACGGCAAAACGCGCACGGTTGTGAATTTGGGGAACAGCATCCCCGTTAAGCGACTCCAGTGACAGGAGTGGCACCGTCAATTCGCGCCACTGGAAATTACCGAGATACCAGGCAGGTGCATTTTCAACAGGTTGAACCTGGGATACCGGAATGATCTCCGCCACAGTGACGTTGGGCAACAGGATGCTCTGACCCTGCAGCGGAATCAGCAGGCTTGCGACTTCCTGGATCTTTTTTGGTTCAATTCGTTGTGGTGCTCGCATGGATTCTGGCTCCCGGTTCGCGAGATTAATCGTTATTCTGCCGGCAAAACGGCTTTAGTCTGTAATCGTTTGTAACTGCTGGCGCCGCCCAAATCTCATGGATAGCGGCCTCAAGCCCGGCGATATTTGGCACCCGCTCGCCAGCGAGCCAACTCTGTGGCCAACTCATGGGGCGCGCCTATAAAACTTACCGTGCCTGTGGCTATGGCAGCGTCGGGCATGGAGGCGATAGTACTTTGGCTAGGTGTCTGCACCCAAACTTTTCCGCCCTGCTGGCGGATCAACCGGCAACTCGCAGCGCCGTCGTCACCCATGCCGGAAAAAATAATTATGCCGCTGCGCTGGCGATATACCCTCGCAACGTTGGCACCTACCTGGTCAATGGAGGGTGCATAGCTACCGGCCCAAGGCTTTTTGTCCAGCGCCAGGGTGCCATTGTCATGGATACAAAGGCTGCCCTCGGCAGTAACCAGCGTCAGGCTGTCGCGCCCCAGCACCGTACCCTGGCGAGCAAGGCGCGCCGGATAGTGACCAGCGCCGCTCATCATTTTGATCAATGTTTCTGCCTGGCCGCTGTCGATATGCTGGACATACACAAAGGCGATGCCCAACTTGGGCGGCAAGGCTTTCAAAAAATCTTTTACTGCCGCTGGTCCGCCGGTAGAGGCGCCCAGTACCCAGACTTCGCTGGCCCCGGCATCGTCCTGCAGGTTGATGTCGCCACTGATGCGCTCCAGCCGCTGCAACATACGCCGCACGCCTTGCTGGTGCTCATTGCTACCAGGTTTGAACTCGCTGCTGTCATTGACCAACACAGGCGGGCGCTTGGGTTCGGCCAAGGTGTCGAGCAGATCATAAACAAGCCCGGCACGGGCATCATCTTCATCTGGCTCACACAAATCCAGCACCCAGGCATCCACCGGCTGGTTGAGATCCGGGGCGCCGGTATTGGCTGACAGCACCCAGACGTAACCGATTGCGTGACCGGCCTGCATTACCATATTGCCGAGATACTGCTGTTTGGACGCGCTATCCACCAGTATCCCGATACGAATGCCGGACATCTAGCTCACCGGTTTTTTGATCAGCTCTTTGATATTGGCCAGCAGTAAATCCTCCTGATAGGGCTTGCCCATATACTTGTTCACGCCCAGCTCGAAGGCGCGCTCACGGTGTTTTTCACCGGTACGCGAGGTGATCATGATGATCGGGATATCGCGCAGACGGGAGCTGGTACGCACGTTTTTGGCGACTTCGAAGCCGTCCATGCGCGGCATTTCGATATCCAGCAACATCACGTCGGGGATATGGTCTTGCAACAGCTGCAATGCTTCCACACCGTCTTTGGCGGAAATCACCCGGAAACCTTCGCGCTCCAGGAAACGGCCGGTTACCTTGCGTACGGTTACCGAGTCGTCCACTACCATTACCACTTTCTCGCCCTGTTCCTCTTCCGCCGGCACAGCAGGCACCAGGCTGTCGAGCAATATGGCGTGGCTCAAGCCCAAGGCGAGCTGTTCACGGATCAATGCGTGCAAGTCGAGAATCACCACCACGCTACCATCACCCATTACAGTGGCGCCCGACACACCGCGCACAGCACTGAACTGGGCGCCCAGGGTTTTTACCACGATTTCGCGGGAGCCTAAGAGGCGATCCACTTGCAGGGCTACAGTGTTTTCGGTACTGCGCACCAGAATCACCGGCAGCGGCAGCGACTGGCCATCCAGCTTCGGCAGAGCCTCGCTGTCGAGCAGGCTGCCGAGGTAGCGCACCAGATAGTTTTCGCCGGCGTAGTCGAAGCGAGCTTCGGGATCTTGGTAGTAGTGTTCCAGCTCGAAGGGGCTGACGCGCACAATACCTTCGATGGTATTGAGCGGAATTGCGTAAAGATCGTCACCAATCTGCACCATCAAAGCGCGGTTTACCGATACGGTAAAGGGCAGGCGGATAGTGAACTCCGTACCCTCGCCCCAGCGCGAATCGATAAACATGGCGCCGCCGAGCTGTTTGATCTCGGAGTGCACCACGTCCATGCCCACACCGCGGCCGGAAATCTGGGTGACTTTGTCAGCGGTAGAGAAGCCGGCGTGCAGGATGAACTGCATCAAATCCTGATCGCTGAGCGGTGCATCTTCGGCCATCAAGCCGCGCTCAATGGCTTTTTCGCGCACGCGCTGCAGGTTGATACCACGACCATCGTCCGCGAGGCGCAGGAGCACATCGCCGCCCTCACGACCCAGGCTGAGTATGATGCGACCCATGGCGGGTTTGCCGGCGGCCTCACGGGCTTCAGGTGTTTCAATACCGTGGTCGACCGCGTTACGAAGCATGTGCTCCAGCGGTGCCACCATGCGTTCCAGTACCGTACGGTCCAGTTCGCCTTCCACATTATCCAGTTCGAAATCCACCTCTTTGCCCAGCTCGGTCGCCGCCTGGCGAACGATACGGCGCAAGCGTGGCACCAAACGCGAGAAGGGCACCATGCGTGAACGCATCAGGCCTTCTTGCAGGTCGGTGTTGATACGCGACTGTTGCAACAAGAGGGTTTCGGTATCGCGGGTTTTATCCGCGAGGGTGTATTTCAAGTCCATCAAGTCGGAGGCCGACTCGATCAAGGAGCGCGACAGCTGTTGGAGTTGGGAGTAGCGGTCCATCTCCAGCGGGTCGAATTCTTCGTGCTGCATCATCTGCTCCTGACGGAACAGAACCTGGGCTTCGGTTTCGATATCCAGACGGCGCAGCTGCTCTTGCAGACGGTGAATGGTGGAATCCATCTCTTCGATGGCGCCACCCAGATCGCTGACTTGCTGCTCCATACGTGAACGGCTGATGGAGGTTTCACCGGCAAGGTTTACCAGCTCTTCCAGCAATTCGGCGGATACTTTTACCACTTCTTGCGGACCAGCGCGACGTGCCGCCAAGTGCTGCACCTGGGCAGAGCCGGGTGTGCCAGCCACGCCACCGCCAAATTCGGAACCGGGAATCTTGGGCAAGGGCGCCGCCGGTGGCTTTGGCTTGGGCGCAAAGGTAAGAACGTTGGGCTTGGAGGAAGAACTACCGGGAGCGGCCGGCAAAGAAGCTGGCGCCGCCGTGTTATCAACCACTAAGGTCGGCCTGGCTTCGAAGAGTACGCCTACTTCAGGTGTGGGCAATTCAGGCAGTGGCTCGCTGACCAGTACGGGCACATCGTCTTCAACCACTTTCTCATCGTCAACATCAACGTCAGCATCATCAATATCCGCTTCGGCGACAAAGCCGCCATCGCTCAGGGCTGAGCGGGCCTGATCAACGCCGGAATGCAGTTGATCCTGATAGCTGTTCAGCGTGCGGAAGAAGTTCTGGTCGAGATCGGCATTTTCATCCATCTCGATCAGCAGGGTTTCAAAGTTGTGCGACAGATCGCCCAATGCAGTCAAACCAGCCAAGCGCGCACCACCTTTAAAGGTGTGCAGACAGCGCTTCAGCTCTTCCACGCAATCTGTATTGTTCCAGTCTTCCTGCCAGTCGTGCAGAGCGCGCTCGATCTCTTCGAGCAGCTCAAGGGCTTCCTCGATAAAGATTTCAACGATTTCCGGATCGAAATCCTCATCGACAGGGATAATGGTTTTGGGGGCAGGTTTGGCTTTCGCCTCAACCTTGGGTGCAGTCACAGACGAGGTCACCGGTGCTACAGGCACCGCCATTTCTGGTTCAAGCTCATCCAGATCAGCCTCGCCGGTCGCTGTCACTGGCGTTTCAGTGATCTCTTCAGGCTCATCACTAATCAGCGCGTCATCATCAACCAGGCTGGTTTCCAGATCGTAGATAGCCTCATCGTCGCTAACATCGGCGATTTCAGCCTCATCCGCTACAACTTCGGTCAGCTCTGGCAGAGCATCATCCAGCGCAAACAGCCCTTCGCCCAGCTCGGGAATATCGTCAGCTGTCGCTAAAGGCTCGCCCAACTCGAGATCTTCGTCGATCAGCTCCAGATCATCGCCGAGCGCATAATCAGTGTGTTCTGCGGCATCAGCCGTCAGCTCTTCCGCATCCAGGTCGAGTATCTCGTCCGAGCCGTCACCCAGATCGATAGCAAATGGCTGGTCCACCTCGCTGACTTCAGTCGCCATGCCAGCCAGCACCATGTCATCCACGACAGGCACATCTATGAGGGCAGGCTGATCGACATCGCCTTGTTCAGCCAGGGTCAGCACATCCTCAGAGGCAAATGCATTATTCAGTTCGACGACGTCGCCCAGTTCGATGGCGTCACCCAATTCAATGGCTTCACCCAGCTCGATTGGCCCGGCAAGGAATTCCGCGGCGGCAGATTCTTCGGTGAGAGTCTCTTCAGCCAAAGACTCTTCGGCAAAATCGAGCAACTGATCGTAGTCATCAGCTGAGCCGGATTCAGCCAAGGCGGTTTCATCAAGAGCGGTTTCGTTAACGCCGGCCTGGGTGCTGGCAGCGGTTGCCGCCAGATCTTCGTCTTCCCAGCCCAGGGCTGTGGTATCGACTTCCTCATCCAGGGTCTGGATAGCCTCCAGTTCCTGCTCGCTCAGGTTGGCTTCTTCAGCGTGCGGTTGGACCAGTTGTTCCAGGTCACTGCTGTCGAGGGTTAGCTCTTCTACCTCGGGATAGTCCACCAGCTCAAGAACGGCAGCTTCATCTGCCGCTACCGGCTCAGTCGACAGGAGTTCGTCATCTAACGTGAGTTCTGCGCTTTCGGATGACTCACTGACTTGTGCCAGGCTATCGCGATAGATAGCTTCCAGCAGTGGGGCTTCGTCTTCGATGGGCTCGTCGCCGGGGACCTCGTCGTAGGCGAGATCCAGGTCGAGCACAAATTCTTCTTCGCCGGCGGGCTCTTCCTGCAGGTTCAGAACTTCCGGCGCAATGTCAGATTCTTCGACTTGCGGCAAATCCAGCTCAATATCCGCTTCATTTGCCGCTTCGGTAGCCTCTGCGTCAAGGTCAATATCAACCACCGCTGCAGGTGTATAACTGGCAGCTTGTGCCAGCAAATCATTCAAGGAATCGGCAACTTGCGGTGGCATTCCCGCCAGATTCTGGCCAGCCGCTATGGCATCCACCATATCCAACAGCGCAATATGGGCAGCGTTGAGGCTAGCGCACAGGATAGGTTCGCAGCCCAGTTTGCCAGCGGAAATTGCACCGTAAACCTGCTCAAGTTTTTCACCCAACTCCGCCATAGGTGGCAAATGGGCGTGGCGAGCGCCGCGAGTGAGATTGCGGAGCTCGTCCACCACGGGTTGCAGGATCGCGGTGTTGCGCGGGTGGTGTTGCCATTGGGCAATGATCTTGTCGGCGTCCAACAGGAGGTTCATCTCCTCCGCCATAAAGATGGACAGCAGTTCCGGGTCGACCGGGCGCTTGCCGTTTTCATCCAGCTCTTGCTGGCGTACCAGCGGCGCCACGTGGATTTCGCGCAGCTCGTGCACGCGCGCCACAAACTGTTGCAAACGCGGAATATCTACTGGCTCACCCTGCTCAATCTGGCTGAGGCCAAGTTGGGTGTAGCTTACGGCGTCACGCAATAGCTGCAATATGTCTTCATTGATAACGACTTGATAGGAGCGCAGCTCTTTAACGAATTTTTCCAAAGGTGCAGCGAGATCAGCAATCGGCGTGATCTCCGCCATATGGGCGCTGCCCTTGAGCGTGTGCAGCGCGCGTTGAATGCTGTCGCTGGGCGGTTCGTAGACCGGCGCTTCAGCTTCCATGTGGGCGATAAAATCCTGCACGACTTGCAGATGCGCCAGCGCCTCGGCGCCAAAGATATCCCACAGCTGGGCATCTTCGCCTTCGCTATCGTCATCATCCAGCGTCAGCTCGGGCAACTCGGCTACAGTTTCTACTGCAGCCGCTTCCGGCTCTGCAAAGTCGATAGTAAAGGTTTCAGGCTCAGTGCTTACCAGGTCGAGGTCAAGCTCGGGCTCCTCTTCCAGTTCAGCAACAGGAAGCACCTCTTCTTCAAGCTCAACTTCTGGCAGCTCAATGGCCAGCTCTTCTTCAATCAGTTCAGGTTCGGCGGTTGTCTGATCGCCACCAACCAGCAACTCGGCGGGAACCTCGCCCCGGGCGAGGGACTCAGCCAGACCGCGATAATGCAACGCCTGCTCGGGATAGGGATTTGGCTCGTGGCGGCTGAAAGCGGCAATCATGCCCGGCAACAGTGCGCGGACCTTTTCAATGATATTGATGTGCGGTGCCGCTGGCGCGATGGTGCGATCGAGCACGCGGTTGAGCATGTTCTCAATGGACCAGGCCAACTCGCCGATATCATGCGCCCCTACCATGCGGCCGCTGCCTTTCAGGGTGTGGAAGGCACGGCGGAATTCAGTGAGGGAATCCTGATCGTCAAAATTTTTGGCCCAGCGCGGGAAGTATTCAGCGATAGTTTCGGTTACTTCGCCCGCTTCCTCGACAAAGATTTCAATAATTTCTTCGTCTATATCGGTTTCTTCATCATCACCGGCGTCAGCTGCAATTGCCGGCGTCGGCTCAGCCACTTGCGCAACCTCTGGCAGGGGCTCTTCCTCTACAAGCGCAGTGCTTGCAGATTCCAGCTCAGGCTCACTGGTATGCAATGCGGCTGTGTCCAGGCTCGTTGTGGGCGCAACTGGCGCTGTCTCTGCAGGAGTCGCGGTGGGCTTCGCCTGAATGGAACCAAAGCCTACACCTACTGGTTGCCCCATAGTTGGCGCTACCAGGATAGTCGTGGCCGGGCGAGGATAGGTATTGCCGATGGTCGGGGCTACGCTGTGTAGCAGGTTGCCCGGCTCAAACGCGGGCGCTGTTTTGGCTGGTCCGGATTTGGCAGGCTCAACCGCTTTATGGGAGTCGGTTGTATCCGGCAGTTCTGTAGTGTCTGGCAGGGCAGCCGCTTCAGACTGAAGCGCCTGTTCATAGGCAGCAGCCAGATTGGCTTCATCCGCTTCAGCCGCAGCCTCGGTAGTTTGCAATGATTGCTGCTTGCCGCGTCTGATTTCCTGCTCGGCAGCCGTGAGATCGCCGCGGCTAACCTTGGCTACTGCATAACCCAGGTTGGCCAGGCTTTCTTCTGCGACGCTGAGCAGCAGGTCATTTTCTTCTTTACTGGCACCACTGCTCAGGCGCTCCAGATAGTACTCAACGCTGGTGATAGCATCAGCGAGAGTATCGAGCGACGCCCACTGGGGCGTGAAATCCTGGGCGAGCAATTGTTCTTCGATATAGCGAGCGCAAGCGCCCAAAATCCGCGCGGCGCGCGGCAAGGGCATAATGTCGAGGCCGCCGCGAATCTCACGCAGGGTATCTGGCACATTTTGCAGATGCACACGATCCCATTGTGAGGCGATGTATTCGATGATCGCGTCTTTGGCATGTTCCAGACCATTTCGCGATTCGCGCAGTACTGATTCTTTAGCGCGAGTGAGGGTGATATCCCCTTCGTTTTGCTGGGATTGCGCCGCAGGCATCGACTGCAATTGGGCGAGACCATCCAGCGCATCTTCAATTTCTATCACCTTACCGGCGATAGACATAAGCTGCTCATTGGACAAATGGTAATCGCTGGAGGAGGCCACCATTTCCAGTGCGGCACCCTGCTCGAGCACTTGTTTACGCAGCTCGCCCAAACCCAATACAGCCATGGTATCCGCAATGCGTTTTACCACCGGCAGGGCTTCGCTTAAGGCTGCCTGGCTATCGCCACCAGAAAGGCAGACATCCAACGCATGCTTGATAATATCCAGCTCGGCTTTGAGCGCTTCCACCACTGAACGCATGGCATCAGGGTCGGGCGTAGACAGCATGTTGACGCTGTCGCCCCCTGTTTCTTTCCCTTCGATCAATGCTTCATCCAGATGATAGGTCTCGTAGATGCGCTGCAGATGGGAATTGGGCGTAAAGCCGGGCGCGTGCTTGCCGGCGCGGGCCACGTAATAAAGCAGGTTTTTAACCAGCTCATCGTTGGTGTAGGAATTGAGTGCCTTGGTGCCGTGCACTGCAAGGATTTTGATTTCCTTGTCCAACTGGCGCAGCAGGTTCTTCACGGCCACGCTGATTTCCAGCGCATCAATTTCCAGCGCTTCCGCCAGGGCCATACAAATGTCCCAGAGCGCATGACGAGCCGTACCCTGGGTAAGCTTGTGCAAACGAGTAAACACTTTTTGCAGGTAAGCCAGGTTTTCATCGCTATTCACATTGCGGATAAAACCAGCCGCGGCATATTGGTACATCTGGCGCAGCTTGAGCGCCATGGCCTGGAATTGAACATTATCCTGCGCTGCAGGCGAGCGCGCGCCTGTGACTTTTTTGGCGGGCGCGAGGTTGGGAACAAACAGTTTGGTATCAGTGAGCAAGGCTTCGCCGCGCACGGCGCGCAGATCATTCAGCAGAGGCAGCACTACCAGTGGATTGTCTTTGCGAGTAGCTTTTACCTGATCGAGATAAGCGGGGAATTGCAAAATCGCACGCATCAGCACTTCTTGCGCTTCACCAGCGTTGGCAACGCTACCCTGGATCATCGCCTGGGTCAGTCGCTCCATCTCTTCAGCCAACATGGCGGCGCCAAAGAATTCCACCATCTGCAAGCTGCCGTGCACCTGATGGATATGGGTGAGGCAAAAGCGAATGCGCACAGCATCCTTGGGATTTTCCACATAGGCTTCCAGAGCTTGACGCGCCTCTTTCAAGGTCTCGCCGATCTCATGGATCAGCCAGTCGAGCGCGGCAAAATTGCGGTTATCGGCCATCAAGCCTTTCCTCTTGTTATATTCTCGGTTGTCGCTAGTCGGTTAGCGTTCAGCACGAACATAAGCCTGCACTTCATCCACTGAAATACGTTGCATTTTGGGGTGTTCCCACTCGGTAACTTCGCCCAACCCGGTGATCAATACTCCGCCCGGTTTGAGGTGGCTCACCAGCGCATTTAATATGTCGCGGCGCAGCCAGCGGCGGAAATACACCAGCAGGTTCTGGCAAAAAATTACGTCTACTTTTACCCCAGGCAAATTTTTGTGGTTGATGATATTGGCCTGGGTGAAGCACACACGCTCGCGCAGACGACTGGCAATTTCATAGCTGCCGTCCGTTACCTGGCGAGTGTAGCGTTTGAATTCTTCTGCTTTGACTTGCTCAATTTTGCGCTTGGCGTAGCGACCTTTGCGCGCAGTTGCCAGCGCCGTCACACTCAGGTCAAACGCCGTAATTCCGTAGTAAGGGTTAAGCGCGGCCAGTTCGAAACAGTCGTTAATGACCATGGCCAGCGAATAGGCTTCTTCACCGGTGGCGCAGCCCACACTCCATACATCAAAGCTTTGTGACAGGGATTGGTTATTGATCTGGTTTTGCAAATAGCGACGCACAAACTCAAGCGATGGCCGGTGACGGAAAAAGCTGGTTTCCTTTACGGCAATGCGATCGATTATGACCGTCCACTCCAACATGCCGGCAGCCCCGTTGGTCACCAGTTGGTAGTAGCGCTCATAGTCATCCAGCCCCAGCTCGCGCATACGCGTGGAGATTTGCGATTCGAGCAGGGCTTTGTGTTGCGGCACCAATTGCATACCGGTGCGCTCCTCCAGCAATTTGCACCAGCGTGCAAATTGCTCGTGAGTGAGCTCCGGTAATGTGCGTAATGACCAACCCATAACAAATACCTAAACCTAATAGCGGCGCCTATGTCCCCCCGCCCTGCAACGCAGATCGGGAATCTGCTATCTGGGACAACGGCAGGCGCCCGTTGTCATTAAGCTTTAGCTTGTTTTGGTTGCGCGAAAATGTCGTCGTCATCAAGCAGGCTGGTGTCGAGATCCAGGCTGGAATTGGACGCCAAATCATAGCTTGCACTCGCTTGCGCTGGCTGTTTGGCCAAGGCGTGGCTGTAGCTATCGTTCATGACATCCTCTTCCGGCAGTTTGAAGCCCGCTACCGACTCACGCAGGTCGAGGGCCATCTCGGCGAGGTTACCAATCGACTGGGCGGTAGCTGAGGTACCGGCAGAGGTTTGGGTGGTAATTTCCTGGATCACGTTCATCGTGTTGGAGATGTGACCCGCGGAAGATGCTTGCTGACGCGCGGCATTCGAAATGTTTTGGATCAATTCCGCAAGTGACGTAGATACGTTTTCAATTTCTTCCAGTGCCACACCCGCATCCTGTGCGAGGCGCGCACCGCGCACTACTTCAGAGGTGGTTTGCTCCATCGAAATTACCGCTTCGTTGGTGTCGTTCTGAATGGTTTTTACCAGCGCTTCGATCTGCTTGGTCGCCGCTGCTGAACGTTCCGCGAGGCGTTGAACTTCGTCCGCTACCACCGCGAAGCCACGGCCCGCGTCACCGGCCATCGATGCCTGAATTGCCGCGTTAAGTGCGAGGATGTTGGTCTGGTCCGCAATGTCGTTAATCAAGCTTACGATGTCACCGATCTCTTGTGACGATTCACCGAGACGCTTAATACGTTTAGAGGTGTCTTGAATCTGCTCACGGATGGTATCCATCCCGTGGATGGTGTTCTGTACCACCTTGGCACCATTGCCTGCAATCGATACCGCTCTCTCCGCTACCGCTGCCGATTCGGCGGCGTTTGCAGATACCTGGTCAATGGTCACGGCCATTTCGTTTACCGCAGCAGATGCACCGGCAATTTCTTGCGCCTGGTGTTCAGAAGCTTCGGCGAGGTGCAGTGCTGTTTGCTGCGTTTCTTGCGCCGCAGCCGATACGTTTACCGCAGTTTCGTTGATTCGCGCTACCAGGATACGCAGCTGGTCGATGGTGAAGTTAATAGAGTCCGCGATCGCACCGGTGAAGTCCTCGGTTACGGTTGCTGTCGTTGTCAGGTCACCGTCCGCGAGGTCAGCCAGTTCGTCGAGAAGACGCAAAATCGCTGTTTGGTTACGCTCGTTAGTATCGGCAGTGTCCACCAGGCGAGTACGAGTACCACGGTAGAGGTTCACACCAATGTAGGCCAGAGACACCAGCGCTAACGCCAGCAAACCGAGGATCACGTTGTTGTTGATAGGACGGGCATCTACCTGAGCGGCGATCTTGTCGGCCATTTCAGTCAGTGCTTGCAGCAGTTGGGGCGACTCGTTCAGCAGCGCATCGCTCGCTTGACGCGCGCGGAGCAGGGTTTTGGAACCTTCAAACATCTCGGATACAGATTTGTTTACCGCGTCGTAGAGACGGGAAATCTTATCCAGACTGTTGCGCGCACCGGCGTCGGTAACTTTGGAGATGTGCATCATGGCGTCACCGTCTCTCATGGAACGCAGCATGCGACCATAGACGTTGGCGTCGGTGTTGAACTGGTCGGCAGCAGCGCCACCGTCGGCGTCACCGCGGAGCATCTTATCCACGTTACGACCGATACGCTCGGCGCGCCAGGATTGCAATTGCGCCTCAGAAATCTGGTCACCCGGTGCTTTTGATTCCAGCAGAATCTCCACCACGTTGGTGTGTTCAGCCTGCAAGCTCGGGAGGTTGGCATTCAGCGTCTTGCCCACGTTGTTGAGCGTTACGATCAACTCTTTGTTCTTAACGATGTCCTGGGCATTGTTCTTGGCGCGCTCCCAAATCGCTTTATAGGCATTGAACTGGTTCGCCAGCTCTTGCTTGGTGCGCGGGTCGCTCGCAGACAACTGGACCCAGGTGTTATCCATTTTGGATACCACGCCGGCCAGTTCACCGAAGGCTTTTTCATCGCCCGAGGTAGCTTCGCGCGAGAGCGAGGTCAGACGATAGGCCTGTGCACGCAATTCCGCTACTTGTTGCAGGTATCGCTGGTCCTGCGCGCCTTCCTTCTGGACATAAAAAGCGGCGCCGATCATGGCGACGAACGACAGTATGCCCAAAACACTCGCGAAGACGATGCCAGGGTTCGCCTTGTAAACACCGACGAGACTCTTTGGATCTGCTTTCATCTAAGTACTCCTAACCAACTCTAGGTTTTAATTGTTATCCAAGCTGACCCCGGCAGGCATGAAGGCGTTACCGGTTTTGGCCTTTTTATATTGCGTATGACTTGCTTTGGTTCTCTCGTGCCTGAAAGCTCCAGGCGCAGTATTGCTTTAGACGGCCAGCAATTTACGTTTCGCTGTCTTGTCCTTTTGGTACATTAACTTTTTGCCGCATTAATAAAACGCGGGTCTTCCGCCAGCAGCGCCGGCCGGAAAAGCGACCAGCGATGTTCACCTGCGGGGTAACTGCCAGTAATAAACGGCAGAATGTTGTCCGCAACAGCGCCTGACTGATCGCTATATTCATCCATGGGAAAATGTTGCATACCAAATACCTGGTCAACCATTAACCCTGAAT
This sequence comes from Cellvibrionaceae bacterium, assembly GCA_021151695.1. Lineage (GTDB taxonomy): Bacteria > Pseudomonadota > Gammaproteobacteria > Pseudomonadales > Cellvibrionaceae > Cellvibrio. The sequence continues at coordinate 200,648 of JAGKWU010000008.1, read as the reverse complement.
AGAGAGTTTCGGTTTCCAGAATCAGCACGCGTCTTTGCTTGCGCCCACCAACCAAACGATCACCAAAAAAAGCAGCCAGATCGAATAAAGGCAAAAGGCGACCACGCACGTTGGCCACCCCTTTAACCCAGGGCTGTACACCTGGCAGGTGAGTAAAGTGAGGGACTTCCAGCATCTCGGACACTTCGCCAATAGGTGCCACAAAGTGGCTGCCCATAAGCGAAAAACCGATTCCGCTCCACATAGGGCGAATATCGGTTTGGGCAGGCAGGCCGCGCGCTGTGCTGCGGCTGCGTTGGGCCAGATCAAGTAGTGCCGTAAAAGCGGCCTGGGGTTCAGACATAGACCAAATCCATCGGGGTCACCAGCTGTTAGTTGTAATTATGGTTAGGGTTCGCCTGTTATCCCATTACCTCAGCCATGGCTGCCATGAGCACTTCGGCGGTAATTGGTTTGGCAAGATAAGCCTTCGCCCCTTGGCGCATACCCCAGACACGATCAGTCTGCTGGTCTTTGGTAGTTACAATAATGACGGGAATATGGGCCGTTTCAGGCAGTTTGGACAGTTGGCGAGTGGCCTGGAAACCATTCAGGCCAGGCATAACTACGTCCATCAACACCAGATCGGGGCGCTCTTTTTGCGCCATGGCAACGCCGGTTTCACCGTTCTCGGCGGTGAGTACTACGTGGCCGTTTTTTTCCAGCATGGTGGTGAGCTTGTAAGTTTCGGTTGGTGAATCGTCGATAATTAATACGCGGGCCATGGCTGCTCCGAAATAAGGTTTATAAGAATAAAATTAGCAGTCCTTTGAGAGGGTAAAAACCGGGCTACGATGCCTTAACGTGCTTTACGTGGGTTTCTATCGCATCCAGCAACTCACTTTTGCTGAATGGCTTGGTCAGGTATTGGTCAGAGCCGACGATGCGGCCTTTGGCTTTGTCAAACAGGCCATCTTTACTGGAAAGCATGATGACCGGGGTTGATTTGAATTCGGAATTGTTTTTGATCAGGGCACAGGTTTGGTAGCCATCAAGGCGCGGCATCATGATGTCGACGAAGATGATATCCGGGCGGCTGTCGGCAATTTTTGCCAGAGCGTCAAAACCGTCGGTGGCGGTAATCACCATGCAGCCGGCTTTTTTCAATAGGGTTTCTGCTGTGCGGCGAATGGTTTTACTATCGTCGATCACCATTACCTTCAGGCTTTCTAAACTTACTTCCATACTCTGACCTATGCCTTTGTTATTGCGATTATGCGCCAGATGGGGCTAGCGGCTATTGGAACCGGTTAAACCGAAATAAGCCGTCCGCTGTTGATTTATTTAAGTAGTAAATATGCGCGGTGCAAACTTTTAACACAGTTTTTAGGCTTTCGCCATAACTACTTGAAACTATAAAGAATCTGTTATCAAATCCAATTTTTTAGAGCAGCTGATTATGATTGCATATCTGTGCGCCATACCCTTGCTTTAAACCGCCCCAGGACTTAACGTTTGCGCCCCGATTACAATGTGTAAACTTGGCTTTAACTTTAGGCCCCATTCACAACAACCGCAATACAGCCACGCGAGATTTCCACATGACAGTGTCACTGGGCGTAGTGATGGACCCCATCGCCGATATCAAATTCTATAAAGACACCACTCTGGCACTTTTGCTGGCCGCCCAGGCGCGCGGTTGGTCGCTGCACTATATGGAGCAGAGCGATCTCTACCTTGCCCATGGCGAAGCCCGTGCCACTATGCGCAATCTTACGGTAAGCGAAGACCCTGATGATTTTTACAATCTGGGCCTGACAGAGGATCGCCCGCTTGCCGAGCTGAACGTCATCCTCATGCGCAAAGACCCGCCGTTCGACAACGAATTTATTTACAGCACCTATATTCTTGAAACGGCGCAAAAGCAGGGCACACTGGTTGTTAACGATCCGCGCAGCCTGCGCGACTGCAACGAAAAAGTCTTTGCTACCCAATTCCCGCAATGTTGCCCACCGGGTATTGTCAGCCGCGACAATCGCTTGCTGCGCGACTTTCATCGCCAACATGGCGATGTAATTTTTAAACCACTGGATGGAATGGGTGGGAGTCGCATCTTCCGCTGCAGGCAAGATGATCCCAACGTGGGCGTGATATTGGAAACCCTTACCAATATGGGCACCCAGACCATCATGGCGCAGCGCTACATCCCCGAAATTACCGAAGGAGACAAGCGCATTCTGGTAGTGGATGGCGTTCCAGTGGATTACTGCCTCGCGCGCATTCCCGCCAAAGGCGAAACCCGTGGCAATCTGGCTGCCGGCGGCAGCGGCGTCGCCCAACCATTGTCAGAGCAGGATCGCTGGATCGTAAGCCAGGTAGCGCCCACCTTGCGAGAGAAAGGTTTACTGTTTGTGGGGCTCGACGTGATTGGCAGCTACCTGACTGAAATTAACGTCACCAGCCCCACCTGTGCGCGTGAAATCGACAAGGCTTATGGCACTGACATAGGCGGCCTTTTAATAGATGCAATATCCCATCGCCTGGCACAGCAGCCGGATTACTCTCTATGAACGCAGTGGCGGCAGTTGATCAAGCCAATACCGGGCCAGACCTTGCGCCGGTTGATGCTGGCGATCGCCTGAGCTTTACGCTCTTTGTGGCTATTGCACTGCATGCGCTGATCATCCTCGGCATTAACTTCAAGCTGCCACCCGCCAGCAAAGGCTCGCAAACGATCGAAATCACCCTGGCCACCCACAAGGCGGCCAAAGCGCCAAAGGAGGCAGACTTTCTCGCGCAACACAATCAGGAAGCCAGCGGCACCGAAGACAAGGCCCGCCAGTTAACCACCGAGCGCCAGGCCGAATTTGCCGATACCCAGGTGCGCGAAGTAAACCCGATACCGCAAGTCGCCAAGACCTCGCCCAACGATAAAAAGCAGCAGGAAATAGTCACTACTATTGGCCAAAGCAGTTTTAAAACCACGACGGTAAAAAATCCCGATCCGGAGCAAGAGCAACAAAAGCGTGACGGTCTGCTGGAAAACCAGAGCGCCACCACAAATGAAATCGCCAGCCTGCAAGCCAAGCTCGACAAGCAGCGCCAGGAGTATGCCAAGCGCCCGCGCATTCGCACCCTGACCTCGGTATCAGCCAAAGAGTCCTATGATGCAAAATACCTGCATGAATGGGGCGAGAAAGTTGAGCGCATCGGCAATCGCAATTACCCCAAGGAAGCGCTGGCCAAACGCATTACCGGCAGCCTGCGCCTGTCAGTCGTGATCAACCCCGACGGCACCATCTATCAGATAGAGATTTTGCAATCCTCCGGCAAACGCATATTAGATGACGCTGCGCGCCAGATAGTGCGCCTGTCTGCACCTTTCGCAAAATTCCCACCCGAAATACGCATGCAATCCGACCGTTTGCAGATCATCCGTACCTGGAACTTTGAGATTACCGGTTTTAGCACCAGCGCTGAGTAAAGACCTCGCTGCCTTTACGCAGCAAATTTGCGTCGCCAGCTTGTTTTCCCATCCAAATGGCCCAATACTCAGAAGCATGACCACAAAACACAGCAATCAAATAGACGCCAGTGAACTCGTGCCCGGCAGCCTTTGCGACCACTTCCTGATCGCCATGCCCAGTATGCATGAGACCTCTTTTTCCCACAGCGTCACCTATATCTGCGAGCACAGTAGCCAAGGCGCTATGGGTATAGTCATCAACAACCCCATGCCCATGACCCTGAACGAAATATTCGCACAGATGGATATGGGTGCTGGCCACCGCACTGGTATGTTGCCCGTAATGGCGGGCGGCCCGGTACAGCGCGAACGCGGCTTTGTATTGCACAGCAATGACAGCGAATGGCACTCAACGCTCAAGGTATCCGACGAGCTTAGTCTTACCGCCTCGCGCGACATTATTGCCGCTCTGGCGCGTGATGAAGGCCCGCAACAATTTATTGTCGCCCTGGGTTACGCCGGTTGGGACGAGGGTCAACTTGAAGCCGAGATAGCAGCCAACTCCTGGCTTACGGTGCCCGCCAGCAAACACATTATTTTCGACACTCCTTTCGAGCAGCGCTGGACCGTTGCTGCGCAATCACTGGGAATCGATGTCAACCTTATCAGCAGCATCGCCGGCCACGCTTAAGCCGGCGCCTTTCTTCCAATCATGATCAAAACCCTGCTCGCCTTTGACTATGGCACAAAAAATATTGGCGTCGCTGCCGGTCAAACAATTACCTCTTCGGCAAATTCGCTTCCCGGATTGAAGGCAAAAGACGGTGTCCCTGATTGGAATCAGATTGAGAAACTGATTAACGAATGGAAACCGGATCTTGTTCTGGTGGGATTACCCTTAAACATGGATGACAGCGAAAGCGAACTCAGCGCCCGCGCGCGCAAATTTGGGAATCGCCTGCACGGCCGTTTCGGCGTAAAAGTAGAAATGGTGGACGAACGCCTGAGCAGTTTTGAAGCCAAAGGCGAAGTTATGAGTCGCGGTGGTTCGCGCGATTATAAAAACAATCCAGTTGATTCAATTGCAGCGCGGTTGATTCTTGAGAGCTGGCTTGAAAGCCGGACGTGATGCCCACGACACCTAACACTATCGACCACGCTCTTTCACCTAAGCTACACTCTCCAGACACCAGGTTTTCGCTGATTGGCTGAAACCTGTATTTCGCCTGCAGCGACAGCGACTGCCCTCTTATCATGCGACATTAACACCATCTCATTAACGGTTCTTATTCACCGAAATGAAAAGAGACTGCCATGTACAAAACCACCAAAGCTGATAGTTCACCTCAGCCTCAACATTCGCAATCCCAAGGCGTCGCAACAATAACAGACTCTCGCCCTTCTGCTGGCATTCAACTCAAGCTTGAAAGCCTTATGGCCAATAGTCCTCAAACAACATCACAGCTTGCAGGTCAAGCTGCGATGAAAAACTCACCAGTCACCCAGCAAAAAATCATTCAACAACAAGAAAAGCCCAACAACACCGGATTGCCAAACCAGTTAAAAGCAGGCATTGAATCACTGTCGGGTATGAGCATGGATCATGTCAGGGTTCACTATAACTCGGACAAACCAGCCCAATTAAATGCTCACGCTTACGCGCAAGGCAGCGATATACATATGGCGCCGGGACAAGAAAAACATTTACCACACGAGGCATGGCATGTTGTACAGCAAGCTCAAGGACGTGTCAGACCTACAATGCAAATGAAGGGAAATGTTCCAGTAAATGATGATGCAGGGTTAGAAGCCGAAGCGGATGCGATGGGCGAGAAGGCCATGCAAACCGGAAGTTTGCAATTTGCAGAACGCAAAACCTCATTGAAAGGTACCGGGTCGGCCGTTATCCAAGGTAAATTAAAAAAACTAAAAATTGGTATCATCAGTGCGACCCAAACGGTTTCGCCTTACGCCAATGAATTACCTAGCGGAACCTATGCATGGATACTCTCTAACAAAGCCGTTGCCGCCGGTGCCTTGGCAGGTGTAACGGCGGGTCATAATCGCTCCAGCTATAACGAAATAATTAACGCTAACCAAGCGAATGTTGCCAACCGAATCAGAGCTGACGAAGCCAGATCTGGCGGCGAGGTTGTGAGCCGAATATTTCAGTCCGGTGCCTTCGAAATTCCACGTCAAAATGCCCCCAACAACAGAAACGAGGTGGATTACTCATTTTTGCGTTTTGCAGCATTTGAATCTTACAAACTCTGGCATGCCGCCGTAGGAAACGGCCTCGGATGGCCGTCTCTCACCGACAGCAAAACCCAAACCGAATCAATCGATAGCGATGTAGGTGGTCTCACCACCAAGACGGATGATGTAGAAACAGATGATAATGGAAACATTAAAACGGATTGGCTGGCTGAAGCAGGGGTTTACAGTTGGGATTGGACAGAAGTAATAGGCAACGATGCGATTCGCCTGGCATTTACGGCTATGGGTGCAGTCGACACCGCAAAACGCGACAAGGCGTTAAAAAAGTTTTCAGATGAATACGACAAAGCTGAGATTGCAGCGCGAACAACAGCCAAAAATGCAGACATATTCAGAATATATTTTCCCGAACCTGCAACACGTATAAGCCCAAGCGGATTGACCCTTCTCGATCAATCAGGCTTTGGGGATTTAAGTGTTACCGCAGGTCAGCAATTAGGTCATAAACGTGAAAGCATCGGTCTTATCGCAAGCCTCGTATATCTCAACCAGCAAAATGGCGATAACTTGCCACGTTCAAAAGCAAAATTGCGATTTAATACCAGCTATAAAGTGAAAACCGGGTTGGGCGCGCGCAAGGCCGACTATGCCTCCGTTTTTCTTGAGTGGTACCGTGCTGCTGATGACGGCCATGATGGGTTCAATGATGTGGATATTTCAGCGCTCGATAGCGCGAGGGCGTTTGACCAATCCTACTTGAATCCCGATATTCCTGGAAACGTACAGACATGGCACAACAACACTCTGGAGCGAATGACCAGCACCGAGACAGCTGGCAGACACCTTCTCAAACCCAGATCAACCTGATGTGATCGAAATATAAATGCCAGCCTCCTCAACAAGGAAGCTGGCATTTTACTTACGACAGTCGATGATCGAGCAAATTAAAACATCCGCCCGCGATTATTCACCTCTTCACCCTGAATCGACAAACTATCGGCCGCATTATTCAAATAATTCGCGTCCGTCTCTGAACCCAGTTTGATCATCAAGCGCAGATCGTTGGGTGAGTCGGCGTGAAGCAGGGCGTCCTCGTAGGTGATTTCACCGCTATCATAAAGATCGTACAGTGCCTGATCGAACGTCTGCATACCAAGCTCAGTGGATTTTTTCATCAGCTCTTTCAGGTCGTGTACTTCACCTTTGCGAATTAAATCTTGCGCAAGTGGAGTGTTGATCATAATTTCCAAACATGCGCGACGACCATGACCATCGGGTGTTGGAATCAGTTGCTGTGCAACTATCGCTTTCAAGTTCAATGACAAATCCATCCACAATTGACGGTGACGATCCGCTGGGAAGAAGTGGATGATACGGTCGAGCGCCTGGTTGGCGTTGTTGGCGTGGAGTGTACACAAACACAAGTGACCGGTTTCCGCAAAGGCGATCGCGTGGTCCATGGTTTCGCGTGAGCGCACCTCACCAATCAAAATAACATCGGGCGCCTGACGCAGAGTATTTTTCAGTGCGACTTCGAAAGATTCTGTATCAATTCCCACTTCGCGCTGAGTGATGATGCAGCCTTCGTGTTGATGGATAAATTCAATCGGGTCTTCGATGGAAATAATATGGCCTTTGGAGTTCCGATTGCGGTGGCCGATCATCGCTGCCAGCGAGGTGGATTTACCAGTACCGGTCGCGCCCACAAAAATGATCAGGCCACGTTTGGTCATCGCCAGCTCTTTAACAATCTCGGGCAGGCCCAGTTCATCTGGCTTGGGAATATTGGTTTCAATACGACGCAATACCATGCCGGCGAGGTTGCGCTGGTAAAACGCACTGGCACGAAAACGGCCGATACCGCGCGCACTTACCGCGAAATTCAATTCCTTATTTTCGAGGAATTCATTGCGCTGCTTTTCGTTCATTACACTCAAGACAATCTCACGCGCTTTTTCCGGCGCGAGCGGGGTAGCCGTTACAGGAACAACTTTACCGTGCAACTTCATTGAGGGAGGAACGCCGGCGGTGATGAACAAATCCGACGCACCTTTTTCAACCATCAATGACAATAAACGATCAAAATCCATAACGGATACCTGCTTGTGTAAATTAATTGTTGTAATGCGTTGTCAGGCAAAAAATTAGAAGTTGTCTGGCATCTTCGCCTTCGCACGCGCGGCCTCGCGGCTGATGATGCGACGAGCAACCAGATCTGACAGACACTGGTCCATGGTCTGCATGCCGAGCGACGCACCGGTTTGAATAGCCGAGTACATCTGCGCCACCTTATCTTCGCGGATCAGGTTACGAATTGCCGAGGTGCCGCGCATAATTTCGTGCGCCGCTACACGGCCGCCGCCATTTTTCTTTAAGAGTGTTTGCGAAATAACCGCCTGCAGCGATTCGGACAGCATCGAACGCACCATGGATTTTTCGTTGGCCGGAAATACGTCCACGATACGGTCGATGGTTTTTGCGGCTGAGGTGGTGTGCAGTGTGCCGAATACCAAGTGGCCGGTTTCCGCTGCTGTCAGTGCGAGGCGGATAGTCTCCAGGTCGCGCATCTCACCCACCAGGATGATGTCCGGGTCTTCACGGAGTGCAGAGCGGAGTGCTTCGTTAAAGCCGTGGGTATCGCGGTGTACTTCGCGCTGGTTCACCAGGCATTTTTTGGATTCGTGTACGAATTCGATCGGGTCTTCGATGGTTAATACGTGTTCGTATTTGTTGTCGTTGATGTAGTCGATCATGGCGGCGAGGGTGGTGGATTTGCCCGAACCCGTCGGCCCCGTTACCAACACCAGGCCGCGCGGCACCGCGCAAATATCGCGGAACACGTTGCCCATACCCAGCTCCTCCATGGTTAACACTTTAGAAGGAATGGTACGGAATACAGCGCCGGCGCCGCGGTTTTGGTTAAAGGCGTTTACACGGAAGCGCGCCACGCCGGGCACTTCAAACGAAAAGTCGGTTTCCAGAAATTCTTCGTAGTCCTTGCGCTGCTTGTCATTCATAATATCGTAGATCAAGCCGTGGACTTGCTTGTGCTCCATAGGCGGCAAGTTGATACGGCGCACGTCGCCGTCAACACGGATCATGGGCGGCAGGCCCGCCGAGAGGTGCAAGTCAGACGCGCCCTGTTTGGCGCTGAAGGCGAGGAGTTCTGTAATATCCATGAAGGCTACCTTATAAGAGCTACTTGTTGTTTATAAGTCTACTGGCGCCAGCGAGGATAATGGCTGGCGCTTATGCAAAATCTGTTATTGAATCAATGGCGTACGCCGCTAACCCTTCGTCGAGTATCTAGCCCTTCCATGGATAATCCCTACACCATAGCCGACCGGCTCACGAAAGTCACCGCGCGGATTCAAGCGGCAGCCGCTACCGCGGGACGCGATGCGCAAACTGTGCGCCTGATCGCCGTCAGCAAAACCCAATCACCTGCCGCCATCACTGAAGCCTATACCCAGGGCCAGCGCGCCTTTGGTGAAAACTACTTACAAGAAGCGCTGGAAAAACAGGTTGAGCTGCAAGACCTGACCGACATCGAATGGCATTTTATCGGCCCAATTCAGTCCAACAAAACCCGCGCCATCGCCGAAAATTTTGCCTGGGTTCACAGTATAGACCGGGAAAAAGTTGCCCAGCGCCTGAATGACCAGCGCCCGCAACATTTACCACCCCTGCAAGTTTGCCTGCAGGTGAATATCGACGATGAGCACACCAAATCCGGCGTGAGCCTGGCGGATCTGCCCGCTCTGACTAAAGCTGTTAGCGAGCTACCGCGCCTGCAATTGCGCGGACTAATGGCGATACCGGCTGCTGCCAACACCCCCAATGAACAACATATCGCCTTCGCTCGTGTGCGCACTGCGCTCGAGCAGCTCAATATTGCGGGTCTTCAACTGGACACGCTATCGATGGGCATGTCAGGCGATATGGAAGCGGCGATTGCCGAAGGCGCCACACTGGTGCGTGTGGGCACAGATATTTTTGGACCGCGCCAGTAATCATTTTTATCAATTATCGGGATCACTTTCCGATCAGAAGGAAACCACCATGTCACAACCCAAGATTACCTTTATCGGCGCTGGCAATATGGCCAAAGCCATCATTGGCGGCCTGCTGGCAGAGGGCTACAGCCGTCTGGATATTACCGCTGCGGGGCCGCGCCAGGAATCACTGGATAAAGTCGCCGGTGAATTCGATATAGCCACCACTACCGATAACGCCGCAGCGGCTAAAAGCGCCGATGTGGTAGTGCTGGCCGTGAAACCGCAAATGCTGAAAGAAGTTTGCCAGGGTCTGGCAGGTACGCTTGACCACAAACCGCTGATCATTTCCCTCGCCGCAGGCATTACCACCGAGAGTATCAGTAACTGGCTGGGCAATGACCCGGCGATAGTTCGCTGCATGCCCAATACGCCATCGCAAGTGCGCGCCGGGGCCAGCGGCTTGTTCGCCAATGCGAAAGTCAGCGACGCCCACAAGTCCATCGCCAACGCCATCCTTGGCGCTGTGGGCATAGTGCAATGGGTAAACGATGAGGCCTTGATCAACCCGGTGACTGCCGTTTCCGGCTCCGGCCCGGCCTATTTCTTTTTGATGATGGAATCCATGATCGACGCCGGTGTGCAGTTGGGCCTGACGCGCGAAGTTGCGCGCGAGCTGACCTTGCAAACGGCACTGGGCGCCGCCATCTTGGCCAAGCAAAGTGATGTAGAAGTGGATGAGCTGCGCCGCCGCGTAACCTCGCCCAAAGGCACCACGGAGCAGGCGATTAAATCCTTTGAGAATGACGAGATTCGCGCTATCTTCGCTCGCGCTATGACCGCCTGTTCCGCCCGCGCGGTGGAGCTGTCGGAATTGTTGGGTAAGTAAGTTTGATTATCTATAACGAGATATCTGTATGAATACCTTTGCCAGCCTTATTGCGGACATTATTAATTTTATCGGTTCCATTTACATAGGCTTGGTGCTACTTCGCTTCCTGTGCCAGGTAGTGCGTGCCGATTATTACAACCCTATTAGCAAAACCCTGGTGAAACTGACCAATCCTTTGCTGGTTCCCCTGCGCAAAGTTATCCCCGGTGTTGGGGGCGTGGATTGGGCGGCGCTGTTGCTGGCATTTTTGCTGCAAGCGGCGCTGTTGTTTGTAACCCAGCTGCTGTTGGGCAACCTGTTCGCCAGCATCAAAATACTGCCACTGGCGCTGCTGGAGCTGATCAACCTTACGCTGAATGTTTACTTTTACGGGATGATAGTTTTAGTGATTGCGAGCTTTGTTGCCCCCCACACTTACAACCCGGCGATCAGCCTGATCAACCAGTTGATCGACCCTATTCTGCGTCCCATCCGCCGGGTGCTTCCACCTATGGCCGGTTTGGATTTTTCCCCCATGGTGCTCATGTTTGGCATCTACCTGATCCGCAAATATTTTGTGCCAGCATTGGCCTCTCTACTGTTCTAAGCCACTGCAGTTCAACAGCCCTCCCGCCGCTACTTAAATACCAGGGCCATACCTTGGTATTTAAGTAGTCGACGCCCGCACTTGTAGACAAGTATTATCCGCAACCCCAATAATTAAGATACTGCAGTGCTCTTGAAGTAAGGCAGCGGGATGCGTTAAGGCGCCAACTGCCCTATGATAGCGCGCCTGTTTAACCGCCCACGCTATAACGCTACCCCGGATGTCATGAAACCACCTAAAAGCCTTCAACCCCTTATTGACGATGGCCTCATCAACGAGGTGCTCCGCTCGCTAAAAAGCGGCAAAGAAGCGACCGTCTATGTCGTGGCGGCAGGCGATGATATTCGCTGCGCCAAGGTCTACAAAGAAGTGGAAAAGCGCAGTTTCCGCAGCCAAACCCAATATCAGGAAGGTCGCCGCGAACGCAATTCGCGCCGTGCCCGTGCTATGAGCAAAGGCTCCAGCTATGGTCGCAAAGAGCAGGAGAGTGCCTGGCAAAACGCCGAGGTAGAAGCGCTCTATCGCCTGGCCGCCGCCGGCGTGCGTGTTCCCCAACCTCACGGCTGTTTCGATGGTGTGCTCTTGATGGAGCTGGTCACAGATGCCGAAGGCTACGCCGCGCCGCGCCTGAACGATGTGGAATTGAGCCCAGACGAAGCAGTCACACACCACAGTTTTATGATGATGGAAGTGGTGCGCATGCTCTGCGCCGGCCTCGTCCATGGCGACCTATCAGAATTTAACGTGCTGCTCGGCGCCGATGGCCCGGTCATCATCGACCTGCCACAAGCCGTAGATGCCGCCGGCAACAACAACGCCTTCAGCATGCTGGAGCGCGATGTAAACAACATGCGTGACTACTTTGGCCAGTTTGCGCCTGAGCTGCTGGTGAGTGACTACGCTCACGAGATTTGGGATTTGTATGAGAATGGCAAGCTTCACCCGAACGTGACGCTCACTGGCCAGTATGATCACTCAACGGTAGAGGCAGATCTGGCCAGCATCTTCCGCGAGATTGAAGCCGCGCGCCTGGACAATGAACGCCGTACAGCGGCGCGCGATGAAGCAGATAACGAATAGCCAGCTTCGTATTAGTGAGCCAGCACCTGCAGCGCAATGGTCACCTGCGCACCTACGCCGGTGAGAAAGCCCAGTGTTCTCACCCAGGGGATGGCGAAGGTATAGGACACTGCATGTACCACACGCGCCCAGAAGTACACCACCGCTGCCAGCGCAATAGTGTCATTGGATATTCCAGCCGCATTGGCGGTTAACACCAGGGCCGCAAAAATCACCAGATTCTCCACCGCATTGGCGTGCGCTTTCATCAAGCGCTGGGCCCAGGGCGATTGGGGTTTAGGATGATCGCTGTAGCCGGCCGTTTCGGAAATACCACGCACGATTAACCGATTGAGGATATAGGGAATCCAAATCAGGCCCGTAAGGAGTGTGGTGTAGACAAGATAGAGCAGTTCGGTTTTCATAAATATTCCTTTACTGATGGTTGTTATAGAGCCAAGCCAGCGCACTATTGCACGATTTGCCGCCGGAGGAGAAGTAAGTATCCCAAGGATTGCGCACATGCACACAGCTCGCGCTGCCGAAAAATTCCCCCAATCCAGTAGGCTCCGCCCCCCAACTTTACGTGACACACCACACAATTTGTCACCTTTTACCACCATCAGTCTGCCCAATTGACCGCTAATTGCTCAACATCTAGTCAGGGTTTCGCTTTTCAGTTTTAATGAGAATCAGAACAATAACGCCTTAGCCCAAAACGATATATTTATTGAGACGGCAACCGCCGCTGGCAGGCACACTAAAGCGAGCACTCCTATGGACGTAAAAGCGCTGCACCGCCAAATGACCCAATACAATCGTTGGAAACGCCAGCTGGACGACCGGCTGCAGCGTTTTGACGAATGGGGCAGCCGTTACCAGATGATGAGCGACGACGCCCATCGCACACTACAAAAAGCCCGCCAATTGCTGCGCGGTGAAAGCTTTACGGTAGCCTGTGTAGGTGAGTTCTCGCGCGGCAAGACCGAATTGATCAACGCGCTGCTCTATACCGAAGGTGGCCGCCGCCTGCTGCCATCCCAACCCGGTCGCACGACTATGTGCCCGACGGAAATTTTCTGGGATGCCCATACACCGCTCAACTGCGTGCGTCTCTTACCCATCGAAACCCGTCGTACCAACACCAGCCTGCACAACTTCAAACGTATACCCCAGAACTGGGTGACGGTGGCCTTTGATCCACGCAATCACGACCAGACTCGCGCCGCGATTAATCAAGTATCGGCCAGTAAATGGGTGATGCCCGCCGATGCCATCAAGCTTGGCTTTGCGCAGGACGAACTGGGCGAGCGCGATGCCGAAGGCCGTGTAGCCGTACCCGCCTGGCGCCATGCGTTGATCAGCCTCGACCATCCGCTGCTGCGCCAGGGCCTGCGCATTGTAGATACCCCCGGCCTCAACGCCCTGGGCAACGAGCCGGAACTGACCCTGCGCACCCTGCCCGAAGCACAAGCTATTCTGTTTTTGCTCTCTGCCGACGCGGGCGTTACCGCCAGCGACATGGCCATCTGGCGCGAACATATCCAGTCGTTGCGCGACGAGCAGTGCACCGCCGTACTGGCGCTGCTGAACAAGATCGACAGCCTGTGGGACGATTTGCAGCAGCCGGGCGAAGTGGCAGCCAATATCGAAAATATCCGCCAGCTCACCGCCCATCAGCTCAAGTTGACGCCGGAGCAGGTAATTCCGCTGTCTGCCAAACAGGGTTTGCTGGGCAAAGTGGGCCGCAATCTGGGCCAGCTGGAGCGCAGTAACTTTCCCCAGCTGGAGCGTCGCCTGGCCGATGTGGTTCACCACAGCCAGCAGCAGATTATCGGCCACCGGTTAGTGGGCGACTGCTATGAAATGATCATCACCACTCGCAACAGCCTGAGCCAACGCTTGAGCGAGTGCCAGGAAGAAATACAACTGCTGCGCAACGCCGAACCGCAAGCGGCAGCAGACACCCTGCGCCAGTTGCGCGAGACTATCCGCCAAACACACAACCAATATCACAAGCAGGCGCTCTCACTGCGCACCAGCCAGCGGTTGCTGGAGTCCCAGCGCGCCACCTTGCTCGCGCCGGTCAGCCAAAACCTGCTGGAACAGCAAATCGGCAACGCCCATCGCGCACTGGCACAGAGCTGGACCACCTTGGGATTGGCGCGCGCCATAGGTAACTTTTTTGAAGATGTGGACAACAGCCTGTCGCACATTGAACGCGAAATCGAGCGCGCCAATCGCGTGCTGGTATCCATTTACCAGCGCCCCGAGCACCAGCTGAGAAACGACGATTTGATGATGCGTCACCTGCTCAAAATCCATCACCAGCGCCGTCAACTGCGCCAACTGCATAAACGCGCTGATGACTTCCGTTTCTCATTGAATACGTTGCTCAGCCGCAAGGGCTCACTGATCAATCGCTTTATCAATACGCTGGTACAAGAGGTGCGCAATACCTATCAGGATTTGCACAAGCATATAGACCAATGGCTGCAGGAAGCGCTGTTGCCATTAGCCCAGAGCAACCAGTATCAAAAAGATTTGCTGGAAGCCCACATGCTGCGCCTTACCCAATTGCAAGGCCAACGCAACAGCCAGGCCGAGCAGATAGAGACGTTGCAAACCAACATCTACCAACTGCAAAGCGCGCTCAATAACCTGGAGCCGCTCTATCAGGAAATTATCAGCGCCCCGCTGGAAAGCGATGCCAGCGAAAAACTCGCACATTTGCGCAACAATCAAGTAGTGTCACTGCTGGAAGCGCGCAAGGCGGCTCGTAAGCAGGCGCAGGGTTAATACTTTCTGCGCGATAAAAAAAAGGCCGGCGAGATAACCACTCGCCGGCCTTTTTATTGTTAACTGCTTATTGTTAAGCGCAGCCAAGCTCATAGCCTGGCTGTATTCATCACTGATAGTACTTCAAATATTTTGTGCCATATTTACGCAGCGCTGGCTCTGTTGCGGAGCTGGCAACTTTCTCAATCGTGGCCTTGTATTCCTGTGAACGACTGCCCGCCAAAGCGTGCGCTAACCAGGCCACCGCATCCAGGCGCTCACCACTCAAGGGTTTTTGATAATTTTGCAGCAGGCTGGTGTTGAGCTGGGCCAGAACTTCAGGGCTGTAATTATTTGTCCAATTTACGCGCTTGGAAGCCAGACGCAGTAATTCGGTGTCATCACTCACCAGCATATTAACCAAACGCTGCTCCAGCGAAGGATAGGGGTTTTCCGGCCAAGGCTTGGGCACTATCAACGGATTAAGATGGTTATAGGTTGTTAATTGGGGCAAAAATTCTTCCGCATATTTTTTTACTTTTTTATGCGGCGCTTCATTTTTGATTTTTTCGATAGTCGGGCGGTATTTTTCGTTACCGGAATAGGCTAGCGCCTTCACCAGATAAGACACATAGTTGATAGTGACCTTATCAGTAGCATTCGGCAGTGCCTGCAATGCTTTGGCCTCTACCAGATCGAAAACTTTCGGAGACGACAGACCCGCCCACTCCAGTGCCTGTGCAGCCTCTTGCTGTTGCTGTTGGTTATCGCCTTTGAAAATCTGGATATATTCTTCTGGTGTAGTGGATTCGGCGCAGGCTACCAGTGCCGAAAAAAACGCAGCTACAAATAATAATGAACGAATTAACATTCCAATTAATCTCCTTAAATGACAAGGCAAACCTCACAGGGTTTGCCTCAAATAATCCGATGCACTGACATCGGCGCCGCACAGTTTACGCAATATCACAGCGCGTAAATGTTTGAAATTGTATTACAGCAAAATTCCGCCATTTGCCGCGCAGGCGAAGGCTTGTTTATTGCCCTTATCCCACTTGATTGCGGTGCCCGTAATCACAGGGCGCACCATACGCCAGGGGAAGAAACCAAAGCGCTGACTGCCGTTGTAATAGATCACTGCATCGGCACCCGCATTGAGCGCAAGTTGCGCAAATTTGGGTTGGATATCCGTCACGCTGCCATAGGACCCCTTACCGAGCTTCAATTTTTTAACCACTTTATATTTGAAATCTGATGGCGGAACACCTTTCAGGGCGCAGATATTAGTCGTGGATGGAGGATCTTGCTCGGTAGCTGCCTCCTCGGCAACAACGCAAGCGCTTGCGAGCAAACCCGCAGAAAGGGCGAGCGCGAAAGCAGATTTTTTTATCATAAACTGCGAACCTGAAAACATAGGGTCTATCTCCTTGTGATTAAGGCCAAATGGCCTTGGGTGACGCTGGCAATTATTGCCAGCGTTTAAAAAAGCGGTACTTAATTTTTGGGGGTATCAGCAATAAATTGTCGCAGTATGTCGTCTATTGCAAACTTGGTGGATTCCAGGGTTGCGCTTTTCATACCAAATGGCCCGGCTGCCCACATTTTTCCACCTTGGGAATTACCGCTAGCGGTGTAGGATTTTTCGGAAATTGTTTTGCCATCTTTTGAGAGTTTAATTTTCAGCGTGACGTAAGCGCGATAATCCTTGAATTCATATTTTTCCAAAGTGAAATCAATCAGGTTACCAGGCTGGGATTCCTTGCTGCCTTTTTTGGAGAGACGACCAAAAGCAGATTGAACATATTTTTCATTGAGGGTTTGGTCCAGCATTTTGCCGAATTCAACAATCCACAAATGCGCGTAACCAACAGTTGCTGCCCTAAACTCATAGCGATGATTTTCGGTAGCGCCATCAATCGCGTAATCTGATTTGAGCTCCGTTTTTGGCAGGGTTACCGGCGCGGCATCTTTTGCCAGATAGGCGCCGTAATCTTTCGCAACCGGGTGGTTAATTGAACAACCAGACAACAAACCGGCAAATGCAATTGAACACAAACCCACTATTATTTTCTTCACTCTAAAGCTCCTTTGTCATTATTAAATTCAAATAATCATTACTATTATCACACAAGCAAGTTGACCTACAGCGAGAGATGCCTGCAGATATTTTGCGAACGGAAACGTCCAAACGAACTATTTATCGTCAAGTGAAAACGCAGCTCGCAAAACCAAATCATGCCACCCATCGTTTAAAAATCAGCGACGCAAATATCCCACTAAAGATAAAGTTATCACTCATAGCCACAGTTGGAAAATTCACCGCACAATCACTTATAATAAGAAAGGTATTTCTTAACTTTATTGCGAACCTTTTCTTCCGCTGCATTGGCAGCAACATCTTCAATAAGTGGCTTATGCTCAACCACTCCACTAGCAGCAAGGGCTTGGCAGAGTGCAACTACAGATTCTATATACTCTTTACTTAATGATTGCTTATAGCTTTTTTCGATTATTGAATGTAATAAGTCCAATCGCTCAGGCTGAAATTTTTTACCTTTATAGATATTATCTGCAGCCTCCTTCATTTCCTGAGGGATACCGCTACTTAACATTTCATCCAAGGTATGAACTCTTGTAGATAGTTGCGCCGCAGCCACTGATCGATCCGTCGCTACTTGAGCCAAGTTATTTAATATTACTTCTGTCGGCTCACCTTCTTTTACTTCTATTAACCTTCCTACTAATCCACCCTGTATTTCTGTACCAACTTCCCAGGTTACGTCTGTACGAAGATAATATTTACCTGCAGGTATATCTTTGAAGGTAAATCTTCCGTCAGCATCAGCAATTACTACTCGACGTGCTTTAAGAAAATTAGGTGAATTATGTTTTTCAAAGCGGTATGCCCACTTTGCGCCTGCCAGATTCCACCACTCAGTACCTGTTGATGTAGCAGGGTCCAAGGTTACTTCCCTGCCAGCAGCCTTAACAACACCGCCACCCCTTTGAGTCAAAAAAGCCTGCCCTGAAAGGACATTTTTACCAGGCACAAAATAAGGTACATATTCTGATGCTAATTCAGCATCATTTAGCCGAGTAGTTGTACCCCATGGCAACTCCGCACGAATGCCATCTGCAATCGCAAAAGCCAAAAAAAACCAGCGTTTAAAAATCAGCGACGTATTAATGCCACCAAACGCAAAATTGTTGCTCATGACGATGTCGGTGTTGAACTCGCGGCCACTGCCGGTGATGTAGTCCAATGGTGCGCATTCTTCGTCGACCGTTTCCAGGTTGGCGGTGCCGTGGAACCAGCCGTCGTGCATCATGTGGATGCTGACCATGGCTTCGAGCGCGCCGCAGGCACCCAGCGTGTGGCCGGTAAAACTTTTGAAGGCGCTGATGGGTGTGTCGCTGCCGAACAGGGTGTGGGTGGCCTGGCTTTCGGCGACGTCGCCGCGTGCGGTGGCAGTGCCGTGGGCGCTGATGTAGCCGATGTCGGAGGGCTGTAAACCGGCATCGTCCAGCGCCATTTGCATGGCGATGCGCATGGTTTCGGATTGCGGCTGGGTTACGTGGGCGCCGTCGGAGTTGGTGCCATAGCCGAGGATTTCGGCATAGATGCGCGCACCGCGCGCCTGAGCGTGTTCGAGTTCTTCCAGAATCAACGTACCGGCGCCTTCGCCAATGACCAAGCCATCGCGGGCGCTGTCGAAGGGGCGCGGCGATGAGGTGGGTTCATCGTTGCGGGTGCTGGTGGCAAAGAGGGTGTCGAACACCGCGGCTTCTGACGCGCAGAGTTCTTCGGCGCCGCCCGCCGCCATAAGTTTTTGTTTGCCAAACTTGATGGCTTCGTAGGCATAGCCCAAGCCCTGGCTGCCGGAGGTGCAAGCGCTGGAGGTAGTGATTACACGGCCTTTGAGCTGGAAAAACACACCGATATTGACCGCCGTGGTGTGGCCCATCATCTTCAAATAGGAATTGGCATTGAGGCCGCTGGAATCGCCGTTGAGCAGCATATAGCCGAAATCGGCAATAGCATCGGGGCTGCCGGCGGAGGAGCCGTAGCTCACGCCCATGCGGCCATCCTGAATGCTTGGATCGTTCAGCAGGCCGGCGTCCGCCAGGGCACGTTCAGTCGCAGCAGTCGCCATCAGGGCCACGCGGCCCATGCTGCGGGTGAGCTTGCGATTGAAGTGTTCGGGCTTTTCAAAATCCGTGACGGGCGCGCCCAAACGGGTGTTGAGATGGGCGTATTTGTCCCACTCGCGCATGGTGCGAATGCCGGTTTTGCCTTCCAGCAGGTTGGCTTTGATCGCCTCCCAGCTCGAACCTATTGGCGATATACCTGCCATGCCGGTAACTACAACGCGTTTCATTTAACACAGGCCTCCATTGACCGAAATCACCTGGCGGGTGATATAGGCCGCCTCGGAACTCATTAAAAATTTTACCAGGGCCGCCACTTCTTCCGGCTGGCCGACGCGGCGGGCCGGGATCAGTTTGAGCGCTTCTTCTACCGGCACATCGTCCACCATTTCAGTGGCGATCAGGCCGGGGGCAACGCAATTGACTGTGATGTCGCGCTTGGCCAATTCGATGGCCAGGGATTTACTCGCCGCGATGACACCCGCTTTGGCGGCACTGTAATTGGCTTGGCCGCGATTGCCAATCAAACCCGACACAGAGGCCAAGGTCACTATGCGGCCGGGTTTGCGACGGCGCACCATGGGCATGATCAGCGGGTTGAGTACATTGTAGAAGCTATCCAGATTGGTGTGGATTACCGAATCCCACTCCTCTCCCGTCATGGCTGGAAAGGCGTTGTCGCGCGCTATACCAGCATTGCAGACCACGCCGTAGTAGGCGCCATTGGCGTCCACATCGGCTTCCAGTACCGCTTTGGTTTGGGCGCGGTCAGAGACATCGAATTGCAGCACACGGGCGCGGCCACCGGCGGCGGCAATCTCGGTTGCTACGGCATCCGCCTGCTCGCGTTGGGAGCGGCAGTGGAGCACCAGTTCATAGCCCTGATTCGCCAAAGCAATCGCGATGGCTTTGCCTATGCCGCGGCTGGAACCGGTGACCAGCACACTGAGGCCGGTGTTGGGATTGTCTGAAGTCATAGGGTTCCGCCTTGTAAAAACTGCTCCGGATCTTCCGGCTGGAATACGTTGATATTAGCGCTGGCCGCAATGTCGGCGTGCTCGCCGGTGCCTTGCAGGGTGCATTCAAACACGCAGAGGCCATTTTCGCCGAAGATGACTTCACGAACAGAAACTTCCAGGCGGGCACCAATGGGAAAATAACTGTGGCTGCATTGGTATTTGCGGCTGCCGACCAGAAAACCGATCTTCACCTGCTGGCCATTGCGGCGCGCGCGACAGCCGCCGAAGGCACCGATAGTCTGGGCCATCATTTCGATACCCACCCAACCGGGCATGCCGCGTTCATCAACGAAAGGCGCATCCGGGCGAATAGTGACGCTGGCTTGCAGCGCCTGGTCGTCACCATGATCTATCTGGTCAAGCAGCACCATGTCGCCGGTGTGGGGTACGACTGACTCAAAGGTGTATTGAGCGTCGGGTATTACCGAGAGGGCATCGTTCATATGCGCTCCAGAATCAGTGAAATATTGTTGCCACCAAAGGCAAAGGAGTTGCTCATGGCATAGCGTAGAGGGCGACTGGCTGTCGTGGCGCCCAGTTGTGTAAGTGTCGCCAGTTGGGGATCAGGCACGCCGTCCCACAATTGGCGGGGCAGTTGGCCATCGTCGCGCAACAGGGCGAGGCAGCAGAAGGCAGCCTCCAGCGCACCGGCAGCGCCGAGTGTGTGACCGGTGAGGGATTTGGTCGAGCCGCAAGGAATATCAGCGCCAAAGACGCGCCCCACCGCCAGACTTTCCATGCGGTCGTTTTGCTCGGTGGCGGTGCCGTGCAGGTTGATGTAATCAATGGCTGACACCGGTAAGTTCGCACCGGTTAAGGCTTCGCGCATAGCAGCTTCGGCACCACGGCCTTCGGGCTCGGGGGCGGAAATATGATGAGCGTCAGAGGTCTCCCCGACACCTGCCAGTTTGATCGGGCCGGGCTCGCGGCTGAGGACCATCAGCGCGGCCGCTTCGCCAATATTGATGCCTTTGCGGTTCAGGCTAAAAGGCATGCAGGGATCATGGCTTACCGCCGAGAGCGACAAAAATCCCTCAACAGTGAGATGGCAGAGGCTATCCGCACCGCCGACGATCACCGCATCGCACACCCCCAACTCCAGCAAACGCGCACCGCTGGCGATGGCCTTGGCGCCCGAGGTACAAGCAGTAGAGATAGTCCAGGCAGGACCAGTCACCCCAAGGTTGGCCGCTACATAGTCAGTCGGCGCGATGATCTCTTGCTGGCGGTAATGGAATTCGGGCGGGAACTCGCCGGTTTTCACATGATGGGCTACAGCAGCTTCACCCTCGGCGATACCCGAGGTGCTACTGCCCAGAATCACGCCAATCCGCGGGGCGCCATAGCGGGCTTTAAGCTGTTCGACCGGCGCACGCAAAGGCTCTATAACCGCTGCGAGGAGCGAGTTATTGCGCGTATCCGCCGTCAACTCCAGTGAGCTCACCACACCCAGCGGCAATGGCCGGCCGGGGCTGTATTGATCGGTGACGGTGAGTGGCGAGTTAGCACGGCTGAACAGTTGCTCATTAATGCTGGCAATGTCATTTCCCAGCGCACAAATAGCTGACACCTGATGCACATAAACACTCATGGCAACACCTCCAGGCTGGAGGTAGTGACGGTAATCGCCAAAGGCTGGAGGCGATGCTGGAGGCTGACCGGCTGGTTCAGGCTCGCCTTGGTCATACCTTCAAGCAGTGCAGCCGATGAAGCAGCGTATTGCGCGCTCAGGATCGGCTTGCTGCCATAACTCAGTACGCGGTTGTTACCTTCGACAGACACACGCCAGGGGTCGGGCAACGATTGCCAGTCGGCCAGCGGCCACCAGACCAGCATGCTGCTGGCGAGCAAAAAACGCTCGGGCAGGCCTTCGGGTAATTCGGGGGAACGATAGGTATCGAGTTGCTCGCCCTGTTTGGTGATTGATAGCAAACGGCGACCCAGCGGATCGAGCAGCACCAGGGTCACACCGTCACGGGTTTGCGCCAGCGCACCCGTCAGCTTGTAGGCTTTGCCGTCATAACTGATGTCCAGCTGTTGCAATGCCTGCCAGCAACAGGATTTACCCGAGGTTGCGGGCAGCGGCAGGCTCGCCAGGGTTTGCACCTGACGACTGACGCAACCGCTGGCCAGCAGCGTCATTGCCAGCGCAACGACGGCTAAGGTGAGGCGAATCAACCTCTGCACAGATCCACCAACGCATTCAAACGGCGCTCGGGTAGAGCAACGAAAGGGTTTTCCTGATCCCAAGCGTAGCCGGCGAGAATGGAGCTGATCATGCCGCTGACTTTGGGCGAGGTTTTATCCTTACGGAAGAAAACCACATCCTGGAAGCGGCCGTCGTACCAGGCGGTCACATAGGTACGGAAGGTATCCACACCGCGCTTGAGCGGGATAGCGTATTCGTTCTCCCAGTCCACCGCTTCACCTTTAAGGTGGCGATCTACCAGCGGTGCTATCAGGCTGGCCGACTTCATGGCGATGGTCACGCCTGAGGAGAACACAGGGTCAAGGAATTCGCCGGCATTGCCGAGCAGGGCGAAGTTTGGGCCCCAGAGGGATTTTACGTTGCAGGCATAGCCGCTGAGGGTTTGCACAGGGGTATCGAACACCGCATCGCGCAGCAACTCGCTCAAATCGCTGGTGCCATTTACAAATTCTTGCAGGCAGGCTTTGAGATCGGCTTTGCCTTCAAAGTAATGGTGATCACCCACCACACCCAGGGAGCAGCGGCCGCCGGCAAAGGGAATCAGCCAGAACCAGACATCGGGATGCTTGGGGTGGACAGTGACCAGAATCTTGTTGCGGTCGTGCCAGTCGGCTGTGATGTTGTCCTGAATATGGGTGAAGATGGCGGCGCGTACGGGGAAGTTGGAGGGCAGTTCCAGATCCAGTAAACGCGGCAACACGCGGCCAAAGCCGGAGGCGTCCAGCACATAGCGCGCGTTCAGCTGGTAGGCATCGCCATTGTCTGGCTGCACTTGTAATTCGCCACCTTCGCCGTGCATTTCAATCGCCGTGAGGCCATGGCCAAAGCGCAAATCCACGCCTTGCTTTTGGGCTTCAGTCGCCAGCAACTGGTCGAACTGGGCGCGCTGCACCTGAAACGTGGTGCCGGGGCCCGGGGAAAACTTGTCGGTAAAATCGAAGAAGCTGTAGTTGCCATTGTGGGTAAAGGCGGCGCCGTTTTTAAACTGGAAGCCGGCATTGTTGACCGCCTCCAGCATGCCAGCTTGCTCGATAAACTCCATGCATTGGGGCAGCAGGCTTTCGCCGATGGAGAAACGCGGGAAGTGCTGACGCTCTACCACGACCACTTTGTAACCCTTGCGATGCAGCAATGCACTCACGATAGCGCCGGCTGGACCCGCGCCAACCACTGCTACGTCAGCAGTTTCAATCTTCTTACTCATGACTTACTCGATGATTCCATTTGATTTATATGAGCTTCCAACATCTGGTGTGGATCAGACTTGTGTGGATAAGCAGTGGGACGAAAAAACAGCGGTGTCAGCAGCCAGCAACTCAATATGCCGACCAGGATAATCAGGCCAAATTGATGCAGCACCGGAACAGCGCTTAATGATAGCAAACCGAAGGCAATTATTGAGGTGCCACAGGACAAGCTGGAGGCGAGCCAGGATTCGGCATTAAACCCGCCTTCGGTATAGAAAACCGCCGTATCCAGCCCAATTCCGATAATCAGCAGCAGCGCCATAACGTGGAACAGGGTGATGCCATCCAATGCCGCGCAGGCCAACGCCAGGGTCATGGCAATCACCAGCGGCGCTAGCATGCGCCAGCCATGCCGGCGATAGCGCCAGCTCAGCCCGACAGCCAGTAGTAATACAGTCGCCAGTAATACCTCACTCACACTGGCGCGGTAGCGGCCCAGCAATTGCGATAAATCGGCCGTCTGGTTGACCAGTTTTACGCCCGGCAAACCGGCGGCGGTTTCATTCAGACTCGCCTCGGAGGCACTGCCGCTCAGGGTGACCAGTGTCTGCCAATGATGTTTATCCTGCTCATCCTGCATAAACGGCGGCAGCAGATCGCCGAGGCTGCTGCTTTCCAGCGCCGAAGGCATTAGCCATTGCCGGGGCGCGGCCGGATCGGCGCAGGTGGTATTCAGTTTTTGGCACAGCAGGCTCAGGGCACCTTCGGAACCATAGAGTTTGCGCTGTACCAAGGCGCGATCTGCCTCTTGTTGAGCTTGCGCGGGAACATAATGCTGCAAGCTCTGCCAGCCCAAATCCGGTTGCTGCTGTTGGCGTTGGGCCAGCTTGTCGCCCAGCGCCTGGATACGAGCCAGGAGTTGCTCGGGCGAGTCGGCTTCCACAAAGAAAAAGCGGCTGACGCTGGCCTGCTGCAAAATCTGCTGTACCTGACGTTCGGAATTGAGCAGCGACTGGGGCGAAGTATTGAGGTTGATCACCGCATCGTTCACCCCGCCGCGCAGCACTAGTGCAACGCCACCCACCGTTAGCAACGCCAGCACCACACCGACCAGCGCCGGTTTGCGCCACAGTGCAGGATAGAGCCATTCAGCCAGGTGATAAAACCTGTCGGCGGCCTTGAGCGGCGCCTCATTGGAGCGGGCGCTGACGTTATAGAGTGGCGCCAGGGCCAACACTGTCATCCAGGCGCCGAGAATACCTGCCGCACAAAAGATCGCCATCTGCTGTAACCCAGGAAAAGGCGTTGTGAATTGCAACAGGTAAGACGCCATACCGGTAAGTGCACCTATGGCCATGGCACGGGCCAGCGTACGGCGCGCCGCCAGACCACCGCCCTCATTGTGGCTGCTCACCAGAAAGTGAATGGCATAATCGCCCGCCACCCCCAGCAAGGTGCTGCCAAAGGCGAGGGTAATCACATGGATGCGGCCAAACACCAGCAGGCTAATGGTGAGCGCCAGCACATAGGCGCTGGTCATGCTCAGCATTACCGCGAACAGGGGTTTGATGCGGCGGAACACCAGCAGCACCATGGTGATAATGCACAGGCTGGAACCCAGCCCCACGGTACTCATCTCATCCGTCGCCTGGCGGGTGCCGGCAGTGGCGTGAAAAACCATTCCCGAAGTGAAGAAGTGGGCATCTGGCCAATGCTGTTGGAAGCCGCTGATCGCCTGGGCCACATCCTGCTGCACCTGCACGTCGAACGGGCTGCCTTTTAAATGGGCCGTCACCATCAACCAGGATTCGGATTTGCCGTCCTGCTCTGTCACCACCATCGGGAAACCCTGGTACTCCTGCACTTTTAGACGCGGCGCCAGGCTTGTGAGCCAATATCCCCCCAGATTGAACGGATCTTCCGCAAAACTGTAGGGGCGCGGCGTAGCCACAGGGCTGTAGAGATCACGCAAGGCACCCTCGGCCAATTCCGCTGGCGAATGCTGCTCCAGCCATTGGCGGCGCTCGCTGCTAAGCAGTTGCTGGCTGTAGGGACGATAGAGCTCAATGAGTTGCTGCTGCACCGTTTGGGAGGTGTTATCGGCGGACAGGCGCTCGGAGGCCAGCAGGTTTTTTTGCAGCGCTTTGGCCTGCGCCAAAGCCTCTTCCGGCTGCTCGCTCTTGATGAGAACCAGCAACTTGTCTTCAAAACGCTTGGCGATTAACAGGCTGAGATCGTGCAGCGCCGGGTTGCGTTCGTCGCGCGGTAGCAACTCCAGCAGGTTGCTATGGAAGGGCTTTTTCTGAGTAATTTGCACCAGGCAATAGAGCGCACTGGCAGCAAACACCAGCACCCAGATGAGTACAAAAAACCGGTTGCGGCCTGACATAGCCTGAGGTGCCGAAGGAGAATTCATTACTTGGCCTTGCCCGCCGCACCGCTTACCGTTTTCCCGTTGGCAAACAGGATCTTGTCGGTAGTAAAGCTGATATGGGTGCGGTCGCCATTGGCTTCGGCAATATCCAGCTGCTCGGTGACTTCACCGCCCTGTAGTTCAATGCTCTTGATATAGGCCGCGAGATTGGCCGAATGGGGCGTGAGGCGCAGGGTCCATTTACTGCTATCGCCGCTGGCGGCAACCGCAAAGTAGTCATTGAGGGTGTCCAGCTCGCCGGCGATCACGCCCATAAAAATCTTGGCGACCACCTCAATGCCCGCCTGCTGGGCGGCCGCCTGGTTGGCCGATTGCTCATTGCCAAAGCTGATACCTTTGGGAGTTAGCTCCACCTTGTTTTGCACCGGCGTTAGCACTTCCCACACCACGCCTTTGCCCTGCGTAAACTGGAAACGGCCCGTGGAATTGAGCGGTACCGGCAGCACGGCTATGTGTTTTTGCTGCACAAAACGGCCTTCCGTAGATTGGATGGCTTTGCTGCGCTCAGCCAGCTGCGCCAGCAGGGTGGCATCACTTTTGGCTGCTGCGCTGCTGTTTGCAGGTGCGGGTTTATCCTCGGCAAAGCCTGGCGCTGCCAGTAGGCTCACCAATACCGTTACTAAAAGCTTATTCAAGACTCTACTCCCCATCTTTCACGCCCAATTTTTCACGCAGGATTGCCGGCGTTACCAAACAGAGTTCGCCAGTTTTCATATTGACCGCCACCTGGTCAGTGCGGCCTTTGGTGAGGCGCGCACCGCTGGCGGAATCGGTGACCAGGTATTGCAAGCGCAGGCGGTTTTCCCACTCGTCGATCCAGGCGGTAACAGTCACCTTTTGCTGGAAACGCAGCGGCTGGATGTAGCGCACATGCATGTCGATCACCGGCCAGGCATAGCCGGAATCGCGCATCTGCGGGTAGTTGTAGGCAATCTGGTCAAACAGCTTGCAGCGCGCTATCTCAAAATACTTGGCGTAGTGGCCGTGCCAGGCCACTTCCATCATGTCCACATCGTGGAAGGGGATTTCCACATCGGCGCTGGCCTTCCAAAGATCGGGCAGGTTTTTATCCATGGCTGTCACTCCGGTTATTGAGCTTCCGTATAGAGGCTCAGGCCCTGCTGCTGGATGCGCGCAATCAGCTGGCGCAGCTCGCCTTCCAACGCGCGATCTTCCGACAGGAAGCTATGTTGCGCACGCACTTCATCAAAGGTGGTTTTGATCCCGCCTTCAATACTGTGTTCGTTGGTGCCCGCCTGCTGACGCAGCTCCAGGCCTTGGCAGGCCGCCAACAAGGTGGCTGCAGCGACCTGCTCGGTCAGCTGCAACACACGTAGGCAATCGCGAGCCGCAATAGTGCCCATGCTGACCTTGTCCTGGTTGTGACACTCGGTAGAACGGGAGAAAACGCTGGCTGGCATGGTCAGTTTGAGCGCTTCAGCCGTCCAGGCGGATACGCCTATCTGCACGGCTTTAAAACCGTGGTTGATGGCGCGGCGGTGTTCTGGCGCGCCCGACAGGTTAGCCGGCAAACCATGGTTAAACTTCACATCCACCAACTGCGCCAGCTGGCGGTCGAGCAGGTCGGCGATATTGGCTACGGCGTTTTTCATAGTGTCCATGACGAACGCGATATGACCGCCGTAGAAGTGACCGCCATGCAGCACGTGCTCGCCAGCTCCGTCGATAATGGGGTTGTCATTGGCGCTGTTGAGTTCGTTCTCGATGAACTGGCGCCACCAGGGCAGGCTGTCACCGGCAACACCAATCACATGGGGAGCGCAGCGCAGGGAGTAGCGATCCTGCAGGCGATTCGGATTGCGCGGCGGCTCGCCGGCATGGAGATCTTCGCGCAGCCAAGCGGCTACCTGCTGCTGACCGGGATGGGGTTTGACCGCAAATAACAGCTCGTCAAAATGATGGGCATTGCCCTGGGCAGCAACTGTCATGAGCGCCGTAATGCGGGTGGCCAGTTGCACCAGATAAGCAGTGCGCTCGTAGGCGAGGCACGCCAATGCTGTCATCACCGCGGTACCGTTCATCAGCGCCAGGCCTTCTTTCGGGCGCAGCTTGAGCGGGGTGATGCCCAGTTCCTCAAACACCTCTTTAGTGTTACGGCGCTGGCCTTTGTAGTACACCTCGCGCTCGCCGCAGAGCACGGCGGCCACGTATGAGAGCGGCGTCAGGTCGCCGCTGGCACCCACGGAGCCCTCTTCGGGAATAATTGGCACTATATCCTGTTGCAACAGACGGGTGAGTTGCTCCAGCAAACCGTAGCTCACACCTGAATAGCCGCGCGTCAGCGAGGTTAAGCGCACGGCCAATACAGCGCGGCCAGCGGTGGGCGACAGCTCGGCGCCCAGGCCGCAGCCATGGAAGGTGTAGAGATGTTGCGGCAACTGCTCTACCAGGTCGCGCGGGATATGGGTGGTACAGGAGTCGCCATAACCGGTAGTCACACCATAGATCACTCCGTCTTCCTGCAACAGCCGGTCGAGGAAGCGCGCTCCCTGCTCAATGCGCTGCACAAAATCCGGGGCGCTGCTGAGGCTGCACTCCCGGCGCTGGTGGGCGATGGCGAGTACGTCTTCGATAGCGAGTGGCTGTTGGTCAAAAATCAGCGAGGTCATGGCGTTGTTTCCGTTCAAAAATACGAATAGGTGTTAGTTCTGGCGCTGCTCTTCAGCGGCGGCTGGCTCAACGTCAGCCACCGGCAGTTGCCAGAAATCAAAAAAGTTAAACCACTGCAGCGGCTGGCGGCGGCAATGGCCTTCCAACTGGCTGGCGTAGGTTTGCGCGAGCTGCTGCAAATGAGCCTGGCGGTTGCGACGCGGCACCTGCAGGGCTTCGCTGAGACGATCAAAATAAATGTGGAAGCCGTTACCCTCGCGCAAGCAAAACAGCGAGATCAGCGGCGCGCGCAAAATCGCCGCCAGGGTAAAGGGCCCTATGGGCAACGGCGCTGTAGCGCCCATAAAATCCACCAACAGCGCATTTTCCGGCTTGTTGACGGCCACGCGGTCGCCGGCGATGGCGATAAATTCGCCGCGCTCAATACGCTCGCTCAGCATCATGGCGGTAGCGGGGGTTATCTCGGTGACCTGGATAATATCCAGTTGGCTGTCGCTGGCCTGCTCTTTCATCAGGCGGTTGAATTTTTCGGCGTGACGGGTGTGCATCAGCACCGTTAAACGCAGGTTTTTATGGCGGCCAGACAAGCAGCGGCAAATCTCAAAATTGCCCAGGTGGGAAATCACCATCACCGCGCCCTGCTTGCGCGCATGGAGCTCGGCGATCAGTTCATCGTTGTGGATTTGCACCTGCGAGCGCGGGATTTGCCCCATCCAGACGGCCAGCTTGTCGATCAGGGCGTTGGCAAAACTCCAGAAATGTCGCGCACTCATCCAGAATATTGAGCTATTCGCCGGTAGCGCGCCCGCGGCTTTTACCCGCGCCAGATAGGCCATGGACGCGCGACGCGCCTGATGGCGAAACAGAAAGAAATAAGTGATTACCGGCAGCAGTACCAGCTTGAACAACGGCCGCCCGCCGAGCTTGAAACAACCTAGCAAAATACGCATACCGGTAAGCGCACCCGCTTCCGACATCTGCGCCCAATGCCTGGGATTCACCTTATTTGTCACTTGGCCACCCGGAATTTATTAAGCAGCAACAGCGGCGAACGCAACAACATCCCGAAGAAAAGGCGAGTGTGCATCCAGCTAATAAGCTTGTTGTCGCGCCAGACCAAAAAATGGGAAACGCCGTTTTCCGGGTAGATCACCTTGGTAGACAGCTGCTGGAGCGGCCAGTGGCGCCAGTGCCAGCGCACCATAAATTCGCTGTCGAAATCCATGCGGTCACCCATGGGTTCGGCGGCTATCAGTGCGCAGCTGCGGGCGACGGGGTACACGCGAAAGCCGCACATGGAATCGCGAATCGCCAATGAAAGTGTATTGATCCACACCCACACATGAGTGAGGTAGCGACCATAGAGCCGGCCCTTGGGCACGCTGGCATCGTAGGCGGGCATGCCGGCGATCAGGGTGTTGGGGTTTTGTTCGGCCACCGCCAGAAAGCGCGGGATATCCGCACTGTTGTGCTGGCCGTCGGCATCGATTTGCAGGGCGTGGCTGTAGCCGAGATCGGCAGCCGCCTGCAGGCCGGTTTTGATGGCAGCACCCTTGCCGCCGTTGGCGGGTCGGGTGATCAGGTGTACATCGGGGTTTGCCTCGGCCAACTGTTGCATCACCTGTTTGCAGGTGGCATCGCTGCCATCGTCAACCATCACCACCACCAAACCGTGGCGGCGGATATCCGCCAGCGTCTTGGCCAGACATTGATGGTGGTTGTAGACGGGTACCAGCACACAGGGTTTAAACAACTCAGCCATTGGAGGACTCCGCCTTAAACACTACCCGACCACTGGCGTGGCCCACGTCCACATCGCCGCGACGACTGGTAAAACCAAAATAGAGTTTGCCTTTGTCAGGCTGGTATTCCAGCCGCAGGCGCAGCTGCTGGTTGGCGGTGATGATCTGCTGGAACTTGACCACCTCCAAGCCGGCAAACTCGCCCAGCTCGCCAAAATGTTCACGTCCGTAATGGACCGCCCAATGGGTTTGCACCACGCCGGGCAAAACGGGGCGACCGGGGAAATGGCCGTCGAAATAATAGAGATTGGCGGGCACAAACAGATCCAGCAGCAGCGCATCCCCATCGCGCTCTTGGGCTATCAGCTCTGGCAAACGCGGCAGGGGCGCACTACTGAACAGCGCCTGCACATCGGCAAGCGTCGTTTTGCCCTGGCGGTTTTGTGGCAGCTCGCCCAAATAGCGCCAGTAACGGGGGATGGCAATGCGATCCACCTGGCCTTCCAGCGCCTGTTTGAGCTGGTCGTTAATCAGGGATTTACCCTGGTCTACCAACAGCTTATTGCCCTCGTTGGTCAGCACCACCACAGCGCCGAGACGCTCGCCGCGCTCTGGCAGGGGGATTACGCGCACCTCGGCAACCAGCGGTTGCTGCAGTAAACGCTGTTCAATAGCGGTGAGCGAAACGCGCTTGCCACCCACTTTGGCGACGCGGTCGGCGCGACCGCAGAGGCTGAAATTGCCAACGGTATCCAGCTCGGCGCGGTCGGCGCCGGTATACCAATCCGTTGACGACAAATGACCGCTGCGCACCTGCAGCAGGCCAGCGTCTTCGTCCAGTTGAACCTCGACGCCCGGCAGGCATGTCCAGCTGGACTGCTTATCCTGCTCGCGCCAGCCGATACCACCGGTTTCGGTGCTGCCGTAAACTTCGGTCACCGGCTGGCGGAGTTGGTCCAGCGCGGCCAGGGCTGCCTCGGTCGCCAAAGGCGCGCCGGACGAAAACACGGCTATCGGAGCCACAGCATCGGCCCAGGCATGCGGGGGAATCAAACGCAAATGAGCGGGGCTGCTAACAATCGCCAGCGTCTGGTGTGTCTGCGCATCCAACGCCAGTTCCTCCCAGTAATCGCGCGCGCTCTGCGTGAAAGGTCTACCAGCGCAGAGCGGCCAGAGCAGGCGGAATAACAAGCCGTAAATATGGTGATGGGAGACAGTGCTGGCGATGCTGGCACCTGCCAGACGATCGCCCCATTGGGTTTCCAGGGCATCCAGTTCGGTTTCGATCTGGGCAAAAGTTTTGCTCACAGGCACAGGCTCACTGGTAGAGCCGGAAGTGAAGAGCACCAGTGCTGTCGCAGCTGCCTCAGGCACCGCTACCGCTGACAAAGACGTAGGCGAGCCGGGTTGCAGCACCTCGGAACCGGGAAAATCGCCGGCGAAGCAGGGCGTTAATAGCTGCAATTGCTGGCAAGTCGCGGGCAGATTATTGGCTGGCACCAAGGCTTGCTTGCCCAAGCGCCAGAGCGCAAAGAGCGCCGCGGCAAACTCCAGGCTGTCATCCAGATAGAGCGCAACCAGCGGCTGCTCGACACCGGCAAAGCGTTGCTCCCAAGCGGATAGGCGGCTGCAAAACTGTGCCCAGTCGCAGGTATCGGCCCCGGCAAACGCGAGTATATGGCTGCCCTTGCGCGCATTTTGGGGCGCAGCCAGCAGCTGGCGAAGAGAGTTAATCATGGTGGATAAAGCTGGTATCTCTGAATGTTGTACGATCAATTATTTTGCGTTGGTTCGGGTTGAGCCCCGGATAAAGCATGACGACGCTGGACGCGCAGGCGCACCAGATATTCCCCGCCCATCAACACCCCCATGGCGATATAGGAGAGAAAGCCGTTGTAAAACGCCCAGACTTGCTCACTGGCTAGCACTGTTGCGGCGGCAATACTGCCATTCACCACAAAAAAGCCACACCAAACCCAGGTGACCTTACGCGTGTAGGCGATGGCGTGCGATGGCAAATCGGGCGTTTGCAGTCGCGCCAGCCGCTCAATGACCGTGGGCGAACGCCAGAGGCTTATGGCAAACACGCCCAACAACACCAGATTCACCACCACCGGGTAAGACTTTAACCCCACCAGCGAACCGGTCATCAGGGTTACACCACCAGCCAGGGCGGCGGCCAGCAACAGCCAACCACCATTGCCCAAAGGCTGGTGTGTCAACCGCTGGGCGGCCAACCGCGCCAGCGCCATCACCACCAATATCACCGCCAGTACCTTGGGCCCAAACGTCTGCATGCCGACGTAAATCAGCACCGGGTAGAGCACCAGCAACAGGGTCAGAATCAGGGTGAGCAGGCGCCCCGCTTTAGCCTTCGGACGTCTTTCGACGGTCATCAGGCGTCTTTCTGCATGAGTTCAGCGACGGCGTTAACTATGTCTTCCACCGTGCGCACGGATTTGAAATCCTCGGGGCTGATTTTTTTGCCCACAAATTTCTTCAGTTCAACCACCAGGTCGATAGCGTCGATGCTGTCGATATCCAGATCCTCACCCAGATGGGATTGCAGGGTGATGTCAGCGCGGTCTATATCAAACAAATCGGCGAGGGTAGTGGCAACGTGTTCAAAAATGGCGTTCTTGTCAGCCATGGCAATTACTCCTTGGTCCGGCGCGCGGCAACCAGTGCGCACAGGCTTTGAATATTGGCAAAGTGTTTACGGGTTTCTTCGGACTCCGCGTCCAGCTTGACGCCGTAGCGCTTCTGCATGGCAACACCCAGCTCCAGTGCATCGATGGAGTCCAGCCCCAGCCCTTCGTTAAACAGCGGCGCTGTCTCGTCAATGTCGTCAGCGCTTATGTCTTCCAGATCCAGGGTGTCTATGATCAGCTGCTTGAGCTCAAGCGCCAGGCCATCATCTGTGGTTGTCATGGGTTCGTAATTCCTCGGTAAAGTAGTCTTGCAAATCTTGCGTCAGCTGACGCGCCGCCATGGCGGGATGCTCCTGGTCGTAGCCAGTCACCGCTATATCCGCGCCCACCAGCAGGCTTATATGTAATTTTTTCGGCGGAATATGATACCACCGGTGTTTTTTGCTCAAGGTAATCGGCTGGCACAGAATCGTCACAGGTGTGACGGCCGTCAGAGTGCGCAGCGCGACATTGGCGGCTCCGCGCTGAAAGCGCAGCGGCTCACCCGGCACGGTGCGCGTCCCCTCGGGGAAAATAATCAGCGCACTGCCCGCCGCCAGCGACCGCTGGGCATCCTCAATCAACCCTGGCCCGCTGTCGTTGGCTAAAAAGCCGGTCAAACGCAAAAATCCGCTCATGGCCGGATTGGCCAGCAACCGGCCCTTTACAATGCAGTCCGGGTTGGGGATAAACGCAATCAAAAACACCACATCAATCAAACAGGGGTGGTTGGCCAACACCAATAAACCCGGGCGCTGCAGTAATTCCTCATCTTTTACCGTCCAGCGCAGCACACCCAGGGCGCGCATAAAATGGACGTAAAGGCGAAAAGTCCGGTGGATCAACAACCGGGCGCGACGCTGGCGCTCGGCGGGGTCGGCTGACGTCAGCCTGATCCAAAGGGTCGCCACCGGCGGGATCAACACACCACCCAGGCCGAAAACCGCAAAGCTTAGACCAGTCGCGAACAGGCGCCAGCCATAATTTAATTTCGTGCCAATCACTGACACAGGGATAGCTTCCAGGCAGTGCCATTACAGGCGAATAACGCCTCAGCCGCCCCCTGTTCCAACAGGTCAAACAATTGCCAAACCTGGGGTTCACCTTGATGTACGCCCTGATCAACCGGACCTGCAGCCGCTAATGTCCAGGTTTTTCCAACACCCATCACCATAGCAAAGGCATAGGGCACACGCGGCTCACTGGCCTGCGCGGCATAAAGTGCTGGCGGCGGCTCATCGCAAAAAACGCAAAGGACTTTCGATTCGGATATGCCATCGCAAAGGCCGCGGCTTTCCAACAGCGCCGGGACCAGATCACAGGCACCTCCGCTGATGGCCGTAATATTTTTGGTCAGCCCCTGCTGGATAGAAAAAAGCCCAGCGGTGGCATTGTGGACCGACAGACTAAACGCGGTAGGGGAAAGCAGCTCTCCATTAGCCAGATCGCGCAATAAATCTACCGTGCGATTGAGATCGCCGTGGCGCGAAACATACACCAGCGGCATAGGGCCATGGATCTGGGCGAGCGGCATAATGACGCTCATAGCAGCGCGCGCCAAAGGGCTGAGCCGACGGCGCAGCATGGCGGGGATGACACTTACATCGGGTTGCGCATCGTGTTGTGCGGGAAACCATGCCTGCCAATCGAGGATATCAAAGGTGATCGACATCTTATTGTTCTGCTTGCTAAGTCCATATCGCGAAGGGGGCGCATTTTATACATTTTTCGGGCTGCTAGCATCGAAAACTGTGATGATTTACGCGAAAAGCACCAAATTTGACCGCCGCTGCCGCTTAAGCGCCTCGTCCTTGGCAAACCAATGGCATATGATGCCCGCACGCAGCCAGATGCTGTGGCAGCCATTGCTGCGGCAGCCGATGCTGCGCTTGCATGACCGGCAGCCCAAGCTGCCCAGTCCATCCCCACTACCTCATAGGGAATCCGATATGAAATCCATTATTCCGGCCATTGGCGCCATCACCCTGACTCTTTGCTCCATGCACAGCGTTGCGCGCAACGACATCCAGGAATACTCCATTGCCGATGCACTCGCCACCGAACAAGCCAAAAACATCCTGGGTACTGATATCCAGTTTTTCTTCGGCGATCAACCGCATCCGGAAGTGGTAAAACACTTCAGCGAGTACAGCTCCAACCGCAAAACCAATGGCGCCAATAAAAGCGACCGCGAAGCCTGCGAGTGGGTATTCCTGACCACCATGAAAACCTTGAAGGAAAGAGCCCAAAGCCTGGGCGCCAATGCGGTGATTAACATCAAATCCAACTACCAGAACAACCTCACCAGCAGCAACACCACCTTCAGATGTGGCTCTGGCGCACTTATGTCAGGTGTAGCCCTGGTGGGTGATGTAGTCACTATCAAGAAGTAATGTTGTTTCAACAATGCGTTAGCGGAGGCGGCCGACATAATGCTGGTCGTCCGTCTCCGCTGTCGGCAGTGCTTCCACCACTGGCGCTCGTACTACCGGTGCTGCGGCCCGCAAAGGGCGCAGCGGCGGATTCTCAAACAAGCCACCCTCTCCAAAATACATCTCTTCCAATCGCTCGCTGATAGTGTGCAGATCAGGATTGGCCACCGCAAAGGCCAGCTCCAGTACATGGGCGCAGTACTCGGGATTGGTGCTCATGTATTTGATATCCGTCACCCGGCCTATCTCGCGCCGCAGCAGCACATGCAAACGGCCCATCAGGCCAAAGGCCTGACTCTCCCGCGCTTCCAAAGAGGACGAATTCATATGACTTGCTCTCCGTGTTGCTCAAGATCGAGCCCGTCGTTTTCCTGGTCGACGTCAACGCGCAAGCCCAGGGTTTTATCAAGGAACCACAAAATCAGGGCAGTGACAAAACTGGCGTAGAGCACGGTGCTCACTACACCTACCGATTGGGTGAGCAGGCTGCCCTCAACCCCGCCGATGGATTTCACCGCAAATACACCAGTGAGCAGGGCACCCACTATGCCGCCGATCGCATGTACGCCAAAGACATCCAGGGAATCGTCATAACCGAGGGAGGATTTCAGCCAGGTTGCGCCCCAGTAGCAGGCTACACCCGCCGCCACGCCAATCACCATAGCGCCGGTCACACCCACAAAACCGGAGGCGGGCGTAATCGCCACCAGACCAGCTACGGCGCCAGAGACCATACCCAGCACCGACGGCTTGCGACGCAATATCCACTCCACCAGCATCCAGGTCAGCGCCGCTACTGCCGTTGCCAACTGGGTAACCATCATGGCCATACCGGCGCGACCATCCGCCGCGCCCGCCGAACCGGCGTTAAACCCGAACCACCCCACCCAGAGCAAAGAGGCGCCCACGACAGTGAGAATAAGGTTGTGCGGTGGCATGGATACCCGACCATAACCCAGTCGGGGACCTATGATGATGGCCGCCACTAATCCGGAGACCCCGGCATTAATATGCACCACAGTACCGCCCGCAAAATCCAGCACACCCATGGACGCCAACCAGCCACTCGGCTCCCACACCCAGTGGGCGACAGGCGCATAGACGGCCAACGACCAGATAGCGATAAAAGCCACCACCGCAGAAAATTTCATCCGCTCCGCAAAAGCGCCCGTAATCAGGGCAGGGGTGATGATCGCGAAGGTCATCTGGAACATCATAAACACAGCCTCAGGAACAGCCGGCAGCAACGGATGCACACTGACCATGCCCGTTTCCTTCAGATAATCCATGCCCTGCAACATCAACCGGTCCAACCCGCCCACCCAGGGTGACGCACCGGGGGTAAAGGCGAGGCTGTAACCCACAACCACCCAGAGCAGTGTGACTATGCAGACCGCCACAAAGCTGTGGGCCATGGTCGCAAGCACATTCTTTTTACGCACCATGCCGGTATAAAACAGGGCGACGCCGGGGATGGTCATCAATAACACCAGCGCGGTAGACATCAACATCCAGGCGGTATCGCCGGCGCTGATGGTCGACGTGGCAACTAATCCACCGGTTGAAGCTGGCACCTGGGCCCAAGTGGTGGCAGACAGAAATAGCAGTAACGCTGTTAAAGGGAAAAAACGCATCTAGCACCTCACTTATTAGTCTGAGGTAAAAGTGCATTTAATGTGCCACACACAGATTCGGGGTTTTGACGGAGAATCATTCGATACCAAGCTCCAAAATGGTGCAAATGCTCGCCCCATGCCAGCCCCCCTTGCCCCGCATTGACGCTTGGCAAATCAACCAGCACCGCCTCGCACTTGCAGCCTATAGCCTCCCTCTTTAGACTTGCGCCCCATTGCAGCTGCCAAACGCAGCGCCTCCGCCAGATATCACCGAGATAGCCATGCCCAAAGAACTACCGGCCAATTCCGTCGGCATAGTCGCACCCCATATCCTGCATTTCAGCGAACCGCTGCTGCTGGCCTGCGGCAAAACCCTGAACGAGTACCAACTGGTCTACGAAACCTATGGCCAGCTCAACGCCAACAAAAGCAATGCCGTGCTGATTTGCCATGCGCTCTCCGGCCATCACCACGCCGCTGGCTATCACAGCCAGGACGACAAACGCCCCGGCTGGTGGGACTCTTACATAGGCCCCGGCAAGCCAATCGATACCAACAAATTCTTCGTGGTATCGCTCAACAACATCGGCGGTTGCCACGGCTCCACCGGCCCCAGCAGCATCAACCCGGCTACCGGCAAACCCTGGGGCCCGGATTTCCCCAAATTGCGCGTGCGCGATTGGGTACATAGCCAGGCCCGCCTCGCCGACAAGCTGGGCATTGATGTCTGGGCCGCCGTTATCGGCGGCAGCCTGGGCGGCATGCAAGCCATGCGCTGGACGCTGGAATATCCCAACCGCGTGCGTCACTGCGCGGTGATCGCCTCGGCCATGAAGCTCTCCGCGCAAAACATCGCCTTTAACGAGACCGCTCGCCAGGCCATCATCAGCGACCCAAACTTTCACGAAGGCCGCTATCTGGAGCACGACACACTGCCACGTCACGGTTTGGGCGTTGCGCGCATGATCGGCCA
Organism: Cellvibrionaceae bacterium; assembly: GCA_021151695.1. GTDB lineage: Bacteria > Pseudomonadota > Gammaproteobacteria > Pseudomonadales > Cellvibrionaceae > Cellvibrio. Next base: position 162,594 of record JAGKWU010000008.1, on the reverse strand, counting down.
TATCACCTATTTGTCGGATTTCGACATGGGTGAAAAATTTGGCCGCGACCTGCGCAGCGGCAGCTTTGATATAGGCTCGGATGAAGAGGTGGAATTCCAGATCGAAAGTTACCTGCGCTATCAAGGTGGAAACTTCGCGAAACAGTTTGATGCCAACAGTTATTTGTTGATTACCAAAGCGCTCGACTACTTTGATCTCGCACGCGAATACGGTGATGACCCCATTGCAGCATTTAGTCACGCGCAAGCGAAATTTTTGGTGATTTCATTCAGCACCGACTGGCGTTTCGCACCCGAGCGCTCGCACGAAATCGTCAGCGCATTAATCGGTGCACAAAAAGACGTGACCTACGCCGAGATAGAATCCAAATCCGGCCACGATGCTTTCCTGCTGCCTGACAATCGTTACGAACAAGTCTTCGGCCGCTACCTCGCCGGAATCAGGACCGAATAAGATGCGTATAGATTTAAATGAAATCCAACACTGGATTAAAGAAGGCAGCCGCATACTCGACCTCGGCTGCGGCGACGGCACACTGCTAAAATTTTTGCGCGATCACAAAAATACCCAAGGCTACGGTCTCGAAATTGATGCGGAGCAAATCAATCTTTGCATCGATAAAGGCCTTAACGTGATCGAACAAAACCTCGACCGCGGCCTGGGCAATTTTGCCGATAACAGTTTTGATACAGTACTCATGACGCAAGCGCTGCAAACATTGCATTTCCCGCACATAGTGCTGGATGAAATGCTGCGCGTCGGCAAAGAGTGCATAGTCACTTTCCCCAACTTCGGCCACTGGAAAGCGCGCCTGCATTTGTTCACCCGCGGTCGTATGCCGGTATCCGACTTACTGCCCTATGAGTGGTACGACACACCCAACATTCACTTCTGTACCTTTAAAGATTTTGAAGTACTCTGCCGCGAAAAAAATATCAAAGTGATTAACCGCCAGGTAGTGAACGAACAGAGCGGGCAGCAGCTCAAAGATGCACTGCCAAATTTATTTGGCGAAACAGCGATTTATCATTTGAGCAAACAATAGAGCGCTGCGCAACCAAGAGGGAGTGAATGGACAATAAACTTGCCGGCGCTTTGATTCTCACCGCCTTCGCCAGCGGCTATGGATTGTGCCTTTATCAGGCGCCGCTGGAATTGCCAGCAGTCAATGTTGTCCATAACGTCCAAAGCTCGTCCTCATCTTCCGGGGAAGAGTCATTCGCCGACGTAGAATTCCCCGAAACCAATCTCAACGTCACCACGGCTTCAACATCGTCCAACACACAGCAATCCTCCGCTGCCTTCAGCGCCGTGCAGACAGCCCCAACAGCAAGCCAACCCACACAATCGCAAGCGCAGACCTCTTCAACCGCTACCAACGCAAGCACATCGTCCAATCAATACAGCGATGAAGAAATCGACCAACTGATTCCCAAACCGTTTAGCGCCTCTTACAAAAAAGCCAGCCCCGACCTCAAAGCCAGATACAAAGATTTCGTCGACACCAGCAAGCATCACCCCGACGATTGGGACATGCGCATGCAAAGCCTGTTACGCGATTTCATCATGAGCCGGCCTATGGCCGCCGATATCGTCATTGATTCCCTGCTGTGCAATGCGAATATGTGCGAAGTGCGTTTACTCGAAAATAAAAAATACCTGCTGCTAGGTTTGTTCGGTGATTTAATGCAACAACCCTGGATAGCCAACCAAGTGAAAGGCACAGTTGATTTTAATCCTGACAACAGCAATGCCTGCTACATACTCTTAATGCGCAATACTCCACCAGGACAATAACACCTCACCTGAACAACAAAGGACGCACAATGGACAACAAAAAATGGCTTGGATTACTGGCGATAACCTCTGCAAGTAGTTTTGTATTAGGTTACAAAATGGCTGGCATCTCACCTGAGGCAGCAACAGCCCCTCAACTAAAACCACAAGCGGTCGAGACCGACTCGCCACAAGCCTCACCATCAATTGCGCCTCCAGCTGCTATTCAACAGCAGCCAATACAAAAAGCTAGCGCTATTGCCGCAAAACCTGAAACCTATAAGCAGGATCTACCGCAACCCGCCAAAAATAATCCGCAACCAATATTTGTACCTAACTCACGACCAGACAATCGAACCAGCAGCATTAGCGACGACGAAATTGACAAAATCGTCCCCGCTCCATTCAACCAAATCGCCAAGGGCAAGCAGGGTGACTTACGAGAAGGTTTGCGAAAATTTGCAGATACAGCAGACCCAAACACCAGCGATGCCAATCTGGCAAACAAAATGACGGACTTTATACTAAGCCACCCTCGAGCCCAATCCATCCACCTGGACTCAGTCATTTGCAAAGCTGATCTCTGCGAAATACGTTTGTTCGAAATTAAAAACGGCACCTGGTCAGTTATATTTTCCGAAATGGCGTTGCAGGATTGGTGGGGCGGGCTGAGCAAATCAGAAGTTGTTAACTTTCCGACCCAATTTAACAACCAGCCAGTAACGGGGACTTACGTGCTCTTTCAGCGTCTCCCACAAATAGCCACAACAACAAAAACACCTGATTGATTGCACAACATGGATTAAACAATTTCATGGCGTAAAGCTGGAGCCGATCAGAAACATCGGCATCCAGCACACCTTCGTTTTATTAAGCAAGACTCCATAACCAACAAGGACACTCATGAATAGCCGCAATACAATAATTATCAGCAGCCTGACACTTATCATCGGTCTCGCCATTGGCCGATTTACCGCAACCCCAACCAACAATCCCTCCGACATCCAGCTGACAAACCCACAACCCTTAGTAATTACTGAGTCCAACAAAAATATCCATACCGGAGAGTCCCCGGACACTGCAAAAAATTTGGCGGCTGCTGCCAAAACAGCGTTTGCCAACAACGGCAATCATTCATCCAGCACAACAACAGCGGCGACACAATCATCTTCAGAGCCAGTTAGCAACAACCACAACACCTACGACAGCAGCCCGGAGTCAGCCGCAAAGAATTATCCAAACGAAATTACTGCAGAAGAAATCGATCGCATATTACCCGCGCCCTTCAGCGACTCCTTAAAACATACCCATGGATTTCTGCGTGAAAAATACAAAGACTTTGTCGCCAACACGCAACCTAACGATTGGGATACGCGCATGCAAAATAAAATCAGCGATTTCATTTTCAGCAATCCCTACGCAAAATTTCTTAACGTAGAGTCGCTGCTATGCAAATCAGGTCTTTGCGAAATACGTTTGTTTGAAACAAAACAGGGAACGTTCAGTATGATATTAAGTGAAATGGCATTGCAGGATTGGTGGGATATAGGTGGATACCATGCATCTGGAAATGCAGCAGGTGATGGTCGTACTGCATATCACGTATTGCTGCCGCGAAAATAGATTGCACCATAAAGCCATGCAGCTCCCGACAAGACATGGCCGGCAGATGCTGCTAACCTGTTATGCAAACCTTTAGTTATGTAAAGATCCCGAAAGAGGCCCCTATGAAAAACCTGATCCTTGCCATCGCCCTGGCATGCACCCCGGTGATTGCCCACGCCCAAATAGATCAACCCAAAGAAATCCAGACCTCACAAAAATTTGGTGCTTACACAGTTCACTACAATGTCGTAAACAGCAAATCCATACCCGCTGAAGTGGCCAAAATCTACAAACTAACTCGCTCACGCGATATCGCCTACATCAACATCAGCCTCACCAAAACCGACGCCGACAAAACCAGCCTCGGCCTTCCCGCCCACATCACCGGCGCAGCCACAAACCTATTACAACAACGCAAAGAACTAAAATTCACCGAAATCAAAGAACCCGATGCGACTTATTACTTGGGCGAGTTTCGCCATACCAATGAGGAAGATTATAAGTTTGAGATTAAAGTGACACCGGAGGGTGAGGGGAAGCCGTTGGTGGTGGGGTTTACCAGGAGGTTGTTTACGGAGGATTGAGGATTATAGGTGTTTTTAACATTATATTTTGGGAGGCTAATTGTGGCTACAATCTGGGAAATGGTTAGAGAAGCATCACTCGAAATAAATCGAGAAATGTCCAACATGGAAATAAGAAATTGGATTCTTGAGAGAAAACCTGACGCAAACACTACATCAATTAACTGCGCCATTACTTCTTGTACAGTTAACTCTCCGTCGAGAATACATTACCAAGAAAATAAGAAACCTAGAACTAGCAATGGCTCTCATGATTTTCTATTTAGCGTAGGCAGAGGAAAGGTGGTACGTCATGATCCTTTGATACATGGACTATGGGAAATCCGAGAAAACATTGATGGGCAGCTTTCCGTCCGCCTCAAGGAGGATGAAAATATTGATGAGGCATACGTAGAATGCACTCCTGATAGTGATTCCTCCCTATTTGCCCTCGAAAGCCACTTAAGAGATTACCTAGCCAAAAATTTACACTCTGTCAGCAATGACAATCGACTATCACTTTATAGTGAGGAGAACCGTGACGGAATTGAATATCAAACAGATGTAGGCCCGATAGATATCCTTGCAATTGATTCTAGTGGAAATTTTGTCGTTCTTGAATTAAAGCTTGGAAGAGGAGCCGATGCTGCTTTAGGACAAATATTGCGATACATGGGATGGGTTGAAAAGCACCTGGCAAACGGAAAGTCCGTAACAGGAATTATAATTGCTTCCGAAATACCCAAAAAACTGAAATATGCAATCACCCAAACCCCCTCAGTTTCAGTCATGGAATACGAACTTAGGTTTTCATTAAAGACAGTTGGTCTCTAAGAAAGGCATTTTATTACTCAATCTCAAATATAAGACCTGGCCCCCGCTACGTGGGGGCGCCTAGCTGAGAATGACGAGTAAGAGAGGTTTTCGCGGCAGGAAACTCCAGCATTTAGCTAACCCGACAAGATCACTTATTTTAAATACAGTATGCTCTCCCCAACCGTCATCCTCGCGTAGCGGGGATCCAGCTCTTGATTTTATAACTACCAACAGGGGAGCAACTTACAAAAAGGACTTTATGAAACAACCAGCCGTATACATTCTAGCCAGCAAAATCAATGGGACACTTTATATAGGTGTAACCAGCAACTTACCTCAGCGAGTTTGGCAGCATAAAAATCATATCATTGAGGGCTTTACTAAATCTTATAGGGTTGACCGGCTTGTTTACTATGAGCTGCACGAAACTATGCTGGAAGCAATTGCTCGTGAAAAGACATTAAAAAAGTTAGGTAGGGCACAAAAGGTTTGTTTGATTGAAAGCAGTAATCGTGAATGGTGGGATTTGTTTGAAAACATCCGAGGATAAGGGCAAGAGCTGGATCCCCGCTGCGCGAGGATGACGGCCGGATAGTTTATCTTATGGTTTGAAATAATAATTCCTGTCAATATCATTAAGAGCTTGGCATTTTCTGTTACGAAAATCCCCCTTACCCGTCATCCTCGCGCAGCGGGGATCCAGCTCTTGATTTATGTCTCACCAATCCGTGAGCATTACTGCCTACGTGACCCAACCCACATCAAGCCTCAACTTGCTCCGACCACTCAACCAACTCTGCATGCACAGTAAATAAATTCGCCGCCTTGCTATGCTGTGTTAACGCATCAGCAGCCAGTAATATCACACCCGCTGTCCATGTGGTTTTTTCTCTTGGCCAAATCACCTGATCGCGAAAGTTGTAGCCAGTCCAGTAGCCACCGTCATCATCCATAAATTGGTGTAGCCAACTAAATAAGCTCAGCGCTTTTGCGTGTTCGTCGGCGGCGAGTAGAGAGAGAGTGAGTTCGCAGGACTCGGCGACGGTTACCCAGGGCTCATCGCTTACGCAGCGACAACCAATCTCTGGTTCGACGAAAGTGTTCCAGCGGGATTCCAGCCGTTGTTTTGCGGCATACCCTTGGGTTACACCAGTCATTACCGGATAAAACCAATCCATAGAGAAGCGGGTTTTGGGTTCCCAGGTGCGATCAAAACATTCGGGATGATTGCGTAGCGTATTACCCAAACGCGTATAGGATTGCAGCCAATCTCCATGGGGAAGATTGAGTTCGCGCGCGCATAAAATGGCGCACTGCAGGCTTTTGTAAATTGAGGAGCAGGCGGTAACCAGCGCATCTTTTTTAGCGCCACCATCTTGTGCAACCGCCCAGTAGATCTCTCCTGAGGGAGACTGATAGCGTAATACAAAATCTATCGCACGCTTAACGGCGGGAAAATATTCGCGCAAAAAACTGTAGTCTTCTGTCACTAAAAAATAATGCCAGACGCCCGTCGCTACATAGGCAATGAAGTTGGTTTCGCGATGATCTTTATCAACAGGCTCATTACCCAAATAATTTGCCCACCAGCTGCCATCATCCAATTGTTTGCTCACCAGCCACGCATAGGCATGGCGCGCCGCGGCATATTCACCAGCGATGGTTAAGCCCATGGCTGCTTCAATATGATCCCAAGGATCAGCCTTACCATCTTTAAACCAGGGAATACAGCCGTTGGGCAATTGGGTTTGCAAAATATAATTAGCCGTGGGCCGCAATAGGCTCTCGGGAAAAAATCCTTTGGATAACAGCAGGTTTTTCATAAATTCTTTCCGCCAGCGCCACACAATATCGCCGATCTTTGTCGTTAATCTGAATTGCGAAAATGCATCACTACACTTTTACCCAACACAGGATTGAGTAATTTTTCCAATGTTTGGGTAAGCCAGGGCTTCTCCATTAAATCCCACACCAGCAACCGGTGATAGAATTTTATGAGGCGCGAATTTTCTTGTCTCTTCCACCACAAGCATTTCAACCACCAAAAGGGTGAATGCAGTGCGTGCGCCCAGTAGCGATGGGTGAAGTCAAAATCCAACGCCTGGATTTCCCGCTTTAATTGTTTGCTATCAAAAATACGTATATGGCCGCCTTCCACTTGATGGTAGGCAGCACACAAGCGCCAGCAGATTTTTTCCGGCCAGGCGCGCGGCACTGAAATGGCAAGCAAGCCACCAGGTTTTAACACGCGCTTTATTTCAGCGAGCACCGTTTGATAGTCTTCAATATGCTCCAACACTTCGCTGCAAATAATTTTATCGATAGACTTATCGGCGAAGGGCAAGCGCGTCGCATCGCCGCATTGCAGCACAAATTGACTTTTCCCGTTGTAATTTGCAAAGGGCAGAAAGCGCTCACGCGCTGTATTAAGATCGCGCGCCGACATATCCACACCTATGCCGATAATATTATGTTCAAGGCAAGCGTGGATAACATGACGACCTTCACCGCACCCAATATCGAGTAGCACATCGCCGTCGGCGAATTCCAACAGCTGGTAATTGATCGTCAGCACTTATGGGTTCCGCCCGGCAATCAGGGTTTGATAATGAGCCGTCAATTGCTCCGCAACAACTTGCCAGGACAAATGCTGCAAACTGTGCAAGCGACCGGCAACACTTAATTGTTTGCGCAACTCATCACTGCTCAGCAATTCCGCCATGGCTTTCGCCAGCGCATCCACATCGCCCGCTTTAACGTTATAGGCGGCATTGCCAACCACTTCTGGCAATGCGCCACCGTCGCTGCAAATCAGCGGCACACCACAAGCCAGGGCTTCGCCGGCGGGCAAACCAAAACCTTCGTAAAGCGAAGGTACAACGGCAAAGCTTGCCTGCGCATATTCCTGCACCAATTGCTCAGTACTTATACCGGAGATAAATTGCACTGCCGTTTCCAGCTGTAATTTTTTTAACTCAGCTTCAGTGCTGCCGCCTTCTTTTAATTTTCCCACTACAACCAATTGCACATGCGGAAATTGCTCGCGCAATGCTGCCAGTGCATTTAATAAAATACTTAAACCTTTAATGGGCTGATCGGATGAAGCCGTCGTAATAATTCGCCAGTGCTGGCGATGCACATGGGGTAGTGGCTTGAAAATATCGGTATCTATACCGTTGGGAATGATATGAATATTGGATTCGGGACGCTTGAATGCATCTACTATATCGAGGCGCGATTGCCTGGAAACCGTAATCACATGCGCGAGCTGCTGCACCACCAGCTCTTGCATGGTTAAAAAGCCGTACCAACGATTGATCAGCCAGCGATGGCCTTTTGAGGTTGCAGCATCCAATGCAAGATCGCGATCACGCGTAATGGGATGATGCACGGTAGCCAGCACGCAATAGCCCAGCTTTTGCAAATCCAGCAAACCGTAACAGAGACTTTGGTTGTCGTGCACTATGTCGTACGCCGGCTTGTGCTTTTTAAAATAACTTACTAAACGGCGACCAAAACAATAGGGCTCGCCAAAGCCGCCACTCAATTTACTCCACCATTCGTAAAAATCCGCAAATGACAGCAAGTGTTTAAATCGCAATGCGCGTGTGGGATTGGGGTGCGCGTATAAATCCAGGCTGGGAATTTGAATCAAGCCAACACGCGAATTCAGTTCGGGATAAGGCGGGCCAGAAATAACGTCCACACTGTGACCTTGCTCCACCAACGCCTTACTCAAATAGTGCAGGTAAATTCCCTGTCCGCCTACGTGAGGATGACTGCGATAGCCCAGCAGCGCAATACGCAACCCAGTGCCCGCACTTGGCTCGGAAGGCACAGACACGGCAGATTGGCTGTTGTTATGGCTAACGGGAAAAAAGGACATAAGCACACACAAACCTGAAAAAAGATGCGTGCAATTTACCACAGATGGCACGCAGGGCGGCATGTGCGACGCAATCTGAGCTATTCGTTATCCGGCTGTTTTTTGCGCTGCGCGCGTGGATGCGCCTGATCGTAGACCTTCGCGAGATGTTGGAAATCCAGATGGGTATAAATCTGTGTGGTAGAAATATTGGCGTGGCCAAGCATCTCTTGCACCAGGCGCAAATCGCTGCTGGACTCCAGCACATGACTGGCAAAAGAATGGCGCAGCATATGGGGATGCACGGGTGTATCCATGCCCTGTTTTATGCTGTGCTGCTGCATGCGAATTTGCACAGCGCGATGAGTAATACGTGTGCCGCGCTTGGATACAAACACCGCTCGCTCCGTATCATCTTTTAACATCAATGTGCGCTGGGACAACCATTCGCGCAGCGCTGCCATGGCTTGGGAACCCACAGGCACATCGCGCTCGCGACTGCCTTTACCCAGCACACGTACCATTGCCTCTTGCATGTCTATGTCTTGCAGATTCAAACCCACCACTTCAGCGAGACGCAAACCCGAAGAATAAATTAATTCCAGCAGCGCCCGGTCGCGTACATCAAGCGAAGAATCACCTTCAATTTCTACAAACTGCGCCGCCTGATCCACATCGAGAACCTTGGGCAATTTGCGCTCGGATTTCGGAGCCTGAATACCATCCGCGGGATTATTTACCGCCCATTGATTGCGAATGCCATATTCAAAAAAACTGCGCACCGCCGACAACCAGCGCGCCAGGCTCTTTCCACCCAAGCCCTGACGATGCAATTGCGCCACCATCTGGCGAATATGTTGTGGCTTTATAGTGGAGAGATCGGCAAGGGAGTATTTTTGGCAGCAGCCGATAAATTTTTCGAGGTCGCGCTGGTAGTTGGTTTGCGTGTGAATAGACAGGCGCTTTTCACTGCGAAGGTATTCGATAAAGTTGAGCAATTGTTCTTGGTGCATAGGCCTGATCGAATATTTAGCGGCCCCGCTAAGGAGGCAAGAATAGATATAAATTAATGATCCCAGTTACTAAATAATAAAATAACCGGAATCATCACTGCATAAACTGCCACCGTTCCTAACAAGATAGCGCCATCCGCCGTCAGGGTGATAGGCGTAACCAACATGCGTGCGGCTTTCTGACCAGGGTTTAACTGTGCATGAACTTTAATGCTATAGGGCTTATTGAGCGAGAGCGCATTGGCAGGCACCTTGAAGTTACCCGCAAGATAGCGCACACCAGCCAATTCTTGCTTATAGCGCAACTGAGGATTGCTATCCGAACGCGGCTTGAACCCGGCGCCCACTGCAAGGCTTCGCTGAATGGCGGTTGCGTCAGCTTTAACATTAAGCTCAATCGCGAGGCTGGCTTTGTTGTCGCCATCAATATGCATATCACTTAGAAGACCATTAATAGCGCTATGCAGTTCGGTTTTAAGTGCAACTAACAATGCGTAAGACACATCAAAGATGTAGTGATATTTTTTTGTCATCACTATGAGCTTTTTGTCGTCCGTCGTAAGGTAAACGTTAGTGAACGTTTCTTCGTAAGTTTCTTCTTGAAATAACTTATTGGTTAAATGCGGTGCAGACACACAACCGGTAAGCAGGCTGCTGGCAAGCAAACCACCAAATAGTTTTAACGAATCGCGACGTTTCATAACATCCTTCAAATCGACATTGTTATTAGTAAAGATTTTTAATTAACGCGGCAAATGCTTCGGCAAAATACGGTTCAGCACTTCGGCGATATACCCCAAAAACAAAGTGCCCATGCTAGAGCGATAGTAATGCGGATCGCGATTGCCTATGGCAAGCAGGCCGAAGGCGTTGCCATGGACGAGGGGGACTGTGGCAACCGAGCCGATTTCGTCGGCGTATTTGCCGAAGATAAATTGCATCTCTTTGTGGCCGAGGGTGCCGCACATGGCGCGATTGCTTTTGAGGATATTGCCAATGCTGTCGCGCGCTTGCGCAATGGACACTACGTGTGCCTGGCTACTGGGGATTTTGTCGATATTGCCGAAGAAAAACAGGCTGGTGTATTGGATGTTGAAATCTTTATCGAAGCAGTAGTAGAGCGCATCCACTATATCGCCGAGATCCTGCCCTTCCAGCAGCGTGAGTACCAGGCGCTTGGTTTTATCGAAGAGCTTGTCGTTGTCGCGCGCATTGTCGAGCAGTTTGCTCAGGCGGTGGCGCATGTCCATATTGCGCTCGCGCAGCACGGCGATTTGGCGCTCCACTAGCGAGACAGCACCGCCGCTTTCGTGTGGTAATGACAGCTCGGAAAGCAGATCGGGATAAGCTTCAAAAAAATGGGGATTTTGCTGCAAGAACGCGGCAACTTGTTCAGGTTCGAGGGGGTCGGCCAGTGTGAGGTTTCTTTTATCAGTCATTGAAAAGCCTTCTCATAAATCCGGTGAACGAGTATTTTTTATGTGCTGCCTGCTCTTGTTGACAAAAGCTTTGCCGCAGCCGTTTTTTCTCACAACACTTTCTCTTCAATAATTCCTTTCATGCTATTCCCTGTCATGCACGTCCTGTCTTGCAATACCTTTGCGATACAAACAGGTAAATTAAATATTTACCTGTCCGTGGAAAACGGTGGTTGCAGGGCCAGTCATAATCACCGGCTCGCCTTCGCCTGCCCAGCTGATGCGCAGGCTACCGCCGGGTAGATTTACTTTAACCGTGTCGCCCAGCAAATTGCGCAGACGACCTGCAACTACAGCGGCGCAAGCACCTGTACCACAGGCGAGGGTTTCGCCAGCGCTGCGCTCGAATACGCGCAAATCAATTTCCTTATCGGAAATTTTTTGCATAAAACCAACGTTCACCCGCTGCGGAAAACGCGCGTGATGTTCGATACGTGGGCCGAGGTGTTCGACCGGTGCTTTTTGCACATTGTCGACCAACAGCACCGCGTGGGGATTGCCCATGGACACAGAAGAAACTTCGTAAGTCTGGCCTTCAACATCCAATTGATAAGTAGCGGCTTTAGCGTCGGCAACAAAGGGAATTTCCTGCGGCACAAGACGGGGCACGCCCATGTTGACGCTGACTTCGCCTTTGTCGGTCACATTTAATTCAATCAGGCCACCGGCAGTTTCCACCTTGATTTTGCGCTTGCCGGTCAGACGACGCTCGCGCACAAACACCGCGAAGCAGCGCGCGCCGTTGCCGCAGTTTTCCACTTCGCTGCCATCGCAGTTAAAAATGCGATAGCGGAAATCCACATCGGGGCTTTCGGGATGCTCGACCAGCAATAGCTGATCGCAACCGATACCGAAATGGCGATCGGATAACTGGCGAATTTTTTCCGGTGTTAAACGCACATTCTGGCTGATACCGTCGATGACGATAAAGTCGTTGCCGAGGCCGTGCATTTTGCTAAAACGTAAGCGCATTTTTGTTTCCAGTGGTAGCCGCTCTACAACGACCAGACAATCCCATTTCAAAACCACCGTCATCCCCGCAGGAGATCCAGTGCCTTTAATAAGCTTTTAAGTCGCTGGATTCCCTGCGGGAATGACGACTCCCTTATAAATATTTACCGCGCGTTTATACGCAATTGCACAGGTAATTTAATCCGGTATTACCGCTTCACCGCGCAACATATCTTCAATAGTTTCACGGGCGCGCACTAAATGCACTTGATCGCCATCCACAATCACTTCAGCGGCGCGGCCGCGGGTGTTGTAGTTGGAGGCCATGCTGAAGCCGTAGGCACCGGTGGACATGACTGCCAGCAAATCACCCGGCGCTACTGCCAGGTCGCGATCTTTACCGAGGAAATCGCCAGTTTCGCAGATGGGCCCTACCAGATCCCATTTTTTCACAGGCTCACTCGATGGTTTCACCGCGCGAATATCCTGCCAGGCCTGATAGAGGGACGGGCGGATATTGTCGTTCATGGCGGCATCGATAATCGCGAAATTCTTGTGCTCAGTGGGCTTGAGGTAGAGCACTTTGGTCAAGAGCACGCCGGCATTGGCACTGATGGAGCGGCCAGGCTCGAACATCAGGCTCAGCGGGCGGTCGCCCAGTTTTTCTTTCAGGGCGGCCATGTAGTCGGATACTTCTGGCGGAGTCTCGTTGCGATAGGTCACGCCCAAACCGCCACCCAAATCCAGATGGTGAATGGCGATACCGGCAGCGGCCAGTTCGTCGATCAACGCCAGCACGCGGTCGAGCGCGTCGAGGAATGGCGTCAGTTGGGTCAGCTGGGAACCGATATGGCAATCCACACCCTGGATCGACAAGCTAGGCAGCTGCGCCGCACGCTTGTACACGTCAACGGCGCGTTTGATGTCGATACCGAATTTATTTTCTTTCAAACCGGTGGAAATGTAAGGGTGGGTGTTGGCATCCACGTCCGGGTTAACGCGCAAAGAAATATTCGCTACCACGCCTTTGTCAGCAGCCACTTGCGCGAGGATTTCCAGCTCGGCTTCGGATTCCACGTTAAAGCAGAAAATGCCTACATCCAGCGCGCGCGCCATTTCGTCCGCGGTTTTACCCACGCCGGAGAAAACAATACGCTTTGGATCGCCGCCGGCGCGCAGTACACGCTCCAGTTCGCCGATAGAAACAATGTCAAAACCAGCACCCAGCTTGGCGAGCAGATTGAGCACACCCAAGTTGGAGTTGGCCTTGATGGCATAGCAGATCATGCCGGGATGGGAGCCCAGGGCTTGCGAATAGGACAGATAATGCTGGGTAAAAGCCGCGCGACTGTAGACATAAGTCGGCGTGCCAAAGCGCTCGGCAATGGCGCTCAGTGAAGTATCTTCTGCGTGCAGCTCGCCATTGCGGGTAGTGAAATGTTGCATAACAAACTCTGTTTACTTAAAGGGAATAAGTGGATTGCCTGAATTAATGGCCCTGAATTAATTGCCTGGCGCCGGCTTGGCCGCATCAGTTGCCGGGCCTGCAGATGAACTGCTTGCGCTGGCGGACGCCGGTGCATCTGGAGCTTTAGTGCTGGCTGCCGGGACTGGCTTTTCGGGTTGGGGAATATACAGGGGGCCTTTTTGACCGCAGCCGGCCAGGATTACCAGCGCCAGCGCTACAACAGCTTTGTTCATATCAACTACCCGATCAGGCCCATCTACAAACCTGAGATGGGAATTAAACGACGGGGCAGTATAACCCTGCACCTGCAGGCCCACAACAAAGCGAGCGCGACCGGCGGCACAGGGTGAGTGCTTATCCGGCGGCCTTGTCAGTCTCTTTGTCTGATTCCTGGCGATATTGGGTGGGCGTGCTGCCAACAATCTTCTTAAAGAAGGTGTTGAATACCGACTTGCTGTTAAAGCCCACCTCCAGATAAATATCCGTGACCGTTTTGGTCTTGTCATCGCGCAGCAGCTTTTTGGCCTCTTCGATGCGGTAGCTGTTGATGAACTCGTAGAAGTTGTTGTCGAAGTGGCGATTGATAATCATGGACAGGTCACGCGCCGAAATGGCCAGCTTGTCGGCCAATATATCCAGCGTGATATCCGCCATGAGGTAGGGTTTTTGATTGCGCATCATGGCGTCTATCTTGTCGGCGTATTCGGGGTTGAGCAGCTTTTCCTGGGCAGGCTTTTTGGCCGCCTCCGGCTCCTTTTTCTGGCGCACTGTCTCGATATTGGCAAAGTAGCGCATGCTGGTGAACACCAACATACACACCAGCACAAAGCGCGCGTAGTAGCCGCTCAGGCCGATCAGCTCGAAGATGCGCAGGTCGTAATGCTGGAAGTCGTAATGGGTGGCTACCCCGATAAACTTGGACAGCGCCAGCACTGATTCCATGGCAAACACTGCCAGAAAACCAATCACCAATAATTTGAGCCAGACGATATCCACTTTTTCGATGTTGGAGTGGGTAGCCTTGAGCAAATCCTTATATTTGAGGATCAACATAAAGCAGGCCACGCCGTAGCCAACCCGCATGAGTTTGCACAGCAAATCCGCCGTGATGTAGCCGGGGCTGTAGACGAAGATTTCGCGGTTGATCAAATCCAGGCGCTGTAGCCAGGGCACGCTGTAATAGGCGATTGCCATAAAAAGCGCGAAACCGGCCAAAGGCAGCAAGTGAGAGTAATCCTTGCGACGTATATGGAAATCGCGGAATACCAGGGATTTCACGTAAAAGTACAGCAGGGCCGCATCCAGGTAATAGGCAAAACCGCCGACAAAATAGATCTCGGGAAAAGACTGACGCACCTTGAGTTTGAATACGGCGCCCCACATCACCAGCTCGTGCAGGGGAATAAGCGCATTAGCCAGCAGGAACGCGGCCAGGAAATAGTTGCTCAGGTTCTTGGGAGGGTTGGTCGCCACCAGCAGGGCGGCAAAACACAGGCTGAGCATGGCCGTCATTAACAGGATGACGTCATGAAAATTAAAGACAACTTCTGCCATAGGCTCTCTCTTCGGCGGATTGGTGCAGGCAGCTGCACCCAACCCTCTTTTATGGTTATACGCGCAAATGGCGCGGCGTTTGGCCCCGTATTATGGCAAAAAGCTATCGGCCGCGGGACATGTTTATAGACCATTACTTGATTTGCTGCCCGGGAAACGTTACCCAAGGCAACATGGCGCACGAAAACAGAAAAAAATTTATTTTTTGTAATCGTTTACATGCGGTTGTGCGCCCCCGTTCCTGGCGCAATTGTTTTGGCGCCAAACTCCTTCAAGTCCGCGCAAATCCTGCCATAACTTCACCGCAGCCAAGTCTTTACGCTTGCCCGCCAAAAAGGCATTTACCTAAAATGTAATCGTTACCACTTATAAGATAATTAATAGGTAACCGTTTACAGCATTCCTCTTACTGTCGACTTCAAAGGCTTAAATCCACAAAATCAAAAAATTCCAAAAATAGCAAATTTTTGAAATTTAACATTCAAAAAATCATTAAATAAGTAATTTTGTTTCACAAAACAACCAGTTTAGGCAAGAAGTAAACTCCTTTAAAAATCCCAAAACCTATGCTTTTAGGGAGCGTTGACACCTTTTTTTAAATGGTCTCTTATACCTTAACCCTCAAAATCACCCCGCCCCTGCGTTGCCATTTTGAGGCCTGAATAACCACAACAAATAAACAGAATAAAGGGAGCAAATCCATGCACGCTAACAAGACTTTTTCCAAACGCCTCTTACCACTCATCGT
This sequence comes from Cellvibrionaceae bacterium, assembly GCA_021151695.1. Taxonomy (GTDB): domain Bacteria; phylum Pseudomonadota; class Gammaproteobacteria; order Pseudomonadales; family Cellvibrionaceae; genus Cellvibrio. Next base: position 146,756 of record JAGKWU010000008.1, on the reverse strand, counting down.
TTCGCTCACCGCCGCCCAGTCCGCCTTTGCGCAGGATATCCCCGTCGACGAAGTGGTGGTTTCCGGCTTTCGCGAGAGCTTGGCCAAAGCCCTCGATATCAAACGCGAAAGCACCTCACAAGTTGACGCCATTGTGGCGGAAGACATTGGCAAGTTCCCCGATATGAACCTGGCGGAATCCCTGCAGCGCGTATCCGGCATTTCGATTGACCGTGACGGCGGTGAAGGCCGCCAGATTTCTGTGCGTGGCCTGGGTTCCGACTTCACCCGCGTGCGTTTGAATGGTATGGAAGCCTTGTCTACCTCTGGCCAGGGCTCCAACGGCCCCAACCGCTCCCGCGGTTTTGACTTCAACACCTTTGCGTCGGAATTGTTTAGCGAGATCCAGGTGAACAAAACCCAGGACGCCTCTATGGACGAGGGCTCATTGGGCTCAACCGTGGATTTGCGTGCGGCGCACCCCTTTGATTTCAAAGAGTTCCAGCTGATGGGCAGTGTCCAGGGCAGCTACAACGACCTGACAGGCAAAACCAATCCAAGATTATCAGGCTTGATTAGCAACACCACCGAGGATGGTCGCTGGGGCGCCCTGGCGTCCTTCTCTTACAGTGAACGCACCATTGTGGAAGAGGGCTTTAACCCCGTGCGTTTTGACTGGGGCAATGGCGCCGGCTCGGCATCCAACAAAACCCCGGCCTATGGTTTCTGCTCGCCGGCAGGCATGACGCCGCAAGTGCCGGCAAACAGCTCCTCCACCGGTGCCAGCGCGGCCAACTGCGCCACCGGTATTCCTCGTCCGGCCAATACACCGGAAAACGTCACCGCCTACAAAACCGCCACCGAATCCTGGCACCCGCGCTACCCTGGTTGGCGCCGTCAGGAATATGACCTGAGCCGCCTGGGTGCGACAGGCTCCATCCAGTTCAAACCCTCCGATGCCACAACCCTGTCGCTGGATGTGCTCTATTCGGACTACCAAAAAGACCAGCGCGAAGACACCCTGGGCATCAACCTGCACCGCACCGCCAACCTGGGCGGTAAAACCCAGATTATTGTGCGTCAGGCTGAAAAAGATGAACTCAATCGCCTGACCTACGCTGTCTTCGACAATGTGGACCTGCGCAGTGAATCCGCCATGTTTGAGGAGAACACTACCTTCAAACAATACTCGTTTACTGCCGAACACGACATCAACGACAGCACCCATATAGACGCGCAAGTGGGCAGCTCCAGATCCAATTACGCTCGCCCGATCAACTCGCTGCTGACCTTCGATAACACTAATCTGCAAGGCATCACCTGGGATGCGCGCGACAGCTTTAAAACACCCAAGATGACCTACGGTATCGATCTTACCGATCCCAAAAACTGGCAGTGGTTGGGTTTAGGCAGCGCGGCCAATAGCAACATCAGTGAAGTCCGCATTAACCCCATGTATGTGAACAACAGTTTTGATACCTTCAAAACGGATCTGCGCCATGAATTTAATGACACCTTCACCCTGAAAGGCGGCGTAGCCTTCAAGACTTACACCATGGAGAGTAAGGAGTTCCGCCACGTGAGTTATGGCGCAACCCCGCAAGCATTACCTGCCGGCTCCAGCGTTGCTGACTTGAGCGATGTGCTGACAGGTTACGGCGATGGCCTTAATGGCGCGGCGCCCAGCGCCTGGCTGGTGCCTGATTTTGACAAGATCGCCGATCTGCTCGGCATCTACTGCAATTGCGATTCCGGCGCAGCAGGCGGCAACTACACGTTGATCAGCGTAGGCAGCCCCAATGCCATCGCCACCAACTTCACCGTGGAAGAAGCCAGTAAGGCGGCTTATATCCAACTGGATTTCAAAACCGAACTGCTGGGTAGAGATCTGAAAGGCAATATAGGCTCGCGCTTTGTACAGACAGAAATCACATCAACCGGCTGGGTTCCCTGTGCCAATAGCGGTGCGGTGAATTGCGAAGGCAGCACCGCCTTCCTCGGCCTCGCCACCCAAGCGAGCGGCTCTTCCACCGGCACACCGCAAACTCGCTATTACTCACCGCTCGAGGCCGTCCACAAATACAACGATGTGCTGCCAGCGCTCAACTTGAGCTGGTCGGTCGCCGATGATCTGATAGTGCGTTTTGCCGCAGCCAAAACCATGGCGCGCCCATCGCTGACAGCGCTCTCGCCCGCCATCAGCGGTTCACCCAGCACCTATTCCAACGATGATGCGCTCTACAGCATCAACGCCGGCAACCCTAACGTTGATCCTTACCGCGCGGACACCTATGACTTGAGTGCTGAATGGTATTTCGATGACGGCAGCCTCTTGTCGGCGGCGGTATTCCACAAAGATATCAAGAGTTACATCCAGAAAGTTCGCCAGGTAATGACCTGGGATCAAACCGGTTGGTCGACCGCCTTTTTGCCCGCCGGTTTCAGCGGCGATGAAACTTTTTCGGTGCAAAGTTATTTCAACACGCCCGGCGGCAACCTGGATGGTTACGAAATTGGCTACGAGCAGCAATTCACTTTCCTACCCGGTATTTGGAAAAACTTTGGCATCAAAACCAACTACACCCACGTAGCTTCGGAGCTGGATTACGTACAGGCGAGCACGGTTAATTCCACCACGCGCGAAGTCAGCACGACCTACACACGCAACAATCTGGTGAACATGTCGCCCTCGTCTTACAACGCGACTTTCTACTATGACGACGGGACTTTTAGTGCGCGAATTTCTGCAGCGCACCGCGATGCTTACCTGACCGACATATTGGCTCCCGATGCAGGTACTGATTTATCTGGCAATGCTATTTACACCGCTGATGTGCAAGGTAAACAAGGCACCACCCAGATAGATTTCAACCTGTCGTACAACTGGGACAAGTCGCTGACATTCACCTTTGCAGCCATCAACCTCACCGACCAGTTCGATGACAAATACGGTAACTCGGCCTTGCAATATCCGCTGAAATATTCACACACAGGCCGTGAATATAACGCCGGTGTGCGCTACAAGTTTTAACAGGCTCCCTATGTGCCGCTGCTAGCCGCCCATCGCCCCGGGCGGCGTTTTTAGTCAGCTCCCTTAGCCCGGCTTATGTCGGGCATTTTTCATGCAGTGAGGTTTACATGAAAACCACCAGGCTTTTTTTGCTCGTTGCCAGCCTGTTATTTTTACAAGCGTGCAGCAGCTTACCTAAAGACAAAACCACCCATATTTACATCGCCTCCGACTCTACCGCTACCGACTACAGCACCGAGCCCGATTATCAGCAAAAGCGCTATCCGCAAATGGGTTGGGGCCAGGTTTTTCAGTCACTGTTTACGCAGGAATCACTACTGCGCTTAAAAAATTTGCATGTGGCCAAGACGGTAAAAGTCGAACCCAAAGCCAAAGGCGGGCGCAGCACGCGCAGTTTTTTTGAAGAGGGACGCTGGCGAGAAATTGTGGAGGCATTACAGCCGGGCGACCTGGTATTAATCCAGTTTGGTCACAATGATCAATCACCGGACAAAGTAGATCGCTACACACCTATCGGTGGTTACAAAGAATATTTACGTGTGTATGTCGATCAAGTGCTCGCTAAAAAAGCGCGGCCAATTTTGATCACCTCGGTAAACAGAAACTATCCCTGGGTGGATGGAAAATTACAAAACAGCCACGGCGATTATCCGCAAGCCATGAAAGATATAGCGGCGGAAAAGCACGTGGATTTAATCGACTTGACCCAACTCTCCATCGACCATTTCACAACCAAGGGACAGGACTACGTGAGCAGCCATTACTTTATGCACTTGGCGAAGGGCGAGTATCCGGGTTATCCCGATGGTTTAACAGACAACACGCATTTCAAACCGGAAGGGGCGGAGGCGGTGGCGAAGTTGGTGTTTGAGGCGCTCACAAAATTGCCAGCGAGGAAATAGTTTTCATTTAAAGGCACTGGATGCCCTGCGGGCATGACGACTCCCAACTTAAAGGAGATCTTTCCTACCGTCATTCCCGTCAGGGCATCCAGCGGCTGGCGTTCCAGCGGCTGGCGCTCCAGTGTCTTTCACCTTTACGCCTTCAGCAACACATCCGGCAACATCGCCGAACGCGTTCCCGCTTTTGGCAAATTTCCTGCATCGCGATAAGTAAACACCATCGAAAATTTAGTGATATCGGTGGTGTTGCGACCGGCGGCGTGAAATAAATTGCTGTGAAAAAGTAACAAGTCCCCTTGCTTGAGCGGAACAGGAATCGCTTGGTCCAACAGCGTTTTATTGCGTGAAAGATCTGTGCGTAAAAATTGCAGCGCATCCAGCTGTTCCACATCAATATCCATTTTTTGCGAACCGGGAATTACCCAAAGGCAACCGTTTTCCTCTAATTCATTTCCCAGCGCCAACCAGGCAGAAATTAATTCGGCGCGCACAAAGTTCCAGTAGCGACTGTCGCGGTGCCAGCCGGTGCGGCTGGAGTAGGCGGGCTGCTTGGTCATGATGCAGTTGTGATGGCATTGCGACAAATACACATCAGTGTGCAAAAGTTGTTGCAGTATTTCCCCCAACACAGCGCTTGTAGCCCAATCCGAAATGAGAGGACTGCGCGCGTAAACACCCAGCAAACGCCGCGCGGTTTTTCCGCCCTCCGCATCGCGCGAACTGGGGGCACCGGGATATTGGGTGTCAGCTTCGTATTCGATGGGCTCTGCGTGGCTCGCCAGTTCGGATTTGGCAAAGGCGACAAGGCGCGAGCAAAACTCTGCTGATTCAAACTGCGGAATCACCAGATAACCATCATTGTTAAATCGTAAAATCTGTTCGGGGGAAAGCATCGTCTTAATCTTTAACGTATCTATATTAAAAGGCTATAACATTAAAAGGCCATAACCGTCTTTAAATGACGGATAACGCAGCTCAAATCCGGTTGCCAACAAACGTTTATTTGCGCAGCGTTTATTACCGCGCTCGTTCACCGCCTCCGGCGATAAAAATTCTTCTACGCCCATTTGCTCCGCAAGCCAGGTCACAACATCAATCATCGGCGTAGGTGCGGAATCGCTGGCGAGATAAATATTATCGAGCGGCTGCCCATGGCGATTCAACTCCACCAGATGCGCTAACACGCGAGCACAATCGTCGGCGTGAATGCGATTAGTGATGTGCCTGCTGGATGAAGCCTTGCCCTGACGTACCTGTTCGATCAGGCGGTTGCGACCAGGGCCGTAAATTCCACTAAAACGCACCACCGTTGCCGGCAGGCCACTTGTAAGAATTATCTGTTCGGCTTCCAATAAACGCTTGCCGCTAAAGCTATCCGGTTCAGTGGGTGAGAGTTCATCAATCCAGCTGCCATCCATCTGGCCGTAAACCGCGCTGCTGGAGACGAAAATCACCAAGCGCGGTTTATGATTCGCCTGCTGCAACAGCTCAACCAGATGGCGACAGGTTTGCACATAGGCGCGCTCGTAACCTGCATCACTTCGCTCGGCGGGCGTCATGGTAATCACAATGACATCAAAACCTTTGGCGAGCACATTGGCCAAGTGTGCCCTATCGGTCACATCGATACTTTGATATCGCACAAACGACGTATCTTCCTGCGCCCGACGCCGTAAACCGGTGACCTCATAAGAGCCCATCGGTAAAAAACCCGAAAAACGGCGCCCAATGTCACCACATCCAACTATTAGCACTTGCTCTTTTGATAGGGTTTGGCTATTAATTGCCATAACTCTCGGATACCTTCTTTGATTTGCACAGACTTGCAAGAGGATGCTTGTGTTTATTCCAAGACCGTCGCCAGCATGGATGCTGGCGCCGAGCCCCCAGGGACCGGGTTTACGGCGTGTCTTGGAATAAACATCGGCGTCCGACCAGGAGCAATAAATGACCCTCACCGAACTCCGCTACATAGTCACCCTCGCCCAGGAACAGCACTTCGGCCGCGCCGCCGATCGCTGCTACGTCAGCCAGCCGACCCTGAGTATCGCCGTTAAAAAACTCGAAGACGAACTCGGCATAGCCCTGTTTGAACGCACCAAATCCCGCGTGCAGCCAACACCGTTGGGCGAGCAGATAGTCCGCCAGGCCAACCTGGTACTGGAGCAAACCGCCGCCATCAAAGACATGGCCGACGCCGGCAAAGACCAACTCAGCAGCCCCCTGGCCGTAGGCGCCATTTTCACCATCGGTCCCTACCTATTGCCGCAGTTTATCCCGCACCTGCAGACCCTCGCCAGCAAAATGCCGCTCTATGTGGAAGATGGCTACACCCACAACCTGCGCAAAAAGCTGCGCAACGGCGAGCTGGACGTGATCATAGTGGCGCTGCCCTTTACCGAGCCGGACGTAGTCACCCAGCCACTCTACGATGAGCCCTTCGTGGTACTGATGCCCCATAACCACCCGCTGGCCAGCAAATCCGAAATCGATGCCAGTGATCTCACCGACCAGAAAATGTTGCTGCTAGGCGAGGGCCACTGCTTTCGCGACCAGGTACTCACCACCTGCCCGAATATCCAGCACGCCAGCGAGGAATCCTCCAGCAATATACGCACGGCCGCTGAAGGCAGTTCGCTGGAGACACTGCGCCACATGGTCGCCTCTGGCCTGGGTATCACCATACTGCCGCAATCGGCGGCCAGCAGTAATATCTACAGCTCCAACCTGCTGGTAACCCGCCCCTTTAGCGAGCCAGCACCCAGCCGCACAGTTGCATTGGCCTGGCGCGCCAGCTTCCCACGCCACAAGGCGATAGATGCGCTGCGTAAATCTATCCAGCAAGCGCGAGCTGAAGTGCCCGTCTAAGAAGTGCCCGCCTAAAAGGCAGTGCCGACCTGAAACCGAACCAGCAATTAATCGGCAGGTCGGCGCACCTCAGCTAGACTCCAGAATTATGGCCTGCTGATGCGGGCCGATTATTGTTATCTGGATTTATATAATGAATAAGAAATTCCTCGCCGCACTTTTACTACTCACCAGCACCTGGGCACAGGCAGATGTAAAAGAAGCGCTGGCGACCATTAACAAAGGCGACGCCAAAGCCGGCCTGGAGCAGCTGCAAAACCTTGCCAATGCCGGCGATATGAGCGCTCAACTCACCCTGGCGACCTTTTACGCCAACGCCCAGTTTGTCCCCCGCGATGACAAACTTGCCAGCGACTGGTACTCCCGGGCAGCAGTGGCAGGTAACAGCTACGCCCAATACCAGCTGGGTAGCCGCTATGAAAAAGGCCTGGGGGTAACGGCCGATCCTAAAACGGCCGACGGCTGGTACCGCAAAGCAGCTCATCAGGGCCAGACAGAGGCGCAGTATCGCCTGGGCCAAATCTACGCCGCCAAAACCGAACAAACCCATGATTACAGCCAGGTGCTTTACTGGTACGGATCAGCCGCCCTGGGCGGAAACCGCGATGCGCAGCTCGCCTTGGGAATCATGTACAACCAGGGTAAAGGCGTAAAACGCGATGTAAAAATGGCGATTGGCTGGCTGCGCAAAGCCGGTGCCCAAAACCAGACAGACGCCTTGATGTTGCTCGGCCGCATTTACCAATCCGGCGACACCATACCTAAAGATGTCATGCTGGCGCGCACGTTTTACAGCTTGGCCGCTACAAGCAACGGCGGCAATCAGGATGTAGCCAAGCGCGCGCGCGACTCGCTCACTGATTTTCTCTCGCAACAACAGCGCAGCTACGCCGACGGTCTCGCACAGGACATGGCCAAGCCCAATAATTTTGCCAAAGCGCTGGATGGCTATCTGGCCACTATCAACCAGTAAGCTTTAACGTTAGTGCCCAATAATCCTTAGAATTCGCCCCCAATAGCCTTTAGAATCCGCAGCCAGTAAATCGCACGGAGTGAGCCGCTTGTCCATGGCTGTTGCCCCCCAGAAAACCCTCGACCAGATTCCCGTTACCGCGCTCAAGGGCGTGGGCGCGAGCCTGGCGGAGAAGCTTGGCCGGTTGGGTCTGAACAGCCTGCAGGACCTGCTGTTCCACTTGCCCCTGCGCTATATGGATCGCACCCGCGTCACCCCCATAGGTGCACTGCAACCCAATACCAACGCAGTGATTGAAGGTGAAGTTCGTGCCTGCGACATAGTCTTTGGCAAACGCCGTAGTCTGGTGGTCAAACTGCAGGATGGCACAGGCACTATCACCCTGCGTTTTTATCATTTCAACGCCGCGCAAAAGCAGCGGTTGGTGACCGGCACTCGCCTGCGGATATTTGGTGAGACACGCCGCGGTGCCGCCGGTCTGGAGGTCTATCACCCGGAATACGACCTGCTGGATGAAGCCGCACCTCTGCCCATTGAAGAAACGCTCACCCCCGTCTACCCAGCCACCGAAGGCTTGACCCAGCCGCGCATGCGCAGCCTGGCAGCCCAAGCCATCACCTGGCTCAACAGCCATAAACTGCAGGAGTTGTTGCCTGACGAGGTGCGCCGCGAATTGCGCCAGTCGTCCCTCGCCGATGCCTTGCGCTACCTGCACCAACCGCCCGCCAACGCCAATGTGAAGCAGCTGCAGGAGGGTGAACATCCCTATCAACAACGATTGGCATTTGAGGAGTTGCTCGCCCATCACCTGAGTTTGCTGCTGTTGCGCCGCCAGACTCAAGCAAACGGTGCCCCGCAACTCAAACCAGCCCCCAAACTACAGCAGGCGTTTCTCGCCCAATTACCCTTTGCCCTAACCCGAGCCCAAGCCCGCGTTTGCGGTGAAATTGCGGAAGATCTCGCCAGGCCCGTCCCCATGTTGCGATTGGTACAGGGCGATGTGGGTTCAGGCAAAACTGTTGTCGCGGCATTGACGGCTTTGGCCGCTGTCGCCGCCGGCAAGCAAGCCGCCATAATGGCACCCACAGAAATTCTGGCAGAGCAGCACCGCATCAACTTCGGCAAATGGCTGGAGCCGCTGGGCATCAAAGTGGGCTGGCTGACGGGCAAACTCAAAGTCGGCGAACGCCGCACCCAAATGGCAGATATCGCCAGCGGCGAGGCACAAGTAGTAGTAGGCACCCATGCCTTGTTTCAAGAGGCGGTGGAATTTTCGGATCTGGGTCTGGTGGTGATCGACGAACAGCATCGCTTCGGGGTTCACCAGCGGCTGGCCCTGCGTAACAAAGGCAACAGTGGCGATCTGCGCCCGCATCAGCTGATCATGACCGCCACCCCTATTCCACGCACGCTGGCTATGAGTGCCTATGCGGATCTGGACTGCTCCATCATCGACGAGCTACCGCCCAACCGTACGCCGGTAACCACAGTGGTGATCGCCGATTTGCGACGCGAAGAGGTGATAGAGCGGGTGCGTTTAGGTTGCGAACAGGGCCGCCAGGCCTATTGGGTATGTACCCTGATTGAAGAATCCGAAGCATTGGAAGCCCAAGCGGCGCAGGCCACAGCCGAGAGCCTGGCGCTGGCCTTGCCGCAATTGCGCATAGGGCTGATCCACGGGCGATTAAAACCCGTAGATAAAGAATCAGTGATGGCGAGTTTTAAAGCGGGCGAGCTGGATTTGCTGGTGGCGACTACCGTGATCGAAGTCGGCGTGGATGTACCCAACGCCAGCCTGATGATTATCGAAAACCCCGAGCGCCTGGGTCTGGCCCAGTTGCACCAGTTGCGTGGACGCGTGGGGCGAGGTGCGGCAGCGAGCCATTGCGTACTGTTATACGGCTCGCCCCTATCGCGCCAGAGTAAAGAGCGGTTAAGAGTGATGCGCGAGAGCAGCGATGGCTTTTATATTGCCGAACAGGATTTGCAATTGCGCGGCCCTGGCGAAGTATTAGGCACCCGCCAAACCGGCGAAATGCAGTTCAAAATTGCCGATTTGCAGCGCGACGCCGGCCTGCTCCCGCAAGTAAAAGACAGCGCCCATTATTTAATGGCGCATCATTTTGCGCTATGCCACAAAATCATCGAACGCTGGCTGGGAAAGAGCCATGTTTACCTGCAAGTTTAAAATACTCGTCTATGCTCACAAAGAAACGCTTCAATCGGCAAACCCCAGCAAAAATTATTATTAACCCGAACTTCCACCCCATTTCCCAAAAGGAGTAGGCCGTGCCAGTACCCGCGAGTGTCCAGTCGCTGCTGCAGAACCAAAACATCGCTTACGACATAGCGACGACCCCCTTCAACGACGAAGACAAACGCTTGATTTGGCATGACCAGCACTTACGCAATATGAGCGCCGCAAAATCACTGATACTGCAAGATGACCAGGGCCGGGTACAGGTGATTATCGCCGCCGACCGCCTGCTCGATCTCAAAGCCGTCAACCGCCAGCTGGGCCGCGAGCTAAACGCCACCAGCCGTGAGGATATCCGCAAATTCTGCGCGACCCATAAACTTGATTCCATCCCGGCACTGCCCAAACTTGCGGGCCTGCAAACCCTGGTGGACAGGAGCCTGATGGACCGCAAAGAGCTGCTGCTGGATTCCGGCAGCGAAGAGCAGCTTGTACGCATTGGCCGCAGTGAGTTTGAACAGATACTGGAGGGCGCTACCCTGTGCGATATTTCAGTGCCGCTCGCGCCCCTGGAGGCTGAAGATTTCAACACCAGCGACACCGACCAGATCCTGGGCGCCGTGCGCAACTTCACCCAGTTGCGCATCAAACAACGCCTTGAAGAAACCCTGGAATTACCGCCCCTGTCAGACACCGCCCAGCGCATTATCAAGCTGCGCGTAAACCCCAACGCCGATATCAGCGATTTGGCCCAAATTGTCGAAACTGACCCCAGCCTGGCGGCGCAGGTCGTAAGTTGGGCGGCATCGCCTTACTATTCTGCCCCCGGCAAAATCAAATCTATCCACGATGCCATAGTGCGCGTGCTCGGTTTTGATATGGTGCTCAACCTGGCCCTGGGTTTATCCCTCGGCAAAACCATGCAAATCCCCAAACAAGGCCCCCACGGCACATTGCCTTACTGGCAACAGGCTGTGTACATGGCTGCTACCATTGAAGGCCTGGTAACCGCTATTCCGCGCGACCATCGCCCCAGCTTTGGTATGGCCTACCTGTGCGGCCTGCTACATAACTTTGGCTATCTGATACTGGCGGAAGTATTTCCACCTTACTATCAGGCCTACTGCGATATGGCGGATGCCAATCCCCACGTTGCGCACCAGGCGATTGAGCGCCATTTGATCGGCGTTACCCGCGAGCAATTGGCCAGTACACTGATGTCGCTCTGGTCCATGCCGGAAGAGGTGGTAGTTGGCCTTCGCCATCAGAACAATCCTGAGTACAAAGGTGACAATGCTGCCTATGCCAAGCTGATTTTTGTGGCAAAACGCTTGTTGCTCCAGCACAACATCGGAGCAGGGCCTAAGCTTGAAATACCGGCTAGTGTTTATGCCGAGCTGCACCTGGACCCGGAAAAAGCCGAGCAGACAGTGCAGAACATTCTGGAGTCCAGCAGCGACTTGCAGCATATAGCGGCCGGGCTTTCACCTCATTAATCACCGCATGAGGCGACCTCCAAGGGGGCGCCCATGCTATTAACAGAGGATTTATCTATGAAGCTATCCCTGGCGCTCCTGGCCACTGTGCTCAGCCTGTTTTATGCCCTGTCGTTATTGCTCTTCCCGCGTCCGGTGTCGCTGGATTTTTTGGTCGCTGTGCTTTTTTCCGCAGGCCTGGTTTATCTGGCACTGCGTAGCCCCCAGCCACGCGCCATAGAGATAAAGATCAAACACGAGGAATAACCGAGGTCGCGTATTGCCAATAAAACCCCTGGGCTAGCATACTCAGGGGTTTTGTTTTTGTAGCATGCCATTTACTTGATCAAGGATTAACATGACATTTAGCGCCACCGCGGCGGCCGAACTTTTGGTAGATCGCCGCATCCATGGAACCCAGGGCGACCGCTTGCCCGAGCACTGCCGCCCCACCACTATCGACCAGGCCCTGGCTATACAAGCCGCCGTCACTCACCTCTGGTGCAACCTGAAAGATGACTCCATCGGCGGTTGGAAATGCCTGTTGCCCGTTCAGGACAAACAGATTGTTGGCCCCATCTACACCCGTACTATTGATTCAGTTCCCCCCGTTGCGCTCTGGCCCAAAAAAGAAGCGGGACCAAAAGGCGATCTGGCGCGCATAGAACCCGAGCTGGCCTTCTTTTTTGGCAAAGACTTACCGCCACGCGATGAACCCTATACTCCCGCCGAAGTGGACGCCGCCATCAGCCGCACCCATATGGCACTGGAGCTGATCAACAGTCGCTTTGCTGATACCGGTAGTATTGAATTCTATGAATCCCTCGCCGATGGCCTGGTTAACCAGGGCCTGTTTATTGGCCCGCAAGTTGACAGCGAACAGGCCGCCAACGCCGGCGAAATAGCCATCTCCGTGCATCACAGCGGCGAAACGACACAACATCAGGGCAAACATCCCAACGGCAATCCGCGCGTGGCGCTCTACTGGCTGGCAGAATTTTTGCGCAGCCGCGGGCAGGGTATAGAGGCAGGGCAAGCGGTGATTACCGGCTCCTATGCCGGCGTTCTGGAGGTTCCGCTCGGCAAGGACGTCACTATCGCCTACGCCGGTTTGGGCGAGATGCGGGTGAGCTTTACCGCTCGTACCGGCTATTGAGCACAGGCTATGCAGATACCCACGATCAGGCTTATTGCCGCCGCGCTCATCATTCCCTTGAGTTTGCTGGCCACGGATATGTGGGCCGCAGGCGAGGGTACGCCTATCAAACTCTCCAAAGCCGAGCGCAACCGGCTCGAGGCATTGGGCTGCATGTCGCAGGGCGTAACTGCCGAGCGTATCAGCGCTTACAAGTTCGAAGCCTCCAAAGGCATCAACGGCAAGCCGGATTTAGAAGCACGCACCTCGGCCTATGTGGAGTGCACAGCCCACGGCCAGGTTTACAACAAGCCGCTGCGCTATGTAGACGACTGCGACAAGGTGGATGGCGAATGGGATTGCTCCGCACCCCAACAGCAACTGCTGGTCACCATCAACGGCCGCGAGGTGAAGATGCGCCCCTGGGGCATAGCGCCGGAGAAAGCCCATGACCTGCTCAAACACTTGGGCACCATGAAGATGTTTCAGGGCGAATCCATCGACAAAGCTATAGGCAATAGTTGCGATGTATCCAAAACCAAAGATCCCAATGAGGTGGAAATCAGCTGCGAAGCCGCTATGGCCCTCTCCTTCTGGTGCCCGCGCGCCGAAGAGACCGGCTGCCCACGCCTGCTTTACCTCACCTTTGATAAACCCGCTTATTTGCGCCGGAGGCAGTTATGACGTCCCCTTTTTACTCCTGTGAAATCCCCATCCGCTGGGGCGACATGGACGCTTTTGGCCATGTGAACAACACCCTCTACTTCCGCTATTTTGAAGAGGCGCGTTTCAAGTGGATGCTGGAAAAAGGCATCCCCATGAACGGCGACAGCCACCCGGTAGTCGTCACCATCGGCTGTACTTTTTTCCGCCCGCTGTTCCACCCGGATGTATTGCGCATCGATATAGACATCTCCGAACCCGGCCGCTCCAGCTTTATGGCGACCTACAAAGTCTACAGCTCGCAAGACCCGGTTAATCCCTGCAGCGAGGGTTACTCCAAAATAGTCTGGATCGCCAAGGACACCGGTAAATCTGTACCTCTGCCAGACAACGTCCGCGGCTGGTTTGATTAACCAGCCTCACATCTCTTCAACAGGGCCACTCTGGCCCTGATCTCCCCGCTGCCCATTGCGCCCGTTACATGGAGGTTAGACCACAGCTCCGTGTCTCCTGCTTAGGGGCTCTCGCTTAGATCTTTACATCACTCATCCAGTGTTCCTAATTGCCCAAGCTGGGCAAATTCTGTACCGTGCGCACCGCTTCAGCGAGCGCGCAAATCAACATAACTACGACAAATGGAGATACATATGAAGGTTTTTAAGGGCGCAGGACAGATTTTTGCTGCGTTTTTGGCAGTTTTACTCTTGGCCTCCTGTGGCGGCGGAGGGGGCGGAGGTTCTGGTGGAGGCGGCGGAAATCAAGCCAGCAGCTCCAGTGAGACAGGGACAGTAAAAAACGGGGCTTACTCCATCAGCGTTGATAAAACCAGCGTGGACTTCGATGTGCCCTTCAAAGGTTCAACCGGTATCGCAACCATCAAAGTGACCTATTCAGGTGATGGCCTGATTGCAGGCTCTCTTCCTGGCGAGACACTTGATAGCCACCTGGGCGTCAGCCTGGTGGCTACATCGTCCACCACCGCCAACCTGAACCTCAGTGTGAATTACAGTTTTACAGAGGCCAGAACCTATACCCAGCGCCTGAGATTGGTGACCGGGAAAGAAGACGGCAGCAAGTACGTCACCAAAGATATTGTGATCACCATGAAGCAACAGGATGGCTTCGCCGTTACCGCTTACACAGGTGACATTGCTGGACTTTGGGGCGATACCCCGCGCACGGCGGAGTTTTTGATAGAGTCCTTTGCCAAAAAATGGACCGTCTCATCCGCCTTTGCCGGCCTGACGTTCAGCGCTGATACGGGTACAGGCAACAAGTCCATCACGGTCAGCTACGACCCGCTCAAAACCCCCGTAAACACCAAAAATGTCGAGGTAGTATTCACTGCAGACACAGGCGAAAAAGTAGTCAAAACGCTGAACTTCGTCCTCACAGCGCCCGACTTCAGCACCACCAATCTGGATATCAACTTCCCCAACCAGGTCTTGGGCAAATCACTGGAGCCCGTGGATATTGATCTGAATACCAACAACATTCCGCTAACCTGGACAGCGACGCTGCCGGCGTGGTTATCGGCTAAAAGCCTGACTGGCGTCACTGGCAAAGACAAGCTGCAAGTCTACGTAGATGCAAGCAAGTTCCCGGAACAAGACGGCATCTTAAGTGGCCAGATCCACGTCCAGGCAGACTTGCCCGGCGGCAAGGTTGAGCGCGATATCAAGGTTAATTTCCCCTACCAGCAAACCCGTATGCAAGCCAGCCAGGCGGCTTTTGCTTTTTCAGACTATGGAACCAACCAGGCCCACGAGGGTGACTTCTGGATCAACACCCCCACCAATAGCAATACCCAGGTGGTGTCTAACTCCAGCTGGCTGACCATAGATTCAGTGGCCGATAGCAAGGTGCAGTTCCATCTGAACGCAGGCGCACTCCCACAGGGCTTCCAAACCGCCGAAATCGCCCTGAGCCAACCTGATAACAAGGCCGTGGTGCCCACCAAAGTTTATGTTGGTTATTATAAATCCGGCGCTCCACTAATCTTCGGTGCAGCCAGCACCCTGCCTCGCGAGGCCTTTGCTGTGCGCGATAAATTGGGTCCCTATATCTACATAGGCAATGGGGAAGATAGCGGCAAGATAATCACCAAGTACAACCTCGCCACCCGCAGCGTGGAAAAAACGCTGGAAATCAAAGAGTATCCCGTAAGCTCCCTGGTGATTAGCGATGACGGTCAATATATGTTTGGCCTCAGCTACGACCGTAACGTCTATTCCGGGCGCCTGATCATTATCAATCTCAAGGATTTCAGCAGCTATTCCATCGCCCCGATGAATAACAATAGCCTTGAGCGCGCGCTTTATGCCCGTATCAGTGGCAAAGACATGGTGAGCGATGGGTTCGGGCTGTTCGATGCATTTAACGGCAATTTACTGGTGTATTCCGGCTACTCCGGCGACGCATTTCCATCGCCAAGCGGTGAATTCTCCCTTGCGGCCGGGTCGGACACCATCGGCTATATCCACTACGACTACGACTATCTGACCGGGGAATTCAAGCGCTCCTACATCCTTGGCGGCATTAGTCTCAGCGGCTACAAA
Source organism: Cellvibrionaceae bacterium (assembly GCA_021151695.1). Classification (GTDB taxonomy): domain Bacteria; phylum Pseudomonadota; class Gammaproteobacteria; order Pseudomonadales; family Cellvibrionaceae; genus Cellvibrio. Next base: position 130,975 of record JAGKWU010000008.1, on the reverse strand, counting down.
ATCGCGAATGTGTCCAATAACGGCAAGTACCTGGGTGTGCTGAACAGACCTTGGACACAGACCGGTAGCAGGAACCTGCTGATCTACAAAGTCGATGTGGATGACCAAAACAGGCCTGGTTTCACCGAGCTGCACGGCAACCTGGTTGCCGACGAAGCTTACGAGGGCAGCCCACCGGGAATCATCATGGGTGACGATGGCCGCTTTGCGCTCTACAGCGTGAGCTATGGCGGTGCCAATAAACTGGAAGTCTACCGCGCCGACCAAAGCCTGGTGGCCAGCCACTCCCAGCCGAATAGCTTCTCTCCAAGTAAAGGTAAGTCCTGGTTTTACACCTCGGACAGTAAAGCGCTTATCTATTTCGAAGGTGCTATTGGCGAAGACCAGACGCTATACATCTACGCCACGGAGTAAAGCTGACGGCTAAACAAGAAACAAAAAAAGGACGCAAATGCGTCCTTTTTTATGGATGGGTAAGAGCTGATTAGCCGTTTACCGAATCTTTCAGCGCTTTACCTGGTTTGAAGTTCACGCTGTTGGATGCTGCGATATTGATCTCGGCACCAGTTTGCGGATTGCGACCAGTGCGAGCGGCGCGGTGGCTCTGGCTGAAAGTGCCAAAACCTACCAGGGTCACACTCTCGTCGCGGCTCAGCGCGTTGGTGATTTGTTCGATAATCGCCGATACCGCGGCGTCAGCTTTATCTTTAGTGATGTCCGCTTGTGCAGCCACAGCGGTAACCAGATCAGACTTGTTCATGAGTGATATCTCTAATTGTAGTGAGTTGTTACCTTACCCGGACGGAAGGTTATTCCACCGGTAGGCACCCTAAAGCGCCAAATCCTACGGCAAAAACCGGCCCTGTCGTCGGTCGAATCAGGTCAGGCTTCTGCCAGTTCCAAAACGGGGCTGCTAGAATGCCAGCTTCTCTGCACTTTAGCCTAGGGTTTTTTCAGCTTGCCAACTTTTTCACACTTTCGGCGCCAAATACGTTGGACGCGCCGCGCCGATCAGGCCCCCACCGCCCTCAAACCCTGGTTGCTCGACAAAGGCTCTCTCACCGCCAAATTAATCCACCTCAGCCATGGCCATTTCGCGGTCAAGGTGCTGCGCCAGCTGCCCGCGCGCGCCAGCCGCGACGAGGCTCGCGCACTGGGCATCAAGCTGCATCAGCGCTGTCTGGTGCGCGAGGTAGTGCTAATGGGCCACGGCCAGGATTGGGTATTTGCCCGCAGCGTATTGCCGCTGTCCAGCCTGACCGGTCGCCTGCGCCATCTGCGCAAACAGGGCAACCGGCCGCTGGGCGCATTTTTGTTTAGCCAGCCACAGTTGCAGCGCAGCCCCATTGCCCTGAGCCTCATTAGCCGACATGATGCCTACCTGCCAGAAACACTGTTGGGCAACCAGCAGGCCTGGGGCCGCCGCTCGATTTTTTATGTGGATGGCAAACCCCTGCTGGTCAGCGAAGTGTTTTTGCCGGACTTTCCCGGCGCAGCCCCCACCCGGAACCAGCAGCCGAACCTATGACCAGCGACCAGAAACCGCCCCAGGGTATACCGCCAGAAGCCCCCCCAGCCAAAGCCAGGGCTGCGGCGCCCACTGCAGGAAAAGCAGCCGCCAAGCCAAAGCCGGCGAGTAAACCTGCCTCTACCAAAGTGGACGCATCCAAGCCAAAAACAGCTGCACCGAAGCCCCTGGCGGCTGAGCCGAAAGCCCAGGCGGCCGCACCCAAAGCAACGGTGGCTAAAGCAACTATGCCCAAAGCAGCTGCGCCTAAAGCCAAAGCCGCTGTATCCAAACCCAAGACAGAGGCGGCCAAATCCAAAGCCGCTGGCGACAAATCGGCCACGGCCAAAGCATCGCCCGCCAAAACCAACAAGTCTGCTGATACCGCTACGATAGCGGAAGATAAGGATCAGCTCGCCAAACAGCAGGCGGCTGCCGAAAAGGCCAAGCAAGCCAAAGCCAAACTGGCCAAAATTGCCGCCGCCAAAGCCAAAAAAGCACCCGTTTCCACAGTTGAAGCTGATCTGGAACCGGCGCCTTTGGCTGCAGCCGCGATTACCGGAATTCCCGCGTTAGAAGCTGCGTCAGCCACAGAAGCAGCCCCCCTATCAGCCGTAACCGATACTACTTCGGCAGGGCCAGAACCATCTCTAGCTGTTGCTAAAGCACGTCCAACCAAGGGCGCGCGTCGCGCCTCTCTGCCGCCAGCTATCCAGGGGCTGCGGCAAAAACTGCCCCATTACATCCGTTTGATGCGTATTGATAAGCCAATAGGTACCTTGTTGCTGCTCTGGCCCACACTCTGGGCACTCTGGCTGGCGGCCAAAGGCACCCCAAGCCTGAAGAACCTGGTGATATTCTCCCTCGGCGTGCTGCTCATGCGCTCCGCCGGCTGCGTAATCAACGACTTTGCCGACCGCAAGATCGATGGCCGTGTCGCCCGCACTAACCAGCGCCCGCTGGCCACCGGTGCCGTGACCAGCCGCGAGGCATTGACGCTGTTTGTCGTGCTCTGCCTGGCCTCCTTCGGCCTGGTACTTTGTACCGATGTGCTCACCATCAAACTCTCTGTCGGCGGCTTGCTGCTGGCGGCCAGCTATCCCTTTATGAAGCGCCATACCCATCTGCCCCAAGTTGTGCTGGGCGCCGCTTTCGCCTGGGGCATACCCATGGCTTACGCCGCTGAAATCGGCAAGCTGGATAAAAATATGTGGGTGATTTACCTGGCAGTGGTGCTCTGGACAGTAGCTTACGACACCTTCTACGCCATGGTGGACCGCGACGACGACCTCAAAATAGGCGTCAAATCCACCGCTATCCTGTTCGGCGAACAAGACCGCGTCATCACCGGTACCCTGCAAGCCATGATGCTCTACGCCATGGTACTGGTGGGCAAGGCAGCGGAACTGGGTTGGGTTTATTACGTAAGCCTGGTTGTAGCGGCCGGTTTGTTCAGCTACCAGCAGGTTCTGATTCGCTATCGTGAGCGCGAGGCTTGTTTCAAAGCCTTCCTGAACAACAATTGGGTTGGCGCGGCGATATTCGTGGGTATAGCGGGGGATCTCGCACTCAAATAAACCGCTTCAGCTCATCTTCCTCTTTCAGCTCAAAGGGAACACACAGATGAAAATGCAGCGCCTAGCGGTTTTAGCTCTCACCATAAGTTGCGCCGGCCTTGAGCTGGCATGCTCCAGTAGCGATAAGAAAAAACCTGCACCTATAGCAGCCATGCCAGTTGAAGCACCAGCTCTCGCAGCGCCAATGCCGATGATGGCACTGCGTGAAGTGGCAGCGAAAACGGCAGAACCCAACCGCGAAAACTACCAACACCAAACCGAAAATCCCGTTAAGTCCGTCCAAAGCGAACCCGTTTCTACCTTCAGTATTGATGTAGATACGGGCTCTTATAGCAATGTCCGCCGCATGCTCAAGCAAGGACAGCTGCCTCCAAAAGACGCCGTGCGCATCGAAGAGCTGATCAATTATTTCCCTTACGCCAAAGCTGCAAAAACCTCCGAACACCCTTTCAGCGTACAAACCGAGCTGGCACCTGCTCCCTGGAATCCCGATCACCAGTTGCTGCGCCTGCGCATCCAGGCCGTAGATGCGAAAGCGGCGGAGATGCCGCCCTGTAACCTGGTCTTTTTGGTAGACGTGTCAGGTTCCATGGAATCGCAGGACAAGCTGCCACTGGTGAAAAGCAGCCTCAAAATGCTCACCAAAAAATTGCGTGCCGAAGACCGCATCTCGCTGGTGGTTTACGCCGGTCGAACACAAGTAGAGCTGGAGCCAACCCCCGGCAACCAGCATGAAAAAATCATCGCCGCCATAGATCGCCTGCAAGCAGGCGGCAGTACCGCCGGTGAGGCCGCTATGAAACTGGCGTACCAGATGGCGCGCAGCAGCTACATTCCCAATGGCGTCAACCGTATTTTGATGGCTACTGACGGCGACTTTAACGTGGGCCTGAGTGGTGTCGATCAACTCAAGGACATGGTCGCCGCCGAGCGTAAAAGCGGCATATCCCTCAGCACCCTGGGCTTCGGTACCGGCAATTACAACGACTACATGATGGAGCAGGTCGCGGACGTAGGTAACGGCAACAGCGCCTACATAGATTCGGTGGATGAAGCGCGCAAAGTCTTGCTGGAGGAGATGAGCTCCACCTTCAATACAGTGGCAGCCGACGTAAAAGTGCAGGTGGAATTCAACCCGGCGCAAGTGGCGGAATACCGCTTGCTCGGTTACGAAAACCGTTTGCTGAACGAGGCTGATTTTAACAACGACAAAGTGGATGCCGGTGAAATAGGTGCGGGCAAAACTGTGACTGCACTTTATGAGATAACACCCGTCGGCAAAGCCACACTGATCGACCAACATCGTTATCAGACACCGGCGGCGACCAAACCCGCAACTGACGCCGGCAAAGAACTCGCCTTCCTGCGCCTGCGCTATAAACAGCCCGGCAAAGACACCAGCATATTGCTGGAAGAACCCATCCTGGCCAGCAGCGCCAAAGCCTCGCTGGATCAAACCAGCCCCGACTTCCGCTTTGCGGCCAGCGTTGCCGGTTTTGGGATGTATCTGCGCGATAGTAACTATCTCGGCAACTACTCCCCTGAGCAGCTGGCCAGCTTGGCTCGTTCAGGCTTGGGCGGTGACGACAATGGCTACCGGGCCGAGTTTGTCCGATTGATCAAGTTGGCGGGCGATATTGCTCCTGCCAACGTCTCCGGCACTAAATAATCCAGTGAACAGGAGATCGGTATCCGGTCTCCTGTTTCGCCTCACCGTTTGCCCACAAAACATACACTTTTCATTCAAGGGTGATAGAATCCCGCCCGGCGCTTAAAGGCGCTTTTTCAGTTCAATGTGATTCCAATTACACTGATCAACTCCAACAGGAATGTTGCATCCAGGATTAAACGGAATGCCTGACAGATTGAGCTGTCCTCATTAACGGAATTATGGACTTCAATCATGAAAATGAAATTTTCGCTGCTATTAGCGGCATCTCTTCTCTTTGGAATATCCACCACCGCAGTCGCTGCTACCGGTAGTAGCTCAAGCAAATCCAGCTCAAGCGTTAGTAGCTCCAAGAAAACCTCTTCCAGCTCATCCAAAAGCAGTGCTTCCAGCAGTTGTGCAAGCTCTGCAGGCAATGTATTTATTGATTGCGTAGATCCCACCTGGAAAGATTTTTCAGCTTACGAACAGCGCAAAGACTATCAGGTGCAAGGTGAAGTTTTTGAGGGCACCAAGGGCCAGATAGCCCGCTGGCGTATTGCTTCCGCCCTTGAGACCGCCCACAAAAAAGTTGTAGAAGTCAGCTTCCTCGATAATAAAGATTTCAACGCGCTGGTGCACTTTTACACCAAAGCTGACTCTGCCGATATGAGTGACTACGCCACCGGTAAATTGGTATTTGACATCAAAGTACTCAACTACGGCAAACTCAATCCCCAGTTGGAAGTACTGCTGGATTGTGGTTATCCCTGCCAAAGCCATAACTACGTATTGCCCAAAGTACCGCTAAATCAATGGAAAACCCTCGAAGTACCCGTCGCCGCATTGGCCGAGGGCGGTTTGGTGCTGGAACAGGTCAATATGGGCTTCCAGATACTACCGGAGTGGAACAAGCAAAATGGTGTGAGTTTCCAGCTCGACAACATCCGTTGGGTGAAGGGCAAGGGGGCAGCACCGGCACCTGTGGCGCACTGCTATGAAGAGCGCTTTGAAACCTGGGGCCTGCCATTTAGCACTACCTCTTTTGCCGGCTCGCCCAATACCCTCAATGGCATGGTGCGCCAGATTATTGCACTTAGCCATTTAATGCCTGCCTGGACTACAGCCCAGGATAAGGTTGGCTATGCAGCTTCTGTCAACAGCAGTTTCCAGTCTTGCGCGCTGACCAACGGGACTATTTCCGCCCAGGTCTATCTGGACAAGAGCTACGTGCGCAACAACAAGATGCAGCTGGGCTTTTACTACCAGGATACCAATGGCCGCCGCGCCTGGTTCCCGCCTTTGGCCACCGCCAGCCTTAAGGCAGATGGCTGGAGCACCATTAGCACACCTCTGGCCAACGCGAGCAACCAGCCTGCCTTCAGCGGTTCTGACGCCGGGTTTGACCTGTCCAATATCGCCTATGTTGGCCTCTACTTTGATGCCAAGGGTAAAAAGCCAACGGCGGGCAGCTTGATTAGCCTGGATAATATTTTTATCACTGGCCAAACACTGCTAAGTTCGTCGTCCAGCTCGTCCTCTTCAAGCTCCAGCAGTTCCAGTTCGACGGCTGATTGCACTAGCACCAAGCTGTTCAACGGTAGCAGCAGCCTGGCTATTGGCGTACCCGCTGGCAACCAGATCTATGTCAGCCTGTCCTTGCTGGACGCCAATTTTGCCGGCGCAGCGCCCGAGCTGAGCACAGCCAATGGCACAGCGACATTACAATTCTTTGATGGCCAGCGTGCTATCTACCAGTTGGTGGCCACTAGCGATTTGCAACAGGGAGAACAATTGCTCATATCCTTGGGCTACAACATGACAGGCAGTGATGCGACGTTAAACATTAACCTGTTCGAAACTGCCAGCGCCGCCATCAACAACATGAATTCGCTGGCAATCAGTGCGGAAGCCCTGGCCCATTGTGGTATCAGTTCCTCCTCCAGCTCATCAGTGGCCAGCTCCAGTGCGTCTTCCCAAGCGAGTTCAAGCGCCACCACCTGTGGCCTTCACAGCTTTTCCGGTAATATTCCCGTTGGCTTTGGAATATCCCCGGCTAACCAGGGCTATGCTTCGCTCAAGCTTACCAATGCCACCTTTAACGCTGAGGCGACGTTAACCAGCAATACCACCAGCAATTATGTCGCCATGTCCAACAGTACCCGTATCATTTTCACCCTGCTGGACAACGGTGGAGGCACATCCGGTAGCGAGTTACTGGGTGCTAACTTCAGCTATCTGGTGACCAACCCCAATGCCGCTGTCACCCTGCAGTACCGCCTCTACGATACTGCAGCTGCGGCCGCGAACGATTCGGCATCCTGGTTAGTCAGTACCAGCTATAACCTGGATAACAGCTGTCACTGATAGCTGACACAACCTGATACAAGGGCCGGAAGAAAACCGGCCCTTTTTCTTTTTTGGCGAAGGGGATTTCATGGCAGACCAATACAAATATGACTATTTGCTGCCTATACCCGAAAAAATCGGCTAGCCTGTAACGAATGTGTAACAAAACCTTTATTTAATAGCCTTAATAGCTTCATATTGGAACTGAAAGGCACATTTATGACCGGACGTAAAATTTTAATCGTCGACGACGAATCCGCCATCCGCGACATGCTGCGCGTAGCGCTCGAAATGGCGGAATACAATTGCATCGAGGCCAGCAATGCCCAGGATGCCCACGCCCGGATTATCGATGAAAAACCCGACCTGATCCTGCTTGACTGGATGATGCCCGGCACCAGCGGTATTGAGCTGGCCCGCCGCCTCAAGCGCGACGAAGTCACCGCCGACATCCCTATCATCATGCTCACCGCCAAAGGCGAAGAAGACAACAAGATCCAGGGTCTTGAAGTGGGCGCTGATGATTACATCACCAAACCCTTTTCACCGCGCGAACTGGTCGCCCGCCTGAAAGCTGTGCTGCGCCGCGCCGATCCGAAGATTTCTGGCCAACCGATTATCGTGCAGGGTCTGTGTCTGGACCCCGCGAGTCACCGCGTCACTATCAATAACCAATCAGTCGATATGGGCCCTACCGAGTATCGCCTGCTGGAATTTTTCCTCACCCACCAGGAGCGCGCCTATACCCGCGGCCAACTGCTGGACCACGTCTGGGGTGGCAATGTCTATGTGGAAGAGCGCACCGTCGACGTACACATTCGTCGCTTGCGCAAAGCCTTAACCATCGACGGCCACGAAGACCTGGTGCAAACTGTGCGCGGCACCGGTTACCGCTTTTCTACCAAAATCGAAGCCTGATAAAGAGTCACAAGTCGCTAATGATCAGTCGCTAGACCCGCGACCACTAGCGACTAGCCACTAGCAACTCGTCACTATCCCGAGGTTTGTTTGTTTCTGCATGGATTTAAGACCGAGCTGCGCCGCCTGGTCATTCTGATTGTTGTAGCCGTGCTCGCCGGCCTGTTGCTGGGCCATATGGCCTGGCTGCTTTTGGGTGGCCTTGCCGGTTATGTTGCCTGGCTGTTTTTCCAGATGTATCGCCTCAACCATTGGCTGGTGGGCAGCAGCAATCAGGAACCACCGGAATCCAGCGGCCTCTGGGGCGAGATCTTCGATAACATCTATCACCTCCAGCGTCACCAGCAGGTTGAGACCCACAATCTGCAGGCGGTGATCAAACGTATCCAGGAAATCACTTCGGCCATTAAAGACGGCATCATCATCCTCGATTGGCGCGGCCATCTGGACTTCTGGAACCCCGCCGCCCAGCGCATGATTGGTTTTCGCACCAAAGACCAGGGCTTGTCGGTGATCAACTTTATCCGTCACCCCAAGTTCGTTGCCTACTTTGAAGGTGGCGATTACAGCCAACCGCTGGACCTGCCTTCACCACGTCACGCCAGCAAGCATCTGCAATTCCAGATCACCCGTTTCGGGCAAAAGGAGCGGTTGATTGTGATCCGCGATATCACCCAATTGCACAACCTTGAGCAGATGCGCCAGGACTTCGTGGCCAACGTGTCCCACGAGTTGCGCACACCGCTCACGGTGATCAACGGCTATATAGAGACCATCGCCGACAACAACGCCATGCCCCAGTGGAACAAACCGCTGCAGCAAATTTTGCAGCAGGGCAAACGTATGTCGCTGCTGATCAATGATTTACTGGTGCTGTCCAAACTCGAAACCACAGAAGCCGGCCAGCACACCAATGTCGATCTCGAGCCACTGCTGATCTCCATCAAAAATGAAGCCGAAGCCCTGGGCAATGACAAGGGCCAAACTATTCGCCTGCACTGCGAGTCACCGGTTAGTTTGCAGGCAAACGACAAGGAACTGCACAGCGCTTTCTCCAACCTGGCGATCAATGCAGTCAAGTACACGCCGGAAGGTGGCGAGATAGATTTGCGTCTCTGGCAGGATAAAAGCCATGTGTATTTTTCAGTCAGCGACAACGGCCCCGGCATAGATAGCAAGCACCTGCCACGCTTGACCGAACGCTTCTATCGCGTGGACGCCAGCCGCAACAGCGCCACCGGCGGCACCGGCCTTGGCCTGGCGATTGTGAAGCACGTGCTGATGCGCCATGACAGTGAATTGAAGATCACCAGTGAATTAGGGAAGGGAAGTTGTTTTACTTGTGTGTTTAATTTGCCGCAGTAGGTAACTCAGGCTCATTGTTGATTTATGAGGGAGTCGTCATCCTCGGCAAAGCCGGGGATCCAGTTCTTTACAGTCTTCAATCCAGCGAGAAATTAAAAGCAAGAACTGGATCCCCGCAAGCGAGAGCGCCTAGCCGAGGATGACGGCTCCCCGCTTAAAAACCTACCGTCAGAACATCTCCTACCGCGACTCAAACCAAATCCTCCGCGCCAGCGACAGCGCGCCAATAATCCCCGCGTCGCCGCCGAGGGCGGTGGGGATGATGTACCTGTCCATATCATCCAGCGCATTGCCATAGTTAGCACCGTCGTGGGCGTAGCCGGCCAGCAATGCCTTTAGGTGGGCGCGGATTTTTGGGTAGAGGTGAGGACGACGGACCATGATACGACCGCCAAAGATGATCTTTTCCGGGGCGTACATCCAGGTAAGGTTCACACACATTACCGCCAGATAATAAGCCTCCAATTCCCAGGCGGGATGATCGTCGGACAAGTTGCGAGGGTGGGTTTTCCAACTGCGCTCCAGTGCAATACCGGAAGTCAGTCCTTCAAGGCAGGCGCCATGGAACGGGCAGGCACCCTCAAAATGGTCGTTCTCCGCACGCGGAATCAGCATATGGCCGACTTCAGGGTGGCTAATGCCTTGCATTAATTTGCCGCTGGCGAAAATCCCGGCGCCCACACCGGTCCCCACGGTCACATACACAAAGTTTTCGCAGCCAACGGCAGCGCCTTCGCTAAACTCCCCAACAGCCGAGCCGTTTACATCTGTCTCCAGCTCAACCAGGGTTTCCAGCTCGCGTTTGAAGTAGCCCAGCAAGTCAATCTGCGACCAGCCGGGGCGGTTGTTGCGGGTGATGTGGCCAAAGGTAGGCGAACTGCGGTTGAGATCCAGAGGGCCGAAGCTGACGACGCCCAAAGCGGCCAACTGACCGAATTGAGGCGCTGTCTCGCGAAAAAAATCCCGCGCTGCCGCCAGGGTTTCCTCCGCGGTAGTGGTGGGAATATCGCGTCGCGCCTTGGTAAAACCGCGCGAATCGGCCAACACGCAGATAAACTGGGTGCCGCCCGCCTCAATACCGCCAAACAGCGGCTGCTGTGTATTGTCACTCATGCTTTCTCGGCTCCTGCTGCCAGATAACTACCTTGGCCAAAAGACTGCCATAGGCTTGAGTCTAGCAGGCGGTACGCAAAGCTCAGCTTCTTGAGGAATTTTAGTGGCAGGTAAAAATACCTAAATCCAGCTGCGGTCACAGACATCTTTTGGGACAATGGCTACCCATTAGCCTTTATCCGCGAATAGCGAGTCCCCGCCATGAGTACACCCCTGTACGGTTTTTCTGATACCTCGTTCCAGTCTGCCGGCGGCGAAGCCGGAATCCGCCAGTTAGTGGATGACTTCTATCGCTTTATGGATGAGTTGCCCGACGCAAAGGTCATACGCGCCATGCACAAACCGGATCTGACCGAATCGCGCGACAAGCTCACGCTGTTTTTATGCGGTTGGATGGGCGGCCCCAAGCTGTACCACGACAAATACGGCAGCATAAACATTCCCCGCGATCACGCGCATTTACCGGTCGGCGAAGCCGAGCGTGACGCCTGGCTGCTCTGTATGGAAAAGGCTCTGGAGCTACAAGATTACGCCCCCGAATTCAAAGCCTACCTGCTGGCGCAACTGCGTATCCCCGCTGAGCGTATCTTTGCTGTCAGCAAAAAGCCTGCGTAGAAAAATGGTCCGAACCGAACCTGACCAATCAAATACCATCAAACCTTGAGTGAATTTGGGCTATACCCAATTCACTTACCGAGGAAACCCAATGCCCAAAGCCTCCCCCTGGCTGATGATTTTGCTGGCAACCACCTTTGCCATTACACCCTTTGCGGTGGATACCTACCTGCCTGCCATGCCCACAATTGCTGAAGACTTGCAGGCTCACATAGGCACAGTGCAGCAATCGCTGAGCGTTTTTCTCGCGTTCTATGCATTGGGCATGTTGGTGTTTGGGCCGCTCGCAGACAAGCTCGGGCGCAAACCCCTCGCGCTGTTTGGTCTGAGTGGTTTCGCCATCGCCAGTTTGCTGCTGGCAACAGTCCGCAGTATTGACGGGTTTCTGGTGTGCCGCGCGCTCCAGGCGTTTTGCGGCGCGGCGGCGACGGTGATAGTGCCGGGCTTTGTGCGGCACCTGTATCAGGAGCACACCGCCAAAGGCATGTCCTATATGTCGCTGATGATGATGCTGGCACCCTTGATCGCCCCCAGTATCGGCAGTGCGCTGTTATTGGTTAGCCATTGGCAAACGATTTTCCTGCTGCTGTTTTGCTACGCCTCGGTGGTACTGATCTGCGTGTGGAAGTTTCTGCCGGATTTACCGCCTAGTAGCAGCGCCGCGTCATTTTTTGGTAATTATCGCACTGTGTTTGCCCGCCGCGATGCACGGCCTTTGATTGCCACAGTGATGTGCTCGTCGTTCAGTTTTTTCTGTTACCTCACCGCCGTATCCTTCGTTTACATCCAGTACTTTGGCGTGAGCGCCCAGGCATTCGGACTGCTGTTTGCGATCAATATCTGTCTGCTAATGCTGTCCAACTTTATCAACAGCCGTTTTGTCACCCGGTTGGGCTCCCCAACCATGGTAAAGCGCGCGCTGATACTGGCCGCGATATTGGCAAGCGCCTTGAGCGCCGCCAACTGGTTTGGCATGGGCATTTGGTACACGGTGGTAACCCTCGCACCGCTGATGGGTTGCCTGAGCATGATCAGCACCAACACCGATGCCATGATAGTGCTCAAGTTTCCCGAGCACTCGGGCACCGCCACCGCCGTCACTGGTACGTTGCGCTACGGCTGCGGTGCCTTGGCAGGGCCAGTGCTGGCGAGCACCTTTACCGGCACGGCATTTCCGTTCAGCTTGTTGATGTTCGCCGGTGTCGCAGGCATCGCGCTCTGTCAGCTGTGGTTTTATCGTGATAACCAGACAGCAAAAATATCTGGCGACTGACACAGCCTACTACCGGCGCCAGCCCGACAGGGTTACTCTTATTGTCACCCACCCAACAAATGTGGCTTCATCAATTAAACGTGGCTTCTATGACGCAAGATCAACGGCAACAACCCAAAAATCCCCTGCACAGTATTACGCTGGAAACTATAGTCATCCAATTGGCGGAACGTTATGGTTGGGAGGAGTTGGGCGCGCGCATCAGCATTCGCTGTTTCCAGCAAGATCCCAGCGTCAAATCCAGCTTAAAGTTTTTGCGCAAAACCACTTGGGCCCGCACGAAAGTCGAACAACTCTATTTGGATACTTTTTGTTAAACCGCTAAACGGGAAGGAATTTTATATGAGCAAATCCTTGCGCAGCGCATTGGTACTATTGCTGGCTGGCATTTCAATCCTGGCCCAGGCCGAACTCTATACCTGGGTGGATAAAAACGGCAAAAAACATTACGGCGATAAAATTCCGCCAGAGTATGCCAAGCAGGCATCCTCCGTTGAACAGAAAAAAACGAACACTATGCCAGCGCCGCCCAGCGTTAACTTTTACCAGGCCCCGGCGCGCAACCAGGTAAACAATCAACCAGCCGCCGATAATAGTAGTAACCAGGGCAACAGTTGTGAGCAACAAAAGCGCGCCTTTGAAGAAAGCCAGGCCTGCTATGACGATTGCCGCCTGCATCGCGTTCGCACCCACAACGTCAACAACGTCTCTGCATGCGGTCACTGCACCGATGTAAAAAAGCCCAACTGTGATTAATGTATTGTTGCAAACATGCCAATTGATTTAAGGATTACCTATTGGAGAACAACATGATTCGTCCCGCCAGCGCAGCCGACGCCGCTACTATCGCGAAAATTTACAACCACTATGTGCTAAATACCTGGGTGACCTTTGAAGAGGAAGCCCTCAGTGCTGACGACATGCAGCAGCGCATGCAAGATGTACTCAACGCAGACTTACCCTACATAGTCGCCGAGTACGAAGGTGAAGTTGTCGGCTACGCCTACGCCGCTCCTTTTCATAAACGCGCCGCTTACAGAAACACGGTAGAAAGCACCGTTTATTTAAAACATGATTTTTTAGGGCGCGGTTTTGGCAAACTCATTTATGAAGTGCTGTTAGGACAATTGAAAGAAAAAGGTTTCCACGCTGTTATAGGTACGCTCGGTCTACCAAATGACAAAAGCGTTGCGCTCCATGAAAAACTCGGTTTTGAACAAGCCGGCCATTTACGCCAAGTTGGTTACAAACTTGGCGACTGGCGCGATGTGGGTTATTGGCAATTGATTTTGTAGTATTTCATTTCCTTCATCGAAACCATTTACTCCACAACATTTTATTCTTCCAAACAGATAACCACGGCGGCGTGATACGCCTTCCAATACACAGGGATCACATAGGAGCGCAAATTCTGCGGCAGGTGTATCTGATTGGGAGCACCTTCAATCATCGCCGGTACCGAGATCATAAAATCATGACCGAAAGTACTGCGCGCATTACCGGAAATGGTGTTGGCAACTTCGCCCACCAGATCAAATAAATATTCGTTGGAAGTATCCGTTTCGCCGATGCTGAGCAGCAAATGCTTGAGCAGTATACGCGGCGCCGTGAAATAGACGCATCCGCGGTAAGGGCCGGAAACACCAATAATCCCTGTGACATCGTAGGCCGCCGGCTTCTGATTCTCAACCAGATACGGTGTTCCTACTTTTACATTTTTATCGTTGGTGTGCTCAAAAAAACGTACCACGCCATCGATAAATACTTGTAAGGTTTCTTGTGACATTTAGTCCTCTGTTAGCTCAGTGAGCGCTTCTAACAACTGTTCTTCGGTAAAAGGTTTGCACAGAAATCCGCGCGCACCTTTTTTTAATGCCTCAATCCCGGTGGCTTTGTCCGATAATGCCGAGATCACCAGAATATTGACGGAGGGGTCAATCGCTACCAATTGCTGTATGCAGGCAATGCCATCCATTTCTGGCATGGTTAAATCCATGGTCACCACCTGTGGCCGCATACGTTTAAAAATATCCAGGGCTTCTGCCCCATTGGCAGCCGAGGCCACCACATTAAATTTTTCGGAATCATTACATCGTTCGATTTTGCGGCGAATAATATTGGAATCGTCCACAATCATCAGTGACAGCATTTTTCTCTCCATTCTTGTAATAATGTTTTAAGCGGCTATCTCGGCCTTAGCGGTAATAATGGGTAAAGTAATCACAAAGCGACAGTGGCGGCCGCGACGACTGGACACGGTGATTTTTCCGCGGTGTTGCAACACATGATTCATAACCGCCTCCATGCCTACACCGCGACCGGCATCGCGCGACACTTCTTTTGCGGTGGAAAAACCTTCGTGGAAAATCAGCGCCAGCAAATGCTTGTTGCCCCAACTGTCAATTTCATCTTCATCCCAACGACCGGATGCGACCGCCTGTGCACGAATGGCACTGTAGTCGAGCCCCGCACCGTCATCGGTAACGCTGATTTCCATTTCATCATCAGATAATTTAGCGATACGTAAATCCACACGGCCTTCGATAGGTTTCTCACTGAGTTCGCGGTCCGTCGGTGTTTCAATACCGTGAGTGACAGCGTTGCGCAGCAGTTGGATACAAATTTCTTTTACCTGCTGCGCATAATCAGCTTCCAGCTCTATATCCTGCAGCCCGCTGGCGACAAACTTGACCATTTTTCCATTGCGCTGCGCGATGCTCTGTACAAAATCCTCCAAATGCATCCAGCCATCCTGACGGCGGCTGCCAACCACTTTTTTCTCACCCGCCACAGCCAGGGGCTTGGCAACCTGATTGCCAAAAAGTGCCAACTTTTCGGTGAGCTGTTGTACCTGCTGGGTATAGCTAATGAGGTTTTCCAGTTGCACGGTTAAGGGCAAATAATCGTTGCCGCTTAAATCGGGCTTAACGCGCAACTCAGCCAAAGTATCTTCAATGGCGTGCGCCTGACCTTCAAAATATTCCAGCTTGAGCGAGGCAGCTTCGCCTTTGAAGTTATGGATCTCCCGAAAGATACCAATGGCTTTTTCACGCACTAATGCAGTGGTTTTAGCGGGTTGTCGCAAGATATTATTGATGCGGTTGTAACAGGCGTAGCTATTGCTAATGAACTCCTGCAGCAGCGACGGATGCATGTGCAGCAAGCTGGTAAGCATTTCAATTTGCGATTCGCTGTGCCTGCGGCTTTCGGCCAAAGCCTTTTCCAAGCGAACTTTTTCCGTGACATCCTGCACAGTCACCAGCACATGGGAAATAATGGAACCCTGATGGGCGCGTGCAAAACTGAATTGCAAATGCTTGGTGAGGAAACCGCCACTGGCCTGGGCGATATTTACTTCTACCAGATTGAGCGGATTCAAGTCGCCAATCAATTTTTCTTTAATCTTCTTGTCGAACAGTAGTTCGATAAAACCGCGCGCCGTCTCAGCATCTTTTTCACTGACCATCGTTTCCAACAGCAGTTGAAACGACTGGCCGGCAATCTCCGCATTACCCAAAATATCGGATAGTCGTGCGGAATGCTGTTCGCCGATAATCATATTCTCATCGACCAGGAACAAACCTTCATTCACGTTTTGCAAAATTTCGGTGGTTTCCTTGCGCGCTTTTTCCAACACTATATCGCTGTCGCGCAACTGCCGTAAAAAGTGCAGCATAATAAACAGGAAGTTGATAATCGCCAGGGTAATACCAACGGTTTGAATAATTCGCAAACGCGTTGCTTTGGAAGCAGCGACATTTTCCAGGCTGATCGTTAAATCATTCATGTTACCCAGCAGAGCCAGATTGTATTGTTTAGCCAACACCAGGGCGTCCGGTAGCTCTTGGGTTAATTCACGTTGATTCTGAATTGCCGCAAGCAATTGGTCGATTTGCGCTTTGTAGGGTTTCCAGATGCCAGTAGCCGCCGCTAGTGATGCCTGACCTTGGGGAGATTTTACTTGCGGTAATTGCACTAGCATTTTATTGGCGTTGTGCGTCTCACCGCCGATGGTAAATGCGTTGAGTGTTTCATCAAATAAATTGCTACTAGCCTTTAATTCGGTGGCGGCATCCTTAAATGCCTGTGAATCACTGGCTTCGCTATTAAGCGCATAAAGGGATTTTGCCATACGCTGGCTAAGCATACGCTGGCGCCCCGCAAGGTTAATACCCACAGCATCTTCAGCAATTTCAAATGAAACATAAAAGTTTAAAATCATTACCGAGGCGTCGAGCAAAATAAACAAGGCAACCGAAATCAGTATGCCCTTGTACTTTCCGTAATTGAACGCGCCGATATTGAAACGACCGGCAGATATGCTTGCCATAATTCACCTGTGCTTTTTTCACACTTGATTTAATAAGTTGCGTTTGGGTAGCGAGAGCGCAGTGGCACAGGCAATAGGAATCCGAACTTACTGTCGACTCAATTCCCAACAACTGGCTTTTGTGGTCAAGCGCACAGACGAGGTTTTGCGAAACTCATGCCAACGCCAATTAAACATCCGGCAAGCAGAATGAATGAGATAAAAAAGTGCAGATGGGACAGCAATAAACAAAATTTCAGGAGTTAGTTGATCCATGGCAGTGCACGGATTCAATTTTTTGGTGCAACCAAAAATATCTATGCGCCATTATCGATCCTTGTCTGACAAAGCAGTGACTCATATTGCAGCTTGAATTTTCACACATGCAACAATATGAGTCAGATTCCAATTTATTCTTCTTGCAATTGCATAGCCCACATTTGGGCATAGCGCCCCTGGCGCGCAAGCAATTCACTGTGGCTTCCCTCTTCCACAACTTGCCCTTGGTCAATCACCACAATTTTATCGGCATCCACAACGGTGGACAGGCGATGTGCAATCACCAGCGTCGTGCGCCCCTCGGCAACCTCGCGCATAGCATCGAGTATCGCGGCCTCGGAATTGGAATCCAGCGCGGAGGTAGCTTCATCAAAAATTAAAATGGGCGAATTTTTTAACAGCACTCGCGCTATGGCGATACGTTGCTTTTCACCACCGGACACTTTCAAGCCGCGCTCACCCACCAGGGTTTTATCGCCCTCGGGTAAGCTGGCAATAAAGTGATGCAGATGAGCCATTTTAATAGCGCGATCAATATCCTCATCACTGGCACCGGGCCTACCGTATGCGATGTTTTCGCGAATGCTACTGTTAAACAATACTGTGTCCTGCGGCACTATGGCAATGGCACGACGCAAGCTGTCTTGCGTTATTGCATGGATGGATTGGCCATCGATACTGATGCTGCCGCTGTTGATATCGTAAAAGCGGTAGAGCAAACGCGCGAGGGTACTTTTACCCGCACCAGAGGAACCCACTATGGCAACTTTGCTACCGGCAGGAATATCCAGATCAAGGCCACGCAAGATTTCGCGCTCGCGATTGTAGGCAAAGTGCACGGATTGCCAGCGAATATGGCCCGCGCTCACGTTTAACCTATGCGCACCGGGTATATCAATTACCGCAGCCTCGCGCTTGAGTAGTGCCAGCATATTTTCAATATCGGTGAGCGACTTGCGAATTTCCCGATAGACAAAGCCGAGAAAGTTAAGCGGTATAAACAGCTGGATCATGTAAGCATTAATCATCGCAAGATCGCCGAGGGTCATCTTGCCTTGGGTAACGCTATGCGCGGCCATCAACATCATCGCCGTCATAGCGGCGGCGATAATAAAGGCCTGTCCGGAGTTGAGCGTGAGCAGTGACAGACGATTTTTTAATTTGGCGGCCTCCCATTTCTCCAGGAAGTTGTCGTAAGTCTGTGCCTCGTATTGTTCGTTATTAAAATATTTAACCGTTTCGTAATTCAACAGGCTGTCTACCGCGCGTGTATTGGTGGACGAGTCCGCCTGATTGGCTTCGCGTACAAAGCGATTTCGCCACTCGGTGGTGATCACCGTGAAGACAATATAGATGGCAACGGCAACCAGTGTGATAAGCGCATACCAAATTGAAAAGGTCACCGCAAAAATTACCGCCACCATGGCAATCTCGAACAGCGTGGGCACTATGTTGAACATTAAGAAGCGCATTAAAAAACTGATGCCATTGGTGCCACGCTCTATATCGCGACTGATGCCGCCGGTGGCACGATCCAGGTGAAACGCCAACTCAAGCGAATGCAAATGTTTGAACACGCGCAAGCCCACCTTGCGCATCGCATGCTCGGTGACGCGACTAAAAAGCGCATCGCGTATCTCACCCAAAAACACACTGCCAAAACGTAGCAGGCCATAAAAAATCACAAAAAAAACGGGCAGCATTAATTCGGGATGCAAATTGCGATCAACACCGTCAACGATATGCTTGAGAGCCCAGGGCATTAACAAGGTCGCCGCTTTGGCACCTATCAGTGCCAACACTGCCCAAATAACGTGAGCTTTAAAATCCCACATGTAAGGCCAGAGATAGGCAAAGGTTTGTTTGATATCGATTTTCATACCAGCGCCATTTTTTTGCGGCACAGGTTCGGAGCGGGTTATTCCACGCATATAAATCCTGATGTTATGGTCTGTGAAACTCTTTGCTTGACGTCATAGCACACACAATTGATACTGCCAACGCCATGGAGCGGCTGATGATTATCGGCTCCAGAACATTCATCTACAACTTGCAAAGGGATATTTATGGGGTCCTTTACCAAAAACATATGGATACGCCAATCGCTGCGTGTCACTACCGGCCTGTTGTTATTGGCCCATTCATTCGCCTGGGCAGAAAGCACCTCCTCCGCAGCGCCCATCTCCAAACCAATACCCTTATCTTCTGATGGGAAACTTCCCGCCGAAGCTTTTTATAAAACGCCAATTGTTACTAATCTCAGCCTGTCTCCCGATGGCACACATCTTTTAGCACTCAAGCATGTGGGCGACCAAACGGCTGTTATTACCGTCAATCTGGCTACCAACGAAACTTTTTACGCGCTCAAAACCGATAACCTGAAGTACAAATTCAATTGGGTTAGCTGGGCCAATAACAACCGACTACTCGTCAGTATCCGCTACGCTGACTCAATTCACGGGTGGAGTACTAAATTTACCTCTACCCGTCTTATGTCGGTAGATGCGCACAAAGAATCCAAGATGGTTAATATGGCCAAGCTGAAGGATGACGCGGAGTTTGTGAGTCAATTTCAGGATCGTGTCATGGGCCGTATCCCAGGTGATGATCAACATATTCTCATGGGACTCGATGATGTGCTTTGGGCGCATCAAGCTGTTTACCTGGTGGATGTAAATACCGGCAAACGCAAACTTGTCAAAAAAGAAGAGGCCACTGTACGCTCCTGGTATGCCGATACCAACGGTGTAGTGCGCGCTGGCGAAGGCTATATTGATAATGATCGCAAGGTGGTGATCAAGGTGCTGGACCCGCGAACCGAAAAATGGGTACGCGCCTGGGAATACACTGTGTTTGACGATCCGGAGATTTCACTCCTCGGTTTTGGCAAGAATCCTAACGAGCTTTATTTGTTAGCAGATCACAATGGCACCCAGGCACTTTACAAAGCCGACCTGAGTAAAGATGGCTACCCCTGGGAATTAATTGTCAGTAATGATAATTACGATATTCAAGGCTCGCTCATTTACTCAGAATCTACACACGATGCTGTCGGTATCTATTATTCCGATGGCGATGAAAGCAAGAGTATTTTCTGGAACAGCGAGTTCAAAAAATTCCAGGGCGGACTCAATAAAGCCATGCCGGACTCCAATGTCTATATCACCAGCATGAGCGATGACGGACGCAAATATATTGCCTCCGCCTCCAATGCCACCAATCCAGGTACGATTTTCTTCGGTAACCGCGACACGAAACAGCTCACCCCTGTATTTGACACTTATCCAGAGCTAACATCAGCCGTGTTAAGCGCAAAAGATTATCGAACCTATAAGGCGCGCGACGGATTGCAACTGGAGGGCTATTTATCTCTACCGAAAAATTCTAGCGGTAAAAATTTGCCCACGATTATTCTTCCGCACGGCGGCCCCATGAGCGAGGACGGCCGCAGCTTCGATAGTTTCTCCGCGTTTTTTGCCAACCGTGGCTATGCGGTGTTCCAACCGAACTTCCGCGGCTCGTCGGGGCGCGGCCACGATTTTATGATGCAAGCCGTTGGCGGCATGGGCTTGGCGATGCAGGATGATTTGGAAGATGCAGTGAAATATCTGGTAGAGCAAAAAGTTACCGACCCCAAACGCGTTTGTATTGTTGGCGCCAGCTACGGTGGTTATGCCGCACTTATGGGCACAGTAAAAACGCCAGATTTATTCCAGTGCGCAATCAGCTTTGCGGGAATTTCAGACGTTAAACGTATGCACGATGGTGCTTGGCACTGGGTGCATAAAAATTCGATTAAGGAACAGTTTGGTAATGACACAGACCAATTGAAAAAAACATCGCCTGTGCGCGCCGTGGAAAAAGTAAAAGTGCCCATATTGTTGATTCACGGCAGCGACGATGCGGTAGTCCCTGTTGAACAGAGCCGCATCATGGCTGATGAATTAAAAGAGAAGGGAAAAACTTACGAATATATAGAACTCGAGCAGGGCAGCCATCATCTGGATTATCTGCCCCACCGCAAACAGACCTTTGAGGCCATGGAAGCCTTTTTGAAAAAATATTTGCCTATCTAACCGCTAAAACCACCGAAGGCTTTACCAGTGGGTAGAGCTTTCGGCTGGCTGCCAGTGACGGCGTTTCGCATCAAAGTGATGATCCCAAATCGCCAGGCCAATACCACCCACGGCCAACAATAATAATGAGCCACTCATGGCCACTATGGCTACAGTTCCTGCAACTAACATATACAGTTCCTCACTTGGTTAACGCGCGGCGATTTCCGCACACAACTATAGTGTGAACCTTTCCGTTAGCATCGGTTTGATTCATATCAACTAAGCCACGCAAGGCTTAGAAAGGCCATTTATTAAAAGCCATTTTTAGAAAAATGAATTCTCAGCGGGATTTTTTTAGCTGCTTTCTTTTTTATCGACGACTTGGTTTATAAAACTTCTTTGTCTTTGTTCCACTCGCGTATCTCTGGCGGAACCCAGCGGTAGCGATTGTATTCCCATTGGTATTGCTCGGGAGCGAGGCTTACGCAGGCTTCAACACTTTTATTCAACCCCTGCAGGGATTCAGCCTGGTCTGCGTTATAGATCATTGGGTCTGCTGGCAAGGTCACCAATTTGTAGCCGCCGGGAACACGCTGTGCAAAGGTAGAGACCACCCGGCATTGGGTGCGATCAATAAGCGAATGAATCAAAGTCATGGTCATGGCGTAACGGCCGTAGAGCAGCGCCGGTTCGCCGCCGGAATTTTTCTCCGGCACCTGATCGGGCAATATGCCAACGATATTTCCGCCCTGCAGCGCCTTGAGCAACATGCTCACACCTTTGCGATTAGTGGGCGCCATCTGGATATTGTTTTTGCTGCGACCGCTGAGGATCAAGTTATCGAGAGCTTCCGCACCCGATGGCTGGTACATAGCCGTCAGCGGAGCAACACTAGCGAGATAGGGGGCAACCACCTCCCAATTTCCCAGGTGCGGCGCCAGCACCAATAGGCCTTTGCCGTGGGCCAGCTCGGCGCGCATCAAATCCTCGCCCTCGCGCGCCACTATATGGGCATCAAGCCAATCCCAGGAGTTGCTCCAGATGGCGCCAGCTTCACAGGCGGTTTTCGCCGTATCGCGCAGGCTCTCCAGCGCAAATTTATGGGCGTCTTCGTGGTTAAGCTTCAGGCAATTACGCAGGTTTCTCATAGTGATTTGGTAAGCGCGGCCACGTTGCAGCCAAAGCAGCGTGCCGACGAGCGCTCCCAGCGCACGTAGCGCTCCCAACGGCAGTAGCCCAAGGGTTTTAAAGATATAGGGAAGGATTGCTTTCATTAATCAGGGTCCAACGATCAAAGACAGGCAGCTTAGCGGAAATATATGAAGAATGAACAGGCGACTACTTAAAGCTGGAGTAGTACGGACCATTCATTATATATTGCGCGCCAATTCGCACCTATCTAACATTTCCAAAATGGACTGCCTAATGTTGAAATCCCTCATCAAACCCTTAGCTATTGCCTCATTAATTGCCTCAAGTGCTGCCCAAGCCCTACCTATCGTCGAAGCCGATGCGTTTACCTCTGGGGACAATAAGGCGGTTTATGATGCATCCACAGGTCTGACTTGGATGGATTTTGGGGTTACTAATGGCAAATCATTCAACCAGGTTGTTAGCGAACTCAATTCGACCTATGCCAACTGGCGCCTCCCTACCGACGCTGAAGTAAATACTTTGTGGAGCAGATTATTTTCCGAGAATTGGGAACCATTTTATGCCGGCTATCATTATTCCAGCCCTGAAACTGCCTTGGTCGAAAAGGTGACCAGTGTCTTTGGTTACAACTATCGCGAGGAAGCGCCTTGGGCAAGAACCGATTCTGCTGGTTTTTATCTGTCAGATACCGGCAAGGTCAAATACGCGCTAATCAGTAATTATTCATACAACTCTGCGGCGGCTGTTGCCAAGTTTGAGGATTATTATGATCAGGAAGAGATTAAAAGCACCACACAAGGAATGTGGTGGAGCACTTTGTTAGTTAAAAAAGCTCAAGCACCAGAACCTACTCCGCTGTTGCTACTAGGTCTCGGGTTGAGCCTTTGCGGCATCCGCCGATATCTGCGCTAAAGCCTCCACACTCCACTCATGAGGATAGATTAGACATTGACAATAACTGCATGAAACCCACAAGGTCAGTGCGACACAGGGTTCATGCTGTCACGCAACAGGATTCCCGCATTAATGCGTGCGGCCCTCATCAAAATGCTTATCCACCATGGCTAAGCCTACCGCACCAACAAACAAAACCAGCAGAACGCCGACCAAACTAGCAGTTGCAACAACACCAGATACAAACATAGCTCTATCCTCACTTGGTTCAAATTGGCCACAGGTTGTCCTGTTGCCATGAGCCTAGATTGGACTTCCGGCTGCTCGAACATCTTGATCCGCATCAAACAATCATCGCGCGCGTAAACACTGCCATTGCCACCTGTCACCCGCTATAATCGCCGCATTTTTCTATCTTCATATATCTACCTTCATAAGATTAAGGTCTTCCATGTCTGACAAACGCTACGACGTAAGCACCTTCCAGGGCCTGATCCTCGCCCTGCAAGACTATTGGGCGCGCCAGGGCTGCGTGATTTTGCAACCACTCGACCTCGAAGTCGGCGCCGGCACCTTCCACCCGGCTACCTTCCTGCGCGCCATCGGCCCGGAAACCTGGAACACCGCCTACGTCCAACCCTGTCGCCGCCCCAAAGACGGCCGCTACGGCGAAAACCCCAACCGTTTGCAGCACTACTACCAGTTCCAGGTAGCGCTCAAGCCATCGCCGGACAATATCCAGGACCTGTACCTGGGCTCGTTGCGCGAAATGGGCATAGACACCAACGTACACGATGTGCGCTTTGTGGAAGACAACTGGGAATCACCCACCCTCGGCGCTTGGGGCTTGGGCTGGGAAGTCTGGTTGAACGGTATGGAAGTCACCCAGTTCACCTACTTCCAGCAAGTGGGCGGTTTGGAATGCTTCCCCGTTACCGGTGAGATCACCTACGGTATTGAGCGTATCGCCATGTACCTGCAGGGCGTGGATTCGATTTTTGATTTGGTCTGGACCGTTAGCCCCAACGGCGACAAAGTCACCTACGGCGATGTGTTCCACCAAAATGAAGTGGAAATGTCCACCTACAACTTTGAAGAAGCCGACACTGAATTCCTGTTCAACGCCTTCGACTTCTACGAAAAAGAATCCCAGCGCTTGATGGCAAAAAATTTGCCGCTGCCGGCCTATGAATTGGTCATGAAAGCGTCGCACGCCTTCAACCTGCTGGATGCACGCCATGCGATTTCTGTGACAGAGCGCCAACGTTTTATTTTGCGCGTGCGCACCCTGTCGCGCGCTGTTGCCCAAGCCTACTACGATAGCCGCAAAGCCCTCGGCTTCCCACTTGCACCCGAAGCGCTGCGCGCAGAGCTGCTAGCCGCCGCCAGCTCTGCTGAGGAGAAACAATAATGTCTGCTGATTTTTTAGTTGAACTGGGCACCGAAGAACTGCCACCCAAAGCTTTAAAGACTTTGATGACCTCGTTTGTAGAAACGATCGAAGCCAACTTGAAAGCCGAAGAATTATCTTTCACTGCTATCAAACCTTTCGCGGCACCGCGCCGCCTGGCTGTGCTGGTGGAAAATCTCGCGAGCGAAACTCCATCAAAGGCATTGACTGTGTGGGGCCCACCAGCGGCTATCGCGTTCGATAAAGATGGTCAGCCTACAAAAGCTGCGCTCGCGTTTGCGGAAAAAAATGGCATAGCTGCGTCTGAACTGAAAGCCGAAAGTGACGGTAAAGCCGAAAAGCTGGTTGCCCGCATTAACACCCAAGGTAAAAAAACCGTTGAATTGCTGGAAAGCGTAGTGAGCGATGCACTCGCCAAACTGCCGATTGCCAAGCGCATGAAGTGGGGCTCAAAACGCGAAGAGTTTGTTCGCCCTGTGCACTGGCTGGTAATGTTGTTTGGTAGCGATGTGATCAATGCCAACGTGCTTGGCTTGCAAGCTGGTCGCACCAGTCGTGGACATCGCTTCCACTACAACAACACTATCGATCTGGCCAAAGCCAGCGACTACGCCAGCGTGTTGAAAAACACCGGCTATGTAGTTGCCGACTTTGCCGAGCGCAGTGCGTCTATCAAAGAACAAGTCGAAGCCGAAGCGAAAAAAGTCGGCGGCGTTGCAGTCATTGATCCGTCATTGCTTGATGAAGTAACTGCTCTGGTTGAATGGCCAGTTGCACTGACTGGCAAATTCGAAGAGCGTTTCCTCGCTGTTCCCGCTGAAGCGCTAATCGCTTCCATGAAAGAACACCAAAAGTATTTCCATGTTGTGGATGCCAACGGCAAACTGAAAAACAACTTCATCACCGTTGCCAACCTCAAGAGTAATGACGCTGCACAAATCATCGCCGGTAACGAGCGCGTGATTCGCCCACGTCTTTCCGATGCCGCTTTCTTTTTCGAAACCGACAAGAAGACCACACTGGAATCACTGCGCGAGCGTTTGAAAACTATCGTGTTCCAGGCGCAGCTGGGCACTATTTTTGAAAAGACCGAGCGCGTTGCAAAACTCGCACAACACATTGCCGCCTTGCTCAAAGCTGATGAAAAATCCGCTGAGCGCGCCGCGCAATTGTGCAAATCCGATCTGGTTACCAATATGGTCGGTGAGTTCGATGATATGCAAGGTATCGCCGGCTACTATTACGCGCTGAACGATGGCGAAAACGCTGAAGTCGCTGCGGCCATGAACGAGCAATATATGCCGCGCTTTGCCGGCGACCAATTGCCCGCAACCATCACCGGCACCATCATCGCCTTGGCAGATCGTTTGGATACCATCACCGGTATTTTCGGTATTGGCCAACAGCCTTCCGGTTCTAAAGATCCATTCGCTTTGCGTCGCGCCAGTATTGCGGTGCTGCGTTTGTTGGTGGAAAAAAATCTTGCGCTGGATTTGCGCGAATTGCTGACCATCGCCAAAAACCAACACAAGAATTTGACGGTTGGTGACGAACTGGTAGAGCAAGTGCTCGGCTATATGCTCGATCGCTTCCGTGCCATGTTTGAAGATGCGCAGATTCCGGCGGAAGTTTTCCAATCCGTAAACGCAAAACAATTGTCGCAGCCACTGGATATCAACCAGCGTGTTCTCGCGGTTAACGAATTTAGCAAATTGCCGCAAGCCCAGGCCTTGGCCGCCGCTAACAAGCGCGTATCCAATATCCTCAGCAAGCAAGCGGGCGATGTAAGTGGCGTAGTGCACAATGACTTGCTGCAAGAAGATGCAGAAAAACAATTGGCTCGCTCTATCAGCGCCAAAGCTGAACTGGTAACACCATTGTTTGCGAAGCGTGAATACAAACACGCGTTGGCTGCGCTCGCTGATTTGCAACCGGTTGTCGATGCGTTTTTCGATAACGTGATGGTGATGTGCGACGACCAAAAGTTGCAGCAAAACCGTATTGCGTTGTTGCAGCAATTGCGTGCGCTGTTTTTGGAAGTGGCGGATATTTCTTATTTGGTTCCGGCGAAGAATTAATGTTGATCGCGCAGTGTTGCACCCAAATACTGACAGCTGCGCAAAACATGATTAAGACAGGGAGTCGTCATCCTCGCGTAAGCGGGGATCCAGTTCTTAAAAACTATCCGCCGAAGTGGGTTGTTTAAAAACAAAGCAAGAACTGGATCCCCGCTGCGCGAGGATGACGACTCCCTACCAAATCACCGCTCCATCATAGCTATCCAGTAAGTGCCTCATCGAGGAAAAAGGTAGCGAGACAAAAAACATGAAACTCATCATCCTCGACCGCGACGGTGTCATTAACCACGACAGCGCCGAGTACATTAAATCCGCTGAAGAGTGGATCCCCATCGACGGCAGTATCGAAGCCATTGCGCGCTTGTACAAAGCTGGCTTCACCGTGGTAGTTGCGACCAACCAGGCAGGCCTGGCGCGCGGCAAATTCGAGCTGGACGACCTCGAAGCCATGCACGAAAAACTCACGCAATTAGTAGAGGAGCAGGGCGCCGAACTGGCGGCAATTTTTTATTGCCCACATCACCCCGACGACAAATGCAAATGCCGCAAACCGCTGCCCGGCATGCTGGATGCCATTGAAGCCGAATTTAATACCTCGGTTGAAAGCTGCTACTTTGTGGGTGACAGTCTGCGCGATTTACAGGCTGGTATCGCCAAGGGCTGCAAACCCGCGCTGGTAAAAACCGGCAACGGCGAAGCTACCTTAGCGCAATTGCAAAATGCAGAGCTGGCTGATTCTGTCGCCCTGTCGCAAGTGCAAGTCTTTGATAATCTCGCTGCCGCCGCGGATTTTATTATCGCCAATACAACTGATGAAACCTCGTCAGTCTCCTCCACCCCTTCCAGCGAGATTTAAGTTGCTCTACTTACGCAGTTTGTTATTCAGCATAGGCCACAACATTACCGGCGCAATCGCCGGTTTAATTGCCGTGATTATATGGCCGATCCTGCCTTACTCATGGCGCTGGCGCATAGTGACCTTGTGGAATCGCTTTGTAATGGTCTGGCTGCGCATTTGCTGCGGCGTTAAATTCGAGATCACCGGCAAGCGCCATTTTGATCGCTATCCTTGCGTGGTCATGGCCAAACACCAGAGCACTTGGGAAACCATGTTCCTGCAATATTATTTTGGCCCGGTAAGCACCATCCTTAAAAAAGAATTGCTGCGCATCCCGTTTTTCGGCTGGGGCCTGGCGAGCTTGCGCCCTATTGCGATTGATCGCAGCAGCCCCATCCAGGCACTCAAGGATGTAAAAAGCAAAGGCATTGAGCGAATAAAAGAAGGCAATAATTTATTAATTTTCCCCGAAGGCACTCGCACTCCACTGGGTCAAGTGGGCAACTATGCACGCAGTGGTGCTGACATTGCGGTAACCGCTGGCGTGCCCGTTGTCGCCGTCGCGCATAACGCCGCCGAGTGCTGGCCACACAAACATTTTTTAAAATATCCCGGCACTATTTCGGTGGTGATCAGCGAGCCTATAGACACAAGTGGTCGCGATCGCAAGGAATTAACCGAAGAAGTAAAAAACTGGATCGAAGGTGAAATTGCCAAAATGCCACCAGCCCGCAAAGACGGCGTGCGCATAATCCAAAGCGCGCCGACATCTAAAGAGTCTGTCTAAAAAAATCCCCGCACTACGCGGGGATTTTTGTTTTATCAATACATCAATATCAAATTGCTACTGCACTAACTCCATCGCGGAAATATTCACGCCACCACTACTCACAGCCTCGCGGCCGTAAATGATTTTTACCGAGCTGTAACTGTGACCAGCGGGTACCGTCAAACTAATAGTATCGCCGGTGACGGCAGCGGTACTGATGCTGGCATCCTTGAACGCCAGTATTTTATTGTCACTGCCCGCCAGCGCAATTTTTCCGGCAGTAGCACTGGCTGAAGTTTGCTTGTAGCTAATTGTGATAGTGAATGCCATCCCACTCGCAACAGGAATGGCAAGATAAGTGCGCACACTTACTAAGTCACCACCAATTGCGGGCACCATTACTGAGTTGCTGGTGAAGAACGAGCCGTTGGTATTCCAGATCGCATTGGCACTGGTATTATTGGACGAGCCTGCAGGGCGATAACGAATGACGTTTGTCGCCGTTGAATTAAATAACAACCCATCCACACTCACCTCGCCACCGGTAATTTTAATGCCGTTATCGCCGACGGGATTGTAGCTCGCCATAAAGAGCGCGGTGTCGGCCGCCGCATAAGCATCGGAATTAAAACCCCAGCTGCGTGTTACTACTGCCGCTGTACTACTGGAAGAACTGGCGGATGAGTTTACAGAAGAGGTGCTTGAGCTACTCACAATCGAACTCGTCATTGCTGAGCTTGCGCTACTACTGACTGAGCTATTGGAAGAACTGCTTGACGCCTGGCTATTAGCAACACTGGATGAGGAAACGCTACTCATACTATTGGCAGGTGGTTCGGGGTTCCAACCAGCACCGGAATTGTAGGCCGAGAAAATCAGTGCGCGCGTTGCAAAGTTGTTGGCCACATCACTTGCTGACAACAAATAACCATCCTGGCGGCTGCTTACATCCAACGGATTGCCGTTGAGATCCATGCTGCCATATTCGCGCCAGCCACTGGTTGCAGTTGCCGTTGCAGGATTAGGTGCAGGTTGCGAATTAACGCCAGCACCAGCCCAACCACGCGCTGCCACATGGCTATCCATACGCGTATTCACAAACACAATATTGTCAAAGTAAGTGGCGCTGCCACCGCTACGTGCGAGATAAGTTGCGCCATTGGGCACATCACCCGCCAACGGACCTGGGCCAGCACCGTGAGTGAGTTTGCTATTGAGGAACACAAAACCTTTATCGCTTGCACTCGCCACTCGCGCTTGCAACACATAACCGCCGCTGCTTGCATTAGTGGTATCACCCACCGAGCGAATCTCACTATTTTCAAACAACGCTACATGGCTCGCACCCCAGATAAAATCCACATTACCTGCAACCAAAGAATTGTAGAACCAGTTGTAGCCCTTTAATTGCAGCGTGTCCTGCTCGCTGAAAAAGTTGCTGTTGGTAGCGATAAGACGGCCGGCATCGTTATTAAAATAAATCACTTCCGCCTGACTGGCAGCGGCTGAACGCAACGTCGTGTTTTTGAGGGTGAGATTATCCAGCACTAACATGTCTGAAGTTTCCGCCAAAAACACACTGCGGCCACCTGCGGGTGAACCCGCTGTCTGGCTGGCACCAGAGCCAGAGTTAATCGCTTCACTGTTTTTGTAATAGATCACCACACCATCGCGGCTTTCGCCTTGAATGGTGAGATTGTCTTTACCACGCAAATACAACAACTCTTCGTAACTGCCATTTTTTATGGTGATAGTGGTTGATGTTGCCTTGGCGACAGTTTGCATCACAAAGTTAAGCGCGCCTTGCAACGAACGAAAATCTGCCGGACCATTATCATCCACTACCAGATTAGTGCCGCTGGGCGCGGTCGCTTTAGTAGTGAAAGACCAGTTGCCGGCCTTACCTATGCCGGAAAATGGCGTGCCGTTAAAGCTGGTACCAGTAACGACACCATTCGCGATAGCGACATAATATTCTGTACCATAAGCGAGCTTGCTGTTGTGCGGCACTATAGTGAGCGTATTACCATTGATGCGCAGTGGCTGGCTGTTCACCATGCGCAGATTCGCTTGGCCACTGTAACCTAATGCATCCACATTGCCGCTGAGCAATATAGTATCGACCAAGGTGTCATCGCTCTTTTTAAAGATGCGAATGCTACCGCCGCTACCTAATGTTGGTGTCGAGTCGAAAGTAATTTGCAAATTGCCATCCACATAAGCCGCCGTTTCACCTGCCGACGGCAACAAATTGTTTGATGTGTTATACACAGTGGTTGGCTGCACAAATTGCGGGGCGATAGTAGCAGCAATACTGCGCGTTATTTTGCTGTCAGAACCACTGGTAAACGTAATTGTTGCTGTACCTGCAGCGATGGGTGTAAGGCTTACACTGGTGCCATTGATAGCAACGCTTACAACATTGGTATCGGACGACTGCACGCTAAATGTATCTGCGGTTACGCCATCGCTGCTCACGGCGGTCACACTCGTCACATAAGGCGCATCACCTGCTTCTGCAGACCAGTTTGTGCTGTAGGGTGTGAGTGTAAGTTGTACCGGTTTGGTATTAGCGTCACCGATTTTTACATCGTCAATCTGGAAAGATTTGTTGGCAGTGTACAAGCCCATTAAACCTTTTGCCGTAATTGATGTATCAGCAATAGTGGAAATTTTTTCACCGTCGAGGTAAACCGTTAAATTGCTGCCCTGCATCTCCAAACGCACTGTGTAAAATTGCGCATCCATCGCTATGGCTTTTTTGGTTTGCTTCAACCGTGTGAGTGTACCTGCCACCATTTTGTGAATTTCAACCTGGGTGCTGGCGGTGGATGACTGCACATTCAAATCTATGGCGTACCAATTGTTGGCATCCTGATAGCGTCCCAACAAACTCAAAAATTTATTGCCGGTTGTGCTATTAGTCATGGGGCGAATGCGCGCCTCCACATAATAATCCGCCGAGGGTACGGCCGCCATAAAACCGGTTTTGCTCGTCGCCAACACACCGCCAACGGATGCGGCCGTATAGCCAAGCACATGATTGCCACTCGCCTCGCTCGCTATAGCAAAGGTACCATCGGGACCGCCAACAGGTTTTAAATCCCATAGACCCGAACCACTTTCAAAATCATCGCAAGCATAAATACTCGCACCGCAATTAAACGCAATCGAAGAAGCGCTGCTGGATGATGAACTGGTTACCGTTGAACTTGAAGCAGAGTTAGTTGTTGAAGATGCTGTTGACGTATTTTGTACGGAAGATACTGCAACCGAACTCGCCGACGAATTGGCAGCGCTGCTGGCGGAACTGAAATTGCTACAAGCCATACAGTTGCCTGCACCAGCATTTGCCATCACTGACACTTCAACACTGGGAGCGGAGTCCAAGGTATAGGGATAGAAATTTATCGGGTTCCAGAATTGCGATGCATCGCCCAACACCACATTATTACTTGCCGCTGCGTTTTGCGCAGCCGTCATTAAATTAACGGCAACATTATTTAACACAGCGCCGTTTTCATAAAATAGCGTCTGGCAATCACTCGCCGTATTGCCACTCACGGCGGTGCATTTGTTAATGGTACTGGTATCGGCTTTAAAGCTGACGGTGTGCAATTGACTGATAGTTGGCTCAATGCCCGTACTGCTGGGCGCTATGGTAAAGCTATTATTTTCCGCAAAAATTTTACCGAACTGGCCGGTAGCCATACCGGTTGAAAATCCGTATTCACGCCCCGCATCCGTTGGTTTTACCTGGCCCACATAATAGTTGTTATAAATATGCACCTGGCCCATACGCACACGCGGCAAACGTTGAGTGACATTTTCAAACAAATTGTGATGCAACGTAATTTTTAAAAATTGCGGACCATTATCAGCAGCGACTGTATCCGAGCTGCCCACCAAATGGGTTTTGTCGTGATCGTGGATATAGTTGTACGACAATGTCACATAGTTAGAGCCTTTGGTTACATCTATAGCACCATCGTGATGCTGCACTTTCATCTCGGGAATATTAAAAGGCGTCGCGTAAACTGGCGGAAATAATTTGTCATGACGAACACCATCGTTCACGCTGACGTGATCAATCCACACATGGGTTGCACCTTCGACACTGATATTGTCGTAGGCAGAATTCCAGCGGCCGCCACTGTCGGTCGGGTCCCATTGCGGGAAGAAATCGAATGAATCTTCAAAAGTGATGTTGCGGATAATAATGTTGTCATTACCTGGCGCCAGGCTCAGGTTGCCGTGAATAATTTTGGCATTTTTATTAAGGCCGATAATGCTGGTGTTGGAGCCAACTTTAAATTTCACCACCGCTTTTTGTTTGGCTGCAGCGCAGACGCGCGCCGCTTCCAAATCGCCGCTGGGTAAACTGCTACTACCCCAGCTACCATTGGGATCATAAGTGGTTTTGTAATCGTTAAAATCGTAAGCGACTTTTATCGTTGCGCCATCAATGGGGCAGATGTAATCGCTTTCGGTTTGCTCCACCAAATCACTGTTTACATTGAGGCTGATAGTGCCATCGACATAAATCATTTTAGGTGTGTTATCGAGTGTGCCTGAGAAGCTGCCATTAGATTTGATAACAACTGTGCTGCCATAAAGTGCCCGCAATAGTTCGTTGCGATTACGCACCGTAAATATATGGGCAACATCGGCTGCAGCGCCGCCAGTAGTGCCAGCGGCGCCAAGGTTGTTGGTGCCGTAAGATGCCCAGCCATTTGCACTTTCAAATACATTACCGGCATAGGAACTTGCACTGCTGCTGGAGGCGGCAGGCACTGAAGATGATGTCGACGCGGGTGCTGAACTGGGTATTGAACTGGATGTAGAACTCACCACCAGATTGCCGCCGGTTTGCCACACCAATTTGCTTTGATCAAACGCGAGCAAACGATTTTGTCGCAGGGTAATCGTATCCTCCGGTGTGATGGTTTGGTTTGCCGCTAGATTTCCCGCCAGCACACTGCCATCAATAATCGTTGTGCCGGAGCCAGCCGCCATCAGTGTTTCACTCACATTGGTTGCAGCCGCGAAACCATTTTGCAAAGTGACTTTAAAAACAAAATCGGAATCTGTGCGATTGACACGTGTCTCGCTCACTTTAGTCAGCGACACGACACTAACGCTGGGTGTCGCGGCCTGCAGCATGGGGGCTGCAGCGCAAAAAGAAAATCCAATACACAATCCTGCGCGAAGAAATAATTTCATGGCAGCACCTCAGTTGTGAATGCGACGGATGCGAGCCACGCAGAGGAGGCCGAGCAGAAGCAACGCAATTGGCGCAGGCTCAGCAACGCTCGCCAACGCTGGATTACTTACGCCAGAAGACAGCCATTGGAAATGGTCGGCAAAAATATCAAAGGATAATTCGCTGGGCAGGCCTTGCCCGAGATAAGTAAAACTCAAACTAAAACCGCTTTGGCTCTGACCCTGCAAAAGCGCGAGTGGATTGTAGCTATCAAAAAAACCGGCAGAGGATAAAAAAATATCCGGCTGCGCGACAATTGAATCCCAATCGGAAGGCGTCGAGAGAAGTTGCAAATTGCTAAACAATGCTTCTGAAAAATAAACGGAGAATTCGTTGATGCCCTGGGCACCATCGTTGGTGAGGGTGAGATCAAGTGACCACTGGCTGCTGCCGAGATCTGTCAACTCACCGGTGATAATGGCGGCGCGCGCGCTCGCCATACTCATGCATAACAATAGGTATGTAATGGTCTTGAAAATAAAGTGCTTGTTCATGATGTGCTCCTGGAACCTTAATTATTCTTACCCGGGCACAGTGCTTGCGTTTATTGAACGCGAACACAGCCAGCCCAGGCACGGGAGGTATCAGTGAGCCAAATAACATTGCCGAACTTGTTGAATGAACTTGTTATTGTGTTGATGCAAAAGCTAAACCCCATACAGCAAAACTGCATGGAAGAAATTATTCATGTTGGTTGATGTGGCGCGCAAAGCGCAGGACCGAGGATTTTTACCGAGGGGAGATTTTTACGCAATGCGGTTTTGCAATCTGTTATCCATTATTATTTGCAAAACCACCGCGCTTTTTATCGTTTTTGTGTGCCGCTACTTTCGCGTTGAGTGCGTCTATTGTGGTAGCAGGTGCGCATTTTAACCACGACAAAATACAAATATCCAGCATAAAAATTAAGTGAGTATTTCGGGAACACTTTGCTGTTCCTGCACGGCCTTCGCAGTTGTCACCGATACGATGATTTATACTCACCAGCCGGTTTTTATAACTTCATAAGGATAGTTTTATGGAAAGCTCACAGTTGATTTCAACAATAGTTATTAGCCTTATCGCCTTGGTCCACGTGTACATTTTGGTACTGGAAATGTTTTTGTGGGATAAGCCCGCAGGCCGCAAAGCGTTTGGTCACTCATTGGAAAAAGCGAAGGAATCCAAAGTGCTGGCAGCCAACCAGGGTTTGTACAATGGCTTTCTTGCCGCCGGCCTCTTTTGGGGGATTTACCGGGGCGCTGCCGGCGTTGATATCAAGGTCTTTTTCCTCGCCTGTATCCTGGTGGCGGGCATTTACGGTGGCATTACCGCCAAACGCAAAATTCTCTATATACAGGCAGCGCCAGCATTGACCGGATTGGCGCTGTTGTTTTTGGGACTGTAGCTATCCAATGCGCCCAGCGTGAGCCAGCGCACGGGCGCGCTAGAGCTGGAGGGCATAACCGGCTAGAATAGCGCCCACGATTTAATTCCCCATCATCCTGCCTCTGCGCACGCGAATTCCTAGGACAGCCATAGCTATGACATCCAGCAAAAAACCTGTAATCCTGTTGATCCTCGACGGCTTTGGCCACTCCGAAAAAACCAAATACAACGCGATTGCCGCCGCACACAAACCCGTTTTTGATGACCTCTGGGCGAACCGCCCCAAGAGCCTGATTGAAACCTCCGGCTTGGCCGTGGGCCTGCCCGATGGCCAAATGGGTAACAGCGAAGTGGGCCATATGACCCTGGGTGCCGGCCGCGTGGTGTACCAGAGCTTTACCCGTATCAATAAAGCCATCGACGATGGCGACTTCTTTACCAATCCCGTTTACGTACAAGCCATCGACAGTGCTATTGCCAGTGGCAAAGCGGTACACATTCTCGGCCTCTTGTCGGAAGGCGGCGTACACAGCCATCAGGACCACATCTACACCATGATCAAAATGGCAGTAGATCGCGGTGCAAAAGACGTTTACCTGCACGCCTTCCTCGACGGCCGCGACACGCCGCCACGCAGCGCCGAAACCTCGCTGCAAAAAGCCGAAGACCTGTTCAAGCAATTGGGCACCGGTCGCGTAGCCTCTATTGTTGGCCGTTACTTCGCGCTGGACCGCGACAACCGTTGGGATCGCGTCAAGCAAGCCTATGACGTGATGGTGACTGGCGATGCCGAATTTGATGCACTGACGGCTGTTGAAGGTTTGAAAGCCGCTTACGAGCGCGGCGAGAACGACGAATTTGTGAAAGCCACCGTGATCTGTGGTGAAGAGCAGGAAGTAGCCACCATCAATGATGGCGATTCCGTGATTTTCATGAACTTCCGCCCTGACCGCGCGCGCGAAATCAGCCACGCCTTGATCGACGACGGCTTCACCGGCTTTGAGCGCGAACTGCACCCAACTATCGCGCACTTTGTGCAAACCACCGAATACGCCTCCAGCATCAAAGCGCCTATCGCCTTCCCGCCAGAAGATCTGACCAACTCCTTTGGCGAATACATTTCCAAACTGGGCAAAACCCAATTGCGTATCGCCGAGACGGAAAAGTACGCGCACGTCACCTTCTTCTTCAACAGCGGCAACGAAGTGGTTTACGAAGGTGAGGACCGCATCTTGGTACCGTCTCCCCAAGTAGCCACTTACGATCTGCAACCAGAGATGAGCGCACCGGAAGTGACTGACAAGCTGGTGGCGGCTATCGAATCCGGCAAATACGATGCTGTGATTTGCAACTACGCCAACTGCGACATGGTGGGCCACTCCGGCATTATGGAAGCCGCCACTAAAGCGGTAGAAGCCATTGACGTATGCTTGGGCCGCGTGCTGGCAGCCGCTGCCAAAGTGGGTGGCGAGGTGCTGATCACCGCCGACCACGGCAACGTGGAAGAGATGTTTGACGAAGAAACTGGCCAGCCGCACACCCAGCATTCCACCTTACCTGTGCCGTTTATTTTCGTGAGCGAGCGCAAAGGCAGCATTATCCCCGGTGGTTCACTGGCCGATGTAGCACCTACCATGCTGGCGCTGATGGGGCTGCCGCAACCGGCAGAAATGACTGGCAAAAACATGATCAAGCTGGAAGCCTGATTCTGAGTTCCGGCACCCTGACCGGTGCCGGAACTCAAGTATCACCCCCAGAGAACAAGACCCTTACGACTCCTGTTGGATAGCCTATGCGTTCGCCCAATGTCATGCTGCGATTGCTCATTCCCCTGCTGTTTTCCAGCACGCTCCTGCTGTCTCCCACGGCCCTGTCGGATGACAAAGCCGATATGGAAAAACTGCAAAAAGACATAGCCGACCTGCAAAAAGAATTGAAGAAAGTGCAGGGCGCGCGTACCAACGTGCAACAGGAACTGCAGAAAACCGAAACCCAGATGAGCGATCTGCAGAAGAAAGTCGACACTATCCAGAAGGATATAGACTCACAGAACA
The DNA here is from genome assembly GCA_021151695.1 of Cellvibrionaceae bacterium. Lineage (GTDB taxonomy): Bacteria > Pseudomonadota > Gammaproteobacteria > Pseudomonadales > Cellvibrionaceae > Cellvibrio. The sequence continues at coordinate 94,134 of JAGKWU010000008.1, read as the reverse complement.
AGCAGATTGACGATCTCAAAAAAGAGCGCAGCGACCTGGAAAAAGCCCGGTCAAAGCAGCAAGCCCAAGCCGCTGAGCAGGTTCGCGCTGCTTATCAGCTTGGGCAACAACCCCAGTTCAAAGTCTTCCTCAATCAGGAGTCGCCCGAGCGCATTTCGCGCATGATGAAGTATCACAGCTACTTCATGGCGGCCCATGCCGAGAAGATGAAGAAGTACATGGAGACCATCACCCAGCTCAACGACCTTGAGCCCCAGATCGCCCAGAAAACCGAAGAGCTGAACAGCATCAAACAGGATCTGGACAAGCAGCGCGCCAGCCTGGAAGAGGCCCAGTCCCAGCGCAAACAAACTCTGGCCAAGATCAATACCACCATCTCCAGCAAAGACAAAGAGCTGCAGGACATGCAGGAAGATCGCCGCCAGTTGCAGGCGCTGCTGCAAAAAGTTGCGCGCGCCTCCACCAGTTTGGCAGCAGCACCCAGCTATGTTCCGCTGCCCAATGCGGGCGAGAAATTCAGCAGCCGTCGCGGCCTCTTGCCCTGGCCGACCCAGGGCCATATCACCCACGGTTTTGGCAGTAGCCAGATTGAGGGCCAGCTGCAGTGGAATGGGGTGATGATCAGCGCTAACTCGGGCCAGCAGGTCAACGCTGTGCACTATGGCCGGGTGGTGTTTGCCGATTATTTTCGCGGCCAGGGCTTGCTGGTGATTGTGGATCACGGTGAAGGCTATCTCAGCCTTTACGCCCACAACCAGAATTTATTGAAAAAGGCCGGCGACGCCGTCAAAGCGGGCGAAGCTATCGCCAGCGTGGGCAATACCGGTGGCCAGAGCCAACCCGGCCTCTATTTTGAAATTCGCTACCAGGGCAAGGCTATAGACCCGGCCCAGTGGCTCGCGCGCTCCTGACCAGTTTCGCGCAGATTTAACCAGGAACGTCGCTTTTCGGAGAATTGATTTGTACCCGCCCGTCAAACACACACTTTCACTGTCCCTTTCCCTGCCCCTGCTGCTCGCGCTGAGCTTGCCGGCGGTTGCGGCTGACAAGAAAAAGTCACCGCAGGATGAGGGCCTGTTGCCACTGGATGAGCTGCGCACCTTTACGCGCGCTTACGACCATGTGCGCACAGGTTATGTGGAAGAACTGAGCGATTCCAAGCTGCTCGAATACGCCATCAAAGGCATGATTGCCGAGCTGGACCCGCACTCGGCCTATCTCGATAAAGAGGCCTATGCCGAGTTGCAAGCGACGACTAGTGGCGAGTTTGGCGGTGTGGGTTTGGAGGTGGGCGTGGATGACGGGGTGATCAAGGTCATCACCCCGCTGGACGGTTCGCCCTCGCAAAAAGCCGGCATCAAGCCGGGCGATATTATCGTACGCATCGACGACCAGCCCATGAAGGGCAAAACCCTTACGGATGCGACTCGCCTGATGCGCGGCCCAAAAGACAGCCCCATTAAGCTGAGCCTCAACCGCAAAGGTGTGGATGATCCTATCGAAGTCACCTTGATGCGCGACCTGATCCATGTACAAAGCGTGAGCGTCAAACCCGTCGCCGACGATTATCTCTATGTGCGCATCGCCCAATTCCAATCCAACACCGGCAAGGACTTTAGCGAGCGGCTGCGCGACAACCTGCGCTTGCACCCCAAAACCCGCGGCTTGATCCTGGATTTGCGCAACAACCCGGGCGGCGTGCTGCAATCCTCCGTTGAAGTGGCCGATGCTTTCCTCGATACCGGGCTGGTGGTTTACACCCAGGGCCGCATGGATAACAGCAACACCAAATACAATGCTAACCCCGGCGATATCACTGGCGGCCTGCCTCTGGTGGTGCTGATCAATAGCGGCTCCGCCTCAGCCTCCGAGATAGTCGCCGGCGCACTGCAGGATCACAAACGCGCCGTCATCATGGGCACGCGCAGTTTTGGTAAAGGCTCGGTGCAGACAGTTATCCCCATCACCGAAGACCGCGCCATCAAACTCACCACTGCGCTCTACTACACCCCCAACGGACGCTCCATTCAGGCCCGCGGCATAGACCCCGATGTACGTCTCGAGAAAAGCAGCGGCGCCCTGGGCGACAAAGCCGTAGTCTCGGAAGCCGACCTGGCGGGCCACCTCAACAACCGTGAGGGCGTTGAAATTGGCGGCCGCCGCGAGCGCGAAGCCAGCATCAACGACGATATCCTCAAAGACAACCAGGTGCTGGACGCGGTCAACCTGCTTAAGGGCATGCACATTCTCGGTCAACAGCAGGCACCTGCCGAGGACACCAAACGAACCCCCACCACAGAAACCAAAGGCAATCCCCAATAAATGCACGGGCGCCGGCGCAACCTGATCAGCTCCTTGGCTGGCCTCTGGTGCGCTCTGTGTGCGCTCGGCTTTGGTGCCAACACATGGGCTGAGCAGGCGCGACTGGCCATTATCATCGACGATATAGGCTACAACCTTGTCCAGAGCGAGCGCGCTGCGCGCCTTTCCGGCCAGTTCACCCTCGCTATATTGCCCTTCACTCCCCACGGTAATCAGATCGCCCAAATCGCCCATGAGCGCGGCAAAGAATTGATGCTGCATCTGCCCATGAGCAATGTACACAATATGCCGCTGGGCAAGGGCGGCCTTACCACCGGAATGGAGCAGGCAGCCGTGCAAGCCACTGTGCGCGCCGACCTCGCCAGCCTGCCGCTGGTGCGCGGCGTCAACAACCATATGGGCAGCAAGCTTACCCAGGATGCGCAAACCATGGCCTGGGTGATGGATGAGTTGGCGGACCGCCAACTCTACTTTATCGATAGCCGCACCAGTCCATTCACCCAGGCGCAAAACGCAGCCGAGCAATCGGGCGTACCCAGCTACAAGCGCGATGTATTCCTGGATGATGTGATAGAACCCGCAGAAATACGCCGCCAGTTGGAGCGCGCCTTCCAATTGGCCCATAAGCAGGGCAGCGCCCTGGCGATTGGCCATCCCTACCCGGCGACTATGCAACTGCTTGAGAATATCGAACCCCTGCTGGACCAAGCCAACATCCGTCTGGTATTTGCCTCCCAGCTGACACGCTTACCCGGCACCGGGCCCAGAATATTGGCAACCAAACCACCTGCCATCGGGTTTTGTCCGGCGCTCCCGCTATTTCATTGGCCGCAGACGTCAACGGTTGATTTCAATGACGTTGCTGATATGATTTACGGGCAACTTTTTGGCTATTAGCCAGTCTTCAGCTAATCTCGACTAAATATATTTAGTGATAGTTGTTAGTGTTTATAATCGGTCGGCACAGTATTTCAAATGCCCGGCCAACAATTCCCGCATGGGGATTCATCGGTCGGCTTAACCGCGTGGTCTTTAATCAAGGCCGGCCTTTAATAGGGAAAGTTCGCTGCAAAGCAGCTCGTAATCACAGAGGAATTTACAATGGCTATAGAAAATCGCAGTGGTGAAGCAGGCGCAATTCCATCTCGTAAAGGGCGCTTCCTTCAAAAAGACAATTACTGGTACTACAGCACCCGCGAAGGCGTGGACATTGGCCCCTTCGACAGCCGTGAAGATGCCGAAGTTGGTGTAGGTGAGTTTATCGATTTTATCTGCGCTTCCGAGCCTAAAGTGGCCGATATACTCAAGCAGTACCGCGCCGCTTAATAGCGCAAAGCAGTAACCATTGAACATAAAAAAGGGCGCCTTGAGCGCCCTTTTTACTGCGTGCCGTTTACGGGTTAGAGACGCACTTCGATGCCGTGCTCACGCATAAACGCCTTGGCTTGCGGTACCGTGTATTCGCGGAAGTGGAAGATACTGGCCGCCAGCACAGCGTCGGCGCGACCCTCAGTTACACCATCTACCAGGTGTTGCAGGTTGCCCACACCGCCGGAGGCAATCACTGGAACAGGAACGGCATCGCTGATAGCCCGGGTTACGCCCAGGTCATAGCCCTTCTTGGTGCCGTCACCGTCCATGCTGGTAAGCAGGATCTCTCCGGCGCCGTATTCCGCCATCTTGATTGCCCACTCAACCGCATTGATACCCGTTGGCTTGCGCCCACCGTGAGTGAAAATCTCCCAGCGCGGCTCCTCGCCTTCTTTGCTCACCTTTTTAGCGTCAATCGCAACCACTATGCACTGGGCGCCAAAACGGTCGGACGCTGCCTTCACAAAATCGGGGTTGAACACAGCGGCGGAATTGATACCCACTTTGTCGGCACCGGCATTCAGCATGGTGCGAATATCGTCTACAGTGCGAATGCCACCGCCCACGGTGAGTGGGATAAACACTTCGCCGGCGATCTTTTCCACTGTATGCACCGTAGTGTCGCGACCTTCGTGGGTGGCGGTAATGTCGAGGAAAGTGATCTCGTCGGCACCTTCCAGGTTGTAGCGCTTGGCAATTTCAACCGGATCGCCCGCATCGCGGATGTCCACAAAGTTAACGCCTTTGACCACGCGGCCATTGTCCACATCAAGGCAGGGGATGATACGTTTTGCGAGGGCCATACAAATCTCAACAGGGGGCAGGAAAATCAGGCGGGCATTTTAACGCGGATTGGCCGGATCAGCGAGCGCCAATCCGGCCGGCACACCGAAGGCGCTACTTCAAGATATCCTTGAGCGCGTTGTACCAGTTCAGGCCCATACGCTTGGCGCCCTCTTCACCTGGATGCACACAATCTGGCGCCTGTTGCGGATCAGAATTGGTCCAGAGGTCAGCCACTAATACTGGCGATTGTTTGGTACTCACCTTTTTGGCCCAGGTCGGCACGGCATTTACCAAAGCCTCTGCCTCCTGGTAACGGTTCTGGTTCTTACAGTTATCGGGAATGATTTTCTGGATTTGCGCCAGGGCGATGACAACCCGGGGATTCTCGGTACGCGCTATGGCGATCAGCTTTTCGTAATTTGCCAGTATCTGCGGCAAGGGCGTCCCGCCCCAGACGTCGTTCACGCCCAACTGCATCATGATCAAATCAGGCTTGTGGGTTTTAACCAGGGTTTCCATGCCGGGGAAGACTTTCTCTTTAAAGCAATTGGGCAGGGTGAAGTCCGTGGCCAGGTAATTTGTCGTGCTGGAACAGCTCACCGCGCTGTGGCGTACGCCGCCTCCGCAATCGTCTGTGTACTGACCGACAAATTCAAAGTTACTGATGCCATTGTCGTGGAGATTTTTGACCAGGTATTTTTTATAACAACCGGGCCCGGCGGAGATGGAATCCCCCACGATCATGATGCGCGGCTTGGTGACGCTGGCAGGAAAGGGGGATTTTTTGGCGGCACCGCCAGTGGCGCAACCAGCCAGCAGTGTCAGGGCGAGCGCGCCTAGGATTAACAGGTTTCTCATAGTGATTCTCGCAACGGGTGTTATTCGAATAGTTGGGAAATAGCCCCAGCCAGCATGTAACCGGCTACAGGCATTTGCATGAGTGTAGAAGAGAATTCGCTATAACCACAATCCAGACTATTTGGACGGCGGTAGCGCCCAGAGCAATCCCTGGGTGATAAAAGCCGGATAGCCGGATAAATGCCCTTCTTCCGGCAGGCTTTTGACCTTGAGTGTCAGGCCGGGATAACGCCGTGACTGCAAGGCTTTTTCCAGCGCAAACATGTTTTGTACCATGCCGTGGGCGGGCTCATCCTCCTCTGCACCCGTTGCCATAAATACCCTGGCCGCAAGGTCTTTGTGAGTTTTGGCATAGTTAGATTCCAGCTTGAACATCACCTTGTTGTCATACCACAGAGAGGGGCTACCAATCAGGTAATAGTCAAACAATTGCGGTTGGGTAAACAGCATGTAGGTGGCCAGCAAACCGCCAAAAGAGTGCCCGGCGAAAATCTTTTTGGTGTTATCTACCCGATAGTGACCCTGCAAATAGGGCAAAAGCTCTTCGCCCAAAAAGGCCATATAGCGCGCCGCGCCACCCGAGAGCGCCTGGGCTGAATCACTATTGAACGTCTCCCGGGAGCGAGTCGGGGTGAAATCCCGTGTGCGGCTGTCATTGATGTCATCGCCTTTAGAGTAGGAGATCCCCACGATAATCGATTGCTGATAATCGCTATGGCGCTCACTCATCCGCCAATTGATCGCACTCAGCAGAGGGAAGGCGTAATAGCCATCGGTGAGTAGTACCAGCGGAAATTTCTTGGTGGGATTTTTATCGTAACTATCGGGCAAGCGCACATAAATTTCGTAATCCTTGCCGTTGGCTTGCGCCTGAAAATCGATGACCTGCGTATTGTCGAGCGCGAAAGGCCGAGGCGCGGCACTCCCAAGAGAGGACAACCCCAACAGACATAAAGCAACGATAAATCTGCAACTACACAACATGTTTTCCTTTCATAAATTATTAAGCCCAACAACATCACCACCGAATACAAATCGCGGGACAACCCACAAAAAATGGATTTTGTTATTTTTGACGTCGGCTTTTTTTACATCTTAAAAAATCAACCAATATAACGAGTTGATTTTAAAGACAAAAATACTTGGTTCAAGAATTGCTAATTGATGCCACTGGAGTTTCCATGAGGGAAACTTCTTTTCACTCTAATTGATGTTAAAGGAAAAATTTGCCATGAAAAAAATTACTTCTCTGGTAGCTGCTGCTCTGTTGTCTACCGCTGGTTATGCAAACGCTGCCCTGTTCCACTTTAACGGCGAAATCGCAAACCACAACGACGTTATTTACACCTATTTCTCGGTAGGCGCCGATGCTACCAACGTGCGCGTATGGACTGACTCTTTCCAATCAGCCACCAACTTTGACCCCATCACTGCCCTGTGGACTGCTGATGGCACTCTCGTTGGCCAAAACGATGATGACGCCAGCATCAACCCATCTACCCAAACCTGGTACGACTCAGGCTTGCAGTTCGCCAACCTGGCTGCTGGCAACTACATCTTCACCGTTGCTACTTTCAACAACTTCGCTGTAACCAACAATTTGGCTGACGGCTTCCAATTCGACAGCCAAACTCCAATTGCTCTGGAAAACTGGAACCAACCAGCAAGCCACGGCAACATGGGCCACAAGTGGAGCCTGTGGTTGGACGGCGTAGACACAGCTACCAACCCAACTGCTCTGCCAGAACCAGCACCACTGGCTCTGCTCGGCTTGGGCCTGTTGGGCTTTGCTGCAAGAAGAGCGCGCAAGGCTTAATTAGCACGTTGCTATAAAACACGTTGCTATAAAAAAGCCCCGGTATTGAAAAATGCCGGGGCTTTTTTACGAGCGTAACTTTTACAAATTAGCTAACATGCAGGTACAAATTAGCTAACATGCACGACTAATTTGCCAAAGTTCTTACCTTGCAAAAGGCCGATAAAAGCCTCCGGCGCAGCCTCCAATCCCTCAATCACATCCTCTTTGAATTTGACATTGCCTTCGGCAATCCAGGCTGCCATATCGCGCTGGAATTCCTCGTAGTAGTGAGTCCCATAGTAATCAAAAACAATGAAGCCCTGCATGCGCACACGCTTGGGCAGGAGTGTCGCCATCCACTTGGGCAGGCGATCCGGGCCCTCGAACATACCCTTTTCGTTATAGTGGGAGATAAAGCCGCACACAGGTACGCGGGCACGGAGATTGAGCAGCGGCATCACCGCATCAAAGACGGCGCCGCCGACATTCTCGAAATAAATATCGATTCCTTTCGGACAAGCGGCAGCCAATTGTTCCGCAAACTTGGGATCGCGGTGATCAATGCAAGCATCAAAACCCAGCTCTTGCACGGCATAACGACACTTGTCGGCGCCGCCGGCAATACCCACCACACGCAGGCCTTTAAGCTTGGCAATTTGCCCAACCATGGAGCCCACACCGCCCGTCGCCGCAGCGACCACCAACGTCTCACCAGCTTTGGGTTGGCCAATATCCAAAAGACCCGCATAGGCCGTAAAACCGGGCATTCCCAAGCCGCCCAAGGCTTGTGAAGGCTTTGCCATATCGCCCAGCTGAATCAGACCAGCGCCATCGGATACGGCATAATCCTGCCAACCCACATAAGAAAGCACCAGGTCGCCCGCCGCAAATTGGGGATGACGCGACTCAACCACACACGAAACAGTCCCGCCCACCATGGTTTGACCCAGCGGCACAGGGTCGGCATAGCCGGGCCCGACTTTTTCCATCAGGTTGCGCATGTAAGGGTCGAGTGAGAGCCACTCGGTGCGCAGCAGCAATTGGCCGTCTTGCAGCGCCGGTACGGGCACCTCTTCAAGGCGAAAATCAGTAGGTTTGGGCAAGCCAGTGGGATGGGCGTTGAGAAGGATACGGCGATTAACGAGAGTAGAGTTCGACATAGCAAGCGCTTCCTTGGTTGTGGATATGATGTCAGTTTAGGACCAGAACCCTGGCTTTCCCATGCCGCAAAAGCCGTAGTTTATGACTAATTGTCCAGATGATAGCCGCAAGTGTAGGTTGGAGGTAAAGCTTGCGCTAGCAAGCTGCACCCCAACATGTCTGATTCCCAGATTGGGATAATGTTAATTGTACGAAATGTTGGGGTGCGGCTCCGCCTTACCGCCAACCTACGTAAGAACGAGCCCAAAAACAAAGCCCCGATAACTCTCATTACCGGGGCTTTGTTTTTTGCATACGCGTAAATCTTAAAGAGAATCGCAATAAGCCTGCGCTTCCGCCATGGTCAGTGTGCCTTCGTAGATTGCGCGGCCGGTGATGGCGCCGCAGATGCCTTTGTGGGCTTGGGCTTTGAGGGCGATGATATCGTCCATATTGGTGATGCCGCCGGAGGCGATCACGGGGATGCTGGAGGCTTGCGCCATGGCAACGGTGGCTTCTACGTTGACACCTTGCATCATGCCGTCGCGGGCGATGTCGGTGTAGACGATGCTGCTTACGCCATCCTGCTCAAAACGCTTGGCCAGTTCGCTCGCCTGGATGTTGGACACTTCGGCCCAGCCATCGGTGGCAACCCAACCGTCTTTGGCGTCCAGGCCGACGATGATGTGGTCGGGGAACTGCTTGCACACGTCCGTCACGAATTGCGGCTCTTTTACGGCTTTGGTGCCAATAATCACGTATTGCACGCCGGCGTTGAGGTAGTACTCAATGGTCTCGGCACTGCGGATACCGCCGCCGATCTGGATTGGCAGGTTAGGGTAGGCTTTGGCGATTGCCGTCACCACACCGCCATTGACCGGCTTGCCTTCGAAGGCGCCGTTCAGGTCCACCAGGTGCAGACGACGACAGCCCTGATCAACCCACTGCTTGGCCATGGCCACCGGATCGTCGGAAAACACCGTGGAATCGTCCATCAAACCCTGGCGCAGGCGCACGCACTGGCCGTCTTTCAAATCAATCGCGGGGATAATCAGCATTGCTTGTTCTCGTGGAAGCTCGCCGGCAGCGCTACCGGCGATGGGGAAATTAAGGGCGGGCATTATAGAGCAGCAGCGGGCGGCGGTCGATTGCTGCGCAACCGCCGGTTTGATTTCCCCTATGTCGTAGGTTGGAAGAGGCGAAGCCGACTTCCGACATGCACACCTCGATCCGACGAAAATGTCGGAAGTCGGCTTCGCCTCTTCCAACCTACATTCCTACGGCGCGAGCCTCCCCGTCATCGCCGGCACTTTACGCTCCGCAAAATCCACATTGCGTTCGCCATCCAAGGTCACTTCATCTTTGTTGAAATGGAAGTTCAGGGTTAGCGTGTGCTGGTTGTGGCGGCTGACGATTTTCATCTGGAAGTGATCTTTAGCCACCCAGGCGCTGCTGCTGGCGATGTCGTGGGGGACGGCGTAGACATCTGCACCCAGATAGGCGTCGAGTGCAGATACTCCGTCTAGCCAGCGGCCGTAGCCTGCATCAAGATTGGCGACCAGCCCTTCACGCGCAAAAGTTACGCGGTTTGAATCCTTACCAAACTCAAAGCTGACTGCCTTAATACCCACTGGATTAGGTGCAAAACCTACGCTTTTACCCGACCAGTATTTGGCGATGGGTGAAGTCGCTTTACCTGCAACTACCGGTAGAGCCAACTGGGACAAACGCTTGCGCAACGCCGTTTGGGCAGCCGGCGCCTCTGGCAAAGGGTTAGCCTGCAACTGGGGGATTAACTCCTTCCAGATGGTGGAAAGAATGCCCGGCATATCTCCACTGCCGCTGCTCATCGCGAACACCAGATCAAACTCCGGCAGCACTATACAAAACTGGCCAAAGGCGCCGTCAGCGCGATAGCCATAAGCCACATTGCGCCAGAACTGGAAGCCGTAGCCCTGATCCCAAAAACTGTCCGGATCGCTGCCGTTGGAAACCTGCTTGCTGGTGGACTGCGCAACCCACTCCGCCGGAATGATTTGCTTGCCGTTCCAGACACCTTTGTGAAGGTATAGCTGGCCAAATTTGGCGATATCCTCGGTGGTCAGGTACAAGCCGAAACCGCCGTAGTCGATGCCCTCTTTGCTGCGCTCCCAAGGGTGCTGGCGAATACCGAGCGGCTCAAACAGGCGTGGCGTCAGGTAATCCACCAGATGTTGGCCGGTGACTTTTTGCAAAATGGCCGACAGGGTGTAGGTAGCGCCGGTGTTGTAGATAAACAGTGAACCGGGTTTGTGCTGGATAGCCTGGTTGAAAAAGCTGTGCAGCATCTTGCCATTGGGTTCGACGAACATATCGTCGAAGGCGTCCTTCTCGTGACCGGTGCTCATGGTGAGTAGGTCTCGAATGCGCATGGCGTTGAGTTCTTTGCTGCGCTGGGCCGGCAACTCTTCGGGGAAGAAATCGGCCACCTTGTCATTAAGACTCAAGCGCTTTTCCGCCACCGCAAAACCTATAGCCGCCGAGGTAAAACTTTTACTGAGCGACCATAGTTGGTGGACATCGGTTTTGCGATAGGGCGCCCACCAGGCTTCGGCGATTTGGTGATCGTGGCGCAGCAGCACAAAGCTGTGCACAGAGTTGATGTTTTTATCGAGGCTATCGGCCAGCTTTTGAATAGCGGCAGAGGGAACGCCTTCGGCTTCGGGGGTGGATTCGGTAAAGGTTGGAGGGGTTACTGGAACATCTGCCCAGCAAACCAACGAACTAAAGCTAAGTGAAAGCAGCAGGGCACTGCCGGATAACAGACGAGAGAGGGACATAGTTAGGCTCTTATTGGTTAGTTAATCCTTACAACCTGCGGGCCGGGAAAAGTCCGTTACTCACTCGTCGTCATCCTCGCGCAGCGGGGATCCAGTTCTTAAAAACTAACAGCAAAATCAAAAGCAAGAACTGGATCCCCGCTGCGCGAGGATGACGACGGAGCTCTAAATGAGACAATCATCAATCCTGTGAGACACCGCCAGCTAGGTGCTCCCACGCTGCAGGGATGACGGAGTATTACACGAGCCAAACCAAGTATCGAACACGCTTACAATTCTTAAGCCTTACCATCCCAATGCAAGAAGTTCTTGAGCAACTGCAGGCCGGCGGTGTGGCTCTTTTCCGGGTGGAATTGCACCGCGAATAAATTGCCGCGGGTGAGTGCGGTATGAAACTTCACACCGTATTCGCAGCTGGCCGCGACCAAATTTTCATCGGCCGCTTGCACGTAAAAACTGTGCACGAAGTAAAAGCGCGCATCCTGTGGGATATCTGCCCAGAGCGGGTGGTTGTTGTGATGCACCTGGTTCCAGCCCATGTGCGGCACTTTTAGCGAATTGCCCGCCGCATCTTTGTGATGCTCACCAAAGTATTTCACCTGGCCGCCGAAAATGCCGATGCAATCCACACCGTTATTTTCTTCGCTGTGATCCATCAATGCCTGCATGCCCACGCATATGCCGAGCACGGGTTTGCCGGTGGCGATTTGCTCGCGCAGCAGCTTGTCGAAGCCGAGGCGATTGATTTCGCCCATGCAATCGCGAATAGCGCCAACACCGGGGAATATCACGCGGTCGGCGGCAGCCACTACGGCTGGATCAGAAGTCACTACAACTTTTTGTTCGGGAGCAACGTGTTCGAGCGCGCTCTTTACCGAGTGCAAATTACCCATGCCGTAGTCGATTACGGCAACTGTTTGTTTGTTGTTTACAGCTTGAGTCATGCTTACAAACTACCTTTTGTGGAAGGCATGATGCCTTCCATACGCGGATCTTTTTCCAAGGCCATGCGCAGCGCGCGGCCGAAGGCTTTGAACACAGTTTCTATCTGGTGGTGGGCGTTATGGCCGCGCAGGTTGTCCACATGCAGGGTCACACCGGCGTGGTTGACGAAGCCCTGGAAAAACTCCCAGAACAATTCCACATCAAACTGGCCTATGCGTTTTTGGGTAAAGGGGATTTGCATCACCAGGCCGGGGCGGCCGGAGAAATCAATCACTACGCGCGACAGGGCTTCATCGAGCGGTACATAGGAATGGCCATAGCGGCGAATACCCTTCTTGTCGCCCACGGCTTTGGCGATGGCCTGACCGATGGTGATGCCTATGTCTTCCACCGAGTGGTGGTCATCGATATGGGTATCGCCGTCGCAGGTCACATCCAGGTCGATCATGCCGTGACGGGCGATCTGATCCATCATGTGCTCCAGGAAAGGCACGCCGGTATTGAATACACCCTTGCCGGCGCCATCAAGGTTGAGGCTGACGCTGATCTTGGTTTCGAGGGTGTTGCGGGTGACTTGCGCTATGCGATCTGACATCAAAGACTCCGTGGGGGCCGGGCTGGCGACAAAACAATAAAAAGAGAGCAGGTAAAAATGAGCGCGAATTATACCTGTATGGCGCAATTAATTCACCGAGGCACAGGCTATGGCCGGGATTGCATTAAGCTTTAATACAGACTTATGCCGTTAACCTGCAGTGACTGCCCGATACCCGGGCATGGTTTTTTCATCCAGCCAAGGATCACTGCCATGATTATTCGTCCCTTTTCCTCTCTGATTCTCGCCTCCAGTATCAGCCTGATTGCCAGCCAGGCATCTGCCGACCGCCTCCATGACCGCAACTACAAGCAACCGGATGTTTACGATGGCTGGAGCTTCGGCTTGAACTTCGACCGCCTCAGCCTGGATGCAGATGCCGCCAAGCGCGACGATATACAGCTGCAAAAAGAGGCGGATGTGTTCGGCATTTCTGCTGAATACTTCACCAGCGACAGCGATATGACCTACGCCGTTGGCCTCAACTACATCTCTTACGGCGATAACAATCCCTTCTTCTACGAACACCGCAACGGCTACTACGAGCAGTCGGATGCCCATGCGTTTATGGTCTACGGCGAGGCGGGCCCCAAGTTCCGCATAGGTGGCGATGGCATGACCTTTGTGAATGTGAAGATGGGTGTGAGTAGTATCTTCGGCTCGGAGCGCAGCATTGATTGTGACTGTGTATCGGAAGAGCTGAGCCTGGATGGCGGCCTCTATGGTTCACTGGGGTTGGGCCACAGTTTTGGCTGGCTGGATGTATCGGTTAACTTCCAACAGTATTTTACCGGCGACCTGGACAACAGCCTGGGCCTGAAATTTTCTACCAGTTTCTGATACTTAACAGCGTGAAATAAATGGTGAGTAACAAAATTGCTCACCATTTTAATGATTTAAACGCCATCTTTTATATCCGCTTCTGGCGTCTCAAGTGAAATATTGATCTTGGGGATTTAATATAAAAACTCGATATTAAATCTCACTTGCGATTGCGCCGTCATGGTTTATTGTTAAGCCAACCCAACATCAAAACATAACAACAACCACTACTTAAATGAACGGAAAGATCAGCCATATTCGTCAACTGATTGATAATGCCCGCAATCAGGACTGTGCGACTAGCCAACTGCGCAGCCTGCTAGCCTTACGCCTTAAGCAGCTGCACGACGCCATCAAACTGCCCCCGGAAGAAGCCGCGGACTTTTTGGCTGAATTTGTCATTCGCTACATAGGGCAGGTGCCCGAATTTATTGAAGCTATCAGCGAAATTTCCCGGGAAGCCGGCATTTACGACGGCGTAGTACCGCTGCTCAATATCGCCAGCGACTATTTCATTTCACCACCCACTATTATCGGCGGCCATCAGCAATTGGAAGCCATGCTGGACGAAGCCTATCTAGCTCATCGCCTGCTGGAAGAGATTAACGATCGCTTTATAAGTTACTGCGGTATACCGCTTGCGCCCATGGATATGACCCGCGCCAATGTCATTGCCCATGAGCTCATCGGCGAACCCTATGCCAATGAGCTGGACCAGGCAGTGTTATTTTCCGCCGAGCTACTGCTTAACCAATATAGCTTTGGCGGTAAAGATTTTCAGGATTACATCAGCACGCACAAAAGACGCGGTTGGTCGCAAGAGCTCCAGCGCTGGCCCTGCCTGGCAGAAGACTTGGCGATAGTGCTGGATTTCAGCAGCGACACGCGCAGCAAACAGCGGCACACCCAACACTAATTACCCGATACCCCCATCGCATTGACTCGCCCACGCAGCCGTCATCAAGCTGCTTTTGCCCCTCCCTCCTGACCATTAATCAATCCCATAGCAACCATAACACTGTAAATAATTTGATCAGTTTATTAGGGGGATTACTTTTCGAAATGGTCTTTAAGTTTGTCAGCTACAGCGCAGGAAGCCTGTAAATACACCCTCCAATAATTAATAAAGGTTTAAACAAATGAAGCATCATTACAAGCTGCTTGCCATGCTGGGGCTGCTCTCTGCTCTGCCATTGGTATCTGCGCCAACATTGGCAGCCGATATTTATACCAACCAAAAAAACTATGTTGATTTACGCTTTGGCATGTTTATCCACTACAACATGGGCACCTACCACGATCAAGAATGGGTGTCGCCCTGGCAAGATCCATATTCTTTTAATCCATCTTATGTCGATACAGACCAGTGGGCCGATGCCGCCAAATCCGCCGGGATGAAATACGCCGTACTCACCACCAAGCATCACGATGGCTTTGCGCTATGGCCGACTAAATATGGCAATTACAATGTAATGAACAGTGCATATCAGCATGACATTGTTCAGCAATATGTAGATTCCATGCGCTCCAGAGGTATTTTGCCGGGCATTTATTTTTCCGTGTGGGATCGCCAGCAGGGTATTGAAAACAATTCCGTGAGTCGTGCGGATGTAGACTTTGTAAAAGGCCAACTCACAGAGTTGCTCACCCACTACGGTGAAATTCCCGTACTGATTATCGACGGCTGGGCCTGGCAGATGGGGCACAACCAAGTGGCTTATCAGGAAATTCGCGAACTGATAAAACGCTTACAACCCAATATTTTGATAGTGGATCACAACGGCCAAACCCAACCCTGGGATGAGGATATTATTTATTTTGAAGAACCCAAGGGCGTATGGTCGCCAGCTAACAACAGCTATGCCGCCAACCAGGGAAAGCCACTGGTATCTGACCAATGGTTCTGGCACTGGTGGATGCCCAATACCGAACCCGCTAGCGTTACCAATATAGTGAATGATCATTTGGGCTACTTGGAGCCGCGCTATACCAATATGCTGGTAAACGTATCGCCCAATCCACAGGGACAACTGGATACCAACGTAGTGAACCGTCTGGCACAGATAGGTACAAGCTGGACACCGCTGGCAGCGCGTGCCCCCCTGCCACCGCAACCTGTGGTAATGGATCATCCAATTACCGCCAACTCGGCCTCAGCCACCAGCGGCAACGCCAACAATGCTATCGATGGTTCCCTGGATTATGTGAGCAGTTATGTAGAAACCCTGTGGCAATCCGATGTCGCCTTGCCGCAATCTATTACCCTGGATTTAGGCTACACCTACAACAACATCAATATGCTGAACTACTTGCCCTCACAAAATTTAAGTGATGGAAAAATTACGTCTTACTCACTCTACAAAAGCCTGGACGGAACCACGTTCACTCTGGTGAGCAACGGTAGCTGGGTAGCAGACAACACCATGAAGCGCGTCACCTTTGCCGCGCAAACCGCGCGCTACTTCAAGCTGCAGGTGAATGCCGCCAGTGGTGGTTACGTCGCCGCTAGTGAATTGGAGGTTGGCTCTTACAGCAGCGATATTCCCACCCCAACCGGTATAGATATTTTTGATGCTAATGCGGTGTATCGCATCGTCAATAAGGCCACCAATAAAGCCTTGGGCGTTGGTAGTTCAACCATCAATGGTACGGCTGTGGCGCAGAGAACCAGTGTGGATGCACCGGACCAACAGTGGACTATTGATGACGTGGGACAGGGCAAGTTCAAACTACTGAATAAATACAGCGGCGTAGTGATGGACGTTGCCAACGGCAGCCAAACACCGGGCAGCGCTATTATTCAGTGGACGGACTCCGAATCTCCGTGGGATCCATCCAGTACCAACCAGCAGTGGACTATTGCCAGCGTGGGCAGCGGTTATTTTAAAGTGACGAGCGTAAGAAGCGGACTAGCCCTTGAGAACAAAAATGGTACCAAAAGCGATGGCAACCCCGCCGTGCAAAACACATTCACCAAAGCCGACCGACAATTATGGAAGTTGCAGAAAATTGCCGACAACTATGATCCTAATGCCTATTACAAAATTATTAATCTGAAAAGTAACAAAGCATTGGATGTTTCTAATGGCTCCTATAGTGCTGGAGCGACTGTTATTCAATGGCCGTATACTGGCTCGGACAACCAACTGTGGAAAGTGGAAATGGTTGGCACTGATCAATACAAAATCACCAATAAGCGCAGCAGTTTGGCATTGGATGTAAATGGCTCATCACTTAATAATGACGCCAATATTTTGCAAGCCAACTATTCCGGCACCAACAGCCAAAAATGGAACATCCAGTTCATTGGCAAAGGCTTATACAAACTGTCTAACGTCAATAGCGGCAAGAGTATTGATGTAGGCGGTGGCAGCCTGATTGACAGCGCGGCCGTCGTACAGGATGCCTATGTCAGTGGATTGGAACAGCAATGGGCAATAGTAAAAGTACGATAACCCACTGCTGAGCCTACAATGAGCTAGGCCAAGCAGTGTTGCTGAATAAATTGAAAGTGCTCTGGCATGAGTGAAGTGCATTTGGCGATGATTTTTTTATGATTCGCCAAGTGCGCACTCAGTACATCAATATCCATTGTATCCACCAACGGGTGATATCCGCGCGCGCGAACACCTTGCCCCTCAAACACCGCCAACCAACTGGGCACACTGAACAGCTCATCGCTCTCGCGATAGATGCGTCCGCTGTTTTGGTAGAGCGACATTTTTTCGCGCAGGTACTCGGGGATTTCCATCTCGCGACAGTGATTCCAAAATGCCGAATCCCTGCGCTCGGTGGCGTTGTAGTGCAGGATTAAAAAATCGCGGATGCGCTCGTACTCATAGTCGGCGCGCTGGTTGTAGAGATTTATTTCACTCTGATGGAAGCTGCGCGTCGGAAATAAACTGATCAGTCGCGCAATAGCTGTCTGAATCAAATGGATACTGGTGGATTCCAGCGGCTCCATAAAACCACTCGCCAGCCCAATAGCCACACAATTTTTATTCCAGAATCGTTTGCGTTTGCCTGTCGTAAAGCGCAAAGGTTTTGGCTCGGCCAAGGGCTCGCCATCGAGATTTTTAAGCAGCAGCGCGCAGGCTTCATCGTCGCTCATAAAACGGCTGGCATAGACATGGCCGTTGCCCGTGCGATGCTGCAGCGGAATTCGCCATTGCCAACCAGCCGAGTGAGCGGTAGCGCGTGTGTAAGGCGTAAGTTCGCCGGTGTTAGTGCAGGGCACGGCGAGCGCGCGGTCGCAGGGCAGCCAATGGCTCCAGTCTTCATAACCTGTGTGCAATGCCTGTTCAATCAACAAACCGCGAAAACCGGTGCAATCGATAAATAAATCGCCGTCAATGTTTTCGCCATTTTCCAGCTGCAATGATTGGATAAAACCATCGCCTTCGCGCAAGTGCACCTGCGCTATTTTTCCTTCCACGCGTTTTACACCGCGCACTTCAGCGTAGTCACGTAGAAAGGCAGCGTACAATCCCGCATCAAACTGGAAGGCGTAATTTAATTTGGATAGCGGGGAATCCTGAATGGCGATAGGCCGCATAAATTTATTGCTGTAGGCCGCCTGGGTGGTGAGTGAAAAGTCCTCCAGCGCTGGCGCAAGGCCGAGGCTATTAAGTTTCAGCCAATAATGATGAAAAGGTACAGCGGCTATATCATCGCCATAAACACCAAAGGGATGTACATAGCTTTCACCGATTTGCTTCCAATTAACAAATTCAATACCCAGCTTGAACGTCGCCTGGGTTTTGCGCATGAATTCATTTTCATCCACGCCCAGCATTTCGTTAAACAATTGTATGTGCGGGATAGTGGCTTCACCTACGCCGACAGTGCCAATTTCTGCCGATTCCACCAGCCGTATTTCACAGTGTGTACCAAATGCTTTTGCGAGTGCCGCCGCTGTCATCCAACCGGCAGTTCCGCCTCCAGCAATAACAATTTTTTGAATGGCATCGGTCATGATGGTCACCTGATTATTGGCGTGAATGATAGGCAGAAAGGTAATCATCCTGGCTGGGCATAGCGGCAATCATTTGCTGGATATAGGATTTCAATTGGCAGGTACAGCGCTGCACTTGTTCGATGCTGATGCCGTTTAAACGCGCGTCGTATTTTTGTGGCCAATATTGGTTGGCCAATAAGAGAGAAACCCATGCGGGCGAGGAAAAGGTCTCCTGTTCATAGCTGGCAATATTACCGCGCTGACGGAATAACTCCATGCGATGACAAAGCTGCTCCGATACAATGACCGCTTTGCAAGCGCGCCAATAAGCCGAATCATTGCGTTGACTTAAGGTAAACGGCAACCAGTGAAAATCCAGTACTCGCTCATATTCCAATTGGGTGAGACGATTGTATTCCGCGGCAAACGCCGAAAAATCATCGGCGGGAAACAAATCCAGCCAGCGCAGCAAACCACTGTGCACTAAATGCAATGGTGACAACACCACATTTCCCGCATCGCCAGCCGCCGCCCCCAAGGCCAAACAGTTGTTTAACCAAGGCTGCTTACGAACACCTGTGCGCAACTGCGCTGCCATTATTTTTGTGTCCGGATAGAGTGTGGTTATGGTAGCAAGCGCTTGTTCATCCGTTAAAAATTCACTGCTATAAAAATACTGCTGATGAGTACAGCTGCGCAGGGGAATAGATTTTTTCCATCCTGTTGTTTGCGCTTTAAGACTGGTGCAACCAGGAGACTGCGCAGGTGTGACCCAATCCAGCCGGCGATCGCACAGGAGTTTATGCTGCTCGGTTTGCACAAAACGATCACCCGCAAGCTGGCCAATGACTTGCGCGGAGGAGCCGGTACAATCAATAAAAAAATCGGCGCTCACCTGCCCGCCGCCTTGCATATGCAAAGCGTTAATATTTCCGTTGGCTGGATCAAACTCCAGCTGTGCTATTTCACCACGCGTAGCGCTCACACCTAACGCACGGGCGAAATCTTGCAGAATACTTTTATAACGCTTGGCATCCATTTGTAGCGCGTAGGGCAATTGGAAACCCAGCGCCTGTTGCTCGCCACTTAAGGGATTGAATTTATGATGGCGCGCCGCCTGTGCGGTTAGCGAATAAGCATCATAGGCGCTGCTGTCGCCGCACTGGTGCAACAGAGTGGCGTAGTGTTGAAACTCAACACCATCCAGGCTATTGCCCGATTCGCCCAATCCAAGCCAATAGTCCTGGCCTGGTCGCAGCCAATCGCTAAATTGGTTGGCCAATTTAAAGCTGGCATCTGTCGCCAGCGCAATTTCGCGCTCATTAATTTTTAACAACCGATGGAATTTGCGCAGCGATGGCATGGCAGATTCCGCGGCGGCCTCATCTGGCATTTCGGTTTCCAGCACACCAATTTTTACCTGCGGCAATTGTTTCGCCAGAAGCGCCGCAGCGCTCCAGGCAGCGAGGCCGCCACCCGCAATCAGAATCGATTTAATACTCATGGGCGCACTCCATATAGACTCATGCGCGCGGCAGGCGAAGCTATCGCTGTGCGATTCAATTGGTGCTGTAAAAATTTTTCGTGCGTGGGCATATCAGCCGCGGCGCGCGCTACCAGTTCGCGAGTTTCCAGCAAAAAAGCGTTGCGTTCGTTTTCGGTCAACGCAGCGACACGCGGATCAAATTGTTGGGGAATAATTCCCTGCCCCAGATAAACCGCCACCCAACTCGGTTCCAGAAATAAACCTTGTTTGTATTGCACCACATGGCCGCGACTGCGAAACAGCTCCATTTTATGTGCAAGCTCGTCGGGGATGCTCATGGTGCGACAGTGATTCCAGAAATGGGAATCACTTCGCTGTGTCGCATGATAGTGAAGAATTAAAAAATCGCGCACGCGATCATATTCCAGATCCAGCTGGCGATTGAATTCCGAAATGGGTGCTGCATCAAAATCCCGGTCGGGGAAAAACTCCACCAACTTCATAATGGCGATCTGGATTAAATAAATGCTGGTGGACTCCAGCGGCTCCAAAAAACCGCCAGCCAGACCCACGGCCACACAATTTTTATTCCAGGCGCGTTTGCGCTTGCCAGTGGTGAAGCGCAAAAAATTTGGTTCGGCGGTTGGTGTGGCATCCAGATTGCCAAGCAGTTGATCAAGTGCGTGTTGGTCGCTGATAAAATCACTGCAGTACACATGGCCATTGCCGGTGCGATGCTGTAATGGAATTCGCCACTGCCAACCGGCATCGCGCGCAATGGCTTTTGTGTAAGGTGGAAATGCGGAAGATTTTTCCGTACCTGATCTTTGCGTGGGAAGCGCCACGGCGCGATTGCAAGGCAACCAGTGGCTCCAATCTTCGTAGCCGGTTTTTAACGTCTGCTCAATCAACACACCGCGAAAGCCGGAGCAATCGATAAAAAAGTCGGCAGATAACTCCATGCCGTTATCCAAGGTAACGCTGGCAATATTGTCGTTATCATGTTGAGCAACGGTAATGACTTTCCCTTCTTGCCTCACCAGGCCGCGCGCCTCACTGTAAGAGCGCAGATAGCGCGCGTAGAGGCCGGCATCTATGTGATAGGCGTAAGAAAAGGTAGAGAGAATTGAACGTTCATCATTGCTGGGATAAAGAAATTTTTGCTGTTGTGCTGCCATCACAGGCAGTGAATAGGCATCGATTTTGGTTTCGTCGCCAGCGAGCTTTTGCTGCAGCCAGTAATGATGAAAACCAACGCCTTTTATGCTCTGTCCATAATCGCCAAAGGGATGGATATAGGCATCGCCTTGCTGACCCCAATTGGAAAATTCTATGCCGAGCTTATAGCTGGCGCCTGTGGCTTGCATAAACTCTTGTTCATCTATGCCGAGTGTTTGGTTAAAAAAGCGCAGGTGCGGCAAGGTAGCTTCACCTACGCCTACCGTGCCAATGGTGTCAGATTCCACCAGCGTAATTTTCACACCGCGCGGAATAAAAAAATGGGCGAGGGCTGCCGCGGTCATCCAGCCGCTGGTGCCGCCGCCGAGGATAATAATGGAGCGAATAGTTGGATCGTTAACTGTAGCCATATCTATCTACCGCTTTATTTATCAGGAGAAAAAAGCACAAGCGAGGGTGAGTCGCCTGTGCAAGCAGGACGGACCTTGCAAGACAGCAAAATTATTTTTACGTTTTCGCCTTCCTTTCTTATAACTCCTTCATCGGCTTTCCGTTTTGTACACTCCCTGTTTAATATTGTTGTTAACTCTCCCTTAATTAATACTCAGCCCTTCATTTGCAGAAGACCAGTTAGTACCCCCTCGCTCCCTTGCCGAGCCCCAAGCTGGAGCTTGGGGGTCCGGCAGGGGAACGAGGAACTAGCCTTTATTGACAGCAGGTCAATTAAAATTGGCCTTTCAACACCAGTGAATAGCGGCGATCGTTAACAAACGCATTGCGTTTTAACGTGGTGCCTGCTTCATCGACTTGCATGCGTGTGCGTGTCATCTCATCGGTGATGTTGGAAGCTTCCAGCGCAATTTTGAAATTGTCGGTGAGCTTGTAACTCACAGTCGCATCCAGCTGACCAGAGGCTTCACTGTAGATAGGCAGTTTGGTAATTACATCGCGCGTGGTGAGCAAATAATCCGAGCGCCAGTTGTAGGCGAGGCGCACAGAAATATCACCCTTCTCATACATACCTACGAGGTTATAAGTAGTGTCGGACAAACCTTGCAGCGGTACTTTGAATTTCGGGATGGGCGCCAGGCCAGGTGTTGCATCTGGCGGGTTGGCATTATCCAAACCTGAGTTAGGTACTGTGCCTGTTTGATCGAGCAGTGTGATATTGAATTGCGTACCCAAACCATCGAAAGGCGCTGGCAGGAAATCGTAGAACTGGTGATAACCAAATTCAAAACCGGCCAGACCGGAGTTGCCCTGGTTGATCGGCATATCGACGTCGACAGTGCGCGTTACACCGTTGTGCGTGAAGGAAGTCGGCACAGAGGCGTTAGCGAAAAAGTTGCTCAGGTCTTTATAGAAAATTCCCGCAAACACTGTACCCGCGTTAGCGAAATACCACTCCAACGACATGTCGTAGTTCACTGACTCCATCGGCTTGAGACGAGGATTGCCGGAGTTAGCATTGTAAGTCACTGTCGCCGATTGTGGTTTGCTATCAGGACCGTTAACTACACTCAACACGGGATAAATAGAGGTGTAGTTGCGGATGTTACCCAGGTCTGGATAGCTAATGGCTTTTGATACACCAAAGCGCGCTTGCAGCTCGTCGGTGAACAGGTATTTCACACCAAAGCTTGGCAACAATTTTTTGCTGGTATTGCTTATTGTGTTGCGCTCGCCCTGTGCACCATCACTAAAGGTGATGTCATCGGCCGGCAGGAAGGGCGCAAGATCAGCGGAGATTGGCGTAGCGTAAGTGAGTGAACCCACGGTGTCGTTGTCAACTTGCACGTAGCGCAGGCCGACGTTGCCCGTCAAAGTGTCATCACTGTTGCCAAAATTTAATTTGGCGTACACAGCCGTATTGCTTTCGCTGATCTCGTTGATTTCGTTAGGCAGGTAATTGCCTTGTGCGCCATTGCGGCTGGCGAGATCCACGAAGCCAAAAGATTTCACCGCGGTGAGGAAGCTGGCGTAATCTTTTACCAGTGCCTCGCTGGGTACCAACACAGCGCCGCCTTTGATACCGCTGTTGCTATCGCGGAAGAAATTATCGGGTTTGAATACCTGGTAGGCAGGCGCGTCATAGCTGTCGCCATTGCGCACGCCATCCCACGGGGTTGTATCGTGCAAGCCATCAAAATATTTTTTACCGCCAGACCAACCTTCAGACAGTACACCCCAGTTGTATTTTGACCAGCGCGTGGTTTGGTCGCGATCAGAGAAACGTACACCGGCTTCCACCGACTTCGCCCAGCCTTCGTTCAGATCGTATTTCGCATCCAGGCGATAGGCAGCTTCAGTACCGTCGTTGTCTTCAATGTGGTCCATAGCCGCGCGATAAAAATAATTCGCGGGATCAACCAAGTAGTCATCGGGATTGGCGGCATCCGATGGTGGCAGAACCATGGCCGATGGATTTTTGCCGCGGAAGTCGGCTTTGGTGGAGGCCTTAAAGTGACCAAAAATACTCGCATCAAAACCGGTGGTGTTCGCGTCCACATACTGCACATCACCAGTGATGGTCAGCTCGTCCGTGGGCGTATATTTAAAGTGCAGCGAGTAATCTTCTACCAGGGAATCTTTGTGGTTGTTGCGGGTGGAGGTATCCAAACCGTCGATGTTTTCCAAGGTACCACTGGTGAAGCTAACGGAGTTGTAAGTGGAATCCGCTGAAGGCGTGCCAGCGTTATCGTCTTGCGCCCAATAGTGTTCGATCCAGGTTTGCGAAGAGTCGGAGCGCAGATACTCAAAGGTGGATTCGAAATTACCGGCAGGGTTGCGCCATTGCGCCACTAAAGAAGCACCTTCACGTTCGCGATCTTGTGAGGTGGTGGTCAAACCGGCATTGAGTGGAACCCAGCGTTTTACGGTTTGGCCATCGATAGTAACATCCGTTTGGAGGGGCGTGCCGTTGGCATCGCGCGGCAAGCGGCCTTCGCGTACACCATCGGTGCGTGTCTTGAGTTTGGAATCGGCATAGCTCACCAGTAAACCAAAATCACCTGCGTCGGTATTCCATTGGTTGCTGTACAAACCGGAGAAGCTCGGTTCTGTCTCTTTGCTCAGGTCCGCATAGTCGGCCGTCAGGGTGAAGGCGATGATTTGTTTGTCGGAATCAAAAGGTTTACGGGTAGTCAGGTTAACGGCACCGGAGATACCGCCCTCAATCATATCGGCGGTCTGACTTTTAAACACTTCCACTTTCGCCATCAGCTCGGGCGGCACATCCTGAAAGCTCAGGCCGCGGCCACTGTTGGCCGAGAAACTGTCGCGCCCGTTAAATTCGCTGCGGGTTTGCGGCAAGCCGCGCAGGGTGATACCACTACCTTCGATCGAAAAGTGATCCGGGTCAGCCGCTGCCGCGAAACGTTCCAGCGCAATACCTGGCACACGTTGCAGGGATTCGGTCACGCTCTTGTCGGGCAGCGAACCTATATCGTCAGCGGAGATAGCATCCACAAAGGTGGATGAGTTACGTTTGATTTCGGCCGAGTTTTGCAGGTTGGCGCGAGTGCCGGTGATGATCACTTCGTCAACGTTTTCTGCTGTCGCCGTTTGCGCAAATGAAGGTGCGCTCATGGCAATCATTCCAGGCGCATTCAGTGCAATCATAAAAAGTGCCAGGGTATTTTTTTTGAACAGCTTGCCCGTCGTGTTACAGCCATTGTGTTTTGATGTACTCATGGTTTCCTCGCCATCAATTATTGTGATTGTTTGTCTCGCTATAAAAGCCTTGCAATAAGTCAGATTTATTTGCAGAAGACGCACACACAAAAATCCCGACGCCCATCCCATAGGCGCGCAACGCACAGCTCGAATCGTTCAGGAATTTTTATGTGCCAACAAATAATCAGCGCTTAAAGCAACCTGGTCGCGCCAGTTTGCGCGGCCAGCCTAAAGTGGCTACGAAATCGGGGAATCCGTGGCCCTGGGTAACAGAAGTCGCGCAAATACTGGGCTTGGCGAAAGTAAATAGCGGTGCACCACTTTGCGCAAAGCGCGAAAGTGAAGCCAGACGAGGTATTTTTGCGGAAGTGAACGCCCGTTTAGCGATGACTAAACGAAAGGAAGATTCTGGAGAACGACAATAGAAAGACGGGTAAGAAAAGCAAAAAGGCCTGACAGACATTTTTATCAGGCCTAATAGTCCTTAAATTAATAAGATGTTTATTTGGATTTTTAATCTCCCCCAGCCCCTCTTTTCAAAGAGGGGAGCAAGTATTAAAGGCGCTTGTAGCCCCTCACATAATCAATCACAAACTCCTTCGGGTAGCGCAGGTCATCCGTTGTGCGTTTTCCGTCAACCGGTACCTCGTAAATATTCAGCATCAACTGCATGGGATATTTGGGCGATTGGTGGATGGTTTTGGTTTTTTGATTGTCGATGTAAAAGTCGATTTTGTCCGGTGCCCAATCCACGGCATAAATATGGAATTGGGTAGTATCAATCGCAAAAGGCTCTTCGTAAAACTCGTTGTACAACTTGGGATCATTAAAAGCACGCACACCGTAACCCACCACGGTGGAGGTCGGCTGCACATTGCCGCCCTTGATTTCCACCAGACAAATTTCGGCTGACTTTTCCGGTGTATCCTCAAAGCCGATCATCCATAACGCCACCACATTGGAGTCCGTGTTGATGGCTTTAGCCCGGATTTCGATATAGCCGTATTGCGGCGTATAGGTGCGCTGGGTCTGCTGGGTTTCCCGTACCCTGCACATTGGGTTGAATTTGTGCTGGCCAATATCGCTGCCGAGTTCGCCAGCGAATAAACCGGTTTGCAGGGAGGAGACTTTGACCTGGCCATTAAACTCCGGGCACCAGGGTTGCTGCTGCTCTTTAATCTGCAACACCAGATTGCCCTGGTCGAAGCGATATTCAGGCCTGGAGCGCTCGCGCGAACTCCATTGCGGCAGGTAATAGGGAATCCAGTTGCGAGTATCCAGCTGGTCGCCATTGAAGTCATCGTTGAAGACGAGACTATAACCGCGCTTTTCCGGCGGGTTGGCGGCAACGCCTTTATCGACTTCTAACGCTGCTTTTTGCGATGGCAAGCTACAGGCCACCAGGAGTGCACTCACGAAACCCAGCGACCACAGTTGTTTAACACGCATTCCCTGATCCAATGTCAATGCCAGCCGCTAGCGCGACGGGTCAGAAATAATATTGATGACTTGCACCTGCTCTGGCTCGTCATCCTGGTGATTCACACGGGTTTCCAATTCGCTGGGCGCAATATTCAGGCGCATCTCTTCCTTGAACCCGCACTCCACGCATTCGCGGAAATCTTTGCCGTCGAGGTTATAGACCTGGATGGTATCCATCTTCGAGCAGCGCGGGCAGACGGCACCAGCCATAAAGCGGCGTTTAACGGAGTAGACCATCAGGCGGCCTCCTCCACCACAATCCCGCTGTGACGCAAGAGCGCATCTATGCTGGGCTCGCGACCGCGGAAACTGGTGAACAATTCCATGGGCGTTTTGCTACCGCCCTGTTGCAGGATCTCGGTGAGGAAGCTCTCGCCTGTCTCGGCGTTGAAAATCCCTTCTTCCTCAAAGCGTGAGAAGGCATCAGCAGACAAGACTTCTGCCCACTTGTAGCTGTAGTAACCAGCTGCGTAACCGCCGGCAAAGATATGGCTGAAGCTATTTTCAAAACGGTTAAACGCGGGCGGCTGCACCACGGCCACTTCGGCGCGCACTTGCTCCAATACATCATGGGCAGTTTGGTTGCTGCCAGGTTGGTAATGGGCATGCAGGCGGAAATCGAACAGCGCAAATTCAATCTGGCGCAGCATCTGCAAACCTGACTGGAAATTTTTGGCGGCAAGCATTTTATCCAGCAAATTTTTAGGTAACGGCTCGCCGGTTTGGTAGTGGCCGGAAATCAGTGGAATCGCCTCCGGCTCCCAGCACCAGTTCTCCATAAATTGGCTGGGCAACTCCACTGCGTCCCAGGCCACACCGTTGATACCACTCACCGCCGCCACATCAATTTGCGTGAGCATATGGTGCAGGCCATGGCCGAATTCGTGGAAGAGCGTAGTGACTTCGTCGTGCGTTAATAAAGACGGCGTGTCGCCCACCGGTGGGGTGAAGTTGCAGGTGAGGAAGGCGACTGGCAGTTGCAGGCCGCTGGCGGTTTTGCGACGCACTCGCGCATCGGCCATCCAGGCGCCGCCGCGTTTGCTTTCGCGGGCGAACAGATCGAGGTAGAAGCTGGCGATTTGCGCCCCGTTTTTAAAGACCTTAAAGAAGCGTACATCCTCGTGGTAAGTATCGAAGCCCTGCACCTGCTCAACGCTGATGCCGAACAGACGGCCCACCACGGCAAACATGCCGCTGATGACTTTTTCGGCGGGGAAGTAGGGGCGCAGCTCTTCTTGCGACACATCGTATTTGGCCACACGCAGTTTTTCGCTGTAGTAGGTGCTATCCCAACTTTGGAAGTCCGCACAGCCCTGATCGGCGGCGAAGGCTTTCAGCTCGTCGTAATCACGCTGGGCGTAGGGCTTGGATTTATGGGCGAGGGCTTCCAGAAACTCCAATACTTGCACGGGACTTTGGGCCATTTTGGTGGCCAGTGAGCGCTCGGCGTAGTTGGCAAAACCCAGCAGCTGGGCCAGCTCGTGACGCAGGGCCAAGGTCTCGGCAATGATGGCGGTATTATCAAAATCGGCCGTGGTTTCCTGCTGGCCCTGCTCGCTTGTCTTGGCCGAGTTGGCGGTTGCGCGGGTGACGTAGGCGGTGTAGATCTCCTCGCGCAGGGCGCGGTTGTCGGCGTACATGATCACAGCGTAATAAGAAGGGAAGTCCAGCGTAATCACATAGCCTTCGAGATTTTTGCGCGCGGCGGCTTGCTGGGCTTGGGCCAAGGCAGATTCAGGCAAACCCGCAAGTTCACTCGCATCCGCAAAGTGTTTGTACCAGGCTTGGGTAGAATCCAGCACATGGTTGGAGAATTGTGTGGACAGCTCGGACAAGCGCTGTTGTATCTCACCGTAACGCTTTTTGTCGTCATCATTGAGCGCTACACCACCCAAACGAAAATCGCGCAGCGCATTATCCACCGCCTGCTTTTGTGCTTGCGACAGCTGCTCATAGCCAGCACCTTCCGCCAGTTGCTGGTAGGCCTTGAACAGGCGTTCGTTCTGGCTCAGCTCAGTGCCGTACTCGGTGAGCAGGGCGATACTGGCGTTGTAGGCGTTACGCAACTCTTCATTGTTGCGCACGGCATTCAAGTGGCTGACGGGCGACCAGGCCTGATCCAGTTTGTCACCTTCATGTTCCAGCGGCGCGACCAGCGTCTCCCAGGTGGCTTCCTGCAAACCGTCCAGTAAATTATCGAGGTAAGCACGATTGGCATTGATCAACTGGCTAACCGCAGGTTCGACATGCTCGGCAGCGATGGATGAAAAGGGCGGTAACTCGTGGGATTGCAGTAGCGGGTTTGTCGCTGGGGTGTCGGTCATGGGCAACTCCGGACGGAAAATAGGGTGCGTTTTCAGTATGATGCTTTTCAGCAAGGGGCATTCCCTTATGATACACGCTCAGCCATCCATTTGTTCCCGAGAGGCCATCATGACCAGCGAACTCCACCACCCCAAACACAATCGCAACCCCCTCAGCATCCGCCGCTACCAGGGCAAAGACCCGCTGCTAGGTGCGGGCGTTTATGTAGATCCAATGGC
Source organism: Cellvibrionaceae bacterium (assembly GCA_021151695.1). Taxonomy (GTDB): domain Bacteria; phylum Pseudomonadota; class Gammaproteobacteria; order Pseudomonadales; family Cellvibrionaceae; genus Cellvibrio. The sequence goes on along the minus strand of JAGKWU010000008.1, from coordinate 65,356 downwards.
AGTGGTGATTGGCGATGTGGAAATTGGCGAGGACTCGTCCGTCTGGCCCTACGCCATTATCCGCGGCGATATGCATCGCATCCGCATAGGTGCCCGCACCAGTGTGCAGGATGGCTCTGTGCTGCACATCACCCACGCCAGCGACTACAACCCCGCCGGCCATCCGCTGATCATCGGCGATGATGTGACCATCGGCCACTCGGTCAACCTCCACGGTTGCACCATCGGCAACCGCGTATTGGTGGGGATTGGCTCAACAGTGCTGGACGGTGCCCTAATAGAAGATGAGGTAGTGATTGGTGCCGGCACGCTGGTACCACCGGGCAAACGACTGGAGAGCGGCTTCCTCTATGTAGGCTCGCCTTGCAAACAAGCCCGCCCGCTCAGCGACAAGGAGCGCAGCTTTTTCCGCTACTCCGCAGGCAATTATGTGAAGTTAAAAAACATACATATTGAAGAGCTGGAAGCCCTCAACAGTCAGGCTTAAACCGTCAAAAAACACCCAATAACCCATAGCAGCTGTAAAGTTTTGCCTTTTTGGACGCTTAAATCGTCGAAAATCCTTACAAAAACGGAACTGGTTCACATTTTATAACGGGGTGATTGCCGCGCCATTACAGGGTTTTAAAAAATTGGCCTCAATATTGCTTTTTATTATGAGCAAATTTTTTAATAGAAACCCCGTTTCTAAACTCCAGCGTACTAACACCCGGAATAAATATTATGAAATTAATGGCCAAAATCGCCGCTTTCGTTGCAGCTTCAGTATTGAGCGTTTCTGCTTTTGCCCACCCAATCGCTGCCGTTGGCACTGAAGGTCTTCCTGTTATCGCTTCTGGCGGTGACGTAGTTGCCAAATACGAAGGTAACTCTGCCGGTTACAGCAATGACCTGCTGTTGAACCTGACCTTTATCTTCAACAACCACGCCACCCCAGTGGGCACCACCATGGACCTGGGTAACTTCACCGCGGGTACCGAGCTGGTATTCCAACTGCGTGTAAACACTACTGGCGACAACTGGTTCACCGGCCCAGCCAGCCGCAACGCTGATGGCCTGATCCACGCCCGCGTACAAGAAAACTGGCAGCCAGGCGTTACCCTGGTAAGTTTTGAAGACCTGTGGGGCGCTCCAGAAGGCCAATACGGCTACAACGACCTGAGCTTCTCGTTCACCAACACCCAAACCACACCAGTCTCATCAGTGCCAGAAACCTCTGCCCTGATGCTGATGTTGTTGGGCTTGGCTGGCCTGGTTACTGCTCGTCGCAAAACCGCTTAATCCCAAGCAGAACCCGCTTGTTAAAAAGCCAGCCCCGAAAGGGCTGGCTTTTTAACAAGCGCATCCATAACTGAGGAATTTGCATCTAACGCAGAAATCTCGCGCACAATGTCGCGACGGCAACCCAAGGTGACGGACAGAAAACCCCATGAACGCTTTATATTTCCTTTCCCTTTTTACCCTCGCATCCACCCCCGCCCTTGCAGATAGCATCAGTAGAGATCTATCGGGAATAGATAGCATCTCCGTGCAATTTAATAATCAAATTATTAAAAAATCAGAAAACCGGAATTACAACGTCTCAATTATCGAAGGCGATCGCGAGCAAATATCCATTACGGGTACAAAGGTTCAGCTCAAAGAGCTGGTGATAGACACCCGCAATAATCAGTTGAAGATCAGTAGAAATGGCAGCCTGTTTGCACTTACCCAGACCGAACCCGTCCAGATCAGGATTGAAACCCGCGCCCTTAAAGCGCTGGCATTTGACGGTGAATTCACCGCAAAGGTAGCGCTGTCTGAGCCGCATAAAAAACTGGCAATTTCCATTAAAGAAGGGACAACGACGGATATTTCCAATCTCCAGGCCGACAAGCTTTATCTCGACGTGAAGTATGGATGCCTGGTAACCCTGAACAAGCCCATCACGAGCTACTTTTTTGCCGATGTGCAATTCGGCAGCAATGTCGCCATTAGCAATATGGAAAAATTATCGAATCTGGATGCAAACCTGGCTTACGGTTCCACCTGGAACGCCACCAACACAGCTTGTGAGCACTGCAAGCTGAGCGCGGATGTCGGATCCTCGATTAACTTTAACAGCCTGATATCCTCCACAACAAAGGCGCAGACAGGGTCGAGTATCTGACACCTCAGGAGCTGGGTTCGTCACCAAACCCCTGACGTAGAAACTCATCGTGGCTGGGTAGGTTTTTCACCATGGACTGGATCGCCTGGCGAGCCATTTTCAATGTGTCGGTAATCTCCTGGTAATCGACGTTATCCACTCGCGGGCAATATTTTTGCGGGCGGATTCCCATACCTTCAAATACCGATTGCCAACTGGAAGCGCGAAACAGCTCATCGGTTCCCTCGCGCACTATGCCGTGGCCTTTAAACAGGGCGATGCGCTCCTGCAGGGATTCGGGCAGCACCATATTTTTACAAAAGCGCCAAAAGTCAGTGTCTTCGCGCTGGGTAGCACAGTAGTGCAGAAGGATAAAATCGCGAACTTCCTCAAAATCTGCCGCCATCCGGCGGTTATATTCTTTGATCAGGCTGGGATCGCAATCGCGGTCGGGAAAGAAACGCAGGAAGAAATCCATACCGCGGGCAATCAGATGAATTGAGGTTGACTCCAGCGGCTCCACAAAACCGGAAGATAAACCAAGGGAGAGGCAATTGCGTTCCCACATCTTCTCGCGCCGGCCAGTGGCGAAATGGATGACACGCGGATCGTTGATACGCGGCGCATCCAGGTTTTTCAACAGGGTGGACTTGGCCTCGGCGTCCGTACAAAACCGGCTGGAATAGACATAGCCGTGGCCGGTGCTGTTGCGCAGCGGAATCTTCCAGCTCCAGCCCGCCTTGCGAGCGGTAGACGTAGTGTAAGGCGGACGCTTGGCTTGGGCCTCGGTTTTGACTACCACTGCGCGGTCACAGGGCAGGTATTGCGACCAGTCTTCAAACCCAACCCCAAGTGCCTTCTCGATCAACAGAGCTTTAAAGCCCGTGCAATCGATAAAGAAATCACCCGCAATTTCATCGCCGTTTTGCATGACCAGCCGGTCGATATTGCCGTTTGCGGCCTTGATGACCTGCTCCACCGTCCCTTCAGTGCGCTTGACGCCGCGTTCAAAGGCATAACCTTTCAGGTATTCCACCACCAGTTTGGCATCCAGGTGTACAGCGTAGTTAGCACCGCCGATAGGGGTGTTCTGCAGCTGGCCGGGCCAGAAGAATTTTTCCTGCTCTGCCATCACCGAACAGGGTGAAAAATCCTGCAGGGGTGAAGTTTCGCCATTCATGGTGGCCTTGAGCCAGCACTGGTAAAAATCGTGGGTGCCTATGCGTTTGCCGATGACACCAAATGGATGGAAATAGGATTCACTTTTTTGTCGCCAATCGATGAATTTAATCCCCAACTTGAAGCAAGCCTGGGTATTTTGGATAAATTCGCGCTCATCGATACCCAGGTTCTGGATTAAACGCACCACCGGGGGAATCGTCGATTCGCCGATGCCGATAGTGCCCAGATCTTCCGACTCCACCAGCTGGATTTCGCAGAGTTCCGGCTTGAGGTGGTAGGCCAGCATGGACGCCGCAATCCAGCCGGAGGTACCGCCGCCGACTATCACTATCTTGCGAATAGGATCGAGATTGGTCATAGAATTGTCTTATCGCCGTATGTCGTTTTGTTCCGCCAGTGCATGCTTCATTGGCATGCCTTTGAGTATTGGCGGATTTTTTGTTTATGCAAAAATTTCCCGGGCAACTTATCAGCCGGCGCTACCAGCTGTTGTTGTCAACCAACAACCCGGTGGTCGCTTCTCCCTGCCCCGTGGTGAACTGCCAGCTGCAGGTTTGAATGGCACGACGCAGTATATCTATTGCCTTGTGGCGCGGAAAACTTGCTCGCCAGGCAAGGCTGACAGGGCGAGTGAGCGCAGGCTGCAATGGCCGCGCTACCAACCCCTGGCTGCTATAGATCGCCGATGCGGTAGCCGACATAGGCAATACACCCACCCCCAATCCAATCGCCACCATATGGCGCAGGGTTTCCAGGCTGCTACTGTCCAAATGGCATGCAGTTTCAGCCAGTTGGGGGCAAAGCCCAAGCAACTGGTCGCGCAGACAAGTATCGCGCGGTGGCAACACAAAAGTCTGGCCAACCAGCTCCTGCAAGCCCAACTGGCGACGCGCCGCCAGCGAGTGGAAGGGCGGCATTATGGCTACCAGCGGCTCCTGATACAGCTCCTGGATAACCACCTCGGCAATTGCCAGTGGCTGGGTTATGAGCACTGTATCCAGCTCTCCCTGACGCAACTTCTGACCCAGCTCACGGGTGTTTGCCTCGCTGAATACCAACTCCAGACCGGGCGCCATAAGGCGCAGCTGAGGGATTAATTGCGGAAGAAGGTAGGGCGCCAGGCTCGCCGGTGCGCCCAGCTGCAACTTGCCGGCCAGCTGATCTTTATCGGCATGCGCCAGAGCAGTAATCACATCCGTTGCCGCCAACACTTGCCCGGCCTGGGCAATAAGCTGCTCGCCTATAGCCGTAGGGCTGATGCCGGATTTGCTGCGCTCAAACAGCAACACACCAAGTGATGTTTCAAGGTTGCGAATAGCCATGCTCATACTGGGCTGGCTCACCCCGCAAATGTCGGCCGCACGGCCAAAATGTTGCTCCTGACCCAACACCACCAGGTAGCGCAATTCGGTTAATGTCATATAGACCCTGAATCTTATCTCTATCGCTTGGGGGCGATAATGCGCGGCTATGACATTCCAGTCTACTCCCGAAAACTCGATAGATAAAACTTATGCCATTTGAATTGAGCTCGCTGGTTTGCATCCTGTAAAACGTCAAAGTCCCCAACAAGTGACAATGAAACCCGCGCCAAGGCTCGGGTTATAAAAAAACAGCTGTAATAAAAAACACACATACATAAGAAAGTCGGTGATTTCTATGAGTAACGCTCAGCTCTCTGTGCTCTTTTTCGTTCAAATGCTCGTTATCCTCGCCACCTGCCGCGGTGTCGGCTGGTTGGGCAAAAAATATCTCCATCAACCACAGGTCGTAGGCGAGATGATTGCCGGTGTACTGCTCGGCCCAACTCTGTTTGGCCTCGTTGCTCCTGATCTGCAAAAAATGCTTTTCCCGAAAGAATCTATCAGCGTGCTTTACGTAGGCGCGCAACTGGGCGTTGGCCTCTATATGTTCCTGGTGGGACTGGGCTTTCGCAAAGATCACTTTAAAGCCAACGCCGGCGCCGCTGCCGCTGTATCTATTTCAGGTATGGCTGCGCCCTTCCTGGTCGCTATTTTGATTACCCCCTGGTTGATGACTGTACCGGGCCTTTTCTCCGAAACAGCCAGCCGCTTCAATGCCACCCTCTTTATGGGTGCCGCCATTGCCATCACTGCTTTCCCCATGCTGGCACGTATCATCCACGAGCGCGGCCTGAGCAACTCTCGCCTGGGTACCTTGTCACTGTCTGCCGGCGCTATTGATGACGCTGGTGCCTGGTGTGTACTGGCCATCGTATTAGCCAGCTTCGGCGCCGGCTCAGCCCTGGCCATCAAAACCATCGCTGGCGGTGTGGTATTCGCGAGCGTATTGCTGCTACTCGGCCCACGCCTGCTGGCACCTCTGGGCCGCATCGTAGAGCGCGAAGGCAAAATGACACCCAATGTGCTGGCGATAACCCTGATGGCATTTATGCTCTGTGCGTTTATCGCTGACGGTATCGGCCTGCACGCTGTATTCGGTGGTTTCCTGTTGGGTACCGTAATGCCGCGCGGCAAGTTTGTTGAAGAGCTGAAGAAGCAATTGGAACCTATGGCCGTAGTCTTCCTGCTGCCTATGTTCTTCACCTTCTCCGGCCTGAACACAGCGCTGACCATGATTAACAACGTTGAACTGGTGCTGATTGCCCTGGCGGTACTGGCCGGCTCTATCATCGCCAAAGGCGGTGCCTGCTACGCTGCAGCACGCCTGTGTGGACAAGACAACCGTACCGCACTGGGTATAGGCGCACTGATGAACTCACGCGGCCTGATGGAGTTGATCATCATCAACATCGGTCTGCAAAAGGGAGTGATTGGTACCGGCCTCTTCTCCATGCTGGTGCTCATGGCCATCATTACAACGCTGATGGCCTCACCGGTATTCGAATGGGTTTACGGCAAGCAAGCGCGCGAAAGCGGTGAGCTTGAAGCCCTCGACAAGAATCTCGCTAACGCCTGACCGATTTTGTGTTAACTGCTTTATGGACTCTCCCGGGAAGGACCCTGACTCAATCCCTTGAATGACTGTTCGCCGCCCTCCCCCGGGCGGCTTTTTTATGTCGGCTATCAATCAGGGAAGATCAAACACCAACGCCTCCAGATCCCCCTCAAGTGCACGCAGACACAGGCCGGCAATATTCGCTAGCGCTGCGCCATCACCAGCATCCAACACACCTCTCTGCCCATCTGCCTCAACGTGCAAGCGTCCGCTAATCAACTGAACGTAATAATGGCGATTGGCAACGACACGGGGATTAACCTGTTCATCAGCGGCGAGAAGCAAGCGGAAAATGCGCGCATCCTGACGCAGCTGCAAGCTGCCGTCGGCCCCGTCCGGGCTGGCAATCAACGCCATACCTGGTGCGCGGGCAAAGCGACGCTGCTGGTAACCGGGAGGTTGCTCAAGCTGGTTGGGAGTAATCCAGATTTGCAAAAAGTGCAGTTTGCGCGCGGCCAGGGGGTTGAGCTCGCTGTGGCGAATGCCGGTGCCCGCAGACATAAGCTGGAACTCGCCCGCCGGCAGCCGCACCACATTGCCCTCGCTGTCTTTGTGGGCAATCTCGCCGGCTAATACGTAGCTAAGGATCTCCATATCGCGATGGCTGTGGGTGGGAAAGCCGGTTTCGGGCGCCACTTCATCCTCATTAATGGCTTTTAACGCTGAAAAACCATTGCGGTCATCCGCGTAAAAGTTGCCAAACGAGAAGCTGTGGCGACTGGTCAGCCAATCAGTTTGCGTGGTACCGCGTTGATCACTGCGAAAAATATGCATGCCTGTCTCCTTGCGCATTTTCTATGACGGCTTTTTTTACATGGTCATCCCGGCAATAAACGCAAAGCCAAGGAAAATCAGCCGGTTAGAATTTTGGCGCGTAAGTTGCTGAAAACCATCGCGTAGTATTTCTAACTCTATAACCTTTCAATTAACCTTAAACAGCAGGATGTTTATATTATGAACAATCTCAAACGCCTTGCATGGATTTTAATGGCGAACCTGAGCCTGGTAGCCGTCGCCTCAGCAACTCCGATTGAGTTTAAACTCACCAGCCCCAACTCTCGTACCGGTATTCTCGATAGCACCTATGCCACTGGCTACAACTACACCAAGCCAGAAGTAAACCTGACGCTGACCGGCTGGACCTATGGTGTCAAAACCACATCGCAGACTATTTGCGACAAGTGGAATAAAACCCACACGGCCTGCACCAAATCCCACGTGGTAACCACTAACTCCCCCGATCAAAAAGCCACCCAAACCTATGTCGGAAACTTTGGTGCCAGCAATGGCCTGGGCGTGGAAAAAGCCGCCACACCAAACCACGCGGCCGATAACGAAGGTGGTTATTACGACATGTATATGCTGTCGTTTGACGAGCTGGTTACGCTTAACACCATAGATTTGGGCTGGATTCAAAACGACAGTGACGTATCTATCCTGGCCTTTGACGGCCTGCCCAGCCAAATATCCCCGGCAGGCAAAAGCTGGCAGAGCCTGTTAAGCGACGGCTGGATATCCGCTGGCAACTATTACGATGTTGGCTCAAGCCCTAAAAACGTCAACCCACTCAATATCACTTCCAAATATTGGCTGATTGGCGCCTACAATCCGCTGTTGGACAGCATCACCAAAGATACCCGCACCGATTACTTCAAATTGCAGGCCGTTAAGGTGACCAAGTATGTACACCTGCCCGAGCCAGCGCCCTTTGTGCTGCTGGCACTGGGCCTTGTCGGCTTGGGTTTGCGTCGCCGTTAGTCGGAGCCAGCTACAAACAACAAGGGCGCATTGAGTGATCAATGCGCCCTTTGTTTTGCAGGCATCAGCTTTTCTTTTCGGTTAGCTGCCGACGTAAATTGGTTATCACTGGTACCACCTCCGGGCGTATATGCCGCCAGAGGTAAAACGCCTCGGCCGCCTGGCCCACCAACATCCCCAGACCATCGGCGATACGCGCCGCGCCGCACTCCTGCGCCCAGTGCATAAATACCGTGGGCTCGGCACCGTACATCATGTCGTAGCAGCAAGCTCCCGGCTTAAGCAAACCGGCAGGCAGCGGCGGCAGATCGCCACTCAAGCTGGCAGACGTACCATTGATGACCAGATCAAATTGCTCGCCTTCAAGCTGCTCGTAGGCCTTGGCTTGTACATCACCCAAATCATGGAATTGGTGGGCCAACTCCTCGGCTTTAGCGTGAGTGCGATTGGCGATAACCACTTGCGCTGGCTGCTCTGCCAGCAGTGGCTGCAATACACCGCGCACAGCACCACCGGCTCCCAGGATCAAAATGCGCCTGCCGCCCAGTTCCCAGCCCAGGTTGTGCATATCGTGCACCATACCTATACCGTCGGTATTGTCACCCAAAATGCTGCCATCAGCCTGCAACGCCAAGGTATTCACCGCACCGGCACGCTGCGCGCGCGCGGTGAGCTGCTGGGCGAATTCATAAGCTTCGAGCTTGAAAGGCACAGTGATATTCAAGCCTTTGCCACCACTGGCAAAAAAAGCGCGGGCACTCTCTACAAATTGGTCGAGCGCCACTAATTGTTTGCCGTAATGCAGATCCTGCGCGGTTTGCTCGGCAAACTGGCGGTGGATTGCCGGGGATTTACTGTGGTTAATAGGATTGCCAAATACGGCGTATTGATCGGTCATTCAACACCCGAAAATAGAATAGAAAAAGGGGTAAAGTGGGGCGCCATGGTCGCGTAAGCCATGGCGCACTACAAGATTTTTTGCACTTTAAAACAGTCTTATTTCAGCCAGTCGCGATGCGGTAAAAATTTGTCGTAGAGCTCGGCTTCAGGCGAACCCGGCTCTGGCTGGTAGTCGTACTCCCAGCGCACCAGCGGCGGCAACGACATAAGGATAGACTCAGTGCGACCGCCGGTTTGCAGGCCAAAAAGCGTACCCCGGTCATAAACCAGGTTGAACTCTACATAGCGGCCGCGGCGGTAGAGCTGGAACTGGCGCTCGCGCTCGCCATAGGGCGTATTTTTGCGGGCGGCCAGGATGGGTTGGTAAGCCGGAACATAACTATCACCCACCGCGCGCAAAAACGCGAAGCTGCGCTCAAAGCCTTGCGCGTTAAGATCATCAAAAAACAAGCCGCCTACGCCACGGGCTTCGCCGCGATGCTTGAGATAGAAATACTCGTCACACCAACCTTTGTAGCGTGGATAGACCTCTTCACCAAAAGGTGCACAGGCATCTTTGGCCGTCTGGTGCCAATGGATAACATCCGCTTCATTGCCATAGTAGGGCGTCAAATCATAGCCGCCACCAAACCACCATACGGGCTCAGCACCTTCTTTTTCGGCGATAAAAAAACGCACGTTGGCGTGACTGGTAGGCACATAGGGATTGTGCGGATGTATCACCAATGAAACCCCCATTGCCTCAAAGCTGCGACCAGCCAATTCGGGCCTGTGGGCGGTGGCAGAGGCGGGCATCTGGGTGCCGTGCACATGGGAAAAGTTAACGCCGCCTTTTTCAATCACCTTACCATCGGCCAATACGCGGGTGCGACCACCGCCGCCCTCGGCGCGGATCCAGCTGTCTTCCACAAAGCTGGCTCCGCCATCTTCAGCTGCCAGCGCCTGGCAAATGCGATCCTGCAGATCGAGCAAATAGGCTTTAACCGCGGCCTTGTCGGGAGCTTGGCTCATAGGGGATATCCTGAAAAAGAGGGAGAGAATTACATGGCCGCTATTTTACGCTGGGCTGCGCTGCTAACGCCACGCGACATCAGCCAGGGCGCACTATCTCACCGGTAACCAGGTCGCGAATCTCGGAAGGTTTGGCGCGCGCGCCCACGGCGCCATTGGTAATGGCATCCAGCTCGCCACCAAAATAGCCGTTAACTTCAAAGGCATTGCGCGCCGGTGCCATGCCTTGGGGATTACAGGAAGTGGACACTATGGGCCCGCCCACCGCGCGGCTCAGGCCGGCCGCCACCGGATGAGCCGTTACACGCAGGGCTACGCCGGTAAAATTGCCGGTAATCCAGGGGGGCGCAAGACCGTTATTGGGCACCAACCAGGTCACAGGACCAGGCCAGGTGTTTTTAATCCGTTGACGCTGAATATCATTAAGATGGCTGATAAATGGTTCGAACATGTCTATATCTGCCGCCACTAATATGACCCCTTTGTGGACTGGCCGACGTTTCAGCTCCAACAGGCGCATCACCGCCGCCTCATTAAATGGATCACAACCCAAACCCCAAACAGCTTCGGTGGGATAGGCGACTACACCGCCCTGCCAGATGCGATGAGCCGCATGGCGCACACGCGGATTGAGAGACCAGTCAACCATAAAAATTGCCCTGAAAAGAAATCATATGGCGGGCAATCTACCGAATTATGGCTGCAGGCGAAACCATTTTGTCGCAGCCTAAATCTCAAACCCGTTGATAAGCAGTACCCTGTTGCTGGACAAACCCTTTGATCTCCAAACCAATCAACTGGGCCAGCAAACTACCCACGGGTGCACCTGTCCGCTGGGCAAGATCCTCCAGATCGACAGGATCAAACCCCAGAGATGCCATAAGTTGTTGTTCGGCAGGCGATAACTCCGCTAATAACGCCGCATCATCACCAGAATTCTTCCCAACTTGCACGGACTTGGTCGATGGCTTGCACACAGGTGGCAACTTTTCTGCTCCTGCTCGCTTATAGGCCAGCATTCCCTGCAGCTGCTCGATAATATCCCGCCCGGTTTCCACCAAAGTCGCGCCCTGACGAATCAATTGATGGCAACCGCGAGCCAAGGGATTATGGATAGAACCGGGAATTGCAAACACCTCGCGGTTTTGCTGCAACGCCGTGTGGGCAGTGATCAACGACCCGCTTTTGAGCGCCGCCTCCACCACCAACACACCACAACTCAAGCCGCTGATGATGCGATTGCGCTGGGGAAAGTGTGCCGATTTGGAGCCGCTACCAAGGGGTAGCTCAGACACAAGCGCGCCGCCACGCTCCAGTATTTGGCTTGCAAGACTCTTGTGTCGTGACGGATAAATCACATCGATACCTGTACCCATCACAGCGATAGTGATTCCGCCTGCCGCCAAAGCGCCCTGATGAGCCGCACCATCTATACCCATGGCCAGACCACTGGTAATCGCAAAACCGCTGGCGGCCAGGTATTCGGCAAAACGCGCCGCATTTTCTACACCGCCACCACTGGGATTGCGACTTCCAACTATGGCCAGCTGGGGTAAATTCAGGCAACTAGTACTGCCGCGTACAAATAGCAAAGGCGGTGCCCGGGGAATCTCGCGCAACAGGTCGGGATAGGTTGAATCTTCATACGCGAGAAGGCTGGCATCTGGCTGGTTTGCCAGCCACTCCAAGTCTGCCAACACACGCTTACCCAGCTCGCAGGTTTCAGGGTTATGCTGAAATTCGCGTACAGCATTTAACGAAAGCGGGGAAAGCTGATCCTGCAACTGTGCCAGCGATTGACCTAACACCCGCTCTGGAGTACCGAAATTGGCCACAAGACGCTGGTAAGTAGCAGCGCCCAGTTCAGGCAATCGGTGCAATACAAGGGAATAAAAATGAGGATTGAACATAACCGGTCCCTGGTTAAAAAAAGATGGCGCCAATAGCGCCATCGGAGGAGTTTATCTATCGATACTACGGATTAACAATAACATCACCCACAGACAGGGGGCGATCAGCTTCCAGCACCAGGCCGAAGCTCATTTTTTTGAAAGTGTGGAATACCATTAACAAGCCAGCGCGCTCATCTGGCAACTTGATACGACCACCTTCAACACGGTCAACAACCGTTTCGCCACGCTTGTTAATCGCCAGCACATTACCAACCTTCAGGCCTTCGCGCTCACCGCGGTTGATCATGACTACGCTGTATTTACCAATCTGGGTTACGCCTTCTTCCACGGCAATAATCCCACCCTTCACATCAACATCAGGGGAGCTGGGATAAAAAGTGGCGTTAGTGGCGCGATCTTCAGTCGGCAAAAGGCGATCACCGACACGAACCTCTTGTCTGACATTCGCAACCGTAAGGCGTGCCAGGTCTTTTTCAAAGGATTTTACACTTGCAGAACCTATCGCCAGGGCCTGGGTGCCCAACACCTCGCGAGTAGCAGGATCTATATAGACCTCGCCTTTGCGATAAATGCCGTAGCTGTTCAGGTCCTCGACAAACTTACCACGCGCATAGCTGTCATCACCGGCACCCATCACGATACGCTGTTGTGGACCAGCCACAATATAGGGCGCTTTATCCAATTCCTTAATATCGACGATACGGCTACGCGAGAGGAAGGCATCTACACGCTCAAGAGGAATAGCCGTGATGGCCTGGGTAGCATCCAACACCCTGACACTCGGGCTGAGCTTGACATCGGCGCCTTGGGCTCCGCCACCCGGAACCAGCTTGAGCGTACGCTCAGAAGTGATGCGAGCCTGACCGTCGATATAGACCAGGTGAATCAAATCACCGGGGAAAATTAAATGGGGGTTTTCGATTTGGGGGTTAGCGTGCCAGATTTCCGGCCACTTCCAGGGAGATTGGAGAAATACACTGGAGATATCCCACAGGGTATCGCCTTTTTTAACGGTATATTCATCGGGATGGCCGGATTTTAACAAAGCATCCTGCGCCCACACGGGCAAACTAAAGAAGGCTGCCGCAACCATACCTATAATCATTTTTTTCATAGCAACCGATCCTGTTTTATTCGGCCATGAGACAGATAGACGTTATAATAGCTCACTAATCCAGCATTGCTGCTTCCTGATTACAGCGTATTTCCTGTACGATCATCATGTTAGCAGCGGTTATTATGTTTTTACTAGAAGTTTGTCACAAGACAAAGGCGATATTAAGAGACACCATGGCGATCCTAGAAATACTTGAATTCCCCGATCCGCGCCTGCGCACAATAGCCAAACCTGTCACCAAGGTCGACGATCGTGTTCGCAAACTTGTCGATGACATGTTCGAAACTATGTATGACGCTCCCGGCGTTGGCTTGGCGGCTTCCCAGATCAACGTTCACGAACGCATAGTGGTAATAGACGTTAGTGAGGATAAATCCCAGCCACTGGTGTTTATCAACCCCGAAATCAGCGTACTTGATGGCGATGTGTTCCAATATGACGAAGGCTGCCTGTCCGTACCCGGCTTTTACGAGACGGTGGAGCGCCCTGAGCACATCAGCGTGACCGCCCTCGACCGCGACGGCAAGCAATTCACCATCAAGCCCGATGGTCTGTTAGCCGTATGCATCCAGCACGAGTTGGATCACCTCAACGGCAAGCTGTTTGTGGACTATATATCGCCGCTCAAGCGCAACCGCATTCGCTCCAAACTGGAAAAGAAACACAAGGCCGAGGCTCGTTAAGCAGTCCTTTCAGCCGCACCAGGGCGCTCCGGCGCCTTTTTTATTTTTGACCTTATCGATTTTTGAGAAGCGCATGTCATCAGGACTGAAAATCATCTTTGCCGGCACCCCTGATTTTGCCGCCGAGCACCTTAAAACACTGATTGGCAGCCGCCATCAGGTGATCGCCGTCTACTCCCAGCCCGACCGCCCCGCCGGCCGCGGCAAAAAACTCACGGCCAGCCCGGTGAAAGAGGTCGCGCTGGCGAACAATATTCCCGTATACCAGCCGCTGAACTTTAAAAGTGATGAAGCCAAAGCCGAATTGGCCGCGCTGGGCGCCGACTTGATGGTAGTAGTCGCCTATGGCTTGATACTGCCGAAAGCCGTGCTGGATACCCCCAAACTTGGCTGTATCAACGTTCACGCCTCAATCCTGCCGCGCTGGCGCGGTGCAGCCCCCATCCAGCGCGCCATTGAAGCGGGTGATGCGGAAACTGGCGTAACCATCATGCAAATGGATATAGGATTGGACACAGGCGATATGCTGATCAAAGCCACTTGCCCGATTTTGGATGAAGATACCGGCGGAAGCCTGCACGATAAGCTCATTACTTTGGGCACTCCCGCACTGTTGGAGGCCCTGGATCAACTGCAAAACGGCACCGCCAAACCCGAAAAACAGGACGACTCGCTCAGCAACTACGCCCCCAAACTCAGCAAAGAAGAGGCCGCACTCAATTGGCAATTGCCGGCGGCAGAGCTGGAGCGCAAGGTGCGTGCCTTCAATCCTTTCCCGGTCGCACACACCAAACCGGCCGGAGCTGGCGACGAAGCGCGTATCCGCGTCTGGGCAGCCACAGCCCAACCATCTTCAAACCAGGCGGAACCGGGCACTATCATGGAAATAGTTCTTGAAGGACTCATAGTAGCCTGCAAAGAGGGCCAACTTTTACTGGAACAGCTGCAATTACCCGGCAAAAAATCCATGTCTGTCAGGGAGATTCTGCTCGGCCATCCCAACATATTTAAACGTGGCGACAAATTGGAGCAACCAGCTTGATCAGCGTCCGTACCGCCGCCGCGCAGGTTCTCGCGCAAATACTGCGCGGGCAGGGCTCGCTCTCCAGTTTGCTGCCAGCCATTCAACACCAGGTCGCTGAGCAGGATCGTCCACTGCTGCAAGAACTCTGTTTTGGCACCTGCCGTTATTACCCGCAGTTGGCGGCCTACGTAGAATGCCTGGTCGATAAGCCATTGCGCGCAAAAGACAGCGACATGCAAGCACTGCTACTGCTCGGCCTTTATCAACTGCTGCACACCCGTATTCCCGACCACGCTGCGCTGGGCGAGACAGTAGAAGTTACCCGTGTATTGAAAAAGCCCTGGGCGACCAAACTGGTCAATGGCGTTTTGCGCCAATTCCAGCGCGATAAAAGCAAATTGGACGATCTTCTCAGCCAAAATGCCGCATTTCAAGCCAACCATCCCGCCTGGCTGGAAGGCATGCTGCGCAAAAGCTGGCCGGATCAGTTTGAATCCTTGATCTCTGCCAACAACCAGCATCCGCCTTTTACGTTGCGCCTTAACACCCGCAAGGTCGACCACACCGATTATCTGCAGCAGCTGGCCGACGCCGGCATCGCCGCCCAAGCCACTCAATACAGCCCCTACGGCATTACGCTTGCGCAGGCTTGTGACCCACGCAAGCTGCCGCTATTTACCGAAGGGCTTTTAAGCGTTCAGGATGAAGCTGCGCAGTTAAGCGGCGACTTGCTGCAATTGTCGCCCAATATGCGGGTACTGGATGCCTGTGCCGCACCCGGCGGCAAAACCGGCCATATGCTGGAGCTGGAGCCCAGCCTGCAGGTAACCGCCCTGGATGCCGAAGAGCGCCGCCTGGGCCGCGTACGTGAAAACCTGGCCCGCCTGGGCGTAAATGCCAGAATCGTTTGCGGCGATGGAACTGAACGCAATTGGTGGGACGGCGAGCTTTACGATCGTATCTTGCTGGATGCCCCTTGCTCCGCCACTGGCATCATCCGCCGCCACCCGGATATCAAAGTGCTGCGCACACCCGAAGAAGTTGCCAAGCTCGCCGAGCTGCAAGGTCGCTTGCTCGACAATCTCTGGAGCCTGCTCAAACCCGGCGGCAAACTTGTCTACGCCACCTGCTCGATAATGCCGCGCGAAAACACCAAGGTGATTGAAGCGTTTATGCACCGTCAGCCGGACGCACAGCATGAAACATTGAATGTGGCCTGGGGGATTGCACAGCCTTTTGGAAGGCAGCTGCTACCAACCGGTGATGGATATGACGGATTTTATTATGCTGTTTTAGGTAAGTGCAGTTGATGTCCCTGGCTGAATGGCCTAACCTTACATTAACCATATTTGATACAGCTTTTGTATGGTTCCAGCAGTCAGGAGGCCCAAAATGGCTACGAAAAAAGTCACTGTCAATTTACCTGAAGAGCAAGTGCAGTTCTTGCAGGAACTTGCCGCCCGCGAAAACTCTACATTTACCGATGTGCTTCGGCGCTCCATCAATTCAGAAAAGTTTTTTGTTGAGCAAGAAAAGTTAGGCCGCAAAATTTTGGTTGAGACTCAGGGTGAAAAATTAATGCAGATTCTGAGGAAATAAGAAAATGGCAGACAACATGGAAAGTCAAAGCCTCGATTTCAGTACGGAAACATCTACAGCACAAACACCTGAGCTCAACCTCGAACCCTACGATTCTCGGCCACAAGAAGATGCTGCCAGAAGAAACATTGCCTACTCATTAATCGGCCTACTCTGGGTTTTAATCGGCGGCATACTGATCCTCATAGCGTTGGGATCAATTCACCTCTCTGAAATAAAAGAGTTTTCCGTTGTTTTAGGTCCGCTGGTAACCTTGGTATCAGCAGCAACCGGCTTTTACTATGGCACCAAATCCACCGGCAAATCATAAAAGTAGCGCGTTTACCGCCTTTGTCACCACATCAAAATAACTTGCATCCCCCTGGCCTTTGGCGCCCATGAGTGCGCCTTGCAGAAGCGCGAAAACCTGTCGCGCTTTTTCGCTTGCCTCTGCCTCGGAAAACCCCAACTCCAACAGTTGCGCTTTTATCCAACCTAAATTCAGTGCGTAGAATTTGCCCATCTCAGTGCGGATCTCTTCCGGTAAATTATTAATCTCTGCTGCCAGCATGGTGCAGACTGTCATGCGCTGACTGGCTTGGGCTTCATGGCGATAAATGGCAATCAAGCCATCCAGTGCCTGACGAGGATCTGAAGTTTGCTCGGCAATGGTCGCCAGCGCCGCTTCCAGTTTTTCCCGCCAGCCTTGTGCAACCGCCACGCCCAAATGAGTCTTGGTCGGGAAGTGATAGTGAATACTGGCGCTTTTGATACCCAATTCAGTGGCCAGTTCACGAAAGCTGAAGGCGGAGTAGCCGCGGATGGCTATGGCCTCCTGGGCGAGGGCGATAATCTTGTCGCAGGTGGAGCTTGTCATAAATTCGTCCTGTAACCGCTTTATAAATAAAGCCCAACTATTTTTACGATAGCTTACCTATCAGTAGATAGGCTTGACAAGTAAAGCCGTCCAGCCCTACGCTACCTATCACTAGGTAGGTAAATTTCAGGAGCCAATCGTGTCAGCAATCAAAACTCAGTTAGTGGTGTTGGGTAGCGGTCCCGGCGGTTATGCAGCGGCATTTCGCGCGGCGGATTTGGGCTTACAGGTGACCTTGGTAGAGCGCTACGCCAACCTTGGCGGCGTCTGCTTGAATGTAGGTTGTATTCCCTCCAAAGCCTTGTTACATGTGGCTGAAGTGCTACAGGAGGCCGAGCATGCCAGCGCCCTGGGCATCAGCTTTGGCCAGGCCAGCTACGATCTGAACCAGGTGCGTACCTATAAAGAATCAGTGGTGAGCAAACTGGTGAATGGCGTCTCCAGTATGGCCAAGGGCCGCCGGGTTCAAGTGGTACATGGCTATGGCAGCTTTGTGGATGAGCATCACCTGTCAGTCATCAACGGTGATGAACAGACCACCATCGAATTTGAGCACGTAATTATCGCAGCTGGCTCCAGCAGTGTGAAACTGCCCTTCATCCCCGAAGATCCCCGCATTTTTGATTCAACCGGTGCCCTGGAGTTGAAATCAGTTCCACCGCGTTTATTGGTATTGGGCGGCGGTATTATCGGACTGGAAATGGCTACCGTGTACGAAGCCCTGGGTAGCAAGGTGACTGTGGTGGAGTTTGCCGACCAGCTAATTCCCGTCGCCGACACAGACCTGGTGAGCGTGTTTACCCGTTACAACAAAGACAAGTTTGAGCTGCTACTTTCCACCAAAGTGGAAGCTGTGAGCGCTAAAGATGATGGACTTTATGTCAGTTTCAGCACAGGCGAGGAACGCAGCTTCGATGCAATCCTGGTCGCCGTGGGCCGCAGCCCGAATGGCAAGAAGCTGGCAGCAGAGAAGGCGGGTATCCATGTGGACGAGCGCGGCTTCATCCCGGTGAATCACTATTTGCAAACCAATGTGCCCCATATCTATGCCATTGGCGACATAGTTGGCCAGCCTATGCTGGCCCATAAAGCCACTCACGAGGGCCATGCAGCGGCCGAGAATATCGCCGGCCACAAACATGAATTTGCGCCACAGGCCATACCCTCTATCGCCTACACCAGCCCGGAAATTGCCTGGGTGGGTTTGACAGAGAAAGAGGCCAAGCAGCAAGGCATCAACTACAAAACCGCCGTTTACCCCTGGACTGCCAGCGGCCGGGCCTTGAGTGCCGACCGCAGCGAGGGTAAAACCAAGCTGATTTTCGATCCTGCAACAGATCGTCTCCTAGGCGCGGGAATTGTAGGCCTGCATGCAGGCGAATTGCTGGGTGAACTTACCCTTGCCTTGGAGTTCAATGCCAGCGTGGAGGATATAGCCCTCACCATCCACGCCCACCCCACATTACATGAGACGGTGGGCCTGGCGGCAGAGCTGGCCGGCGGTACCATTACTGACTTACCCAATCCGCTTGCCAAGCGCGCAAGCTAGCGATCCATCATGTTAAGGAGCCACTATGGAAGCCCTGGTTACTGCCAGCTGCAGCTGCGGAGAAGTGAAATTCTCCGCGCGCAGCGAGCCACTCATCCAGTTCGTCTGCCATTGCAAACACTGCCAAATCGCTAGCGGTAGGGCTTTTGCGGAGATAGTTTTCTTTAAGTTAAAACACACGTCGATTACCGGCGATGTCGACCGACGGGATTTTGTAGCGGCGTCGGGAAACGCCAGCCAACGCCAGTACTGCAGCTACTGTGGCGATTTGATGTTTGACCAGTCGGAGGGATTTCCGGGGATTATCGGCGTGATGCGCGAACGAATTACCAGCGATTTCATATTCACCCCCAAGTGCCATGTGTGGGTACAGAGCAAGCGTGAAGGCGTGGTAATTCCGGAGGATGTTATGCAATTCCAGCAAAGCCAGTCGTTTTAACTGGCCTGCTGGTACTCGATTTAAATCACCATAACGCCATCAGCTTCGATCAGTGAATTGCGCGGCAACTGATTGATACCAATGGCTGCACGCGCCGGAAAAGGTGCGCTGAAATACTGGCCCATCACTTCATTAACCACGGGGAAGTTAGCCAGGTCGGTCAAGTAAATATTCAGCTTTACTATGTCTTTCAAGCTGCCGCCCGCTGCATCGCACACAGCACTCAGGTTTTTGAATACCTGGTGGGCCTGGGCTGCGAAATCGCCTTCTACCAACTGCATTGTCTCCGGTACCAGCGGAATCTGGCCGGACAAATAAACGGTATTGTTTACCTTTACCGCCTGGGAGTAGGTGCCTATGGCGGCGGGGGCGTTGTCGCTGTGGATGATAGCTTTGTTGGTCATGGCAAATTCCTGAAGAAACGGTACAGAACAAAAACGGCGAGTATAGAGAAGCACAGCGCCCGAAACCAGCCATCCCAAATTCCGTCTTAAGCCTTCAAAAACACTGAAGCCACCCGCAATACCCGCTATTATGGGCGCCCCGATTTGCTACCGGCAGTGTTCAGATTGCGTTCATTGGGTTCACCCTATAGTCAGCCTGCCGATTTCTGGTTAATTTTTTCTTTACAGGATCATCATGAACTACGCCAAGTTACTAGCCGCACCCCTGATGCTGTCAGTTTGCGCCTCAGTATTTGCCGATGACAAATCAGCAATTTTCTCCAGCGATTTTGAAGATTCCCAAAAGTGGTCGCTGATCTACGGTGCCGAGCTGGCCAGCGGCCAGGGCCACTCAGGCAGCAACGCCATCAAAGTGGAAAACGAAGCCTCCATCCGCACCAAAACCATGGTGGCCGAATCAGGCACTATGGAATTGTGGCTGCGCACCTCCACCCCCGTTACCAATTACAAAATCAAAGTGTTTGTAAACACATCCCTCAGCAATGACGCCGGTTGGTTTCAAGTGGGCACCATCGAAGGCACCCACAACGATACTGAATACCATGCCAAGCGCGTATCTGTGGATGACCCGGGCAAAAAATATTTGCGTATCGATATAGAAACCGTCGGTGGCACTTTGGATATCGACGATATTTCCATCGACCGCATCCTGCTCAGCACCGCGCTGCAAAAAAACCAGCAACTGGTATTCGATGAAGTCATGGGCAAATTGCGCGATGACCAAAGCTACCAGATCCAGACCGAAGCACTGAAAAAACTGGGCGACACCTACACCTCGCAAATTGAAATCCAGCGCCAGTACATCGAATACGCCAATGGCATCTACTCTACTATTTCACTGGTGCTCGCTACCTCCGAACGCAGCAAAATGGCCAACCCGTTGGGTTATGCCACCTTTAAAAAGGTGATAGATGACGTTAAGAAAGTGTCGTCGCCCATTCAGAAAACCCGTCTGGATTCGCTGATGAAGCCTTTCGGCGATATAGCTACCGCATCGCTGAACATTGTGACTGCTGGCGCCTACAACGCTTTCGCCGAGCCCTTCAAATCCATCGTTGCCACCACCTTTGAAAAATCCTCTTACGAAAACGCCGGTGTCAGCAAAGACGCGCAAAAGTTTGCCGAAAAGAATGGCTTGAATGTGTATCAGACCGCCGAAAAATTCCTCGGTGAAATCGAAAAGGAATTATCCAAAGCCAATAGCCTGGATAAAGACCTGGCTGATATCCAGGCCGATGTTGACCGTTTCCGCAAAGACCTGAGCAAACACCTTAAGGATTATTTGATCTACGGTGGCCAGGACAAACAAGCGGAAAACTTCAACCGTGTCATGAGCAAAGATGACCAGGTGCGCTCTGCAGCCCTGAAAACCATCAACGAGGGTTTCGCCAAACAGGCCGAAGCGTTGCAAACGCGCTCAACATCCAATGCCCAGCTGGTGCAATTTATGTTGAAGGCCAATGGCAATATCGATGAACTGCAGGAATACAAAGAGCGCTTTAACCAGATCACGTCAGCAATGATCACCTTCTACGACAAGTTCGACAAGTCGATAGCGCCAGATCAAAACCCCTTCAGCAATGCGGACGACCGCAAAGCTTGGGAGATGCATGCCGTTAAGACTCGCGAATATATTCAGCAGTCTAAAGAAGCGTTTAAGAAAGCTTATCTCTAGCAGGATCGCCTTTACAAAGGCAAAGACTGTCGTAAATCCCCAAAGGCGCTCCGGCGCCTTTTTTTATGGGCCGTCCGGGCGGTGCCAGTTTAGAGCCAGGCTTAAGTGGGACGTTCTGGGGAGCCAGAACGCGTGAGGCTTAAACAAAATTTAACGCTTCTAAAAGGACAAACCAGCATTTTTTAGCCACACTTATTCAGCGTCATTCACGCTAAAGATTTGTCCTAACCCAACAACCATAAAGCTAAATTATGAATACAACAGCCACTACACCAACCAAGAGCCTGGACGCGCCGCCCTTACAGCATCCCGGCGAACCCGCACGCGTTACCTTAGTCGACGCCCTGCGCGGCTTCGCGCTTATGGGATTATTCCTGGTTCATTCCTGCGAACTCTTTGAGCTTTATTGGAAAAATCCGGTCGAAAGTAACGTCCACGATTTCATTTTCTTTTTATTCGCGGGCAAAGCCTATGCAATTTTTGCCATGCTCTTTGGCGTAAGCTTTTTTATCATCATGGATAAGCAGGCGCAGAAGGGTATAGATTTCCGCGGACGGTTTATCTGGCGACTCGTACTCCTGTTTATCATGGGCACCCTCAACAGCATGGTTTATTCCGGCGAAGTGCTACAGGTGCTTGCGGTTTATGGTTTGATCCTGGTGTTTGTGTATCGCATTCCGAGCAAATATCTGATTGCCGCTTCGGTATTTTTCCTGCTCAATCTACTACTCGTGTATCACTATTACGCGGCCATGCACAACTTTCCCGGCGCCAATGACAAACCTATGAGTTGGGTGCTCTACGAACCTACGGGTGAGATGTGGGCCAACGGCAGCCTGCCTGAAGTACTCTGGTTTAACCTCACCACCGGCTCGGCCGCCAAATGGTTTTTCTTTTTTGATGGCAGCCGCGGCTTCCAATTATTCGGTTTATTTTTAGCGGGACTGGTTTTAGGGCGCATGGGATTTTTTGTGCACCCACTGAAATTTATCCACCTGCGCAAAAATTTGTTGATAGGTGCGATATTGGGCGCGATTGGTTTTTACGCCTTGCAAAAATATCTGGCAGGCCCTGCCAAAGGCTTATGGCCTGAAGGCAGCATTGCAAAATTTTATCTGGATGAATTAGTCGGCGGTTATTTCTGCCTGACATTTATGATTATTTTGGTGTTGGGGTTTGTTGCCCTTTACCAAAAACAGATAGGTCAAAAGCTGCTCGGAATATTCGCCCCCGCTGGGCGTATGACCCTTACCATGTACGTCAGCCAAAGCCTCTGCGGCGTACCTTTCTTTTACGGTTACGGTTTAGGTATGTGGAATAAAGTTTCACAAGCCGAAGCACTCGCCATAGGTGCCGTGTTTTTCACTTTGCAGGTGTGCTTTGCGCACTGGTGGCTGAAGCGTTTCCATTACGGGCCGCTGGAGTGGGTGTGGAGAGCAGGTACCTATCTGACGCTCGATGTACCCTTTAAACGTAAATCAGCTTAGTAGCACCTGTGTAGTGGCATCATAAAGATGCCACTACACAGCATAAATCGCGCATTACTGGATTGCGCAATTCCCGCCATTGCATTCAATAACAACTTCGCGCCCATCAGCACAGACGGCGCTGTACACTTCTTTAAAGGCCGCGATGCTTTCCGTTTTTACCGTTCGTGCGCATTCAGTTTTTCGAGCTATCACTTCAGCGGCAAATAAATATTTTCCATTTTTTACCGGAGCTTCCAGCGCGGCATTTGCGCTGGCATCAGCTTGAGCGGGGTTTGGCTGCTCGGCGGATTCGGACGCACTCTCTGATTTTCTCAGCAGCAGTTCGCCAGGTTTCATAGGAATATCGGCGCGCTCCGGTAATTTATACATAGCGCCAGTCAGCGGATCTACAATCAGCATTCCGATCAAACCACCCACCAAAATATTCCCCCAATACCAACCGCTCAAGCTGCTATTCAGTGAATAGACTGTATCGGGATAACCGCTCTTATCCAACGCAATCTTGTAGCTTTCGCCTTTTAAATATCCTGCAGAAGATTTCAGGTTGACCGTTGCCGGTGTTACACCACTGCTGACTTTTTGCCCGGCACGATTGGTGATGACATAGTGTGCTGCCGAAGGATTACTGTCGATAACAACATCGTAATCTGATTTACCTGCAATAGTTGAACAACCAGACATGAGCGAAGCAGAGAGTACAGAGGCGGACATAGTGGCCATCATAAAAGCATTTTTCATATTTTCATCCATTAAATTAACTATTTTTACCTAGCGGCGCGCAGCCTATCTCAAATACGAAGTGTGACGCAATTGGCAGGCCAAGAAATATTTTTCTATGCCTAGATGCCGGCGCGAGGACAGAACACCAATAAAAAAGGCCCGCAATTGCAGGCCTTTTTGTGTTTGGGTGACCATAAAGTGTCAACTTATTCCAGGACTGTACACCAGGCTATGATTATACCGGCTCAAGGTTGCTGATAATTTTTTGTACTATATCTGTTAGCAAATACTGGATATCCGTGAACGCCAATTTTGCGCAAAAATAATTGTACATGGGTATGGTTTCCGGGGTTTGACTTAACTTGCTCCACAGACCCACAATGGATAAAGCTCCTTGAACCATCTGCGGGTAGACACTTGGCTCTTTACTCGCCAGAACTGCAACAGCGTGACAGAGTTTTTCATTGAGCTGATCCAACTGTTGATCAACCTCGGCTATTTTTCCGTATATTTCACGCGAGACTTTTTCAAGCGATTGAGCCGTAACAGCGCGCTGTGCTTTACGAACACTTTTGCCATCCAGAACATTACCTGGACGGTAGCCATCCATAACCGACAACAATGCGGATTTTTCCGACTGCAACAACAATGTCATGGGCGAACGCAACCCGGACAACTCCTGTTCCGTTATTTCCAACCATTGCAAATAACCGCTCACAAAGCGAACCGGATCGGTTTTGTATATCTGACTCACCTCTGAGAGCAACAACCCTTGCTTTATCAATTTTTCGCGCAATATACATTGCATAACCTTTGCTCCTGCCCTTGCATCTGAACGAGTTACTCTGGTTGCAATGTATTTTTAACTCCACCGTTATCCGTAGCCTGTGTTGTCCATTCAAGCCCTTCCTCCTTCAAGGTAATCTTCAAACGCACTACCGTGCCTGGAGTGGATTTTTCTTTCACGTCGGCAGTTTCTATATTGGCAATCAAACTTGAAGGAACAGAATCTTTAGCAAGTGCAACATCAGAAATGCTTGAGCGAATATCTTTAAACACACCTTCTCGCTGGCTGTCTGTAAGCTGTGCTTTAGAGCGAGTCAAACTATTTGACAAAGCTTGCTGTACCGCGCGGGAAACGGCCTCTTTGACCGCCGGTGTTTCCGTGCGATTAATAGATAGCAATTGTTTTTTGACTTCCGCCGTGAGCATGCGATGAAAATTTGCCGTTGGTTTTACATTGTGTTTAACGAGGGATTCCTTAACTTGCGCCGCCGCAGAGCTGGCTATTTTATCCGGATCATTGATTTGACCATTGACCCCCTCTTGATAGCCCTCTATCAAAAATGGCAAATCAATCGTTAGTTCTGGAATACGAATGCGAGGTACTGACAACCCCTCCAATAACGGGTTCGTTCGATAATATTCCGCTAATGCCGCCGTTTGTTCATCGGCAACACGACGTGCGCGAATCAACCCCGTCATCATTGAACCCAACAAGTCACCCAAATCCGACATCAACAGTCTCCTGTGTCAGGGGCAAATCATCTTTGCCCCTGAGCATTGATTAAGCCGCTTTGGGAACTTCGCGGATATTGTTTTCCAACACACCCAACAATTTTTCCAGACCCGCCGGCAACTCGTCCTGCACAGCACGCACATGAATAACAAGACTGTAGGTACGTTCAGTTTTATCAGTTGCCGAGCTGGATTTTTTATTACTGTAACTGCACTTCAATTCTGCCGACACAGGGCCCCATCCCGCCTTTACCCCCAGAGAAGCTTTTAACTCTGAAGATGACGACGTAGTGGACTCCACAACAGAATTAATTTTTGCGTTGAAATCTATAGTGACTTCTTCCACCCGGATAAATGGAATCGGCAACATAGTGAGGATAGGAACCGTGAGACTAAACGGCGTCGGTGTCACCACAATATTTCCGTTCGCGTCTTTGGTTTCAACGGGCTTACTATATTCAAAACTGACCATGGTTGGCTTGCCCGGATCCTCTGCAGCATCCGGGGCATTAAAGCCAACGCTCTTGATAAAATCGACGGAGGTTTGTGCGGATTGCGCTTGCGCCTTGATAACAGCAGTTAAAGGACCGCCAATCATGGATTGAAAATCAATGGATGATAATTCCTGACCAATAGCCATAAAATATCCCTCTACTACATTGAAATAAAAATTATGACAACACAGCAGGTATATTCCAAAAACGTACTGTGGCCATAGTCCTTTGTCGGTAAGCCGTGAGGCTTACACACACCCTCTAAAAATTAAACAAGCCAAGCGGCTTTCACAAGGGACGAAAAGGATCAAAGCGCCAGTTTTTGGTAAGGCGTTACATTTTTTTAGAATTATTATTTGTTTAATATTTCAAAAAACAAAAATGGCAGATCAATGATCAACTCAGTTTTTGCTGCGGTGAACCCGAATCACAAATCCCAACAGACGTATACGCCGCAAAATATTGGCGAGGTGAATACGGTTGTGCACGCCGATGCAAAGATTAATCACACTGTTGTGGGCATCGCGCTCTTGCACATTGATGTGTTCGATGCTGCCCATCTCTTCATTGATACGGTTAGCGAGGGTGGCGATGATTCCGCGCTGGCTTTCCACCTCTACGCGCACATCCACCAAAAATTCACCCGTGACATTTGCAGCCCAGTTAACCTGGCTGATTTTATCGGGGCTGTTGCGCAGGTCGGCAATGTTGCGGCAGGTATCCTGGTGGATCACCAGGCCCTTACCGGAGCTGATATGACCAATAATGGGGTCGCCAGGAATCGGGCGGCAGCAGCGCGCAAAACTGATCATCATACTTTCCGCAGAATCGATGGTGATAGGCGCGTTGGTGTTGCTGGGGCGGGGTTTTACATCGGCTGATTCGGGTTTCAGTAATTTTGCGATTGATGCAGCCACGCGATTACCCAATCCAATATCTTCCAGGAGCGCATCGAAAGAATCGACTTTGGTTTCAAGCAGCAAGCGTTGCAACTGCTCTTCATTGAGATGATCGAAATTTAATTGCAGATCACTGAAGGCTTTACTGAGCAAGCGACGACCGAGTGCGACTGATTGATGATGTCGCTGGTTTTTCAAATAATGGCGAATCGCGCTGCGCGCTTTACCGGACACCACAAAGTTGAGCCAGTTGGGATTGGGCTGTGCGCCCTGCGCCGTCATGATAGTGACTTTTTGCCCGCTGGTAAGCGGCTGCGACAAAGGTGCGAGGCGGCCATTGATACGGCAGGCCACGCATTGATGGCCAATGTCTGTATGCACAGCGTAAGCAAAATCCACCGCAGTGGCACCGTTAGGTAATTCGACAATTTTCCCCTTGGGTGTGAACACATAAACTTCGTCGGGGAAGAGATCGATTTTTACGTTTTCAATAAACTCAAGCGAGTTGCCGGCGCGCTGCTGAATCTCCAACAAACCTTGCACCCATTGGCGCGCACGATTGTGGCTGGCCTTGATAGATTCATTGCTGTTGGATTTGTAGAGGAAATGCGCCGCAATTCCACTATTGGCCATCTCGTCCATTTCTTTGGTGCGAATTTGCACTTCGATAGGCACACCGTGCATACCTACTAACACTGTGTGCAACGATTGATAGCCATTGGCTTTGGGAATCGCGATGTAATCTTTAAACTCACCCGCAACCGGCTTGTAGAGATTGTGCACCACGCCAAGCGCGCGATAGCAGGTGTCCACACTATCCACAATAATGCGAAAGGCGTAGACATCCATAATTTCTTTAAAGAATTTTTTCTTGGTGCGCATCTTTTCGTAGATGCTAAACAAATGCTTTTCACGACCAATGACTATTGCTGTGAGATGTTCGCTGGCGAGGCGTTTTTCCAACGCCGTTTGAATTTGTTCAACCAACTCTTTGCGATTGCCGCGCGCACTTTTGAGTGCTGCTTGCAAGCGAGTTGCGCGCAATGGATACATGGAATAGAAACCGCGATCTTCCAATTCCAAACGCAAATCGTTCATGCCCAGGCGATGGGCGATGGGGGCGTAAATTTCTAAAGTTTCTTTGGCGATGCGGCGCTTTTTTTCTGGCGGCATGGCGCCGAGCGTGCGCATGTTGTGTAAACGGTCGGCGAGTTTAACGAGGATTACGCGCAGATCGTTGGCCATGGCCAAGGCCATTTTCTGGAAGTTTTCGGCCTGCTTTTCCGCGTGGGATTCAAATTCAATTTGGGTGAGCTTGCTTACGCCGTCCACCAAATCCGCCACTGAATCGCCAAATTGTTTGGCGATGGCTTTTTTGTTGATGCCGGTATCTTCAATCACATCGTGCAGCATGGCAGCCATAAGGCTCTGGTGGTCCATGTGCATGGTGGCAAGTATGTCGGCAACAGCCAGGGGATGGGTGATGTAGGGTTCACCGCTGCGACGCTTCTGGCCATCGTGGGCCTGCTCGGCATAGTAGTAGGCACGCTTCACCAAATTAATTTGGGGCGCCTCCAGGTATGACGAAAGCCGGTGGCTCAGGGCCTCTATGGTTTGCACTGCCTACTCCGCGTGGATGTCGCTAATGTCACTTTTGTACCCAGTCTAGCAAAAAGCGCCAGTAAAGTACCCTGTCACAGGCTATGGCCGGGATTGCGACTAACAATGGACGTTTTTTACTGAACCACCCCCGAACGCCGGACATAAAAAAACCCGCACTCGGCGGGTTTTTGAAACGCTAATCCGAAGATTAGATTTCGTTGTCGTAGACGCGCTCTGGCTTGGGCTGGGGCAGAGTGTCTTTTTCGAGCAGGATGCTGGAATCGATAAAGCCTTCTTCGATTTCGCGCAGGGCGATTACGGTTGGCTTGTCATTTTCGGGCGCTACGTGGGGCTCTTTGCCACCGATGGCCAGTTGGCGGGCGCGCTTGCTGCTTACCATTACCAGCTCAAAGCGGTTATCTACGTGGTTCAAACAATCTTCAACAGTAATACGTGCCATAGTTCAGTACCCAAAATCGCGGCCAGGCCGCCCTAAAAAGTGCGCAATTATGCGCTAGACAGGCCCAACCTGCCAAGCGCGATCAAAAAATAAACGCCCTAGTTGCTCAACAGCTCGCTGATCAGTGCGTTGTGTTTGTCGACCTGACGCCCCAAGCGCAGGTGTTGGCTGGTGATAAGCGCCTGGAACTGGGCCAGGGCTGTGGTGAAATCGTCGTTGACTATGAGGTAATCCGCCTCGGCGTAGTGGGACATTTCGCTGATAGCCTCGGCCATGCGCGCGTCTATCACATCGCCTGAGTCGGTACCGCGACCGGTGAGACGCTGGCGCAAGCAGGCAAGCGAGGGCGGTAATATGAAGAGGGCGACTGTCTCCGGTATCAGGCGGCGCACTTGCTCTGCGCCCTGCCAGTCGATCTCCAGAATCACATCTACACCCTGGGCCAGCGTCTCTTCCACCCATTTTTGCGAGGTGCCGTAGAGGTTGCTAAAGACGCGAGCGTGCTCCAGGAAAGCACCTTCGCCAATCATCTGTTCAAAGGTCGCGTGATCCACAAAGTGGTAATTCACCCCATCCACTTCACCAGGGCGCTTTTGCCGTGTGGTGTGGGACACAGAGACGCAAACTTCAGGGTTGGATTTGACCAGCGCCGCCACCAGGCTGGTTTTGCCCGCACCTGAGGGGGCTGAAACTGTGTAGAGGGTGCCAAGATAAGCCATGTAGTAACCTTCTGCCGACAATAAAAACGGCCATCAACATGGCCGTAACAGATGCAAATTATGGCACAGGTTTCGCCTGCTATCTGCAAAATCAGGCCGATGTCGGGCGAATCTGGCATAGTAGCTTCCCCCAAGCTTTAGAAGTTATGCCCATGTCCCAGGAACAAACCCTCAGTATCGCCCAAGCCGCCGAGCAGCTAAAAGTCAGGACGGATTACGTTCATGAGTTAGTGCGTAAAGGTCGCCTGACGTTTATTGGCGGCGACAGACTGGATGCGGGCGAGGTGGCAAAACTGGCCGTATTGATGGAGAAGTTGCGCGGCAATGGTATTGCGACGCTGGTGCAGATAGTGGATGAGAAGGGTGGGCTGGAGTAGCTAATCTCCCCCTAGACGAACGCTCCCTAATCACGCCAAAACCAGCCTCGCTCCCAAGCTCCAGCTTGGGAACGAGAAAAGAAGCCAGATCAGACTCAACCCGCCGCCGGATAATCCGTATAACCCACCGCTGTCGCGGCATAAACCGTATCCCAATTCACTTTGGTCAAAGGCAACTGCTTTTTGAAGCGATTCAACAAATCCGGGTTGGCAATATATTGCGACCCAAAGGCCACTGCCGTAGCGCCACCCTCTGCAATCAAAGCCTCCGCCGATGCCTGGGTAAATTTCTCGTTGGCGATATAGGCACCGCCAAAGGCCGCCTTGATTTTGTCCCCAATAAAACCTTCACCGCGATGTTCGCGTGCGCAGATAAACGCGATCTTGCGCTTGCCCAGCTCGCTCGCCAGATAAGTAAACAAAGCCACCGGATCAGAATCACCCATGGTGTGGGAATCGCCGCGCGGCGCTATGTGGAAACCCACACGACCGGCATCCCATACCGAAAGGACCGCATCGGTAATCTCCAGCGCTAAACGCGCGCGGTTTTCAATGCTGCCACCATATTGATCGGTGCGATGGTTGGTGCTGTCTTGCAAGAATTGATCAATGAGATAACCGTTAGCGCCGTGGATTTCCACCCCATCGAAACCCGCCGCCTTGGCATTTTCGGCACCTTTGCGGAAAGCCTCGACAATGCCGGGAATCTCACTGGTTTCCAGTGCGCGCGGAGTTACATAGGGCTTTTCCGGGCGAACCAGGCTGACGTGGCCCTTGGCCGCAATCGCACTGGGTGCTACAGGCAATTGACCGTCCAAAAACATAGGATCGGAGATGCGGCCCACATGCCAGAGTTGCAGCACGATTTTGCCGCCTTTCGCATGTACTGCGCGGGTGGTTTTCTTCCAGCCTTCGACTTGCTCATCCGACCAGATGCCCGGCGTGCGCGCATACCCAACACCTTGGGGCGTTACCGCGGTGGCTTCGCTAATGATCAAACCCGCATCCGCGCGCTGCCCATAATAGGTCGCCATCAGATCATTGGGGACGCGATTGTCAGCGCCTGTGCCGCGCGAGCGGGTTAAGGGCGCCATGATGACGCGGTTCGCCAGTTGCAAATCGCCGATTTGGACGGGTTCAAATAAAACAGACATACAGCTACCTCAAGAAAATGGAGCGGGCGATTTGCCCGGAGCAAAAACTCAATGAGGCGACAAGGCGCCAACTTCAAGTCAGCTTGAATAAGAGGTTACAAATATCATCAAACCAAAAAAAGCGGCAAAAATCGCTCAACATTTAAGCGGAGCAGCCGTTAACCCTCATGTCGAAATCCAACATCCAAAAGTAAAAAGAGGGATTCCCATGATTATTGCCGATGCCAAGATCGCCATGGCCGCCAGTCATGATTACCGCGAAACCCATGAAGTTAGCGAAACACTGGACTTTTCGCTGACTCAGCTAGGTACTAACCCATCGACCAATCAATCCGATGCAACGGAAAACGCTCGTGCCCGCCGTTGGAATGAGCAGGTAACTATTTCTGCGCAGGGATTTTCACTGCTCGAACTCAATCGCGGCCGCCAGACGCTCGATCTTAGCCAAAGCATGGATTCACGCTCGCGCATTAACTTTATGATTTTGCAGCGGCTCTATGAATCTATCACCGGCCATTCAATGAAGCTTTCAGATCCGCTGGAGCTATCCACGGATGCAGGCGTACAAATTCTGGACGTGGATTCCCGCCCAACCTCGCCCGAGCCCGTTTCATCAGGGCGCTCCGTCAATAACAACAATGTTCGAGTTAATTACCAGCGCCACGAGCGCTACCAGGAACAGGAGAAACTGGAATTCAAAGCCGCCGGTGTGATTCACACCAGCGACGGACGCAGCATCAGTTTTGAGAGCAGCCTGACCATGAGCCGGGACTATGTTGAGGAGTCCCATCTCAACCTGGACATAGGCGCTCCCAAAAAGGTAGATCCGCTGGTAATCAATTTCGATGGCAAGGGCGCACAGCTGGATCAAACCCGTTTTAACTTTGACCTGGACGCCGATGGCGATGAGGAGCAGCTTGCGAGCTTGAGACCTGGCAGCGGCTTTTTAGCGCTGGATCGCAATGGTGATGGAGTCATCAACGATGGCTCGGAACTCTTCGGCCCTAGCACTGGCCAGGGCTTTTCCGAGCTTGCGCAGTTTGACGAAGATAACAATCATTTTATCGACGAAGCCGACAGTATCTACCACAAACTGCGCATATGGACGACCAACGAGGACGGCAGTAAACAGCTGTTGGCGCTGGGCGACAAAAACATTGGCGCGATCTTTTTGGGGCATTTGACCACCCCATTTCAGCTGAAGGACAGCAGCAATAATTCGCTCGGCGAAGTGGCTGCCAGCGGTATTTATGTACGCGAAGATGGCCAAACAGGAGTAGTGCAGGAGATAAATTTGACGGTTTGAGATCTATTGCAATGCCGCTAACTGGGCGGCATTTTTGGGCAGGCATTCGAGCACTTCGGCTTGCCAATCACAGCCGGCAAGAATTTCATTGATGGCCGAATCGCGCTCCTCCTCAGTGGAGTAATCAAAACCTTCCAGTTCAAAATCCGGCTGCTCTTCATCCAGGGTTACTTCAAAATCAAACGCCGTTGGCACTGTCTCGCCGCCACGGGCGACCCAATTGAAGTGCAATTCAATATCACCTGCTGCCAGGGTTGCGCGCCCCAATGCCCAGGAATCTACCTTGCCTTTGGGCAGGGAGGACTCCATATCAATATCTTCGATAGCGCAGTCGGCAATGTAGAAGCGTTTGTTGGTGAGGGACATGGGGTTGGCCTGTTATGGGGATGAGAACGTTATTATCGGGGATTTTTTCTCGCAACGCACAAGGCTTTATTTAACAGGGAATCGTCATCCTCGGGCTGGGCGCCCCCGCGAGCCGGGGATGACGACTCCCCGCCCGATTGCCCCTTACTAAACTGTTGGCTTCAACAAAAACTCCAACACCACATCCAATCTTGCAGCCCAATCGCGTTCAGTATGGTCAGTACCCGGAAACGAGCGAGTCATCCAATCGCGACCAGAGGTATAACCTTTGTTCTGCATGATTTTATCCACTTGCAATTGGTGGACTTCGTAATACTGATCCAAACCTTCGCTGCCGTAATCGAAATAAATGCGGTGATTGCCAGCGATGGGAAGATGTTCGCGCAGATAGGCGCGAATGGCTTCCGAGGGTGACATATGGGAATTACTGTAAAGAATCGGCCAGTGGGTGGAGAGGCAGGCAGCGGCAGAAAATATGTCGGGATATTCGGCAAGGGCGTACAGCGATATCAACCCACCGTAAGAACTACCAGCAACCATGGTGTGCTCCTGCTGGGGCAATGTGCGGTAATGGGTATCTATGTAAGGTTTTACCTCCTGCACGATAAATTTCAGGTAAGCATCGCCCTGCCAGGGTGTATCCAGTGGATCACCCAACTCCTGCTTTGCCTCGGCAATGATGACTTCATCTTCAGGGGAAAAATAATTCGCGGCTTTTTGCGGAAAATAATCCAGCCGACGAATCCAGGAGTTCCATATACCTACGATGATGGCCGGCTGAATTTTACCTTCATCCATCAACCGCTGTGCAGTTTCATCCAGCTGCCAGGAGTTTTCTATCTCTATAGTTTCGTCAAACAGGTTTTGGCCATCCTGCATATAGAGCACAGGAAAATGCTGCTCGGGCTGCTGCTGGTATTGTCGCGGCAACCAAATACCGAGGTTGCGCGGCGAAACAAATGCTGAGGGAAAGTTCACAAGTTTATCCATAGCAACCGGTTCCAAACGATGAATTTTTTATTACGCAAAAGCGACCTTAAACAATAGCTCACAAAGCAACAAAAAATCGCGCTATTGCAATCGAATTCATAAAAATTTTAAGCGCCAGATGTTTTACACTCGGACAAATTTTTAACCTGCTCCGGGACGAATCATGCTCAGAAAAATAACCAATATTGTGCGTCGCCTGACACTATCCAATTACTTTTATGTTGCTCGCAACAACAAAGTTACCTGCTCATGGAACGCCAAAAAAACCAGAATGTATGTTGGCGGAAAAGACAATCTGGTGCAGGTAGATGATTCCGTAGAAAGCTACGACCTTCGCATCAGCATTTTGGGCAACAATAATCGCCTGATTATCCACAAAGATTGTTTTATTGGTGGCGCCCTGGAGCTTATAGGCGACGGAAACGTCATTGAAATCGGACAAAAAAGCAAATGTGGGTCGGCCAATATCTTTGCCCACCATGGTACCAGTATCCACATCGGCGAAGGCTGCCTCTTCTCAGATCAGATACAAATACGCACTACTGATAGCCACTCCATCCTCGATGAAAATGGCACACGTATTAATCCCGAAAAAAATATTGTGCTGGAAGATCGCGTGTGGTTGGGCCGTGGTGTCACGGTACTGAAAGGCAGCCACATAGAATCCGATGTAGTGGTGGGCACTATGTCGGTGGTTTCCAAAACCGTTCGTAAAAACACCTTGGTAGCCGGCACACCGGCGCGTGTTATCCGCGAAAACATTACCTGGTCTGGCGACGTATTGTAGCCAGCTTAAAAGATTCACCGCTCTGATTTATCTCTCTTTCAAAATTTATCTCGCTTTCAAAAGGAACCTGCCATGACGCCAACACGCAATGCTGTTATCACTATCAACATAGGGACTGCCATGAAAAAAATGGCGGACTTAACGATTCCCACCATGCGCGCCTACGCCGAACGCGTTGGAGCTGATTTTATTGTCATAGATAAAATCCCTGAGACTTACCAATTTAAAGATTACTCCGCCTATTGGGCAAAGTTTGTGTTGCGCGATTATCTGGAAACTTACAACCGCATCCTTTATCTCGATCTGGATACGACTGTTACTGGCAATTGCCCCAATTTATTTGAGCTTGTGCCTGAAGCAGAGTTTGGTGCATTAGCAGAAGATGATTTCAATATCGACCAGAGCGCAGAAATAAATTTGATGCAGGAAAAATACGGCCAGATTGGCTGGACCAAAGGTTACTTCAATGTTGGCGTTATGCTAGCAAGCCAAGCCCATAAAGCCGTGTTTGAGTTGCACGAGGATATGTCAGGCAGCCTTTATCCTGAGCAGAGCGTTATGAATTACAACCTGCAAAAAAATGGCATTCCGTTGTTTAAGTTGAGCCACAAATTCAACCACATGTATTTCCTGAACGTGCCACACAACCAGCGTAGCGACAGTTATATTTCCCACTATGCCGGCATTTCCCAGCAATTGCGTGAAGCTGTTATTGAGGAAGACTTGCGCCGTATTGCTGCGGGCGAGCGAGTGATAGATGACACCGACATAGATGCATTTGTGTTCAGCCGTTTTACGCCGGAGCAAATTAGCCAGATGCCGCATCACTCATTGCTGAAGGACGCGGAGTTGTTTGTGGCAGAGGAAGAGCCGGCTTGATTTTTCATAGAGCGGGTTAGCCGAAAGCGTAATCCGCGTATCTCCCTCAATCTAAAATTATTTGCATCACTCATTGCACAACGCGGGTTACGCCTTCGGCTAACCCGCCCTACAAATCAATTCAACGCTGCCACCAATTCCAGATTTTCGCTCACCGCGCGACTATCTACCAAATGCCCATCCTCCATCATGAGAATTTGGTCCGCTATGTGGAAATAACGGTCGTCGTGTGAAATAGCCACTACGGCCTTTCCACGCGCTTTCAAGCTCGGCAAAATATCGAAGTAAAAAACCTTTTTGAAATGTGGATCTTGATCCGCTGCCCATTCGTCAAATACGTATAGATCTTTGTCATCAAGGAAAGCCACCAGCAACGCCAAGCGGCGACGCTGGCCGTCGGATAATTTCAGTGAAGAGAAACTGCCATCCTGGAATTGTACTTTGCCTTTCAACTCCAGTAATTCCAACAGCGCATCCACTTGCTGTTTGAGTTTATCTTCGTCACCAAAGCGGCCGTGCACTTGTTTAAATAAATAATAATCCGAATAGATACAGGCGATTTGCTGGCGATAGCTGTTGAGGTTATCCGGTGTTAGTGGAATATCATCAAAAGCAATGTCACCGCTGGTGGCGGGATAGTGCAGGCTCAACACTTTTGAAAGCGTGGATTTACCGCTGCCATTGCCACCCACAATAAAGGTAATTTCGCCGCGCTTTATCTGCGCGTTGATGGGGCCAATACTGAAGCTTTTGCTAGCACCACCACCCAGATGTTGGTAGCGAATATTATTGAGTGAAAGGCTCTGCCATTTGGGCGCTTCCGTTAATTCTTTATTACCGGTTTCTATTGGCAATTCATCAAATAAGGCTTGTACTTTGTTGAGTGACACTTTTGCGCGGGCAAACTCTGGCAACACATTCAGCATGGCGGCTACGGGCCCCGTAATGTAAAGCAATACCATAATAACACCGGTCAATTCTGCCACCGAAATCGCGTGATAGTTGATGTAGATAAATGCAATCACGCCCATGGAAAAATAGCTGATCAGGTCGCCATAGTTTTGCGCGAGTTTGACGATGGTAAAGCCGGTTTTTTCGTAATGGATAACCTTGTCTTCCTGATCGAGTAATTGGCGCTGCAAAAAATCCTGCTGCTTGGCGCGATTGAGCTTTAATTCTTTGGCGCCTTCCACCAAGCCTTTAAAACCTTCTTGTAATTCGTCCATATGGTTGCGCGCGCGAATGAAATAGCGCACACCGAACATCATGGGCAATTGATAAGTCACCACACCAAATACAATGCTGCACAATACAAAGGTGAACACTTTGGTGTTGAGGTAGCTTAAAAACCCCATCAGCCCAACGAAAGTAGAAACCTGGATCAGCACTTCGGGAATCATGCCCGCACCACCCACGATTCGCTGCACATCAGTAGTGAGGGTTTGGATTAATTGGCCACTGGTGCGTTGCTCAAGTGCGGCAATAGAAGTGTTAGCGATGCGGTCATACAAGCTACGACGCAGGCGAGTGGTTACATCCATACTGATGCGCGCTAAAAATACCTGCGATGCGGTGCGCGTAACCATAATCAGTACACACAAGATTAAAAACAGCGCGGCAGATTTAGCGTGCGTAACTTCAATACCCCAGACAAACGTTGTCTGTCCACCCGCAATCGAGAGACCTGCCGGTGCACCACTGAGCGCGGTCATCATCACCGGGATCAACATGGCGTAAGCAACACCGGAAATAGCACCGGCCAATATGGCGAGGAAAACCCGGTTGGGCGCGTAGCTGGAAAAAAGCTTTAACAGATTCATGGACGCGCTCCAACAGCGGGGACAAGGTTAAGTGTGGTGTTTTGGTTTACCACAAAAGGTGTTAGCTGGTTTTGGGAAAAGGGTTTGAGCATGTCATCGAAATGCGGGCTGGCGATATTGCCCGATTGACCGGTGCTGAGCAGATAATGGTGACGGCGCTGCTCATCCAGCTCGAACACCTGGCGGAAGCTGGCTCCGAAATCCTGACGAAAACCTTTGAGCGCATCGAACTGCATATTGGCGGCGTTGACGCTATTGGGCGACGCGCCGGCGTGCAGCTTGCGGTTGAACAAACCCTCCATGCCTTTCACGCGGCCAAAAGGCTGGTGGATAAACTCCGTAGTGATTAACTCGCCCCAGCGCCATTGTTGTGGATCGCTGCTGCCGGTGATTTTATCCAGCTGCTTCAGACTGTTGGCCAGGCTGCGCTGGAGCTCGCCGGCACAAGGGCTGGATTGATTGGGCTGACACCAGTCGCCACCCGCCAACGCATCGGATAAGCGAAACCAATCCATGCGGTCGATAGCGCTACCGATCAGGTTTTCTTTGCCGGGGCGCTGCCAGCCGACATTTTGCAAATTACCGAAGAGTTCCTGTTTCAGGTTGTAAGCCCAGGTGGCAAATAGCGTGGCGCCGACGGAATCGGCCGCAAACTCGCCTTGCCAGCGGGCGAGTTCAGCCAGGGCGGCAGATGCTTGAGGATTAGTCCCCTGCACGGCTTGTAATTTTGGTAACAACGCGAGAGCGCTCAAGTCTATGCGGTCACCTTGTATACGGCCCATTTGTTCAAGTGAAAAAGGGGTGCCGCTGGCGATTTGGGTTTGCAGCAGTTGGCTGATGCGATCATGGCGCGCCCTGGGTGCCCACTCGTGGGAGATAACCAAGGCTGGATCGGGCAGCAACTCCACGGGAAGCTGCTGGTTGGCACTGACGATAAAGCCCTCGGGCGGGTTGTAGCGCGAAGGCATGGCATCAAACGGAAAGTAGCCCTGCCAATCGGCGCCCGATGCAGCAATCAATGGGATAAGGCCGGCGCTTTGGCTGACAACCTGCCCCTCCACAGCTCTCCCCTGCCCACGTTTGGGCAACATACCCGCCGCCTGGTAGCCAATATTGCCGGCGCGGTCGGCGTAGACAAAATTCAGGCCCGGGGATTTGAGCAGGGTCAGCGACTGGCGAAAGCTCGCCCAATCACCGGCGTATTGCAGCTGGAAGAAAGCATCGGTGGTGCGGTCGTCATCGTCGAGCGCCGACCAGCGCAGGCTGAGCACCTGATCCATCATGGTCCGCACGTCGCTGATCACCGGGCCGCGGCTGGTGCGGCGGACTTTCAGCTCTACGGGATTTAGCTTCTCATTCAGTAGCGCGGGAAAGTCCGGGCTGACCTTAATAACTTCGGTATGGCTTTCAAAAGCGCGCCATTGGCCGTTATCGAGATACTGGTCGGGATGGGCGGGCGACAGGGTTTCGATAAACAGATCCTGTTGATCGCTCTCCAGGCTGGTACCGCCCCAGGCGATTTGGGCGTTCTGTCCGAAGATCACCATAGGCAAGCCCACCAGCGTCATACCCGACACATCCAGCTTGTCGCCCTTGAGCGCGGCGGCGTACCAGATACTCGGCATTTGCAGGCCGACGTGAGGATCATTGGCCAGCATCGGCTTGCCCGATTGGGTGTATTTGCCTGACACCACCCAGGCGTTGCTGCCGGTAAAGGGATGGCCTATACCCCACTGCAACAGGCTGTCGCTGCGGGCGAGCAGTTCGGATGTGGGTGTGTTTGTGTCTTTTTGGGCAACGGCGAGAGCGGATACCGGATCATAGGGATAAAAGTATTTGAGCTTTTCCGGCGGCAGTTTTTGCAGCAGGGCGCTACGGCGCACCTCGTCGAAGATATTGCCGCTCAGGGTGAGCGAAAAGACTTTTTGCCAACTGACCGAATCATAGGCTGTCCAGGGTTCGGGTTTGATACCCAGCAGCTGGAACTCTGGCGGCAGGCTAGGCGCTTGCGCGACCCAGGCGTTGATGCCCTCGGCGTAGGCATTGAGGCCGGCGAGCGTGTCTTTATCCAGGTAGGCCAGTGCTTTACGTGCCGCTTCATGCAGGCCCAGGCTGCGCATCCAGATATCTTCCCCCAGTGCGCCCGCCCCCAGCACTTCGCTCAGCCGCCCCTGGGCCAAACGGCGCTGGAGTTCCAGCTGCCACAGACGATCACTGGCATGTTTAAAGCCAAGGGCAAAATAGGCGTCGCGATCTGTGTTAGCGACTATGCGCGGTGTGCCATAGGCATCCTCGCTGATCTGCACCGGCTGTTGCAGGCCGGCGACCTTCAGCTCACCCGCACTGGGTGTGATGCTGGCCGCCAGGTGATGCCAGGCGTAACCCAGCAGCGCCAGTAACGGCAGCAGCACCAGCAAGAAGAAGCGGGACAATAAGGGGAAACGATTAATCACGAGGGCATCCTGTAAAATTGCGCCAGC
Organism: Cellvibrionaceae bacterium; assembly: GCA_021151695.1. Taxonomy (GTDB): domain Bacteria; phylum Pseudomonadota; class Gammaproteobacteria; order Pseudomonadales; family Cellvibrionaceae; genus Cellvibrio. The sequence continues at coordinate 26,018 of JAGKWU010000008.1, read as the reverse complement.
GATGGCGGCGCAACACGCGCTGGGGGAAGTAAATTGAGGGTGGCTTGCAGTTCAGCAGACACAGCGGCGAGCAGCTGCTCGCGTTGCTCGTCGATAAAGAAATGGCCGCCGCTGAAAACACGCAGGCTAATGGCCGGCGCGATCAACTCTTGCCAGGCCTGCAAATGGGCGAGGCTGATATTGTCGCGGTGGCCGTAAAACACGGTGGTAGGACAGGGCAGCAGCGGACCAGGAGTAAACTGGTGCTGGTCGCTCAAAGCAAAATCCGCGCGCAGTGTGGGCAGGAACAATTCCATCAAATCGCGATTGCGCAGTACTTCCGGCGGGGTGCCGGCGAGCTGTTGCAACTCGGCGATAAACTCCGCCTCAGGCAATTGACTGATGGCTTTGCCGGAACCCATCGCTCCCGGATCACCAATATGCGGTGGGCGTTTGGCCGACAGGATCAACCTTTGGGGCAAGCGTTGCCCACGATCATGTAATAAGCGCGCCAGCTCAAAACACGTAAGTGCACCGTTGCTGTGGCCGAAGAAAGCGAAAGGCTTGTCGAGCAAGGGCAGCAGTTGTTCGTACAGCTGCTCCACCAACACCGACAGTGAGCTGATCGCCGGCTCGCCAAAGCGGTTTTCGCGCCCCGGCGTGCGTATGGCGATAACCTCTATATCACTCCCCAAACTCATATGCCAGTTGCGAAACAAGGCTGCACCGCCGCCAGCATAGGGGAAACAGAACAGCCGCAGGCGCGCTTCCGGCCGGGGCTGTTGCAGGTAAAACCATTTGGACAGATTCATCAGCGGCATCACTCGTTGCGTAACGCGTAGAGCGCAGGCCGGCTGATAATCTTCCACACCGCCAGCAGCGAGGCAGCAGCGCCCAGCGCGAGTATCAACACCAGCGGCAACAACCAGGCGGTGGCACCTATTGGCAATTCGTAAGACGTGCGTTGCAGCCAGAACCAGATACCCAGCAGCAGTGCCAGGGCGATTACCAAACCAGCACCCAGCGGCAGCAGGTTGTCGCGCAGTATCTGGCTGAACACGGTAACCGGGCGCGCGCCAATGGCCATGCGGATACCCAGCTCGGCGCGGCGCAAGAGCACGCTGTAACTGAGCACACCATAAATACCAATGGCGGCGAGGCACAAGGTCAGCAGCGCCAGGGCGGCGGTGAGGCCGGCAGACAGGCGATCCCGCGCCAGCAAGCGGCTACGCGCCTCATCCATGCTCATCAATACCGAGGCTTTGTACTGGCTGTTGACCTTGGCCATGAGGCCGTTGAGCTCCTCTTTGGTGAAGCTCTGGTTGGGCTTGAACTTGATCAGCAAGCGCGGGAACTCCACATTGGTGTGCGGCATAAAAAAGCGCGGCTCTTCCGCCACACCCGGCAAGCTCAGGTCGCGGATGATGCCGACCACTTCGTAAGGATCGCCAAAGCCAGCGTAATAGCGCTTGCCCAGCACCTGGCCATCGGCCTGCAGGCGGCGCGCCAGGGTTTCGTTGATCACCATCACGTGAGTGTCCTGCTGGAACTCGCCCGCCTCAAAGTAGCGGCCAGCGATGAGTTTCATATCGTAGGCTTGTAGATAGCCTTCGTCGGCGTTAGTCATTAGGGCGCGCTGTTGTTCGCGAAACTCAGGGTCATTAGCCACGCCGCCGTAGTCGGCACCGGCGCTGTTCTGGCCTATGGGGAAGTAATGGGTAAGGAAGGCACCCTCGACCTTGGCGTTGCCGCGCAGCTCATCGCGGATGGCGATCAGGTTGCGCTTGCGCTCTTCGGCGGTGGCCTGGCGCTGTTGGCCGACGTTGAGTTCCACCTCGTAGAGATCATCCACCGTCAAACCCAACGGCTGGGTGATATGGGTCCATGAGGTTTGCAGAATCTGGATATTCACCGCCAGCAGAACACCCGCCAGCGCCACCTGGACAAGAATCAGCACTTGGCGCACACGGGCTGAAATCTGTAAACCCACGCCTTTACCACTGCTTTGCAGCATGGTGTTAAGGGCGCGGTAGTTGACTTGATGGCTCACCAGTGCGGCGAATATCAAAGCCAACAGCAGGGCGCTGGCCAAGGCAAAAGCGAGGCTGGGCACACTCAAATGCAGCTCCGCCAAACGCGGCAAATGGCCAGCCGCTACCTGCTTGAGCAGGGCGACACCGCCACCGGCTACCAATAAGGCCACCACAACGGCCAGGCCCATGGTGATCAAAATCTCCGCCAGGACACCGGCGAACAGATGGGATTTTTGCGCACCCAAGGCAGCCTGAATCGCCATATTGCGCTGCTGGCTGGCGGCGCGGGCCATGATCAGGTTGGTGATATTGGTCGCCGCAATCAGCAGCAACACCAGGGCGCCCGCTAACATCAGCAGGGCTTTGGCTTTGCTATCACCCAGAATCACGCGGTGAAAAGAGAAGAGCTCAAAGCCCAGGGTGAAGTTATCAAAATAGGGAATGGAGGCGTTCTCTTCCTTGAAGCGGCCATTGAGCAGGCCGGTCAGTTGGCGCTCGGCGTCTGCGCGGCTGGCGTTTTCGGCAAGCTTGACGATCAGGTATTCGTGATCCACAAAGCCGCCCCAGCTGCGGAAGTTCTCCGGCACCTGGTTGTAATCCCACGGCAGCCAGACTTGCGTGGTGCGGCCTATCTCGACGATTTGTGGCTCGACAAAATCTTCCGAGGTAACGCCCACAATCTTGAAGTCTACTTCGCCAAAGCGCATGGCTTTGCCAATAATGTTGGGATCGCGGTTGAATTGCTGCTCCCAGGTTTTATGGCTGATCACCGCCACTGGCACGCGTGCCTGGAAGCCTTCGTCTTTGTTAAAGGTACGGCCAAGAGCCATGGGCGGCTGCAGCATTTCCAGGTATTCGGGGGTGATATAGGTGGTATTGACCTGCGGCGTATCGGGCAGGTCGCGGATGGCGTCTACATAGAAGTTCACCAGCGCGCGGTTTTCCACCATATCGCCGCCTTTGCGATAGCCTTCCTCCAACACCGGATAGGGCGTGACGTTAGCCACCCCCAAGGATTCCAGCTGGCCGTTTTTGTAGGCATTGCACTGCATCACATGGAGGCGATCCTGGTCCGGGTAGGGCAAGGGTGCCGCCAGCAATTGGAAGTTAAGGTTGAACATAGCCACCAGCGCACCCAGGGTCAGGCCGAGGGTGAGCACGACGGTGGCGAGGTAGCCGGGGTTTTTGCCGAGCGAATGCCAGGCGACAGAAAAGTCCTTGCGCTTGATCATACCGCCACCTTTTCCTGCGCGGTTTTAGCAGTTGCCGAAGCTGGGTCCACCATTTGGCCGTCGCGTAACTGGAGTTTGCGGCTGGCCATATCGGCGTAGCGCGGATCGTGGGTCACCATGCAGATGGTAGTGCCGGCGTCGTTAAGGCGCTGGAGCATATCCATCACCAGGTCGCCGTTGTGGGAATCCAGGTTACCGGTGGGTTCGTCCACCAGCAGCAGGGCCGGATTGCCCACTAAAGCGCGGGCGATGGCAATACGCTGTTGCTGCCCGCCCGACAGTTGGTTGGGGCGATGCTGGGCGCGGTGGCTCATGTCCACACGGGCCAGGCATTCGTTCACCTTGGTAGCAATGTCCTGCTCGCTCACCGGCTCGCGGCGATAGCGCAGCGGCAGGGCGATATTGTCGAACACGGTCAACTCGTCGATCAGGTTGAACGACTGGAAAATAAAGCCGAGTTTTTCGTTGCGGATATAGGCCGCCTCGCTCAACGACAGCTTGCTTACCTCACGGCCATCAATGGCGTAGCTGCCCGAACTGGGCATGTCCAACAGGCCGAGGAGCGACAGCAGGGTGGACTTGCCACAACCGGACGGACCGCAAATGGAGATGAAATCACCGGGAAAAATATCCAGATCCACCCCGCGCAGTGCGTGGGTTTCCATGGTATCGGTGGAAAATACTTTGGTGATGCCGCGCAAGCTGACGGTGGCGGTTGTTGATGTTGACTGACCTGATGAATGACCCATGATGTGGCTCCTGATTTTTAGAATGCGTTAGTCCACCAGCTGGACGCGCTCGGCGTCGCGCAGGCTGGAGGTGTCGGACAAAATGAAGGTGTCTTTTTCGCTGGCGCCGCTCAGCACCTGGATATACTTGCCCGAATCGCCGCCAAAGCTGACGGCCTGGCGTTGGGCCTGGCGCTGGTTGGCGTCCAGCTTGAACAGGGTGCCGGTGCTATTGCTCTGGGCGCTGACCGGGCGCTCTATGTAGAGGGCGTCTTTCAGGTTGGCGGTGAAGATGCGCGCATCCACGTTCAGCTCGGGGCGGGCGGATGCGGGCACGCCGTTGACGAAGGCGATTTCCACCTCGATGGTGCCGTCGCGCACTTCGGGGGTGATGCGGGTGACTTTGCCGGGGACGGTTTCGCGGCGGGTATTGATCTCGGCGGGCTGGCCGATTTGCAGCTGCTCGGCGCGGGATTGGGACACGCGCACCAGCGCCACCAGGTCTTGATCGCTGCCTACCAATGCAAGCTCTTGCCCGGCGTTAACGCTCTGGCCGAGGGACACCGGCAGGCGCTGCAACTCGCCTTTGATACCGGCGCGCACCGTCAGGCGCTCGCCGCGCTGGGCGATGGTGTGATAGCTGGCCTCAGACTGCTCAACCGATTTTTGCTGGATCATCTCGGACTCATGGGCCACCTTTTTCAGCTGGGCGATGCGCTCCTTCTGGAACTCCATGCTCTGGCGGGCCTGCTCCTGCTGCAACAAGGTGCCACGGAAAGTGATTTGCGGAATCACGCCCTTGGCCGCCAGACCTTCCTCAGCTTCGCGGCGCAAGGTGACTGTGTCGTAGGCGGCGGTCAGCTCCGCCAGGCGGGATTGCTCGGTGAGCAGTTCGCGCTGGTTGGTGAGCGCCAGGCGGCGCTGGTTGGCCTTTTCCTGAAACAGCGCAATGCTGGCGGCCTGCACCTGCTGCTCCACCTCGGGGTTATTCATGCGCAGGATGACACTGTCTTCCGTCACTTGGGCACCGGGACGCAGTACCACTTCCTGCACGGTAGCGGCGGTAAGCGCGGTAAGCAGCGTTTGCTTTTGCGAGCGCAACACGCCGTAGCCATCCACCACCAGCTTGAGTTCGCCGCGCTGGATAGTGCCGGTGAGAATTTTGCTGCGCTCCAGCTTGTGCTCGCCGCCGGTGGGCAGGGCGATCATCGCGATCAACACCAACCCACCCAAAGCACCGCCAATCGCGAGGGGCGAAGGCATCTTCTGTGGCAACTGCAAACGAGCCCAACGACCTGTGGGCGGTTTAACTTTTACTATGTCCATGATCTGGTTTTTGCTCTCAGGGCAGCTTTGCTGCCGGTTTAAAATGATCTCTCCTCGCTCCCTTGCCGGGCGCCCCAAGCTCCAGCTTGGGAACGAGGAGTTCGGGTTAGATAAAGCCTTCTTCCAGCTCTGCATCGGCCAATTCAGCATCGGCCAGCTGGCATCGAACAGCGTCGGTCAGTTGCAGTGTCTCTATCACGCGCGCCAAACCGGCGACTGTCGGCTCGCCGAAAACACCGTTCAGGGCCACCGCTACACCCAACTGCTGACGCACGCGGGTAAGCATGCGAATCGCCAGCAGCGAGTGGCCGCCCAGTTTGAAAAAATCATCCGCCGTACCCACGCGCTCGACACCCAAGAGTTCACCCCAGATGTTGCAAAGCGCTGCCTCCAGCTCGGTGGCCGGCGCTACATAGGCGGTGGCGTTTTGAGCCATATCGGGAGCGGGCAAGGCTTTGCGATCCAGCTTGCCGTTGGGCGTGAGCGGGAAGCGTTCCAGTACCACAAAGGCGGCTGGGATCATGTAATCGGGCAAGCTGGTTTGCAGGTGTGCGCGCAGCTGGACAGGCAAATGCTCTGGTGAATCAGCGGACACCACGTAAGCCAACAACCGCTGATTAGCCGCCAGCACCAGCGCTTCTTTCACAGCGGGATGACTGAGCAGCGCCTGCTCTATCTCGCCCGGCTCAATGCGCAGGCCGCGGATTTTCACTTGCTGGTCGACACGTCCCAAAAACTCCAAACGGCCATCCGGTAACCAGCGCACCAAATCGCCAGTGCAGTAAAGGCGCGGGCAGCCAGTCTCAGCGGCGAAAGGATTGGGGATAAATTTCTCGGCGGTCAGCACCGGCTGGTTGAGGTAGCCGCGGGCAACACCGGCACCGCCAATACACAACTCACCCGCCGCCTGCGCTGGCACCAGCTGGCGAGCGCGGTTGAGTACCAGCAGCGCCACTTGGTCGATAGGCTTGCCGATGATGGCGCCCTCACCTTCTCGATAGAGGTTTTCGGTAGCTATATCCGTGCATTCGGTCGGGCCGTACATATTGATAATACGGGCGGAAAAGTTGGCGCTGGCCTGCCAGGGCGCCAACACAGCGCCGTTAATCGGTTCGCCGCCCAGCAGCAGATAACGCAGGCTGCGCAGGGAGGTGAAATCAGTCTCAGCACTGTTCTCAATCAGCGGATACACCATGCTGGGCGCACAGTTGAGCTGGGTGATGCCGAGCTGCTGAATCTCGCCCAAGGCCGCCAGCGGATCAAAACCGGCAGCACCTGCCAACACCAGCTGGCCACCCAGCAACAGGGGCGCAAACAGGTTTTTCTGGGTCAAATCAAAGCTCGGCGAGCTGAGGATGTAGAAGCGATCAGCCGCGCTAAAGTCGTAGGCCTGCAAATACCAGCGCAACAGGTTGCGCAGCCCGCGCCGCTCCACCTGCACGCCTTTCGGCCGGCCGGTGGAACCCGAGGTAAAGATCACATAAGCGAGATGGCCGGGTTCGCTGGCAAGGCCCAGGTTGGTTTCCGGTTGATCGGCCAGCGGCGCTGCATCCAGGCAAATCGCACCCGGCAGGCCAGCGGCCAGCAGATCACCGCGCGTCAGCAGCGCGCTCAAATCCGCATCTTCCAGCAATTGCGCCAAACGCGCGGACGGGTAACCGGCATCCAGCGGCACATAGGCGCCGCCGGCTTTAAGGATCGCCAGAATGGAAATAATCAACTCCGGTGACGGCGGCAGGCAGATGCCCACACGTTTATCCGGCCCGACCTGATGCTGGTTGCGCAGGTAATGGGCGAGCTGGTTGGCGCGAGTGTTGAGCTGGGCGTAGCTCAGGGATTGGTCGCGCCAGACCAGCGCGGTTTGCTCCGGGGTGCGTACTACTTGAGCCTCAAAACGCTGGTGGACGCAAAGCTCGCCAGCTTCATCAACAAGGTTTACCGGCTTGCTCCAGATGCGTAATTGCTGTTCACGCTCGATCTCTGTCAGCAGGTTAAGCGACCAGACAGATTCATCCGGCGCGGCCAAGGCGGCATCGAGCAATTGCTGGTAGTGGCCGGCGAGGCGGGCGATGGTTTCAGGCTTAAACAGATCGGTGCGGTATTCCCAGTGCAGCTCCAGCGCATCGCCGGCGGGGATGATTTCCAGGCGCAGGTCGTAGGCCACCTGGTTGCGCTCTTGCGGCAGCACTTCCAGCGTTAAACCCGGCAGCTCAAGGGTCACTTGCTCGGTGTTCTGCATAATCAGCAACACCTGGAACAGTGGGCTGTAGCTGGGGCTGCGCTCGGGCGCTAGCGACTCGACCAGCTGCTCGAACGGCAGTTGCTGGTGTTGGTAGGCATCCAGCAGCAGACGGCGACTTTGAGCCAGCAGTTGGCGAAAGCCCTGCTCATCGGCGATTTGGTTCCGAAGAACCAAGGCATTAAAAAAGCAGCCAATCAAAGGAGCGACTTGCGGCTCTTCGCGGTTGGCGATCAGGGTGCCCATCACTATATCGTCATGGTTACTGTAGCGCGCCAGCAGCAGGGCGAAAACCGCCTGCAAACCCATAAACAGGGTGGCGCCTTCGGCCTGGCTAAAACTCGTCAGTGCACGCACCCGGCCAGCGTCCAAATGGGTGAGGTGGCGGGCACCGTTCAGGCTTTGCAGGCGCGGACGGGGGAAATCCAGTGGCAGGTTATGCACCAATGGCAAATCCGCCAGCTGAGTTTCCCAATAGGGAAGTTGGCTGGCCATTAATTCGGGCAATTGGGTGGTTTGCTGCCAGTGGGCGTAGTCGGCGTATTGGATATCCAGCGGTGGCAATAACGACGCTTGCCCGCCGTAAAAGGCACAGAACTCACGCACCAGAATCGCCATGGACCAGCCGTCTGAAGCTATATGGTGGATGGTGATCAGCAGTTGGTGCTCATCATCGCCAAGCCTCAGCAGGCGAGCGGCCAACAGCAGGTCGCGGCCCAGATCAAAGTGGCGGGCAACTTCGGCGCGGCGGGCGGCGTCCAGTGCGGCCTCCTGCTCGGCTCGCGGCAGGGCGGAAATATCGGCCACATCCACCGCAAAGCCGGTTGCAGGCTGGATGGATTGATAGGGCTCGCCCTGCTCATCCACAGCAAAACAGCTGCGCAGACTTTGATGGCGCTCCAGCAAACCGGCGAAAGCGGATTGCAAGGCGGCATCATCCAGCTGGCCGCGCAGGGCCAAGGCGAAGGCCATATTGGTGTGGGCGCTGCTGCCATCCAGTTGATCCAGCAGCCATAAGCGGCGCTGGGCGGAAGACAAAGCAATGTGCTTAAGCCCCGTTGGACGAACGGGAATTTTCACCTGCTGCGACTCTTTCGCCACCTCCGCCAGATAGCTTTTCAGCTCGCCACTGCTTGCCACCAGGGCAGCGCGCAGATCGGCGGGAATACCGGCTTCGGGCAGCTCGCAGCGCAGCTTGTCGCCGTCCAGCCGCAGCGCGACTTTGTGCTCACGCAATTTGCTGAGCAGTTGGGTCAACGTCATAGTTCGAGCACCTCAACCACCTGTTCTTTCACCTCTTTTTGGCTCTGCTCAAGCAGCCACAAACGGTTCTCCAACAGCTCGGATAACTGGGCAATAGTGGGCGATTCCAACAGCTCGCGCAGGGGCACTTCCACGGCGAAATCCTTGCGCGCTTTAGTCACCAGCGCCGCCGCCATCAGCGAGTGGCCGCCCATATCAAAGAAGTTGTCATTGAGGCCCACGGGCGCATAGCCGAGCACCTCTTGCCAGTGGCTGGCGAGCAGTTGCTGGAGCGGCGTGGTCGGCGCCACATAGTCCACCGCGCCGGCAGGGCGGGCGTGGCCGACGGGCAGGCTAGTCTCAGATTGTTGCGGTTGCAGGCCGGCTTCCGCCTTGTGCAGGCGCAATTCCAGGCCGGGGCTACGCACCGAAAACTCAGCGCCTACCAGGGTTTGCAGGCGGCTGGTGAATTCTTCTTGCAGCTTCACCAGTTGTTGCCACTGGGACGCATTCAGGCTGGCAGCCTCGCCAACCGGGGCGAGGTTCAAGCGCAGCAGGGCCTCGGCCACAGGTTCAACCGGTGTTGCCAGGCTGGCGGCATCCAGCACCATATCCGGCTGGAATGTCCGGCCACCGGCAGGCGCCGCTGCAATCCAGTAGCTTTTGCGCTCGAAGGGATAGGTGGGCAGGCACAGGCGTTTGCGCTGCTGGCCTTTGTAATAACGCGCCCAATCCAGGCGATTGCCCGCCAGCCAGAGGCCAGCCTGGGCCAAGGTAAGTTGCTGCAGGCTCTGCTCCTGCTCACGCGCCGACGACTGGCTAGCCGCCAGCTGCGCGGCGGGAATTTGCTGGGCGCGAGCGAGCTGCGTGAGCGTTTGGCCAGGGCCGACTTCGAGGAAAAACTGCTGCGGATCAGCCGCTACCAAACCGGCCAAACCATCGCTAAAACGCACTTTCTGACGCAGTTGCTGTACCCAGTAGTCCGGCTTGGTCACTTCATCGCCCGCCAGTTGGCCGGTAAGGTTGGAGACAAACGGGCGCTTGGGCGACTCAAGCTTGATACCGGCAAGGAAGTCGGCAAAAGGTGCCAACGCGCCATCCATCAAACCCGAATGGAAACCGTGGGAAGTGTGCAGACGAGTAGCGCTTATCCCGTCTTGGGCCAACTTGTCGGCTAAGACGGCGATGGCCTCTTCAGTACCCGATACCACCTGCAAGGCCGGTGCGTTTTGTACGGAGTGCCAGAGGTTATCACCCAAATACTTACCTAACTCAGCCTCGGTGACAGGCACAGAGAGCATAGTGCCAGCAGGCATGGAACCCATCAGCTGGCCGCGTTTAGCGACTATGCGTAGCGCATCTTCCAAACTGAAAACACCCGCCAAGCAGGCCGCCACATATTCGCCGATGCTGTGGCCGATCATAGTCGTCGGCTCCACACCCCAGCTCAGCCAGAGTTGGGCAAGGGCGTATTCGGTGACGAATAAACCCAGCTGGGCGTATTGGGTTTGGCGGAGTTGATCTTGGGCGGCGTCTTGTTGTGCGGGCGCCGGATACAACAGTTGGCGCGGATCCAGATTGATCAACGGCTGCAACAGACTCGCACAGTCATCCACCTGATTGCGGAAAACCGGCTCTGATTCATAGAGCCCACGGGTCATACCGGCGTACTGGCTGCCCTGGCCGGGGAACATAAAGCAGATATCGCGGCTGGTGTTTTTCTGGCGATTATTACGGGCAAATTTGCCCTCGGCCGCGAGGCTCGCGGCCAGCTCGTCCAGGCTGGCGACGCTGGCGGCAAAGCGGTACTCAAAACTGTGGCGACCGGTTTGCAGGGTGAAAGCCAAGTCAGCGAGATTGGTTTGGGGATTCGCTTGTATATGGGCCAGCAGATTGGCTTTCATGGTTTCCAAAGCGCTGGCGGTTTTGGCGGACAGCAGTATGGAATGGGTTTGGCGACCATCACCGGACGGCAGCGGCGCCGGTGCTTCCTCCAAAATCATATGGGCGTTGGTGCCGCCGATACCGAAGGAGCTGACGCCGGCACGCAGCAGGTCGCCACCCGTAGGCAGCCAGGGGCGACTTTTGTCAGCCACATAAAAAGGGCTGTTGGCGAAATCGATTTTGGGGTTGGGCGTCTCGAAATTCAGGCTCGCGGGGATGGTGCGGTGCTCCATGGCCTTGAGGGTTTTGATCATGCTGGCCACGCCGCCGGCACTGACCAAATGGCCGATATTGGTTTTCACCGAACCCAAACCGCAGAAGTGTTTTTGGTCGGTGTAACGGCGCCAGGCGCGGGTCAGGCCGGAGACTTCGATAGGGTCGCCCAGGTTGGTGCCGGTGCCGTGGGCTTCCAGGTAGCTGATGGTTTCGGGGTTGATGCCCGCCACTTCCAGCGCCTCGGTGATCACCCGTGCCTGGCCTTCGGGGCTGGGCGCGGTGTAGCTGGCTTTATCGCCGCCGTCGTTGTTGATGGCGGTGGCGCGCAGCACACCGAGGATCTGGTCGCCGTCTTTGAGCGCATCCTCCATACGGCGCAGGGCCACCAGCGCAATGCCGTTACCCGCCACAGTACCGGCGGCGCGGGCGTCGAAGGCGCGGCAATGGCCGTCGAAGGAACCTATGCCGCCTTCTTGGTAGAAAAGCGCATCTTCGCGGGCGTTGGTGATGGTCACACCGCCAGCCAGGGCCAGATCACATTGATAAGACAGCAGCGCTTCGCGGGCATAGTGCACGGCTACGGATGAAGAAGAGCACAGGGTATTCACGTTAATGCTCGGGCCAGTCAGGCCCAGCTTGTAGCTGGCACGGGTGCTAACGAAATCCTGCCCGGTGGCGAGAGAGACTTTAAAGGTGCCCACATCGCGCACAAATTGCGGGTGCGACAGCAGGTTGCGCGACAGGTAAGAACTGGCGCCGGCGCCGCTGTATACGCCTGTCACCAATTTACTGGTTTCGCTGCTGTAGCCGGCACGTTCCAGCAATTCCCACATGGTTTCGAGGAAGATGCGATGTTGCGGGTCGAGCAATTCGGCCTCGCGGGGTGAGTAGCCGAAGAATTCCGCATCGAACTTGTCCACGCCTTCCAACACGCCTTCAGCGCCCACAAAGTTGGGGTTTTCCAGCAGTACCGGGTCCACGCCCGATTGCAGCAGTTGCTCGCGGGTGAAGAAGGTCACCGATTCCACGCCCTGCTCCAGGTTGCGCCAGAATTGTTCAACGCTGTCGGCGCCGGGAAAGCGCCCGGCCATGGCGATAACGGCTATGTCGTCGGCGTATTGATCCAGTAATGCGTCAAGATCGGCGCTGGTTTGCTTGGATGTCATGGTCAAATCCTGTTTTTAATTTGTTGTCGTTAGTCCTGACGCTCGCGGCGACGGCGAGCGGCTTTTTGTTTGGCGATGCGATCACTTACCTCATCGAGAGTGGTGTCAGCGGCAGCTTCGCCGTCGGCACCTTTACGGCTATCCAGCCAGGCGCTCAGCTTTTCGATAGTGGGGTGGTTGTACAGCTCCACCACCGCCAGATCGCTGCCGAACAGGCCTTGCAGCTGTTTGTGCACCTGCATCAGCAGCAGCGAATCGCCGCCCAGTTCAAAGAAATCGTCCTGAATACCCACCTGCTCCAGCCCCAATAAGGTCTGCCAAACCTCGGCCAACTGTCGCTGCTGGGGATTTTTGGGAGCGAGATATTCCACGCTGATAGCGGGCCTTGCGCGCTGGGGCGGCGGGGTGAAAGCGGCGGCGCCGAAGAGGCCCATATCGCCCTGGTCGGCACCGGCTTCGCGGGCGATAAAGTCGGAGGCAGCCACCAATGCCACTGGCGGGGCGGCAGTGATGATTTTTTCCAGTGCCGCCAATGCCGCCGCCGTATCCAGGCCTTTGGGTAACTCGCGATATTGATGAACGTAAGCGGGCGCCGGCAGGGCGCGCGTGGCAGCGCCTGCTGCAAAATCAGCGTCAATACGACGCATGGTGAAGCCGGTCACCTCGGCCAATAATTCGCCCGCGGGGCTGAGCAATTGCAGATCAAAACTCATGGCGCCCAGGGCTTTATCCAGCGCCGAACTCAGGGTCACCTGGCTGTAAAACTCGGCGGGCAATGGCTGGTGCTGCACCATGCGCTGGTAGCTGAGGGGGATGTACACACCGCCATCGAGGAAGGCGCGCAGCCAGGACAGGGCGCAGTCCAGCAGGGCGGGATGCAGATCCATGGTAGAGAGGTCGCCGCGCAGATCATCCGCCAGTTCCAGCCGCGCCAAGCCTTGGTTTTGACCAAGCCACAGCTCCCGCACCACCGTCCAGCGCGGGCCGTATTTCATCAGCGCATCCTGCTCGGCTTGCGACAGGCTCAGGCCCATGGCGCGCACGCCCAGATCGGCAGCGCCGCGAATATCGTCCATATAGCGTTGGTTGTTGCGGGCTTTAAGAGCAGCCAAATCGGTAGTTGCGGCCAAGCTCTTAAGAACTGGATCCCCGCTGCGCGAGGATGACGACTCCCTATCATTTAGGCTTAGCGAGGGTATTGCGGTATTTGCTGTTGGGTCTTTAAGAACTGGATGGCCAGCCCCTGGACTCCCCGCTTCGCGGGGGCGCCCAGCTGAGGATGACGACTCCCTATTGTTCAGACTTAGTGGGGATAACGACTCCCTGGTATTCAGACTCAGAGGTGATGCAGGGGCAGTTTGAAGCTGGCCGCGAGCGTGCAATTGCCATTGCTTGTGCTGGCGATGGAAGCTGCCGACTTCGAAGCTGTAGCCACTAGCTTCCGAGACGAGACGCGTGTAAACATCAACGCTTTCGCCCGCCGCCAGGACCAGCGGCGAGAGGAAATAGATATCGCTAAAGGCTTTCGCTGTTTGGCCAGTCAGGCGCGTAAAAGCGGCGCCGGCCATTTCGAGATAACTGGTGCCGGGCAATGTGGGCTGCCCCATCACCCAGTGTTCGGAGAGCGCCCAGCAATGTTCGGGCGTAAGGGTTTGGCTGTAAATATAACTGCCGTCGGCAGCGGCAAGCTGGTCGCCGAGGAGGCTATGGCCACTGGCGGCAATTACCGGCAAGCGGGCGTTGAGGCTATCCACCGCCATACCCGTTTCACGCCAGGCATCCCAGCGGATGCTGTAGAACTGGTTCAGGCCAAGGCTGCGCGCCTGTTCGGCAACAGCGTCGAGGGCGGTGTTGGCGGCACAGTAGTCCGTCTGGCCCAAACCGCCGAGGACGCCGGTGACCGAAGAGAAGAACACGACTTGCTCCAACCCATAAGCCGGCGCAAGCGTGAGGCTATCCAGCGCGGGGTTGAGCTTGGTGGCGATGACATCCACCGCTTTTTCCAACTGGTGACGCAGCACCAAAGTTTCGCCCGGAAGACCGGCGGTGTGCAGCAAGCCAGTGACTTGGCCGAAGTGGTTTTTGGCGTGGCTGAGCAGTTGCTCCAGAGCGCCTGGTTCACGCATATCCGCCTGTATCGCTACTGCTTCGCCGCCAAGGTTACTCAGTTCGGCCAGCAGCGGATGCTGGCGTTGGTCGCGGCGGCTGGCCAGCAATAATTTGGCTTGGTATTCACGGGCCAAATGACGAGCCAGCTCAGCGCCGAGCCCGCCAAAGCCGCCGGTGATCACGTAAACGCCATTCTTCTTGAAACCTTCACGGACTTGCTTAGACCAGCTTTCGCCCTCGCAGGTGAACTGGCGCTCCCACACTTTTTGCCCACGCCAGACAGTTACAAGCGGCAGTTCGGCAGAGAGAATGGCACGGGCAATCGGCTCGATTTGAACGACCAATTGGGTGACGTCTAACAGGTGGCAATGCAGTTGTGGGAATTCTTGTCCCAAGCTGCGAATGGGGCCGTAGGCCAGTGCTGCCGTTGGATTCAGGATTTCATCGCCGGTTACCCGAAACGCGCCTTTGGTGACGGCGTAGATGCCCATGGGTTGAGTGAAGCCTAGTTGGGCTAGGGCTTGGGTGAGTAATAGCAGGCCAGCGAAGGCCTGGTATTGGCCACGATCTCCCTCACTATCATCCTCGCGCCGCCCGACCACACCGTCATCCTCGCGTAGCGGGGATGACGACTCCCTATTACCTGAACTAATTGACGTTGACGGCTCCCTATCGAGTTGGTTACTACCATCTGGCTGCCAAAGCACGACAACCTTGGCCGGCGCCTGGCCAATACGAAGCAACTCCTGCCCCAATTGATGGTAATCCTCCGCCTGGGATGGACGCAGTTGGTAGCTGTTGAAACCTGGGCGCGCAAAGCTGTCGCCCGGCAAGACTTCGATAATGGTTTGACCACGAGCGGTGAGCGCGGAAATCAAGGCGCGTTCGTCCGCTTGGCCGCTGTGTAGTACCAGCGTGGGGTCAGTGGTTTCGGTAACGGCAGGATTGGCTAGCAGTTCAGCTACTTCCTGGCTCTCCCACTGCTCGCGATAAAAACCGCCCACAGGCGGTGCATCCACCAGGCTCGAGCGGCTCACCAGCGGCATATGGGTGTTGCGCTCGAAGGCATAGCCCGGCAGGGAGCAAAGGTTTCCACTCCCACCGTTGCAGGCATCCCAATCGATTTGCGCACCGGCAGACCACAGCTCGCCCAAGGCGCGGCGCGGTTGCAGACTGTCGAATTCAGTATCCGTAATAGCGCGCAGGCTATGCACCGCCAACTGCTGCGGCTGGCGAGCCGGATGTTGGCGGGCGAGGCTGGAGAGGGTTTTGCCGGGGCCGACTTCCAACAACAACGCGTTTGGATCGGCCAGCAGGCAGGCCAAGCCCTGGTGGAAATATACCGGCTGGCGCAGTTGGTTAACCCAATAGTCTGGCGTGGCCATAACCGTGGGTTCAACCCAGTTACCCGTGAGGTTGGAAACGATCGGCAAACCTGGCGCTCTCAGCGGTATCTGCGTTAAAACAGCGGCGAACTCCGCCAAAATGGGTTCCATTAGGGGCGAATGGAAAGCATGAGAAGTATTGAGCGGGCGAGTGGCTGTGCCGCCTGCCTCCAGCGCCGCTTTCGCTTGGGCAATAACCTCTGGCGGGCCGGCCAGTACGCAACTTTGGGCACCATTGATGGCGGCTAGGGAGACTTGCGGCCATTGGCTAAGATCCAATGAGTCAGCGCCTTGCAACACGGCCAACATAGCGCCGGGCGCCGTACTCGCCATCAGACGACCGCGAGCGACTACCAGACGCAAAGCGTCGTCCAGCGAGAAAACACCGGCCAAACACGCGGCAACGTATTCGCCCAAACTGTGACCGATAAAACCGGCGGGCTTGAGGCCCCAACTGGTAAGCAATTGGGCGAGGGAGTATTCCACTGCAAACAGGGCCGGCTGGGCCAGTTCGGTTGCGCGCAGTTGGTCTTGCGCCGCAGGTGATGCATCTTCACCCAACAGCAGATTTCTTAATTGAGTGACGCCGAGGCTATCCGTCATCGCCAGACACTTATCCAAGGCCGCACGGAAAACCGGCTCGCTGGCGTATAGATCGCGGCCCATTTGCGGATATTGGGCGCCCTGCCCGGTAAACATCCAGTAGAGGTTTGGTGCGGTTTCGGGGATAGCGGTTGTTTGGGAGGCGGACAAAAACGCGCCGCGACTATCCACCAGAATGGCCTGGCGCCAATCAAAATCAGCACGTTTGTGCGCGAGACTAAATGCCACGTCACCCAAGGATTTGGCTGACGGCAGCCAGGCTTGCAGCTGCTCGCGATAGATGTTGAGCGATGCCGAGGTTTTGGCGGAGAGCGGCAGCAACCAGGCGCTGCGGGTTTCCGCGGTTGTCTGTGCGGCTTGGTATTCTTCGATGATCACATGGGCGTTAGTGCCGCCGATCCCAAAAGAACTGATACCCGCACGGCGCAAACCCTGCTGCGGCCAATGTTGATTGCTCGCCGCCACTTCCAAGCCAGTGCCCTGCAAATCACACTTGGGGTTGAGCTGCTGGAAATGCAGGCTCGCCGGCACCTGGCCATGGCGCACGGCCAGCACGGCTTTGATCAAACCCGCCATACCGGCGGCTGTATCCAGATGGCCGAGGTTGCCTTTCACCGAGCCGATCAAACAGGGCGCGGGGAAGCCGTCATAAGCCTGCATCAGCGCCTGTACTTCGATGGGGTCGCCCAAGCTTGTGCCTGTACCGTGGGCTTCGATATAACCCACAGATTCTGGCGCTACGCCTGCTAGGGTCAGCGCGGCAGTTAGCGCTTCACGTTGACCGCTGGCGCTGGGAGCGGTGTAGCCGATTTTGTCGTTGCCATCGTTGTTAATGGCAGAGCCTTTGATCACCGCGTGGATACGGTCACCGTCGGCAATTGCGTCCTGCAAACGCTTGAGCACCACAAAGCCCACGCCATCGCTCAGCACCGTGCCCTGGGCATCGGCATCGAAAGGACGGCAGTGGCCGTCAGGGGAGAGGATCATACCCTCCTGGTACATATAACCCTGCAGCTCGGGCGCGGCCAAGGCCGGGTTGAGCGAGAACGAAACCGCACCGGCCAGAGCCAGATCCGTATCACCCGCCAGCAAGCTTTGGCAGGCTTGGTGCACCGCCACCAGCGACGTGGAGCAGGCGGTTTGCACAGTCACCGCCGGGCCTTTGAGATTGAGTTTGTAGGCTAAACGGCTGTTGAAGAAATCGCGGTTGATGAGGTTGATCACCTCGTAAGCCGCCGCGCCGCCCTGCTCGGCGATGCGCGCGTATTGCGCTGTCCAGAGCGCATTGGCGGAGGCGCCGCCGAAGATGCCAGTGAGGGTTTCGCTTTGGCGACCGGCATAGCCCGCGTCCTCCAATGCATGCCAGGCGCACTCGTGGTAGAGGCGCAACTGCGGGTCCATCAACGCGGCTTCGCGGTCGCTGTAGCTGAAGAAGGCGGCGTCGAAGGCCATGGTGTCACGCAGTACGCCTTTGGCGCGCACATAGGCGGGGTCGTCCAGCTGGGAGGCTGACACGCCGGCCTCGGCCAATTCTTCCACGCTGAAATGGCGGATGCCCTCGCGCTGCAACAGCAGGTTTTGCCAGAATTCGTCCACCGAATCGGCGCCGGGAAAGCGCGCGGCCATGCCGATAATCGCAATCTCTGCACCGTGGTAATCAAGGGTTTCCACAGTTTGTTGATCGTCAGGCTTCATCCAAAAGTTTCCTTGCAGTTAAACGGTTTTGCAGACGGGTTTTGCCGCGCTCGGCGGCTTGCTGGCGGGCAGTGCTGCTGCGGGCGGGTTGCGCCGGCGCCGCTTGCAGGTGACGAGCGAGCGCCGCTACCGAGGGATGGCTAAAGAGATCGATAACCGAGAGATTCAGCGCCAGATCGCGGCTCAAGCCACCGGCAAGATCCGTTACATCCAGCGAACTGGCGCCGGCATCAAAGAAGTTGTCGCTGGCCGCCAGCTTGGGCAGGCGCAGCCATTGGCGGCTGAGTTGCAGCAGCCGCTGGGTGAAATCATCACCAGCGCCAGACGTGGTTTTTGTCTCTGAAATTGCGCTTGGCTGAACAGGCTCTGGCAGCGCCTTGATATCAGTTTTACCGCTAGGTGTGAGCGGAAACTTTTCCATGGCCACGAACGCCGAGGGCAGCATAAACACGGGTAATTCTTCGGCGAGGGCGGCGCGGATTCGAGCCTCCTCCGAGGAGTGATCAGTTGCCAAAACAGCGCCTGCGGCGGGCTGCGCTTGCGCAGCTAATTGATAGTAGGCGGCGAGTAACTGGCGATCATTCAGGGTTTTGATCAGCACCGCGCAGTTGGCAATTCCCGGCACGCGGGCCAGCTTGCTTTCGATCTCGCCCAGCTCAATGCGGTAGCCGTTGAGTTTGACCTGGTGATCGGCGCGGCCCTGGAATTCGAATTCGCCGTTGGGCAGCAGGCGCGCCATATCGCCGGTTTCGTACCAGCGCTCGCCATTGCCAGTCTCACGCCAGCCATTGATAGTCACGAAGCGCTCTGCGGTAAGCTCGGGGCGCTTGAGATAGCCCTTGGCCAAACCCACACCACCGATATAGAGCGAGCCGAATACGCCAACCGGCAATGGGCGGCGTTGGTTGTCCAGCACTTGGAAACGGGTATTGGCAATGGGTGTGCCGATGCTGGCCGTCGCCGGCAAACTCACCTGGCGACAGCTGGACCAGATAGTGGTCTCGGTGGGGCCGTACATATTCCACAGCTGGTCGACTTTGGGCACCAGCGTCTCCGCCAGATGGGCCGGCAGGGCTTCACCACCGGCCAGGGCGACCAGGTTTTTACTACCCTGCCAACCGGCGGCGAGCAGCAGCTTCCAAGCGCTGGGCGTCATTTGTAGCAGGCGGATGGGATGGGTGTTCAGCTCATCCAGCAGGCCCGCTGGATCTTGCGCGAGCGCGCGATGGAATAACCGCAAGGTACCGCCGGTCATGAGCGGCAGCAGCAGTTCCAGCATGGAAATATCAAAACTGAAAGGCGTCACCGCCAGTAGCCAATCCCCCTCTTTCAAGCCCGGCTGTTGCGCCATGGATTGCAGGAAATTACTCAATGCACGCTGGCCGATCATCACGCCCTTGGGCTGGCCGGTGGAGCCGGAGGTGTAAAGGACATAGGCCAACTGGCTGGCGCAGGCCCAGGACGGAAAAGCCGGAGGGAAAGAACCGCAGGGCAGCTCCAGCCAATCATCACCCAGTGACAAACGTGGGCCAGTGTAGCCAGCGACCAGATCAGCGGTTTCCAGGTCGTCATCTTGCAGCAAGAGACTGGCACCGCTGTCGGCCAACATAAATTCGAGCCGCGCCGGCGGGTAGGCCGGGTCTAGCGGCAGGTAAGCAGCGCCCAGCTTGTGCAGGGCCAAAATGGCGATCACCAACGGCGGGCGACGGCCCAATAATAAGCCCACCAAATCGCCGTTGCAGATATGCTGCGAAGCCAGCCGCAGCGCTAATTTGCTAGCCAGCTGGTCGAGCTGCTTGTAGGTGTATTCGCGGTCGCGCCAACTCAGGGCCAGCGCATCGGGGCGAATCGCCACCTGCTGTTCAAAGAGCGCGATGAAGGTGTGGTTTGGCGCAGTGGGCAGATTCGGTATGGGCGGGAAAACGGTAGCCGCTTCGCAGGGTGCTACTACGTCCAATCCCGCCAATGATTGCTGGGGATTGCTCGCCAACTGGGCTACCAGATGCAGCAACCGCGCACCTATCAATTCCACCTCATGCACTGTGAAATATTGCAGGCTGAAATCTATCTGCAATTGCGCCGGTTGGCTGGCGCCACTGTCCCACACCGTCAGGTTGAAGGGCGTGTTCTGGTAATCGTTGGGGTGATAGACGATATGGGCGGTGAAATCACCGTAATCGAAGCGGTTATCCAGCTTGAGATAATTGACGCCCACATCATAAAGGCCAGCGCGGGCCGCCGGGCCCAGGTCGCGCACCATATGGCCCACGGGATATTTCTGGTGGCGGAAGACCTTGGCCTGCTCGGCTTTGACGGTTTCCACTAACTGCATAAAAGTCCAGCTTTCATCCACCGCAATTTGCACCGGGCTGACGCTGGTAAAGAGTCCGACAAATCGCTTGTGGGCCGCACCGCGACGGTTGTGCGCCGGTACGCCAAGGCTCACCGACGAACGCTGGCAGACGCGGCTGAAATACAAAGCCACCAGTGCTACAAACAGACTGTGTTCGTTTTTGGCGAGGCGCTCATCAACAGCCAGTAAGCGGTCGAGCAAGCTGTGATCAAGATCAACACACAGGCGCTGGCTACATCTTTCCGTTGGCGCAAACGCCTGGCTGCGCGCTTGTGCCAGCAGGGGTTTGGGTTCGGGCAAATAACTTTTCCAAAAAGCCTGGTCGCGGCTATAGCGCTCGCTGTGGAGGTAATCCATATCCTGGCTGAAATAGCGGGCGAAATCCGCCAGCGCTTCCGGTTCGGGCGCGTCGCCGGCGTAATGGTTGCCCAACTGCCGCGCCCAGTTGGCGAAGCCCCAACCATCGACTATCACGTGGTGGGCAATACCCACATAAAAGTAGTTATCGTCGCTTAACTTGAGCAGATGGGCGCGGAACAGGCGGTCGCCGTAAAGATCGAACGGCTGGGCAAAAGCGTCATCCAACCAAACCTTGGCCGCCGTTTGGGGATCAGCCTCCGCACTCAAATCAACCAGTTCCAGACTTGTGTCCACCAGATCACCCAACTGCAACCGCAAACCACCATCCACCGCGACCAGACGCGCTGCGAACATGCGATTTTCCGTCACCACTTGAGCATGGGCCTGGCGCAGGCGCGCCACATCCACCCGCTGGAGACTGACGTAACCGCCTATGTTGTACAGGGGGCTGGCGAGACGGTGCAGCTGGTCGTAAACGATGTCCTGCTGTACCAATGCCAGGCCGTAGCTGTGATCCAGATTCGACATGGCCTTACACGTATTCCTGGTTGACGAGGGTGCGGCGCCACAGATCCCAGGGATCATTAGGCTCGCGGAACAATTGGCCCTGGCGATCTATGTCTTCAAAGATGTCGTCCAGCTCGCGGGAGGCATTGATCAGCAGTTGGTAAGCCAACGCATAGTGGTCAGTCTGGTGCAGGCGGAAAATGGATTGCGCCTCGGCGATAGTCGCTTCCACGCGTTCGATACAACCATCGCGGCCCATACGATTACTCAGTTTGAGCTGCTGGATACGGCTATTGAGCGCCAGCAGCGCATCGTCATTCCAATGGACGGCAGTGTCAGTATCGTCGTAATTGACCCAGGCTTTTACCTTCTCCAGGGATTCATGCACGTCCTTGAGCAGCTCAAAAGCGGGAATCAAGCGATAGACCGGCGGGAACCAGCCGTAGAAGCAAGAGGTAGACGCCACCAGAATCTTGTCGGCAACGCGCTCCAGCAGATCTTCCAGCGCCTGGTCTTCCAGCTTTTCGCGCTTGATCACGGCGCGCACCTTGTCATAGTTTTGCTTCGCCAAATTGTAGTGGGAGGTGAAGGACTTCCAGTTAGAGAAGGGCTCACTGATCGCCCCATGGGCATAGACGTGGGTGCCGTCGTGGCGGGTTTCCACATAGGCATCCGCCAGCATCAGGCCCGAGCACCAGGAACCTTGCTTCACCTTGATATTGGCCGTGTTCTCCTCAGCGCTCACCAGCTTGTGGTACTGCTTGAGGGTGGCGAACTCCAGGTTCAGGCGCTGGCCTTCGTGGAAGTGGTTGTTATCCGCAAGAATGCGCACCGCCTGGTGGATCAACGGGAAAATATGGGCGGCATTGCCCAGGTATTCGTGGTCGGTCCAGAGCATTAAGGACGTGTGCTTGCAGCTCTCGTCCTGCGCGAAATGGCTGCCGCTCAGGCTCGCCAACAACTTGGCAAACTGATGCGGATTAGTGAGATTGCGGTGCTCGTGCTGGGCATTACTGAAGATATGCTCGAACTCAGCCTTAGAGCGCTCCACCGACTCGTCCGCTTTTTTGTAGGCGATATCGCGACGCGCCTGGCCCTGGTCATGGGGATTCACCGCATGCTCATCGTAGTTGCTCAACCAGGACAGCAGCGATACAGCACGGTTGCGGTGGAAGCAATGCAATGGTTGGTCAGAGCTTTCGTTATGCAGGATATAACTGTTGCTGTGGGCAGGCTTGATGAAGGCTTCTTCCACGTCCACATAAGCCGGATCTTCCAACACCAGGTATTTGAGGCCACTGCGAGTGTAGAGATCGATATCGCGCTTGCTCACGCAGCTTTCCGGCGGGAAGAAACCCTGGATATCCTGCACACCAAAATATTCGCGATAGATAGCGCGAGTGCGTTCAATCTCACCAAAGAAATCGTCTTCGTTCAGGTAAGGCATGATCGGATGGTTAAAGCCTGTGCCAATCAATTCCAGACGCTCGCTGGCGGCGTAGCGCTTGGTGTTTTCGAGGATATTGCGCGCCTTGTACTTCAGCTCGTCGATTTCACTAAAGCGGAAGTTGAGCGATACCAGGTAATTTTTCAGGTTGGAATCCATCTCCGCCAGCGCCGCAAACTGCGCTACCGCCTGGCCGGAAATACTCACAAACGAGGCAAACTTGGGCACGCCTTCAAAAATCTTGTAGTACTCGGTAAAGCCGTTCACCGAGTCGATGATCCACTTGGAACAAGCGCGACGGCGGTTCTCTTTGTAGTAGTTATTGTTGTTGAGCACATAGGGCACGTGGGAGTGCCAGCCAAACTGTAAATAGGATGTCTTCTTCATTGTTGTGAGCCTTTTTTATTCGGTGATGGTTGTGTCTCAAAAGAAATTTGATCCATCACGTCCTTGAGTGAACTGGCAAAATCCGCCGCCAGTTGATTGATTGTGGAATCTGCAAATAGCTCGGGCACATACATCCAGCTCATGCGAACCTGTCCTACTTTTTCGGGGGCGTCGAGCAAATCGCATGAGAGCATCAGATAGTGCATCAGGCGTGCGCCAGGTTTTACGACTATGTCACCCGCGGGTGCTGAAGAATTCAGATCGGGAACAGGCCAGAAAGCCAATTGGTCGACAGCAGGTGCAGCCGTAGCAGGCGATGTACCCTGCGCGAAATAATTGAAATTAATTTGCGGCTCGGGCAGCTGCGCCATGCGCTGGCGAATCACCGGATCGGGATGGCAGAATTTCAAAATCCCGAAGCTGTTATCGCGGGGAATTTCATTGAGTTGTTGCTGCACAAAAAGCACGAGATTTTTACTCGCGAGATTCAGCACCACCGGGTTCATATAGCTCACCCAGCCAATGCAATGGCTGAGATCCGGCGCCGGCTCATCCAGTTGGCGACCATTGGTCACGAGATTCATGTGCAAGTAATCGCGTCCGCTCCAACGCTGGTAAGCCAATAACAACGCACTGAGAATGGCGGCTTGCACTTGCTCGCCATGACCAGCGACCAGCAAGTCATTCAAGCTAGCAACAGGAGTGAGTGTTTTAAATTCGCGTAAACGCCAGCTATCCAGATGACGATTGTCGTAATCCACAGGCAAGTTATGGTCGCGACGCGCGAGGGTTTGCCAGTAATCGAGTTGCGCTGTGCAAGCTGGCGTTGCGGCGTAATCGCCCACATAACGAGCGTAATCGCCATAGCCGGGTACCGGTGGTGGTAAACGCAATTCCACTCCCGATGACAGACATGAATAAATATGTTGCAGCTCTTGCAGCAGTAAACCAAAAGCGATGGCGTCTACCGCGTAGTGATGAACAGAAACCATTAATCGCGAGGGTTGATCCCCTCGATCAAATAAAGCGAGTTGGATGAGTGGGCCGGTGATCAAATTGGAATTAGCATCGATACGAGCGCGAGCGTCAGTGGCGCGCTCGGCCAAGGCGGTTTCATCCAAGCCGATGCAATCCACAATTTCTAATGGCAGATCACCATTGGGTGGAAGAATTTCGCTCTGCCAGTTTCCCTTCTCATCCTGGTAGTGACTTAAACGCAATGCATCGTGACGCTCAATCAACAACGCCAGCGCTTGCCCCAAATATTCAGCTTGCAGCGGCTGCGACGCTTGCAGCAAATTCACCATCAACCAGCGGTCGCGATCAGCGCTTGTCACCGCAAGGCTGTAGGCCAGGTTGGGCGCAATGGACACCGGGCCGGCAATGGATTTCCACTCACCGATATCTGCAACAGGAACGCAACTCACGGCGAGCGCGCGAATATGTTCAGCGGCGAATGCCTGACGCACACTGATCTGCAAACCGCGATAAGCCGCAAGGCCTGTCATCTTCACCAGCAGCAACGAATGACCGCCGATCTGGAAAAAATTATCCAGCACACCGACTCGCTCCACGCCCAATACTTCTCGCCAAATTTCGCAGAGGATTTTTTCGGTAGCATTGGCCGGCGCAACATATTCGGTTAACGCGTCGCTCACTGTTGGTATCGGCAGCGCCGCGCGATTAATTTTTCCGTTAGCCGTGAGCGGAAATTCCGCCAGCGGTACTAACATCGAAGGCAACATAAAATCAGGCAGGCGCGCCAGCAAATGGCTGCGCAAATCCGCGGATAAATTTTCAGTGCGCTGCTCAGGCGAATGCGTGACTACATAGGCGAGCAAACGCTTGTCACCCGCACCAAATTCTTTCGCCAGCACCAAGGCTTTTGCAATGGAAGGATGGGCAAGCAACGCCTGTTCTATATCGCCCAATTCAATGCGGAAACCGCGAATTTTGACTTGATGGTCGAGCCGACCTAAATACTCAAGCTCACCATTCGGCAGCCAGCGCGCCAGGTCACCTGTTTTATAGAGACGGTTGTAACGCGCATTCATCATGAACGGATTCGCGATAAATTTTTCCGCCGTGAGTTCGGCGCGATGCAAATAGCCGCGCGATAAACCCGCACCACCCAAATGCAATTCACCGGCTAAACCGGGCGACACCAGTTGACCGGCAGCATTCAGCAAATAAGCGCAGGTGTTAGTAAGTGGCCGGCCAATGCTGGCGCGCCCTTGGGGCTGGCGCAGCACATAAGTGGAATAGGTGGTGTCTTCCGATGGGCCGTAAAGGTCGTAAACTGTTGCGAAACCTTGCGCATACAAACGATCCACCAGTGATTGCGCCAATGGCTCGCCAGCGAGATTAATAGTTTCAATACCCACAGGAATTGCATTGGCAGCCAACAATGCTTCTGCTGCAGAGGGAACCGTATTAATTAAACTGATTGTGCAATCCAACTGCGGCAACGCCAGCACATTGTCGACAATAATAGTGCGACCACCCACTACCAGCGGTGCGAGCAATTCAAATACGGAAAGATCAAAACACACAGAGGTAGAGGCGAGCACTGCGCTTAATTGCTGCTCACTGAAAGTCGCACGCGCCCAGCACAAAAATGCCGCCGTATTGCGATGCTCAATCATCACGCCTTTCGGTTTTCCCGTGGAGCCGGAGGTGTAAATCACATAAGCCAGGTGGCTGGGATTTAATTCGTCACGCTGCGGATTGTGTTTGGATTGCTGCGCAAGTTTCGCTTGCAGAGATTGGTCATCCACACAGAGCGCTTGCTGTTCGGTGATAGGCGTTTCGCCAAGTAATTTTGTTTGCGTCAACACCAGTTGCAGCTGCGCATCTTCCAGCATCTGGCTTAAACGTGCGGCGGGATAATCCGGGTCCAGCGGCACATAAGCGCCGCCGGATTTGTGAATGGCAATCAGTGCCACCAGCATATCCAGCGAGCGTGTCGTGCACAGGCCGATCAAGGTATCTGGCTGGATTTTGTGTTCGGCAATTAAGTAGTGCGCTAACTGGTTGGCTTTTGTATTGAGCTGTTCGTAAGTGAGTG
>JAGKWU010000077.1 GCA_021151695.1 Cellvibrionaceae bacterium | reverse complement strand
AGATCTGCGCCACGGCAAGATGGTTATCCTGATGGATGACGAGGACCGTGAGAATGAAGGCGACCTGATTATGGTGGCCGAGCAGGTGCGCCCGGAAGATATCAACTTTATGGCCACCCATGCGCGCGGCCTGATTTGTCTGACGCTCACTGCCGAGCGCTGCAAGCAACTGGATTTGCCGCTGATGGTGAGCGACAACAAATCCCAGCACACCACCAATTTCACGGTTTCGATTGAAGCGGCTGAAGGGGTGAGCACCGGCATTTCCGCTGCCGATCGCGCGCTGACCGTGCGCGCCGCAGTGAAAGCCAATGCGAAATCGACCGATATTGTCCAGCCCGGGCATTGCGGATCTTGAGCAATTTGCCGAGCAACATGACTTGAAAATCGGTACCATTGCCGACCTGATTCACTACCGCGCCACCAAAGAAAAGACGGTGGAGTGCATTAATCGCCGGAAAGTAGAGACGCTCTACGGTGAATTTGACCTGCATACTTATCGCGATCTGGCCCGTGGCGACTTGCACTTTGTGATGACCAAGGGCGAGATCAATGCCGAGCCAACCCTGGTGCGTGTACATGTGATGGATATCGCACGCGATGTACTGAGCCTCAAGCGCACTTCGGTCGCCGGCGGCAAAGGCTGGACTTACCAGGATGCGCTGCGCAAAGTCAGCGAAGAAGGTAAAGGCGTGGTGTTGCTGATTTGCCACGACGAGTCCACCAAGGAAGTAGAAGACAGCATCGACTGGTTAATTTCCGGCAAGCAACTGCGTCGCAGTTCGGAAGTGCTCTACAAACAAGTGGGTACCGGCTCGCAAATTTTGCGCGACCTGGGTGTGCGCAAAATGCGTGTGATGTCTGCACCCATGCGCTACTCCGCGCTCTCTGGTTTTGATTTGGAAGTGGTGGATTATGTCTGCCCGGAAGGCGATTAACGCTTCGCTGTTAATGGCCGTCAATGCGTTGAGCGCAAACAAGAATTCTGGTTATTTTTTGAGAAAATATTATGAGCAATATCAAGGTAGTTGAAGGTGATTTTTCCGCGTCTGCTGGCAAATACGCGTTGATCGTCAGCCGCTGGAACAGTTTTGTTGTGGAGAGTTTGAAAGACGGCGCGCTGGATACATTGCGTCGCCATGGCATTAAAGATGAAAACATCACCATCTATTACGCACCAGGCGCCTTTGAATTTCCGCTGACTGCGCAAAAAATTGCAGCGAAAAAAGAGTTTGATGCAATTATCGCCCTGGGCGCTGTGATTCGCGGCGGTACCCCGCACTTTGATTATGTTGCGGGCGAATGCACCAAAGGCCTTGCGCAGGTTTCCTTGCAATACGGTGTACCGGTAACTTTCGGTGTGCTGACTGTTGATTCCATTGAGCAAGCGATTGAGCGCTCTGGCACCAAAGCCGGTAATAAAGGTGTTGAAGCGGCTTCTACCGCGCTGGAAATGGTATCTCTGTTTGGCAAGATTTAAGCCCGGCATGATCTTTATCAGGTAATTGCTCATGAGTACTTCATCAGGCCCACAAAAAGGCCACACCGCTGCCACTCGCCGCATGGCTCGTCACTACGCAATGCAGGCGCTTTACCAATGGCAAATGGCAGGTTCCGGCATCAATGCCATCGAGGCGGAATTTCGCACCGATAACGACATGAGCAAAGTAGACGTGGAATATTTCCATGAAGTTCTCCACGGTGTACCTGAGCATTTAAGCGAGCTGGAAGAATTGTTCTCCCCTTATCTGGTGGAGCGTTCGCTGGATGAGCTGGATGCAATTACCCGTGCACTGCTGCGTCTTGCTACCTATGAATTTAAATTCCGCATTGACGTTCCCTACAAAGTTGTGATCAACGAAGCTGTTGCGCTGGCGAAAAAATTCGGCGCTGAAGATAGCCACAAGTTTATCAACGGTGTGTTGGATAAAACTGCCGCTGTGGTGCGTGCGCTGGAAGTGAAAGCCGAGCGCAACCAACGTTAAATCTATTGGTCCAATCAGTCATTACCGTGCCCGGCGAATTCCAGTTAATCCAGCAATTCTTCCAGCGCGAGCAGGCCGAACAGCCTGCTGAAGGCGTATTGCTGGGAATTGGCGATGACTGCGCACTGCTGCAAATCCCGGACGCAAAGCAGTTGGCGGTATCGGTAGATACCTTAGTTGCCGGCGTGCATTTTCCGGCTGATGCTGATGCCGAATTAATTGCCGAGCGCGCACTGCGCACTAACCTGAGCGATCTTGCGGCCATGGGTGCAGATCCGCTGTGGTTTACCCTGGCGCTGACGCTGCCAGAAGCCAATGAAGATTGGCTGCGCAGTTTCAGTCGCGGATTATTTGCCTGCGCACGCGAATATAAAATTGCATTAATTGGTGGCGACACCACCTCAGGCCCGCTCAGTATTACCATTCAGGTAATGGGGGCTGTTGCACCTGGTGCTGTGCTACGGCGCGACGGCGCCAATATTGGTGATTTTGTATTGGTCACTCATAGCCTGGGTGATGGTGCCGGGGCATTGGCGCTGATACAAAATCGCATTGTGTGCGACGACCAATCAGCAAATTATTTGCATGAACGTTTTTATCGTCCGACACCACGCTTGCAGGAATCTGCATTCATTCGCGAACTGGCAACGGCGGCGCTGGATATTTCTGATGGACTGGTTGCCGATTTACAACATATTTGTGATGCCAGTGATGTAGGTGCGGTAATTGATGTAGAAAACCTGCCATTATCGCCCGCGTTACAGGCATTGAATAATCAGGCGCAAGCGTTGGAGTGGGCGCTCAGTGGCGGTGACGATTACGAATTATGTTTTACTGTCGCCCCGGAAAAAATGGCTGATGTCGCCATGTTAATTGCCCAGGGAAAATTAGCTGCAACAGTGATTGGCGAAATTATCCCGGGCCATAAAGTTATTTGTGAATTTGAAGGCGAGCCGTTTGCGCTTGCCAACACTGGATACCAGCACTTTTAACAGTGCGAATTTAATAATGAATACACCCAGTCTTAAACAAGTATTTACCAACCCCTATCATTTGTTTGCATTTGGTTTTGGTAGTGGCCTTGCACCCAAAGCACCAGGAACCTTTGGTACTTTGGCAGCTATCCCGATTTTTTTAGTGATTCAGG
>JAGKWU010000076.1 GCA_021151695.1 Cellvibrionaceae bacterium | reverse complement strand
TCTTCCATTCAATAGAACAATCAGTGACTCTAAACGACCAATTAGCTTTTAGTTTAGTCTTCATTTCATCTCCTTCAATTGTTTAATCTGTTCTTGAATTAGCTTAGCTGAAGCCTCTAGTTCTTCAATCTTCTTCTCTTGTTCTGTCTTTTCTTCTCGTTTCCAGATGAGAGTACCAAGGGAATAGACTTCCATAATATCAAATGCTTCGTTGATAGAACAATTTAAGAATTCATTATAGGAGTCCATATTCAACCATCCATGCAAGTCAATACCCCTATTTTTAACGCTATCATAAAAGTAAGTATTTCTATTCTTAACTACTACCTTCATCCCATCTTTTAGCATATCTTTAGTAAATGTCTTGTACATATCTTCTCCTACGTCTTTGATTAGTTCTACGATGTCAAAAAGGCACCTGACTACTTCATGGTATCTTCCTCTATCATCCACTGTGAAGGAACTGTCATCAATGTAATATATCAATGGGTGAGAACTACCGTAATCCTTATTAACAAATAATTCAACAATACCTCCTTTACGAGTACGAACAATCTGCCCTGCTTTATATGTTTGTGTCATTGTTTGATTCCTTCTAGTGTCTTGATGGCCTTAATTATACGTTCTTCTCCAATATTGTCAATAGCTTTTTGAGCATATTCTATTGAAGAAAATGATGGTGAAATAGCTCCATTGTAATAAAAATAGCCACCTAAATTTTCAATGACAAGTTTACCATCACTCAGCGTAATGATACAAACATCTTCTTGTGGAACAATAACTCCTTCCTGACAACGTAGAAGAAGCATCACTTCAATTACATTGCTCCATGCTTTAGCAGATTCTTTTGTTTTGAATGTGGGATAGTACGTTCCCCCTTCTGTGTCGAAATAATCCCAATTACCTTCAGTATCTTGCTCAAGGTAAAACACAGTGCCACCTTCTATGTCTTGCTCTTTAACAAGTCCAAAGATATTTTCATCTACAGGAATGTCTTCCTCTTCCTTAATAAGACTTTCCATCTCCTGAGCTTTATCAAGCAACGCTTGTGCTTGTTCAAGTAGTTCTTTATGTTTTTGTTTCAGTGTATTCGACATTAATTATTCTCCTCTTTGATAAATTTGTTTACATCCCAAATCCAGAACGTATTCAACATTGTATCATAATCTGGGAGTTTTCTATATTTAATTGAATCATGGTCAAGTAGTTTAATACGTTGATTATAAACCCACTTATTTCTGAATAACATGAATATACAGAAAAATGCGGTTGTCATTCCAATAAATGCGACAATTCCAAGAAACATATTCATACACCTTCCTTCCATTCTTTCTTAGACACAAACTCTGGTACTTGCTTGAATACAGGAATATGATCATCACTGATTGTTGTGTAGTAATCAGCTAGTTCTCCATATACATCGAGAACATTCTGAACATCAATGTCAATTGGTGATTTCCAGATAGCCAATCCACCAAGAATAGCAGTGATGAAGTCAATCTCTTCTTGTGTTTGCATTACAAGAGCAATGCCATCTTTTTCATGGTTTAGATACATTACAATTCTCCTTCAGTTGTGCTTGAGTTGAAATTCTTAGTTGTGCCACCTTACTGTCTTCAATAGCCACCTTACTGCAAGAATGAGACAT
>JAGKWU010000075.1 GCA_021151695.1 Cellvibrionaceae bacterium | reverse complement strand
TTATCGTTTAACATTATTCCTCCGCTGTCTCACACCGTATTTGTTCATCGTTTGGTAAATCTGACTGTCTTGAAGTCCTGTCTCTGCGCGTATTTGTTTTAGTGGCACGCCCTGCAGGTACATCTGCATCGCTTTCAAGTGGCTTGGCATGATTTGCCTAAGCTCACGCCGCCTTAGTCCATGTTTATTCGCAATAGCCGACACCGTATTGATTGAGCAGCCATGTGTTGCTGCGATATACGCCAACTTCAATCCGCTGGCGTAGTCGCGCTTGATGGCGTCATGGTCGAATTCTCGATTGCTATGCACAACCTAAAAACTCCGCTGTATGTTTCGTGTAAATCTCCCCGCTCGCAACAAGCCAGCCGAAACCATAGCTCGTTGCAGTTGTTACTTTGCCAGTCGCTTTGATGCGGATTCGCATCAGTTGTGGTTGGGTCGGTTTGCCGAGGTTTAGCGCGTGGAGTTTCATTCTGACCACCCATTCCGTTTAATAACCAAACCAGCATACCGCAGCGCCTCGCAGATTAGCGGCTTGCCTTGCATAACCGCTCTGTCTGCGTTTTCGCGCATCGTCTCCGAGTCATCGAAGCGGTAGCCGCCTTTGATGCAAACATCTTCGACAGTGTTATAAAACTCTACTTGGTCTTTTGCGCGCTCGATTCGAGCCTTAACTTCACCGATGCTACTCATTTGCTTCTCCATGGATAATCATTACCAGTTCGCAGCGTCTCCTGCCAGTGGCGCTCTTGCTGCTCGATTTCGCGGTTGTTCTTGCTGACGTTGCGTACAAGCAATGCAAGCGCCGCGATGTTTAATAAAATCAGGATGGTTAAAATCATAACGCTGCCGCCTCAAACATCAGATGTAACGTTAAAAACAAGCCAGCAACTGCGATGACTGACCACACAAGACCTTCTGCAAACTCACTCCGATACACTTTGCGACGCTCCATATACAAGCCCTTCCATTGTTGCTAATAGGTCAGCTAACTGCGCTGCGTTGTCGAGTTCTGCGGTGTATGACCTGAATGGATCCATCGATGGATTCTCCAAGTCAAACAGCGCTACATTCACTAAAACGTTTGCTACTGAAACGTAGCACAGGCCAATGGCGTTTGCACCGCGATACTGCTGGCAGTTGTACAGATAAGCCAAGCGTTGTAATTCAGCTACTACAGAGCCTGTGGCTGCGTCGTAGCCTGCATAGGCTTCTACCGCCTTACGATGGCGCTTGGCTTCGCTCCAGCGGCTTACAGCCGCTTTGCTGATGCCGTAATGGTCGGCGAGTTGTTTTTGATTCATGTTGTTCATCCGTTGTTGTGCCAGTGTGCGACTGGCGTTAGTTGAAGATGCGCACAATCTTTTCTTTTGAGTTTCGCAAATCGCCGTTGGCGTTGTGGTAAAACACGGTGACGATATCGCCGACGTTTAATTCATCATCGAAAAACACAGTACCGCTAAAGCCTGATTCTGTTTTGACTACCGCGAAGTATTTGCCCATTTTTATTCTCCGTTGTTGTGCAGCCCGCGCTGCATGGGTTAACTATAGGTCAACTGGAAAATAACGCAATAACTTTTTGACTGGTCGGATGAGTGATAAGAAAAAGGCGCGTTATGCGCCTTGTTCAAACATGTCGAGCTGGTCGGC
>JAGKWU010000074.1 GCA_021151695.1 Cellvibrionaceae bacterium | reverse complement strand
ACGTTACACAAACCGACCACCTGCCGCCGGTCATCTGTTTCGGCAAGTTCATCTACCTAGGCCTGTAAGAGCTGGTCATACCACTACCAAGGCGTTAATGGGTTACTCTGTTAGCGCCTTTTATTTTGGAGATATTATGAAAACGGAATTATTACCACTAGCCCTGACATTAACTGCAACTCTGTTGCTATACATGCGCCACCGCTATGGCGATGTTGTTGGGTTTAAGGAATACGCTGCGTTTATTTGTACATTCGTGTTTTGTGCGTCGCTTTGGATTGCAATTGGTGTGGGTTATTGGCTATCCTTATGACTGATAACTAACCAAGGAGCAAGATATGGGCGGCACATCAACCAAACCAAAAGATAAAAAACCGGAAAATGCAAATACAAAACCTAAGCGTAAATAGCTTTGATATTTCACTGATGGCAGTCTGGGCAGCATTGCTGCCCTACAACCCAGCCGCTGCCGTTATGGTTATCGACTTCGCGGCATACGCCTTCATCCAAGCCATCACCGCAACCAACTTTCAAGCCTTCCTCATCTGCTCTACACTGTATTTCTACTTTGCGCAGTCGTATATCAAATTTTTATCAACTTTCCGTAAACCATTTTTGTGCTTTGGTGCTGTATACTTTATCGGGGCAATAGACCAAGCAATTTATTATCACTTTGAATTTGATACGTTTTTCGATAGGATTCAGCCGTATTTGATAATAACAATCAACGCTTACATATTAGCGATGCTAATCAACGGCGGAGGAAAGCAGGATGCAGGATTTGTTAACAACATCGCTATGGCTTTTCGTCGTTGGTTTGTTCGGCTATCATAGTCTTACCCGAGTTCTCAAGATTATGAAAAATGACAAGCAATCTCAAGAATCTACTGCACCACCTGTTAGAAAGCGTGCCGGACTACACGACGACGGCGACGCATAAAATCATCACAGCCACCGGTGGAGCTAGCGCGGTTTATAATGTGCGTGGATGGCTCCCTGACTGGTTTTCAGACGCCATTGACGGCGTTATATCATTTCCGTGGATGGGCTTCCTCTCGGCGATTGCGTTGATACTGCTAGTAATTGAGCGCGCTTTCATCGTTTGGGCGTGGAACCGCAGACGCAAGCGCGGCGACTACAGCGACAAGAAGCCGCAAGAATGAAGCGACTCACCGACGCCAAGCTAAAGGCGGTTGAGCAAAAGGTGGTTGTCAAGACCGCGCCGAAAGTGACCAACACCATCTTTGGTATTGTTTGTCCAAAAGACGGCTTTCTATACTCCATCAAGTACCAAAACGGCGAATGGTCAAAGACGGACGAGCCAGCACATGTATTCATACCTGCAAAGATGGAGATTGCGCTCAAGGCCAAAACGCGCTTTGTGGTTATCGTTGGTGGCCGCGGCTCAGGCAAATCGCAAAACCAAGGCAGCATCGACTTGGTTCTAACCAAAGACCTTGGTTACAAAGTAATGCAGCTGCGTGAATTCCAAGCGTCCATGCGCGATTCAGTACACAGCCTTCGGGTTCGAGATACAAAACGATGCCATTTATCACACCATTAGCGGCGGCTCTATTTCGTTTCAAGGCTTGTCGCGCAATCCGGAGTCGGTAAAGTCTGCGGCTGGCTTTCAGCTATTCAAGGTTGAAGAAGCGCAATTCCTATCCGAGAAGTCGCTCAACGTCCTTACGCCAACAGCGCGTAACATTGCCAAGTCTGGATTGCCTACCAAGTTCGGCGGCGAAGTTGAGACGATAGACCTTGATGCGTTTAAATCAGTGCAGCTTGTGTTTATTGGCAACCCGCAATCATCAGAAGACCCGTTCAGCAAGCGCTTTATCGTGCCTTATAAGCAGTATCTTGACGCTGACGGCGTATACATCGACAGCCTGCACACCATTATCAAAATGAACTACGACGATAACCCGTGGTTTGAAGATTCTGGCTTGGAAGAAGAGCGCCAGTTTGCATTTAAAAACTTCTCACGCGCACTGTATGACCACGTTTGGCGCGGTGAGTTTAACGACCATATACCTGACGCCATCATCATGGCGGAGTGGTTCGACGCCTGCGTTGACGCCCATGTTAAACTTGGATGGAAGCCAAAAGGCGCGCTAATCGTTGCACACGA
>JAGKWU010000073.1 GCA_021151695.1 Cellvibrionaceae bacterium | reverse complement strand
CCACGTTGACCACGGTAAAACCTCTATGGTTGACCAGTTGTTGCGCCAATCCGGCACCCTGGATCGTCGCGATGACACCGGCGACCTGATCATGGACAGTAACGATCAGGAACGTGAGCGCGGTATTACCATCCTGGCGAAAAACACCGCCATTAAGTGGAATGACTACCGTATTAACATCGTGGACACCCCCGGCCACGCCGACTTCGGTGGTGAGGTAGAGCGTGTTCTGTCGATGGTAGACTCGGTATTGCTGATCGTGGACGCCGTTGGCGGCCCCATGCCACAAACTCGTTTCGTAACCTCCAAAGCCTTCGAACAAGGCTTAAACCCGATTGTAGTAATCAACAAGATTGACCGCCCGGGCGCTCGCCCTGAGTGGGTAATCGATCAAGTATTCGATCTGTTTGATCGCCTTGGTGCGACCGACGAACAACTCGACTTCCCCGTTGTTTATGCCTCTGCATTGAATGGTGTTGCCGGCCTCGACGTGGACAATATCGCTGAAGATATGACCCCGTTGTTCCAGATGATTGTCGACAAAGTGAAGCCGCCGCAAGTTGACCTTGATGGCCCCTTCCAGATGCAAATCTCTGCACTGGACTACAGCAGCTATGTAGGTGTTATCGGTATTGGCCGCATCACGCGTGGCAGCTTGTCACCGAACCAGCAAATCGTGGTGGTTGACCATGAAGGCAATACCCGTAAAGCCAAAGTATTGCAAGTGATGGGCTACCACGGCCTGCAGCGTGTTGAAACCGACAAAGCTTATGCGGGCGATATCGTGTGTATCACCGGTGTAGACAAGCTCGGTATTTCCGACACCCTGTGCAGCCCTGACTGCATCGAAGCTCTGCCGGCATTGTCGATCGACGAGCCAACTGTAAGCATGACCTTCCAGGTAAATGATTCGCCATTTGCCGGTAAAGAAGGCAAGTACGTGACCAGCCGCAACATCAAAGATCGCCTGGATCAGGAATTGATTGCCAACGTTGCTCTGCGCGTTCAGCAAGGTGATTCTCCGGATAAATTTATCGTATCTGGCCGCGGTGAATTGCACCTGTCGGTATTGATCGAAAATATGCGTCGCGAAGGCTATGAGCTGGGTGTATCACGCCCTGAAGTAGTGAAGAAAATTGTGGATGGCGAAGTGCACGAGCCGTTCGAGCAAGTGGTGATCGACGTTGAAGAAGAGCACCAGGGTAAAGTGATGGAAGAGCTCGGCCTGCGTAAAGGCGAGTTGACCAACATGGAGCCGGATGGCAAGGGCCGCATCAAGCTGGAGTTCCTCTGCCCATCACGCGGTTTGATTGGTTTCCGTGGCCAGTTCCTGACTATGACTTCCGGTTCCGGCATCATGACCAGTATTTTTGACCACTACGGCCCGGTAAAAGAAGGTGAAGTGGCAAGCCGTCAAAACGGTGTGTTGGTTTCTATGGTGAAAGGCAAAACCCTCGCCTACGGTTTGCACCCGCTGCAAGATCGTGGCCGTTTGTTCCTCGGCGCCGGTGTGGAAGTTTACGAAGGCCAGATCGTGGGAATTCACTCGCGCTCTAACGACCTGGTGGTAAACCCAACCAAAGCCAAGCAATTAACCAACGTTCGTGCTTCCGGTACTGACGATGCGCTGACCCTGTCACCGCCAATCCGTCACACCCTGGAACAA
>JAGKWU010000025.1 GCA_021151695.1 Cellvibrionaceae bacterium | reverse complement strand
GAATCAGCCCCCCTGCAATAAGGTCGCTTTTCTTTTTTCTCAGGTATCTTTCCGCCAGCCAAACAATGGATGTCCAACACATATTGGTTTGGCAGTTGTACGCCTTCCGCGTACTGCGGAACTATCTCTAATAGCTCCAAATCCGCCAGCTTCTTGATATGAGTTTTAAGTGTGTCAAGCGACATTTCGCACTCTTCGGCTAATGTCTTGAGCCTAGGATTGCACTGTCCAGAATGCCCGTTTGTGTGGTTAGCCAGCATAAGCAACACGGCTTTTGCAGCAGCGCTTCCGCACTTTTGATTGATAGCCCAGGTCATGGCCTCGAATGACATAGCTAATTACCCCCCATTTTTTTATGATTAGATATCACCAACTGGAGGGCGTCTATGTCAATGCGGTAATAGATTTTGTGTTCTATCCGTTTAGGAGTTTCGATCAAAACCCCCAAAGAAACTAGCCATCGCCTTGCTACCTGCTGTGCCCTGTACGTCAGGCCCGTCTCGGCCTCAATCTGCTTGGAGGACAATACGACGCCTAAAGGATGTGTTACGCCATCTAGGTCACACAGAATCTTGCCGCACAGCAAAGCCTGATTTACGCCGCCTAGCGGCTTTGCAAGCGATGGGTAATAAGCTACAGGACGCCCTAGGCTGCGAATCGTTTTTGAGATTGACATGATTAGCCCCAAATCTCAGCAAGTGCTTCGCGATTAACAGAATAATAATTTGTTCGATCAAACGCTGGCCCAAGCTGGCCAACAAAAATCAAATCCTTTTCCCGCAGACTTTTGATAATGCTCTTAATCGTGCGCTCTGACCAAAACGGGTAAATTTCTGCCCATTCGCTAATGGTTCTGCAAACCCATTTTCGCCCGTCGCGCTCAAATGTAGCCGCGCTTTGCCAATGAATGGTCTGTAAGTTTTGAAGGAAGATCGCTTCATTTATGCCTATTTTCACTGCCAATGACGCAGAGAATTCGATAGGCAAATCTTTGAATAGCAACGACATAAAAAAACCCCTTTGTTAGGAATTGGTGCTGACACCCATACGCGCCAAGCTAGGAAAACGCGCAGGACACCAACCCCTAACAAAAGGGTTTGAGTCCTAGCTTTGGGTGCTCTTCCGCTGGTGTCATCAGCGGGCCGTTAGGCTGGTGTTAGTATAGCGTATTCATTTAAAGGCGGCACTAACATTTGGCCGTCATTTGTTGAGGACGTAAAATGCGATACATAAGATCAAAAGTCTCTGGCGCTCTACTTTTTCTTGTCCACCCTAACTCAGCCTCTTCTAAAAATGTAAGTTCAATTTCATCCCAGTGCGCCACAACCCGCGCCCATTGGTCTGATACCTTTGCCATGCGTGGAATTAATGGCCGCAATTGAGGCGCATATTCAAGCAACTGTAAGCATCGGTTAAAATCTGCCGGATCAGCTGGCGCATATCTATCTGTGGCGACTTCGCCAAACGCCAAGTAAAACGCCATGCATTTACTGCTTGCGCCAGTGTTGCCATGTGCAAGCCATTTGATAACTTGCTTTTGTGTTGCATTCATTAGTTTTCTCCGTTGCTTATAGCAAAATTAGGCCGAGTTAACGCCATTGCTATTTAGGTCAAATGTTATTTCTGGCTCCTGCCACATAAGCAATTACTGCAGTCTTTTCCAAGCACGTAATACGTACATGTGTTTGATTGCTGACCTTCCTCTTCAATCCATTTTCGAAGCCTTACGATTTCGTCTCTAGCTCTAGTTAACCTGGTGCGCTCTGATTTTTTTGTATTAGCACCAGAAAGGTATCGGTTTATGCTATCAATGATATCCATTTAAAGTCCTTTATATCGAGTTGCTGTGTTAGGCCAAACGCCATCCCCA
Organism: Cellvibrionaceae bacterium; assembly: GCA_021151695.1. Lineage (GTDB taxonomy): Bacteria > Pseudomonadota > Gammaproteobacteria > Pseudomonadales > Cellvibrionaceae > Cellvibrio. The sequence goes on along the minus strand of JAGKWU010000025.1, from coordinate 35,387 downwards.
TTGCCCATTGCTTTTGGATTTTGTTAGGTAGCAAATTTTTTTAGCTTTGCGCAACGCCTGAAGTCTTCCGTCAATCACTCGGAAATCAATGCGCCCAGTGGCTTTTGCGATTCGCGCCGCTTCTTCTATGACAAACTTGTTGTAAATCGGACTTTCACGATTTGCAATTACCTCAACAATTAGTTTGTCTAGTTTTTCGTACATCAGTTATCCCCTTTAATTGTGCAACGTGCGCCAAATCAGTCCGGTTTATACTAACAACCTGGCCATTATTGTCGTATACCCAGCCATAGCCAGGATATGCGACGTTTGGCGGATAAATGGTGTTATGTGTCGACAATACGATTACGCACCCAGTGCCAAACACTTAATCCGCTTGTTTCTATCTGTCTTGCGTTGTTCAGTAACCATTTCCCACGCTTGTTGCTGATCTTCTTAATACGCCTGAACCCATTGCCACGGAATTGATTACCATCGCCATCTACAACTTAGTATCGTTTTCGACCTTTTCCATAGTCTAAAGTGCTATGGTAAAAGCCTACGCACCAATGATCTTGTGGGTTGCCGTCATGGTATTTTGTTGCAAGCACATAGTCACCGACACATAACAAGTCGGTCAAGCCCGCTTCGGCTTTGCCTGCGCTGGACATGCTTTCGATTCGCTCAATCATGCCGCTTACCTCCGTGTTATGTTCTGAATTAACCAAAAAGCGCCATTCCGAGGTCCTCCTTCATGGTTCCTTTTCCTCCGCATTGCGCAGCACTTTAAACGCTACCTTGTATTGGAATTGCTTTTGTCTTTCGTGGACCAGGATAATGATATGCACACCGCCTGATATGAGCGCGGCAAATAACGCGTTAGTTTCGCTAAAGCCCATAAATAGCGATATGGCAATGGAGCCAAGGCAGTAGCAGAAAAAAACAATACAGTCCTTAATCATTCTTCATCCTCGCTCAATACGATGTTGCGCAACGTGCGCCAAATCAGGCCGGCTTATCACCAGTCATGGCCGTTTAAACTGCGGCAGTTGGCGGATGTTTGGTGTTATTCAGTTCGTAATTTCCGTCGTTGCGCGGACCAAGCCTCGGAAATCCGCGGTTCCGTTCCTCTGCTGCCATGTAGTAAGACCGTGGCCACCACGGTGCGGGTTCGTAAATATCACACTCGCGCGGGTCAACTCCATACAGTTGCATTAACTGCATTGGGCCAATGTAATGCCTCTTCCCGTCTGTCTTGCTGGTCACTATGCCGGGACAAATTACATATTTTGGCTTCATCGCGTCTCCTGCATAACGGCGCTTTCAAGCTGGCTGCCAACGATAAGGCTGCTGTCTCCCCTCAATTCGGCGTTATGCTGCACAAACCTGAAATCCCTCGCCTGTTCAAGCGTCAATATCATCGTCGCGGGTTGGCGCATCACATGCATTTCCGCCAGTCGGTCAAGGTACGGCTTCGCAGCCTTAGCGTAGTTTTCTTGCAGCACCGCCAGAATTTCGCGCAGACGGCGTTCTTCCGCGTCGCAAAACTCTTGCCGCATAACATTTGCGTCAACCAAACCTTGTGACGGCAGATCATCGCAAGTCATTTCTTTTCCCTGTCGTGGATCAGGCAAAGGTTTGTGATTTGCTAGCGCTGCCGACTCAATCGAGGACAGCAAAACCATCAAATATAGCGCTAGTTTTTTGTCGCTCTTTGTCGCTCTTTGTCGATTTTGGCCATGGTTTTGCCCTATGTTGGTTGTTTGGATTTTTCCGTCCTTGGCGGTGTTGTTTACTTGATCGTCAGCGTTGCATTGTGCTCAATTCGCGCGCCTGGCACATCCTGGCCGCCGTCAATTGCAGCCTTGATAGCGGTCTTGCTGGCTGACCGCGTAAACGTGCACAAGTCATCTGGGATGTCGGCCTCGTCCTCAATAACAACAGATTCGCGTGGCTTGCCAAGGGTTACGCTAAACGTGTGATCCAGCGCAGATATCTTGGTTATACCGCAGCGCTGCATATTGTCCTTGAGGTAATCCCGGATGCGCTGAGCCTTGTTCTCAAGCGCCGTGCGTCGCGCCTTGAGCTTAGCCTCTGCCGCCTTGATCATTTCGGCTTCAGCCTCCAGGTTGAGAGCGTATGCGGCGACATTTGCTCCTTTAACGGCAATCTCGCCCTGTAATGCCTCCAGCGTGTCAGAAACTGCCTCCGCTGGAATATCTGGGTCTGACAGTACATCCAGCGCTTCGGCGTACTCTGCGGCCAGGTGGTAAAGTGATGTCATGTGTATTCTCCAGTTGGTTTAAACAGCGCCCCTAATGAGGCGCTAGTAATTTTCACCGTCAAAAAGGCAGATCATCGTCAAATGCGTCCGAATATGCGTCAATTGGCGCAATCGGCGGTACTCCTCCATTGGTTCGCGTTGTCGTTTGTTTCTGCCGTGAATCGCGATCCTTCAGCGTGGCCGCCATCTTGTCCAGCATGGCTGCAGGTTTCTGATCCAGAACCTCAGTTGCCGTACATCCGGTAGCTGCCTCAAACGGTGCGTAGCAGTTCATTTTGTAGCGGTCAGAACCGTCCTTCTGGCTGGTATACCATTCCTTCTGGAGAAGAAAACCGATGCGCTTGCCTGTCAGCTCTGGCAAAACGGTTGCCGCCATTACTACGCGCTCGCCGGCATCAAAGTCGTATTTTTCAACACGGCTTAGCTCTTCTGACAGCTTGCGCACTTTTGAGCACGCCATGATGGCGCTAATGGTCTTCATGCCGTGTAGCGGCTTTTGATCTGCGCCAATGGTCCAAATTTGAATGACGGATGTCTGGCCATCATCGGCTTTGAAATGTATGTCAACGCCGCGTGTGCCTTTTTGGCTGGTCACACTTTCAGCAACCACAATGGTTCCGGTGTAGCGCCCAGTTTGTTCAATTCTGCCGCCTTTCTGATCAGCCTGGCGAGCGTCTTGTGTGTTAAGATCGTACATTGTCTTACCCTCGGTTGATTCCATAATACTCACAGATTGCCTTGTCTACTTCGTTTAGGTCATTTTCAATTCGGTCATCCTCAAACAGTCCAATTGGTGATTTAACGGTGTCTGCCCCGTTGTTGCGGCAGCTAAACCAGTAACCGCTATCGGTGACAATTGTGCGCAAAACTATGGTGAACAGGCCTTCAACCGTCACCTTTTCGTCCAGCAGCTTGCCAATGGTCTTAAAGCGCGTGACGCCATCTTCGCCATGGGTCGTGTGGCTCAGGATGTAAACGCGCACGTCATCAGGTAGCGCTGCCAGCGCCTGCATCAGGTCAACGCAGGATTTTGCCAACTCGGTGAATTTAGTGAAGCCGGTTTCTTTATTGCGGTCCAGGAACTCGAGCGCCAGCAAATACTGGTAGTCGTCAATCACGATTATTTTGCGGTCGGTTGCCTGTACGGCCCGGGTGATCTTGGCCCAGTCACGACATACATATGCCTTCATGTCGCCCCTGAACGGCAGCGGTTTTTTCACCGCCTGGATCAGCGCCGTGCTTTCTGGCGGCAAATTCCGCAAGCTGGCCGTCTTGCCAGTCCCGCTCTCCCCGAGGATCAATGTAGTCACGCTCATTGGTATAGCCCTCAAATACTCCGGTAGTCTCAAAGTCAAACTCTGCTAAATCTGTAAACGGGTTCATTTCGTCACCCTCGACGTGTTTACGGTTGACAGTGTTGCATGAACTTGCTATCGTGTCAACACAATTTAAGCAAAAGGATTATTTGGCATGACTAGCGGAAACTACGTTCTGTTGATTGCGATTGCTTTAATTTTCGTTTTTACGATTGTTGCAAGCGCAATTTCATTTTTTTTGCAGCGAAAAAAACTTGATGCAATATACGAAGATAATCTTAGGCTGCGAATGCGGGAATCGACATTTGACCAGGAAATAAGCGAGCTTGAGCGCATAGCTGAAAGCCTGGAATCGATGACGGCAGTAAAGCCCCAGGAAACGATCTACAAAGATTAGCTATTATGTGTTGACGTGATGATGTGGCTTGTCTAGACTGGTCTCATTAGCAACGAGGATGACCAAATGTATTCAGTAGGTTTTGATGTAGTAGGTCAGCGCAGTCACAAGCGTCGCATGGTTTCTCAAGCCGTGTGCTATACGGTTGCGTGCACGGCAGGCTTGATTGCTTTGGCAACGTTATCTGTGCTGGCAACTGTTGTTGCGCTGGGAGGCTGAAATGGGACCTGGAGAACGAGCAAACGCACGCGCCAGCGCATTGGCTGAGCTGGACGCAGACATTGGCCATGCGCACGATTTGACTTTTGAGCGCATCCGCGACGATGTGCTAGAGGAGTCTGAGGAATTGATTGTGGATATATGCAACAAACTTGAGCAAGCATTTGTAGGCCACGGCTCACATGTACACGATGACAGCCGTGCAGAATGGTTTGATGATAGGTTGCGCGACATTATTTCTGAGCGCGCAATGATCGAGGCAACGGAAATTATCTACGGAGCAGGGAAATGAAGGACTACAAGCGGCACGACCGATACGGTCGATACACTCACGACGACGGCGCGCCAGGCATGTTTGCATCGATGATCATGCTGGCCATCATCATTCTGATTGGTTGCGGTCTGTACCTGGCATTTGGACGAGATGATGTGCGTACCATTGATTTTGAGCCGATACAGGTTGAGCGTGCTAATGTGGAGAAGGTAGCATGAACATCACAGACCGAGAACTGCTGGAGCTGGCGGCTAAGGCTGCGGGGTACAGTCACATTAAATATTGCGACGTCCACATGGCAATGATCCCGGCTGATGATACTTACGAGAGTGTTATCACGTGGAGTATGTGGAACCCGCTGACCAATGACGGGGATGCATTTAAGTTGATGGTGATGCTTGGCATCCAAATAGACCCGAGAGACCCTGAAACAAGAGCGTTTGCGCCTGTAGGTAATCGGATTGACGAATATCACAAGCCTAATGCCTACGCAGCAACACGCCGCGCCATCGTCCGAGCGGCAGCAGAAATAGGCAGGAGGATGGCGTGAGCACACCACACGAAACGCGCAGCGTTACCAATACGCTCGACGAAAACGGGTTGCTGATTAGCATCACCGTCGATGGCATCACGCTACCCGCAAATTACTCATTTGATGCCGTCAACGATTTTATCCACGGCACCGGCGTGCATTTCGAAGAACTACAGGCGCTGTGTCTTGGCATGGCCAGCGAGCAAGATAAGCTGCGCGCCCGGGTGGCAGAGCTGGAGGCGGAGCGCGACCAGTTTGCAGAGGCCGCGGTTAATGCAGTTCTGGCTAATCAGCGGATGCTGTCCATGCTGCAGCGATGGATTAGTTTTTCGGCAGTTGCCCCAGATTTGGCGCGCCATTTGATAAATGAAACGCAGGTGGCGATTGGTGCTGTCGCAGAGAGCAAAGGGGGTGAGGCGTGAAGATTATCACAATCAGCGAGCGCTATCCCGACGATAACGAGCGCGTATTGATTTTCGACGCCAGGTGGAAGGAGTGGAATGTCGGATGGAACGCATATCAGCACACGATTGGCGGCAGCTCACGCCCTGGCAAGTGGATGCTGCCCGAAGGCGACGCCGACGAAATGCACATTACCCACTGGGCCGAACTTCCAGAAAATCCCGGCTAAAGGGCAGAATCATGACCAAGTACCTAATCGCCCACATTGGGCACACGGCAAAGCACTGTGAGCATGTCACATGGTGGCGCCCAGACTGGCGCGGATACACATACTGCATCGACAAGGCCGGGATCTACGGCGAAGAAGAGGCGCGACAAATTTGCAGAACTGGCCTCTGCATAGCCGTGCCAAAACAAGCCGCAAAGGCTCTGTCGCGCAGCACGCCATACTATCGGCGCAGCGATGGCAGTCTGGCCCCGCTTTATGACGATGGACCGCATCGCGTGGTGCCGAACTCCAAAGGTGTGTGGGCTGCGTTGCTATCTGATCGCCTGGATGGATGTGCGACGCCACGCAAACCGACGCCGATAGGGGCTAAGGCGTGCGCCATATACGTCGATGGGATTGTATGGGGTGGGGGTGTGAGAACAGCAATGCGCCCCCGCTACTACTGCGACCACTGCAACAAGGGCAGCGGCAGCCACAGCCACATGCGACGGCACGAGCGCGGATGCACGGCAAACCCGCAGCGCGTGTGCGGTATGTGCAAGTACGCGAGTACAAAGGCAAACAAAACGCCAGCCGAGCTAGTTGAAATACTGGATACAGAGGGATTTAAGGCGCTTTGCGAAGAGGTCTACGATTGCCCGGCGTGCATTTTGTCGGCGTTACGGCTAAAAAATGTGAAAGCGGGCGCGGATCACGGCCCTTATGTGGACGGCCCGGACGATGGGCGGCAGGAGTGGAGTTACAAAGCAGCTAATGAAGACTTTTGGGATGTGGTGAACCAAGGAGACAGCTATTAGCTCGACAGAAGCACCAGCATAAACGAAACAACTTGAACGAAATACGCCATTTGGCGCATACAATCAACAGGGTAAACGCCACCTATGACGGCAGGATAGAGTGATGATGGAAAACTTTTACGACAGCGTGTATTCGCAGGACAACCCGCATACTGAAGCGAGCGGCTGGATTCAGTGGAAAGGAACTGATGTGTGTATGGATGTGCATTGCAAGTGCGGCCATCACGGTCATTACGATGGCGACTTTTTCTATTTTTACGAATGCCCCGCGTGTCATGCTCGCTATGCGGTAGGGCAGAACATAAAGTTAATTCCGCTTACGTATGAACAATCAGCGCATGTTGAAAGCGAGCATGTCGGCTTTAAGACATGCGACCTGGATGACGAATAACTTATTTGGAATATCGGCTATTGAGAGAATAGCTATATGCTACACTGACCACACGACCCTTCCCTGTACGCAGCTATTCAGTTAGTTGGCCGTTAGGGGCAAAAAGACCGGCTTCATGGCCGGTTTTTTTATTTCAGCTTGATGCGCAAACAAAAATTGCGTTGCTTTGTCTGCTTTCGGCCCCGTTAACATCAATTGTCGTTGCCTGTATTTTTGAGCAACCAGCGGCAGGCAATATTATTGCCCATGTATTAATCTGATATGGCAAAATCCCGCCTATCTTTTTCCCATCCCTGTACAACTGAGTGCCTTTTATCTCGCGCTGGCTTAGCGCTTTTCCACCTACGCGATATTCGGGATGCTCCCACGTTATGCGCTTGTACTGTATCTGTGCGGCATATGTACTGCACGACGCAGCAAGAGCGGAGCTAAGCAGCATTGCACGCAGCAGCATATAAATCTCCCCACGACTGCCTATGCGGCTGTCCTGGACGCCATACGCGGCTGTACAGTTCCCAGGATGCCTGTTCATTCCCGACTGCAGGAATGGCTTTCGGGTCAGTCCACAACAGTAGCCGAGCAAAGCAGCAAGCAAGCACATCATCAGTTGCCAGTGCGTCGTATACGCTATCTGCATCAGGACTTACACAACACGCATTGCATACTTGCCTTGCAAGTTTTGACGTAGTTGCGTGGTTGAGCACGCCTTTTACGCCGCCGCCTTTTTCAAATTGCCAAAACCCGTGCGCAGGTCCGCCAATCTGTTTGCGGTGTTTGAATCGAGATTCCTGCAGGCCGATGGCGATAAGCATTGCTCTTGCTTGCCTGCTATCCATGTTAGATGGCAGAAGCCGCATGGCATCGCTGATAATTTCTTTCGCAAGCGCAATTTCATTATCCATGGCGTCTACTCCACAAATTGCGATCTATTCGCCCGTATGTTGCCATAAATACGGCAATTGCCGTCATCGCCACGGCATGGCCTAGCGGCATATGCAGAGAGTCAGAAAACAGCACGACAATCGAGTAAACAACCATCCATGCGGAATATGTAAACGCACCAGACAATAGAGCGCCCAATATGCTCGATCCGTTACACGGCATTTCGTGCATTACCTTCAAGCACACATAGGCGACATACGACGCACCACAAAAAACCCACAAGGCCATCATTTGCCACCCCCTAGTGATAGGCGAGATTTGACCAGATCAGACAGCTTATCAAGCATAGGCACGCCGCCAGCTGCAAGTGCCATTAGCAGCATCCAGCGCGTGTCCTTGTCCACGCCCATCCAGCGTAATGCTGGCTCAATGGCCGACAAGGCAAACGAGACGGAAATTACAAACAGAATTACTAGCTCGTACAGATTCTGGCTCTGTACTTTCCACAGGTAATAGGCGGCGCCTGCCATGGAAGAAACAAGGTCTGGCCATCGCTCGGTTACTAAATCTCTGATATTTTCAATCATTTCGCGTCTTTCCTCCACAGGTCATATAACTTGGCGCAGTTGTTTTTATAACTCCACGCTGTACCGTACATGCCCGCCAAGGCTGAAAGCGTTTGATTTGATGGCCTAGCGCCTTGCTGTATATGGTATTGCTCAAGCAATTTGTGCCTCTGCAATCCGCTAAATTCGCTGAGATCATCTACGCAAAAAACACCATGCCGAAACCTGAACACCTGTTCTTGATAGTAAATTGCATAACCACCATCAGGGCCGCCAATAGACAGCATAGAAATTATCAGCTCGCGAAGATTTCGCGGTTTTCTGCGAAGCAAAAACAGATGCGTTTGATTCAGCACGTCATTTTGTTTTGTGTATGTGCGCGACCAATACCACACAGGGAAAGTCAAACCTGCTGCGATCTGTGCTATTAGGCAATACCAATAGCCGTTTATCCCAGCAAAATAAAACAATAGCAGATAGCAGGTTTCGACTGCTGAAATGGCAAAGAATGACGCGACTACGCATTTTTCGCGTAGTTTGTCATATGGAAGTGAAATGAAAAGCCAGCACAAAATTGCGTTTATTTGTAGGCACTGCAATACGTCATTGAGTGCCCACAAAACATTTTGATCAAAGACTGCGGGGATTCCTAGCAGTCGGCTTGCAATTAAGGCGCCCGTTAGGAGGGCCGCCTTTGCATTTCTTTTCATCCTCTTTTTTCGGTTCTGGCTTTGCTGGTTTCTTGGCGGCCATGACTCTACCTCATGTTTTTTTCGACATAACAAAATCCGACTAACAATCATGTTTAGATAACGATTCATTAGCCAGCACTCTGATAATAGCACGTCATTGTCATATTTGATTAACCAAATACCGCAAAATCAACAACCTGACAATCTGCAGCTGCTCCTGCTCCAGTTACAGTTTCAAGCCTGAATCCTGACGTCGATTTATTTAAAGTTCCAGCAATTCTAGCCCCGCCTGTAGTACGGCTAATAGATGCGCTAGCTTGCACTGCATAAAATGCATTTGGCCTTGAAACAGAAAAGACGACATCATTTAGACCGCCTCCAGCTCTGCTTACAGACGCAACGTTGTACGAAGATAAAACATACAACTCGCGCGACACGTTTCCAGATGTTGTCAATGGCGCAAGCGCGGTAACTGTAAACGTGTTTACTCCTGTAACAGTAACCTGGAAATAGCCGTCCACAGCTGTACCAGAAGTAAAATTCAGGTAGGCATACATTCCCGTGCTCATTCCGTGCGAAGTAATCGTCACGGTGACGGTTGTACCAGTCTGAGAATATGTCCCCGTTGTTGGGTCACAAAACATTGACGCCCACGCATTAGCTCCCTGAATTGCGTTTGCCTTACCTGACTGCAGGGCGATAATATCGTTTGAATTGGTGTTAACCTGAGTTTGAAGCGCTTGGATGTCAATAGAGCCCTGGTTAACTGCACTTCCAAAAGCTCTTATCGCTGGCGTGCTAATGCCTGTACGAACTGATATACCAGGCGCAGCAGATGCAGCAGAAACAGTAATTATTTTTCCAAGGACAAACGACGTATCAAGGCCACGACTTGCGTCAGCAAAGCCAGAATTGACGCCGCGAAAATCCGGCAGGCTAAAAGTGCTGGTTCCGTTTCCTCGACCAAATGCCGTAGGGTTGTTGATTTTGTCCACCTCGTCAACGATATTTCCCGAAGTGTTGGCAAACGCCCACAGCTGAGGATAGACACTACGGTTAACAACCTGGCCATTTTCATGCAGCCATCCAAAAGGGAGCGCAGATGGCAAGCATGGGAAACTTGCTCGCGTGCCTACGGAAAGAGAATTTGAGAGCGGATCAACGATTGATACAGTGCTGTTTGTGCACGTTGCGCCATCATACGAATAAAATTTGACGTTGCTGAAATTTCCAGTCGGAACGTTATAATTGCCGGCTGGCAACAAAATTGCGCGCCCCAGTGCGGCTGCTGCCGTGAACGCTGCAGAATCATTAGCCGTCCCATTTCCCGCAGCGCCAAAATCCTTGATATCAACAACGATTCGCTCAATCTTGTCATGCACCGTTGTGCCGGTTGCTCCAGTCTGCAGGATGTATCCTACGAGGTCACTACCTTTCGTCGGGTCTGTGTTGTTCGCCAAGTCGCTGGCAACGACACCGTAAAACCCGTCTACAGAATTCGCAGCACTCAGGACATTTGCACCGTTTTGATCGGTAACGTATATACTGTATGCGCCTGCCGTAAATAACCTCTGTGCATTGCCTGAGCTATCAGACGGATATCCTCCAGAGTTTGTTTTGATTGGCTGTTGCGCAGGAATCGTCATTGCTGCGTCGTAGAACACGGCCTGAGGAAACTGCACAGGGTCTTGATTTGGAAGGCCAATGTATATGCGACCGTTTATTAGCGCTCGGCCGTTTTGGTCGGTAAAATACTCGAACGGACTTTGAACTAGGATGCCTGGCATGGATATAACCTCTGGCCTTATTGCTGGCCTTGTGATGTTTCTTGCGATACGCTCTGAGCGCGCATTGATTGCAGCGAAGCGTTCAAGTCGCGAGCTAAAGAAAGAGCCAGCCGGCGCCCCTCCTGAGAGTTCGGAGCGGAACTGATTCGGATAAGAGCGTTGCGAACAGGAGCAGACTCATAAGCTCTCGCCAATCCGCCTGCAGTGCCCAATGTGGTTGCGGTGGCGCCGAAATCGCCAAGCCACGAACCTAGCCCGGCTGCAATGGCCGTCATCGTCGATTCCTGGCCTGTGCTAGTCAAGTTGGTCTGGCCTGCGCGCTTCGTTGCTTTCAATACTTCCATCAACCCGCGCAGTTGTTTAGCATCATCGCCTTTAAAAACAATGCCGGTCGTTGTTTGAAGTTTGTTCATGGCCGTAATGAATTTCTCAGGCGAAACTTCGTCTAGGCCGCCTGCGTCCTTTATTGCCTTCTGAATTGTAGCCGCTCTTGCAGCTGCCCGGCCGTCGCTGCCCATCGCATTGTAAAGCGCCCTGACCTCACTGGGTTTTTTGCTAAAAAGCAAATTCTCGGCAACCTCCGGCGTGTAGTCTCCCTTATCTAGCACATTCTTAATGCGCGTTTTCTGAAGCTTTTTGAACTCTTCAGCATATATTGCGTCCGCCTGTTTCAGCTTTGAAGCATCCTGCGGCGAAAGCGCCATAGCAGCCGCGTCGTCCATGTCTTTCTTCATGGCCGAATAAACAGTGTTCAACAGTCCTTTCGCACGCGATGGCATTTGTGAACGCAAAGGCGAATCAAACGAATCAATCGCTTCGCGTAGCGCCGTCCTATTTTCCTTTAGCGTGCTGTACGTTTGCGGCGCCTCTCTCAAAATTTCGCGCAGCTTTTCGACTTCTGCTATTGCCTCTTGGCTAGTGGCAACGCCTGGCTTTTGCAGTGAGCTAAGCGCGTTATCAATAGCTGTCTCAGTGTTTTTTAACTGCAGTGGGCCTGCGCCATCTATCTTCGGGATAATAGTGTTGTAGCGCTCTCCTGCCGCCTGCTTTATCCGGTTGCTTTGAGCGCGCAAACTCGACACGATTTCTTCAGGCTTTGGCATTGCGTAGCGCTCGCCAAGTGTCCTGATTGCTTCCTTCCTGGCCTCCTGCTGCTCTGCGCGTATGCCACCTGTACCAGCGTACGGGATGCGCTCACCAACGCGCTGCGCAAGCTGTCCCGCCGGGGTTGAGGCTTCAATCACGTCTGACGTTAACAGCGGTACATTTGCAGCCTGTGCGGCTTTAACAATCTCGGATTCTGCGCCAGGCTGTGATCTAAGCGCCTGCGCGCCGCGTTTTGCAATGTCGGCGACAGATCCAACAGCAGCACCAGCCAGCGGAGTCGCCGCCCCCAACGCGCCAGCTGCGCCAACCTCGCCAGTGTCAAACGTTCCGCCCGCTGCTTCTTGACCTTGCTCAATGATAGCCTGTGTAGCCGCTGATCCTGCTCCTAAAGCCGCAGCTGTGCCTAACGTTCCCAATCCTGCTGCCTGGGTGGCTCGCCCAACTGGCGTAAAAGCTGCGGCAAGCCCCAAGCCGCTTAGCACATCGCGCCCAGTTAAACCCGGCTTGTTCACAACCATCGATATGCCTCGATCGTTGTTATGCACGGCAATGTTGCCTTTTTCGTCCTGAGTGATGCCGATTGCGGGCCCGCCAATTTTTTTAATCGCTAGCGCAATCTCAGTAGGGTCGGTCATGGTGAGCAGCGCGGCGCCTAATTTCTGGCGGTCGATGTCACTTGCGTCCGTGCCCTCTAGCACGCTGTCGCTACCTGTGACACCGAGCAACTCAGGCAGTGCGCGAGTCGTTGCAGTTTCACGGTCTCTACCAGTAATAAGATTTGAGGCGCGCTGCAACAGGCTTGGCTCTGGCGCTTGTTGTGCGCCAATCCAGGCGCTAAATACCTCTTGCGCCTGCTCTGGCGTAGCGTCGTCAGGCATGGAGAACTCAGCAATACGCCCGTCTGGCATTTTGAACTGTGCAGTTTTCATCACTTAAAGCCCATAAATGCGCCACCATGCGGCAATTGAATGGCGTTTTTCGGCGCAGTTTTTTCAACAACTTCATCTGATACTACTGAAAAATCCCCATCAAAAACTTTTGCCTTTCTGGCTTCAAGATTTTTTCGTTGCGATGCAGGAATTGTGTCACCGTATGATGATAAATAATCATCGATCTGCGTGTTAACGTTGTTTGCCTGAGTATTTGCCACGGCCTTTGCAGTCTTTACAAGATCATCCATCTGCTTTGCATTGAGCATTTTTCCTGACTGCAACTGCTCGATTTTGTTTGCCATCGTACCGAAAACTCCATCCGTTCTCTGCACCATGACTTGTTCACCCTCACGAACAACACTTGTCGGGTCCAATGCTTTCATGTACGAAAAGATTGCAGCAATTTGGCTTGCTGGAGTGTTGCGGCTTTTGAGTGTCTCAAGATTATTTGCCGCAGAGTACATAGCCTGATGATCTTTGTTAAAAGATGTTAAGTCTTTATTTATGTCTTGCAGTGCTTTGGCATCAAGTCCACCCTGTTGTGTTTTTTGAGCAAGTTCCTGCAATTTTACGCCAATCTCTGCCGAAGCAATTTGCGCCCTAGATGCTCGATCAGCGGCGCCCTCTGCTTGCTGTATGTCCTGACCTCTCATAGTCACGTCTTGGCCACGACGCTGCGTCTCAATCTGTGATCGCTGGTTCTGCACTTCATAGTATTTTTGAGGGCCAAGCGCAATTAAGCTGAGCTTATCCGCCTGAGTAGCAAGCCCTTTGGGGTCTTGCTGCAAATGTGCAATAAGCGTTTCTGGCTCATATCCTGGCCCAGCATCTCGCAGCACGTCTTGATTCTGCGCTATGAAACGTGCAGCGCCTTCCGTATCTCCTGCGCTGATCAGGTTATTGAGGTGTAGCCCGAAGCTACCAATTGCGCGGCTGTGCTGCTCATCTCTTAGCCCTGACAAAGCCTTGATTTGCTCCATGTACTCAGGGTATTGAGCTGCAAGGGCCGTTATAGCTCCAGCATCATTTGAGTTATATGCATCAGATAAAGCCTGCTTAAAAAGCGCTAATTGTTGCCATTGTGCTTGCTGCAAATCTTGTTGTTGTTTAGCAGCAAACAATCCGGCAATACCTTGGCCAAGTCCGCCAGGATTTGATTGGGCAAGTGCCATCGAGTAATCAAGCGGCATCAGAATAGACTCCCGAAAGATTGTCCTGCCTGCGCTCCTGCTTGTGCGCCCTGCGGACCGCCAAACATACCTCCCAAAACACCACCGCCACCCCCAAATAGCGCGCCATATGCCTGAGATTTCGCAGCCATCTTAGCTAATCGTCCCTGTGCCTGAGCCTCACCAATTTGTTGCTGGATGTTAGCAAGTTGTGCACCCTGGCCCATGCGCAAATTACCGAGACCTATAGCCGTGCTTTGGCCCTGGCTTTGAAATTGCCCAAGCCTGTTTAGCATTTTGTCGTAGTAATCACCGAAAAGACCTGACCCGAACTCAGCCAAATCGGTTTGCACATTTCCGCCGCGCAATCCGCCAGTTGCGGCAGCGTTCTGCAAGATTGCGCGCTGACCTGCCTGCAGCTCAGCCTGGTATCCTGGTGTTGATTCAAGACCACTAATCGCCGTTTGCTGGCGTGGATTGCCCAATAGTCCCAACAGTGCTTGATACTGATCTAGGGCGCCAATACCTGCTTTCTGGTACGGGTCGATATACGTCAGAGCATCGCCGAATGATTTTTTTAGCTCTTTCTGGCCGCCAACAAGGCCAGCTATTTGGTCTTGAGTAGCCTTTCCTATTTGGGCTTGCTTTTGATCAATTGCCTTGGGGATTATTCCTAGGCCGCCGATTTTTTTAAGACTGAACCCCATGAATCACCTCAAACAATAATCCAGCCGGTAGACTGATCGTCTGCCGCGTTTGTGTTTTTGTACAGCGCGCCTGTTGCCAAGTCCATGTACAGGCGAGACCTATTGGCATTTACTACGCCTTCTGGCGATCCTTGGCCGGTGAGTGTCGCGCAACTATCAATGCCAGACGCCAACGATTCCAAATAGCGAATCGTTCGCTCGTTTATGCCGTCTAACTGCTGCAAGTCCTGGCGCTGAATCTTAGGTTGTAGCATTTAGCTGCTCCACGTCAACAGACAGGTATGACGGGTTGAAGAAAGATCGGTTAGATAGCTTGAACTTTAGCGTCATAGCTGAAGTAGCGCGCCCGATCTGTCGCCATGTTGGGACCCAGTTGTAGTCTCCTCTATCGCCTGCACTACTCCAACGGTCTTGACTGTATGTTAGCCCGTTCCTAGAAATGCTCAATGATATGCGTGGAGCTCCGCCTAACTCAACGCGACCAGGAAGACCAAACAGCATTGCACGGTGCATGATAAACGAGTTTCCGTCAACGAACGCAAGCGGAGTAGTAAACTCGCGAGGAGGCTCATCTTCGTATTCAGTTGGAATACTGTCTTTCAGTTCGCCTATGCGTCCGTCATCAGAGTCGCCGCATAACCACCTATTCCATACGCGCACAAAGCCTCTAGCACGATATCCAGCATCGTTTCGTTTTCGGATATGCCAAAGTGCAACCCCAGCTTCCTGGCTCTCATACAGATCGTATACAAGCGTTTTATCTGAAAAATGAGCAAGCACAAAAAACTGACCGTTCGCCGTGTAGCTTTCACAATAGACGTTTGCTAGTTCTTCTGGAGCATATTCTTGGATGATCTTTTCTATCTCGTCGGTTGCTATCTTCTGAACCTGACCACCGCCAGATAGATAAACGCTAGGCGCCTCTCCGTGTCCAGCCCCGATGAAAAAAAGAGAATTTTCTGCGTTTGTTTTTGCGTATGTTCCTGCTATTCCTTTTGGGATCATTGCTCCCTGGATGCGCTGAAAAGGAAATCCCGATCCGCCAACATCCTGGAATATCTCAATTGTTTCGGTGCCGCAAATGTACGCTTCATTGCGTACTTTTTCGATTCCGACAATTGGGTCGCCCTCTATCTCTGCAGAAGCAAAGCTAAGCGGGTTAAAAGACAATGGGTTATTTAGATCGCTGTTAAAAATGTACTGGTCGTTAACAAATAGAAAGTAGCCATCTATCGCAATCGCATCGATGGCATATCCAAAGTCTGGATCAGTAATTTCAACAAGGCCACCAGAATCAGTCCAGTAAAAACCACGACGATTTGCAACTATGCAAATTCGGTCAATGCTTTTAACCATAGTTACACGGTCTGCGCCGGGTATAACTGCAAGCTGATCGACAACTCCATTTGAGTAAACACGAACTAAATATGGACCGCTCACCCGGTACATTAGGCCGTTAAATTCAATTGATCCCCTGTCTGGACCGTATGCTGCGGCAACCTGTACCAATCCTGGCGTCTGCCGCAAATAGCCATTTGTTAAGCCATTTTGCATAATAACAGGGTAAAAGTTGATCGGATACGATTGACGGTAATCGCCTATCGCATTTGAGTAGATGCCCGATACGATCTGAAGCTGTGGCATGTTAAACCCTCGTCAACATGCCACAGTTTAGCACATCAGATGTATTTGCCCTTGTTCTTGACTTTTGTCTTAGTTGTTTTTTTGTACTCTTCCTTAATTTTCTTTTGTACGGCTTTTGGCGCGTTGGAATAGTCCATTTTGTCTGTCTTGCTGATCTTCTCTAGCTCGGCCTTGCGCTTGCCTTTCGATTCATCAGCGCGTGCTTTTACAGATTGGCCGCCCTTGCTTGTGCTTTTCAGTCTTGCCATGTGTCACCTCGGATCAACATACGTTACAACCGCCTCGATTGTGGATAGGGCAGCAAGCGCTGCCATTTGGGCATTTCCAGCCTCTTGCAGCGTGAGCGACTCATCATACAGCGGCTGGATGAAATCGGACATTTCATCCGCGTCGTTAATCTCAAGCTGCTGGCCAAATGGAGCAGACGCTGGAAAATAGCACGGATAGGTTGTGTTGTTTCGATTGGCTAGCATACCTAGCAGCCAATGCCGTGCGTTTTCGCTGCGGGTGAATTGTAGGCCACCGAAAGAAAACAGCGCGGGCGTGTTGAATTGCAACTCATACGTTTTGGAAGCAATCATTTTTGCAATGCCAGCCTTCAGCTGCATGTGCGTGCGCGGCTGGCCGTCTGTCGGCTCGTACAGTCCAGCTTGAGTTTCCTGCCATCCCTGGCCAAACGGGAATTGCGAACCGGCTGGCAGCTCAACCAGCACATAGCCAGAATGATCAGTCTCGTAAGCGGCTTTAAAAGCCGCCCAATCTGACCCGCTGTAGGTGTCGCAGCTGTAGACTTTGTTGTCTGCTGGTGTTGTTACTGCGTATCTCATAGGTTAAGCCTCAGTATGTAACTCTGGTAACTGATACGCGTCCTGCATATCCAGCATCAACACCGCCAGAACCGCCGGAATTTAGAGTCCTGTTAATTCCCGTGTTTTGAGAGCACATGATATTCACATATTCGCCAGGAGCTAAAACTACCTCAACTGAAATGGATATAGGCGTTACATTGCCAGTAGATGCCTGAGCTGATGTATAGCCGAGTCTGCGCCCGTTTGCCCCATTGACTCGACACCACATATAACGCTCTCCGGTCCCGCCGGAATCCCACACGCACTGGGCAGATATAAAGAATTTTGCGGCCCGCGCCGATGTGTTTGTAAATGTTCCAGCGCTGTACGTTATCCCAGCAGATGCCGCCTTGATCCCCTGCGGCAAATCTACGGTATCAAACACCATTACCGTATTAGTGCCGCCCGCAACCGATTGCCCTATAGATTGCCGCCGTGAAATAGATGCTCCGACTGCGGAAGCATTTGTAAAAACGGCCTCATTTGCGTCATATGCGCAAATATCACCATCCTGAAGCGGCGCGCCTACACCAAACGGAAATAGCGCGCTTACAATCGGTATGCGCGGATTTGTGTTATCGACCGAAATGCCTGCGCCAGCGCTTACCGACGAAACCAGGCTATTGTTAATCAGCTGACTTGTTGACGTCGGGAGCGTAGGCTTGTTTTCGATGTAATCAGAGGCTGACGGGTTTGTTTGCGTCCAGTTTGCCCGAGCTATTGTTAGCGGGACGTCAGCAAATGTGCCATCCAGCTTAAACACGCGTATCGTGTTTGTAGCTGGCGCGCCAATATCCGTTACAACGCGGCCTGGAGATTGGTACGCGCAGGTAAACGCCCATGCTGATGCCGATATTTTGACAATTCCCCACGTTGTATTCGTCGGCAGCGTAAAACCAGATAGTCCAGCTATTGTGCCGCCTGAAACCACTATTTGCGCATTGCCTGTAGCGCTATTATTATAATGCCCGATGTTTAGGAAGTACCCTATTGGCAATTCGCTATTAACAATTGTCGCAATAGATGTACCTGACGAGTTTTCAAAAATAACCGACGACCCAAAGTACAAATCCTGATTTGCATCGTCTATGGTGATATCAATCGTGCGCAACGACGGGACGCCTGGGTTCCACCTGATTTGCGGGTTACGAGGGTCTGTTTTGTTAATTTGTATGCCGCGATTTGCAAAAACGTCCTGCAAATACTGCAAGTCGGCAGTTACATAATCGGTTGGCGTAGCGATATGAACTCCGCTTGTTAGGTAAGGTGTCGTCATGCCGGCAAATGGGGCAAGCGTCTGAGTTCCGCCGTACAGACTCACACCGCTAAAAAGTAGCGTTGTCGTATCAGTCGCAAGCTTCATTGTCGGGTTAGTTATGGCAATCCCAAAAGTCGCACCTATAGCTGACGGCGGTATGTCGTAGTACACGTCGAGTATTCGCGGTCCTGCAGTTGTAGCGCCAAAGAAAGATTGCACGCGCATCTTGCCAGATGTCGCCGGGCGAATGGTAAAAACGGTTGCATATGTGCTGATTGGTCCGGTGCCGAATGTCATCGGGTACAGCGATGGGTCTAACGCGGTGCTGAATACGTCCGCAATAACAAATGTTTGTATTGGGCCTAGCTTGTAATAATAAGGCGCAAACGTGCCTAAATTTGTAAACTCGATACCCTGCAAAAATGACATTTTCCCGCCGGGCGCCTCTACATTTATTACGTTAAAGCCGCCAGAAATTCGCTGCCCGCCCTCTCCTAAATATAGCGACCCGGGCGAAGTCCCTATGGACGCGACAATAAATAGATTCGGATCATAGGCGGCCGGGTTTGTTGCGCCTGTCCATACCTGGGTAAATACAATGCCGTTGTCAGTTACTGAGATAGAGACGCCATCAGTTAACCCCGCACGATTGCCAGCCGTTGCGTAGTAGGCGTCGCGGTCAGCAACCCCCGCAAACGAATAGCGCAGCGAATCACCAGCAGGGCCAGGTACACCAGGAATCGCCGTGGCCGCCACCGAATCTCGCCACTCGCCGCCAACGCGAACCTGCGCAACCAGCACCTCGTCACCGCCGCTGGAAAAGTACAGGTAAATTCCGATACCGTTATTGGCGTCATACTCTGCCAGCCATGATGCGTGGCCAGTTGCATAAGCGTCGCGCACAGATTCAGCCGCTGCACGGTTAGCAGCAGGAAGTACAGTTAAGGGGATGCTTGATACAGTGCCAGACGTTGATCCGAAAATGTTATCAGCAGGGCCAACAATAAAACCGTTGCCGCCAGAACCGCCGCCAATCGCTGGAAAAGTCATAATTTCGCCGCCAGAAACGCAAAAACCCCGCACGCATCGAGTGATACGGCGGGGGCCTTTGGCGGGCGCTCTTGATCGGGTCTGGCGAGGGGGTGGACGGCCCTAAAGCGCATCCACCCGGGCCCGCCAAGACCCACACCCAGTATAGCAGTTTTTCAGTAGCGGCCAATCTCTGCGATGAACGAGACAGCTCCAGTTACACCGCTAAGGTTGATCCTTGCCAGTCTCATAGTTCCCTGTGCAGTCGGCTTTGTCTTTGTCGGGCTATATGCGGTATTTGCCGCAAAAGTAGCGTTGGCAAAGTTTTCAAAGTTTACGCCGTCAGGACTTCCTAGACACGTTACATTTCCTGCGCTTGGCGTTACCTGTGCACCGTTTGCATCGAAAAACCGGATGTAATTCATGAATGCTTGCGAATATGCAACATCCATTGGGGCACTGTTGTAGTTTCCATCTGCAATTGCCCCTTGAATTTGATATAGCGCCCAGCGTGTTGTATCAGCCATTTTTTATGCTCCTACCTGGTCAATGCTTGACCTTCCGCAAAGATAATTGTTGTTTGCTCCACCGCCACCTGCGCCACCAAAATCCATTTCGTTACGGCCAAACGCTGTAACGTTAAACCCTGGTAGCACGGTGAATACCGGAGTACTCAACTGCAGATCATAATCACCATTTGGCCAATCGCCGGCAACACCATTGCGAGACATTGCGTAAACGTCATATTCGTTTGTGCCGTCTGACATAGCAAAAAACGACGCAATGCCGTTCATTGTCACCGTGCCGCCCAGCTTTATGTGCGCCTTGTACATGTACGACTTGCCAGGAACTGCGTTGGTGTTGATAAAATCCTGGATGTGAATCATGCCGTCACCCGCGGCAGTTGAGGTAATGACAGCTTTTTGGTCAAAACCGATTCCATCAGTACGAGTAACGCCAGCCGTACACGCAATAGTAGCAGCACCTTTGCGTACAAACGTTTGGCTATTTGCTGCTGTTCCGCTGATACCAGTTCCAGTTGCGGCATTGCTGCCGGCGAACAACGGGTTGGTGTTGCGTTGCAAGTTGCTAGAGCCGCCGTTGCCTACGTTGTCCTGCGTACTGGTCACAGACAATGCCGGCGGCGCAACAAATTGCCCTTGCATCAAAGTGGCAAGGTTTGCAGATACAGTTACATCATACGTTGCATTGTCGTGTAAACCATCAGTTGAAAACCCAGATCGCCAGCCTGAAAAGTTTGCCTGCGCCCCAGTGCTATCAGTAGCAAGTGCATCCTCGTCAAAAATCAAAACGCCATTGCGCAGCCCGAGGGTGTTGCGAATACGGTCGTTGAGTCGCAGACGCGCCTGACGGTTTCCGGTCGCGTAGTTCGGGTTTGTGTTGCTGACAGGCATCAGCGTGGACACAACTACAAGCGGGCGTGGTGTCATTTGTTGTGCGGCATCTACCATAGACAAAATGTTGGCAAATACCACTTGCTCGTCAATGCCAGCGTTGATGTCGTTGATACCTGGGCCGCGAATGAACACAATTGACGGCACTAGCGATTCAGTACCCGTCTCAGCCATCGCAACATCGCGATTAAAACGCGCAACCATGCGCTGCGTAGTCTGTCCGCTGCATCCGCGATTGATAACACGCACGTATTTTCCAAGGCGAGCCATTGCCAGCTGCATGACATTTCGATCATTGATTTGCCAGTCGTGCAGAATTTGGCCGGTAGTGCCCACAGGGTCAACTGTCACAGTGCCACGCAAAGCACACGGGAACGTGAAAACAGTCGCGGAAACAACGGTTCCGCACACCTGAGCACCGTTTAGCGCGCCAGTAGTTTCATAGCTTCCGTTGACCATGAAGCCATCGATAAAAAAAGGCACGCCGGCAAATAGCCCATGATTACCTACCGCCGCAGTGTTTACTGTTGCCGTATAACCATCAAGCGTAACAGTAATGCCGCTGCCTGCAATAGACCTATTCCCGCCTGCTGCACGGCTATCACCGTACACTATGCAAACAGGCGCTCTTGCGCCAATAAGCATATTTCCGATGCCATTTGCAAACTCTGGACCTGTTGCAGCGCGTGGTCGATTGTTTCCAGATGCATCACCAGTAAAAAAAGTGAACGTGTCGTTTGATGTTGGAGTAGTCATGGAACAACAGTCCCCGTAATAACCTGGCCATTGTTGAGCGTGATTGTAATTACGTTTGTGCTTGCCTTGAATTGCACAGATGCAATGCCAAATACGCTCTGCATATACGTAGCAACGTCGCTGGCTGCGATTTGGTACGCACGATTATTGCTGAACGCATACAGAATAAACTGATCACCACCGTTGCATTGCGTCGTTGAATTTAAACCTGGAATCGGTAAACCAGCCATTATGTTTGCCCCGTGTTTGATCCGTAAGGAATAACGCCGCCAGAACGATTAGACAGCGGACCAGCGTTATCGGCAGAAATATACGGGTAATCATCGCGGTAGAATCGGTTATACCGCGTCCACCGCAGAGTATTACCAGAGCCTCTAGGCATGCGTCGTCCGTATTTGACCATTGGCACCCATGCAATTGCCGCTAGCAGCGCCTGCATTGCCGTAGACGCGCCTAGCATGATGCTCTGAGTGATCTGCTTGCCGTAGCTGTCTGCCAAAAAGATAGCCAAGTGATAAGCCATGGCCTGCCTAGCGATGTCTGGCACGCCTAGCGTATCCTCTCCCCTTGCCTCTTCAGGAAGGACGGAAAAGTTGTAGCCCAGCTTAGTACCCTGCGCGTCCCAGTAGGCCATCATCTCCTCAAGCACCACCAGCCCGTTGCGTATCTCGCCAGGGTCGACGTCTGCGTTGAGGTCAACAATGCCCAGCTTGCGCAACGCGCCGTTTACGATGTCAGCCTTCGTCGCTGTCGCCATCTGCCTGATCCTCATCAAGGCCAAGCGCTGCGCGCAATTTCTCTTCACCCATTAGGTGCCAGCCGCGAATGCCACGTTCTTTTGCAGCATCGCGCAGCAACGTGAGAGACGAATCTTCTGCTGATTCTTCATTTTCCTGTTGTACGGTATATGCCGGGTTAGTAACCCAACCCTCAGCAAAAAGCTCTTCCGCCTTGCTTACCAAGTCGTGCATGACATCAACTGGGTAAAGATCCCACAGGATGTAAGATTCTCCAGCGCGGTAATATGCTTGTACGTCTGACATTGAATAACCTCAAGTGCAAAGGGGGCCGAAGCCCCCTTATTATCAGGCGTAAATTGCTACGCCGCAACGCTCTGGGTCGCGAACTACGACGTCGTTCCATGTAAACAAACGCACGCGCAGGGTCCAGTCCTCGATTTTGCCTTGGTAGCCAAGGTACAAACGAGTTCCAGACTTCAGCGAGTCGGTCATTACGGTCATGCCGTCCAACTGGCTGAAATACTCGAGCGGTACATCGCCATCCACGATTTCAATTGCATCGTTACACCAGAACATGTTTGTGCGAGCAAGCGTGTCGCTGTTCATTTTGACAACCGCAGTGCCAGAGGTGATGCGGGTGTTGATGTTTGCGTAAGCCTTTTGTACGGCGGTCAGCGCAGGATCATCAGCCGCAACAGGACGCGGGTACACCTGGATAGTCTGGCCAGACTTAGCGACAACGCGGAACGTCTTGTCGTTGCTGTTGACGGTCTTGTCCAGGCGACCTACCGCTTTGACGCCGGTAAACGTGATGATGTCACCGACGACAAGGTTTGTCAGCGTACCAGTCAGCGTGATTGCGTCAGATAGACGGTAATCGGCAGGCAACACAACTCCGCCAAGCGTTTGGCTGGTAGCTGGTGCCTGGCTGACAGTAGTCGTTACAGTCACGCCAGCGAGAGCACTACCGGCATAGGTAGGCAAATAGCTTGACTCGTACACGTCAAAGCCAGCAGTGTTTTTCACCACCTCGCCGCGCTTGTACGCGCTTTCAACTGGACCGCTCACAGTCTGGCGGATAGCCAGATCGGCAGAGATTTTCTGCGCGTCGCGGTTGTTGACGAAGAAAGACTGGCCCATCCCAGTGTAGAGCTGCTGCTCATTCAGGATGGTATCTGCCGTCTTGACGAAATCGTAGCCGCTGGTTGCAGTGCGGTAAAACTGCGTGCTGAACGAGTTAACAGCGGTCGCAATTTTGGTGTTTTGAGCAGCGCTGAGTTTTTTGGCTGCCGCCTTCGCGCGACGCTGCATAAAGTCGCGGTTACGGAAGTCGTCCGCACGCAACTTGAACAGGTCATTTTGAGGAGTACCAAGAGTGCTTGGGTAACTCTGTTCGATGACATCACCGAAATCAGAATCTACGAACTCCCATCCGTTGATGACCGGCGCTTGCTGTTCAACCTGGCGCCAATACACATTGTTTGCGTTTTGCGCCTGCGCGCCTACAACTGGAAAATGGTCGGCCATGTCCGCCATTTGCAATTCCAGTTCCATCGCTTCCATCACATCGCCGAACACTACTTCGACGGCTTTTGCTGTGCTAAGTGCCATTGTGGACCCCTATCAATAACCGAGACGTGCAACCAAATCGCCTTGGCCAGCAGCAATAAGCTGCTTTTTGTACTCGCGCAAAGCCCGCTTGTCAGGACTGCTTGAAAGCCGATTCAGTTTGGCCTCAATAGCTGACTTGTTTTGCTCCGGGTTTGCAGCGCGCACAGCCCTATCGGCGTCTGGTGCGTTGCTGATTTTTCGTGTATCCGGTTTCGTTTTGAGCTTTGCTTTCAGCTCGCCAAGCCACACAAGGGCGCGATTGCCAGTTGTGTCGTACTTGATCAAGTCGTCAAGCTCTTTCTGCCGCTCGGGATTGCTCCCAATGTGCAGCAAGACAAGCTCGCTACCGTCACCAGTTGCGTCAATTAACTGATCTACTACGTCGTCACCAAATCTCTCGCGAAGTTGTACGTCAGCATCCGCATAACCGGGATTGTTGAGCATTGCTGCGCGCTCATAATGGCTCGCAATCTCAGCCTCAATCCTCTGCTTGTGAAGTGCTACTCGCTGTTCCTCCAGTTGCTGCCGCTGCAAATCTGCGAGCTGCTGCCGAGTTTGGTTTAGCGTCCATTCGCTTAGCTCTTGCGCATATCTGTCGTTGTCGAACTCGCATGATTCGATTGTAGGCATAGCTTTAGTCGTCTGGTTTTTCCCAGACAGTGCAGCCAATTGCGCCTCCAACTGCTCACGCTTCTTACGCTCGATTTCCGCCAGCTCTCGCGCTTCGCGTCGCGTTTGACGTAGTTTCACAAGGTCTTTTTTACTGACCTCGATCAGCTCTTTTTTGGCTCCCCGTGTAGCCTCAACTTCAGCATCATCGCCTTTTGCTTCGTCATTAGACGGCTCTTGCCGTTCTACTGCATCTGCGTTTGGCTCAGCCGCTTGATCTTGTACGGCCTCTGCCGCAAGTTCAGCCGCTGCTTCCGCCTCTAGTTGTTCCAGGGTTATTTCATCAGCCACGCATTTTCTCCGGCATGTACGGGTAAAGTCCTGGTTTATATCACCAGTAGGCTTGATAGCTTTTGGCTATCGTTTGTATTTTAAGCGCTTTCTACGTTATGTCAAAAGCGCCGTATAACTACTGCATCGTTTTGCCAATTTGCTGACGTATATCGCCGCGCAATGCCAGCGCCATGCGCTCTGCGTTGTCTAGCGCCTTGCCGTCTGTGTTGGCCAGTATCTCTGAAGTTTGCGCCCTAGCTCTTTCTGCATCTGCTAGCGCTTTTACCATGTCGGCCTGTGACTTCTGCGCGCTCGCCTCGTCTTTGATCGCCTGCGCCTGCAGCGCGTTAACCATGGCCATTTGCGACGGGTCTGGCTGCTGCGCTTGCTGCTGCAGTTGCTGCAGGTACTGTATATCCTCATCGCTCTGAGGCTCAATCATTCCCATCTGCAGCAGCTGACGGCGGGCAAACTTGCGCAGCATGGCGTTTTGCTCACCTTCAAGCAGCATCAAGTATTGATACTGTAGGATCATGGCTAGTTGCGGGTCTTGCGTGCTTTGCATCATCTGCACGAGCTCTTGACGCGCTTGCTGCTTCTGCGACTCCCAGCTCTGGCCGATTTCGATGTGCGTCGAAAACTGTCCACGGCTAATGTCGTTTAACGTCACCCACT
The DNA here is from genome assembly GCA_021151695.1 of Cellvibrionaceae bacterium. Taxonomy (GTDB): domain Bacteria; phylum Pseudomonadota; class Gammaproteobacteria; order Pseudomonadales; family Cellvibrionaceae; genus Cellvibrio. Next base: position 9,807 of record JAGKWU010000025.1, on the reverse strand, counting down.
CGCCAGAGCGCATGTCCTGTACCTGGTCGAAAATGACTTCAGAACCTTCAGCTCCATCTGCTGTAATAGTCGTCACAGTCTGCTGCGTGTCGTATACCTCAGACGCCGCACTAACCCAGACTTCGGCAATGCGGCGCACGAATTTGCCCATGTTGTCCAGGAAAACAAAGCTCTGATTATCTACTCTCGCCTGCATCGCCATCACGGCAACACCGCTTGCGTCAGGGTTTAGCACGTCCTGAGGCATGCCAGGCCCAGTTACATCGGAGATGCTTGTGCGCGTCGTCTCAAGCGCAGCCATGATGGCCTGCGGTATCTGCTCAGTTTGCAGGTAATTTCCGACCGGCGGAAGATCTTCTCCATTTGGCGCCTTGCGATTGACCAGCAAATAACGATATTTGCTTGGGTCGTCCCACAAATTCTGATAACCCTGGACGTGCTCAGGATGCAAGATCGGTTTGTTGCGTGCCCCTTGTGCGGCGATGTCCGCGATATACGACATCATCAGATTGTGCAGGCGCTGCGGGTCTTTTGCCAGGCGCGTAATGCCTCGCCAAACCTCGTAGCCCTCGACAAAATTCCAGTTGCCGAACGCCGGAATAATCGGGATGTGCTGCCCTGCAATGCGCTGCTTGTGCAACACTTGATCGCCGGAAACGATGTATTTCCACACCTCCCACTGATCTACGCGCTTTTTGCCGACAGTGACCCAGCCCGCGGCAATCATTGCGTCTAGCTGGTCTTTTAGGTCGGCATTGTCTAGCGCCATAGTCTCGCCATCTTGACCGCGCATGATGGTGATTCGTTTGGTTTTTTTGACGCGCTCGTAGTACTCTCCTACGAAATAGTTTTTTGCTATCGAATTCCAGGGGAAAACGTAGCTGATAGTTGGCATAGCGTATGCACTAGGCAGGGTTGTGGGGTCAAAGCCGTACTCCTCTGCCAGCTCCTCAAACCCTTCCTTCGTCATCTGCGTGATGACCGAGCACCACTTTGCGTCAGACTTGTCTATTTGCCGGCTATTCGGGTCCCAATAAACGTTATTGTTTGCTTCGTGGATGCCCTCTAGCCGCAGCTCCTGCCGGTTGTCCATGTCGGACATCATGTTGACGTAATCCGTCGTCATGCGGACGCAACCGAACCCGCAATCTATAACATCATCAATCGCAATGTCGATGGCCGACTTAGCCGAATTCGTGCGCATGAATGCACGGAACATGCCGTTCAATATGTCCGCAGCGTCCGGGTCTGCGCCGTCATCAGGCTTGAAGTTGGCTCCAATATTTACCGATCGCAGTTCTGACTTTAGGCGCATTGCCTCCTTGTAGATGAGGTTAAACTCGCCACGATACTCAAGCCCAACAGACTCCAGATAATCATCCCACTGGGTTAGCCGTGCAAATACCAAATCATCGGCCGCTGCCTCACGCGTGCGCAGCGTGCTCATGTGCGCCTGCTTGTGTCGGTCTAGGATCACTTGTAAATCAGTCATCGGCTAAGGCTCTTCGGCGTGATTGGTCTAGGCGCAACTTGTACGGCACTTGTCGCGCTACAGTGTACGCGCTGCTTTGCGTAACGCAGCATCATATACGCATAACGCGTCGCGCTCAAAAGGTCGTCATTAACCTTGACTATTTTACCGTCTTCGTCTCTATGATAGTTCAGTTTCTCGTCAAACCAATCTGTTAGATGCGAGAATACCTTGAATCTGCCGTCTAACATGCGCTGATAAAACTCTACCAGGCCGGCCTCAACGCCATTGCCGCCAGCTTGCCATGTGGCATGATCCGGCATCATTTCCCAGCCTGCTCGCCTGTATGCCTCGCGCTGCTGGTCGCCGCTTGACTTCTCTGACTGCAGTCCATCATGCGGCCATGCCGTAGGGACGTTAGATGCCCAATGCTTGACCGCACCCCATGCGGCGTCAGGCGTGATCTTGCTTTTTTTCCAGGCGTGCGCAACGTATATCACGTCTGCGTCTCGGTCATGCCATAGCTGTACATGAGCCTGTGGGTGATCCCACCCAAAGTCCATACCGTTGACAACAAACCAATGGGGGGGGCACTCAAACGGCTGACACCGTATAACATCATCTGCAAAATCAAAGATCAGGCCTGCACCAAGCAGCGGCAAACCTTTCGACCGCATGTCGCGCTGCCATGCTGGATACTGCGCGAGCAATTCGTCTTTAACGCGCTGGCTTAGGTGCTTCGCATCATCCCATGTTGCGCGCTGCATGTACTGTCCTGGCGCTGGCGCGTCCATAAACTGCACAACCAGCTCGGTGCGTCCGTTCTCTGGGGTAAATGTCAGTATCCCTCTGCCGCCGATACCCTGGTCGCCCGTTGCCGTCCTGGTCAACACCTGCGGATATATAGCCTTGTCTTTCGGCTCCTCATCGATGTGATACCAGTCTACCGAGTCGCCCATAAGCGCGTGCTGGCCCTGGCTGTATGACCAAAGCTGCACGGTCGATATGCCTCCGCTGGAGTGCTTAACGCGCACCTCGCGCATTGCTCCGCTAGTTCCTGTCGCCGACTTGTGGTCAATGATTCTATCCGGGGGGATCAGTCCGCCAGTCCACTTGCCACCTTCAAGACGACCGAACAACGGCGTTTGCAATAGATCGCGAGTCTTCTCCATCGAGTAGCCAAGCAGCCAGATAAGTGGCGCACCCTCGAATCGGTGTCCATGGTAGTCGTCAGGGTAGTCGCCTAGGATGTGCATAGCATCAATGGTCAGGCCTGTACGCGTCTTACCTACGCGGTTGCCTGCCATTAGCATGCATGATGAGTGTTCTGCGGTGGCTGTCGCAAAACGCTTTTGCCAGTCGTATAAGCTGGCCCACTGGATTTTATACTGCCGTTGCGCATCTCTCATTTTGCGCTCTTCCAACAGTTTAACTAGCTCTAGCTTCTCAGCCCTGGAGAGCTTTGATACGTCGCTCAAGCTCATCATCTGTCATGTCTGTGAGTGATACTGTGCCGCTGTGTTCTGTCTGCACGCGCTCGCCATATTTCTTTGGCGCCCGTCGCGCCGCAACCCATTTCATAGCGTCAATTTTTACTCGATCAGCTTGAGCGGTCTCAGGCGATACGGCAAGTGCAGCCTCAATGATTTCCGTTTCAAATATGTCGCTTGCTGTGTCACGCGCGCGCGCGTATTGTTCAGCAAATTCAGGGTCTTCAGCAACCCACCCACATATTCTGCCCGCTGAAACGCCAATTTCTTTGCCTATTTGCCTAAGGGTTTTTCCCTCTGCAACCATATCGCAAATAATCTGATTCCGCTCTTGCTTTGTCATTTTTTATTCTTAACAGCCTTCTTAACTGCTTTCTCCACCATCCCTTTCTCGCGCTTTTCCTCTGCCTTTTCCATCTTCGCCATTTCCTTGCGAATCAACGCCTTATCCATTGCGGCGTCGTCGTGTTTCATTTTCTTGGCCATTGTTTTTGCTCCTGGCTTGTTATGCGATGGATACAGTATAACGCAGATTGCACTACCTAATTTAGGTGATCTATTTCACCAACCGACTCGCTCAGCTCCAGCCACACGCCAGGCACGGCCACGGTAATGCCGTCAAAGTACACCATAGCCATTTGTGCGTCGTCTACAAACTCAACTGCACGCACGCACCCTAGCGCGCCGTTGAACTTGTGCCCAGCGTGCCGCACTGTCACCAAATCGCCTGACTGTATATCGGTCATTGCTCAATCTCCGAAATAACAAGAGCTGCCCTGGCGTCACACGCAGACTCGACAAACTCAGTCAAACTAACGCCTGTAATGCCGGCAGCCAATGCCCACCGATTCTTTTTGCTGTCGTGCATGCGCATGTGCAGAAAATCGGCCTTTGACGCCTTCTTGCCTTTTCCGCGCCTGCGTGGTTTCTGATCAGTCATGCATGGCCTTTATTCCTAGATGTATTGTTTATTGTAACACAAAAAAAGGCGCCGTGTTGGCGCCTGTTTTTTTGAGTATCTTGTTTCTTACTCAAGCACTTCAACCAAAACGCCCTCAACCTCAATTTCGTTCCCGTTTTCGTCATGAAGATGTACATTCACGACCTCGCCAATAAAATCGCTTGCTGCTTGTCCGCCAAGCGTATCGCTATTGATCGTTCCAACGGTTCCGCAATCCAAAAGCACGTCGTAAGTCGCCATCTCTATACCCTCTTAGTTCTCTATGTCCGGCTGCTCATCAGCTTGTAGAGTCATTATTATCCATTGAGGCATTGCCGTCAACACGTTTTGCTAATTATTTTTTCAAAGCTCGCTCCTTAATCGCCACATGCCGCAGCCTGGCCAACCTCAACCGCTCACAATCGCTTTTAGAGTACTCACCGATCACGGAAGCCTGGTAGCGTACATAAGCGCCGTGTTTTTCACTCGCTGGACCATGGCCAGCAGCACGCCATGTGTACAGCACGGTAACGGATACCCCAAGTGCCTTCGCGGCATCTTTCGGTGACATATATCCTGTCGCGGGTGGCTGCTCGCATGTGATTGATGCGGATGATTTTGCGCCGCTTTTTCTTGCCTTCAAAAGCGCCTCTGGAACTTTATATGCCGACTCACCTATTGCCAGGCGTTGTATCTTTCCTCCTCGAGCCAGGAACTCTGCCACCTCTCGCTCAATATCTTCGCTGGTTTTTGTTGGCCCTTCAGCGTCACGCTTTGCCGAACCAGTTATGACGATGCGGCTTGTCAGTGGTATGTGCGTCCTCATGTGCTCGCCTAGCATCTCGTTGCTACTCCTATTCCGTAATATGCGTTTTTCATCTCAAAAGTCTTTTGCGGCGGATGCTCATAAAGCTTCAGTCGGTTATAAACCCACTGGAACGGAAGAGCTTTTTGCTTTGCTATTCTGATAGCCTCTTTTTCATAATCTGCCATTTGCTGCTGCGTTGGCTCGGATTCTGGCTCTAGCGCTGGAGCTGCAGTGCTTTTCAACTTGCGCTGTATTACAGACATCTCAACATGCATGCCTCGCTTCCTGGCCTTTTCCAAATATCTTGCAAGCTGCTTTGCAGTAATCCAGAGACGCTCAGCTATGTCCGCGTTTTTAAGCTCTAGCCTTGTCATCATGTTATATCGCTCGGCTATATAAGCGTACTTGTGCATACGGTCCTTACTCGGCATGGTTACAGCTCCCAAATCGTACATACAGCTTTTTTTGTGTTGGCGCCAGCAGGCAACAAATTATCAATTGCATCTAGCAGATGCTGCCTCAACAACGCATCAAACCTGCACATGTCAAAAACCAATGACTGCCGCATCTCAATAATGTCTCCGACCGCTACTGGCTCAACGCCGTGTAGCTCAGCGGCTAATGCGTCGTCAATCGTAGCCTCGCGTTCTGCGTACATCTCTACGCGCCATCTGCCTTTTTTTCGCGGCTTCCAGCGGCGTGACAGTTTCAGTCGCCCGTCGTCTCCGGTTGTCTCGTCGACCACAATTGTCGCGTATGCCTCAGCCATTTACTTATCCCAATCCTCGCCGCCTGGCAGTGCAAAGCTTCTTAATTCAAGGCAGCCTTTCTAATCGTTGTACTCTGCTGACGGCGGACAATTTGCGTAATCGAAAAATTCACGCATTGTCATCAGGCGATAACCCTCCGGCATTTCATCTTTAGCAAATTTCTCTACGCGGTTGCGCATATCCTCTGGGCTAACGCCATATGCCCCCATCCTAATGCGTATCGTTGCGGTTCCTGCCATTTCGCCATCGGTGATGTAGACAACAATTTCAACTTCTACTGGCCCTTGGATATTCCAATTACTTTCAGGTTTCATGTGTGCTTGCCCCTTGCAACAAATTTGCGCCTAAATACCAACATCGCCGCGTCCCTAGCGTGCTCAGAGGTGCGGCCCTTATACCCTGTAATTATGGAAAATTGCTCGGCACTAAGCTTTGTTTTCCCTTCTGTTGGATGACAAGCTTTCCCTTGTATTCCGTGGTAATCCAGGAACTCAGCCCATCTTTTGCAATCTCGTTCTACACTGCCAACACCCTTCAGCGCCTCTTTTCCTTTTTTTCCTTTCCAAGCCCTAAGACGGCAGTCCTCAAACAACACAAAAACAGACATGCGATCTGGAATCATTAATATGTGATTCTCGGCCTCAACAGCGGTAACGGTGTCTATTAGAACTATCTTCCCGACGGTAATAATGCAAATGCCGGTTTTTACACCTGGATCAATACCGACAATGGTCTTATGCTCCGTGATTGACACGCTCCTGCCTCCTGTTAGCCTGTATTGTGCGCCAGCGGTCAAATTCTGTCTGAAACATCACTAGCTTCCAGCGCAAATCCTCCGCATCTGCTGTGACAATTTTCAACGCTTCCAGCAGCTGAACATATTCTGTGTGTGCGTATGCCTCTCGCTCTTGCATGGCAGCTGACGCATATCCTTGCGCCTCCGCGTCCTTCATAAGGATCGCTTTCTTTGACTTGCGAAACTGCTCCAGGTAGGCAAGCTCGCCTTTCACCTGCGCATAAGCTGCCGCAACCTGGCGCATTTCGTGCATTTTGCGCTCGAACTTATCTTCGCTCATGACTTTTAAACGCCGATCTAAAACCCATATTTTTCTTTTAACGCAAAATATTCTTTAATTTCACTCGCTCTCTTTAACTCTTGCATGACCATTTCATTTTTTTGTCGTTCCATTGCCTCTTCTTCCGTTTCGTCTCGTTCGTATGATATGGATATGCCAGCGTAATAATCTCCACAACACGAATAAGTTTCTAGTTCTACCTTTGCTGTATGCATACAATCCCCTGGAATTAAAAACAGCTTTTCTCTTAGCCATGCAACAAATTCATTTGCTTTTGTTGGAGGCAACCCGGAACCGTAATCTTCTCTGTCGTATACTGTTACGGTGACTTTTTTTTTCATTGCTGTAATCCTGATTTGCATCACACACGGCTGGCGGCTGGCTCCACTCGTGTCGTTCAAGCTCGCTCGTGGGTGGAATCCGGAGCACCATTTCGGGAATATGGCTTGCGCCGACAACCGCCATGCGTCTGTGCGCCCCGTATCGTGGGGCCTACGCCTGTCTTTCCAGGTATCAAGCACTGCCGGCTATGACGGATTCTCTAACGCCGCCTTAGCTTTTCAATCAAAGTTTTTGCTTTTCGTTTTATCCACCACACCACAAATGTTATAGCGACGACGGAGAGCAGAACGAGGTCTGCCAAATCCTTCCCGGTAAACAGCCACATGACTTACGACTCAATGCCAAAGTCTTTGAGTCGCAGTCCAAGCATGGTGCCGATTTCCGCCAGGACCTTGATTTCTTCTGCGCTCACGTTCCCATCGCCTTCGACGACGGTGAGCATATTCACGAAGACTTCCTCAGCGTCCATCGGATTGGATGCGATTTCTTTGATTTCTCGCATGATGTTCATGCGTCCCAGGCGAAAGCCTGCCTGGAGCTGTTCGGTAAACAGGTTAATCTGCTGGGTGATTTCAGATCCAAAGTGTTCCAGGTTCTTGTTGGCGCGAATCTGAAGATCGATTTGAGCGGCCTCGTTCTTGCTGATTTCGCCGTCAGCAGCAGCAACCAGCAGGCATCCGCCAACGATTGCTTGCATCAGGTCGCGGTTTTCCAGTTTTTTGACAGCTTTCTTCGCGCCAAACAGTTTTTTTCCAATACCAAACATTGTCTTACCCTCAAGTATTCCGCAATCGGTGCGGGTCCGTTTGTTTATCCAGGTGTCAAGCACTGCCGGCTAATCCGGTTGTGTGATGGCATCGCCCCGCCTGGACTGGGTTAGATGCGCCGTGCTTACACTTTTACTTCGTGCCAGGATTCAGCTTTCACCACACAAAACTAAGATTAATTGCTCCAAGCTTTTATGTCAACACCTTTTGCCAATTTATTTTCCCTTAGCCTGCAATACTCTCGCTCAATCGCGTCTCGCTCGGCTTTGTCGGGCACGGCCTCCAGGATGCGCCGCACTCGCTCTGGGCAGTAGATGCTGAGGCTGGCGGCTATTTTGGTTAGGTTTCGCTGTCTAGTCATTGTCGTACGGCCCGCGCCTGCGCCCGGGTTTGATCGTCTCACTCAGTGGTGTGTATTTAACGTCCAGGCTATCAAACCTGCACATATCCAGTCTGGAGGCCAGGTAATCGGTTCCGACCTCGCCGTTGCGGAACTTTGCCGTGATCAGCTCGGCTATGCCTTTCTGCGGCGTATTCGGGTCGTAATACTCTGGGCGGTGAACAAACATGATGATATCGGCGTCCTGTTCAATCTGCCCCGAGTCTTTTAGGTCATGCAGCCCTGGGCGCTTGTCGGCTCGCTCTGCCGATCCTCGGTTGAGCTGAGCCAACGCAATCAGCGGAACGTTTAGCTCTTTTGCAATCTGCTTCAGGCCCATAGATACCTCAGATACCCGGTCATAGGTGCTCTGGTTTTTTTTCGTGCCCTGCACGATCTGCAGATAGTCCACCAGTATGCACCGTAGCCCCCCGCGCTTTCGCATGGCCACATGCACCTTGCGAGCCTTTGACCTGATCCGCGAAATAGTAATGCCCGATCTGTCATCGATCACCATAGGCGCGCTCTTCAGCCTGGCAATAGCGCTAGACACTAGCGGCCAATCGCCCTCCTCAAGCAATCCACGGCTGTATCGCTTGCTGTTTACGCCTGCGACACTGCAAATCATGCGGTCCATAAGCTGCTGACGTGACATTTCCAGGCTAAACACCAGCACGCCGTGGCCAGCTAGTGCCATGTTCGTAATCATGTTCATGCCAACAGTGGTTTTGCCCTGCGCAGGGCGCCCACCAACAACAATCAGGTCAGGCCCTACAAGGCCGTTTAAGCGCTCGTCAACGTCCTTGTAGTAGGTAGGTATGCCCTGCATCTCTCCACCGGCATTAAAGCGCGCCTCAAGGGCGTCTACGGCGTTTCTACAGTCGGTTGCCAGGTCTAAGTCAAACGTATCTGCCGCCGATACCTCAGACACCTGGGTTAACAGCGCCTCAGCGCGGTTGATTCTGGTTTCGTGGTTAATAGACCTGTCCCACGCGATCATGTGTAGCTGGCCAGCGATCTGTTCAATGCGTCGTTGAGCAGATTTCTCAGCCAGGCGTGCCGCGTACTCCAGCACGTTAGCGGCGCTTGGCGTGCCCCTGGCAATCTCCAGCACGTCGACCAGCGGGATAGACTGGCTGGCAATTTCCACAACGTTCATCGGGTCGAGCTTGGCGCCTGCGTCTGATGCTTTCAGGATCGCGGCGTATATATGGCGGTGCAGTGGTCGGCCAAAGTCTTCAACGGTAATCAGGTCGCGCAAATCGTCCAGGCACTGCGGCGCCAGGAATATCCCACCGAGTACCGCGTGCTCAGCGTCGAACAGGTAGCCAGGGTCTGAGGCAAGGTGATCAGTTGTCATTGTGGTACTTGCCCTCAACGATGTTGGCAAAATTGGTGGCGTTCACAATCCACTCCAGGTTGCACTTAAACGGTTTACGGTTATGGCCGTTAACCTTGCCCATCAGGAAATCTGATCGTCTTACGTGGTCGAACAGGCGTTCCCAGAACTCTAAGCTCTGATTCCGCTTGTCTGCCTTCCATCGTGCTGACAATGCTTGAGCCCTTGCCGCTGTCCAAACCTGGACACGCTGAAGCTCTGGCAGCTTTTGGTGATACAGGTCAACGATTGCTTGTTGTGGGCATTGAGGCGTTGTCTGCTTGCTGACAACAAGAGACGAAGTCTCTATAGGTTTATCTTCCTGGTTATATTCCTGTTTATTGGGGGGGTAATTTTTCCCCCCACCCCCCACCGAATTTTCACCC
>JAGKWU010000072.1 GCA_021151695.1 Cellvibrionaceae bacterium | reverse complement strand
CATTCCTAGGATATGCTAAGAAACAAGCAGCTAAATACGGTATTCGTGGAAGTAGGATGGCAGCTCTTGAAGAAGTGGTGAATACAATTCACCGAGCTAGTAATACTAGGAATGTAAAGACAACTCTCTATGACATTTGGGGAAAGCTGCCAGTAAGTGAGTATTGCTATTTCACTGAGAGTGTTCTTCCAAATGGCACTGTTCAAAAATTCTATCAAGTGTTGGATAGCAAATATCAAAACACAATGCCTTATAACCTATTTGTAAAGAGTATTCAAGCTAAATGGGAAAGCTACGGGGAAAGAGCACGTCTAGCTAAGGAGAATAATGGAATTGACTGGAAAGCTGTATCTCATGCTATTCGTGCTGCATACCAGCTAGAAGAAATCTATCTCACTGGTGATCTGAAATACCCTCTGACTAAGAGGGACTACCTTCTTCAAGTGAAGAGAGGGGAGCTAGACTTCCTATCTGAAGTACAACCAGAATTGGAGCGAGTAATTGCTGAAGTGGAACAGCTTGCAGCTAATAGTAGTTATCCAGAGAAAGTCGATGTTGCTTTCTGGAATGAGTGGCTTTATAATATTTACAAGGAGAATGCCAAATGATATTCTCTGAAATTGATGGAGAAGAGAACAATATAGCTTCGAGAGTGCAAACAGTTTTAATGAAGCAAGAGAGACAGCTCTTATACAAGGACATTCAGTTCTTGAAGTGGAGGGAAATAGTATTGTGAGAGTGTTTCCTGACGGAAGCAGAGAATTTGTAAAGAGAATTAAGAAAAAGGAGTGATAATAATGACTAGTGGAATAACAGCAATAACCCTTTTGTGCATTCTTGCAGGAGGGTTAATCATTGGGACAATTTATGTATTATTGTTTGATATGGGAGATGGTAGTAGTGGTAGTAGTAGCGCTACCACTTCTCATAAAAAATATAACATTGCAGAAAAGAAGAAATGTTACCATGAGAGAAGGATCGCCCTTGAAGGACTCGTTGTATCTGAACCAGTAATTTCTTTTGTTAAGGTTTTTTTTAATAATCCGAAGAGATTCATATTAAAAGAATTAGAAGAATATGAAAGAAGTTACTATAAGGTAAGTATGGAATATTCCTTAGTAGATAAGCAAACAAAAGAAGAATATAAAATACACTTATTAAAATATCCTGCTATAATGGGTATTGAGAAGAAAGTAATAACATGGTGTAGTGATAATATCTCATTCTTGACTGATGATGAGAATGAATATTTAGTAAGGACAGTTGTGAAGTTCTATGAAGGAAGAAGTGATATATTACGAAAATATAGAATAGCTAGAAGAGAGAGGGTTAAACTCAAGACTCTCCAACAACAAAGAGATAGGTTGTCTAAAATATATTGTGAAGGGGAGAGTTAATGATGAATCATTCGTTTACGATAAATCATCTATTGTCAAAGATAGCTAGTCTTTTTAAGAAGGATAGTAAACCAGAAAAAGAGAAGAAACCAAATATCTCTGAGCCAGTGTATTCATTCCTAAATGAGTTTAAGAATAATCGTAAGAGATTTAAGATAACATATGAACACATGTTTCCCAACTCTCCTATAGTATATACAGTCTTCTATGATAAAGTTTCTGATGTAAGAATGTGGATGAGAATTGACACAGAAGTGAGGAATGGGTATTTAGATTGTTCAGATAATATCTCCTTCTTAACAC
>JAGKWU010000071.1 GCA_021151695.1 Cellvibrionaceae bacterium | reverse complement strand
CACTGCTGTGTCACCGGTGCCGGTTTTGGTTCCTACGTCACCACCCATCAGGAAGATGTCCCACTTGAAGGTGGTTTTGTCGGCATCTTCACGCCAGCGGATGATATGGCCAGTCGCGTTGTTCGCACGCGGGTTAGCGGCATCAATTTGTGCTTCAGTGCGACTGGTGTTGTTGGTCAGGGTGAAATACACCTCGCCGGTACCTGGATGCACTGCACCCCACTCGGGACGGTCCATTTTGGTGGCACCCATCAGGTCAGCAGCGGTACGGGTATTGATCAGCAGATCTGCCTGACTGGCAAAGCTAACACCGGCAGCAGCGGCTTTGGCGGTGAAGGTGCTGTTGGTGATATCCAGCGGCAACCACTCGCCAGTGCCATCGGCGTTGAACTTGGCTACGTACAGAACACCGGTGTTTAACAGCCAGCCACCGGCAGTGGCTTTGTGGAAAGGCTCGGCAGAAACAAATTTGTAGATGTATTCGTTTTGTGAGTCATCGCCTGAATAGCAAACCACTGGTTTGCCTTCTACGGCTGGCGCGAAGATCACGCCTTCATGACCGAAACGGCCGAGTGCTGTACGTTTTTGCGGGCGACCTTCCGGGTCAAATGGATCGATTTCTACCATCCAGCCAAAGGTGTTTGGCTCATTGCGGTAGTCATCCATCGCGGTAGCGCCTTTGGTGGATGCATCAAAGCGGACATATTCATCGGCTGCCGAGTCAGCAACTTCCCAGAAGTAACGGCCATTCTTGGTGCCTACACCATAGCGCTTGTGTTCGCGTGGTTGGGTGGCGTCCTTGTTCATGAAATAACCGGCCCAGTTCTCTTCAGCAGTCAAATAGGTGTTCCAAGGGGTGGCGCCCATACCGCAGTTGTTCAGGGTTCCGCGGGTGCTGGTGCCATTGGGGCTGTATTTGGTCACGAGTTTTGCGTCAGCGGACGCAGGGCCGCGAATATCCATCGGGGTGGCGCCGGTGATACGACGATTGAACGGGCTGCCGTTAACCACTTGCCAGTTACTGCCGTTTTTGCGGATATGGATAACACTTACGCCGTGCGCGGCAATTTCCTTGCGCACTTCATCGGCGGGGCGGGTGGCGCCCAGGGTTTGACCTTTGGTGTGAATTAAGGCTGGGTCGATGTATTCGTGGTTCATCACCAACAGGCCTTCGCTGGAATTGGTGCCTGTGGTTTTGGCATCCATCGCGAAGAAATAAACGCCGTCGTGGTGGGCGCCTACTTGTTGTTCCTGATCGGCACCAGTGTTGGATGCATCCGGTTTGTAAGCGGGCATAGTGCCAGTCAGTGGTGTTCCCCATGGGACAAAGGAAACGGCGGTATAACCGCTTGGCACAGTGATGGCATCGGCACGATTGGTTGCAATAGCTGCGAAGCCAAGCAGTGGTGCTGCCGATGACGAAGCGGCTGAGCTACTGGATGCCGGGGTGCTGCTTGCGCTGGAGGATGATGGAATTGGCGAATTGGCTTTCTTGTCGTCATCGCCGCCACAGGCAACCAGGCTGGTACCCATAAATGCAGCTACCGCTGTACTCAGGCTGCCTTTCAGAAACTGGCGACGCTGGGTCAGTATTTCACCAAAGGTTGGGTTGCTGGAGGTATTCGACATGGGCTCAATGCCAGAGTTGTCGATTTCATAAAGGGTATGGTCACTCATCGGTTGCTTCCTGTGGTTTTGGTTGAATAGGAATGGCAACGATTAAAGCGACGCTATATGTCATTCAGACGACAGTTTTTTGAA
>JAGKWU010000007.1 GCA_021151695.1 Cellvibrionaceae bacterium | reverse complement strand
GAAGGAGAAGAGTTCCAACTGGCTGCCGTCGGGTAGGGCTAGGTCGAGCTTGTAGGATTGGCGCGCTTCGCGATAGGCCTCGGCGATGATCTTCAAGCCTAGTGTCTCAGAGTAGAAATGTTTCGAGCGGGCGTAATCGGAACAGATGATGGCGACATGGTGGATGCTGTTGAGTTGCATGCGGGCTCCTGGCAGGAAAAATCTGTGGCTCATCTTAACCTTGTGACGGTTGGCTGTCAGTGGTTTTAGGTGCTGTGTCGTTGTGTTGGCGGTAAGCGGAAAAGCTTTGCCGCTTTGGCGTTGCCGCTGGCCTGCTTGCCGCTGCGGCAAACTGTAATAAATTTAAAAAGCTCATATAAATCAATGGTTTAAATTTTGTTGTGGCTTTGGCATAGGGGTTGCAAATAGTTCTGTAACCCGGACACCAACGGCAATTTGCCAGGAGTGTCTCCAATGATCAGAGCAGACGACCATGTCCATTTCCTTTGAAGCCGCCTTGGGAATTCACGAAAAAGCCTTGCACGTACGCAGCGAGCGCGCCGGTGTGTTGGCCAACAACCTGGCAAACATCGATACCCCCAATTACAAGGCACGCGACCTGGATTTCAAGCAAATCCTGAACCAGCAAAGCTCCAGCAGCGAGGGCCAGCTTGCGGCTCAGGTAACTAATGACCGCCACATGGCGATGGACACCGCCGTTGGTGAAGACGCCGATCTCCTCTACCGCACTCCACAACAGCCCTCTATTGATGGCAACACCGTGGAAGACCAGATAGAGCACGCGGAATACATGAAAAACGCCTTGGCGTTTCAGGCCAGCTTCCAGTTCCTGAACAGTAAATTCCAGGGGCTGAAATCCGCTATTCGCGGCGAGTAATCTTTTAGCAAACCCTATTCAACAACCGATTGGTTAACGACTTTTTAGGCGAGACACATCATGGCACTGGGAAACATTTTTGACATAGCCGGCACCGGGATGAATGCGCAGAGCCTGCGTTTAAATACCACGGCAAGTAACCTGGCCAACGCCCAGTCGGCCAGCTCCAGCATCGATCAGGTGTATCGCAGCCGCCAACCGGTGTTTGCCGCTATCCACAAAGACGCCATGCAGCAGGCCATGCAACAGAATCTGGACGGCGATAAAGCGACTGCTGAAAGCGATGCTGATGCCGGTGTTCAGGTTATGGGGATAGTGGAGAGCGATGCGCCTTTAGAGCGCCGCTATGAGCCCAGCCACCCCAAGGCGGATAAAGACGGCTATGTCTACTACCCCAATGTGAATGTGGTGGAAGAGATGACCAATATGATTTCGGCTTCACGTTCGTTCCAGATGAACGTGGAGGTGATGAACTCAGCTAAGCAAATGGTTCAGCGCGTGCTGACCCTTGGCCAGTAAGCGGGATAGTTAGGGGAATATCATGAGCAACGTAGCCGATACCACTGCATCGAATGTGTTGGGCAATTATGACATTGCCAACAAAACCACTACGGCCAAAAAATCCAACGAACTCGGCCAGGCCGCTTTTTTGGAACTGATGATTACGCAAATGAAAAACCAGGACCCACTCAGCCCTCAAAGTAACTCCGAGTTTGTGGCCCAGCTGGCGCAGTTCAGCTCGGTTGAGGGGCTGGAGAAACTGAACACCAACTTCAGCAGCTTCACGGGCAACTTTATGTCCAACCAGGCGCTGCAAGCCTCATCGTTGGTGGGGCGCTCGGTAAGTGTGGAAGGCACGACCAGTATCCTGGCTGACGGCGGCATAGTGTCTGGTAGCTACAACCTGCCGGCTTCTACCAAAGACCTGAAAATCAATATTTCTGATGAGAAGGGTGCAGTGGTTGCGTCTATCCCTATTGGCTCCTCTACATCAGGTGATCACAACTTCCGTTGGGATGGCCAGAATATCGAAGTAGATGGACAGTTGCTGGATTGGGCACCGACAGCTGCCGCGAAGCCTGGCACCTATAAGTTTGACGTGACCGCCACTCAGGATGGCAAAACCACGTCCCTGGGGACCAACCTCAGTGCCAACGTCAACAGTGTGACGCTGGGTACTGACGGCAAGCTCGTCCTCAACCTGGCCGGTGTAGGCCCAATAGATATGAGCAAGGTCAAACAGTTTAACTAGGCCGCTCAACCAAGAATCAGGACTCGTCGTCCACATTAACAACTTACTTGTGACTAGCAGTAGCCACGCAACACTCAGGGGTATGTCATGTCATTCAATACAGCACTCAGTGGTATCCGCGCCGCCGATACAGATTTGAAAGTTACCGGCAACAACATTGCCAACGCCGGTACTATTGGTTTTAAAGGTTCGCGCGCGGAATTTGGTGATGTGTATACCAGCTCCCTGTTGGGCGGCGGTTCGGCTACGCCCGGTAGCGGTGTGACTACGCTGGCGTTGCGTCAAAGCTTCAGTCAGGGCAACCTCAAGTTCACCCAGAATGCGATGGACTTGGCGGTTAACGGTTCCGGCTTCTTTGTCATGAGTGACAATGGCAACCAGCTCTATACCCGTGCTGGTGCATTTGGCCTGGATAAAGACGGTTATATCGTTGGTAATACAGGTGCCCACCTGCAAGGTTTTGCCGCCGACGCCAATGGCAACGTAAGCGGTATTCTGGGCAACCTGAAAGTAGATGTCAGCACCCAGGCGCCACGTCAAACCACTGGCGTGGAAGCGTCATTTAACGTGGACTCACGGGAGAAGCACTTGGAGACTATTGGCTCCAGCTTTGTGACTAATGGTGGTGCCATCGGCGTTTCACAGCTGGGAATTAAAGATGCAACTACCACTACCTCAGCTGTTGGTTCTGTCGCCAATCCATTGACCTTCCCGATAGACTTCGCTGCTAACCCTACCGAGTTTTCCATCAAGATTGCCGGGTCCACCCCCTCAACCGGTGACGGTACCCAAACGATCAAGTTGAACGCAGCGACCCTGGGTACAGCGACCACTATTTCTACCCTGAAAGACCTGGCCAACGTTATCAACGCACAGATCTACAGTTCATCTCCCCGTATTAACGTGATTGCTTCGGCTGACACGGCGACTAATCAGTTGGTGTTGAACGATACCGCCAAGGGCGCAACCTCAACCATTAACCTGCTGACCACACCGGCAACTATTGGTAGCAGTGCGCTATCCAATGCGGTGGATGAAATTGCTGCTTTGGCGCCAGCCGCCCAGTCTGTATCAGGTATTCCTGCGGTCACTAACGGTTATGCCGCGCAAACCCTGGTTATTCAGCCTCCTACAGGTTCATCCTTTACCTACACCAGCAAGGCGGGTGACAGTGCTGCCAAGACGGCGTCAGATATCAATGCCCTGACTGGCATCAGCGCGACTGCTACCACCACGGCGACTGTCACTGGTTCAACCTTTGACAACACCAACTCCAACCTGGAGCTCAATGGTGTGCGCTTTACTGCCCAGGATATCGCCACCTTGGCCCAGCAAATCAATGCGATCTCCACGGCTAATACAGGTTTGTCTGGTATTACGGCAGAGGTGGTAGGTACTAACCTGGTGGTGACATCGTCGCGCGGTGACGACCTGAAATTTGCTTTTAATGATGGCTTGAAAGATGTGCCGCCCGCTGCAGTTGCTATACCCGCTGGCAGTATTGAAGTGACAGGCTCTGATGAGAATGCCACTCTGCAAACCCTGAATACCACTACTGATGCGCTGGTAGTTGGTGGCACCATCGACATAGTAATGGATGCCGGTTATAGCATCGAAAGCAGTACTCCGGTTGTTGGCAACCTGTTTGCACCTTTCCAGGCAAACAGTTTTACCCCTGTGCCAATGAACTCTTTTGATCCTACCGACCAAAAGACTTACAACCACGCGACTTCATCCACCATTTACGACAGCTTGGGCAACTCACACGTGATGCGCTCTTACTTCGTAAAACAGGATTACGATGCTGCTGATCCAACTACAGTGAAAAACCACTGGAAGGTCTATGTGCAAATTGATGGCCAGAACGTGGGCGATCCAGACCCAACCTTACCGGCACCCAATAACACGGCGCCAACCATGGCCACCTATAACATCTACTTCAAAGAAGATGGCTCTTTGGATGAGGCATTAACTGACAGTCTGCTGGTCTCTAACTGGACACCTGTTGGCTCTGATGGCAAACCACTGGGTGCCCTCGGTCCATTGAATGTGTTGCAAGGCGGTACTATCCCTGTGGCCGAGCCGCCAGCCAGCTCCAACTTTGCCATTGACCTGACTGGCTCAACCCAGTTTGGTAGCGTGTTTTCAGTGGAAAGCCTGGACCAGAACGGTTACACCACCGGTCGCCTGGCAGGCCTGGACGTGGATGCCCGCGGTATTCTCTTCGCCCGTTTTACCAACGGCGAAGCGCAAACACTGGGGCAGGTAGCTTTGGCCAACTTCAACAATATTGAAGGCTTGAAACCTGTGGGCAACACCATGTGGGCGCAAACCTTTGAAACCGGTGAGCCGGTGATAGGTGCACCGGGTTCAGCGTCGCTGGGTGATATTCACTCCGGTGCATTAGAGGAATCCAACGTGGATTTGTCCGAGCAGCTGGTAAATCTGATCATTGCCCAACGCAACTACCAGGCGAACGCCAAAACCATCGAAACGGCGAATGCGACTACGCAGACAATCATTAACCTGAGATAAAGCTGATTAATGGGTAGGTTGGCGGTAAGGCTTGCGTAAGCAAGCTGCACCCCAACACGTTGGCCTTAGCTGCACCACATTCTGTAAGTCGGACATGTTGGGCGGGTCGCGCAGATTGCGCTTCGCTTAGCCTGCGCCGCCCGCCGCAACCTACGCCTCGATTCATTCCCCCAGCGGCAAGCAGCGGAAGTTGCTTGCCGCTTTTGCTGCGCCACTGTTTTCCGGCGCATCATTGCCGCTTATTAACTCCTTTCTTTTCAATGGTTTGGTCTCCAGTATGGGCTGGCTCCCCATGTTGGCACCCGTCTTGCAAAATCCCCTGCATCGGCAGTTTCTGCCAAAAAAATAGCGCTTTAGGGCGGGGAGATACTTGTGGACAGAGGCCTTTACATCGCCATGACCGGCGCCAAGAACAACATGCTGGCGCAGACCAACCATGCCAACAACATGGCCAACCTGGGGACTACCGGTTTCCGGGCGGATTTCGAGCAATCCCGCAGCATGGGGGTGTATTACGGTGATGGCCAGCCCACCCGTGCCTACGCGCTCACTGAGTCGCCCAGGGCAGATTTTTCCCACGGCGCCCTCCAACAAACTGGAAACCCCATGGATATCGCCCTGCAGGGCGATGGTTTTATCGCTGTTCAAGCGCCTGACGGTAGCGAGGCCTACACCCGCGCCGGAAATCTGACCATTGACGCCTCAGGCACCCTGCGCACCGCCAATGGCTTGGCTGTGTTGGGTAACTCCGGCCCCATCAGCTTGCCTCCGATGGAGAAAATGGAAGTGGGTTCTGACGGAACCATTTCCATTATTGCGCTGGGGCAAGGGGCAGAAACCATGGTGGATACCAACCGCATCAAGCTGGTTAACCCCGACGTGAAAAACCTGAAAAAAGGTGAAGACGGTCTGTTTCGTCAACGCGATGGACTGACCGCTGAGCCGGACGCCAGCGTACGTGTCGTTAGCGGTATGGTAGAGGCCAGCAACGTCAACGCCGTGAACGAATTTACCCAGATATTGAGCTTGTCACGCCAGTACGAAATGCAAGTGAAATTGATGAAAACCATGGAAGACAACTCCGCTGCTTCAGCGCAGCTGATGCAAATGTCTTAAGCCTTTATCGGCTCAAACGCACTGAATTATTAAGGCTGATTACAGCCCCCGGATAGCAACAGAGGTATAACACCATGATGTCTGCCCTTTATGTGAGTAAAACCGGCCTGGCCGCCCAGGACAAACAACTCACAACGATTTCTAACAACCTGGCCAACACCAGCACCGTTGGCTTCAAACGTGACCGCGCCCATTTTGAAGACTTGATTTATCAGGTGCAGCGCCAGCCGGGTGCCAAAGAAACCCAGGATTCACAACTGCCATCCGGTTTACAGCTGGGTACAGGTAGCCGCGTAGTGGCAACCCAAAAGCAATTCACCCAGGGCAATTTACAAGTAACTGAGCAACCGCTTGATGTTGCTATTAACGGTCGCGGCTTTTTGCAAGTGCTGCAACCAGATGGAACCATCGCTTACACCCGCAATGGCCAGCTGGAATTAAACAGTGATGGTCAAGTGGTGAACTCTGAAGGGCTGGTGTTAGAGCCTGCTATTACCGTACCGCAAGGTACCAACCACATCACCATTGGCAAAGACGGTACCGTCAACGCTTACAACGATTCCAACGCCGCAACGCCCCAGCAGATCGGCAATATCACTCTGGCCGACTTTGTAAACCCCGCCGGTTTGCAAGCTATTGGCGGCAACCTGTTTGTAGAGACAGTCGCCAGCGGAACAGCCACCCAAGGTGCGCCTGCTGAAAATGGCATGGGTACTTTATTGCAGGGCCAATTGGAAAGCTCCAACGTGGATATCGTAGAAGAGATGGTGAACATGATTACCACTCAACGTGCTTACGAGATGAACTCGAAAGTGGTTTCTACTGCGGATCAGATGTTGCAATACATCTCGCAAAATATTTAATTTTTTAAGCAGCTATTTCACTTTTTTGAGAAACACCATCATGAAAAACCAACGCGTGTTCACCGGTTTGGCAAGTGCAGCAGTGACGCTGGTGTTGAGTGGTTGCATGACAAATGAAAAGCCGCATGCAGGCGATCCTTATTACGCGCCTACTATTTCTGCGGCTCAGGCAATGCCTCAACGCACTGATGGTTCGCTCTACCAGGATTCTTATGGCCTTGCCTTGTTTAACGATCGCAAAGCGCATTTTGTGGGTGACATCATCACCATCAAATTGAGCGAAAACACTGTGTCTAAAAAATCCGCCACGGTGAATGTGAAAAAAGATAACGCCACGAAATTTAACAGTGGCGATGGCACCTTGTTAGGTTCAGATCCAACACTGAAAGGCTTATCACTGGCAACCAACATTGCCCAGAACCGCAACTTTAATGGCGATGCCGGAGCTGACCAAAGCAATAGCCTGCAAGGCAACATCACCGTGACAGTCGCTGAGATTATGCCCAACGGCAATTTGATTGTACGCGGGGAAAAATGGATGACGTTAAATCGCGGTGACGAATTTATTCGCATCAGCGGCATAGTTCGCCCGGACGATGTAGCACCAGATAACACGGTACTTTCAACGCGTCTTGCCAACGCCAAAATTTCCTACAGCGGTACAGGTACTTTGGCGGATTCGCAAAATATGGGTTGGTTGTCCAAATTCTTCAACAGCGGCTGGTGGCCGTTTTAGCCGGGAGTCGTCATCCTCGGCCGCAGGCCGGGGATCCAGCTCTTGAGATGACGATGTCAGATAAATCGAGATATCAGTAATGAAAACCAAATTTTTCGCCAACAAATTCGTAACACTACTGACTGCAATTTTCTTCCTGCAATTTTCAGTATTCGCCCAAGCCGAGCGTATCAAAGATCTCGCCAGCGTAGCCGGCGTTCGTCCCAACCAATTGGTGGGCTACGGCTTGGTGGTGGGTTTGGACGGCACGGGTGACCAGACCACGCAATCACCATTTACTACCCAATCGTTCAACTCCATGTTGAAACAATTTGGCATTGCGGTACCGGAAGGTACTCGTATGCAAATGAAAAACGTAGCAGCGGTGATGATCACTGCCGAGCTGCCCGCATTTGCAAAGCCAGGCCAAACATTGGATGTAACTGTGTCATCTATCAGTAACGCCAAAAGCTTGCGCGGTGGCAGTTTGCTGGTAGCACCGTTAAAAGGTCTGGATGGAAAGGTCTACGCCGTTGCGCAAGGTAATCTGGTTGTTGGCGGCTTTGGTGCGCAAGGTGCTGATGGTTCCAGCATTAAAGTGAATATTCCCAGTGCTGGTCGGATTCCCAACGGTGCTTTAGTAGAGCGTATGGTGGAAACCAATTTCGCCGGCGGCCAACCCATTGTATTCAATTTGAATCGCGCGGATTTCACCACCGCCAATCAAGTGGCAAAAGCAATTAATGCCATGTTGGGCCCCGATGTTGCGCGCCCATTGGATTCGGTTTCTATCAGCGTGGATTCACCGCAAAATCCAGCGCAGCGCGTGGATTTTATTTCCATGTTGGAAAATATCGAAGTGGTACCCGGTGAAGAAGTTGCCAAAGTTATTATCAATTCACGCACTGGCACTATTGTGGTGGGCAAAAATGTACGCGTATCTCCCGTTGCAATTACGCATGGCAGCTTGACGGTAACCGTTGCCGAGAGCCTTACCGTTAGCCAACCCAATGCACTTGGCCAGGGCCAAACAGTAGTGGTGCCCAGCAGCACTGTTAAAGCCTCAGAAAAAACCAACCCTATGTTCAAGTTTGCGCCCGGTGCCTCTCTGGATGACATAGTGCGCTCAGTAAACAACGTAGGTGCTTCGCCCAGCGATTTGATGGCGATACTCGAAGCCCTTAAACAATCCGGCGCGCTCAAAGCCGAATTAGTGGTGATCTAAATGTTATCTCTCAACAGCACAGCCAGCAGCCCAGCGCAAGTTCAGGATACCTACCTGGACCAGAATTCACTTAACTCTGTGAAGGCCATGGGGCGCAAGAATGATCCGGCTGCGCTGAAAGAGATTGCCAAAAAATTTGAAGCCATGTTTGTACAGCAAATGCTGAAAAGCATGCGCGATGCCAACGAAGTGTTTGGCGAAGGCGATATGTTTTCCAGCAACGAAGTGAAGTTCCATCAGGAAATGCTTGATCAGCAAATGGTACTCAACCTCACGAGCGGTGAAGGTATGGGCATTGCCAAAACCATGTATCGCCAAATGCAGTCCATGTATGGCAAAAAGGGGCAGGGCGGTGACGATGTGGAAGCCAACATCCAGCGGCAAGTGCTGAGTGAAAAAATCCCTGCGCCTGTACGCAAAGCCCTGCAGCAAAGCGCGGCGCCTGCGGCTATGACGAGTGACAATAACGCTTCATTTTTATCGACAGCGGCGACCGGCATTAAAGATGCCGTGGTAAAAACTGCCGATGAATTTATTGCCAAGTTGAAACCCTACGCCGAAAAAGCAGCGGCTGAATTAAACGTGGGTGTCGATGTATTGCTTGCACAAGCGGCGTTGGAAACAGGATGGGGCAAGCATTTAATTCACGACGCCCAGGGCAACAATACTTTCAATTTGTTCAACATTAAAGCGAGCGGTAATTGGCAAGGTAAAAGTGTCGCGGTTAATTCATTGGAGAGTCGCGGCGGCATCGCTCGTCAGGAGCGTTCAGAGTTTCGTCAATACGACAATTACCTGCAAAGCTTTGCCGATTACGTAAAGCTGATTAAGAACAACCCACGCTACGAAAAAGCGCTGGAGGCTGGCAGTGATTCACAAGCCTACGCAGAAGAATTGCAAAAAGCTGGCTACGCCACTGACCCGGATTACGCGGATAAAATTCAACGCCTGCTAAACAGCGATAGCATACGCGCCGCTGTGGAAGGTTCTGACCAATTGGCAACTGCCCAGTCATCAATGGATGCGCCGGCAGTCATGGCCGTTGACAACGGAGTACAGTCATGAGTGGTGTACTTTCCAATGCCATTTCGGGGTTGCAGGCGAGCCAGATTGCGCTGCGCACCGCAGGCAACAACATCTCCAATGCCAATACCCAGGGCTATAGTCGCCAGACGGTTAACTTTGGTACGCGTCCCGAATTGCAATTTGGTGATGCAGGCTTTTTAGGTAATGGTGTTAACACCGAATCAGTTTCGCGCGTTGTTAATGAATTTGTGACGACGCAATTGCGTCTGGATACATCCACCTTTAACCAACTGGATACATTCAATACCAATATCGGAAAGCTGGATAAATTATTTTCAGACGTGACCACCGGTTTGATCGGCGGCTTTCAGGATTTCTTTTCTGCACTTCAAAACGGTGCCAATGATCCGTCGTCTACGCCTGCGCGCCAATTGATTATTACCCAGGCGGATAGTTTGAGCGTGCGCTACAACGGTATTTACACGCGTATGCAAGAAGCTGAAAAAGCGGCAGATAGTGAAGTAAAAACGGTTGTAGAACAAATCGGTGCTCTGGCCAAAAGCATTGCCAATTTAAACCAGACACTGGCGACTAAAAATGCCTCTGGTGCGGGTGCCGAGCCCAATGCCTTGCTCGATCAACGCGACGAAGCACTGCGCAAATTATCTGAATTGACATCAGTGCAAGTTGTTAAAGCGGGCACAGGTGAAGTCAACGTATTTATCGGTAATGGTGAACCATTGGTGGTTGGCCCGGAGGTCAGTCAATTCAAAGTCGATGGCGGAAAAATCCAGCTGGTTAACAATGGCCATGCAACCGATGTGACCGGACAAGTCAGCGGTGGCAAGCTGGGTGGTCTGATGAATTTTAAAAATACTGTGCTTGAGCCATCTATCAATGAGCTCGGCCGTATCGCTATTGTCATGAGCGATGTATTTAACAAAGCGCAAAGTCAGGGGCTGGATTTAAATGGCAATTTCGGCAGCCCTATGTTTAGTGATATCAACGAAAAATCACTGACCTACGCCCGTGTTGCCCACGGTGATAATGCACCGCCGAATGATCGCCTGATATCCGTCAAAATTGCTGATACTAAAGCCTTGACAGTGAGTGATTACAAATTCGAAGTTGCGTCAGGTAGCAGTAACTACACGATAACCCGCTTGAGTGATAACACCACTATCACCCAGGGCCTGTTGCCTGGCAGTTATCCGGCCACGATTAAATTTGATGGTTTGGAATTAAATCTGGAAAGCGGCTCTTTTCAAGGCGGTGATACATTTACCATACAACCCACTCGTACGGGTGCCAGTGATATTCACGCGTTGCTAACCGCGCCTGAAAGCCTGGCATTTGCGTCGCCTATTCGTACCGCATCCGCAGCGGGCAATACGGGTAAGGGTACTGTCAGTGCGGGTGAAGTATTGGGTTTGTTGGATGCCAATGGCAATCCTCTTTCAACCTTTGCTACTGAGGGGAAGCTCTCTCCTCCTTTAGTAATTCGTTTTACATCGGACACTACTTACGACGTATTGGACAACACTGATCCGGCTAACCCCAAACCACTCACGCCTCCCATACGTGAGCAGATTTTTATACCGAATCGCGAAAACAGTCTTTTTACTTCGGATGTTAAAGAAACCCGTATCGCTGGCAACGGCGCACGCACCGGATTGCCTGCCGGTAGAACTTCAATACCATCGCTGTTATTTCCGGCAACGGTTTATCCCGATACGCTCGCTACAAAATACGGGCAGCCCAATGGTTATCCGGTAGAGCAATACACATTTTCTCGCACTGATCCTGAAACGGGGTTGACCTCGTCCCAAACTATGGTGACTAGCCCCAATGCATCTGCAGCGGAAACGGCAGCGCGTATTAATACTGTTCCGGGTGCTACAGCGCGTGCATTTACCACGGCCACTATTACCGATGTGAATATCGATCCAAGCGCGTTTGCACCGCCATTTCAAATCAGTGTGAATGGTGAAAACCTGATTGGTTATTCAGCGTTGAATATTGCTCCTGATGTGCCAAACCCCAGCGATGAAGTTGAGTTCAACAACTATCTGGCGACGAGCATCAATTCCAATGAAAATTTAAAATCATTGGGTATTCGTGCAGAGAGCAGTAGTAATCCTGTGACAGGCGTACCGGAGCTTCATTTGGTGGCCTCGTCTGGCGTAAATCTGGATATTCGTCTCACAGCATCGGCTGCCACATCCAATAGCATCAGTGTTAACGACAGCAATGGTAATCCCAACGTGCGTCTTACCGGTCAGGATGTTGGCGGTGGTGAGCAGAGTGCGGTGACTGTTGGTGGTCGCATTGATATCACTTTGTCTGACGGCACTACCATGACGGGCTTGCCAGAAGTGAGTGACATTCTCGGTGATACCACCGCCGCGAATTTTGCCTTGCCATCTTATCTTGGTTATCAAGTAAAAATTTCAGGCGAGCCGAAAGCCGGTGATACGTTTACCGTTGGATTTAACACCAATTCCCGCAATGACAACCGCAACGCCCTTGCGATGGTTGCACTGGAGACTGCGGGTTCCATGCAAAACGGCACCATGAGTTTTGGTCAGGGTTATGGCCGTTTGGTGGAAGAGGTGGGTACCAAGAGTAATCTGGCCAAGATTAATACCGATGCGAGCCGCAGTTTGCTGGAGCAAACCACCAGCATGCGCGACGGTGTCTCAGGTGTAAACCTGGATGAAGAGGCTTCAAACCTGATTCAGTTTCAACAGTTATACACTGCCAATGCGCGCGTTATTTCTGTGGCAAAAGATTTGTTCGATACCCTGATCCAGGCATTGTAAAGCCGGCGGGTTTATTGAGTTTTTAGTGGAGAAAAAATCATGCGTGTTTCTACCTCACAAATTTACAGCGTTGCCAATATAGGTATGCGTGACGCCCAGGTGGCGGTTGATAAAACACAGCAACAAATTGTGTCGGGCAAACGTGTGTTGTCGCCTGCGGATGATCCGGTGGCGGCAACCAGTATTTTGTCCATTCACCAGGAGCTATCGCGCACAACCCAATACAATAAAAATATTGATGTGGCTGACAACAATCTGGGCCTTGAAGAAACCACGCTGCAATCCGTCGTGAGTTTGATTCAGCGATTGAAAGAAATTTCTGTGGCGGCGGGTAACACGGCGGTATTAACCAAATCGGATTACGCCGCTATGGCTGCCGAGGTGGATAGCCGTATGGATGAGCTGGTCAATCTGAGCAACACGCGTAACTCATCCGGCCAATATATCTTTGCGGGCTTCCAGAGTGAAACCAAACCCTTCGTTAGTGATGGCGGGGGAAAATACTCCTATATGGGTGATGAAGGTCAATTGCGTTTGCAGGCTTCCAGTTCTGTGACCGTATTGGTGAGCGATTCTGGCAAAAAATTATTTATGGATATCCCCAGCAGTCACAACACCTTTAATACCAGTGCGAATCCTGCCAACCGTTCGACACCTCCTGCGACGATTAGCGTAGGGGAGGTGGTGGATCAGGTGGCCTACGATAAATTGTTCCCCAATAACATGCAGGTGACATTTACCTCGGCCTCTACCTTTAATGTCGTAGAGAAACCCAGTGGCAAGATACTGGCGGCCAACCAACTTTATTCGGCGGGGCATGACATTGAAGTCAGCGGCGCCAAGTTCCAGATTTATGGCACGCCATATCCAGGTACGCCGGCAACACCAGCCACACAACCATTTACCTTTGGCAGCGCTGTGGATTTTTCGGCAGGCCCCGAGCCAATCACTATCACCGTAGGTGGTATCACCGAGACATTGGTCCTCGACCAGCCAGTGAACAATGCCACTGATTTGGCGGCAGCGCTGAGCAGCTCGGTAGACACGGTTGCGGCCAGTGGCGCGTCGCTCAATGCCAGCAAATTGGCCAATCTGGGCCTGACGGTGACAGCCGCCGGGCTGGTATCAGCATCAGGGTTGAATATCACTATCAGCGGTGGCTCCGCCAATACCGATGCGGTGACCGGCCTAACTACCACCAGCGCGGGCACCACATCTACTGATGGTGTTCCCGGTAAAGATGGCGATAGCTTTTTGATTGAATCTACCAATAAGCAAGGGTTGTTAACCACGGTGTCGCGCTTTACCCAGGCAATGAAGGACGTGGAAAACACGGCGCAAAGTAAAAACGAGTTGGCCAAAATCGTGGCCAAGACGGTCACAAACCTCGAAAATGCCATTACTAATATAGTGTCGGTACAGGGAGAGGTGGGTGCGCGCCAGAACATGTTGGAGAGCTCAAAGAACGCCAATGCAGATTTTGAGCTGACGGGCAAAGAAGTGCTTTCGCAATTGGAAGATCTCGATTATGCGGAGGCGTCCACTCAACTGCAGATGCAGTCCTTCGTCCTCAGTGCGGCCCAGCAAAGCTTTGTGAAAGTGAGTGAGTTGAGCCTGTTCAAATATATGTAATTCATTCTGGCGCGATGACTATGGTTATGGTTGCCAGAAACTTCTCAGCAGCGCAGGTATTGGGTGTATAGTCCACTACCTGCGTTTTTATTTAGGGGGAAATCATCCATGAGCAATGAACACACGTTATTGCAACCCTTGCAGCAGCTCCTTGCTGAAGCCGACGCTCTTATGCAACTGGCATTGGAGGAGGATTGGGATGCATTGCAAACGCAAGCTGAAAACTTCCAGCAACAGATGGCCTTACTGGGCGACCAACGTTATTTGGGTAAGCTGCGCGAAGCTGGTTTGGTTGTTCAAGCTCAGGATCTCCTTTTACAAATACAGCTACTCAATGATCAACTCGATCTAATGGCCACTAATGCGCGCGACAAAGTATCGTCAGAATTGCGTCAGATTATTCAAACCAACAAGGCAATGGATGCTTATGGTCGGTAGTTTGGCGCTCATTCCGGCTGCCGCCTCGCTGTTATAACCAAATTCACGTTTATCCGCCAAAAAGCCGCGTAAATATTTTAAATTTTCTTTTAAAAACTGCCTAAAGCTCCCTGGATATCGGGCGATAACCTTAACAGAAGCGCTCTTAGCTCTTTTACTTAAGCTTCATCAACCGACTACTACAGTATTCAGATTTTGTAGTTAGCTAAAATCCCAGGAGATTCATCATGGCATTAGTCATTAACACGAACACCGCCTCTCTGAATGCTCAACGTCAGTTGATGGGTTCAGGTACTGCGCTTGACCGTTCAACCGAGCGTTTGTCTTCCGGCCAACGTATCAACTCTGCAAAAGACGACGCTGCGGGCTTGGCCATTGCCAACCGTATGACATCGCAAGTGCGCGGCTTGGATCAAGCCGTTCGTAACGCGAACGACGGTGTGTCTCTGATTCAAACCGCTGAAGGTGCACTGCAAGAATCAACCAACATTCTGCAACGTATGCGTGAACTGGCCGTGCAGTCAGCGAACGGTATCTACTCCAATAGCGACCGCGCCACTCTGAACGCCGAAAGTAAACAACTGATCTCGGAATTGGATCGTATCGCCAAATCCACGTCATTCAACGGTCGTAACTTGCTCGATGGTTCTCTGGGTAAAGTAGACCTGCAAGTAGGTGCACAAGCCAACCAAACCATCAGCTTTAAAGTTCAGGCGATGGATGCCAAAACCCTGGGTATGGGTTCTACCAGTGTTGACGTACTGGGTGCCGAAATTAACCTGCAAGCAACTGTATTTGCCGCGTCTTTAGGTACAGACATTAAAGATGGCGACATCATGATCAATGGCCAATCAATTGGTACCTTTGATACTGGTGCTTCAGGTGCTGCTGATACCCTGACCGATCTGGTTAACAACATTAACGAGAAAGTGAGCAGCGTAACGGCTTCTGCACTGACTCAACTGAATGGTTCTACTGTAGGTAACGGCATTATCGACAACGACGCCGGTGAAGGCTTGAACATCACCGTAGCCGCGTTGAATGGTGCTACCCAGACTTACCAAATCCGCGAAAACACTACCAGCCTCAGCCAATTGGCTGACGTGATTAATGATGTAACCGGCGGTGCGGTAAATGCGACTATTGGTGAAGACGGTACTTTGACACTGGGCAATAACACTGGTGCCAGCATCACGGTAGCAGCGGTTGGCGGCCTTAACCTGACTGACTCTATAGGTATGACCGCCGCTAAAGGCGACGGCCTGAGTCAACGTGGTCAACTGGTACTGACCTCTAACGACGACAAGCCAATCACTATCACTCGTGGTGGTACTGGTTCATTGAAAGACCTGGATAACCTGGGCTTCCGTGAAACTGCCTCTAAAGGTGTAATTGAAGGTGCTGGCCTGGGTGCCGGTACTCTGGGTGCTGACCTGTCATGGGGTGTGGGCGACGTTAAGATCAACGGCGTAACCATCAGCAACAAAGACACTGACAGCCTGATCGGCAAGATCAATGCGATCAACAAGTCCACCAGCGAAACCGGTGTTACTGCTAACGCATTTGCCACTGCAACTCTGGACTTTAACGGTGTATCTATTACCAACACCACGTTTGCCGGTACTAGCAGCACGCTCAACATTAACGGTGTAACCATTGACTTCGCGGCAGTATCTTCACTGTCAGAGATGGTGGATACGTTGAATAACAACGCCAACGACACAGGTGTGACTGCCAAACTGAACGGCAACACCATTGTGTTGAAGAGCGACCAGGGTGCCATCGTGTTCTCTGGCGGTAGCGCCTCTGTGTTCAACGGTACTGCAGACGGTTTCCACAACGTTGAAGTGGTTGAGTTCCAAGCTGGTACTATCGGTCAGGTATCTACTGCTGCCAGCTCGATTACAGCAACGTCTACCTCTGTAGTCGAAGCGGGTATCAAGCTGACCAGCTCTAACGGCAACCCAATCAGCTTCGAGCTTGGCTTGAATGCTTCTGCCGGTGAAATCGGTATTCTGGAAGCCAATTCAAGCTCTGGTGGTGCGTCTGGCTCTTCTATCGCGTCCCTGAGCATTGATACTCAAGCTAACGCCCAGAAAGCCATCAAGGTAATCGACAATGCCTTGACCACCATCAACGATACTCGTGCGGGCCTCGGTGCGGTTAACAACCGTCTGGACTTCACCGTATCCAACTTGTCGAGTATCTCTGAGAAGACCACAGCAGCCCGTTCACGTATCGTGGATGCTGACTTCGCGGCAGAAACTGCAAGCCTGAGCCGTGCGCAAGTATTGCAACAAGCTGCGACAGCGATGTTGGCCCAATCAAACGCACGTCCACAACAAGTGCTGTCTCTGTTGAGATAAGTTGAGTAAGGTCACCAGGGGGTAACCCCTGGTGAAACTCCAAGAGGGCCAGGATATGAATGAGATTACTAAAACAACTTCGGCGCCGGTGCAGTTAAAACCTGTCACCGGTGCTGCCGTTGTTGCCGGTACCAAACCGCAGCAAAGCGGCAATCCATTGCCGGTTGATCCGCAAGCGGCAAAATCTCAGCACGCCGATGTCAAAGAATTGCAAGCTCATGTTGAAGCTGCAGTGGCACAAATGAATGAATATATTCAGTCCACCCAGCGCGATTTGCATTTCAGTTACGACAAGGCTTCAGGTGAAACTGTGGTCAAGGTTTTGGATCGCACCACCCAGGAAGTTATTCGCCAGATTCCTGATGAGATTTTCCTGAAACTCGCGCAAAACAAGGGTTCTGACGGGGATTTACAGTTATTCAGTGCTCAGGCTTAAGGTTTTTTGCCGAGTAAGTTTGCGTTAAAAA
This sequence comes from Cellvibrionaceae bacterium, assembly GCA_021151695.1. Lineage (GTDB taxonomy): Bacteria > Pseudomonadota > Gammaproteobacteria > Pseudomonadales > Cellvibrionaceae > Cellvibrio. Next base: position 211,143 of record JAGKWU010000007.1, on the reverse strand, counting down.
ATTGTTTGATTTGTGAAGGGGACAGCTGCGGCTGTCCCTTTTTTTTCGCCTGCAATTTGTATTTTTCTTCCCGCTATTTTTTCTCTTCTCATTGCCTTGGTTATTTTTTGGCACAGTCTGTGCAAAAACCCCTTTAGGCAACGCAGTAACAAAATCCTGCCGCTTTTAAGCTGAGTTTGTTTGCAGGTTTTGCCACGAAGTTTCGAGCTGCCAATGCTGCTTCATCAAACGCTGTCGCAGAGAGTAAGACTCTGAGCAGGAAAAATTTTTGGGAGATTAATCATGTCCTTAGTTATTAACACCAATGTTGCGTCTCTGAACTCTCAGCGTCAATTGATGAATTCAGGCACAGCACTCGATCGCGCTACCGAGCGTCTGTCCTCCGGCCAACGTATCAACTCGGCCAAAGACGATGCCGCCGGCCTCGCGATTTCCAACCGTATGACCTCGCAAGTGCGCGGCCTGGATCAAGCCATCCGCAACGCCAACGACGGTATCTCGTTAATTCAAACCGCTGAAGGCGCACTGCAGGAAACGACTAACATTCTGCAACGTATGCGCGAACTGGCCATCCAGTCTGCGAACGGTATCTACAGTGATGCCGACCGTAAAACCCTGGATGCGGAAGTTCAGCAACTTATCTCTGAATTGGATCGCATCGCGAAATCCACTTCATTCAACGGACAAAAATTGTTGGACGGCTCGCTCGGCAATGTGAAATTGCAAGTAGGTGCCGATGCCAACCAAACCATCGATATGAAAATCCAGGCGATGGATGCCAAGACCTTGGGTATGGGTTCTACCAGTGTGGATGTGTTGGGCGCTGAGTTGAATCTGCAAGCCACTGTCTTCGCCGCGTCACTGGGTACCGACATTAAAGATGGCGATGTGCTGATTAATGGTCAAAGTATTGGCACCTTTGATACAGGTGCTAGCGGTGCCGCAAATACGCTGGAGGATTTGATCAACAATATTAACGAGAAAGTAAGCGGTATTACGGCCTCGGCGATTACCCAACTGCAAGCGTCTTCGCTGGGTAACGGGGTTATTGACAACGATGCAGGGCAGGGCCTCGATATTACGGTGACCGCACTTAACGGCGGAACCCAGTCTTATCAGGTTCGCGAAAATACCACGAATATGGATGAGCTGATTGAAACCATCAATCGTGTAACGGGCGGTGCGGTGAATGCATCGGTTAACGACAAAGGTATTTTGACACTGGCCAATAACACAGGCGCAACTATTACGGTGGCGGCTTCAGGTGGTTTGGATCTGCAAGCTTCACTGGGTATGAGCGCAGTACTGGGTGATGGTTTAAGCCAGCGTGGCCAGCTTGTACTGGTATCTGAGGATGATCGTCCGATCAAAATCAGTCGCGGCAACACGGGTACCCTGGTTGATCTTCACAACCTCGGCTTCCGTGAAAACCAGGTGGGTGGCGTGATCGAAGGCGGAAGTATTGGCACTGCCAATGCTGAAGTGGCTTGGGGTGTGGGCGACGTTACCATCAACGGCGTAGCCATCACCAACAAAGATACCGATAGCCTGATTGGCAAGATCAATGCGATCAACAAGGCGACTGCAGATACCGGTGTAACTGCCAATGCCTTCTCCTCTGTGACCATTGATACCAGTGGTATGAGTATCGCTACCGCCTTCGCCGGCACGGCGAATACTATCCAGTTAAATGGTATTAACATCGACCTGAGCGCCGTGACTACTGCACAGCAACTGGTAGATACCATCAACAATGCCAGCAATACCACGGGTGTGCTGTCACACTTGTTGGGTAACAAAATTGTATTGGAATCTGACCAGGGCGCCATCCGCTTTGCGAACGCTACCGCTGCCGGTGCCTTCGGTCTTCCAGATGATGGTTTCAGTGGTGCGGTCTTTACCAAGTTCATGGCCTCGGGTGTGGAAGTTCCCACCGCTGGTTCCGATGCGGCTGGCCTGCGTGTTGAAGCAGGTATCAAGCTCACCAATGCCAACGGCAACCCTATCAGCTTCGAGCTGGGTGTGAATGCCAACCCCGCAGAAATCGGGATGCTGGAAGCTAACGCAACTGCCGGTGGTTCTTTCGGTACTGCGATTGCCTCCATCAGTATTGACACTGCGGCCAAGGCGCAGAAGGCGCTGGGCGTAATCGACAATGCGTTGACGACCATCAACGATGCGCGTTCACAGATGGGTGCGATCAACAACCGTCTTGAGTTCACCATCAACAATTTGGCGAACGTATCCGAGAAAACCTCGGCAGCGCGCTCGCGGATTGTAGATGCGGACTTCGCCGCAGAAACTGCTGCCATGAGTCGTGCGCAAGTGTTGCAACAAGCTGCAACGGCCATGTTGGCACAAGCGAATGCCAGACCTCAGTCGGTACTGTCGCTGCTTAAGGGCTAAGTGGTTACTGCTTGAAAAAGACCGCTGGGAGACCAGCGGTTTTTTTTCGCCTAGATATTCATCAGGTTCTTTTCGCTGCCAGCTCTTCCAGCCCTTGGTTTTTCGACTAGGCTTAAAAACAGCGAATGAATAAGTAGGAAACCAGTGAATGAGTATGAAGTGTCGAATCGTCAGGGCGTGTCAATGGGCAGGGGTTGTTGAATGGTGATCCATACCCAATCCAGGAGTTGCGCCTGAAGTGTCTTTGCCACGCTCTTATCTGCTGCTGGGCAGAATTCTATTACTAACCCTGGCCTATTTTCTTTCTGGCCGGTTAGCGCTTTTGCTTGCCATCCCCCCAGGGTTTGTCACTGCTATTTTTCCTCCTCTTGGCATCTCCCTGGCAGCGCTCCTGCTATGGGGCAATCCCATGCTTGTCGGTGTTTTTTTGGGATCAGCGGCGCTCAACACCAGTATTGCAATGAGTGGCGGCGCACCTTTTGCTCTGGCAACGTTTATGGTGGCCAGCGAAATAGCTTTAGGCAGTTGCCTGGCTGCTTGGCTCGGTGCGCATTTAATTCGCCGCATCATTGGCTTTCCCAATGACCTTACGGATGAATGGAGCATTCTCGCCTTTTTTTTACTCGGAGGCCCTTTGGCCAGTAGTGTGAGTGCGACTGTTGGGGTGTGCACTTTAAGCGCTAATGGTTTGTTGCCTTTTTCGGGGTTGGTATATAGCTGGTTAACCTGGTGGACGGGTGACACCATTGGGGTACTTATAGCAACGCCGTTTATGTTTATTCTTTTTGCCCAACCCCGGGCTCATTGGTACAACCGTTTAACCGGGGTCGGCATTCCACTGTTAATCAGCTGTGCGCTTATCGTTATTATTTTTTTCACCACCAGTAATAGCGAGCAGCAAAAGACCCAGCGTATTTTCCACAATAATGCACAATCCCTGGCTGAGCGAGTCTTTGGCATTTTTGACGCACAAACAAATGCTCTCATCTCACTCAAGGGACTTTTTATCGCATCGGATGACGTTACCTCTGAAGAGTTTCGTCTATTCACTTCAACCATGTTAGCCGGGCAGGGTAGTTTATCGGCGCTTTCCTGGAATGAGATTGTTCCTGCTGCTGGGCGAGAATCTTACATCGCGGGTCTGCGCAACCAGGGCTACAGTAATTTTCATGTTTGGAATTATGGTCTTCCTTATGGCTCTACCCCCAGTGAGGAGGATGTCGTAGCGGTGACTTATATTGAACCTCATGCGCGATTTGGTAGAGCCCACGGATTGAATACTCTCTCAGAACCGATTCGTGCGCGTGCCCAGAACAAATCTATGGTCACAGGAGGCGTTGCTATGACGGAGCCTCTTCATTTGGTTCAATCCGGCAACGATCAGTTGAGCTTCATTATTTTCTTGCCAGTCTACAAAAGCCTGGATACACCCAAAACCGACGCTATGCGCAAAGAGCTGTTGCGTGGTTTCGTGGTGTCGTTGATGACTGTCGGGCCGCAGATTGTTGAGCTGCAAAAATCTATGTCGTCCCGGGATTTTTCTGTCAGCTTCTGGGATATCACTGATAAAGACCCCATAGAAATTTATAACGATCACCAATCAGAGCTTTCGTCATATACCAAAGGTTTTACGCTGGAGCTGCAGCGTAAAATTGCAGGGCGTGAACTATTGGTTCGCATAATGCCGACGCCAGCGTTTGTCGATCGAAATCGCGGTTTGCAGGCATGGTTTGTGTTAGTAGGTGGATTGCTTTTTTGCAGCTTGCTCGGCGGTTTTTTGTTGGTAATTACTGGTCGTACCCAACACGTCAGTGCACTGGTAGAGCAGCGTACCCTGGAATTAAATGCCATATTATCGGAAGCGGTAGAAGCCATTATTATCGTTAATAGCCAGGGCTATATTGAGCGGGGCAATCCCGCTGCTACTCATTTGTTGTTGCTTGAACAGGATCAGTTAGTGGGGGCCAGGGCCGAGGATATTATTCCTCTGCTGCGCGAGCTTTTTGCTCCCGGTGCGGCAGAAGATAGTGAGGAAAATAATCACTTGTGGAAATTCCGCGAGACAATTGCAATGCGCGGCGATGCCACCCAGATGCCAGTTGAAATCGGTGTGAGCAGGGTACTTTTGCCTAACCGCAAAATTTACACCTGCTTGATCCACGATATCACTGCGCGCAAAAAAGTAGATAGATTAAAGAGCGAATTTATTTCTACGGTTAGCCATGAGTTGCGCACGCCGCTTACGTCCATTACTGGCGTGTTAGGATTGTTGGTGGGCGGCGCCGTGCCCCAGATTCCTGCCAAAGCCATGGATATGTTATTGGTGGCCCGCCACAACGCCGAACGACTGGGGCGTTTAGTTAATGATATTCTCGATATAGAAAAACTCGAATTTGGCCAGCTGCAATTGGAAATGGCGGAGTACGACGTTAACGATTTAATGGAAAGGGCTATAGCACAAAACGCGGGCTATGCCATTAAATACGGCGTGCATCTTGCTCTCGATAATGCCGCCATCATCGCGCAAAAAAATCTGGTTCTGGTCGATCAATATCGCTTTTTACAAGTGATGGCTAATTTAATTTCCAATGCAGTTAAATTTTCCAATCTTGGTGGTATCGTTACCGTGTCGGCCAAGGTTAAGGATCGGAAAATATTTTTCTACGTGGAGGATCAGGGGCCTGGCATACCTGAAGAATTTCGGGGCAAAATTTTTCAAAAATTTGCGCAGGCGGATAGTTCGGATACGCGCAAACGCGATGGTACAGGCTTGGGGCTAAGCATTTCGCGGGTTATCGTCGAGCGTATGGGCGGCGAGATTAACTACACAACAGCGCTGGCTTTACACCAAGCTCCGCTGTTGTAGCGCATTGGGTTTCCGGATCTTCCTCGCCGTAAATACACACGCTTTTGGCCCAACTCATTGCTTTGACTTCTGGCAGTAATGGCAGGCGGTTCGCGCTTTTATCAGCATCCATCCAACTGGATAAGCGAAATTCAAAAGCTGCTGTTTTTCCCATCCCTAACAGAGCAACCAGGGCGATATGCTGCTGGGTTTCTTCCGTTAATTTATTGGCAATAAATGGCAGCACATCAGCACCAAAAGAGTAGCCGATTAAGATTACGCGTTGTTTTTGCCATTTTTCGCGGTATTGGTTGATAACACCTTCAATATCACTAGCGGTATCAACAGGGGTGCGTACTTTCCAAAAATAACTGAGCGAATCCAATGCGACTGTTGGTATACCTTTGTCGGCAAGCAGGCGCGCTATATTTTTATCGATTTCAGCCCAGCCCCCATCCCCAGTTAGCAAAACAGCCATAGTGTCTGGCAGGGCATCAACGGGAGGTGTTTTGGGTTGTGTGGATGAGCTGCTGTCTTCATCCTTCTCGCCATCGTCAGCTTGCTCGCGGGTAACTTCAATTAAAGGCAGTTCGCCGTCACCTTGGTCAGAGGATATCTGGTCGGTGAGACGAGGGTCCAACCACTGCAAAACCTGTATGGCTTCTGCCACAGGTGGCTGATGTGGATCATCCGCAATAGTCAAACGAGCATTGCTGACTTGATTGGTAAAACTACTGGTTTTGGCGCCAAGCGCGAGGGCTTTCTCCTGAAAAATATACCAGCTTGCCGTTAAATGTTTTGCCGGAGCCAATATGTTATTGGCGAGTGCAAGATTATTTTGTTGGCAAAACGGTTTTGTCGAAGGCGGCACATCTGTTTTTAAGTTGATGCTGACACCCGCGTGAAAGTTATTGGCTTCTGCCTGTGCCAGGCTGGCATAAACCAGCAGGGCACCTTCTTCTTCGCCAACCAAAATGGGCAAATTATCCTGATCCAAATCAAATCTGGTTTGTAATTCCTTGCGCAAATCACTGAGATAGGCAGCCAGATTAATGCAATCAGACCCAGCGGCATTAGTCAGCAGGAAATGGCTATCCACCAGTGCGACTGTATAGCTCAATTGCGCAAATTGACGGGCATAATCATTGCGGTGTTGTTTGTTATCACTGATAAATATCAGCAATCCTTTTTCCGGATTTGGCAGGTGAAAAATTGAAAGCTGTTGGTGATTTTGCAGGGATATTTTTTCTTCGCCAACAACCTCGCCAACAGGTGTTGATGGCTTATGCCAGCGTTTGAAAGCCGCAAATGCCAAGCTGGCAATGACCAGGAGTGCAAAAATTGCAATAGCGATTTTTTGTTTACGGGATGTATTGTTAAGCAAAGATTGCATCGAAAACTCTATTCGTTTCTATTTTAAAAAAATGCCTTTCACTCCACCCGAAATAAGACGGGTGGCAGCCAACAGTGCTGAGGCTGTTTGCAAGCCGGGCGGCGCAGCAAGATAAATGGGTCGCCAGGTCGGGTTAAATTTTTCTTTGTAAAAATACACGCCCTCAAAGTTATAAAAATCACCGCCAATACGGAAGATGGTGTTGCCAACTTTGTGCCAGAGCGGGGCCAGGGCATGGTCTTCAAGGCCGGAAAGCGGAGCCATCCCAAGGCTGAAAAACATAAAGTTCTGTTCTTTGGCCCAGAGTATGAGGCTGATGTTCAGAAATTCCATGATGCCGTTAGGTGTATCTTTCAGGTAGCGCATCAAATCCAGTGATATCTGGTTTTTATTATTCAGTGCCCAGAGGTTACAGAAGGCATAAATTTTTTCATCTTTTTTAACGACGGCTATATCGCAATGTTTGAGATATTCCTCGTTAAAAAATCCAAGGGAAAAGCGTTTTTCTTTTGCATTTTTTTCGTTCAGCCACTCATCTGAAATGGTCCTTAATTGAGGCAGTATTTCTTCAACTTGAGCCGCCGGTACTATGTCAAACACATAGCCTTCGCGTTGGTATTTATTGATTGCGCTGCGCAGGTTTTGGCGTTTTTTGCCTTCAAGTCCAAAACTCTCCAGCGGGATCAGCGCCTGTTGGCCAAGCTTGATCAAGCTTAAGCCCATGTCCAAGTAGAGTGGAATCTGCTCGATGCCGGTTTCATAAAAGGCAACCTGAGCGGCGACCTTATCGGCTGACTCGCGAAATCTCCATACCAACTCTTCAAACTCGGTTGGGTCGCCCACCGGGTCGCCCATGGCGATCCAGAATCTACCGGTAACACCATACATCAAGAAGCTTTTTTGAGTCGGGCTCCAGAGAATGTATTTATCACCAGTCAGCACCAGATGATGATCGGTGGTTTTAGAGTTGTGAACTATCTCGGTTGCTATGTCCAATTCTTCGCGTGTTGGCAATTGCAGCTCGGGAACGGTTTTGCTCATGAGGCGATAAATAATCAACCCGCCGCACACAATGGAGATTGCAAATAATGAGCGCAAAAAACGCGGTGCGTCGCCTTCAAGAGTGACTTCCCACCAGAGGTCGTTGGAGTAGGCGATATCTTTATAAGAGAAAAAGCCCAGCCAGGTGGAAAGGCCAATAATGGCTGCTCCTATGACGAGTTGCGTAAAAGGAATTTCAAGTTTTAACAACGCTGACTTACGATAAAAGTGTTTGCGGGCAGGGATAAACGCAATCAGCATCATGCTAAGGATGATGGCCTCTTCAAAATCCCAGCCTTTAGCCAACGAGGCCACTATACCTATCACCAGCAAAATAATAGTGCTGTAGTAAGCGGAGTCCAGTTTGATACTGACGGCACGCGACAGGAATATCATCCCCAGTCCCACCAGGCTGTTGGCCAAATGCGAAAATTCGATCAAGGGTAGGGGGATAAAATACTGCAGCCATTCCAAGCGCTCGTGGATGCCGGGAGTTGCGCCAGACATAAGCAATATGCACCCGCCGATAAGTAGCATGACGGAAAATATCTTTGGCGTTGCATAGTGGAGCAACTTGAGCAGGTGGTTGATTTTGAGTTGATAAACAAATTTGTGCGAACGTGTTTCATAGATCAGCATCAAGATGCCGGCCACGATCAAAGGCACAATGAAATACATAATGCGGAACATCAGCAGCGAGCTGAGCAGACTCCCCATGGGTAGCTGATCACCGGCCAGATAAATAAATGTACCTTCGAAAACACCTATCCCACCGGGAACCTGGCTTGCCAGACCGAGCAGTTGGGCTACCAAAAAATAAATGAGGAACTCGGCAAAATTGATATCGGTAAATTGCAACAGTGGTATGTAAAGGACTATAGCGGCTATGGCGAGATCAATGGAACCCACGGCAACTTGTTGAAAGGCAATACCGGGGGAGGGCGGCGAAATTTTAAAACGGCCGATCTGCACATGTTTTTTGTGGAAAATGGTGAGTAAAAACCAGCCGGCAATAATGCAGGCTCCGATGATCACCAGGAGTTTAATTTTATCGTTATGGAGATTCGCGTTGTCTGTAATGCTTTGCGAGGCGATAAAGACCGCAATGATCAATAGGGTAAATGCACTTAGAAAGTAGCTTATGCTAACGAATGCGGTAATTTTGGCGATGGCACTTTTGCTGAGCCCCCAACCGCTGTAAAACCTGAAGCGAATGGTGCCGCCGGAAACCGGCGCGGACCCAACGTTATGACTGATGGCGTTGCTGACAAAAGAGCCAAGCAGAATACGGGGATAATCAAGCTTTTCGTTGGTGTATTTAAACGCAATCCATTCGCAAACGCTGAGCGTGAAATAACCAAAGATACTCACGAATAACATTTGCTGGAGTATTTCGGTGGGTGTAGCGCGGAGGTCAGTCCAAAGTTCTAACCATCCATAATGGGATATTTGGCGATTGACGAGGTAAGCAGCAAAAATAAACAGGGCTATGCTAACCCAGGGCATCAGTTTTTTGAGCATAGCGGTATTCAATGGCATAGGGGTCCCTGAGCTGACAAAAAAGGCAGCGAATCATACCATCAAGCCATTGGCTTTACATGACCTAAGCGTAAGTGGCAGTTGAGGAAATCCGAATTGGTGCAGTCTGTGCATTAAGAACCTTGTCTGAAAGCTATGGGCAAAAAATACGGCTTTATGCCAGTTGAGGTGACAACAAGGCGGCAAAGGGTTACCGGTTTATTGCCATTTTTGGCCGCATTGAGGAATTTGCAAATCAATCGGCAAATTAGACTAAAGTTTATACAGAACTTGCCGTTAACCTTAGAGCGGTAATGTTTCGGAGGCTAAGGTGACTACCACAACACCCACCACAACCAGTTCTACAGCATCGACAGGTTCATCCATCATCAGCAGCTTGGGCTCCGGCTCAGGTATTGATAGCAGCGCGCTTATCACCAAGCTGGTGGATGTTAACAAGGCGCCGCAACTGGATCGCCTGACCACCAAGCAGACATTGCTGGAAACCCAGATTTCCGACTATGGTCTTTTGCGCAGCGCCTTTTCCACCCTGGAAACCTCTGCCGCTGCGCTTGGCAATGCCGATACCTTTAACGCCAAGTCTGCTTCTATCCCGACAACTTCTCTATTGGCCATCACTAAGCTGGACGCCAAGGCGTCGGTGGGTGATTACAGTATTACAGTGGATCAAATTGCCCAGGCGCAATCCATCAGCTCTGGCAACTTTGCTTCGCAAAATTCACCGATAGGCAAAGGCACCCTGGCAATTCGTTTTGGTAGCTGGAACGCGGCGGTAGACACCTTTACGGTGGATAGCACCAAAACCGGTGGGTCTATCACTATAGATGACAGCAACAACTCCCTGACAGGATTGCGCGATACCATCAACAAATCCAACCTGGGGTTGAAAGCCAGTATTGTTAGTAATGGGGGCACCTATAAGTTGCTGGTGACCGGGCCTTCCGGGGCCAGCAGCGAAGTGGAAATTACCGCTACTGAAGACTCCGCAGCTCCTGGGTTGGCCAGTTTCAATTTCAACGAAACGACTCGCAATATGGCCCAGCAGCAGGAAGGTAAAGACGCTTTGTTGCACGTGAATGGCATGTCGATCAGCCGTTCTACCAACCACTTGACGGACGTTATAGATGGTTTGGAGTTCGATGTTTTCAATAAGTCGGCTACTGAAACCATCAACATAGGTATTTCTGAAGACAAATCGATTGCCGAAAAGGCAATTCGCGATTTTGTTGCCGCTTATAACACCTTCCTGTCGGCGGCAGACAAGCTGACAGGCTTTGATAAAGAGAAAAATGCCTATGGCAGCCTGCATCAGGATCCATTGGCGCGTAACCTCGTCCAGCAATTGCGCAGCCAATTGAACTCCACTATTACCGGTGTGGGCTCTGCATTTACAACCCTGTCGACCATAGGCATTGGCACCCAGCTGGACGGCACGCTTAAAATTAACGATACCGCATCAGAAGAGACGAGTTTCCGTTCGGCTATCGATAAGCACTACGCCGCTGTGCGCGATCTATTTGTGCCAACCAAAAGCTCTACTAACGCCCAGATTGAAGTTACCAAAAACACCGACAAGAGCACTCCCGGTACTTATGCTGTTTTGATTACCCAGCAGCCCAGTAAGGGCAAACTGACAGGTAATGCGCTTACCGAAACTTTCCCGTTGGATACCACGGGCAAAAATTACAGCTTTACCATGACCCTTGATGGCGTGGAGTCAAACTCTATTACCTTGCCGACTAAAACTTATGCGTCAGGTGCAGAGTTGGCCGCGGATGTACAGTCATTGATTAACTCGGACGCCAAAATATCAGCCGCCAAGGCAGCCATCAGTGTCACTTACAACACCACAACCAATAAGCTGGAGTTTGTATCCAATTCTTACGGTTCGGGTAGCAAAATATCCTTTGGCGCTGTTGGTACCGATATGGCGGACCTCGGTATTGCGGTAGGGAGTGGCACAACCGGTACTGATATTGGCGGTACCGTCGATGGCGTAGCCGCTTTCGGTTACGGCAACGTGTTGCTGCCAGCATTGGGTAGCAAAGCAGAAGGTTTAAGTATGACCGTTCAGCCGGGCGCCACCAGCGGCTCTATCACTTTCTCGCGCGGTTTTGCCGGCTCATTTACCAGCTTGATCGATAGCTTCCTCAAATCCAGCGGTATGATCAAAAACCGCGAAACCTCCATCAACACTGAAATTGAGAATGTAAAAAAAGACCAAACCGCATTGGATAAGCGCAGTGAGGCTTATCGCACGCGCCTGCAGGCGCAATTCAGTGCGATGGAAGGTATTGTGCGGAGTTTGAAATCTACCGGTACTTATTTAACCGGTGCGTTCAAAGCCTTGGCCGCATCATCGAACGATTAACCTGCTTTACCTGTAGCACGGCGGAAATAATAAGGAAGTTTGCCGCCGTTTTCTGGCCGGCTGGCGTAATGTTTGCTATATAACTATTCATTAGCCATTGCGTCAAAAAACGGTTATCCCATGTCTAAAGTCTTTGCCCTGGTTCCCGCTCGCGGGGGCTCAAAAGGTATCAAGCAAAAAAATCTCGCGCCTCTCTTGGGTAAGCCTTTGATTGCATACAGCATAGCGGCGGCCCGGAATTCACAAGTAATTGATGCTATCTACGTTTCGTCGGATGATGAGGCCATCTTGGCTGTTGGTAGTGATTTGGGTGCTGCGGCAATCAAGCGCGACCCTGCGTTGGCCCAGGATACGTCGCCTACTGATCCTGTCATTGGCGAATTTATCGAGCGCGAACATTTGGCTCCTGAAGATATAATTATTCTTTTGCAACCAACGTCACCGCTGCGTACCGCCGAGCATATTCGCGAGGCCCATGCACAATACCGCGCTCGTCCCGATTGTCGCAGCCTGATCAGCGTTTATGAGATCGATAATAAAATACTAAAAGCCTATCTTGGTGGCGGCGATTTTTTGGCGCCGCTTGCGGGAGCAAATACGTCTTACACGCGCCGGCAGGATTTGCCGCCAGTGTTTATGCCCAACGGCGCACTCTATATTTTTAGCGTTGCGGAATTTTTGCGTGAAAACAAAATTCCGCGCAGTCAAATAATTCCATACCACATGTCCGAGGCTGATAGCCTGGATATAGATATTCCCAGTGATTTAGTTGCCGCCGAAACGGCGCTTTTGCAAAGGCAGGTGTCCCATGAGTAAAAATGTCATCAATATTGGCGGCCGCTTGGTTGGGCCGGATTATCCACCGTTGGTCATTGCCGAAATTGGGATCAATCACAATGGTTCGCTTGCCATCGCAAAAGAAATGGTGGATGCCGCCGTAAGCGCTGGTGCAGAAGTGATCAAACACCAAACCCATATCGTAGAAGATGAAATGGCTGGTGAGGCCAAGCGCATTAAGCCGGGCAATTCTGACAAGCCCATCTACAAAATTATGGAAGAGTGTGCGCTTAACGAAGAAGATGAAATTGCACTGCAAAAATATGTAGAAGAGAAGGGGGCTGTTTTTATCAGCACACCTTTCTCTCGCGCCGCCGTTGAGCGACTGGAGCGTATGAATGTTTCGGCTTACAAAATTGGTTCGGGCGAATGCAATAACTATCCGTTAATCAAACACATCGCTAAAAAAGGCAAGCCGATTATTTTAAGTACTGGCATGAATACCATTGAGAGTATTCGCAAAGCCGTAGAAATTTTCCGTGAATACAAAATTCCCTATGCCTTGATGCACTGTACCAATATTTATCCGACTCCGCCGGAGTTAGTGCGTTTGGAAGCCGTGCGTGAATTACAAGCTGAGTTTCCCGATTCGGTGGTTGGGCTTTCGGATCACACCATCGGTAACTTCGCATGTCTTGGAGCTGTTGCATTGGGGGCAGATATTCTGGAGCGCCACTTTACTGATTCCATGACTCGTGAGGGGCCGGATATTGTTTGCTCTATGGATCCAGCCGCGCTGAGTGAATTGATCCAAGGCTCGGCGGTATTGCACAAAGCCCGCGGCGGTCGCAAAGGCATTGTGAAAGAGGAACAGCCCACGATTAATTTTGCCTATGCGACTGTGGTTACCATCAAGCCAGTCAAAAAAGGCGAACCTTTTACCGAGGATAATATTTGGGTGAAGCGGCCGGGTACCGGTGAAATACTCGCGGAATTTTACGATGATGTGATTGGTAAAGTGGCGACCAAAGATATAGCGGCTGATGAATTGCTGGCTTATCAAGACGTCGAAGGGCTTGCCCATGCATAAAAAAATTGTGTTTCTTTCTGGCACTCGCGCGGACTTCGGTAAGATCCGTTCGCTGCTGGATATTTTGCAAAATGCCACCGGGTTTGAAGTCCATATCTTTGTGACCGGTATGCACATGCTGCGCAAATATGGCTATACCTGCCGCGAAATCGAACGGCGCGGTTACCAGAATATTTACCAGTACATCAATCAGAATTACAGCGATACTATGGATTCTGTATTGGGTAAAACCATTGCAGGCTTATCGGATTACGTAAAGGAAATCCAGCCAGATATGTTGGTGGTTCACGGCGATAGGGTAGAGGCTCTTGCTGGCGCCATCGTTGGTGCGCTCAACAATATATTAGTGGCTCATATCGAAGGCGGTGAGGTTTCCGGCACCATTGATGATTTGATTCGTCACTCCGTCAGCAAGCTTTCCCATATACATTTCGTCACCAATGATCGGGCAAAGCAGCGTTTGATGCAGCTGGGTGAAATTTCCAAAAATATTTATCCTATAGGTTCTCCAGATGTAGATTCACTGTTTTCTCCCGACTTGCCCACCTTGGATGAAGTAAAAACCTGGTACGGGATTCCGTTCGAAGATTACGCAATTCTGCTTTATCACCCGGTGACCACCGAGGTGGAGGATGTGGAACGCCAGATTCGCGAATTGGTGGATGCGGTTATCAACTCTGGCAAAAACTATGTAGTGATCTTCCCCAATAACGACAGTGGCAGTGAAAAAATTATCAGTGAGTATGAGCGTATTGATAGAAATACGCTCAATTTCAAAGTTTACCCCTCAATGCGTTTTGATTATTTTTTAACGTTGCTCAAGCACGCAGAGTTTATTATCGGCAACTCCAGCTCGGCATTAATGGAGGCGCCTTATTACGGTGTTCCTGCTATTAATATTGGCACCCGCCAATCCAATCGCGCCAACCTACCGAGTGTTATTAATTGTCACTCTACCTTCGTGGCTATTTCTGAGGCCATAGAGTCTGTGGCTTATTTAGAGCCAGAGCCCATTCAGCATTTTGGTGAGGGTGATAGTAGCAGTAAATTTTTCAGTATCCTGCAGCAAGAATCAGTCTGGGAAACCAACAAACAAAAAACCTTTGTAGATATGTAAGGACGGCCAGCCAATGAAAGTGCTGCACATCGCCAGCTTCACCGGCAATATTGGCGATAATGCCAACCACACAGGTATGCGCAGCCGCCTGGAAGCTGCTCTGGGTGTAAAGCCCAGCTACACGGAATTGGAAATCCGTTATTGCTACCGCATTTATACCGGCGAGCATCGTTGGACCTTCGATGAAAAATTTGTCACCCTGGCGAATAGTCATGATCTGGTGATTATTGGTGGCGGTAATTTCTTTGAGCCTTGGCTTGATGAATCTGCGACGGCAACCACTATCAATCTCAGCAATGATCGAATGCAAGAAATCACCAAACCGCTGGTGTTTTTCGGTGTTGGCTTTGATATCCATAAAGGCTGCAAACCAGAGAATCTGCAAAAATTTTCCAGCTTTTTAGAACAATGCATTCGCCAGCCCAATGTGCTCATTTCCTTCCGCAACGATGGCTCTCTTAAAAATCTGAAGCTTGCCTATCCTGATCGAGCTGATCTTCACCAGGGTGTAGCTATTGTCCCTGATGGTGGCTTTTCTTACAGCGTTGAAGATACAGTCGCGTCGTATTTACCGGCGAAGCGCTTTTGGGGAATCAATATAGCCTCAGATATGGAAGCTTTGCGTTTTCCACAAGATAAAGAGGGTTATATTGGCTGGAAAGATTTTTTAACAGCCTATGCGCGCTTTCTGGAATCGGCACTCGTTAATGATCCCGATTTAAATCTGATTCTCTTTCCTCATATTTTCAAAGATGTGTTATCCATCGGCGAATTTATGACGCATCTGGATGATCGTCTCTGTCGGGATCGCGTGATAGTCGCGCCCTTTGCCTGCGGCTGGCAGGCCTGTGATCACATCTTCGCTCTCTACAAACAATGTGAACTGGTCATGGGGATGCGCTTTCATACCAATGTTTGTTCTATTGCGCTTGATGTTCCTGCGATTCCTTTGATCAGCTATCCAAAATTGCATGATCTCTATGAAGAGTTGGATTTGCTGGGGCGCGCAGTGTATGCGAATCGTAGTGATTTTGCGGAGCAGTTGAATAGGGTGGTGAATAACCTTATTGCTGATGCGAATGCGGTTAAGGCTAAAAATGCGCTGGTCAGGAATCAATTGGATGCTGGTTCTAATGTTTTTTTTCAGGCGTTGGTCTCTTTGGTTAACCAGACAGCATGAACCAGACGCTGAATGCTCGGGGGAATCGTCATCCCCGTAAGGGGACCCAGTGCCTTTGTGTTCTTGATGTTGTATGAGAGCAAAGTCTCTGGATTCCTTGTGGGAGCGGCCGGCTAGGATGACAACTCCCAAATACACAGTCTTCTCATAGTCACATTAGAGCTTGGGAGCGAGAAGAAACAAAAAGGCCGCTTTGATAAGCGGCCTTTTTGTTTCTAATTTCTTGTTTCAGCTTTTCAATTTCGTCGCCAGGTTGCGGCTGCGTTTGTCTTTTTCCAAAAGACTGGATTTCATTTTTTCCACGGCCTGTTTCAGGAAGCGTTGGTAGTGCTCTACGCCCGTATTGAAAATATCTATACCTTCTTCAATGTTGTTGCCATTGTATAAGCATTTGGCAAGTACAAAGTTAAAGGAGTGCACGCTGCCTTTCAGGATGGAGTAAGCGTACTGATGTTTGGGGTTCATACCTGCGCGTAAGAGTATTTCATGGTGAGTGCTCAGCAAATCAAAGGCGTCAGCGCGGCTTTTGACTTTATGTTTAAAGAGTTTGGAAAACTCTTCGCACATGGCCATAGCGGGTTTGAAGTGGTTGGCGACTTCTTCATTGGATAAAATCTTTTTCAAACCTTTGGTGTGGAAATATTTTGAATAAAGATCGTGACAGAAATTGGTTTTGTCCAGGTTGCGCGGTGTAATTTGTACGTCAGCAATGGGGGTAGGAGTACTGCCGCGAATAAATACGCCGTTGCTAGTGTTGTAGCATTTAATGTGTGGGTACTGGCGCAGCAGCGTTTCTACCGAAATGCGCGCGTGGGAATAGACTGAGGTGCTGATGATCTCGCCACCAAAGTTGCCGGGCAATTTTTTGTTGCCCGTGGCATCGGCTTTATAAAGGTTGAGACCTTCCTGGTGCTCATCTTTTATATCGTAGTGTTTACTGAGCGATGAGTGGTGTTGTCCGTCAGCGGCAAAGCCCAGATCGAGGCCAGCGATATAAATCTCGCTAAAACCTAAGGCAGCAGCGAACGCCATGCCTGTGTTACCTACGGTAGGGTTGGAGAGTGCGAGGTTAATCAGGAATTGGTCTTCGCCAATATATTGGCAAATAAAATGTGTGCCCAGATCGTTACTCTTCATCCCCATGCCACGGGTTTCGAAAAGATCAAACGTATCCGGGTGAACGGTATTCAAGCCGAGGCAAATAATATCTTTGCGAAACTCCGGTGTGGTTGAGGTTTCAATCCATTCTACGGTAGGGCGGGTGCGCTCCATTTCTACGTGGAAGTCAGGTTTAATCCCTGCTTTGGCAAGTGAACCCAGTGCAGTACCGCAAGAAATAATAATGACATCGTTTTGATGTGTGCGTAAAAATTCAACCACGTTATCAAGCGATGGCCCATTGGCGCAGACGAATACAGGGATATCCAGTTGTTTTTGATTGAGCTGAACGTGATCGCGCAATATGGCGATCTCATTGCGATAGTTGGCCACTGTGTGCGAGAGGCTCACTTGCTCATCGTCAAAGTAACCCATGGCACCAATCATGGTGGGTAGCTTGTCAAAAAATACGCCGGTAGCCTCTTTCATTTCTGGGCTACTCAAGTGATCAAACACGTAAGGGCGAACAGAATTAAAAAGACCGATTTGATTGAGGTAGCGACGAATCAATTCAAAACTGCCGTGGGCATTTTGGCCCAATACCAAATTTAATGTGCAGCGCTGACGATCAAACGCGTGGTAGAGCGCGCGCCAATCAATGCAATGTAACGAGGCGTGAAAGTTGTCGTTGTGCGGCTCAAGTATGCACATGTGGCGCACGTCAGTTTTCTCCAGCAGCATGGGGATATGGAGGCCCATACCTATACCCAGCACCAGCATAAACTGGGTACTCTCTTCAAGGATTTGTGGGCGATCCGCCACTTCCCGCTGATTCATATATTCAATCAGCGGGTTCATATGGTGGATATGCGCATCATTCTCCACGTCTATGGCTTTTGTGGTGCGTGCTGTGATGCGGTAAGCCGTCGGGAGCTCGGTATATTTTTCGATGTACTCGCGGCAAAAAGTCACTGGCTCTTTGCTATATACATAACCCTTGGTACCTTCGAGGTTGAGCAGGTTTACATAACTGTCTTCGGTAAAGGCTAGTTGCAATTTAGTGGGTGTGTAATTGCGAAACTGTTTGTAGATTTCGGGGGAAGCCTCCTGGAAAAACTCCATATTTCTGGTGAACATCAGGTCAAGCTCAAGGTTCTTTTGTGTTAACTCGGCTTGCCTGAGCATTTGTTCAATGGATTCCATAACGACCTCTAGCGAAAAAATGGGTGCGTCAGCAAATTGTCGCCCACGCTCGAAAACTGTTATTCAGCAGCATTTATGCCAGAAGTATAGTTGGAGATAAGGATTGTGCTATTGCAGTTATGAGGAGATTTAGGGGCTAAAAATCAGGCATAAAAAAACCCGCCGAAGCGGGTTTTTCTCGATCAAACTGCGTGCTGCTCTATAAGGATTAAAGCGCTACAGTCTGGATCTCAACGGCGGCAATGCGCTTGCCTTCGTCAGCGGCTTCCTGGTAGCTCGCGATTTCGTTGAAGTTGAGGTAGCGGTAAATATCGCTGCTCATGCTGTTCAACTTGTTGGCGTAGCTTAAATACTCTTCCGGTGTTGGCAGCTTGCCCAGTACCGCAGCAACCGCAGCCAGTTCAGCAGACGCCAGATATACATCAGCGCCATTGCCCAAACGGTTGGGGAAGTTACGGGTAGAGGTAGATACCACGGTTGAGTTAGGTGCTACACGTGCCTGGTTACCCATGCAGAGTGAGCAGCCTGGCATCTCGGTACGAGCGCCTTTGGTGCCGAAAATGCTGTAGTAGCCTTCTTCAACCAGTTGGTGTTGATCCATCTTGGTTGGCGGGGCGATCCACAGGCGGGTAGACAGCTCGTCTTTGGTCGACGCCAGCAGCTTACCAGCAGCGCGGAAGTGGCCGATGTTGGTCATGCAGGAGCCGATGAACACCTCATCAATCTTCGCGCCTTGAACTTCAGACAATACTTTCACATCGTCCGGGTCGTTCGGGCAAGCCAGGATTGGCTCTTTGATGTCAGCCAGATCGATGTCGATGATAGCGGCGTATTCGGCATCAGCATCAGCTTCCATCAATTCAGGGTTGGCAATCCAGGCTTCCATCTTTTGGGCGCGACGCTCCAGGGTGCGCACATCGCCGTAACCTTGTTCGATCATCCAGCGCAGCATGGTGATGTTGGAGGTCATGTATTCGATGATTGGCGCCTTGTCCAACTTGATGGTACAGCCAGCCGCAGAGCGTTCGGCAGAGGCGTCGGAGATTTCAAACGCTTGTTCTACCTTCAGGTTCGGCAGGCCTTCTACTTCAAGGATACGGCCAGAGAAGATGTTCTTCTTGCCTTTCTTCTCAACAGTCAGCAAGCCGTCTTTGATAGCGTACAGGGGAATTGCGTTTACCAGGTCACGTAAGGTAATACCTGGTTGCAGTTCGCCCTTAAAGCGCACCAGCACAGACTCAGGCATATCCAATGGCATAACGCCAGTCGCTGCGGCAAACGCCACCAGGCCAGAACCGGCTGGGAAGGAGATACCGATTGGGAAGCGGGTGTGGGAGTCACCACCAGTACCTACGGTGTCTGGCAGCAACATACGGTTCAGCCAGGAGTGGATGATACCGTCGCCTGGACGCAAAGAAACACCGCCGCGTGTCATGATGAAGTCGGGCAGGGTGTGTTGTGTTTCGATATCAACAGGCTTTGGATAAGCGGCCGTGTGACAGAAAGACTGCATGGTCAGGTCGGCAGAGAAGCCCAGGCAGGCCAGGTCTTTCAGCTCGTCGCGGGTCATTGGGCCGGTGGTATCTTGCGAGCCCACGGTGGTCATGTGGGGTTCACAGTAAGTGCCAGGACGAATACCAGTAACACCGCACGCCTTGCCTACCATTTTTTGTGCGAGGGTAAAGCCCTTACCGGTATCAGTGGGTGATTCTGGCAAACGGAACAGGGTGCTTGCAGGCAGGCCCAAGGAGGCGCGTGCTTTAGTCGTCAAACCGCGACCAACGATCAGCGGAATACGGCCGCCAGCTTGAACTTCGTCCAGCAACACGTCGGATTTCAAACTGAATTCAGAGATCACCGCACCGGTTTCACCGTTCAGGATCTTGCCTTCGTAGGGGCGGATTTCAATCACGTCGCCAGTGTTCAGCAGCTCAACAGGTGCTTCGAATACCAGGGCGCCGGCGTCTTCCATAGTGTTGTAGAAAATCGGGGCCACTTTGCCACCGATGCACACACCGCCGGTGCGCTTGTTAGGTACGCCGGGAATGTCTTCACCGATAAACCAGAGTACAGAGTTGGTGGCAGATTTACGGGAAGAGCCAGTACCTACTACGTCACCAACGAATACCAGCGGGTGACCTTTGGTTTTCAGGGCTTCAATTTGTTTAACCGGGCCAACAGAGCCTGGTTGGTCTGGGGTGATGCCTTCACGGGCCAGTTTGAACATGGCAAGGGCGTGAAGTGGAATGTCAGGGCGAGACCATGCATCAGGCGCAGGAGACAGGTCGTCAGTGTTGGTTTCGCCAGTCACTTTGAACACGGTCAGCTTGGTGCTTTCCGGTACTTTTGGCTTGCTGGTGAACCACTCGCCATCAGCCCAGCTTTGGATCAATTCTTTAGCGTTAGCATTGCCGGCTTTGGCTTTTTCTTCCACATCGTGGAAAGCGTCAAACATCAGCAAGGTGTGTTTCAATTCTTGTGCGGCCAGTTTGCCGAGGGCTGCGTCGTCCAACAAGGTAACCAGGGTTTCGATGTTGTAACCGCCGAGCATCATGCCCAGGAGTTTTACCGCGAGAGGTTTGTCGATCAGGGGAGAGGAGTCTTCGCCTTTGGCGACTGCGCTTAAGAAGGCGGCTTTTACGTAAGCGGCTTCGTCTACGCCGGGAGGAACGCGGTTGGTGATCAGGTCTAACAGGACTTCATTTTCACCAGCGGGTGGGTTCTTCAGTAATTCAACCAATCCGGCAACTTGCTCTGCAGTGAGTGGTTTTGGTGGAACACCTTCAGCGGCGCGTTCAGCGACGTGTTTACGATAAGCTTCAAGCACGGTTTTATCCTCTTAATTGTGGGGTTACTCCAGACTGCAGGATCTCTGCTTCCGGAGGCTATCCGTGACCTTCACGGATGACCTACGACCTTCTCGGATGACCTCTAGGGACGTAAGGTCGGCGATAGCGCCTGGCAAGGCGCCAAATCGGGGGCGAAGTATACAGCAACTGAGCCTAGCTGTTAACTCGCCGCTGGGTTTTGATTTGACGAAGCCGCAGACGCTTTTACCCTTTGAGTTCAGGCATTTGGAGCGGCTATGTGGTATGTTGGCGGGCTACAAAAACAGAGCTGTTCAGCAGCTGTCCGCTGTTTAATCGATATACAGTTTAATCGATGACGGTTTAATCAGTGTGCTTAATCAATAACGCTTAGCCAGCTAAATAATAATCACCCGACGAAAAATATTCGATTTACAAAGGAATCTTCCATGAAAACGACAGCTATTTCGCGGCTGATGGCTGCGGCCCTTGGTCTTTCACTTTGCGCATTAACAGCTTGCGAGAAAAAATCCGAGCCAGCGGCTGAAAAGTCCAACACAGCGACCAGCTCAGCGGCCATTCCAGCCCAGGCTTGCGGCGCAGCGCCTTCTGGCGATCTGGTGGCCGAACGCATTCCCGGTGCTAACACCACCCGCACCGAGCCAGGTTTATACGAAGGCCCTGTATGGCTGAACGGCAATTTGTATTTTTCCGATTTTACCTTTGGTCCGGGCTTTCCATCGCGTATCCAGAAGTTGGATAGCAATGGTGTAATGACCACGCTGATCGATGACAGTGGCAGTAATGGTTTGGCACTGGATGCGCAGGGCAACCTGGTTGCCGGCACCCACAAATACAAAAGTGTCTCGCGCTACACACTCACCGGCGAGCGCACCACAGTGGCCGAAAAATACAAAGACAATGTATTCAACTCGCCCAACGATATAGTTATCGCCAAAGACGGCACTCTCTATTTCACCGATCCGGCTTTCCAGCGCGATGCAGCACCCGGTGGCCAGGAAAAAACCAGTGTCTATCGCGTTGCCAAAGATGGCGCTGTGACTCTGGTTGACGACACCATTAAAAATCCCAACGGCATTACGCTCTCCAACGATGGCAATACGCTCTATGTAAACGGCGGCGAAACGCAAGGTTTGCTTCGTGCTTATCCAATTGTGAATGGCGTCCCTGAAGCGGGCAAAGATCTGGTAACAGGTTTGGATATTCCCGACGGCATGGCGGTGGATTGCCACGGCAACCTTTATGTCACAGAGCACACCGCCCAGCGCGTGCGTGTGTTCACTCCAACCGGTGCGCAAATTGCGACGATTAAAGTGGATGCGAATGTCACCAACGCTGCCTTTGGTGGCACTAATGGCAAAACACTGTATTTAACCGGTGCTGGTGCGATTTGGAAGCTTGATTTGGATGTAACAGGTACGCCTTACTAATGAGTAAGCTATTCATAGCCGCTAGCGTCCTGTGTGGGGCGCTGGTTCTTTCTGCTTGCCAACAACCACAACAAGTTGCTGTTAAAACAGCGCAGCCAGTTAAAGCCGATCTGTATAAACCGGATACGGCTTTTCCCGAGTTGTTTGCGGCTGTGCAAACGCAAATGATATTTACCGATTCAAAAACCTTTGTAGATGCAACACCCAAACAAAACCCGGCGGAGATCGCGGCGCTTTATCAGACCGAAAAAAACAAATCGAATTTTGTCTTGAAAGCATTTGTTGAACAGCATTTTGATTTGCCGTCGCCCTTGCCAGTCACCAAGGTGATGCAAGAGGCGAATATGCAGCAGCATTTGCACGAGCATTGGGTAAACCTGGTGCGCAGCTCTCAGAAGGCAGCAAGTCAGTCAACGCTGATTGATTTGCCGCATTCTTTTGTGGTGCCGGGCGGACGCTTTCGCGAAATGTTTTATTGGGATAGCTATTTCACCATGCTCGGGTTGTTGCGCTCCGGGCAGGATGAATTAGTAAAAGGCATGATCGATAACTTTGCGTATCTGATCGACACCTACGGCTATATTCCCAACGGCAATCGCAGCTATTTTTTAACGCGTTCGCAACCGCCGTTTTTTGCGCTTATGTTGAATGCCTACGCGGAAAAGCATGGTGCGCAGAGTGTTCAGCAATATTTGCCGCAGCTGGAACGAGAATATAAATTCTGGATGGATGGGCAGGGCGCGCAGATTGTTCCCGGGTATAAACAGGTTGCTCCCGGTTACAAGGGGCAACATTTAATTGTCTCTGCGCAAGGCGATTTGCTGAATCGTTATTACGGCAATGCCAATAAACCGCGCACCGAAGCCTACAACAAAGAGTTAGGTTGGGCGCAGGTACTGCCAGAAGCTGAGCGCAATGATTTTTACAATCAGTTGCTCGCGGCCTGTGAGTCAGGTTGGGATTTTAGCAGTCGCTGGTTTGCCGATGGCAAAACCAAAACGACGATTAATACGCTTGATGTAATCCCGGTGGATTTAAGCAGCTTGCTATATGTGATGGAAAAAACGCTGGCCGATATGCACGGTCAACTCCAGCATATAAAAGAAGCGGATTTTTACACCAAGCGCGCTATCCAACGCAAAAACATGATTGCCAAATACCATTACGATCAGGTGACGGGTACTTATCAGGATTACAACCTTGCCACCGGCAAGCGCACAGGTCAGCTGACGGCAGCTACGGTATTTCCACTCTATGTGAAAGCCGCAACGCCGGAAACTGCAACGAGTGTCGCCAGTTTTGTAGAGCAAAAATTATTAATGCCGGGTGGCCTTGTCACCAGCTTGACACCATCGGGCGAGCAGTGGGATTTCCCCAATGGCTGGGCGCCGCTGCAATATCTTGCGGTGCAAGGCTTGCTGAATTACCAGCATGAAAAGTTGGGTCTTGAGATTGCTAAACGTTGGTTAGCATTAAATGAAAAAGTCTACGCTAGCGATGGCAAAATGATGGAAAAGTACAATGTAGTAGACACCCAGGTAAAAGCTGGCGGCGGAAATTATCCCAATCAGGATGGTTTTGGCTGGACGAATGGGGTGGATTTAGTGTTTTACGATTTGCTGGCGCAACGCGCGCAACAGTAGATCAGTTTTTTGTTTTAATCTTTCGTTTAGAGTTGCATGAAATTATACAAACCCGTTAAAACCCCCTGTGTCGGTATTTGCTCTACCGGCATAGGCGACCATGTGTGTCGTGGTTGCAAGCGTTTTGCCCATGAAGTGATTCATTGGAACGCCTACAGTCACGAGCAGCGCCTGGTTATTGCCCAGCGTTTGGAAACTTATCTGGCGCAGGTAGTG
Source organism: Cellvibrionaceae bacterium (assembly GCA_021151695.1). GTDB lineage: Bacteria > Pseudomonadota > Gammaproteobacteria > Pseudomonadales > Cellvibrionaceae > Cellvibrio. Next base: position 186,966 of record JAGKWU010000007.1, on the reverse strand, counting down.
AGCAATATGATTGAAGTAGTTGATCGCGATATGTTGCTGGCGCAAATCAAGCACCAGCAGATCCAGTTTAAGGAAGAGCAGAGCCCTTACTGCTGGGTATTTGATTTGCTGCGCGCCGGTGCGCGTCAGATTCACGATCTTGACGCCTATGGCCTGCGCTTGCAGCCCAAATGGAAAAGCACCCCCTTGAGTGTGATTCGCGACAATATTGATCGCGATTTTTACGCGCTTTCCTGCGCTTACTACGAACGTTATATAGAACCCCATTTTACTGTTTAGCCAATCTATTATTTTAGGTAACACACTGTTTTATGAATGCTTCTGTTTTAAACAATCTGGGCTTAAGTACATCTGTGTTGAATGGCTTGTCCCGCATCCAGCAATTTTTACATTGCGAAACGCCAGAGTCCTGGGTGGAGTTTGCCAAACAGCCGGAGCAACAAGCCTTGTTGCTACTGGATCATGCCAATTGTGAAAAAAAAGCAGCGTCCACGGCGTTGACGCTTATGTATCGCTATGTGGGTGATTTTGAAATGATGCACAAAATGTCGCGCCTTGCGCGCGAAGAATTGCGTCATTACGAGCAAGTGATGCAGATTATGGAAAAGCGCGGTATGGCCTATGAGCAGATTACTCCTTGCCGCTACGCCTCCGAATTGCGTAAGCCTGTGCGTACCCATGAGCCAGCGCGTTTTGTGGATACGCTGATTGTGGGCGCGATTATCGAGGCGCGTTCCTGCGAGCGATTTGCCAAGCTGGCACCGCACCTCGACGAGGAGCTGCAAAAGTTTTATCTGTCATTGCTCAAATCAGAATCGCGTCACTATGAAGACTATTTACACCTTGCCAAAAAGGCCGCGGGTGGTGCAGATATTAGTGATCGCGTTAACCTGTTTCTTGAACTTGAAAAGCAGCTTATCGAAAGTGATGATACAGAGTTTCGTTTCCACAGCGGTGTGTTGAATTAATCGCTGTGGATTAAGGAGAGTATTTGCAGGACGGCAAAAGATAATAATCAAAAGCCAGCTTAACCAGTTGGCACCTTTCAGCAAAAGGAGATGTAAATGTTCAATAGTACTGTGCTCGAAGTCGCCATTGGTCTGGTGTTTTGTTACGCCTCAGTGGCGCTGATTGCCAGCTCGCTTTACGAGGCTTTGTCATCCTGGCTAAACCTGCGCTCCAAAACTTTATTGACGGGTATTACGCATTTGCTGAATGCGCAGGACGATGACAATAAGATGTTACTGATGAAAATTTATAACGATGCAATGGTGCATCCTGCCGGTAATGGCAAGTTGACCAACCTGAAAAAGGACAAATGCATCCCCGCTTATATCCCACCTCAAAATTTTGCTATGGCGCTCATTCATGCCATACAGGATGCGCCCGGAAATTTTGATGAGTTACGCAGCAATATAGATAATATTAAAGATGATCAGCTGCGCGCTCTGCTCACGACTTTATACACCAAGGCTTCTGGCAACATGGATAAATTCCAGCATGAGTTAGCTGGCTGGTTTGATGCGGGTATGGGGCGAGTGTCTGGTGTCTATAAAAAATGGTCGCAGGCGATTTGCTTTTTGATCGCGCTGGTTATTGCTGTGGTGTTTAACATCGATAGCGTGCACTTGTTCAAGACGCTTTGGCTTCATCCCTCCCTGGTTGCACAAATTACTGCTGATAATATCAACCCACAACTTGCCAGTAACGCTTACACCCAGCTGCAATCATTACCAATTGGTTGGGATGATAATTTCACCTGGGGAGCCTTGCTCGAACCGCGTGCTATAGTGGGCTGGTTTCTAACCGCATCTGCAACTTTGTTCGGTGCACCTTTCTGGTTTGATACTTTAAAAACACTGGTGCGTTTACGCGGAACCGGCACCAAGCCGGTAGATCAACCCGCACATCGCACAACTGAGCCTGATGCGAAATCTTGATGTTCGCCTTATACAAGTTGGTTAAACTTGAGAGAGGTAATTAAATAGGGAATCGTCATCCTCGCGTAGCGGGGATCCAGATCTAGAGTCTTCGGCACTCGATACTCTTGCAACGCAAAAAAAAAGCAATAGCTGGATCCCCGCTGCGCGAGGATGACGACTCCTCTCTGATACTTTGCTTTTACTTAATCAAGCATCCTTCTCCGCAAAACTTTCACCTTCCTGATAAATAATTTCATCGATAATCTGCTCCGGTGTTTTGTCGTAGCAGTTGATGCTGATGTCGGCGTATTTTTCGTAGAGGGCGCGGCGTTCGTGGAAGAGTTCATCCAGGCTTTGTCCTGGTTGGCGGGCAAGGCCGCGGGTTTCGAAATCGTGAATTCGGCGGTGTAGTTCAGGTAAGGGTACGTCGAGAAAAACGGTTTGGCCAAAGTGGCGCAAATGCTCCATGGCCGCTGAGCTATAAACGACGCTGCCACCGGTGGCGATGATGTGATTGGGATAATTGGCTTGTCGCAATACGTCTTCTTCAATGGAGCGCAAATGCAGATAACCGTGGTTGTCGACTATGTCTTGCAGGGTTTTTTCTTCACGCAACTGGATCAATAAATCTGTATCCACAAAATCTTTTGCCAAGGCTTTGGCGAGTAATAAACCAATTGTGCTTTTGCCGGCGCCCGGCATGCCGATCAAAATCAGGCTGGTGGTGAACTTGTTCATGATAATCCCTCGCTTAATAGCAATAATGGCAAATAAATAGTCCGTAAGCTTTTTGCATTCTAAAACGATCTTCGTTAATTGGCAGCTTCTGTTTGCTGTGCTGAGCCCGCTTGTTGTGCAGCACAATTGGGACAGATGCATGCCTTGTTGAGTTGGTCCCTGGGGATTTTTGCCAGTATCTCAGGCGCGATGCGCGCTTGCATGCACCAGCACTGGCTTTTGCTTTCGCCAGTTTGCGCCAGTGCACACTGGTTGGAGCCTTGGCACAGCGGACAGGTGAGTGAGTAACACATGAATTATCCTTATGTTTTAATGCGTTGGTGATGAATGTCAGGCTTCTTGCAATATCAAATTCCCTAGCGCTGTTTCAGCTTGGGATTTGAACGCAGGCTCGCGAGCAGGGATGGCCTCAACGACGCGTTCGATGATATTTTTCAAATGCAAAAGTTGGTCGTAAATCTGATCCATCATTACATTAATTTCAAGTAATGAAAATCCATCGTCCTCTTGTTGGTTGGTGAGCGGACTATCGGCGAGGTAGCGCAGCCAATCCTCCTGTTCCGGTTGTAGTATGCCGCTACGCACCACTGATATAGCCAGTCTCCCCATAATGGAGGCCAGCGCACGCGTTTCCACAATGGCCGGTTGCCCCATCAGTTGTTGTGATAGCGCTTTCGCCTGGGAGAATTGGCCTTGCAGCATTTTTTGGCGATTGAGCAACGCAATCGCTGACGGAATTTCTTTTGGTTTTGTTGCTGGTGCAGGGGCTTCTTTGCACAGCATCATAGTGGCGTTAACGACGGATTCGAGATAGATGTTGTCATTGAGTTTGAGCGCAGCCAACAACATAAAATGCGCGTACTCGCCATATTCCTCGTAGCGCACATGATTAAAAATAATGGTGTCAGTTGCTGCCAATATTTGGCTAATCAAGGGGAGTTGGTCGCCAAAGGTGTGATGAGGATAGCCGGTGCCATCAATGCGCTCATGATGGCTGGCGATAGCGATACCTATCTCTTTGGGCAAATCGGGAACCATGGCGAGAAAACGCTGGGCGATGAGTGGATGGGCCTGTAATGCCTTCCATTCATCGCTGGTGAAATCCTGATTTTTTTCCGTGAGTTCCGGGGCTAGATAAAGAAAGCCCACATCATGAAACAGGCCGGCAATAAAAGCGGCCTGTTGGTCTTTTACGGGCAGTTTAAGTTGTATGGCAACAGCCAAACCCGCAAGGGCACTGAACATACTTTGGTAATAGATGCGCTGCGCCCGCAACGCCAATACAGTAAGGTTTTGTTGCAACAGCGGAAATTTTTCGTAATAGAGGCACATTACCCGAAGGATTTTTTGATAATCCTCTTTTTGGGTTACCACTTGCAATGCGGGTACGCTGGCAGAGAATTTGTTCATCAGCCCAAATAGCTGGCGGGCATCCAGGCTGCTGGAGATTCCAACGCATTGTTCTAGCGGTTTCATCAACTTGTGCTGCAGGAGAATCTGCGCACGTTTTTCGCTAAGTTCTGCTCCTTGTGCCAACAGTAAAACGCCCTGGTCGTTGTAGATCGCCTGGGTTGCTATAACGCTGTTGGTTTTATTCACTTCCATGAGGTTGCGACAATAGTTATTTGTTTCGCTATTCATGTATCTCGTTTGCCGTTTGGTTACAGGGAGCTGCAATAGAAAACTGGAGGCCGGCGCAGGTTGCTTTTTTTAATTATTAGTCAGGTTGCTGTAGCTTGGGCGGGCTGTTCTTTTAGCGTAGACCAGGAATAACCAATTGAAATATTAAATATGCCTATAACATCGATAAAAATGGACGTGAGGTTTTAAACGAAGCTGGCAATGTGGGGATGAAAGAGGATAGCGAAGCGGCAGCCGGGCGACTGCCGCCGGAGATTTACTTTTGCAACTGCTCGGTCCAAGCCACCAGCGCATTGAGTTGGGCCCTTACGTTTTCCTGAATTTTGCCATCGACCAAATTGCCATCACCATCAAACGCATTGGTAAAGGCGTTGGCGAACACTTCCGGACGGTTGAGTGGATGCATGTTGGTATAGACGCACACCTGACGCAAATGATATTGCGCACGTGAAGTGCCCATACCGCCACCGGAGCCCATAATGGCTACCGGCTTGCCGCTCAGGAGTTTATTGTCTGGCTCGCGCGATGCCCAATCAATTGCATTTTTGAGGGCAGGTGCAAGCGAGTAATTATATTCTGGGCACCCAAATACGACGGCATCTGCCTCTTTGATCTGCTCCAGCAGTGTTACAACAGCGGCGGGTTTTTCTGCGATATCGGCATTGTAAAAAGGTACTTGGGACAAGTCGGCGATGGCGAATTCTACACCGGCCGGCGCATTGGCTTGCGCATAGCGGAGCAGGCCCATGTTGGTAGATTTTTGGCGCAAGCTGCCGCAGATAGCTAAAAATTTCATAGTGTTAATCCCTGTTTAAATAACGCTGATGGAATGGTGGCGGATGGGCCAAGGGCTCTGTATAGGGCGAGCCGCTTGGCTGACAGACTGATTGTAGCTACAAATTATTAAAAGAAGCTGGAGATTATTAAAAGAAGCCGGTTTTTACACTTTGTAATTCAACCTCAAAAATCAGCGCTGCGAAGGGCGGAACACCTGGTGCACCTTTTTCGCCATAGGCCATATGCGTTGGAATATAAATAATAACCTTGGACCCTTCGGGTACCTGGGTCATGGCTTCGCCAAAGCCGGCGACCAGATCTTTCAAATCAAATTTTTCGGGCTTGCCGCGGCTGTAGCTGTTATCAAACTCGGTGCCGTCGAGCAGGGTGCCTTTGTAATGCACAACAACTGTGTCTTTCAGGCGCGGGGCTTTGCCCGGGCCTTTCTTAACAAACTTGTATTGCACACCAGAGTTAAGTGAAATCACGCCTGGTTTTACGATGTTTTCAGCAAAGAAAGCTTTCTCTTCCGCTTTGTAAAATTGTTTGCGATTTTCTGCCCAGTCGTTATCAGTAATGGCGATTTTTTCTTTGATGGCATTTAGTAACGCCTTCTCTTCTTTCGGTGAAATTTGCGGTGGTTTGTTGGCGTTTTGCTGGGCGTCTGCGAGTCCAATCACCATGCTGGCTGGCATTACCGGGATGCCGTTCTTGCCAAAGCTTTTGGCGATAGCGCGGGCAGTGAGGTAGCTCACGCGCTCGTTGAGCGTGCGCAAGCCCTCGGGGGCGCTGCTTTGCTCATCGGCGGTGGAGGCTACGCTCGCAAGAGGAGAGGCATTTTTTTGCAAGCTGTCGAGCAGGTCGCCGTAGCTGTCTTCCGGTACGCGAGAGGCTATGCCGTCACGCACGTCGTAGGCGCCCAGCAGGAACGGCTTTTCGTCAATACGGATTTTCATGGCGACAATTTTCTTGGTGATGTTGCGCGCCTGGAAGTAGTTGGCGGCCTGTTCAAGGCTGTTGAGTTCCTGGCCCTTGTAGGGGATATCGAGGTTGCTGCTGCATGAGGCGAGGAGTGTAATCAGGATGGCAAAGCTACAAAAACGGCGAATCATCAAATGGGTCCTTTGTGCGAATGTATAAAGGGTTGATGTGAAAATCGTGCGGAAAACCGGCTCGCGGAAACCGGTGCTCATCATAAACCAATGGTGGGGGCTTGTCCTTGCGTTGACCAGTCACCCTAAATGAATTTCAGAATTGTTATGACAAAAAAGACTAATAGCCCTATGAGCTCCCGCTAATCTTATAAAAGCCATATTTTTAATGCGGATATTGGCGGTTTTGTGATCAGTATTATGGAGGCGGTATGGAGAAGTTGTGGTGGTTTTCGGAATCCGGGCATATGTTTAGGGTGCCCACTGCGGAATCCATGGTGGATGACGAGGGCGCGCCCCGCGCCGACCTGCTGGATTACTGCGTTGCCCCAGCTAACCCGGAAGAGTTTACTGAAATTTGCTTGGGAGTTGACCAGCTGGTGCTGGTGTTTAGCCGAAAGGCTTTCGATACTGCCTACCTGGCCGCTATACCCCAGGATTTACCCCGTCTCGCGTTAATCAAAAGTAATACCTCTGTCGACGCTCGTTTGCAGCTTGATCAACTTGAGTTGGATGGATTGGTCTTTAGTCCTTTTACCCAGGACGCCATCATCACCAGTATTCGAAAAGCCTATGATGACAGGCAATCTCTGTTGGCGCTGCAGGAAGAATTAAAAAACTATTCCAGTATTGCCTTCACGGCTATGTCATCCGCTTCGGAGATGGGGCAAGTTGCCTTTTATGCCCAGGCGGTGCAAAACATTTCATCCATAGAGCGCCTCGCCCAGCAGACGTTGCGTAGTCTGGCGGATCTGTCTGTTAACGGTATTGTGCAGTTTTGCTTTGACGATGCATCAGAGGTATACCCCAAGGCTGTTGCACCGGGGTATCGCCGCCTGTTGGATCAAATGCGCACCTCTGCGTTGCGTATTATTTCCCAGGGACGTTTTTTAATTTTCAATTTTGATAACGCCCAGATACTGATTACCGATGCGCCCATTTCGGATGGAGAAAAATATGGTCGCCTGCGCGACGTCATTGCGCACATAGCCTCAATTGCGGAGGCGCGGGCTAAAACCATCAAAGCGAATATTATGCTGAAAGAGCAGCAGGAAAATACCCGTATGGTGTTGATGCTGCTGGAGATGGCTTCAAAAGATAATCGTCAATCCGTCAAAAAAATTATGACGGAGTTGTCGTTATCATTACGCGAATTGGCGACGGGGATGGATTTAACGCTGCAACAGGAAACGGCTATGCTACAGCTGTCAGATCAAGCGCTTTCATCCCTGGAGCGCTTGCACGAAGCGACTGACGCGATTGAAGATCATTTTCGCAGCCTGGTCATTCAACTGGATATGGCCGCCAAACTATTGCACACGGAGGAGGCGCCGGAAGAGCAAGCTGCCGATCAGAGTGTTGAGTTGTTTTAAGAGGATGTTGGAAATCAATCTGCGTTATCCGCAATAGTTGTCGCAGCAGCCAGCAGACTTTGTACTTGCTGCTGCAACTGCGCTACTTGTTCTTCGAGCTTATTGACCCGTTCCTGCAAGGCGGTCGTGTCCTCTGCTTTTTGGTTGTGACCACCACTGCTTTGCTGCAATGCCGCTATGGCATCCATATCCGGTTCACCGCACAACAAATGCATAAACCTGTCTTCACGCTGGCCTGACAGGCGCGGAATACGCACAAAATAAGGCGTGGTTTTTGCGCAGAGATACTCCAGTTTTTCCTCCACAGCAGCCAGACCCTCAAACTCAAACATGCGCTGGGTGCGCGTCAAAATCTCTGACAGGGTTTGCGGGCCGCGCAGTAACATCACGTTCAAAATTGCCTGCGTAGCCTTGTCCATACCGAGCACGCGTGTGAGGCGCTGGTCGTAACGGGCGGCGCGTGCGCTGTAATCCACTTCAATCAATTTTTTATCTTGCAACTGACTGGCGCAGCGCTGGATTTCGCCAGACTCGTAATTACTGACTGGCTCTCTACTGGTTTTCTGGTTGCAGGCCAGTACTAGTGCATTAAGGGTTATCGGGTAGGCATCGGGCGTGGTTAATTGTTTCTCCATCAGGGAACCGAGGATGCGAGCCTCTATCGCGGTGAGCATGGCCTCGTGCTCGGTCTTAATCGTGTCGTGGTTGTCCATAAGTTTGCCTTCTTGGTTTTATTGGAGGGAAGGTGAAAGTCTGGTTGCAAGATATAACAAGCCGGCATCAACTCCCATGAATTTTTGTGTGCAGCGATTATTGGCCCTGTTGTGTTGTGTGGGGCGGTTGTGTTGTTTTGGATAGCAGCGGCTCCGCTTCGTGACGCAATTGTTGGGCAAGATAGGTAGCAAGTTGCAAGCGGCGTCTTAGCCAGACACTGAGATCCTGCACAAAAGGATCGGGCAATTTGAGGCCCGCGAGTATTTCCTCTTCCAGCGCTGTTTCAGATGGCGCTGGTGATATGTTGGTGTATCCGGCCAGCAGCTCGTCAAGCCGCGCAGCAGCGGCTTCCAGCTCGGGAATAAGCTCAGGTAGCTGCAGGCGATCACGACGCAATAACAGCAGTGTTTTGACCAGCGTCAGCTGCGCCAGTAATTGGTAGCTGTGGGCGAGCAAGTGCTCCAGCTGGCGCACGGGCGGTTGCACGGCGCGGGGCTCAGCAAGTGCGCGACTGCTGGCCTGAACCAGGGCAGAGAGACTGTTGAAGGCTTCGCGTCGTGCCAGCCGCCAGTGAACCTGGGGGCTGTCTTTATTCGTCAAGGTTGCGTTCTGGCTCAGTGCCAGGGCTCGCTGTGCGTGTTGCGCCTGGGCTTTCAGTACGCGTTTGACCAAGGCAGGAATTTGGGACTTTTCCCACGAGGGCAGCACATAACTAAACGCCCAGGCGATGCCAACGCCCATCAGTGTATCGGCAATACGCTCCAGCATATCGAATACCGGATGACCGCCGATGGACAGCATATGAGCCTGCAAGAGACCTAGCACTGTGGCGCTCACTGCCGTCACCAGATAGCGCTTGGCCGCGAAGCCATGTGCTAATGCCTGGGCGAGGGTGAGTATCACCAGCAAGGCCGGTATGGGCAGGTGCAGCGAGAGCAGGGCGGCGGCTATAACACAGCCGCCAAGTGTGCCCAGTACGCGGCTGTTACGTCGCTCCAGCGTCTGCGCAAGGCTGCCGCGGAAGACCACCACAATCGTCAGCAAAATCCAGTATTCGTGGGTGCCCCAGGGCAGCGCCAGCGAGAGCCCGTAGGCAAAGCCAATGGCCAGGGCGGCGCGCAGGGCATGGCGTAAAGGTGGCGCGTCCCAGCCCTGCATAGTGGCGATGGGCTGCCAGCTCCATTTCATGGGGCTGACAAACAGCTGCCAGGCGTCGCGTACCAATGTGGCGTCCGGGGCCTGTTCGCCGCGTGCAAGCGCCGTCAGGGCGACGGCTTCGTCGCTGACTAACGCCAATCTACCCGCGAGACTGCGAGCGATGGCTGGGCTTTTATCGTCAAGGAGCGCCAGGAGTTGATCGCGTCGGTCGGTAATAGAGGTGATAGTTGAGCGACGTAATAGTTGGTCGGCAAGGGTTGCGAGATCCTCCGACAAGGCTTCCAATTGCATGCGCAGAGCTTGTAAGAGCGCTTCGCCATTTTCCTGGCTTTGCAAAATCTCCAGGTCCAGCTCGCAGGCAATCAGGTGATCGCGCATTTCCAGCAGGCTGAGCAGCATGGCCGCCAATTGCTGGCGACGCAGGTTGCGCGGTGCTTCTAAGATCAGGTCGCGGGCGCTTTGGAGTTGGTCGGTGAGGCTGGCTTGATGCTGCAGCACCTTACCCAATAGCGCTTCGCGCTCTTCCCGGCAGGTAAATTGCCGCGCCTGAATGCGCATGAGGCCGGCCAGGCTGAGCAGGGTATCCGCCAGGAATTGCACCCGGTAACGCTCATTCAACAGGCTGTTGGCAATACATGCGTAGATGAGATAAAGGCCAGCGCCCAGCGCGAAATAAAAACTGGTAGCCAGTGCGGTGGAATCCGTGTGGGGCGTTGCCATCGAAAAAATCATGGCAAACATAATCGATACCGAAATCGGTAATCCGCGTTTGCCCCAGGCTGCCGCTAAAAACGCGAGGAAGCTGGCCGGTACCAGTAACATTCCCAAATAAAGCGGTGTGCTGTAAAGCAACTGTACGGCAAAAAATAACGGCAAGCCGAGCAGGGCGGCGGGCAGCAATTGCCAGATCTTTCCGCGCTGGGGTGAGGGTTGATCTGCTGGGATACAAACAATCACACCGACAGATGCGGCGGCGGCCGCGAAAGGACCGATGAAAAAATGAAATACACCTGAGATAAGCAACAGCCCGAACGCTGCGGCCAGGCCATTGCAGACGTAATAACTTAATAGAATTCGCAGGCTGGCTTTGAGGTGGTGCTTGGGTAGTAGAGGCATTGGCGAGCTAAATGGTGGCCAGAGGTAGGGGTGTATTAAATCACAGCTGTTGCGAATGCTCACCTTGATAAATTGAGTTTATGTAATTACAAATCCCTTCTTTAGAAGGGAGTCGTCATCCCCGCTAACCGGAGCGCGTAGCAGGATGACGACTCCCTGAAAAAGTAAAATTGAGAGCCGTCCTTGGCGCTAACACATTAATGCACAAACTTAACCGGCGCAGGCGACGTCAATTCGCTCACGACCAGATTGCCAAAAGCCGTTTTTTTCTCACAGCTCATGGTTGCAGCAACATTCAAATCTGCCGCGCGGCGCGCCAGATCGTTAAAGCTGCGCGGAATGGCAGAGTTGCGCGCATCGTTCACCGTTATACCTGTCAGGAAGCCGGACAGTAAAGCAGGGCTGCCTGGTGGCGAGTTGTAATCCAGATGCGCAAAGGGTGTTCCGGTTTCGTTGCGGTGACAGCCACTGCAGGTATTCACGGCCAACTGGAAGAGTGCATCGTCGCGAATCGTTGCGGGTGGTGGAGTTACGGGTGCCGGCGTTGTTGGCACTGTCAGCAATGAAGCTGGAGCATTCCACACTGTGGGTACAGGCGAGGCACCGCCCGCAAATGGATTTCCTAAAAAGCTCAGTGGAATTGTATGCTGCGCGGGTGGTGGGCCAACCAGCAATGGCCAATTGGTATTCAGATAAGTTGCCAGCAAGCTGGAATTATTAAAGCCGTTATCAGGCTCTTGCTTAACATCTGTCTCGCCCAGGAACCCGCCGGATTTAGGCAGTACAAATTCGCGCTCCTGCCAGCCGGGCGAACCCGCTAAGAATTCATTGGTGCGTATTTGCCCTATGGCACTTTGGTTGGGTGCAACGGGATTAGCACCGGCTGCTGAAAATACTTGAGTAAGGCTGGCGAGATCGCTGTTGTAGTTGGCTGAGCTGGCTAACGCTTTCCATTTTTGCGCCCAGCTGCGAATGTTGGTGCAACCTGCAATGGGTACTTTGTATTCCATAATCAGTGTCATGCTTTTGTTATTGCATTTACCATCGTGCAATGCAAAAACAAAACGCGCTTCACCTGCTTCACCGGCAGCGTAAGGGCCGGTGCCTCCGCGCAAATCGATACGCAGCACTATGCCCAGCAAACGGAAGGGGCTTTGATTGGGTTTCAGCACTGCGCCCACACCACCGCTGCGAATTTCCCACTGCTTGATCACCTCGTTAAAGACATTAACGCGTGCTGGCACGGTAAAGGTATTAACGGTTTGAGGGGCCGTCCAATGTTTGAATAAAGCTTTAATATAATCGGACGTTGGTGCAGTACCGTTGGAAATATTTTCCATTAACTGCCAAAAAGTCCATTCACCGGTAGGGTTGCCAACAGGTGTTGTATTGCTGGATTTACAAGCCCAGGTGCGGGTTGGATCATTCACCACGCTGGTACTGGTGATCATCAGTGATTTGGGAATGCTCACAGCGGCAGCGCTGCTAATACTGATATCCGGTGGTAAACCAATAGCTTTACCCAGCAGTGGCAGTGCTATGGCTTGGCCAAGTGCAATTTGTTTTGCATCGGTAGGCAAACTAAAACTTTTTAACTGTTCGCCGATTTGCGTTGTAAAACCCACAGATGTGCTGGATACCACAGCTTGCTGGGAGCCAATAACCTGGCGATCTCCCGGTGCAAATATTGGATCTTTCTCTCTGCTTGCGTTATTGGCAAGTTGTAAGTTGGCTCTGGCGAATGCGTCAAAATCAAAGGCGATTTTGGTAGAAAAAATTCCGTCGCCCGCTTTGAGGTCGCCATTTTTACCATCGTCTGTAAAGGTGGAGACTTGATCTCCCACCAGAATATCGACACGGTTTTCATTGGGCAGTACGGCAAAGGTTGCTTCAACCAGGGCTGTGGTATCGTCGAGTTTGGTTAAACTTAAACTGCCTGGTTTTGGATTATTGGTTATGGTGGAATCTGTCTGTGCTACTGCATGGTTAAATGCATTGAGCGAGATGCACAGTGAAACGGAAGCAATTGCGAATAATCGCGGTGAGAACTTCATAATAACCCCCTTGTAATGATTGAGTGAGGCTGAATGTTGCGCGAGCAACTGTTCAGTCGGCGGTTGCTAATCAATGCCGCAAGATCCTTGCGGCGGGGGTATTGATAGGAGATTGCCACTGGCAAGTCAAACCGCATTATTTTGCGCGTCGCCAGTAATTGTTTTTGGTCGCCTGTAATTGCCTTTGTAAAAAAATGTGTTTTTTTTACACTTGCCAGGTGTTACTAAAATTCCAACTTGTGTGCCAGTTGGGTAACTGTTTGCTGATGTTAGTTGTGTGCCTATTCAGACTCTTCTTCCTTAAGTGTCTGGATCAAATCATTCACCAGTGCGTCGAAAGTATCGATGATGATATCTTCATCGGTCTCCGACAGCTCTGCCTGATTCATGATGCAATCTTCATTAACACCGAGGATATCTTCAATTTCTTCCAGCTCAAGATTGGCCTCGGTAGCTTTCACAAAAAATTCGCGCACGGCATCTTGTAAGGCAGCCTCGTTGCCATTGGCCTCGACTATGGCGGCAAGGGTAACTTTGCTCAGTTCACTGATAAATTCGTCGTGTTGTTCGGGTGAGTTGTTGGTAGCTGCGTCGTAAGTCATTATGAAAACCTTTTTAGTTGTTTACTTGAAAGTATTGCAATCGTTGACGGTACCTGAATCAAATCCACGCTTGAACCACTCCATGCGCTGTGCCGAGGTACCATGGGTAAAGCGTTCAGGTTGCACTGTGCCGCGAGCCTGTTTTTGCAGGCGATCATCACCTACGGCGGCAGCGGCATTGATGGCATCTTCAATATCCTTGGGGTAAATTTTTATCTTGCCATTTTGCGCATAGTGCGCCCAGATGCCAGCGAGGCAATCAGCTTGTAATTCCAATTTTACCGATAACTGATTGGCTTCGGCTTGGGATTTGCCGCGCTGTGCATTTCGCACTTTAGTGGAAACGCCTAGCAGATTTTGCACATGGTGACCTACTTCATGGGCGATCACATAGGCCTGCGCGAATTCACCCGGTGCGCCAAGGCGATCTTTCATTTCCTGGAAGAAGGATAAATCCAGATACAGCTTGTTGTCGCCAGGGCAATAAAAAGGCCCAACGGCAGATCCGGTGATGCCGCAGGCAGAATCAACGCGATTTCTGAAAAGCGCAAGCACAGGGTCGTGATATTGTCCACCGGATTGCTGAAAGCGCTCATGCCAAACATCTTCGGTGCTGCCCAGCACGACCGAAACAAAATCCGTGAGTTCTTTTTCTTGTGGGTTTAATGGTTGGTGCTGCTGATGAGGCGCAACATTCTGGCCACCGAGCAGGCGCAGTGGATCTATACCCAAAAAATAAGCACCCGCATAACCCAGCCCGCCCACTAATAAAATCATGCGGCCAATGCGCGAGCCGAGCAGGTAGGGCAAAAAACGAATCAATAACATAGCGCCGGCGGGTGTGCCAGCCGAGACGGGGGTATCCCGTCGATCGTCGATATTGTTGCTGCGTCTGCCGTCTTTCCAGTCCATAAACCACCTCAAATGGCGCAATGTGTGCTCGGGATAGCCTGGTTGAAACTTGTCCTGATTTCGGTTCGCAAGTTAACCGGAAGGCCAACATTATCGCACCCGGTGTTTACAAAGGGCTACAGGAATATATTCCGTTGATTGATCCAGGCCTTGTTATACTTGAGGCACTCTACATTCCATTTTCAGTTGACGCATATTTTTTGCGCGGAGCGTTTGTTATGCATGCCATTTTTGTTCGCCATTCCCTGTCGCCTTTGGTTGCCAGTATTGCACTGGTATTTTCCAGTTATGCGTTGGCCCTATCGCTGAGCGACTTGAGCAATCAGGATGCCACTGCCGGTTTAAAGGCTGCGCTGGAACAGGGCTCTTCGGCAGCGGTTGGGAAGTTGGGCGTTGAGAACGGTTTTTTAAATAACGACAAAGTCAGAATCAAATTGCCTGCCAAAATTGAAAAGGCTCGTGGAATTTTAAAAATGGCCGGCCAATCCAAAAAACTGGATGAGTTGGAGTTATCCATGAACCGCGCCGCTGAAGCGGCTGTTCCTATGGCTAAACCGCTTCTGGTTAACGCGATTAAATCCATGACCGTGACCGACGCCAAAAATATTCTGAGCGGCGGCCAAACATCAGTGACGGATTTCTTCCGCAACAAAACCGCCGAATCACTCAATGCAAAGTTTTTACCGATTGTAAAAGGTGTTACGGATAAATCCGGCTTGGCCAAAAACTACAACTCGGTCATGTCGCAAGCACAAAAATACGGCGTAGCCAGCGAGCAGGATGCAACGGTGGAAGCCTATGTCACCAAGCGTGCTACAGATGCGTTGTTTGTGATGATTGCTGATGAGGAAAAAGCGATTCGCCAGGATCCGGTGGGTGCGGGTAGTAAAATTATTAGCAAGGTTTTTGGGGCGATGAAGCAATAAAAAATGTTGCAGCGCAGCAATAAAAATACTGAAAAAGCGCCGATCTAATCGGCGCTTTTTATTTTGCAAATATCAATCCGCTTTCATACTGGCCAACAACTCCAGCGCATGAATACGATCCTGCGGATCATACATGTCGTTGGTAAACATCAATTCGTTTACGCCCAGCTCTTCAACGAGCGCTTCCAGTTTTGCTTTTACCTGGGTGGGGTTGCCGACGGTCAATAAGCCCAAAAATTCCCGCACCTGCATTTCTTCTTCGATATTCCACAAGCCGTCCATGCGCTCAACCGGTGGTTTTAACCACAGGGGTTCGCCGCGCATTAACGCGAGTATTCGCTGTTGGCTCGTGGTAGATAGCCAATGCGCATGAGCTTCTGTGTCAGCGACTATCACCGGCAATGAAATCATGGCGTAGGGCTTGTCAAGGCAAGGTGAGGGTTGGAACTGTGTTTGATAAATCTTCAATGCCTGTCGCATGAGTCGCGGTGCAAAATGCCCGGCAAACGCGTAGGGCAGGCCGCGTTTTGCCGCCAACTCTGCGCTGTATAAACTGGAGCCCAGCAGCCATATGGGCACTTGGGTTCCCGCTCCGGGAATGGCTTTCAGGCGCTGGTTGGGTTGGAGTGGTGCAAGTAACTGCTCCAGCAAACTCACTTCTGTGGGGAATTGATCCGCCGCAATGTGATCGCGACGTAAGGCGCGGCTGGTGATGGCATCTGCACCTGGTGCCCGGCCGAGGCCTAAATCAATGCGTTCTGGATAAAGGCTCGCCAAGGTGCCGAATTGTTCTGCAATCACTAACGGCGGATGGTTGGGCAACATGATGCCGCCTGAACCGACACGCAAGGTTTTGGTGCCACCGGCGATATAGCCGATGAGTACCGCAGTGGCCGAACTGGCGATGCCTTCCATATTGTGATGCTCTGCCAGCCAGAAGCGATTAAAGCCCAATCGTTCGGCGGCCTGGGCGTAAGCGAGGCTGTTGTGCAGCGTGCGGGTGACGTTGCCGTCCTCATGGGTGGAGGCGAGTTCCAGCAGGGAAAACGGGATATTGTTTAACACGGATAAGGCTCAACTTTATGTGGTTGAGCCTTAATCTGGGGGCGTTTGCGAAGGCTTCAAATTAACACGCGAAACTTGTGACAAAACTCATGTTTGGAAAATGTTTTGGAATCTAAATCATCAAACAAAAATTTCCATTTCCTCTCCAATTTTTTTGCGCATCTCCATGAGTTTTACGGCGGCGGCATGTTGCTGCTTGTCTTGTTCTGTAACAGGTATCCATTCGGGGACTTTCACTTTTAAACCGGATTCATCCACCGCCACCATGATCACAATACAGTGAGTGGTAAGGCGTCGATTGAGGGATTTTGGATCACAGGCATTCACCTCAATGGCGATATGCATGGATGAATTTCCCGTGTAGATAATTTTGGCCGACACCTCCACCAGGTTGCCAACATGGATTGGCGACACAAACCTGATGCCGCCCGCATAGGCCGTCACACAGTAGCGGCTGCTCCAACCAGCGGCGCAGGCGTAAGCTGCCAGGTCGATCCATTTCATTACGGCACCGCCGTGTACTTTTCCTCCGAAATTGACATCTTGTGGCTCGGCCAGAAAACGTAGGGTTATGTCGCGTTGTGGGTTGCTCATGGATGTGCCTCGCTGCTGTTTTTATACGTGTTGGTTAATGTTTTGATGATAGTCGTTTTACTGCTCGGGGGCGGGCAATTGTGGTGCTCGCCGAAGGGCTTAAACGTTTACATTTTATTCTATTGCAATATGTATACGGTTACTTGTTGATAATTTAAAAAAAGTAACCATTTACATTGTTAAATATAGTTAAAAATAACTAAAAACATATGTTTTTGTGTGACGAAATTGGCTTTTGGTGATTGCTAAATAAAGCGCTGCTGTGCAGAATTTTCGTCCAGCAGCGGGGCCTCCGAGCCTTTGTCCCAATGCTGTCTGAGGCATCTTGCCTCGGCTCTGCGCTTTGGGTGAAAGGCAAAGGGTTGAAGCGGGGTGACATTAATAATAACGAGGATAAATCATCTCTCTCTCAAGGCTTCCAGGAGAACCTGACATGAGAACATTAATAATAAAGAAAAACGCAATTGCAGCAGCCCTTGGCTTGGGCGCATTCATCGCCGCCGAATCACAAGCCGCCACTAACCGTCCTGCCAACTACACAACTATTTGTGCTATTGGCGAAACCTGCTCGGTAAGCCAGCCTACTAACGTGGCTTTCGGGGCGTCTGGCTTGTTTGTTTATAAAGTGTTGAATGGAACCTTTACTTGTAGCGTCGCGACTTTTGGTTCAGATCCGATTCCGAGTAAAAGCGCCAAGGAGTGTTCCATTCCAACATCAGGTAATGGCATCTCCTCTTCCACTTCCTCCATTGCAAGCTCGAGTTCCAGCGTAAAAACAAGCTCGTCAGTTGCCACAAGTTCATCGGTGGCGACCAGTTCCAAAACCAGCAGCTCCAGTTCAAGTGTGAAGACAAGTTCTTCGGTAGCGACTAGCAGCTCATCGGTTGCGACAAGCTCGTCTGTGGCTACCAGTTCATCCACAAGCTCATCCAGCAGCTCTACTGCGAGTACAACTGATCGCGGCATCATTTCTACCACGGCTTGCGCGAGTGTTGCATTAGCTTATACAGATGCCGCAACGTTGACGGGTGACACAACGCCGCTGCAAACAGCGCAATATGGTGTGCGCAATTATTCTGCACCGGTTGAAGTGGATGGCTTGCACAGCCCGAGTAATTATCGTGCAGCACCCGTATTGCCAACCTGGGAGTTTGCAACTTCAGATCCAACCCACGGTGTATTGAGTGCACTTGAATGTGATGTTGCGCCGGAAAATGGCTGGGCTGTTTATGTGCGTAACGGTAGCGGCAATAGCCGTGTCACCGTCACTGGCGGACGCAATGCGCGCGCTGCCAATATTTACACCGTCTTTAATGGTCAACAATTGGTAAACGCGATTAACGACGCGGGTTTGAATCCAAAAATTATTCGTGTTGTGGGCCATATAGATTTGCGTTACAGCAATAACAACAAAACCTTTACGGAATACACCAGTTACAGTGATCAAAAATACGGTGGTTCTATTAGCATTCCATCTAACACTACGCTGGTAGGTATTAATGGTGCGAATGGAAAACCTGCGCGTATTACCGGTACGTCTCTGTTGATAGGTGGTGAACTGGGTACAGGTACTACGCCAGCAGAGGACGCGTTCAAAGCCTGGATTGCAGCGGGCAAAGATGGCGATAAGTTCCCCACCTGGACGCGCAACGTTATTGTTCGCAATTTGAAAATAGATACGCCCTGGGATGTAAACCCGGAAGATTCCGGCAATGCTTATGCTGATGGTGTAACCCTGTCGCGCGTGCAAAATATTTATGTTGATCACGTATCGATTTCAGATGGCGATACTCCCGATAGTTTAGGCTCAGATACTCGCCACGACGGTGCGTTGGATGTTGTGCGTGGCTCAGATTATGTGACTATCGCGAACAGCTATTTCACCAAGCATCATAAAACGACTTTGGTAGGCAATGGCGATAGTGGCCGCGCCTGGAGCGATGATGGCCGTTTGCACGTAACCTTCGCCAACAACTGGTGGGATAGCACAGGCGCACGTTTGCCGCTCAATCGCTTTGGTCAGGTGCATCTTTACAATAATTTAATCAGCGGTGCGACAGAACCTGCGGATGCTGATTTGAAATTTGAATCAGGTATTAATGCGCGTTACCAATCCAACATGCTGCTGGAAAACCTCGCATTTAATTTAACGGGTTTGAAAGTAGAGGATTTCTGTGGCAAGGCAATTTTGGGCAAAACCTACAAAGGTTTCCGCTCAACGTTGCATAAATTTACCAGTGACAGAAGCGGCACATTGGATGTTGATGGCCAATGCGGTTTCACTAAACCATCGTCGGCTGATAGCTGGGTTCCGCCTTACAGCTATTCACTGCAAGTGAGCTCGACGGTGGAGGTTGCGACTAAAGCGACTGCTGGTGCCGGTAAGTAAGTGATTAAAAAAGCCCATGCAGTACAGGCTGCATGGGCTCGGTCGGTAGTAATACAATCACTGGCTATTTAAGCGGGACGATGCCGTATTACATAGATGCTCGCCAACCCTAAAGTAAACAAGAACAATGAACCTGGGTCTGGTACCTGGTGAGGTGGCTTGCAATCCGGGCAGTCGCGATTGCTCCATTCTTCAAAAGAACCATCGGCATAGTAAGGGTTGCCGAAATAACTATAGAAAGTCACGTAATCAGTATCCAGAACCCCCGCAAAGTTGCTCGCGAGTATATACATGGCCATATCACTTTGGCCGTTACCATGCGTCAATGCACCATCAAGGTTGACGGTCACATCTCCATCTGCGCCTACATCCATGTCATAGCGTTTGGTACCAAGTGTAGACAGGTCGTCTGAATAGGGGGCAGAGAGCGCAGTAGCGCTGGTAAAAATCTGCACGCTATCAAGGCTGATGTTACGCACATTAGCGTCTTTCTTATTATTTGGGTCATCGAGATCGAGCAAAAACTCGAAGTAACCAATGCCATCCAGCTCGATGTAGACAAGATCGCCGAAGCGCAATGAATGGGTCCAGTTTCCTGTCTTTTCATCAAATTGCGGCTCGGTTGCGTTGGCATAGTCAGCGTTATATCCCTGTTCGCTGCCGGCGGGTTCAGATTGCGATTTTCCCTGAATACGCAAGAAAGGTTTAAACACCCCCGTCCCTGTTGGCTGGGTATCTATACGCGTGTAGATGGTGCCATTGGCAGTACCGCTATCATTCGCTGGCCCCGCAGTAATTAAATCAATGGTAGTGGCTGATGCAGCAGATATACCCAGCAGTAACGCTGAGGTAATAGTGACTGATTGGCCAAGTGTTTTTATGAAAGAGAAGGTTTTCATAGTATTTCTCCCTAATGTATTGGAGTAATTCCAAGCCCACGTATGGCAGCAAGTTGTATTCCAGCGCCACTAACTGATTAAATTTGTTAAAGAATATGTAATTCGGTGCCAGGGATTTATGAAGGGAATGTACATTTCGCTGACATATTTTAGAGGGCAGGGCGTGAGGGGAGGAGAATGTAAAAAATAAACGCCTGCAGTCTCAGGTTTACACGGCCAAGAGTTATGAATAAATTTTTTGAAGCGACGACTTATTCTTAGTGGAATAAAAATAGCCCCATTTGCGCTATCTATGACATGCCTTGCGACCAAAAGATCTTTCAGGGTATTTCTTGTTGTTTAGTATATCGACAGCTGAGAGCGTTGTACCCGCGCCAATCTCCCAGATCACTGGTGCACAATATTTATCAAGCCATTTTTTTAGGGCACAGAAACGAAAAAGCCCCGCGATTTCTCGCAGGGCTTTTCGTTTATCACATCAGCAAAAAAAACTTATTTGCCGATCACTTTCACATCCGCATTGCCGCCACCGCTCAGCGATTTGCTGGATTCGCTCCAGCGCAGTTTGGTCACTGAACCTTTGCCTTTTTGGTAATCCAGGCTTACACCATCATCGTCATACAAGTTGAACTCGGCATCTTTGCCCGGGTATACCTTGATGCTGGCGATAGCTTGTTTGGTCGCCGTGCTTTGGATGTCTGCACCGATTGGCACTATGGAACCGGCTTTCACAAACACGGGAATCTGGTCGATAGGTGCCGCCACTTTAATAGTTTGGCCACCGGCGAATTTCTCGTTGGTCCAGAAGTTGTACCAGTCGCTACCCGCAGGTAAATAAACGTCTTTTTCGGTTTGTGCTTGCTCGGTTACGGGCGCAACCAAAAACGCAGGGCCGAACATATATTCATCGCCAATGTTTGCCACTTTTGGATCATTGGGGAAATCAACCCAAAGTGCGCGCATGAAGGGGGCGCCTGTATCGTAAGTTTGTTTGGCTTGCGAATAGATGTAAGGAATTAGCTGGTAGCGCAGGCGGTCGTACTGGGCCAATACCACTTCGGCTTCTTTACCAAAGGCCCAAATTTCTGTGTGTTTACGGTCACCGTGTACACGCAGTGTGGGCAGGAAAGTGCCGTACTGGAACCAGCGAGTAAACAGCTCTGGATAGTCGTGGTTTTGGCCCACAGTTTCACGTGCATCAGAGGGATCGAGCAACGGCGTTTTGGTCGCGCTAGTGACCTGCGGCAACCACTGCCAGCCGCCGATATCATTACCCCAGTAGGCAAAACCGGATGCGGTCATGTTCAGGCCCGTAGGAACCTGGCGCTTGAGCGCTTCCCAGCTTGGCTGAATGTCAGAGGACCAGAACAAACCACCGGTGCGTTGCGAGCCCAAATAAGCCGCGCGCGCAAGGATCAGGCTACGTTTACCGGGGCGGTATTCACGCAGGCCATCGGCAAAACCTTCCACGTGCATCAGCGGGTAAACGTTGTGGTAGCGGTCGCCTGAGCCGATTTTGTAGAAGAAACCATCAGGTACCAGATCCGGCTCGGTTTCGTCCAGCCATGGGTAGTCAAAGCCGTGGGACAGTACGTTGTCGCGGGCTTTTTCGAAGAACCACTTGCGCGCATCAGGATTGGTGGAATCGATCAACGCGCCTGTGCGATCAGAGCGGAAAGGCAGGCCGTCTTGCGATTGGCCGTCTTTGTTTTTCAGGAAAAAGCCCTTGGTGTCCAGCTCGTTGTAATAACGACCGGCCGTTTCAAAGCGTGGCCAAATAGAGATAACGGTTTGCAGGCCCATGCCATGCAGTTTTTTGTTCATGCCGGTAGGATCAGGGAATTGCGCCGGGTCTATGTCCAACTGGCCCATGCGGGTCCAGTAGAACCAATCCACCACCATAATATCCAGCGGGTATTTTTTGGCCTGGTAGGTTTCCGCCACATCCATTACTTCTTTCTGGCTGGCATAGCGCGCCTTGGATTGGATCAAACCAAAAGCCGCTTTGGGGGGGATTGGCGTCTTGCCGGTCAGCTTGGCGTAGCCTGCCCAGATTTCGTCGGGAGTACCGGTAATGACAAAGTAGGAAACGCGCTCGCCCACGCGGGATTGCCACAGGGTACGGCCGTTAACACCGGGATAGACTTTGGTGTCGGACGGGTTGTCCCACACTATGCCGTAGCCTTTGTTGGACAACATGAACGGAATGCACACAGTCTCGCCGTGGGGCGCGTCATACCAGTGTTTGCAGTCGATGGTGCGGCCGCGCAAATCGAGAATGCCTTCCTGGTTTTGGCCAAGGCCGTAGAAGTGTTCATCAGCTGAGGTGCCGAAGCTGGCGCCTACCTGGAAGGTTTTTTCGCCGTTCACTTCGTAGGGCGACATCTCCCAGCCGTTCATGCTCAGCACTTGCTCGCCTTTGGCATTCTTAACCTGCAGGGCAACGGGAGGCAGAGAAGGCGCAAAATAGCGCTCACCCATGCTAGGCGCGCTTGGCCAGGGCTGGGCATTGATATGCAGGTTCAGGCTACCGGAACTGAAATCATCACCCTTGTCGCTGGCGGTGTGGCTAAAGCCCTTGTCATCGGTTTTGCCGATAAAGCCATAACCCGGCGCAGAAGCGGCGGTAGCGCGGTCCGTGCCGAGGGTCACGCGGACTATATTGGGAGCATAGGTTTCTACGCCCACGTAGGTGCCGTTGCGCTCGATAACAGTTTGGGGCGCGGCCAGCGCATGGGTGCCGGCAAAGAGGCCCAAGGCGGCGAGGGCGGCCAAATAGGGTTTCAGGCTCATAGGGTATCCTGTGTTTGGTGTTGTCTTTGTGGTGGTTGTTTTAGCTATTTTTCGTGGGTGCGCATCATTTTATCTATGAATAGCGTTGCGCTCCGAGCATTCTAGTACAAGTTATGGTGTTTTTAACCATTAGTTGTCTTGCGTAACCCTTTTCATAGGCGTTTTGAGGTAAAGAATTGTTAGAAGGTCAACCAATGGCCGATTTGTGCGTTAAATCTTGCGGGAAAGTTGGTATCGGCTGTGTCATCTAAGTCTGCATTGCAAATTTGTGGCCTGGATCGCCATAGGGATTTGGAGCATAGATACAATCGCAGGCGCTGCTACACCGCCGGCTTCAGCTGGCACCTTCAGCAGAACAGGAATTCAGTTTCACAATAGAACGTTGGGAGATCACCATCATGAACACATTTACATCGGGCTTTTGCAGTTTAGCTGCTCGCGGCGGGCTCTACCTTTTATTGGGTTTGAGCCTCGCGCACTGCTCACCTTCACCCGATAAAAACAAAGCGGACGATACTGCGACCGAGCAAACCGAAGCCAACATTAGTGACAGTGGCGACGAGGCAAAGGAGCGCGAGAAGCTCATGCGTCAGGACGGCTACCGCCCCGGTACCTTGGTTGTTGAAGTTGATATGCAACAGAAAGGGCAGGGCGACGAAAATGGCATGAAAGCGAATTGGGAAACCACCATCCAGGCAAAATCCGTCAGCAAAGTGTGGATTGTGAAAGACCTGCGCCCGTTTGTGAGTGAGGAGCCAGATAGCGAGTTGCGTAAAAAAGCCATCGACTACGAACCCTTTAGCTGGTGGGATGCTGCTGATGATGGCGTGTTGACTGGCAACCTGACCCATGCAGCAGCGTCCACAATGGAGAGCGGTGACTCGGCGAGCATGAAGCGTGCAGTGACGGAAACCGGCACTATTAGAAGCCTTCATGTACAGAGTTTGAAACCCTCGCTCTATGGCAAAGGCTACGACGCCAGCATAACTTTTGATATAGATGCGAAGCGCCACCTCAATTCAACGATATCGAGCAAAGAATTGCCCCAGCCAATGGTTGAGGACACTAATACCGACGTTAACGAAAAGTTTGATTACATGCTTTTCCCTGCGCCCAATGCTGATGGCAAGTTGAATGATTATCCGTATGTGCCTGCGCTGGTCGGCGATGAGCTGAAGGCGGAGATTACCAAGCATCATATGGAGACGATGGATCTGCTCAAACAGGAAGTGGCGGATAATTTTCCTGTGCAAAGTACTATGCGGGCCGGTGCCAAAACTGAAGCTACCAAAGATCAGCTGACCATCACCTATGAATACTCCGGTGAGAAACAATTGCCGTTTATTATTTCGCTGGATTCTTTTGTGGGGAAATCTTCGCCTAACCTGCTGCGAATTAAGATCACGTTGAAAGTGGATTAAAAGATCCACTTAAAAAAACAGGGCGCTTAAACGGCGCCCTGTTTTTTCGAACTGAAAACTTTATAGCTGCACTTTAATCCATTCGTTCACATTTTCTTCCAGCAGTGACAAGGGCAAAACCCCATCGCTCAACACCAGATCGTGAAACGCCGCGAGCGAAAATTTATCGCCCAATTGTGCGCTAGCCTTCTGACGCAGCTCCTGGATTTTCAGTGCGCCAATTTTGTAGGCCAGCGCTTGGCCGGGTATCGCCATATAGCGCTCGGTTGCGCGGCGCGCATCGGATTCAGTTTTTCCCTCAGTATCCATCATGTATTTAATGGTTTGTTCGCGCGTCCAGCCTTTTGCGTGCAGGCCGGTATCTGTTACCAGGCGTACAGCGCGTACCAACTCCAGTTTCAAATGGCCAAGATATTGGTTTGGATCATCGTAAAGCCCCATCTCTTTACCGAGCGTTTCCGCGTAAAGCGCCCAACCTTCGCCGTAAGCTGTCACCCAGCCGTATTTGCGGAATCTGGGTAAATCCAGTTCCTGTTGCAAACCTATATGAAAATGATGCCCGGGTTGGCCCTCGTGCAAAAATAAACTCGTCATGCTGCTGTTGTGATAGGCAGTGGGATCGGTGATGACGGCATAAAAAGTTCCGGGGCGAGAACCATCAGCAGCGGGCGTGTTGTAATGGTCAGATGCTGTGTTGCGAGTTAATTCCGGCTCGGGGCGAATAACCAGAGGTGCCTTTGGGGCACGGCCAAAAAGTGCGGGCAACTTAAGCATAATTTTTTGGTTGAGTTGGGCATAGCTATCGAGAATTTGTTGCTCGCTGGTAAAGGGTTGGAATTGCGGATTGTTGTTGTGCCATTGCAAAAATTCCAACAGGGTGCCTTTGAATTGGTAACGGTTTTTTATGTTTTCCATTTCGCCCTGGATACGCGCGACTTCTTGCAAACCCAAATTGTGGATTTCATCGGGCGTCATATTGGTAGTTGTGTGATATCTCACCAAATACCTGTACCAATCATCACCTTTGGGGAGCGCACCTACGCCATCGCTAGTGCGTGCATGGGGTAAATATTGATTTTCCAAAAAGCTGACCAGTTTATTGGCAGCAGGTACCAAACGTTCGGTGATGGCTTTTTTGTACTCCGCGCTAATGCGGGCTTTATCTTGCGCGCTAAACTCTGCCGGCATTTGCGTGATAGCCGTGTAATAGGGATTTTGCTCCACATCGCTGTTGGTGAGCGCTTTTAATGAGGGGAGTGTGCTATTGATCAGGGCTTGTGGCTGCACTATGCCGCGTTTAATTCCCTGCTGCATATTGCTAATGGCTTGATCAATCCAATCAGGTAATTTATTCAGGCGCGCCAGATAGTGATCATAATTAGCGGGTGTTTTGAGTGGCTGTATATCCTGTCCACTGCCGAATTGTGCGATCTCGACGGGGAAATTGTGCAGCTGGTTGATGGGTGCCAGCTGGCTCGGGTATTTGTCGTCTTCTTGCTGCATCTCCAATTGTTGTTTGAGCATGCGAAAACTGATCAGGTCCTGGTGGTTCAAGGTCTTGCTGTCAATTTTTTTTAATTGACTGAGTGTGCGCTCTACCAGCTGTTTTTGTTTTTTGATATTCGCCGGTGCGATGGTGATTTCCAGCTTATCTTCAAAACGCTCTTCACCCGTCGTGTCCGAACCTTCGAGCGGATTGAGCTGTATTCTCTGCTCGAAATAATTCTCGGCAATCTGGTTGAGTTTACTGGGCTGGGGAATGGTTTGAACGGTTGGTGATGTCGCATTGGCAACATCGGCAAAACCTGGATTTGGCAAGGCGATAGCGGCCCCAATAAAAAGGGCGAGAGTGCATGGCTTCATGAACTGTCCTTAAAAATGTCGAAGAACTTGATTAGT
The DNA here is from genome assembly GCA_021151695.1 of Cellvibrionaceae bacterium. Classification (GTDB taxonomy): domain Bacteria; phylum Pseudomonadota; class Gammaproteobacteria; order Pseudomonadales; family Cellvibrionaceae; genus Cellvibrio. The sequence goes on along the minus strand of JAGKWU010000007.1, from coordinate 160,822 downwards.
CTCGAAGAGCTTAGGGGAAAATGCTTGATCTTAGCGATTAGCAAATACCAAGGCAATTTCCTCGAGACTATCAGGCTATCCGATCAGGATTTGTACCCCAGCACACGAGCGGGCAAAAATAATAGCGCGGATAAAAATGCGAAGAGAGCAGCGAAGGTGATACCAATCAAACGGAACGGCAAAGTGATTAACCAAACGATGGGGTAGAGCACCAGTGCCAGGAGCGCCAGTGGCCAGCAGACAACAAACAAGAGTAACCAGCAAATAAACGTTAGCATTTTTGTATCCTGAAATAGGGCGTTATCGTCTTGGATGCAGATTGGCAGAAAATGGATTCAGGCGCATCGGTGTTTTATAGGGTGGATTGCCGATTTCATTCAAATGGCTCGGGCAACAGGTTCTAATCCTTACAATAACCTTCACCGGTATGGACTGTCAGGCAATTGGTTTTGTCGCTCAGCCATTTCATTCCCGTCTCCTCGCCTTTGGTAGCGCGGAGTGTTTCGGTCACGCCGTTGCGTTCAAACTGAATTTGTCCCTCTACCGCCCGGCCATTGTAGTGACCCTGACCATCAAGGTTCTGGATAGTGACTATGTATGTCCCATACTGTCCGCCGATGCGCAGAAAGGTGCCTTCAGGGCCATTCCACTGGCCAATCAAACGGTCGGTGGGCCATTCGTCGGGATAGGAAATGTTGGCTGCTTCCCCATTTGCGGTGGGGGAAGGATATGGGCGACTTTTATCGCAGCCTGTAATCGTGCTCGTAAAGAAGGCCAAGCCTAACGGCAATATCAGAGAGCTTGGGATAGGTGAATGCAGCTTCAAGATATTTACTCCTCTATGCTGGAATTCACTTATCTAGGCATCTTAATGGGCGTATGGTTCCCTGGTGGTGTAATTGCCGCCCCCAAAATCAGACGGCCATCTCTTGCAGGCTGGCTATTGTGGTTACCGCAAAACACTCCACATGTTCTCCTTGCTGGAGATTTCCAATGGATTTTTTCAGGGGAACCCTTCTGGGCGTAAAGCTGAATAAATTGCTGCGCTCTGTATAGTGACGAATTTTATGGCTGACCAATACTTCGCCCGCGTTAGCGGCGCCTTCCAGGCGCGCGGCCATGCTCACAGCCACACCTTCGAGATCGGGAATATCTGTGACTTCATTATGCACAACCGCAACTTCGCCGAGCTCTAATCCAATACGCAATTCAAATCCCGCAGCTGTCAATACATTGCGAATCATGCAGGCACAGGAGAGACCTGCTGTTGCGTTGGTAAAAGTGGCGCGCAGTGAATCGCCTTCCATATTGGGATGACCCGCGCCCCACTTTTTCAAAATGGGTTTTACCAGCCCGCGGAACAATGACAGCTTTTCAGAAAGCTCATCGTCTGCCCATTTGGAAAAGCCTTTCAGATCCATAAACAAAATAGTGAGGTTGCGCACTTGCTCGCGTTCGTGGTCTGCTGCAAGTTCTAATAAGCGCGGCCAGAACTCTTCGCGAATGGCCCCAACTTTTTCTTTAAGTTGAGTATGAAGTTGCGTATTGGTGCGCAGCATAAGTTGAGCTAACTGGATGCGGTCTGCTTCATCCTGTAAGTCCGCTTTTAATTTGGTGGGGCTATAACCTGCGGTCTCTTCCACCACAAATTGCACCAGTGCACCGCCGGCAACATCGCTAATGGATTTTAGTCGCAGGATAATTCCCCAATGGACAGCGGAGAGATGTTCGATAAAAATCGGCAGGGTGGCTAATTCATGGTCTGCAAGACGATAGGGGTAGCGTAATTCAATGGTGATGGACTCACCAAAAATTCGCTCGAATTCATGGGGGCTGTAGCTGGTTTTTTCTTTGCCGGCTTTATCCCAAAAGGCATGTTCGCAATTAATGTTGGCAATGTTCCAGCCGCTGGTCACTATTTTCCAAAGCCTGGCACCGGTGATATCACTGTTAAGCAACTTGGCTTTGCACAGTTTGGCTTCGCGCAGATCACTTTTCGCCATAGTCGCTGCGGTAAAATTGGTGCGGCTTAAATCCTGCCCGCGAAAATCCACACCCGTAACGTCGGCGCTTTTAAAGTTAGCGCTGTTGAGCTGCGCCTGCTTAAACATTGCGCCCGCGAGTTTTGCTCCGGTAAAAACGGCTCCGGTTAAATCAGTAGCGGTAAAATTGGCGTTGACCAAATTGGAGTTGCTGAAATCAATACGTGCTAATTTCTGGTGGGAAAGATTGCTACCGGCGAGGGAAATATTTTTGAGCGTCAGGCCACTGATATCCAGGCCGCTAAAGTCGATGTTCTCCAGTGTTGCACCTGTAACGCCTGCGGTGAGCAAGTTGGCATTGTGTAAAACGCTGTTACTCAGGTCACTGTTTTTAAATTGTGTGGCAATTAACTTCGCGTGGGAGAAGTCATTGTAAACAAGAGAAGACTCACTCAGGTCGGCTGAAATTAAATCAGCATGTTTAAAACTGGAGTGGCTGATCCGCGAGCCACGTAGCGAGACTTTTGAAAGATCGTAATCGTCAAAATTAAAATAAATCAGCTCAAGGCTATCCAGGTTAAGTGCGCACCTGTTGTTAATCTTTCGCCAATTGTTCCAGGATTGAGCCCCTTTTTTGAGCTCCTGTAATATCCGTTCTCTATCCATAATGAGGTCTTCAATAGTGGGTAAATCAGTCAGGTTCCTTGTTTTTCTGCCGGCTATGGCGTACCACAGCCGGCGCTGATTTTACCCTAAGAAACGTCACCTAAACACATTTTTTGGTGTCGTCGGTTAGATCAATCAGGCACAAAAAGTCTGCTTTATGCCCGTGCTTATTACACGATTGGGAAAATCACTCTTGTACAGAGCGTTATAGGTGAGAGAGCGGGCGATATTAACGCATGGTGCAGGTTTCGATACCAAAGTTGCCGCCCTTAAATTCAGGCTCGTAATAATATTTTTCGAATCTCCATTTTCCCAGCGTGTTTTTGGTAAAGGTCGCTATGCCTGTACCAAAGTCTTTTGGTTTCGGGTCTGTCAGTGCGAAATAAATGCCCATGCTATTCCCTGTGGCGGCCGCTTGCCCCGGATAGCTTCCGAAACCGGGGACTTCGAGTTTGAATGTGTAAGCCCCGTAATTGGCTGTGCTTTGGGATTTGATAAGTTCGAGGGTAACGACACCGGTGTATTTTCCCTCGTGGTCATCCATACCGCTGCAATCGTAAACACCACTGTAGTCGGTGCCAGTAAAGGGAGTTGGTTTGGCGAGGCAGGTGTTTGTTGCTAACAGGCTTGAGGCCACTAAAAAGCTGGTCAGTGCAATAAATGGGCGTTTCATAATCTTTCCTATGGGACTGGGGTTGCAGCGGCTGATATGGGGAACAATAGCAGCCGGCATTTTAGGGGCAAGTCCCTCCCGGTCTCAAGGTTGGATAATGCAATACGTTGGTATAACCAATAACTTGCAGCGCAGAAGAGGAGCGTGCCAAGGTGTTTTTAATAAAGTGATAAGGAAGCTTGAGTCGCAGCATTAATAACCAAGGCAATTGCACGGGGACAGGACTAATAATAAAGATAACGTTATTCTGCAAATCGTAGAAGTTTGTTTGGAATAGAGAAAAACCTGCATTGTTAGCTCCACATTTTTATAGGAAAGGAGGAATAAAGGTCCCTGCTAGGCAGGGAAGGTGCAAAGAATATGCAAGAATCTCGCATCGATTGTTAATCTTGATAAGTGCAAAGGTTTTAATACTGATTGTTTTTCCATCCCATTTTTCACATTACCTTGTCGTGTGAAATTTCTCTTCATGAAGTCTTGTTAAGAAGTCTTAAGTTGACTTCTGTGTCATCCAGCCGCGATTGACCCTCCTGTGTGCTAATCACTAGCCTCTTATTGGGCGAGTCAATGTTGCTCGCCTTCACCGGAAAATTCCAAACGGCAATCATTTGTCATGGGCGCAAGTATGGGTACAGGCATGAAAATTTTTTGACACAATTCAGGAGCGAAAAAAATGAAACTCTCAACTTTGTTAGTACGGTCTTTCGGAATGATATTGTTAAGCTGCTCCGCTTTCAGCTATGCGCTGGATGCGAGTAACTCGGCAGATATCTCGCGAAAATCGCTGGATAATTGGGTAGCAACCTGGGGCGCACCGCCTATGGCTGCTACGTCGGCGGGGCAGCCAGCACGCAGTTTTGAAAATCAAACCATTCGGCAAATTGTTCATATCAGTGCCGGTGGCTCGCGGGTAAGGGTGCGCTTTTCCAATGAGTTCGGGAGTCAGCCGCTGCGAATAGGTGCTGCACATGTCGCCTTGGCAGGAAGCGGAGCGACCATAGTTTCTGGATCAGATCGCACGTTAAAATTTGGTGGTTTGCCTGCGATAAACATTCCATCTGGCGCCGCAGCCCTAAGTGATCCTGTTGATTTACCCGTGTTGTCGCGTTCGGATTTAACCATAAGTTTGTATGTGCCGAATAACACCGGGCCTGTGACTTATCATGATTCCAATAGCCAAACGGCGTATATTTCTGGTGCGGGTGATTTCACCGCAACGGCAAATTTTCCAACCAGTGAAACATCTGTGTCGCGCTATTTTTTAACGTCGGTGGATGTTGCTGTGCCCGCCATTTTGGGACGTGTGAATTCAGTGGCAATTCTGGGTGATTCGATTACCGAAGGTTTTCGCTCAACCACCGATGCTAACCATCGCTGGTCGGATTTTCTGTCCGAGCGTTTGAACGGGCGTTACAGTCGCCCACAACTTGGCATAGTGAATCAGGGAATCGGTTGTGGCCGCTTGCTGTTTGATTTTTGTGGCCCCAACGGCGCGTCGCGTTTTGATCGCGATGTATTGGCGGTAACTGGCAGGGCTTATGTCATCAATGCACTTGGGTTAGTTGATATTATTTTGCCCAACGCTTTTGGCATGCCTGATCAAACGCTTACCTCTGGAGACATTATTCAGGGGCTAAAACAAGTGATTGAGCGCTCTCACGCCCAGGGACTAAAAATTTATGGTGCGACCATTATGCCTTTTGGTGCCAATACTTTTCCGGGTGTATTCACACCAGAAAATGAAGCTAAACGGCAAGATGTTAATCGCTGGATTCGCACCGGTGGGGCCTATGATGCAGTGATAGATTTTGATGTAGCTATGCGCGACCCTGCTAATCCCACAAAAATCCTGGCTGCTTATGTGAGCGATGATGGCATACACCCAAACGATACAGGTTATGAGGTAATGGCAAACTCCATTAACCTGTCACTGTTTGATTAATGTCGGAATGTTTGGCCTGATTAAAGCCCGGTTCGCGAGAGTGGAGTGGGCTTTATGTTGAAACCTTATTCTATTTTTCCCGATGGGCGGAAGCGATTGGTTCCTGCAATGCGTAGTAATCGCAAAAATTTCGGGCATTCAAAATGACTGCTTGCTTTGCAATCGGCAGCGTGACGCAAGCCATCACGCATGGCGGTCAGCTCTTTTATTTTTTCATCCAGTTCATTGGCCTTACGAACCAATAAATCTCTATCAATGGATATTTCACCCTCGCTCAGCATTTCGGCAACTTCATCCAGCGAAAAACCGGCCGTTCGAGCAAGGGAGATAAAGGCTATGCGCTGCGTTACGGATTCTGCGTATAAACGTTTCAATCCATGGCGGCCGATGGAAGTAATCAGACCCTTATCTTCATAAAACCGCAGGGTTGACGCGGGCAGGCCAGAGGTTTTTGCCAGTTCGGCTATATCCATAAGAACTCCATAAATAGCTATTGACCTAAAGTCGACTTTAAGTTGTATCTTAGCCTTGCGAATTTGCCGGAGCAATCCGGTATCCTTAAGGTCTGGTCGAAAGTGGGAGTGAACTGTGGAAGCAAATTACTGGTATCAAAAATGGCAGCGAAAAGACATAGCCTTTCATGAGGGTGAAACCAATGCTTTTCTCAAGGCTCATTTTTCTGCACTGAATCTACCAAAGGGCAGTCGTATTTTTGTGCCCCTGTGTGGTAAAACCCGCGATATAGCCTGGCTGCTTGCGCAAGGTTATCAAGTGGTGGGCGCTGAGCTTAGCGAACTGGCAGTAACTGAATTATTTGCTGAATTGGGCGTTGAACCGCAAACATCCCGCAGGGGCGATCTGGTTCTTTGCCAAACAAGAGATCTGGATATTTTTATTGGCGATATTTTTAATCTGGGGCAAGCCTTACTCGGTCATGTAGATGCCATTTATGATCGCGCCGCGCTGGTTGCATTGCCGCCCGCTATGCGAGAGCAATATACAGCTCACCTGATTAAAATTACCGAGGCTGCACCGCAGCTCGTTATTACCTTTGAATACGATCAGTCGCTGATGGAGGGGCCGCCGTTTTCAATTACCTCGGCGGAGCTGGAGCGACATTATAAAAACACCTATAAGCTCCACTCATTGGCAACGGCGAAAGTGGAAGGTGGATTAAAAGGTTTAGTCGCTGCCGACGAGACTATTTGGCTTTTGCAGCAGGTTTAGCCGTTTGATGTTAGGCAGCCGGAGGCTGGTTCTCCGGCTTTATTCCAACAAAAATGGCATTACCAGAAGATTCATTCCGGGGAATAATTTTGTCGTAAGTATGTTCAAAAATATGCACTTCAAAATAGGGCTGCAGTAGTTCCTTCAATTGTTGGAAGCTAATGGCTACCATCGGATGTTCATCTTGCCACAGCTCGGTATGCTCACCTGTCTGTTTTTCAATTTTTACATTCAAGAATTGTCGATCACCCTCACCGTTATAGCGCCAGCCGGATTGAAACGTCAGTAAGCTGCCTTGGTGTTCGAGTGTTCGCTTAATGCCATCACCATTATCAATTTTGCTTTTATCCACCGCGTTAAAACAAAATACACCGCCTGGGCCGAGTGCGGCGTGAGCGCTGGCAATGCAACTCTTTAGCTTTGCAATGTCATTGTTGTAGTGAATGGAATAGAGAAAGCAGGTAATCAGATCGACGGGTTCTTCAACAGAAAAGCCGCCCATATCCTGATTTGAAAATATGGCTTCCGGGCAGCGCAACTGGGCCAAATCGAGCATGGGTTGGTTGATATCCAATCCACTTGCGCTGTACCCAAAATCCATAAAATAACGTACATGGGGGCCGGTGCCACAGGCGAGGTCGAGGTAGCGCTTGCCCTGGTTACCAAACAATTGGTGAATCCTGCGCACAAATTCGCTTTGCTCGCGATAATCAATATCAGCGCACATCAGGTCGTAATAGCCCGATAAGTCAGTGTACAAAGCGTTGGATGACATGCTGGCCTCAGCGTTGGTTATGCAAATGCCTATTGTACCTGAACACGAGGGCAGGATTGGAATATCGCTACGAAGGCGTGGTTGTTGGCTTGCTCATAATCGCAGCGAACAGGGCGCTACTCGTACAGGTCTGCAGCCAGTTGCGTAATTTTTGATAAGGGTTTTGATTAAACCATTCACTATCAACACCGGCAAATTGGCGAATAAAAGGGAAGATGGCCACATCGGCAAAGCGCATTTTTTCGTCCATTAAAAAATGGTTTACGCTTAAGCGTTGTTCTAACTGCTGCAGGAAAAACTCCGCGTGTTGGCGGTACTCAAGTTGCGATTGCTCTGGATAACGGTCGTGATATTTATAGCGATCCAGCAAGGGTTTGAAATCATTGTCACAAATGTCAACTAGCAGGATCGTTTCCTGCTGCTTCATCTCATCCGGTTTCAACAGCCAATTGTCAGGATCAGATTGCTCCAGCGCCCAGCGCATAATATCGCGGCTCTGCTCGATAACTTTCCCATCAGCGGTTACCACAACAGGCACTGTGCCTTTGGGTGAATAATCCAGCAAGCTTTGCGGCTTGGCTTTTAATGAAACCTCTATGTGTTCAACCTGAATATCTGCTGCGTGGATAGCCATGCGTGCGCGCATGGCGTAAGGACAGCGGCGAAAACTGTATAAAATGGGAGGGCGGTTTGTATTCATCTGAGCTGCTAAGGGTGTTATTGATAATCAAAAAATTTTTTGTGATCTTTGCCAGCGCTAAGTGCATTGATCTTATTTGGATGCTTGAGCTGCTTCCAATTGTCCACTTGTTTACCGAGGTTCAAGTGAGGGAATTCTTCTGTGCCTTCGCTCTTAATACCTAAAAAATTCAGGAGGCAGGGCAGGCTATGCTTTTGGCTGATATCAATACTTAGCCAATTGTCCCTGCCTGCAAAGTAATTAACGATTGCCTGTTGATGCTTGTGATAAACCTCGGCAAGGTGTTCGGGGTTTAAGGGATCAGTTGTGGTTGATAACGAAAATGTCTGGTGAAAACTGCGCTTGAGTACGGCGTTCAAATAGCCGGTTTTCAAATCCAGCTCGGGTAACATTTTTTTCAGCAACATTTGTATTGAAGCTATCCATAAATCCAGATCTCTATTCAAATAGACAAACACTGAGCCCGGAAATAATTTGTCTAATTGTTGGTAATCACTAAAGCAGGGGGCATCTGCAATAACATCGGCCAGCTCAAATGCACGCTTGGTGTAAGCGGTATGAGCCACTTTGTAGTTATATGCCAGGAGGGCGGCGCAGATACTGGTTGTTCCGGTGCGTGGCAGGCCGATGATAAAAATTTTGTTAATAGGTTTCATGGATTTAATTTTTTCCATATCACCAGCGCTATGCCACCTAAAATGGCGGCTGAGGCGATGATTAGCCTGATGCTCAATGGCTCACTTAAAAAAAGAATGCCGCCCAATGCGGTAATGACGGGAACACTTAGCTGAAGTGATGCAGCAGTGGTGGATTGTAAATCGGGTAATACTTTGTACCAAATGGCATAGCCGAGCCCGGATGTAATCGCACCTGAAATGATAGCCAGGATAATCCCTTGTGCGTCCAGGTTAATGTTTTGAATCGTAAAAAGGCTTAATACAGCAGCAAAGGCAACCGCCTTGATAAAATTATTGGCGGTAGCTTTGGTTGCGTTGGTGACAGTTTTGCCGCGCAATGAATAAATACCCCAAGCTATGCCAGCGCACAACATCATTAACGCCTGCAGCAATGGCGGGGCAGATAAACCCGGCAGTAATAAACCCACCAAACCGATACAAGAAATACCAAAGCCGATAGCTTGCACGAATCTTAATTTTTCACCCCGCCACAAGCCGGTACCAATCATGGTGATTTGCACGGCCGCAAATAAAATCAGTGCACCTGTCGCTGCATTTAGTTGTCGATAAGCAAGCGAAAAGCAAATGGCGTAGCCAAATAATGCCAATCCGGATAGCCAACTGCCTTCTGTTTTTTTCTCGCTGTTCGAAGGTTGCAAGTTCACGATCAACCACAGCAGCAATGCACCTGCGGCCAAACGTATGCTGGTAAAACTGGCGGCGTCTATGGTGGTATTAGCAAGAGCGGCCCTGCATAGCAAGGAGTTGCCCGCAAAGGCGCAGAGCGCGAGCAACGTCAAAACAGCCGTTCGAAAATAAGCGGGTAAAAACCTTGCGCTGGAAATTTTTTCTGCCTTTTTGTTCATCTCGCCATCTTGACACAAATGGAACCTCATTCCAATGCGCCGCCGATGGCCACTGCTGGCGACGAAAATAAAAGGCGGGCATAGTCGCCTGCTAAAAGGCGCTAGTAAGCGGGTCTTTATGTTGTAACAGAATAGAACGGTTATTTGGTCTGCTGACGAATAAGCATAGGTTCCTTTAGTTGTAAATCCCGTGGGACTCGTTCGTTCTGCAGCACAAAAATCCGGTTTTTATCGTTGCGCAGCGTTGTAAGTTCTTTTTTAAAATAGCTTTCAAATAGTCGATTCATAGAACCATCTTGCTCTGCTTTTGATAGCCCTATTTCGAGCCTTTGGGCCAGCTCCGGGTGGTTAATGCTAACTTGGAAAAGCACTGGAAAAGGGTAATAGATTAATATGTGCGGCACTATAGCTACATCGTTGGAAAATTTACTAAACTTTGCGACAAAGCTATCCACTTCAACAATGCTGAGTGGAATGTAGTCAAAACGCTTTGCCACTAGCATGGCAAATAAATTGTAATAGTCCGCTTCGTCATTCACCTTGTAGCCATTGGCTTGGTAAATAAAAATATCTTCCCAATCTTTACCCTGGCCAGCGACCAGGACTCGCAATGCGGCTTCGTCTTTCAATTGATTAAATTTTTCGAGATCACTGTGCCGCACAACGAGACGGCGATAACCAAGCAAGCCGTGCAATAAGGGCGTTTTTATGGCGATCCGTTTGGCTCGACCAAGTAGCGAATCGGCTGATTCGGTAGTCCAGTTGGGGGCCGCCTCGATATTGATGATCTCACCGCGACTCACCTCGCGGCTCGCACGCAATGAAGTGATTTTCTGATCAACCCTGATTAGCTCGTAGGCGCCATAGGTGCCGCGCGTCTTTTCAAGTGCAAGCCGCAAGAGTTCAAACTGATACTGGTCGCGTTTTTCGCTAGCGCCCAAATCCCAATAGCGATAAACCATTGGCTCAGCAGCGCCCTTTGCAAAAGGGCAGGAGATAATTAAAAAGATAAGTAAAGCTTTTAGCATAATGGTCTTCAGGCCAACTAAATATGGCAACGTATCTAGAAAAGTCTACAACTAGCTTAGATCATAAATATTAGTTTTGGATGCATGCATAAGCCCATGTCTTTTTATTATTGTTAAGTTTGGTGCGAGTAGCTTTGCCATTGTGGGTAGTTATTTTCAACGGGCCGTTCTTATCGGCGTTTACGCCATATCTTACGTTGGCCTACAACCGTCGCTTCCATTATGCCAAGGGCTTCCAATTGTTCTAGTGCTGCCAAGGTTATGCTGATATGTTCCGGCAGTTCTGGCCAGCGAATCCACCAGTTATGAATACCTTCAAGCGTGTCGGCGCTCTCGGGACGATCAGCAAGAAATTGTTGGATGGCATTTTTGCATATTCTATTTCGTGGTGATTCATTGCACTCATGCTCATGTAATCAAATTTCAAAAAAACTGTTTGTGTGAATAACGAGCGTCAGTATATTGCGTTTACAGGAAACCTGCATTGACAGTTTTCTAGATTGACAGCCTATGGGCCTTTCACTATTCTGCCCCGGCAACGGCAAAATCCGTTGTCGGGATTACGACCCCCGAATTTACTCAAACCGGCACAAAGCATGAGTTTTGTGTCCTCGCACAGCTACGCCTGCGTTATGGCGGCTGGGTGGGGCCACCTTCGGGTGGGCCGGTGTTGGTTTGAGGCCGGTGGTCGTAACCCTGCTCAGTCCGCCTCCATAAATTACGACCTTATGGCGGCGATACCGAACTCAAACTGTGAGAGATGTTATGGATAATGTTACCCCGCTAAATTCCGCTTCAAAATCCCACTGCGTAATCACCCTCGACCCTTTTCAGCATATTTATTACCAGGAAAGCTTTGTCGATATACATTCACCTGATGGCGACCATCTTGATCGTATCGGCATCGATGTACAAAAAGACAAGGCTGAACACGAAAAATGCCAGCTGCGTGATCAAATTTATTTGTTGAGTTGCTTGCTTGGTAAAATAAACGAAGATTTGGAGTTGCCAGCGCGGGCCGTATCAGGGCTTGCGGATACTGTGCATCGGGTACAGGATTTTTGTGATTTGCATGTGAGGTGAGAGGAAGGTGCTTCGCAGCTTGGGCGATGTTGCCCAAGCTGCGATCTATCTTTAGATTAAATATTGTTCTGCATGCTTTTCGTCAATTTTCCTTATTTGTACTCTAAATCTATCAAGGCTGATAATTTTTTTCATCTCGCTTTTGAATATCAAAAAGCCGGGAAATAGAATTACGAAGAAAATGGCGAACGCAAAATTACCTCGCAGTTTTTCTGAAATAACATAGTCAGCTATTTCACCTTTTTGGTTTATGGATTTACATAGGCTATCGAATTCGCTTTTTGTAAAATACTCTCCAGTGATATTGTTTTGGCAGATGTCGCTGTTTAGTTCTATTTTAGGGGATAGCGGCAGCCTGAAATTTGTAATGGTGTTGTCATTGTTGACCCAGGCGTAGTGATGGGCATCATTTGTTTTTATGAGTACCGACCCAAAGTTTCCGGATGCAAGCAGAATAGGTAATATGAGGATGAGAAGAAAACCGATACAGCCGAGCATGGCTGCGCAAAAGAATTTGTCCCAGCTTTTACTTGATATGTCTTTTAGGCTTACAGCTTCGCTCTCAAAACTATCATATATAAAATAACTTCGTAAATATTTTGCTTGGGTTTTTGGGATTTTGTATTTTTTGCAGAAGGTAAATATGGCCTTGGCGTGCTCGATACTTTGAAATTTCAGACCAGGAAATGCTTGTCTCGCTCTTATTAAATCCATCTCCTCATTTACAAATGCGGCAAGCTCGGGATCATTAATTTTAAAATCCCTCCCAAATACCCTTTTGTGGAAAAATTCGACAAACAATAAATGGTCACTGGTAATTGCCACTAAGGTGAGGGCGGCAACTATAAAAGCTATACCAGCTTCTGTGTAAGAGGAAAAACTTGATAATACTGATGTGATATCCATGATAATCCCTAATCATTTTGAAATGATGACGTTATGGGCATCTGCTTGCCCGAGGTTGTAGCGGTAAAAATTATTATAATGGTTACAAAATTAGTCAATATTAGGTTATAGCTTCGAGCGACAATTTTTACGGTAGGTGGGTTCTGGCATTTTTAACATCAATGCTATGCCAATGGTGGCTATCGTTTTAATTTCTATACTCTATTCAGGTGCCATAAGTTTTGATTATTTTCAATTGCTTTGGGATCAAGAGATCGGGTAGGTTGATGCGGGCTGCGTAGGCTAAGGCTTGCGAATGAAAGCAGCACCGTAATATGTGGCGTGATATTAATGAATCAGAAATGTTGGGGTGCGTTGCGCTTACCTGAGTCTACTGGCTGCGGGCTAAGCTGTAGGAAAAATATTTAAAAGTGAATTTGCTTGTACGTATGCTTTGTTTTTTTGTTTGATATTTTATACAGCTCTCTCATATCGGCAATGCCGCCATACTCTATTGGGTTACTGCGAGTAAAGGTGAAGCCTCCGATCTCGCTTTTAGCTGATGTATAGATAAGCCATACACCAGAAAACTCTGGAGCTATAGGTAGGTTTTCATCTGTATTCAAGTGGAGCCATGCCGGGTTGTTTTTGATGTTGGAATAACAAGAATATCCATCGACTTCCTCCTTGTATTTGACTATTTCGCCGGGCTGCAAGTCACCTTTCCACACCTCTATAACGCGTAAGTCTGCCTCCTCTAATGTGCGATTTGGTTCGCGCTGGAGGACGATCGGGGTTCGTTTAATATTTTCCGCTATTGCAAGATAAACATATTTAGCTTCTTTATAAGCTTTTTTTACTGTTGCGGGTGGCGGTGGCCCGCTACAGGCCGTTGATAGCTCAGACGTTGAAAAATATATTCCTAAAAGCAACGCGGTCAATGGTAGTTTCATAGTTTTCTTTTTGCTACGAGATGTCGTGGGTTGATATCTACGCGGTACAGTCCAAATTACGGTTTATTTTGAAAAATCATTTTTTGTTCCGCATCCGACCAAATGGTTATTGCCATTGGTCATGCATTCATAAAATGCCCGTTCCACGCCTGTTGCTGTTTGGCAGCGGCTGAAAGAAACTTCTTGTCTTGCTTTTCGAAGGGCACCTACTGCTTTGTCGTATTGTGCTTGGGTTATTGAGCCGTTATCGAGGTTGCGTTTACCTTGTGCAAACAATGTGTCGAACTGCTCGTTGGCATTGGTTATAGCAGTCGAACAATTGAGTGGTGTTTTGGTTTCGTCAACTTTTGATAATTCTTTAGTGTAGGCGTCGGCCCATTCCTTCCTGTCTTCTTCCGACATTTTGTAGGTTGAGGGCGATGCGCCGCCGTAGTTTTTAACCTCTACAGTTTTGCCTTTTTCGCCAGGTGGGTGAGAGCTGTAGTGCGTCTTGCCTTCCGAGTCGGTCCACTTATAAACGTCGGCTGCATGAGTATTGCTTGTGATGATAATCAATCCTGCGCAAATTGTAGCTATCGCTTTCATTCTTTGTCCTTTTGATGATTCATAATGGATGTCTTTTAATTTTTGCATGGGGTTGGAAATGTTGGGGCGCGCTGCGCTTAGCCTGCGCGGCCCGCACCAACCTACATGTTTCACTAACTCGGAGGCTATTTTTTTGGCATAAGTTTTTCAGCGACATCGGGATTATCCTTTAGGAAATCCGTAAATTTTTCTGGATTGCTTTCCATTCCTAAGGTGTAGGCTTTTTTGTAGTCTGCTTGAGCTTCAATTGTTTTGCCGAGCTTTTCATAGGTTAAGCCTCTGCGCCAATAGGCAAAGGGAAAATTCGGATCTGTTTTTAATCCTTCGGAAAATGCGTCAATTGCTCTTTGATATTCCCCCATGTCCGAATAAGTCCATCCCAAATGATAATAGTAGGACATGCGGATTTTGGATTTATCACATTGGTTATGTAGTTCAATCTGCTCTAATGCCGCGTTGAAATTTTTCTGTTCCCTAAAGGCAACCGCCTTTTTGATAGGGCTCCAACAATCCGGCTTTAATGCGATAAAACCGGCAGCAGGGCGCGTTTCTTCATAATCGCCGTGATACATGTCGAGGTATAGGGTGTGTGTAACCACTCCTTTGTTGGTGTCGCAAAGTACTTCATAAATATCAATAATTGACCCAAATGGTCCGGGACCGGCACTGCCTTGGCGATTAAATGTCGAAACTGGCTCGTTATTTTCACAAACCAGTCGGCGTAAATAATCCCGTTGACCGGCCGGGCTGCCGACACGGATCGGGTTGTCTTTTGACCCTAATGGATATTTGGCGAGCTCTTTCTCATCGACATTTTTGGGGTCGCTTCCCAAAAGTCGACTTAATGCGTTTGCTGTGTCGACATCTGAAGCTTGTGTTTTCTTTTCGTTTTTTATGGATGTGTTAGCGCAAGCTGCCAGTGATAGGGCGAGTATCGCTATGGTTATTTTTTTAATCATAAGGAGTCCTTTTTTTGGGTTAAGCCAGTGTCATCTGTAAGGCGAATTGCGGTCGAGTACCCCAGGCCAGTCTATGGCCTAATCTGAAAATTTATTTTTTGTTCCGCATCCAACCAGGTGGTTATTGCTATTGGTCATGCATTCATAAAATGAACGCTCCACACCTGTTGCTGCCTGGCAGCGGCTGAAAGAAACCTCTTGTCGTGCTACTCGAAGTGCGCCGACTGCTTTGTCGTATTGCGCCTGGGTTATTGAACCGTTAGCAAGGTTGCGTTTGCCTTGCGCAAACAGGGTATCGAATTGCTCGTTGGCATTTGTTATGGCTGTTGAGCAATTGAGTGGTGTTTTGGTTTCGTCAACTTTTGATAATTCCTTCGTGTAAGCGTCGGCCCATTGCTTCCGATCTTCTTCCGACATTTTATAAGATGCGGGTGACTCGCCGCCATATTTTTTAACTTCTACAGTTTTACCTTTGTCACCGGGTGGGTGAGAACTGTAGTGTACCTTGCCTTCGGGGTCGGTCCATTTGTAAATGTCGGCGGCGTGGGTGTTGCTAATGCATATTAATAATGCTGCGCTAATTGCTGCTATTTTTTTCATTTTTATGTCCTGCAGGGTGTTATTTGCTTTTTCTCGACTGCTTTCTAATTTAGATGTGGGTTGCGGCGGTTTGCGCAGGCTAAGGTTTGTGAATGCAAGCTGCCCCCAACTTGTAACGTGATATTAATGAATCAGAAATGTTGGGGTGCGCTGCGCTTACCCCAACCTACGGGCTATGGATGAAATGGAATTGATAAAAAATTTATTATTTCAGAGTAAACTTGGTATGCGCCATAGGTGCCCAATAATCCGGGTATTACTATTTCAAATGTTGCAATTCTAAAATTTATTAAAACATTAATGTTTTTATCGGATTTTTTTAGAGATGAAATTTTTTGGGTAAGTTCTTTGTTAAATGTGTTGGAGTGCAGAATTAATTCGGTAAAGCCTGCATTGAAATTATATTTTATATGAGCTAGGTCTAATTTTCTTTTTAGGTTATGCATCTTGTTTTCTATATAAGTTAAATTGCTTGTTAAATTTTTTAAATATTTCATATGGTTTGTTATGTTGATCATTTCTTCTGAAAAATTCCATTTTCTTATGTCAATTAGAGCATTCCAAAAATAGTTGAAATATGTATAAAGTAGAAGGGTGCCAATTAGTCCCTTGGCATGATCTATTTTGATTGTCTCTTGATCGATTTCGATCCAGGGAAGTTTTATTTTTAAAGCGTAAATGGTAATAAGTATTGTTATGCAGGCGATTAAAATTAGGTTTTTCTTCTTCTTTTCTGTTTCAGAAGTTATTGGGTCTTTGGATATTATATTGCTATATATTGTGTAATCTTTTTCCTTAAATATGTCTTTTTTAAATTTTCTTTGTAAATAATTTATAGACACTTATTTCCCCTTTTTATGTGTTGTCGTCATGTATTTTTATTTTGTTTTGTGCTGTGAAAATGATGAGTGCAAGGTTCCTTGTATTTGAAGGAGCTCTTGCGTCTAAAACAAAAAACCGCTACCAAGCCCCACCAGAAAAAATCTGATACAACTCAATAACGGTTTTGGTTATTCACTCCGGAACTTGATTGTCCATTTTTTATCTTCGCGTTGCGAAGACTTCTTTAAGAGCTGGATCCCCGCTGCGCGAGGATGACGAGCGGCGTACGACGACACGTCCTGTGGTTCAGGAAAAGCCAATCAAATCAATTGGTTAAAGGAAGTCGCGACACAAGCCTTGGTCTAGTTTGCGACACATACGTTGGTCTAATCCGCCGTTCTCGACACATACCTTGGTCTAATCTGTCTAAGTCGCGACACATACCTTGGTCTAATCCGCCTTCGCTACCTACCTTGGTGCAATTACCCACTACTTTAACGAATTCGAGGTTTATGCGAAAGCAGACAGATTATGCCTGAACGGAACGGCTAAATATTGATCAAGTTTTCGGGCGGGCGGTGCAAGATGGTTGGATTGCAGTTAATCAAGCTGCAATCCGGGTAGGACGGGTTATCTGATGGGAAAGGTTAGCTAACTTTAAATTTTAAGACGTCTGATTTTCGATACAGAGCAACCTTCTTCGATTTATCAAAAAAATGTCGTTCAATCAGTCCCCGCATATATAGGTTTACGACATGGCCTCGATGGTTGCCTAACAGGATACCCCCTTCGGCTGAAGTGACGAATTCTGATCGAATCTTCGACACTTTCAATACGTCACTAATTTTGACAAGCTCCCAATAAACGTAGTCGAAGTATTCTATTATCCCTGTGGAAGCCCAAGAGATTTTTAGTTCCCGAATTGAAATCCCGAACTGTTGGGCAGCGTCTTTTGCCGGCATATATTCGGTACTGCTTAAATGCATCATGAGTTTTTCCAAGGAATCCAACGTGACTCGGACTCCCACGTTGAAACCCTGGTCTCGTTGTAATACTCCCCGCGTAAGTAGAGTTCTTATTTGCTGGATCGAAACTCCGAGCTTTTCCGATGCTTCTATTATGCTGATGCCAGACATCAGTTTCGGTTCAGGGGGCAAAGCATCCTTGCGCCTACGGCCTGCGGTTGTGGCGCAGTTTTTCACTGACTGAATGCGTTCAGTCGTAAGCTCCTGTACGTCAGCTTGTCGAAAGATGCAAGTTTTCAACTCGCTATCTTTCGGTGTAGCCGCCGGCTGAATCCCTAGCGCTGCAAGTCTTGATGTAAGCGCTGTTGCATTTACTCCAAATTTTCTCGCCAAAGTTCCAACGAGAACAAACTCCTCTGAAAAAGCCTGGACCAAACTTGGTGAAATGACATACCTGTGAGCCCCTTTAATTAGCTGCTTATCGAATTGCAAATACCCGGCTCTATGTAGTGATCGAATGATCTCGTGATGGACATCCAGCATGGTAGCCACTTCGTTAATTTCCAATAAGCCGTGGAGAACGTCTTGCTTGATTTCAATTTTCCGCGCCCGGTCAATCTCGACCAAATTGAACAGTTCACCAATTGATATCATCTGCTCGCGTTTGGTAGCTCTTTTGCCATTTCGCTTTAGCAGAAGGCCCATAGTCTTCCCCGTCACATCAAGTAGTATGGCTGCATCCGTAAGCGTTACCTCCATTAATAAATCAGCTTGGGAGTACGGACTATCACCGTATTGACCAATTAATCTATTCGCAAACGATGCGATTCTCTCAGCTCCTTTTAACAGTGGCATAAGCTTGATTTTGAGATGTCTGGTGTCATGGATAGCATATTCATGAAGAACCTGATCAAATTTTTCTGGCTCATTGAAAAAGCTGTAGGTAAGCTTCGTAGCCTCATAATCCGTTTTAAGTTGGCCACTATCGTTAAAAATTGTGATTCCCCAACTAAATAGCTGTGAAAAGTAATCAGCATCGGCTGGGTTTTGGTGATCGTTCACAAAATTGTGTACCCACGCCGAATACATATTCGGCTCGTAATCACCGATATCATGACCCAGGCTTTTCTTACATCTGTCGCATTCATTAACGGTGCCACGAAATATATTTATCGCGCTTTTGCATTTTCGGCACGATGTCTCAATAGGTACATTGTGTAAGTGGCACTTACTGTAGGGTCTAAACATCCATATTTTTCGTAAATAGCTTTTTTCTTTCAGACAAGCAGGGCAATAAGCCTCACCATCCACTCTGAAAAAATCGATGGGAAAAAAATGCCTCATGAAGCGGCGCTTAGATCTTATTGTTCCAGTTTCCCTTTCCATTGTTTCGCCCGGATTTGGGAATTTCAATCCAAGCACGCTGATTAGCTTTATAAATCTGTCCACATAACTCACGACGACTGGAAGATCAAAATCGCGTCCCGTTTTTGCTGCCGTGACCATATGGTTTACATTTCCATACATATTTTTTTCCGCAGCTCTAATTATCAGGCCGGCTGGCGACTCGTCTTCAATGGCGATGGGTCTGACTAGTAATTCCCCAGGCTTGTTCATCGCTTCACTCCTAAATTGATTGCCAGCTGCATTGGGTTCATAGTGAATGGATTGTTCGTAATTAGGCAGACTCCACGACATAACCCTTTATCAAAGGCAAAACTAATGTCCTCCAGGTCGAAACAAGACTTATTTAATTTTTTGCTTACCTTAATCGCCTCTCGAATCAGAGCCGATACAAATGAGGGTAGGCCACCAGTGGCAACATATAATTGATTTATAAAATGGTGGTCTTTCCGGTTGGGCACAGACGATAATTCAAACAACGTCTTTGCTGTCTTTGCTAATCCGCCGAAGTACATGGGAAGATCTCCTGGTGCTTCGGGTGTTCCTGTCGACAATGGCGATAAAACGTAACGCATCAAGAAGCGGCGTTGGATCTCCGCGTCCAGGGAGTCAGCCAGTTCCTCCAGCCCAACAAGGCAAACCGTGCATCTGCTCCTATTGATAATGCCCTTCAGCCATTGACAAGCAGATGCCTGTTGTTTTGAAGTGCGTGTTGCGTCCAATAAGTTATGAATCTCGTCCAGCAACAAAAGGCGATTGCGACATTGTTTTAGCCTCTGAACTAATCGCTCTGTCATATTGAATTCGCCACCTTTCTCTGGGTTGGGGTCGCCCAGTGCCACTAGCAGTGCAGATGCCAGCTTTTTTGGGGTCACGTTTGCCGGCGCTTCAGCGAAAATCACTGGTCTTTCAATTATTTCGCATCCGTCCTCTATTATTGTTCTTGAGGGGGTTGCTTCCAATAGATATTTGCAGATTGACGATTTCCCGGAGCCTGGCTGCCCGAGTAGCAAGCAATTAACGGATTCTTGTGAATATTGCGTCATCGTCATGCACTCTTTAATACCCTCAAGTGCATTTTCGAACGATGAGTGTTTTATGAAGCTATTATTGAAGGTTTTCATTTTCTCTAAAAAATCGTTTTCGAACATAGCTTTTCTCCATGATGGAATTGATTGATATTTTTTACGGACTCTGTATTGCAACTACCCACCGATGGCGACAATTTCAAATGCGTCATCGTCATCGTCATCGTCATCGTCATCGTCATCGACATCTTGGCTTATATTTGGGCTCTCTCTGTACACTTGCGGTCCAAGATCCTTCGTTTTCTTACTTGACTCTCTTTTCAGTTTCTCCTGAGTGCCTTTCAATTGAGATTTGACGGTATGTTCAAGGGACTCCCCGTCTTCGGCACTAGTTATGCTTGGTTTTTTCGAGACGTTGATATTGGCCGCAACTCCGCCGTTTAAGACTTTTTTCCTTTTTCGTTGCGGCAACGAATCGTTGCGAATGCGTTCCATGAGCCTATGGAGTCCCGTTAAATGTGCGTATCGGCCGAGACGTCGTTTATCCGCCTCGGAAAGCTCCGCCAGTTCTGCGCGGGCAAGTTCATGTTGGTTGAGGGTTAGCCCTGTGGTGTATTCAGGATCTGTTGAGATAGCTTTGATTAACTCATTAGGCCTTTCCGGATTTCTAACTAATAGGTATTCAAGATTCATCTCATTCAGTAGTACGGTGACTTCCTTTCCATTGAATTGGGTTAGTGCGTGTGAAAAATAGGTCAAATTGTGTATTTCGATTCGACCTTTTCTGATCGTGCGGTGTGCTGGAGCGCGTGAAAAACTCTCGGCTTCTTCTGTCGTCAATTTGAGCGGTGGTAACCCGGCAGTCGCTTCTTTCCATAATTGGATTGGTGCACGTTTCGTCTGTGAGTGGATCGTAACGTGGTAGACATTTTCGATCCAATCCTGAACGTAGCTTGTGACTTGATCGAGAGTAAATGTTGCCTTCGCAGCTGAATTGTAATCGCCGCGGTCAACGACATTGGAAAATGTAGTCCCTGCCAGCCGTTGAATAAGGGCGTGTGTTATGGTTCGAAAAAAGCTTTCGATATGTGGCTTGTGGTTTGGTTCTTTTACGCTCGAAATCTCAAGTGTTACGCACAACATTTTACAGAGGTAAAACATGGCGGTGTTCATAAACTCAATTCCGCGATCAGGCACCACTACCGCTGGTACGCCGTGGTTCACGATCATGCGAATCATTGCCTGAAGCGTTGTAGTTGCACTGGGTGGAAAGAGGCTCACATAAAAGCCAACGATCATCCGAGTGTGGATGCAGGTGATCGCAACCAGATATGGCCTACCAATAACATCTCGTGAGTCGGGGTCGACAACTAGAACGTCGAGCATATGCGTGTCAATCTGCACGATTGAGAGAGCATGGGGAGATATAATTTTTTGACCCGCGGCCCGCAGAAATCTTTGTGCTTTCTGTTTTCCAACCTCGGCCCGCAACCGCGCGTAAGGGTCCAATGCGATTATCCTCCTTTGCACAGTTCGCAATGAGGGTACCTTGATTTCCTTGAGGCCTTGCGCTTTTGCGAATTCGATTAGAGTATTCGCTACCTCCGCATGTATCTCGGTGGCTACAAGAGGAAGCGCTTTGCTGTATGCATTTCCTATTGCTTTGTTGAGAATTGATTCGGTATCGATAGCGAAACGAAAGTGGCGATTTCCGTTCGATTTTGGCACTAGTCCTTGATTGCCGTATCTTTTGAATGATGCAATCCATTTCTTTACGGTATGGAACGCTGGCGCTCTTTCTTTCAACTCTTCAGCTAAGTTGTTGATCATCGCTTGCGCGCGTGATTGTAGGAGCCGGCCTTTCATGGCTCCGATTATCGGGTCGATGTAACGCTTTCTGCGCGCTATCTCATATGCGTTGTCTTGATGTATGGTTGGGGAGGAGTCGAATGTGATCTTGGCGTTGCCATCTTCTAACAGCTTTTTAAAGCTATGGGCCGGGAGGTTGCAAATTTTTCCTCCGGCAACTGATGAGTAGCTGATATTTTCTCCATACACGAAACGAATCTCGAATTCGCTATCGTGCATTTCAAAGCGAGTTCCCGCAGTGGGGTAGTCTTGATTCATCATGCTGCAATCTCCACGGTATCGTTAGAGCTATCTTTGAACGACACTTTTCGATGGAAGACGAGGTAATCACAGAGAGCCGCTGGCAAGGCCGCTTTTACCAATTCGGCTCGCGCCTGGTTGATTGTCCGGACGGGTACTTCAGTCAATAACTCGGTTGCAAACTCGATTGCTTCGGGGGACCATTCTTGTTGGTGGCCTCGCGTGTACAGCGTCATCAGGCGATATGCGTGATCGAGGTCCGGCAAATGGTTACGATCAATTAGTCGAAACTCGATTCCTTCGCGATCCAGAAGATCCTCGCAGATTGCGTAACGACGGCGTTGGAGATCTGTCAGGCCTTTGATGCTCCACTTAACTTCGATCACGACGAAGGAGCCATCAGTACGCTCGACCAAGATGTCAGGCATTACGTATTCTTTAGCTGAAAGGTCGATGCGAAGCGCCTGGGTGACGTAGCGCGAGACGATGCTTGAGGATTCAAGGCAGATGACGGCGGCTCGCTCGAGATGGCTTTCGAGGATTAGGCTTCCGCGATTTTTCTTGCTTGAGAAAATCGACACACGCCTGGATGGGGCGCCCCTTAAAACAGGGCGTTGGCCATGGATAACCCCGGCTAAATCCGGGGGTGTGCTAAAGGCACTGTTAATCTGTTTGTAATACCCTAGGTTGACGGACATATTTTTCCCCTTGGTCGAAAGTTGGGTGTAGTTGTAGCGTCCCGAAAAACGGGCAACTTGACTTCGAACATGGGTGAGGCCAAACTAGGATTGAGAGTCCAGACGTTTGACGTCACCCGAGGGCAGACCTTTCCTGCAAGATTGGTCTGTCCTCAATTTATTCATGGATTCGATACATAGACTTACCTCGCTGCGGTTCTGGTTGGCTTTTCTTTGGGCAAAGCTTGCCCGTCAAAATTTTCTTGATTTTTTTTGGCGGGGGATTTAGATTTGGAAGGGTCGCAGAGTCGGTCAGATTTCTGCCTGTGGACGGAGCGGTTTGCGAGACCGCTTCCCCTCATCCACTCTTCCTGTGTATTTTTTTAAGTCACTTGAAAGTTTCCTGTTTTGGATTCGATGACTCGAATTTAAGTGATAGCTTTTTTCACTTTATTCCCCTTCGAAAAATAGCGCAACAGCGCGTTTCGCACGTAACCCTCTAATTTCTATATGTATTTTCTGGTATATTATATATATCGCCGTCGACTTTTTTTCCGTAGTTTCCTTGGTTTTCAATACCTTGTGGACAGAAGCCAAAATTTGTTATCAAACCAAGACGTTAAAAACGTAATAATTCCAAGTTTCCGTCGTCGCGATTTTAAAAATAAAACCGTCTAAAAACGCCTTAAAAATTTTGCTTGGCTCTCGTTCGAGCAGGGTGTTGAGCTGCCAATTTCTTCGTCTAGGGCAGCTAAGATAGTTCGCGCATTCGCTAAGTGCTAGGGTAGGCTCCTAATATTTTTCCAATCCCGAGTGTGTGTCGTTACTGTCGCCCATTAGGTCTGTTAAACCAGTGTTAAAGAGGAAGTGCCGTGAAGTTACTCGCTTGGCTGTCCAGGCGAGTCCTGATTTGCGAGTGGGGGCAGAGTCGCTTGCGGCATTAAAGTTGGAGTAGGGCATCGCGAAGTCGCGAATTGCCCACCCTGCTTGTCCTAAATCGGGCTTTCGGGGTCAAAATCATACGTGGATGGCATCCGGCACGTATCGAGCCATGCCCTTACCGCTCGGATGTGCTGGTTGGTTGGGTGTTCAAGCAAAAATTCCTTCACAGTTTTCCCTTCGCACGGTTCGTAACGATTGCGCCCAAACATCGCGTATGCGTTAGCCTTTCCAGGGAGGGGGTTGATCAGCATGAATGCCCGGTGTATTCCAAGCAGATAACTCATTCTATAGGCGATCTCGGGGAGAAATTTCCGGTAGCCCTCTTTGTTTTCAATCAGATCGTCAAAATCGCTTTCGCTGATGCTTATCAGGGAGGCCATTTCTGCCTTCGTTAAATTCCAATGATCTTCTTGCATCATCTCGATAATCCAATCGAAACACACGGTGAATCGTTCGAGTGTTTGTCCTTCAAGTTCTACTGATCGTATTTCTGGTTGGTTGAGAAATTTATCGAGAGTTTTATACATTATATTTATCCCAGTATCTAAAATAATATACCGTAAAATATCGACCCAAAATTTAGGCATTATTTACTTAATGAAATAAGTAAATATGAAAAATATAGCTTGTTTTATAGGGTATTTATCAATACTACGCCTTAGCTTTCATTTTTCATAGAGCGCGCAGCGAAAAGATATTTTGCGTGTAAAATTATTTTTGATTTTCGATGTATTCGATTTCTACTTGTTCATAAAATTGCTGTCCATTATCCGGCATTTGATGTACTTTTGGGTTGGCTTTAATTTCAACCAATCCTTGCGGAAAACCAGATGCGAATTCAGATACTGAGCGACCTTCATTTGGAAATTGAAAGCTTCAGCTTCGTATCTACTGATGCTGATGTCGTGGTTCTTGCAGGCGATATACACAACAAGTTGAAGGGGATTGAGTGGATAAAAGAGCAGGGGATTACTGTTCCTGTCATTTACGTACCGGGCAACCATGAGTTTTACGGGGCAACCTACCAGAAACTGATTCGACAAATGACCGCTGCCGCGGAAGGGTCCAATGTCCATGTTCTGGCTGAGCGTGCGGTGGATATTGAGGGGGTACGGTTTCACGGTACTACTCTATGGACCGATTTTTCCCTGTTCGGTACCCCGGAGCTGACTGGGGCAGCGTGCCAGCAGGTCATGAATGACTATCGTTTTATCCGGCGGGAGCCGACCTATTCCAAGATGCGGTCAGTCGACATATACCATATTCACAAGCGGGCCATCGCCTGGCTTGGGAAAAATCTGGAGTCGTCACCTTCGGACAAAAACGTCGTTGTCTCTCATCACGCGCCCAGCCCACTGTCACTCGATCAAGGGGATCGAGCACAGGTAATCGGGGCAGCGTATGCTTCGCAGTTAGAAGGTTTGCTGGAAAAACACCGTCCCACTTGGTGGATACATGGGCATGTTCATTCTTCGTTGGATTATCGGATCGCGAACACACGGGTCATCTGCAATGCGAAGGGGCATAAGAGGCGGATGAACGCCTCTTTCAATCCAGAGTTTACGCTTGAGTTGTAGGGTGAGGCCTATGCTTCGTTGAATTACTCGGGGATGTGGTTCCAGAAAAGTAGCACAACAAGCCTTTGGGCTGGGCCTTTTAAGTCCGGCTGAATATCAGTTAGTTTCACAGTTGCCTCCTCCTGTCTCGATAATTACCTGCCACACATTTTTAACATACCTTTGTTCGGCTGCCTTCCTCAGCTGACATCACATAATTCTCCGGTGTAGTTTCCTGCGACACTATTTTTCTCGCCACTTTGAATTCATTTGGCGACTTTATAAGATTGGGCCCTCAAAATTAGTAACTATCTTGAGCCAATAAGGAGCCAGACGTGGTCGGTAAAGTGACAAAGAATTTAAGTTTTTTTGATATAACAAAACTAATTGTGGAGCGAACGGAGAGCATGGTTATGGGGCTCGCCGTTCGTGAAGGTTGGCTCCTGTTTGTTTCGAGAGTTTTTTATCACCCATATCGCTACATGAAAGTGGGCCTTTCTGAATTATCTCGCCCAGCATCTGTTTGGTCATTCATGGCCTTTGTAGTATTGCTCGCGTGTTCTTTTTTGCTTTCGAAGTTTGAGGCCCCGGTAGAGTACCGCGCGGTTATTATGAATTTTACAATGATTCCGCCATTTTTATTGGTCATTTTTGCCATGCCAAGTACCTACATGTGTAATGGGGTTAAATCAGAGGTTGTCAATAAGGTGGTGAGCGAACTTCGTGCAGCAGGAATTTCGGATTCAGACTCAGTGGATTTATTCGAAAACAACGTTGAAAAATTTTCCAATAGAGTCGAGTCAAGAATAAGTTTTTATAGGTGGACGGTTGGTGGATTTTGGGCCTTGTATTTGGTTTTTTTCAATTTAGATATGCGTATGGCTTCTTCGCAAAATTTTATGATTGCAGCAGAAAAGATCCGCGATAATTTATTTTCGATGGCATTCACGATATTGGCAGTATTTGCATGCATCATATCAATACTTGCTTACAAACGTGCTTCTGAGTTGCTTTTCACCACGATTGAAATTGGATGCACGGAGTATAAGTATCAGCTACTCCAACTAAAACTTGAGAAAGAGAGAACTGAAGAGCTCGGCAAATTTAAAAATGCTTATAAAGTAGTGGTGGCGCAGGATGTAGGATGAATGAAGCGGAGGGGGCGGGGGGTTACCGGTTCGGCCTTCTCTAACCTTCCTCCCGTTTAATCGGCGAATGTGTATGCGTATAACGTTAGTATGTTGATTTCCATTTCAAGCATTTTTCTTTCCGATTGGAATTTCTAACCTGCCGGGGAGAGCCACGTCTTGGGTAAACCATTGCATATCAGTGAACGGTGTGTGGTTGACTTGTTTCTTGAGTATTAAGCCACTTGTTCCTTTCGATAAATGGCTGGGGATCCGCCTCTCGGTTTTTAAGTTCTTTATTGATTTCCTCGACCTATTCAGAATCTTTTGTATTTGAGAGTCTGTCAGCATTGATGACCGAGTAGTTACTCGGCTCAATTGCGACCAGTGTATGCGTCACTATTCCTAAAAGTCCTTTTAATTTCATGTTGCGTCCTTGATGTTTACTTCCTAGATTGACCTGCGAAGCCACAACAGCATAACTTTTTGAGCTGCGATTTTTTCGTCGTAAAATCGGAGGATTTTGTTGGCAGTCTCACCAGCGATCGTTACTTGCGATTTCTTTTCCTTGAGTTCCCTGATATTGCGTCGTATTTGCTTGACTGCATCCTTAATTGCGATGACATCCGTTCCAATATTTAAATTACCCATTTTTCGTCCTTGACTGTTAATCCTGGGATGCATCGTACAGGGAACTGAAATGCACTTGTAGACGACAAAAGCCAAGCGGCGTGTGAGATATTTACTACATGACTGTCTCCAATCGTTTAGTTTTGACACTATTAACGCTGAAGTTAGTGCAACGATAAAACTTTATGACTAGTAAGGCTGCTTGTATCTCGTTATCGGTTTATTTAATTTAAAGAATGTAATACAAAACGAACTCTCTCTTCGATGCAGAATGAACATGAGAGTCGGTATAAATCAACAACGAACCTGAATGACTACGTTGTCTATTCGGCTCTGTCGCATTTTTCGGCATATGTAAATATATTGACGTCAACTTTCCATCTACTTTTTAATAAAATTGTATGATTTTTTTCGTTGTTGATTTATGAACCACACTGCACATAAAATGGCCGCCTTTAAGTGGCATGCAAATTCTCTTTCAGTCGTGCTAACTAAAACAATAACTCTCGCTTTTCTGAATATATAACATGAAGGGAATCGAGGAAGGCAACTCAGTTTGACAAGGAGCTTGGGAATGCGTCTCCCGATGAATTTCTTATTGGCCATTTTTTTTGTATTGGCTTCCACCTCTCTTGCTTTCGCAAATCCTTCGCATACTTGGTTGATATCACAAAAATTTGCCGACGACAGTTATGGTAATTCTGACGATATTGCACAGAGTGCCCAGGCAACAAGTGAAACGATTGCTGCATTGTTAATGGATGCAGCCGCCACTCCCGCAAGTCTGCAACCAGCTTTAGGGTTTCTCACCACAACGGATACTTCTCACACAGAATTCTTATCTCGACAAATTATTGCAGCGATTGCTATTGCTGGCAGTGCTGACGCAAATTTAATCTCGCAGTTGGGTGCGCTTCAAAACGCCGACGGTGGTTTCGGTTCCTACGGTGGATACGAAAGTGATGCCGTGGCAACCGCATGGGCTTTGCGTGCTTACTCAGCTGCACGCTTAAATAATTCTATCGTTTCAAATGCAATTGGCTATTTGTTGTCAGTTGTCAATGCTGATAAGGGTTGGCATGTCGATAATAGTTCCAGCGTTGCTGTTACCTCAGAAGTTTTAATTGCGCTTAACGGTTTTAAACAATATAGCGGCGTTGCACAAGCATCTGCATACGCGCGTTCTTACTTAATTTCCCAACGCCAATCAGGGTTGTGGAGCGAAGATTTCGAATCGGCCTTGGCATTGTCGGCTTTGTCTTTCGGCGGCGTGACTGTTGCGGATTTACAATCGAGTGCCCAGTTATTAGAAGCGAGAAAAAATGCTTCAAATAATTGGGATAATGATGTCTATACCACAGCGCTTGTATTACAAGCTCTCAAACGCGTTAACTCATTGTCAAATCCGACGAATGGTAACGGCACCCTCTATGGTCAAGTATTTTTAGCGGGAGGTTCTGAACCAATTGCGAACGCGAATGTGTCGGTATCTGGCAACGCTGCGATTGCCAAAACGGATGCAGCAGGTCGCTTTACCATTACCGGGGTTGCAGAAGGGCTTGTTACGATATCTATTCAAAAGCAAGGCTTTCAATCAATCAGCAAGGCAGCACAAGTTGTTGCGTCGATTAATACAGATGTTGGTGCTCTTTATCTTTCGCAAGGTATCGCACAATCCGTAATCAGTGGCCGTGTGTTTGACGGCATCTCTTCAGAAGCTATCGGCTCAGCCAATCTAAGCCTTACAGGCGCAAGCAATTTAAGCCTTGTTGCAAGTAACAACGGAAGTTTTGAAGCTACTGCCATCGTTCCAGGTTCTTATAACTTTACCCTGTCCGCGCAAGGCTACTACCCAGTCAGTGGAAGTTTTGTGGTGATAGCAGGTGGCCACTCCGTTATTAACCAGGCATTAGTGAGCACGGCAACACCGCTAGTAAGTGATCCTATTTCGGTATCGGGAGTCATCATCGATGGTTCCAACAACACACCGATTCCTTTTGCGTCAGTCTCTGTAGACGATGTTCCTATAACAGCAGATGCTAACGGCCAATTTACCACCGCTAAAATAGCGAGGGGAAATCATAAGCTCTCAGTTTCCGCTTCTGGCTATGTGGCTGCGGAGTATTCTTTCAACTTAGTTGCAGGTGCATCTGGCAATTTGGGTAATTTGCCAATATTTTCAACTTCGTCTGTTAGTGGCACCCAGGAATTACAAATCCTCGCGAAAATTGTGGACGGGGTAAGTGGAAGTCCGGTGATTGGTGCAAACGTGACTGTTGTCAGCACTGCTATTGCCGCAATGAGTGATGCGCAGGGGGTTGTTACGCTTTCTCATATCCGCGACTTAAACTTCACCGTGTCAATCACCGCGGCTGGTTATCAGGCGCAACAATATGTCATGCAAGCATCAGGTTTTGGTTCAGTTGGTGCTACTTTCCAGCTCACTCCGCAAACAGCAAATAACGATGTGTTTACTTTGTCGGGCATTGTTCGTGACAGTGTGACCAACATGCCGCTTTCTGGCGTCGAGCTATCCATATCCGGTCTCAGCAATGTGGTAACTCCCGCTGACGGTAGCTATCAATTCGCAAACATGAAGAACGTACCATTCACGCTTCGCGCTACGAAAGATGGCTATAAGTTTTATCAGAAAGATATTTCAGTTACCGAACCTGCTGGCGCCTATAAATTTGACGTGCTAATGATTGCTGATAGTTCAGCTAATGCATTCAGAATAGATGCATTGGATGTTGCGCCCTCATTAGAACCGGATACCGCTGCCTCCATTTCCGTGTCGATTAAAAACCTCACTGGCGATTTGCAAAGTGCGTTAGTGGTCGGTCGTGTAATAGATTCATCTGGTGCAGAAGTTTCGTTGATTTCGCCCGAGATCTCGCCTCACATAGATTTTGCTGCGAACCAATCTGTTACGTTGCACATGCCATGGTCTGTCGGACAAGCGGCCGCGGGTGATTATATTGTTGAGGTGACGGTTGTTGAGCCTGGAACCATGACCAAGAACCTGCCACTTGGCCACGTTTTGGTCAGCAAAGAAGCTAACACCTCAGTAGTGGGAGTTCCTAAATTTGGTGGTGCTATGGACATCAATCCACCGCTTCTCCAGGCAGGGGCGACCACTCCCATCACAATTAAGGCCACGCTCCGCAACACCGGCAATCAAACTTTACCTGCTGGTGACTACAAGCTAAGCATTTATGGTGATGATGAGGCTCATCCGCTCAATATAATCCAGCGTTCAATTACCGATGAAGTGCTTCAAAACGGTGTATTTGGCTTTGATTTCGGCCAGTGGAATCCACCTGCGAACGTTGTTGGGCAGCTACATACCAAGCTTGTGCGAGCGGATGGCATCAAAGGTGCTGTGATAGGAGAAATCTATATTGGCGATATGGCCAAAGCCCAACTGACCGTAGATAAAACGGTATTACCTGAAGGTAATAGTAATATCAAAGGCAATTTGCATATAACCGGTGTGGATACACGTACCTCAACAAGCGTTGATCCCTTATTTGTTCTTGTGAAAAGCTCACTTGAGCAGGGTGCTGCCTACACCGGGCCAACCTCAATACAGTGGACGAAAGAAAAACAATGCGTTGGTTGCCACCTCCAAACACAAACATTGGTAGGTTTAGGGGCGTCGTTGGACAAGGCAAATATAAATCGTGACGATGCGAAGTATTTACTTAACGCCATAACGACTGCACAACAAGATGGCGGCCAAATCGAAAACACCTGGGGTGAGGCTAAGTCTGCGACATTGTTCGCTTCCTGGGCATTAACTCAATGGCCTAACCAAGAACAAACTTATCTAACTCAAGTGAGAGCTGCCCAATGGTTATGGAGCGCGCGCTCGATGGATGGCAACAACATTTATTGGCAGCGAGATCGCACGGTAGGGTGGATGGGATGGACATGGTCTGCCACGGCATTGGCAACGACCATGGCGTCAAACCTCATTGAAACTTCTGCGAAACTGAAAGAAAAACCGAAAAGCTACTATTGGGGTGGATGGGTTCCGCAGGCATCATCTTTGGGCGGTCAAGATGTGCTGAAGTCTACTGCGGAAGGGGTATACATCGCCAAATCGAATGGATCGTTAGAGTTTGTAGGCGACGATAATTCAAGGCGCCTTCTTTTCTCGCGTTTACCTGGCGTCTCGGGACGAATTAACGGCTTGGAAAAAGATGCCGACGGTAATTTTTGGATGTCCACTGAACAGGGTACTGTTGTTAAAACCAACACAACTGGAACGACATTAGGTACTTATCAAGTTTGTTCGGGGCGCACTGGTGGTTTGGTTCTTAATGGTTCCGGCGATTTTTACGTTGCTTGCCATGAAGAGCATCTGATCAAAACGCTTACAAAAGGCGGACAAATTACGTTGATGTCCAACAGTAATTTGTTATCAAGGCCTTACGGATTGGCCATGCATCCTGATGGATTCCTTCTCATTGCAAATTACTTAGGCAAAAATATCCTGAAGATGGATTCGAATGGGAACGTATCTGTTTTCGCCAATGGAACATGGGGTTATCCAGTCCATCTTACGGTTGGAAATTCGGGTGATACGTTTGTAACGACCTGGCGCGATAACGGGACGGTTAATAGTATTAACAAAATAAGTCGAGAAGGGATTACTGAGCGTGCGCTTTATGATCCCCGTGAATACTTGTGGTCCATTATCAATCATAAAGGCCGCCTTATTGCTTCAAACATTGTGTTTCAACGTTTGGAAACGATTGGCGAGGCGCCACTAGACGATAGAATTGCTGAAACTTATCGTGCGGCTATGCCACAAATTGCTCAGTACTATCTGAATAATTATCCGTTTGACTACTTCAACAACATCGATGCCTCCAACGTGTTAATTGGATTGTCCGAAGCTCGCAAACATCTACCGGCAGGTAGCCAGCGCGATATTGTCGATTCCAAAATCAAATACCTTGATGAATTGTTGCGCTCTAGACAATCTGTTGAAGGGGGCTGGTCTTGGTTTGGTAAGGCAGACTCGACAAGCAATAAACAGGAAAACGGCAATCCTAACGCCTATAAACCAGATCCATTGATGACGGCTTTGGTAGGAATTGCAATGGAGCATACATCACCATCGCCTCAAGATCCGATGATTCGTAATTCCATTACTTATCTGTTGAATAGTCAGAAAGCTAATGGGACTTGGGATACCAAGACTAAACTCTTTGGTGATGTGAACACCGGTGGTTCTGTAATGGGAACTTCAGGTCTTGTTATGGCTTATATGCCGAAAGCCCTGGATCGCCTTGGCGGGCTTGATGTGAAAATTGACCTGGATGTTCCGTCGAATGTTGTGCTTTCGAATCTATCAATTCCAGCAACTGTCACAACTCCGAGGGCAGATGGCGCAACGCATTATTTGTGGGATATCAAAGGTGTTACCGGTGCAGGGCGCGACATTGCTTTTGATTTGGGAATCAACAGTCTTACGCTGAATGAAACACGGAAGATCGCTACCTTGGCAACATTGTCATTTGGTAACTCCTTCACTAACGAAACTATTGTTGCACCGATTGATATTCCAAGTGTGAACGCGTTGAGCAAAGTCGCGTTGGGTGTTGTAACGGATAAAACAAGTTATGCAGCCAACGAGGTTGTCCAGCTAACTTCCTCGGTGACCAACAATGGTCCCGCCTTCGCTGGCGGCGATGTTAAGTTAGGTATTCGCGCAGCAGGTTATGTTGGATTGCTTGATAACTTGACCCCGAGCCATGTAATTGCACTCGGACAGCAACAAGGTGTGAATTTGCCGAATTCATGGAATACCGGTAGCACCTTTGCGGGTAACTACGAAGTCTTTGCTCAGTTAATTGATACGCAAGGTCGTGTAGTTGCTGAAGCAACCGCGCCTTTCACGATTCGATCAACAGGCAACAATAACCAGCTGTTGGGTAGTCAAGTTTTCACTGATAAGGCGCGGTATTTCAATACCGACTCCATACACGTAGATGCGCGTGTACTCAACACCTCACTGAACGTGGTGCACGATCCCGTGCTTGGCCGTTTGATTGTTAAGCGCGTTGGGGATTCAACCCCTATATTCACTCACAGTTACGCCATTCCACAATTGGTGATTGGTGGGAACACCTCTAACCAGGACACCTTGGCGAAACTAGCCGTAGGGCAATACAGCGTACAGTGGCAAGTCTACGATGCTCCAGGTGTCAATTTGATCGCCCAATCTGCTGCTCAATTTGAAGTGATACAGGATGTCCGAGCGTCTATCCGCGGAAGTGTTTTAGCCGCGAATCCGGCGGTAGATGCTGGTGGGATGCAAACCTGTACCTTTACCGTCAGGAATAACTTGGCGACATCCATCGCTGGTCTCGCAATAACGGAAACGGTTGTTAATTTGGAGTCCCAAATAGTCGAAGCGAGTTTTAATGTTCCGACGACTTTGGCAGGTAATGGTAGCCAAGAGGATGTTCGAAAGCTGGCAACTACCGGTTACGAGCAGGGCCAATATGCTTGCGTGTTGCAGGCGGTGTTGGATGGGCAAACGTTGAATCTCGGTCAAGCGTTGTTCACCGTAACCAAGCCATCAATAAAACTGGAGGGTGATATCAGTATTACGGGCAAAGGCCGCTTGCTGGTGTTGATTGATGACGCCAGGACGCTTGACCAAGAGAATTATCTGAAAGGATTGCTGACTAGCGCTGGTTGGTATTACACCATCGTTAAAAATCCGAAAGACTTTGATCGTGAAATGAGCGAGGGTGGCTATAGTGTTTATGCGTTGTTGAGCCAACAAACCACGCTCACGCCGCAAACCCGTGATGCCTTAAAAGCGAAAGTGGCTAACGGGGATGGCTTGTTGGTTAGCGATGGTCATGATCGTCGTCACCAATCCCTGGAAGAAGCATTGGGTGTTCGTGTTCACTCGAAGAAAACACATATCACGGGCTTGCAAGTGCAACAAAGTCCCATCGGTGCTGGTTGGTCCTACACGTTCAAGGATCAGCTAAATTCACTGACCTTCGATAAAACTAACGGTACTGTATTCGGCGAATACGTGCTGGCGACCAACAAAGACAAGTCACCGAAAGAGGTGCTGGGTGCAGCATCAAACTTCAATGTGTTTGTGTTGGAAAACCACACCTCATTGTCCTCCATGATTGAGGGACGTTTGGCAGTGGGTGGCAACTTGAATATCAATAACTTCAGTGTGGGTGAAAAATTAAGCCCATCCTTCAAAGGTGATGTGGTAGTTGTCGGTGGTGATGCGATTTTCCCATCAGGCAGAATCAGCTACGGTAACTTAACCGCAGCGGGTAGCGTTGCTGGTGTGGGTGCGGCAGTTCGTAATGGCATGGCCAAGGATGCGACCATTACAGGTGGCGCTACGCTGGATATCGACTTCGCGGCTGAAGGCGATATGTTGCGCGAGCTTTCAAATAACCTGGGCGCGCTCACCACCAATGGTACCTATACATTCCAATACGGCATTTACAACCTGAAGGGAGATTGTAAGAGCAGTTTGCAGGTTTTCAGTTTGAAAGCGGCAGAGCTTGCGACGGCGAATACTATCAACAATAGCTGTATCCCCAAAGATGCGACTGTGTTGTTCAACATTGTGGGCGAGTCCGTGACCATCCAGAATATTGGTATGCAATCGCTGACGTCTATCCGCGACAAGGTGATGTTTAACTTCCCGCAAGCAAAAACCGTGAAGCTGACCTCTGTTGCTATCGAAGGAAGCATCCTTGCACCGTTGGCACAATTCGATCAACCAGCTGGTCGTGTGGAAGGCCAGGTGATTGCTCGCGTGTGGAACTCAACCAACAACGGCTACATGTCAATTCACAATTACCCATTTGCGGGTGACTTGTCCGCCGGTGTTGATTACACCACGAAAAACGCCATCGCCTATTATCAATACCAGCAAGGCAAAACCGTGTTTGCTGGCCTGGATATGTTGACGCAAGCGCAGCAATTGCAGCCTGCACTCAAGTCTGGTGAAACCAATAACTTCGCACAGTGGATATTGTCGAGCTTATCGTACGTCAGCCCAGAAGTTGCCCTAGGTAGAGTGGGTAAGGTCGTGCCCATAGTGGTGACGTATAAAAATGCGGGTGCGCAACTGACTAATGGACAAGCCAAGCTGGTTATTCCTGCGTCGTTGAAAGTGCTAAGCAAGGGCGCTTTCACTGCCGTGGCTAATTCACCAACTGATTGGGTAAGTGGGTTTAACTTGGCCCCTGCGGCGCAAGTGACCGATACGCTATATGTGCAGCTGCCGGCGACCTCGGCAGCTAATACCATCCAGCTGTTGTTGCAAACCTTTAGTGGCGAAAATGCGACAACTCAATTTACAAAAACCTTGCCGGTATCGGCGCAATAAATGGTGAATCAGTGAGTCTCCTCGAAAGGCTCACTGATATTCGACAAATATCACTTGTTAACAAATTAGAAAGGCGCAAGGTAAGGCTATGAATAATGGAAATTCTATGACTATGGAATATTTTCGTCGCGGATTTTTTTCTCGGGTGGTTTCTATACTGACCACGTTCTTTTTCACTTTTGTGTTTTATCTCAATCCGGCTACCAAAGCGATGGCAGATGAGTTGACGAAAGATGAAAAACGCAAAGCTGCCTTAGAAGCCTTACAGGAGGATACACCCGAGCAAAAACTTAGTCATCGCTTGGATAAGCTGCGCGATAAAATCGTGCTGCAAATGCCACAAGCGAAAGAGGATAAAGCCAAACACGCCAATTGGTTAACAAAAACCAAGCAAGCCGTATTGCCCGATATGCCCGTTAGCGATGACGATGCCAAGGAGCTGAAGAAACTACAGGCAAGCATCGATAGTGCATATCAAGAATCGATTGCGAACTTTGAAAAGGATGCCGACACGCTATTGTCTAACGGAAATGGCAAAGCATTAAGCCCAGAGGCTCAAAAGCTTGTTAAAGAGCGCCACGCTCAAGCGCTGAGGTCAGTTAAAGAAAAATTTAAAGCTACTCAGGATCAACTCGCGGCAGTTATTAAAGCGGATTCAGTTGATACTCAACAACAAGCCTTAGATACGTTAAATAAATCGCTCGCGAAAACGCAATTCAAACGTAGTCATACACCTGCCACGCCCGATCATTTGCCGTGGGGAACCTCTGAAGGCAAGGTGCGTGAACCGGTTGAGACAAAAAAAGATCTACACGCAGCATTGGGCACAACGCCAACTGACAATGTTCAACTGGCCATGGCTGACACGGGTAGCGCTGTTGCTAGCATCGTGATGGCTGAGGCTTTAGCCGCTGCAACAACAAATATCGCCACAGAATTAGGTGAATCACTTGATGTTCAAATCACACCAGAAATCAAGGAGCTTGCCGAGAGCTTAAATAACAATCCTGTGGAAATCTACACTTGGGTTCATAACAACATTCGTTTCATTCCTAGCTATGGGTCTATACAAGGTTCGCAGTACACGCTCGAAATTAAGCAAGGCAATTCAATTGATACAGCGAGTTTATTAATTGCGTTGTTACGGGCATCGAACATCCCGGCTCATTATGCTTACGGCACGGTAGAAATACCAATCGAGCAAGTTATGAACTGGGTGGGTGGCGTTACGTCTCCGTTTGCAGCTCAAGATTTACTGAATCAAGGGGGAATTCCAAATGTGCTCATCAAAAAAAATGGCGTGCTCTCATCATTTCGTATCGAACATGTTTGGGTAGAAGCATGGGTTGATTATTCGCCTGGACGTGGGACAAAAACTGGAACTGGGGATACGTGGCTGCCAATGGATGCCAGTTTCAAGCAATATGAATATGACAAAGGAATGGATTTGAGACACTCGGTTGCGCTTGATGAGCGTGGTTTTTCCGACGCAGTTCAGTCCGGCGCCACTATAAATGAGGCGGAGGGCTGGGTAACTCACGTTTCGCAGGAAAATGTCGATGCCGCGCTTGCTATCATGAAGAACCAACTTGCCACTTATGTAGAAAATCAAAATCCTAGCGTAACCGTTAGCGAGGCGTTGGGTTTGCGAGACATCAAGGTTCTTCCGTCGCGCCCACTAGCGGCAGGGCTCCCGTATCAGCGAATCGTGACTAGTCAGACCTTTCCGGAAGTTCCTGATACATTGCGCCATAAATATAAATATAGCTTGTCAACCCTGATTGACGGGGTACCAAGTGACCCGGTTTTCGTTGTTGAGAGGCCGACAGTAAGTCTGTCCGGTAAAGCATTAAGCTTGAGCTTCAAGCCTGCCTCTAAAGCCGATGAAGATCTGCTTATGAGTAAAATGCCTGCGCTCGAGGCTGATGGCAGGATCGATCCAAACAAATTGCCAAAGTCTCTGCCTGGTTATCTGATAAAACTGTTCGCAGAGTTTTCAATTGATGGTGCAGTAGTAGGTTCCGCTCCCGTGGGATCAATGGGAAGCGAATTATTTGAAGAGGTGGGTTTCTGGAATCCAAAAGGCGGCTGGGAAGTAAGCTCGAATAAGCCCACTGCGGGGGAATACAAAGCAATCGTACTAGATTTACAAGGTGGAAGTGCTGATCAAGCCGCACGTGTTAAATCTCGGCTAGATGCGACAAAAGCAAAATTGGACGGTGCACAACCGTCTGAGATTGCCACTTTAACAAAGCATGACTTAATCGGTGACTTGCTATACAGCACTGCGCTTAACTATTTTCTATTAAATGATATTCAAGATAAGGTTACCGCGTTAAGTTCAGACATAGTGACCTATAGACTGCCAAGCTTTGGATCGTTTGGGTTGACGTTAAAAACTCAGTATTGGTACGGCATTCCGCGAAATGTGGATTTTAGTGGCTTTACGATGGACATTGATCATTTTAAATTCCACCATTCCAGTAAGACCAATAATTTTCAGGAAAGGCTGGCGTTCAGCCATATCGTCGGAGCACGTATGAGCGCGATGGAGCACTCAGTTCCAGAGCAAATGTTAAGTATGGATTCTCAACATGTTGAAGGTATTTCAGCGGTTAAAGCTTTGGCTATCGCCGGGCGGGAAGGGCAAAAAATTTGGACAATTACTCCCGAAAACTTGGAATTGGCAATGAGTCAAATCAGCTTCGACGAGGAGACGAAACTTAACATACGGAACAACGTTAACGCGGGAAAAATAGTTTCTACGCACTCCTCTTCTATCTTTATGAATGGGTGGCAAGGAAAGGGATATATCACCTTAGATCCAGCAACCGGAGCGGGGGCTTACCAAATTTCCGGGGGTAGTAACGGCGGAGAGGTTGTGACTGAAGATATAAGTAAACGGCTTGGTTGGTCGCAATATGGCTCTACATCTGGACTCTCACCTTCTATAGATCCTATGGCTATTGGCATATCCATAACTTTAAGTTTAATGGCCAATGTTGTCGATTGTTACAAAGACGAAATCAAAGACGTTTTGTTTTTCGCACTTATTTTGATAGCGGTAATTGCAGTTGGAATGTTCATTGCGGGTAGTGGTGGGATAGGTGGAAT
Source organism: Cellvibrionaceae bacterium (assembly GCA_021151695.1). Classification (GTDB taxonomy): domain Bacteria; phylum Pseudomonadota; class Gammaproteobacteria; order Pseudomonadales; family Cellvibrionaceae; genus Cellvibrio. The sequence goes on along the minus strand of JAGKWU010000007.1, from coordinate 122,452 downwards.
AGTGGTTCCCGCGGTAATGAGATATTTGCTTTTAGCTATTGTGGCGCTTACCAGTGCAAATGCCTCCGCAGCCGGAAAAAAGAAGTATGTTTGCGATCTTAAGTGTCAAGTGTATTCTACTTTGGATCCGCTTAAAGGAATTATCGGTTTGGCCTATGGGTCTGCGTGCGGAGTCGATAGGCATAGTACATACTTGACTGCCAAAGATCGTGCTGGGCAATATGTTAATAAAATATATGGTATCGGTTTTGGATACAGGCATTGCACACCTGAAAATGCTGCATGTAAGCAAAACTAAAGCGAGGAAATGAAGTGTCGCCTAATTTTTTAAATGTGGATTTTGAGTTACGGTCCCCTACTGAGCTTTCTTCTTTATTGGTTCCGTTAGGCAGCAACATTGTCGTTTTGGTCGATGAGAAAGCTGGAGACGATTTTCTTCTTAATTTTGAAATCTACAGCGAGGCAACTACTGATTCTATAAGCAATAAGCTAGAGCTATTTCTTAATCTGCTTGATGGACTCGACCCGATAAGCTTGGAAACGCTCGCTCAGTGTCACTCCAGGGTCGTTGATATTGGGTTTGAGAGTGGCTCTAACGGTTGGCTCTATTCGAAAATACCATCAAAGCTTCTCGAAAGTATTTCAAAGTACAACTTTGACATCTGCATTTCGATATACGGTTCCGATAGCTGAAGATTTGGTATCTGACGCTGGCCTGGGTATAGTGCCCATTAAAATTGGCATCACTTATGGGCCTAAATCGGTCTAAGCCAACCAAACTCAGGGCTTCGAGTTTATAGAAATAGGTAAAAAATCGCGTTACGGAGGGTTAGTCGGTAGGCACTTGTTAGCGTTGGGTTCTCGTATGTTACCTAGTGTTCAGGCTGGAATTTAGATTTTCTTAAGACATCCGATCAACGCAATGGGCTCGATACGTTCGCTCTCGATATTCCCTTGTCATGTCGCCCTGACTGTTCTTCTTAAATGAGATCAGCCTGGGATGATGTCGTAGGTGGCATCTGGCAGATATCGAACCAAGCTTTCACCGCACGGATATGCTGACTGGTGGGGAGTTCAAGTAAAAATTCCTTCTTTTCAGCGTGGAGATGATCCTCGGAAATCCAAGGGGTAGTTCGAATTCTCTTCTTGCGGTTGCACCGCATTAGTTGCGTTTAACCGCTTGTTTCTCTCAATCAAGGGCTGGAGTTCAGCATCTCGCCGCTCCAATTCAGCATTCACTTCATCGACCCATTTTGAGTCGTCGTTTTCCGTTTGCGCGGTTATTGCAGCTTGATTGCTGAGTGCAGTCGCGATTCCCACTAAAACCGTAAATATTATTAAGCGTTGAATTTTCATAGTTCATCCTTGAAGTTCTGTCGGTTAGAGGGATTTACTCAACCACAAAAGCATTATCTTTTGGGCTGACAATTTCTCATCGTAAAATCGAATGATTTTCTCGGCGGCTTCGCCAGTGATGTGGATTTGCGATTTTTTGTCCTTGAGCTCCCGGATGTTGCGGCGCACCTGATTAACTGCATCCTTGATCGCAATGACGTCCGTTCCGATATTTAAATTGCTCATTTTTCATCCTTGACTGTTAATCCTGGGATGCATCATACGTGTAGCTGAAATTGGCTTGTAGGCGACAAAAGCCAAGCGGCGTGTGAGATATTTCCTACAAGTTCGAACTTAATTAGCGTCAGCCTCAAGAAATTCAATTGGCCCAACGGGAACACCTGCTTTGAAGGTTTTTACAGGTGTAATTGTTAGATCCGCAAATATCCTCGGTGCTCCGAGTAGGCTCGCAATTTGCGGGTGATCGTCCCCAACATCGCTTAGCCAGAGTTTGAGAAAGGCTAGGTTGTGTGGCAAAAATAATGGAAATGCCTTGTCATGATAGCGCTCGAATCGTGGGTGTTCATCCCGGGTAATGATCGCGCAGCTATATCTACCGCCAGGGAATTTTTGATAGACGGCCCCTAAGAGCATAATTCGATCCGAAGTCACCAAGTAATGGTGGTCTTTACCGTTCTCATCCTTTTTGCCCTCCCCAATTCCAGTAGCCACAACGATGGCCCGGTGCTTCGAAATAGCTTCCCGCCAGAACTCCAAGTGTAAGTTGCGAGCATTAAAGGTTGTTTTGTAGCCAACCTTCAGCTCACCATTCTTCTCTTCACAGTGATACCACCAGGTGGCCGTCACATATTTGAGCCTGCCGTCCTCGTTGATAATGACCCCGTCGATTGTGCGATCCACGGCCTTACCATGGGCCGGGTAGAAGTGCTTAAGCTCAGGCTCGTCGCTTTCCGGCTCGTCGTAGTATCCCTCAACCCCAAGCAGTTCCAGGAACTCTTTAAGGCTTTTGGGCCCGATATGCCTCCGCACATAACCACACATTTGGTAACCCCATCGTTGGTTGGTGAAAAAAGTTCTAACGCGCCAGATTGACCTGACTGTGGTCAGGTGGACTATACTGTATATATCTACAGTATAGTGACTCCCATGAGCGAACTTCCACCCGACATAGCACAACCGGTATCCATCGAGCAGTTACTGCTTAGGGGGGATACTTGGCTGGGTCATTCCCAGCGGTTTATGCAGCGGGATGCCGTCAGCTCGGGCCATGTGGAGTTAGATAAGAGCTTGCTCAACTCAGGCTGGCCCTTAAAAAGCTTAGTTGAAGTCTGCCAGGCGGGTATGCAAGGGGAATGGCAACTTTTCACTCCCGCGCTGTTGAAAATGTCTGGGCTCATTGCATTGTTGAACCCGCCAGCCGATCCGTTTTGCCAAGCGTTTATCCAGGCCGGGCTTGACCTCGAACGTCTAATCATCGTGAACGCTACCGAGAAGGACCAGTTCATAGCCTGTTTTATCGAACTGGCTCGAGCCGGGGTAGATGCAGTGGTTGGGTGGCAGCCTGACGAAAATATGACGTACACAGAGCTTCGTAAATGCGCTTTGGCGGCAAGCGAGGGGGCGGGGTTGGCCGTAATATTCCGCCCTTCAGACGCCCAACAGCAAAGCTCTCCGGCCTCACTGCGGTTGTTCGTGCACCAAATCCCCACCGGTCTGGAAATCACTATCTTCAAGCAGAAGGGGCATCTCCAGACTCAACAGGCAAGGCCTGTCGTCATCGGCTTGCCGGAGCAATGGCAACCGGCGCTGCCATACCATGAGCTCAATCGGAACAAAGTACCGGTTGTTAAGCCGCCTTCGGCGACCGTCACACCGTTACGAGGTAAGCCGTGAGCTCCCCAGGCTCACGACTATGGTTAGCCCTCCGATTCATCGACCTTCCTCTTGCTGCACTGAAACTCGATGATGCCCACACTAAAGCCATAGTCGTCACTGAAAAAAAGGGCGTCGTTTATGCTAATCCGCTCGCGCAAGAGGCGGGCGCATCTGTTGGTATGGATGCAACGACGGCTCAAGTTGTCAGCGGCTGCGAGGTCGTGGCCCGGGATAAAAAGAAAGAACAGCAATCCCTGCATGAACTGTCGGAGCAGCTTTACCAGTTTTCGCCACATATTGATCGCCATTGCAGTGTTGAACTTGCCCAATCAGCGTTGCTGCTTGAAATCTCCAGTTGCCTTCGGCTGTTTGGCGGGTTGAAGTCGTTCACGGGAAAGGTATTCACCTTTCTCGATCAAACACCGTTCTTGTTTAGTTATGGGTTGGCCCATTCGGCTAAAGCGGCCTGGTACCTATCGTTTGAGCACTACGAGGTTGTTGGTGATGAATCCAAGCCGGTGTTTATTGAGCGGCTTAACGCTTTGGGCATTGAGCTTTTTTTTGATTATCCCAAAGCTGCCCAGATGCTTGCTAAAACGGGGTTTAAAACCTTTGGGGATTTGGCGATTCAGATCAAAGGCCATTCTATTAGCAGCTTTAGAAAGCGGGTCGGGATGGAATTCACCGAGATGCTGTGTGAAGTTTATGACATCGACCAGGATTTCATGCAGCAGTCCCTGTTTTCAAAACCCAGGGATACCTACATACCGGAAGAGCATTTTGAAGAGGAAATTCAGTTTGAATATCCCGTCACGATTGTTGATCAATTAAAGCCGGCCATCGAAAGTCTTTTGCAACAGCTGTCCGATTATCTGCGTAAGCGCCAGCAACAATGCCAGCGAATCGATTGGCAAATTTCCGATATCTATCGCAAGAAAGAATCCTTAATAGTAAACAGCGATACACCCCAAAGTCATTGGCAATTGCTTTATGACTTATCCTTGATTCAATTTGATAACAAAGAGCTTCCTTTCGAAGTCGATACGATCAGGTTGGAATGTTTTCTTACCACGCCTTTGCAGCATCGCACGCAGGTATTGGATTTCGATCAAACACGCCGACGGAAAAATTCAGCGCAAGACTTCTCTGTCACGATTGCCAAGTTAAAAGCTCGCTTGGGTGATGCTGCCGTTTATAAGATGAGCTACTGCGATAGCCGGGTGCCGGAGCTGACGAACGTTTTCGTATCTCTCGCCACCCGATCCAACCAGGAGCTGCCGTCAGTTCATGCCAAAAGCTTACGGCCAACGTGGCTACTCACCCAACCGGAACTGATTGAAGAGCGTAGCGACCGCCTGTATTGGCATGGGTACCTTTCCACGCAAGTGGGCCCGGAACGCATTATCGGGAACTGGTGGAGTGAGCCCGTAGCGAGGGATTATTACCTTGCCAAGCGCCATGACAATCTACCGGTATGGATTTTCTTTAACCTTTACGACAAGAAGTGGTACGTACATGGGGTATTCGCCTGATGCGCTACGCCCACTTGTTTACGACCACCAACTTCACCTTCCTGACAGGTGCATCCCATCCGGGCGAGTATATCTACCGCGCCTATGAACTCGGCTATGACGCACTGGCAATCACCGACGAATGTTCGTTGGCGGGCATCGTAAAAGCATATGTGGCGACGAAGGAATTGAATTTCAAATTAATCGTTGGTAGTCGATTTCGATTATCCAATGGCATGGATTTGATTGCGATTGCACCATCCCGCATTGCCTACGCGGAGCTATCGGGTTTTATCACGCTGGCCCGTCGTCGCGCGGAAAAGGGATCTTATGAGGCGCATTTCGAAGACCTGCGATTTCGTTTACGAACATGCCTGGTCATATGGGTGGCCAAGCTCGATGAAGCTATCTCCTATGACGTTGCGAATGAACTAAACAATGCCTTTAGAGGCAGGTTGTGGATCGGTATTAATCACCAGCTGCAAGGCGGCGAACAAAAGGACTTTGTGCGGTGGGAAAAGCTAAGCGCCGGGATAAAAGTGCCGCTGGTAGCGTGCGGAGAGGCGTTGATGCACTGCGCCGACCGAAAGCCTTTACAAGATGTCGTTACCTCAATACGCCATGGCAAGCCAATCCACGAGATGGGCACCGATCTGGAGCTTAATGGGGAAGCCTATTTAAAATCGATGCACCAGCTCGCGAGACTTTATCCGAAAGACATCTTGGAAGAGACCTGCGCTCTAGCGGATCGTTGCCACTTTTCGTTAACAGAGCTGCGCTACCAATACCCGCGCGAACTTGTTCCGGACGGGCTCACACCTATTGCACATCTTCGAGGCTTGGTAGAGGTCGGTAAGCACCAACGGTGGCCTAATGGCGTACCGGAGTTTGTTGCAGAGCTCTTGGCGAAGGAGCTGGAGCTCATCGAAGAACTCGAATACGAATACTATTTTTTAACCGTACAGGACATTGTTCGATTTGCTCGAGAGCAGGGCATTTTATGTCAGGGCAGGGGGTCAGCAGCTAACTCGGTGGTTTGCTATTGCTTATTTGTCACCGAGATATCACCCGGTCAGATCGGCGTACTGTTTGAGCGATTTATCTCCAGGGAGCGGGATGAGCCGCCGGATATTGATGTTGATTTCGAACATCAGCGGCGTGAAGAAGTTATTCAATATATCTACAGAAAATATGGCCGTGAGCGAGCCGCTATTGCAGCTACCGTTATCACGTATCGCAGCAAAAGCGCTGTGCGTGATGTGGGCAAAGCCTTCGGTATGGATGAATCTCTCGTTAATCATTTAACGAAGAACTTAGCCTGGTGGGATAAGAGCAGTGATTTACGGCAGCGTATTGAATCGCTAGGGGTAAAGGTCAACAGTCAACTATTAGTCCATTTCTTCAATGCCGTAAGGATATTGCACGGGTTTCCCCGGCATCTAAGCCAGCACACCGGCGGTTTCCTTATTTCTGAAACCAAAATCAGTGACCTTGTTCCACTCGAAAACGCCAGTATGCCGGACAGAACCATTGTGCAGTGGGACAAGGATGATCTCGAAGCAATGAAATTGTTGAAGGTGGATGTCCTGGCTTTGGGGATGCTGTCCGCGTTGCGCCGATCACTCGATATGATTTCGACGTACGATCCGGGCATTCGATCCATGGCAGACATACCACGCGAAGATCCGGAGACTTATGACATGCTGTGCCGCGCCGATAGCATTGGCGTATTCCAAATTGAAAGTCGCGCACAGATGGCCATGTTGCCGCGTCTGCGGCCGCGTTGCTTTTACGATTTAGTGATTGAAATTGCGATCGTGCGACCCGGACCGATCCAGGGCGACATGGTACATCCTTATTTGCGTAGAAAATCCGGTGAAGAGGCTATTACATATTTAAGTGATGCGATTAAAGAAGTGCTTGAGCCGACTCTGGGCGTGCCTATTTTCCAGGAGCAGGTGATGAAGCTTTCCATGGTCGCCGCCGGTTTTACCGGTGGTGAGGCAGATGAGCTACGAAGAGCGATTACCAACTGGGGAAAAAATTCCAAGCTACTGACATTCGAATCAAAGTTCAAAAATGGCTTGCGGAATAATGGCTACCCTCAACATTTTGCGGACAGCTTATTTGAACAGGTGAAAGGGTTTGGTGGCTACGGATTTCCTGAGTCGCATTCAGCAAGCTTCGCCATTTTGTGTTATGCATCCAGCTGGATCAAATGCCATCATCCTGCGGCTTTTTATTGTTCGCTGCTTAACAGCCAGCCCATGGGATTTTATTCGCCGTCACAACTTGTACAAGACGCTCGTCGGCACGGAATTTCCGTAAAGCCGGTGAATGTAAATCGCAGCTTCTATGAAAACACGTTGGAAATGGATGAGCGTGGCCAACGTGGTATTAGGTTGGGCTTTATTTCTGTCAGCTCGTTTAAAGCAGAACAAGCAAAAGCAATTGAAACTATTCGAGGTGACAAACCCTTTGTGTCCATCAAAGACTTTGCCTGGCGCACGAAATTCACTGCAAGTGATATTGAAACTCTTGCCTCCGCAGACGCTTTCAGGGAAATCGCTGGCGATCGCTATCGAGCTCGATGGGAAGCATCTGCACTAACACCACATTCAGAACTGTTAGAGCCAGGTTTAAATGAGCGGGATGATTTGCTCATGGCCAAGCCCTCTATTGAGGAAAATGTCATGGATGACTATTCGTCCTTAGGATTGACGCTACGAGCTCACCCTATGGCGATACTTCGACCCGAGTATCCATTTAGTCGATGTAAAAAGCACTCCGAATTACCCGATATGAGCGACAATGGGTTCGTGCGGATTGCGGGAATTGTAACAGGGAAGCAGAGACCTGGTACCGCCAGCGGCGTTATGTTCATGTCACTGGAAGACGAAACCGGAACGAGCAACGTGATTATTTGGGCTGCCCAGCAAGAGAGATTTAGGACTGAAATCCTAACCGGCCAGCTACTTATGATTAAGGGCAACGTTCAGGTATTAAAGGAAAACGTTGGAACACCAATTGTGCACATTATTGCCGGCAACATCATAGACCTTAGTGATCGATTGAAAAATCTTTCACTGAAGTCGCGTGACTTCCATTAATAGGACCGCAATCCCGAGGCCGCGTTTCTTCGTCATATCCTGTTTCGCTAAATTAAATATTCTTGTTTTGAATGGTGTTAACAACTAAGTCTGAATAACCTGAGGTAGATAGAAAAGGATGTGGATACTTCGGAAGTAATGTAACTGAAATTGCATCCAGTTTTTAAAAGTCTTTCGCCGCAATTAAGCTGCGTAAGTGTTAGCCGACAGGTTCTTATACCCTATGGACGGAGTGTTAGATTTAGTGGAGAGCTTAAATATTGGTTTGCCCGCCCACAGCAGTCTTCAGGTAAATGCTTGAGTGCTCAATATTGGTGTGATCTAATCGGTAGGTTCGAAGGTTGAGTGCCAACAAAAAACATACATTTAAGCGCCATATTACAGGAGTTAACAATGAAATATATATTCGCAATATTTTCCGTTTTTCTTGCTTTTCAATGTTTCGCCCAATCCCCTGACCCCACAACTGTTGTCGAAATATCCGACCAGCAGTACGAATCTGCGCAGAAAATCGTAGCGGACAAAATAGCTCAAGATAAAGCTAAACTCGAAAAACAGCAAAAGGCTATAAAACAAGCCCAAGAGAGCCTGGATGATCAGAATGCGGCGGAGCATGAAAAAAATGTTTCAAATGAGTTAGAGAAATGGAATCTTGGCTTCGGTATTGGAGTCGAGCAATATAGAAATCCGTATATTGAAAGTGCGAGTTTGAACGGTACTGAACATATAGTGACACTTGAAGAACAGTATAGAACTCGTCCTAGTGCGTGGCTAACTACAAACTGGCCCTTCAAATGGCAAAATCACAAAAACTGGGGTTTCTTTGTAGGCGTAAAGGTCATAGATCCAACTGGAGAGGCATTTAGTGCGTTTTCTCTGGGCCCACAATATACATTCCTCACCGAAGATTTGAAGAAGATAAGCGTAGGTCTTGGTTGGGTTACCCATGTAACCAAGCAATTGGCGGATGGTATTAAGATCGGGGAGCCATTACCGTCTCAATACGATGAAATAAAATATGTAAAAAGCACTGAGAATAGCGTCATGTTGATGTTTACAATAGGGATTTAACATATCCCTTCGCTATTCCTAATAGATGAGTAGGAAATTTTGAACCCGCCGCGGTAAACCGAGGAGGGTTGTATATACTAACGAGCTGGGTGTTGGTGGTGTGAATACTATTACTCTGACTCCTGTTACGGCTAGGTACGTGAAGGTTTTTGCTTACCAGCGAGCAACTTCATACGGTTATTCTTTGTGGGAAATTCAGGTTTTCTAGCAGTTTAATTCTCCCGACATGCCTCCCTTATCTACTTTGATAAGGGAGGCATTTGTGCTCAAGCCAGCCTCCAATCCTATCAGCGCTGTTTTTCCTACAGTAAAAATATTCACAGCTAGTTAAACAAGATTTCAATTGGCATGATTGCTCACTTGATGGGGCAAATTGCATTTAGCTGGGTTCATTATAACGAAATTCCGTTACCGCAACGCAGTTCCGACGGCCGAGTCGGAATCAGTGAGGATTGCTTTCAGTATGCCCAGTTGACCAATGCCTCCCTAAAAGTTGCTGCCACTCATAAATGCTGGATGTTTACACGAGAGATGCTCCCTCCTAGCAAGAGCATCCTTTAATTCCTGTGCCGGTGATGTATGGCTAGGAGTTATATCTCTAGCATCATTAAAATCAGCGTAAAATTGGTGTTGAAAAAAGCAGTGATTAAATGTTGAGGGGCATTTCTAACCCGAAAGTCTCAATTGGGTTTCAGCAATTGTGCACTGCCAAATGGACTCACTTCGCGATGACAATAAAGCGATTCAATGGCGACAGCACCGGTACCAGTGTTTGTCCGTTTAATCCCTCCAGTCATTACCTTGCGGTGACTTTGTAATATCTGATCAAGGGGGATGGTCTTTGCTTCGTCTTTAGTCAAAAGGTACATAAATTTTGAGTCCTTGCTGTATACCATCCCAATATGAGATTTACCGTCTTTAAGTGTTATCAACGAGCATTCAGGGTGGTTGATCAAATTAGCTGCGGAATCCGGGCAGCTGTATTGGGCAAGTTGCTCTTCAGCTATTTTAAGCCCAATAATAGGAGGCGGCATTAGTACTAAAGAGATAAACGCTATTGCCGCTAAAATCAATGGCAACATTACAAAGAATCCTGTAGTGACAAACGCTGCTAAATAGATAGATTTAGAAATCCACAGGGAGTGAGATTGGCCGCTCCCCGAGAGTATCTCCCAGGTCCAATTTTTAACGCTTATGATTTTATGCCGAGTGCTGGAGATGTGGCTTTTAGGCTTTCGTCGAGTTTTACTTTTTGTTTTCGCGTCAGGTGTCTCGTTTGCTCGAAATCTATAGAAAATAAATTGTCCCAAATATGTGACTATCGCAGCCCCGATTGAAAGACAAAGTACGAGTAACCAGCTTTCGTCGAAATGCTTTATAAGAAGATCCTTTGAGGCTGGAAGGATTTTTCCACCCATAAAAGCGAATGTATTAAATGCATTGAAGTACACGTCGCCCGGTGTTGTTGGAATTTCGGGGGAGTCGAATCCCAGTCCCTCCAGCTCATATTTGAAAGAGGAATAGCCGAAAAAATAGCAATATGAAGGGATCGCTATCGACCAAAAGCCCACGGTTTTTGATGTGTTATTTTTGCTGGAAGGATGTTTAATTTCAGGTTGATCCTGCTGACCAATGTTTTTTTCAATCTCGTTTTCCACTGAGCCCATAAAGAGATCCCTATATCGAATGAGTTAAAACCAATTAAATCTGCTTTGTAATGCAAGCCGAATAATAGCCAAAGCCGGTATTGATACGCAAAAATCAACCGTGGCTTAGCTTCGAGTTAAATGGAGGTCTCGCCATGGTGCTAGTTTCGGAATTGAACTCGAAATCTAAGATGGCGTTGAACTGCGCGACTGTCTAGTCGTACGGAATTTGATTCAGCTTGGCCGCACGCCGAAATTCTCAGGTTTTTAAACTTTGACCACCGGAAGAAAAAAATGGGCGCGTGCGAGCTTTAAGATGTGAAAATAATGTTTTGAAAATCAATGCCTATAATGGAAGGCAACATACTGTTGCTTCAACCTACATAAGCTTGGCCCTATCGTAGGTTGGTAGATTGTGTGATTTATAAATATCTTTAACTAGGAAGCTGAGACTATTCCATGCCTAGACTTTTTACCTACACAATACCTATTGACGATGGTGCGGCACCAAATCCATTCTTCGGGATGTGCACTCTTGCTATCTGTAAGCCCGGTATACGGAGAGTTGCTCAGCCGGGTGATTGGGTTGCTGGCCTTGGTTCGAGAAAAGCGCCTAGTGGCGATTTGAGTGGTCGTTTGGTATATGCCATGCGGGTGGAGGAAGTCCTGTCGCTTGCTGATTACGATTATCACGCTAGAGCCCGGTGGCCACACAGGATTCCCAATCTTCAAAGTCCTGCACTTCATGATCGTCTGGGGGATTGTATTTACGACTATTCCAGCGGGCAGGCTAAGCAGCGTGCTGGTGTACATGGTAAGGAAAACGAGCCAACCGATCTTAGCGGTGAGAATGTTTTAATCTCAAGGGACTTCTACTATTTTGGTCATCGAGCTGAAAAGCTTCCTTCACACTTAATGCCAGTTTGTCATCAAACTCAAGGTCATCGAAGCAATTCTAACGCGCCGTACTTTGATCAGTTTGTCTCCTGGGTTCGCTCCTTTACCCCAACTTTTGGTCAGCTTTATGGATGGCCTGATCATGTTGTTGACTGGGCGAATATCTCAGAGTGTGGTGGGTGCCTACCGCGTAAGCAAGAGGCCGAGTTTGATCCGGCTTGTTAAGAGATAGCCCCGTATCTAGGAGTTGGGTTAGATTGATTTTCTGGCAGATTTGAGGCGTTGATAAATCACCCCTCCATTGACATCAAACCAAACGGGTAGCTAGACTCGTCCATATAGAGCCAGAAAATGGCCAGTTTAAAAACTACAGGATTTGCCAGGAAGGTACTACGTATGACTCGTCAATCGTTAGCAAAACTAGTCTTTGCTTTCACTTTTATATTTTTCGTTTCCTCAGCCTTTTCTGAACCTAATAAGCAACTTTCTGATGACGAGGTTGCGAAAATCCTCATCCAGGAATCCATCACCGAATATCCGGGCCCGTGCGCCTGCCCATATAACACCATGAAAAATGGTCGAAGTTGTGGCGGGCGTAGTGCTTATAGCAAGAAAGGAGGGTATGCGCCTCTGTGCTACCGGGAGGACGTCTCCGAAGTGCAGATAAAGCAATGGCGCGCCAATCACAAATGAAAGAGGCAGCTTTGTGCCCAAAGCGGACATTAAGGTCTTTGAAGACCTAGCCGCGTTCTCCTCGGGAAGTGATACTTGGAAATTTTACCATCGCTAACATTTAATGAATGGGGATAAATATTTTGAGACTGAAATCTTCGAAGGGATGTTTAAATGAGGTGCGTCGTTTGTGGTGTGAGATACATCGAAAACTTGATCACTATTCAAATCACAAACTTATGAATGTTTAAAGGATACAGATAATTATGGCTGGCGAAACGGCAAATATTGCGGAAGTTGCTAATAAAGTCTCAAAAGAGATTTTTGAATGGTTTATGTGGGAAAAAATTCCTTTAATGGACGAGAATTTTAGTTGTCACAAGCCAGAGATACATAAAGTTAAGCAGCCCAAAAGCGTTGCACCTAATCATTCCCATCCGGTTGATACAGTGTTTCGATATTTTGACCCTTACCTTAACCATTTTGTGTATCTAAACACCGACCTTAAAAGCTATAAAAAAACGAGTATCAAGCCGCCCGAAATAAAAAAAGCGATCATTTCCTTAGCGAAAACGTTGGATTGTGCTAAAAGCAGTGCTGAATGGAAAACGAAATATGTTATGGATAAAGCTGCGTATGAAGTGAGGGCGCTCCTATTCATCTATAACTGGGACAAATATTACGATGCCGACCTCTTAACTGAATTGGGGAAACTGAAGTTGGGAGAAATTCCTCTAACTGCTGATAGCATAATCCATGTGCTCGACCCCCAAAGAATTACGTATATTTTTTCTGTAGTTAAAGATCTTCAAGCTTTGATCGCGAGTAAAGAAATTCCGAGCGATAACTATTCGTTCCTTTATCCAGATTTATTTCTACATAAAGCACATGGTGATAAAGAGAAATACCCAGCAACAATCGAAACCTTGTGTTCACCCTACATGATACTGAAGCATGGTCCTGTTCAAGAGTACGACCAAAATTTGAATGGCTTAAAAAATATTGGACCTTCTGGCTACATCGTTTATTACAATAAGAGAGGAGATACAGACAAGGAGTTTGTCTACCTTTTCGACATACTATCTCGGTTGCAGATCCTCAGCAGTAAGTCATCAATAAAGATTCGAGTGGCAACACTTGATGTAGATAGCAAAATTAAAAGCAATTATTCGCGGGCTAAAAATATATATGTCGCGGACTGGGGGCTTGATGGTCATAGAAAAGCCGACCTAGATAGAATCGAATTTGATGTCGTTTCGCAAACTGCACCCAATTACAATCCTGGTATATTAGCTTGGAGGATTAATGATTAAAGGTGGAAGCTTGTATTATGCTTCTGATAAGGCGCTATTTGATGCGCTGTGTCAGCATAAAATGTCGAAATCTTCACTCCAAGAATTGTTCTGGACTCGGGGAATTATTAAGTCTAATAAACTTGAAAAAGAGGACATCGCTAAATACTTTAGTAGGTTGAATCATGACTATTTTGACCATAAATTTATATCCGAAGTAATTTCTTCGGGATCGCATAAAGAACGTCAAAGATCAGTATTTGCCTACGCGAACCTAAGCATTGATAAGCTTGAAAAATCCGTTAAAGAGTTAATCGCGGAGAGAAAGGAAATAGATAACTCTATAGACTTCAATTCTCATAAAGAATCTATAAATATTGAGGTTTCATACAGCTATCACGATTATAGAAAACCGGAGTTTAAACAACTTGTCACCAAGAACGCTGTCATCTCAATTGAAAAAACTGCCGATGGAATAAATATTCGAGCCCCAGACAATAGTTATATTGAAGAAATTACCACCTCGTTAATTTTGAAAATCACTCAAAATTCTTCAGACGATGTAGATTTAGAAACAATAAATCTCTTTGGAGTCGATAGCGTGAAATTAAAAATTGAATTTTTTGAGAAGCTTATTGCAGGATTGGATGAGCTTGAGCTTTACGATGTGTCATTCGTGTCAGTGTACAATCCAGACACTGGCGACGCTGATGAGCTTGGGGTACATGTACGCAAAGCCTCTCTCAACGGGGAGGGCATACTTAAATCAGGCGAGTTAAAACAATTTTATACGAAAGGATTCTTCGTTCATAAAATATTCTGGTCGATGACTGAGATAGGAAATCCAAAGTCAGACATTTTTAATTTTCAAGCACAATTCAATGATCCTGCTACATGCCAAAAATTTGCATACATATCGAAAGGATTTAGGCGATATGTGGGCGAGCGAGAGCATACGAAAGAAACATTCCCTTTGTCGACGTTCGAAGAAGCAAGGATGATGAGAAAATTAGAAAAGTCTGCCAGAAACGCTAAAAAAGCTATTTTTAACACGGGAAATGGAGAGGTCGATGAAAGCGAGAAATAAATTTATTGTTGCTCAAATCGATATACATATTGATGACTTCGCGAAGATGTCCAATAAAAATTCATATCGTGAAAATGCTGGAATAGGGATTATATCTAATGTATTGGACTCTTCCGGCTTCAGTGCAACATTTGTGGAGAAGAGAAAATTATCTGAAAATATTAAACTCCCAAATGGAGAAATCCAAGTTGTGGAGCGTATAAAGTATGTCTACGTAGAATTTAAAGTAATTCCGATGCATGAATCATATTATATTTTGCGAATCACCAACCCACCAATATCACTTAAATCATTTGTCAATTATCTTTCAAAAATATTTACAGATTTATCAATTGAGAAGTATGAATTCAATCTAAAAAAATTCCATGACGCAATAAAGAATAACGATAAAATAAAAAGCTGTAGAGTTATTAGCTTGAAAGCAAGCTCCGTTCCGTTTGGTGAAAAAAGCATGGCGAAATTAGAAATATTCTCAGAGAAAGATTCCTATCGCGAACTTAAGAAACAATATGGCGAGAAATCATATAAGTTGGATAGGTTAGTTTTCTCATTGAGTTCCGAGCGTGCGAGCTCTACGATCGCAGTATCTTCAAATGGGACTATATATTTTGATAGCGACAATCACGAAGAAAGCATAACGGAATCGTTTGTCAAAAGTATAAGTTTTTAAATGGCCTCATAAAGCCTAGGTCGGCTACTTCTTTCAGGTGTAAAAGTATTAAAGCAACGCAATGGAGATGCGACTGCCGACCTGGTTGGTTGTTAATGTCCGCTTTTGGCCGATAGCTGCCCCTCAAGAAGGACGGTGAATCCAGTTATTTTGAGTGCTCGTCATAGAGCGCACTTATGTCAGCCTGGCGTTGCGGTACTCCTGTGCTTTTTGTTGAAAGTATTCAGTTTTGGCTTTTTCAATTAATGCTTCTACCAAAGTGGTTAAGTCTTGTATTTCACCGAGGCTTAATTCTCGACCGGTCAAGCTCATATATTTTCTCTCTGCCATTTTCGCTGCTAGTACTCGTTCGCCTTTGGCTTCGCGCACGCCAAAGTACGCAGCTTGTTCTCTCCAATCGTTTAGTTGTGACACTGATCCACCCCAAGCCTTAATTCAGTGAAAAATCTTTATGCTTGCCTCGGCTACTTGGCATGATCCAATCACCACCAGTATTCACCTCGAGACGGTCCGCTTCAGATTGCGTAAGCTGCGAGTTGATATTCAGTCCGCTCAGTTTTTCAATTTCACGAACCTTGACTTGGTATTTGCGAAAATCTTTACCTGGATTACTTGTATTGGGCACGACAAATCCGGTCATGGATTTTGCTTTGGGGTCAATCAGGATTTTATAAGTTGCATCGGGAATTGAGACGCGACCTTTCAGTTGTGTGCGTGGAGTGGTGGAGTAGATTGGCCCAGTGATGACATAGAGTTCGCCGCGTCGGTTAGCTAACTCCCGCGTTGACTCCTCTAAATCTTTCCAGATGTGTCGATTGCTTTCTGGTGTTTGTGGAACAGCGTTAGCGAATTGAAAGGTAGCGTTCATGGCGGTCATTGATTGTTTGAAATCCGCTGCCGGTGCCATGTGCCCTTTATCGTAACCTGACTTGGAATAGTCGGCAGGCTTGGGCATTGCTCCAGCAGGGATGTCTGGGTCCGCTATAAAGTCCATGCCTTCTCTGTCGGCGTCACCTGCCAGGTTATTTTTAACCAGGTGTTCAGCAATCCATAGCGGGGTTCTTTCCGATGGGTCATAAAGGCCTGCGTAGCCAATACGACACGTGTAAAACGCACGGCGCAACACCTTTGGATCTGAAATTGTAGGATAACCGAAAACCTGGAATTGCGGACAGTTTGTGTTAGGCGTGCCTTGCGTTACTGACGCCCCCTCAGAAATGGCGAGATCAGCTTGTTTGGTCGGGCCTTTTGCTGAGGCACTATTGGATAGGACAAGTAGAAACGCGAGAAAGCCAATATAACTTTTCATTTTTTGGGTAAAGCATCCATTTTGAAGTTTAAAAACACCGACTTTTTCGTATCGCCAGTAATTGATTGAATTTTGTTCGATGGGTTGTGGCTGGGTCAGTTGTTAACTCCGTCACAAAGTCTTATAGTATGTTTTCATCATGTTTTGCCACGGAATGCCATGATAATAATTAAACTACTACAAGACAGCTACTCTGAAGTTGTCGTTAGAAAATCTCTGTATTGGTGTAATCCCGAAGCCTTATGGACGTTAGAGCCATGTGAAGGCTATTGGGTGATTTCGGTTGAAAACCCGGCACCGACATTCGAAGCATCTCTTCATAAACACCTCAATGACTTCCTGTTACGTGAGCGCCTTGATCTACGGACTGGCTCACTGCGCGATGATCTGATTAAAGCTTCATTGCTGGCGGTAATGGCCAATGTCAGCAACGCTTGAGCTACTCCCGTTCAATTTCCGGCAGGTCCCTGAGCTTAATAAATGGCTGATAACGGGGCCGTCTGGCACCTTCGCATTTCTGGAATCCAGAGATCAGCTGGAGGCGGTGATTGATGGTGACTTTGAATCTCTTACTTCAGAACAGGTAGATGGGCTAATTGCCAAAAGCATTTTATCTGCGGCCTCGGAGCGAGAAGTAAGATCCAGGTTGATTGCTTCCCAAATGGCGACTCAGCTTGCTAAGGCGGTTAGTAAGCCTTCTTTGTTCATGATCATACCGTCACTGCGCTGCGACCACGATTGTGGATATTGCCAGGTAAGCAGGGTGCCTAAAGATCGTACCGGGTATGACCTGGATTCAGAGCGCATCGACGACATCCTCAAAGTAATTGCGGCGGTAGGTAGTGATCGCATCAAGATTGAATTTCAGGGTGGTGAGCCATTATTGGCTTTCGCGTTTATTCAACAGTTCTATGAGAGGGCTCAACAAGCGCTTGCGGACGTTGATGCTTCTTACGTGATTTGTACGGCAGGCGGCCCTTTAAGTGAACTCATTATTGATTGGGCAAAGGGTAAGAAAGTCGATTTTTCCATCTCCCTGGATGGGCCGGAAAGTGTCCATCTTCATAATCGCCCGTCCAGGTATTTCAATACCCATAAGGCAACCATAGGGGCTATTGAGCAAGTTCGAAGTGCGCTGGGGTCTCATCGGGTTAATAGCCTGACCACCATCTCCAGGCACTCCCTGGCGTACCCTAAAGAGATTGTCGATAGCTATTTCGACCTGGATTTCCCTGGCATCTTCCTGCGCCCACTGAGCCCCTTTGGGTTTGCGGCGGCCACTCAGCATCGCATTGGCTACGATGCCGCCGAATACATGGCCTTTTATAGGGAGGCACTGCGCCACATTCTTGAGCTCAATAAAGAGCGGATCTTTATTGAGGATACCGCACTGATCCACCTGCGTCGGATCTTTCAGCCCCACTCAGCCAATTACATCGACCTGCAAAGCCCGGCGGGGTATATCTTCGGGGCATTGGTCTTTAACTACGATGGCAGAGTATTTGGATCGGATGAAGCTCGCATGCTGTGGCAATCAACCCAGGCTAATGAACTGGTCCTCGGCACAGTGAGTGACGACCCTCAGTCCTTAATCGTTGGCGAGTCAGCGAAACGGCTGCTAACCTCATCTTTTACCTGGGCAACACCTGGTTGCGAAGATTGCGCCTACCAACCCTATTGTGGTTCAGATCCGATGCATCATCTGGCAACTCAAGGGGATTCGGTAGGGCACAAGGCACCGTCATTCTTTTGCCAGTATCAAATGGCGATGTTTGATTTGTTATTTACGTTATGGGAGACGGATATGAATGCTAGGAAGGTGTTTCAGGCATGGTTAGCCCATTAAGAGCAAGTAAGCTCCGGTATACCGGTAATATTCCTGAAGGACTTTATATCGTAGGGGATTCCTCGGTGAGGAGTTCCAATGCCCCCCATTTGCCTACAATCAGCGCGGGCAGCCCAAGCCTGGGCGCCTACAACTTCAGTCTGGGTAAAGATCTTGACTGTCCTGAGCTGTTCAGCGCCTATGATCAGGGCGATGTCGTTTGGGTTGATTCTCACCAAAAGCTGGTGCGCAGCATCCTGTCGCGCAGGGCTAATTCCAATACTCTCCTAGTGACGGAGCAATGTGACAATCGTTGCTCGTTTTGCTCACAACCGCCGAAAGATTTGCCAGATGCCGAGCTTTACCACCGAGCTACGTTAGCGCTCCTCAATTACGTCACCCAAGAGTACGTTGGTATCTCAGGTGGCGAGCCCACC
This sequence comes from Cellvibrionaceae bacterium, assembly GCA_021151695.1. GTDB lineage: Bacteria > Pseudomonadota > Gammaproteobacteria > Pseudomonadales > Cellvibrionaceae > Cellvibrio. The sequence continues at coordinate 103,694 of JAGKWU010000007.1, read as the reverse complement.
TTAAACCGCAGTGCATTTTTGTCGATGATGCGTATTTTGCAAAGCAGCGGCAGCCAGGCAAAGCTCCATGTATTGACTAACGGTCGTAGTTTTTCGGATGAGGTTTTCATGGCATCACTTGCTGAACATTTGAAGGGCAGGGATGTGGTATGGGGCATTCCTGTTTATGGTCACAGAAGTGAGCTTCACGACGTTCTGGTTGGTGCAAAAGGTGCCTTTCTAGAAACCGTCCAGGGCTTGGTCAATTTGGCCTCCGCTAACCAGCCTATTGAACTACGAGTTATCCCCGTTCAAGAAAATCTAACTCACCTCGGACACATCATCGAATTTGTTGCCTCGGCACTGCCTTTTGTGTCGGTCATTTCCGTGATGCATCTTGAGCCCAAAGGCTGGGCGCGTAACAACTATGAACGTTTGGTAACAAGTGTGAAGCAGCAGGCGCCTTGGCTGGTTCACATGATCGAAGTGGCGAGTATGCGAGGCCTCGCTATTCGCTTGTTCAATTATCCGTTGTGCCTGTTGCCTGAAGAAATTCGACCTTTCGCCTATCAATCAATTTCCGATTGGAAGAATTACTATCCCGATAAATGTGATGGTTGTGATTTAAGAAAAAATTGCGGCGGTTTCTTTACCTCAGCCGTAGGACATTTCATTGAAGACGTGGAGCCTGTGATATGGAAAAACTAAAAAAGAGCATGAACCGCCTTGCGGCATTAATATCTGCATCATTGGCGACTGATGTCACGCATGCGGCACTCGAACGAGAAGTGCATGTCGATGATGCAAACAAGCAGCCAATAAAAGCAAGTGTGCTAAATTTTTCGGTTCCAACCGAGCTAGCAGGACATCGTAGTCATAGCTCGCATTCGTCTCACAGCTCACACAGCTCGCATAGATCTTCATCAGGCGGGTATGGCTCTTACAGTTATCCTGAAGAAACCACGTCGACTACAACAAGTACTACTCAAACGACGAAAAGTCCTAGCACAACGACCATAACAGCTGGTGATCCCAAGGTTTATGACTCAAATAAGCTTTCAAAAGACTCTTTGCAAAATACCATTCAGCGAGTTCAATTGGCGTTGACTTATGCCGGATATTACCAGGGCAGTATTGATGGGGTAATGGGGCCAGCAACCAGAGCGGCAATTGCCTCATACAGAATTGCAAAATCACTCAAGAAAAGTGAATTTATTGATGCAGAACTACTTAATTCGCTTGGCATCAGCTTTTCTGGCTAATGCACGATCTAGGTAATAGAATCGATGATCAAAAGCTTCTTCTAACGAAACTTTGGGGGAGATGGCGCGCACGCGCAGTATTCAAATGTTATGCAACGGAGAACGTAAAATTTTGGAAATTACATCAATTATGGAGATTTGGAAGTGGTTCAAGTGGCTTCCTCAATTTATCTTGCGAAAAGTTTTCAATAAAAAACGCCTTTCAGATTTAGTCTATATTGATATTAGGCCTAGAAATGAGCCATTTAGAATACAGCTCTCTAATGTTTCATCATACGATGTTTATTTTCAGATAATAAATATGTCGCCATTTGAGATTGAGCTAGATCGTGCGGAAATTAAATTTAATTTAGCTGGGGTATCAGTTAATCACCAGCATATAAAGAAGTTTAAATTGAAATCTGGCTATATTGGTGATTTGCTAGTTTCTGGAAATATAGACTTTTCTTCTGCAAATATCATTGCTAATTTAAGCGCATCGAATGGTTGTCAGCTTTCAATGTATGCAGTCTTTAAATGCAATCTCCATGAGTTTGAAAAGGATAACATATATTTGTCTGGAATTAATCCAACTTATGTGGGCTCGCTTTTGCTTGCACAAGAAAATAAATAGAAAACTCTTTAAACATGGGGGGCTTCTGCGCCGGACAAATTTTAATCCGAAATTATTCGGTTTTTATTTGCAAAAAATATAAAACCACAATTCAAATGCTATCGCTGAACTCTGCGTTATTCAGTATTGAAAATAAATTAAGAAGACTGCACGTAATCATGAGTGAATCATAAAATACCGGGTGCTATACGGATGCGGATCATTATGCCCCTAGATTAAAAACAAAGATGAATGATTACACATGAAAGATTATGTGGAAACCTGTGAAATTGGTGCTTCTAAAAAATATTTAAATTTAAATATGTGAAATAACCTAAAAGTATTATTGAGGCTGGGGAAGGTCTATATGGGTAAGTACGGCGACAGTATTTCCAAGCGGTTTGAGCATACAAGAATCATAGAAGGATACTGTTTGATATGCGGCTCGTATGGGCGATTATCCCAAGATCACGTTCCTCCAAAAGGCGCCATAACCATAACGAAAGTTGAGCAGCGACACGTTACCGAAGTAATGGGGCTACACGCATCCAAAGTCAAAGGGGTATTGTCACCAAACGGAAGCAAATTTAAAACTGTTTGCCATGATTGTAACAATAGGCATTTAGGGGGGAACGACGAAGAGGTGGCCCGGGTTTGCAGATCTTTAACGGTAAAAATTAAAGACTACTTTGTATGCGCTGATAACCCATTTTCGACGATCCGAACAGATGCGAATGTTAAAAAATTCGCGCGTGCAATGATTGGTCATATTTTGGCTGCGACTTCAGTAAGCGAATGTAAGGAGGCACCTAAAGACACCCCTTATTTCAATCCGCTTAAGAATTTTGTGTTAGGTGATGATTCAGCAATTGAATCATCCCATGATATTTATTATTGGTTTTATCCTTACAGAAAGCATGTGAGCGCGAAATTCGCAGGGTTTAGAAATGAAGGACATCTTGCGATGATCAGTATACTCAGCTTTTTCCCTGTTTCGTTTATGGTAACTAAGAAAAATGAAGGCACCTTTCCTAGCCACTCACGTCAACTTAGATTGAGTGATAATGAATTGATTCTTGATTTGTCATCAAAAGGATACGCATTATCGGAGTTCCCATTTCATGGGTTAGAAGGCGATCAAATGATGTTGCTGAATGACTATCAAGCTATTGTGAGCTATCCAATCGGACAATAAACTGAAGTTTATTCGTATAATTTTATTTGATGAGAATTCTAAATGCCTAATACTTGGGGAATGAAGATGGGATTTATATCTCAAGAGTGTATTAATTTTCCCCTCCAAAATATGTGGGTACGTTAGCCTATGTGCGCGGCTAATCCTTATTTCCATCTAACGCAATTGATCTGCGATTGCCGGAATTGTTTGTCGATGCACTAGATCCATATGTTTAGACTTTATTTACAGTTGGGGTTTTGAGCTTGTTCTTTTTCCATAATGTCCAAAAAATTAAATGCATGGGGCACTTTTGATATGGAGCATATTTTTCTTGTGCTTGTCTGGATCGCACTATGCGCAAATGGCTATTGGGTAAGCTTATCTAATAGAGGGTCTGCACTGTCCAATCTTGCCCCCGTCTTAATTGCGGTTTGTCTTACAACGGCGATTTTTGCGATTAACTTTTCGTTCTACCAATATCAAACTTCTCCATACAAAGAGCTACGTAGGAAGTTTTCACCTGTCCATATCAGGCTAGCTATCTTAATCTTTCTTCTTTCTATACTACCCTTGCTGGCGTTGATTTATGCTGCTGATTTTGTGGTGGCCTTGTCTTTAACTCTCATACCAACTATTGGTGTTTTTGGTTTTGTTTTATTGGTGATAGCCAAAACTGAAGTAGATGTTGTAAATATGATAAAAGGACAGGCATCAAAGAAAAATATTTCTCGATTTCTGAAGGAATATTCATGTAACGTCACTAATGCTTTATCGAAAGTCGATAACATAAGCTTATCTGACGTGTCGGACACTCCGACTCACGAATGGCAATGGATTATAACTCCTCCGCAACCTCCACACAGTCCCTTGATGCTCATCGAGAGCGCTAATTTTCTCATCGTCAAGAATGGTGATGTAACCTCGTTTTCAAGTCTCTATGAAATTGCTTTAGATTTGGTGGGAATAATATTTGAATTCAAACCAAAACATTTAAAAAATGATGATTACAGGATAAGGAGAGTTTTAGCTCAAGAAGCTGCTCGGCTACTGAATAGGGTCTGTATAGATGCATTAAAATCTGATGATTCATCTTCGTTTTCGAGGGTTATCATCAACCAAACTTCTGAACGTTTAGTCACACAGGCATCGCAGTTCCACCAAACCGAAGAATATTCTTCATGTTTACTATCCTTGCTCGATATGGTTGGCATGAAATCGTATGAAAGGGGGTTTGCTGATATCGCTATATCGGTAATCTCCTTGTCGAGAAGTATCGTCAATAAGGGGCTCGATAGGCCAAACATGGCTGGAATTGATTGCTCACTCTATCGCCACGCCTTACCGTACCTAACTTACCCTATTCGACACCTTGGTAGTCAGGCGGTTAAAAAAAGTGATAGTGAAACTTTATACAGATGCTTGGATGCATATGCATGGCTTGGTTGCGCGGCAACAAAAAAATTGAACTATGGAGTTGCGAAAGAGTGTTTGAGGTCGTTGGCACAGCTAGGAAGGGAGGCTCGTTCTCAAAACCTTGAGTGTTTCTGGTCCAGATGTTCCATTTCACCATGGGAGCACGCCGAAGAGAGAATAAAATGGATTTTAACCTGGGTTCCTAAAATAGATCCACTTGAATGGGATGTTTGGATTGGGGTGGTAGCGGAGGCATATCAGAGGTTAACGGGACATCAGGTTGAGATAAAAATTGAAGAGAAAGACGGAGTTCCTAACTGCAAAATAAACGAAAAAGAGGAGACGTATATCGTCGGCTACTGGGATCACGGCCAGGAGAGAGAAATCGATTATTCAGACTTTAGCTTTTTAAAAGATATGGAGATGTATTAAGACTTTTGGAAGAGCAAGCCTTCGATAGAGGGGCGTCTGGAGCAAATTTATACATGTTGTCGAAATTAGTGATTGGCAGCGTTGAATCGATTTGCATTTGAATGGTTAGCAGATAAACGGATTTGGTTACTTAAGCGTCCTTTTGTAGGCGATGCATATCCACCCATTGTTGACCTGTTTTTTCGTGGTTCGAATTTCGTCCTCGCCCAATTGTTTTTGGCAGAGGCAACTTTTTCGGTGTTTCACAAGCTAGCATAGGAAATCAAATGCAATTCGTTATAGGTGGCCCTGAGATACCGGATAATCTGCTTCAAGCTCATGAAGAAGGGCGCGTAGTCTTTTTCTGCGGCGCTGGGATTTCTTATCCAGCTGATCTGCCAGATTTTAAGGGATTGGTAGAGCGGATATACGCGTTTAGCGGCGCCTCACTTACCGAATCGGACATAGAAAACACAGCTTTTCAGCAGGGATATTTCGACACTACGCTTAATCTGTTAGAGCATCGTTTGGCTGGCCAGCGTCAGGGCGTCAGGCGTGCACTCGCCAAGATACTTACGCCAAACCTTGGGTTAAGGGGCGCAACTGAAACTCATGCGGCGTTGCTTCGGCTTGCGAAAAATCGCGAAGGAACATTACGCTTGGTGACTACAAACTTTGATCGCTTATTTCATTCTGCGGCAAGACGATCGAAAAACCCGTTTGAGTCATATGTCGCTCCAATGTTGCCGATCCCCAAAAATAGCCGCTGGGACGGAATTGTTTACCTGCACGGCTTGCTACCGGAAAAACCAGACGATACAGCTTTAAACCGGTTGGTTGTTACTAGCGGTGACTTTGGACTGGCCTATCTAACGGAACGGTGGGCTTCCCGGTTTGTTAGTGAGTTATTTCGAAACTATGTAGTTTGCTTTATTGGGTATAGCCTAAACGATCCAGTTCTGCGTTATATGATGGATGCTTTAGCGGCAGACCGAATGCTTGGTGAGGTTACCCCCCAAGCCTGGGCGTTTGCCGCTTGCGAACCGGGGCACGAGAAAATCAAGACCGCAGAATGGGAGGCAAAACGAGTTAAACCGATTCTATACGAAGTGCCGATAGGTGCTGCGGATCATTCTCGCTTACATAGGACATTGCAAGCATGGTCAGACACCTATCGAGATGGAGTTATAGGTAAGGAGCGAATAGTGGTCAGTCATGCTATGGCCCATCCAACCGCCAGCACTCGAGAAGATGATTTTGTTGGGCGGATCTTGTGGGCCATATCGGACAAAACAGGGTTGCCGGCGAAGCGCTTCGCCGACTTTAATCCGGTGCCATCATTGGACTGGTTGTTAAATGCATTTACTGTTGATCGATTTGTTCACAACGATCTAATTCGATTTAACGTGCCGGCACACGAAAAAGTCGATACCGCACTCCAATTCAGTCTGGTTCGGCGTCCAGCTGCTTATGACCGAACGCCCCCAATGTTATTGACTCTTGGTGGAATGGCCTCGACTCAGCTGGATCATGTAATGTGGCACGTTGCCCGTTGGCTAACACGTCACTTAGATGATCCGAGATTAATTATCTGGATATCCGAAAACGGAGGGCGCCTACACGAACGCTGGAAGTGGTTTGTCGAAATTGAAATGAACCGCTTAGCCTCGTTAGAACGGGATGGAAAAGTTGCAGAACTCGAAGAGATCCGTTTGAGTTCGCCGAGAGCTATTCCTTCTGCGCTGATGCGTACTCTGTGGAGATTGGTACTTGGTGGCAGGATTAAATCGGCTCGGGATGATGCGGACTTATATGTTTGGACTGATCGTCTGAAGCGCGACGGAATGACCCCGAGCTTGAGGTTTGAGCTCAGGGAGCTTCTCGCACCGAAAGTGACTCTGAAAAAGCCTTTTCGCTGGGATGACGATGCTGAAAGTGTGCAGGCTCCGACGCGAATTCGCCAATTGGTAGACTGGCAAATTGAACTGGCTAGTGATCACGTACGTTCTGCAATCAAAGACCTTCCAGAGCCAGAATGGAACAGCGTATTGCCGATCCTATTGCCGGATTTACAGCAGCTCTTACATGACGCGTTGGAATTATTATCTGAATTGGGCGCGGCAGATGATAAAAATGACTCGTCGATTTGGGATTTACCCTCTATCGAGGATCATTGGCAAAACAGAGGATTCCACGAATGGGTAAGTTTAATTGAGTCCACGCGCGATGCCTGGTTGGCTACGCTCGAGCGTGACCGCGAGCGGGCAATACGAATAGCTCAAGGTTGGTTTGAATATCGATACCCTACTTTTAAACGTTTAGCATTATTTGCTGCTAGCAAGACCAGGGACATTAGCCCAGCTCAATGGGTCGATTGGCTTACGCATAGCGAGGCTTGGTGGCTTTGGTCTCCCGAAACGCAACGAGAAGTATTCAGGCTACTTGTCTTGCGAGGAGAGGATTTGAGCGAAACTGATCAGGCTCGCCTAGAAATATCTGTTCTAGCAGGTCCCCCGCGAGATATGTATCTACAAAATATTGAGCCCGATGAATGGGGCAGGGTCGTGGCTTATAACGTTTGGCTGCGGTTAGCTAAGCTCAGATCGGCGGGCCTTACCTTAGGACCGGCCGCAGACCAAGCTTGGGTTGATTTGTCGAAAGCCCACCCACGCTGGAACTTGGCGGCAAATAACAGTGATGAGTTTTCGCATTGGACGATCGGTACCGGTGATCCAGATTATGAGGGCAGTCGAGAGGTAGATATCGCTCCTAAGGATCTGCCGGGCTTGATTGAATGGTTAAGTAAACCCAGACCTCACTCCAGACCTTTTTATGAGGATACATGGCGAGATCTTTGTCGAACTAGTTTCCAATTAAGCTTGGAGGCATTGCGTTTTCTGGCAGGAAAAGCGATCTGGCCAATCTCACGCTGGCAGGATGCGTTTTACACATGGAGCGAGGAGCCGCTGATATTACAATCTTGGGAACAAGCAGCATCGCTAGTTACTTCATTGCCAGACGACTTGCTTAGAGAACTTGTTGGGGGATTAACATGGTGGATGAAAGCGGCATCTAAATCCAGTGACGCCCATGTAAATCTATTACTCAATCTTTGCCGTCGCGTTCTTGGCACGGAACTTGAGACCACCGAGGGCGTGCATATTGTTCGAAATGGAGCAAAGATCTTTGATCCTGTCAGCTCAGCGATCAATCATCCTTTTGGTCATGTTACTGATGTATTAATCAACGTGTTACTTAAAAGCAACCCGAATGACAATGAGCGAATCCCCGATGATTTGGTCTCTTACTTCTCGGCGTTATGCGATATGGATAGGCACGACCTCAGGCATGGTCGGGTGATTTTAGCATCTCGGTTGATTACCTTTTACCGAGTTGATAAATTTTGGACCGAGGAGCACCTTTTACCAGGTTTTAATTGGCAAAATCCAGTCGAAGCAAAAGCTTTGTGGCAGGGATTTCTGTGGTCACCACGCATTTATCAACCATTATTGTTAGCTCTCAAGCCGCACTTTTTGGAATGCGCTAACCGCTATGGCGACCTTGGCGAACATCGCCAACAGTTCGCTGCTTTTTTAACTTTCGCGGCTTTGGGTCCACTTGAGGGCTACACGGCTGGTGAGTTTAGAGGAGCGATTGGACTTTTACCCCCAGATGGGTTGGAGAGATCGGCGCAAGCGTTAGTACAGGCGCTTGAAGGGGCTGCTGACCGGCGCGAAGAGTACTGGAGAAACCGGTTGCAACCGTTTTGGAAAAATATTTGGCCTAAGTCACGTCAGTTGGCAACGCCGAAAATTACGGAGTCTTTAGCCAGACTTACAATTGCCTCCGGATCGGAGTTTCCAATCGTATTGACTGCTGTTCAAGGCTGGCTGCAACCTGTCGAGCATCTCGATTACTTGGTACGTTTACTGAGCGAGTCGGAGTTGGCGTTAAAGTATCCCAATGATGCGTTGCAACTGCTCGACATGCTAATTGATGATCAGCGGTGGATAGGGAAACATCTGGATAGATGCTTGAATCAGATAGAAACTGTCGCGCCTAAACTTTCTCAAGATCCTCGATACCAAAAAGTGAAAGCTTTTTTTCGAACGAAAGGTATGTGAGGCTTGGTGTAGCATTTTGCGCTAGCTGTTGATGATGACTCCGCATACCAAAATGGAAAGTACAACATCTCCATCCTTGGATTTTCAAAATTACAGCATTAAGTTCATGACAAGCACCGGTTTATTTTTGTTTTCGATTATCAGCGGAATAGCGTTTGATTTATGAAGGCATTTTGCTATATGTCTTTTAAGTGATCTTTTGTCACAAGTCAAATGTGGATCTCCTTTCAGATAATAGTTAAGGGTTTGTTGATTGCAAATGCCTTTGAAGTAGGAAATTTTTCCTGACTTGAAGAGTAAATCTTTTCGATCTGGACAAATTCCGTGTATTAACGTTATTGCATCATCCACGACCTCGTTTAAATATGTTAGAGCATCTGCTGCATTTTTAACTTTTTTATGTTTCCATACTGGTTCATGATGAGAAAGTCTGTTGCGTAGATCTTTAATCACCTCTAACTTGTTGTGAATGACTGAGGCTACACTCAATGAAGAGTTAAGATGAGGAAAAACGAAAGGTAAGAGGTGGGGCCATAAATAATCATTTGAATGAATGTCATTATATGCTGAGGTGAAAATTCCTATCCAAAACCCCATCACGAGCTCTCCAACGACTGCATCAGGTGTGTGTGGCTTTTTACCTCTTGTAAGTTGCTCCTTCGCGGTCTTTATCATGTTTTCGTGATGCGAATGCCATAATTTCAAATTATTTTTCATTCCTTTGGAGAAACCGCTTCGATAAAACTTCCCAACTTTCATCGGGTTTTTTTTCATATCTGCTTGATACAATTTATGGCCTGCTATTTTGGTAACAAGGTCATACCAGTCTGCGGATTTAAAATGTGCTGTTGCGGCCTTGTGAATAGAATTTCGCAAACTAACCTCTAAGCACTGAAATATTGGGTACATCGAACTTGCAACTCTTTTGTTCCAAAGGTAAGCACCTATTAGCGCTTTTGTATCGGTTGAGCCAGCTAAAGTTCGGTAGGTCCTTAATCGGGGCTTAGATATGTATGTTTCTAAGTTATGGATATCAAGATCTTGCAATTATCGCTCCTTTTTGTTATCTTAAATCTAACGAACGTGTAGGGTGTTCCCTTTCAATTGATAAAACCCCTACGCAATGATCGACTAGGTGCCTGAATTAAGTAGGGTGTTTGGTCGGCAGAGAAAGCGCCCGAAGGGCGCTTTTTTTGCTTTAGGAGACCGTTTTTTCCTAATTCCGTTCGAATACTAATGTTATGTAGCTTAGCTCGTTCGGATATAGATGCAAGTGGGGTGGTGTATCGTGTCTCGCTTGGAGGTGGCCCGTTTGGCGCATAGATGCTGATGTTGGGGATCGGAGTTCTAGTAATTTCTAATAAGATAAAAATGATTCTATCGTGCCGCGCATCGCCGGACATTGTTAGTAAATCATCGACTTCGTCGTTAGTTGGAATTGCTATTGAATCTATCGCAGATTCACACACCACTGTCACCTTAGATTATAACTATTCGCCAGAAGGGCTCATTGTTAATGACTAAGCGAGCATCCAAATAATTTACCCATTTTCGGGGATCGAATTAATGCGTTCTTCGAAAATCAATCTGCCCTTGGACCTGATCTACTCTTTTCAAAATAGCCGCGCGTAACACAGCTTGATCAAATAATGGTTTGCAATCATTTTTTGCATCCATTATGTCTGGTTGACCACTCTTCATTGATAACCCTCTAAGGCGCCTGAATTGCGTAATTCTCCGATATAAAGCGGACGCATATGTGTCGTTGAGCGATAAATCTTCATACGCTTCTGCTTAACTTGGAGTTTCACTTGAACCTAGTATGTGGGGCCGGTGCCATGAAAAAAGCCCTGCATTTACAGGGCTTTTTTGTAATCCCATTTTTTTCAAAAAGTGACCAAAAGATGCCTCCTCGGCTCATTAACTAGACCAAAGGATGTGTCGTTTTCGTACCACAGGATGTGTCGTTTAGACCACAGGATGTGTCGTCGAACGAGCGGGGAGATTAATCCCAGCTCAGCGCACCACCTGTTTGATACTCAATCACGCGCGTTTCAAAGAAGTTCTTCTCTTTACGCAAATCCATAATCTCGCTCATCCATGGGAATGGATTCTGGGCGCCTGGGTATTGTTCTTTCAGGCCTACTTGTGAGCAGCGGCGATTGGCGATGAAGTGGAGGTATTCTTCCATCATGGCGGCGTTCATGCCGAGGACGCCGCGGGGCATGGAGTCGCGGGCGTATTGGATTTCGAGTTCGGTGCCTTGCAGGATCATTTGGATCACTTCGGCCTGGAATTCTGCTGTCCAGAGGTGTGGGTTTTCCAGTTTGATTTGGTTGATGACATCGATACCAAAATTCAAATGCATGGATTCGTCGCGCAAGATGTATTGGAACTGCTCGGCGACGCCGGTCATTTTGTTGCGGCGGCCCATGCTGAGGATTTGGGTGAATCCGCAGTAGAAGAAGATACCTTCGGTGACGACATAGAAGGCGACGAGGTTGCGCAGCAGTTCCTGGTCGGTTTCGGGTGTGCCAGTGGTGAAGGTTGGGTCGCTCAGGGCCTGGGTGTGTTTGAGGCTCCAGGCAGCTTTGTTGGCGACGCTGGGCAGCTCGCGGTACATGTTGAACACTTCGCCTTCGTCCATGCCCAGCGACTCAATGCAGTATTGGTAGGCGTGGGTGTGGATGGCTTCTTCGAATGACTGGCGCAAGATGTACTGGCGGCATTCGGGGTTGGTGATCAAACGGTAGATGGCGAGGGCCAGGTTGTTGGCTACCAGGGAGTCGGCGGTGGAGAAGTAGCCGAGGCTGCGCATGATGATGCGGCGTTCGTCTTCGGTGAGGCCGTCTTTGCCTTTCCAGAGGGCGATGTCGGCGGTCATGTTTACTTCTTGCGGCATCCAGTGATTGGCGCAGCCGTCGAGGTATTTTTGCCAGGCCCAATCGTATTTGAAGGGGACGAGTTGGTTGAGGTCGGCGCGGCAGTTGATCATGCGCTTGTCGTCTACCTGGATGCGCGCAGCACCCATTTCGAGTTCTTCGATACCGGGTTTTGGATCGAGCCTTGCCAGTTCGGCGCGGGCTTTGGCCAGCTCGGGGCTGATGCCTTCTTCAGTGCTGCTGGCGCTGAAGGTAGTGGCCGGCGATTCGCTTTGGGCGATGGCTTGAACCGGTGCCTGCGCTACTGGTGCAGCGGCTTGGCTCTCCTGGCGGGCGGCCTCTTTGGCGGCTTCTTTTACGACTTCTTCGGTATCGAATTCATCCCAGCTAAGCATGGTAGTCCTCGTTATATGTGGTTGATGCGTGTGCCAAGTGCTAGCAGCTCTGATCGCCTTTAGCGTTTCGCTAAAAGACAGCTATAGCATTTTGCTAAAGCTGGCCACTATAAGTGCACCGGGCAATACACACAATATGTAGTGGAGAATATTCTATGCGGCACAAGATGTGTACACAAGCTGTACGCCTAGATTTCACAGGTTATCCACAGGTTACTCTGTGGGGTGTGATCTATATCAAAGACTCTATCTATCAATGACATTGGGGATTGGGGGAGGTTGCAGATGAGTGAGGATACCCGGGATGGGAGTCAGGTCCCTCCCTGGCTGCGCGCCTCGTTTAAAGGGAGGAGAAGAGCGCACTAATTAGCGGTGAGTAGGGCGGTAATCGTCTGGCAGTTTTCCCGGTTCGGTTTCCAGCCTGTCGGCCAAATGGAATTTGGTGAGGATTTTGCGGGCATCGTAGGGCGCCCAGAGCTTGTCGGTGTTGTCGAAGTAACAATAGATATCGCGGCTTTTGCGCTGTGTTGAGGCTTTGTCGCTGACGAGTTTGGCATCGTCCGGTTGGCTGCCGTGGCTCCATTGGTGCATGCGCTGGTACCAGCGCTCCAGGGCCTCGTCGGAATAGCCGCTGCGGTATAGCTCTGCATCGCCGTGGAGTCGCAGGTAGACGAAATCGCTGGTGAGGTCTTCCAGCTGGGGCCAGCGGCCGGCCGTGTCGGCGACTACCAGGGCGACTTTGTAATGGCGCAACAGCTCCACAAACTCTTCATTGCGAAAGCTTTCGTTGCGGATTTCTACACAGTGGCGCAGGTGCGCTCTTTCCGGATTTCCACGGTCGGGATGTTTGACTTCGCTATTGTGATGGCGAGCCATGTGGTGAGCAGCCTGTGTGTCTGTAGGCAGCAGCTCCAAAAAGTCTTTAAACAGGTCTGCGTCAAATGTAAAGCTGGGTGGAAATTGCCAGAGAATTGGGCCCAGTTTGTCTTTCAGTTGCAGGGGGCCAGACGCAAAAAAGTTGGCTATAGGTACCTCGACATCACGCAGGCGTTTTATGTGAGTAACGTAGCGGGGCGCTTTCACGCTAAAGACAAAATCATCCGGTGTGTCCGCATACCAGTTGCCGTAGCGTTGCGGAGTTTGCAATCCATAAAAGGAACCATTGATTTCAATCGTATTGACCGCGCGTGATGCGAAATGCAATTCGTCTTGTTGCCGTAAACCCTTGGGGTAGAAGTTGTTACGCCAAGGCGTGTAGCGCCAACCAGAAATACCTACTCGTATATCACTCATGTAGATCGCAGTGCATGCCTAATACCCCTGGAAATAGCTGTGAATTGTCAGGGCTGCCTGGCGATAGCCAAGCAGCTGCAGCAGAATCAGGGATTATTTTTTCTTGCTGGCCTTGTGATGGGGATATTTTTGCTGGTCGAAATGGCTGCATGCCTCGCACCAGTGGCGCTCGGCCTGACCCAGGGGTTTGCCCTCGGTTTCCCAGAGATGATAAGCGTACTCGCGGATTTGATCTTCGTTAACTGACATGATGTGCTCCTGTGCAAGTGTTGAATATCAGATAGTCGCAACGTGTTGACCTGCTGAGTGAAAAAAGTTCAGCTTAATTTACCACAGGATAGTTTTAGCAAAATATCCTGTGCTTGTCTGTATGCTTTGGTGCCGGTGGGGCGAAAGAAAAAAATAAAATTCTCGCTCCAGGTTTTTACCGTAACCACGGATTGCCAATATAAATCATGTTAAAACAGCTTATAAAAAATTAATGGTTTTTCTTTGGGATTGGCTTTGCCGGGTTAATTCGTTAGCTGGAGAGCGAAACGTTGTAATTTCGAAAAAAATTCTATTTAAAAATAAGGGCTTCCAAGCGTTTCGTATTTAGGTGACATGCTCCTTATATATTATTCCTTATGTGGGGAACCTCGCTTAATTATCTATAAGCGCATTTACATAATAAAACGTTTCTAAAACGGGCTTAACTTATATTTTTTGTTTTGTAGAATGCAGTCGTGCCTCTGTGAAAAGAGTTTCGCTTGGGCATTCATTTTATCGTTTAATTTTTTTGAGTGAGGTGAACGCTATGGCAACTCATGCTAACAAAGGTAATTTCGCAAATGACCCGCAGCGAGCGTCTGAGGCGGGTAAAAAAGGCGGCAAGGTAAGTGGCGGTAATTTTAAAAATAATCCGCAGCGTGCGGCTGAAGCCGGGCGTAAAGGCGGTGAACACAGCCATGATGGTGGACAAAAATCCTAAGGCGCCTGGGGCTTTTTTAGAGAGGCGCTTTTGTTGATTGTCCGAAATCAAGGCGGCGGAGGCGGGGTTGCCTCTGCCGTTAATTGATTAATTTTCAGTGATTGTACGCTTTGTAAATCGCAACAAAATCTTCTATTGCCGCTCCGGGATCTTCTTCCCCCGCTACAGGATCATCCGCAGGAATACTCGCCTCCGCATCCTTATGGGATAACAATTCGTGCTCACTCGCCTGGGTTGGCGGAGTCATATCCTGATGGGTGTTTGTCAGGCTCATAATGCGCTCCTGTAAATAAACAAAACACACCGGCACAATGCCGGCGTGTCTGTAATGTGAGATTGCAGATTCCATCAGGAATTCAATTTTGCATCCAGTGTTATTGTCGCATTGAGTAATTTTGAAACCGGACAGTTTTCCTTGGCTTTGGTGGTGATCTGATCGAATAGCGCCTGGTCGGTATCTGGCAGGCTCGCGTTGAGTTCCAGATGCACGGCGGGAATGCTGAAGCCATCAGCCGTTTTTTCGAGCGTAACTTTTGCGATGGTTTGCAGGCGGTCCACCTTGCGACCAGCTTGGGTTAATTCATTGGAAAGCGCCATGGTAAAGCAACCCGCATGAGCCGCTGCGATAAGCTCTTCAGGATTGGTGCCTGGCCCATTTTCGAAACGGGTGTTAAAACCGTATTGCGCTTCTTTCAGTATGCCGCTCTGGGTGGAGATATTGCCTTTGCCATCTTTGATGGCACCTTGCCACACGGCGGTTGCGGATCTTTGCATTTGTCCTCTCCTTCTTAAATAGACCTAATGGGTTGATAAAAATTACTGGCCACATATTAGGTGGATGAGTTGGGTGATGTTGTGTGGGCATTGTCGTCCTTGATAAGTTCAAACAACAGAAACGAGCGATCAGTCACTACAAATTTTTGATGGAATTTGTAAGTGTCGTGGCGTTTGAGGTTCGGCGTATTGGTATCCAGTAAGCGTACCCAGCATTTACCTTGCGCAACCTTAGGCAGCGTGAAATCTATGGGATCTGGCCGCGCGTTGAGAATTAACAACAGCGTGGCGTCGCCGCCGCGCCTGTGAATACCTGTGGGTTGGGCGCGGCCATCGAGCAGCACCCCCAGGCAGCAAGTATCCGATCTATCCCAGTCTGCGTCTGTCATCTCCTTGCCGGAGGGCGATAACCAGGTAACGTCCTTGATGCCTATCTCTTCGTTGTAGGCGCCCACTAAAAAACGTCCGCGGCGCAGTATGGGGTAACAGTGGCGGAGCTTAATTAATTCGCGGGTAAATTCGAGCAGCGCTTTGGCGTCGTCATCCCAATCCCAATGGAGCCAACTGATCTCACTGTCCTGGCAATAGGCGTTGTTATTGCCTTGCTGGGTGTTGCCGAATTCATCGCCCGCCACCAGCATGGGTGTGCCTTGCGAAAAGAGCAGGGTAGTGAGCAGGTTGCGCATTTGGCGCAGGCGTAAGCTTTTAATTGCGGGGTCGTCTGTTGGGCCTTCGGCGCCGTGGTTGTAGGAAATGTTGTTGTCATTGCCGTCGCGGTTGTCTTCGCCATTCGCTTCGTTGTGCTTGTGGTTGTAGCTGACCAGGTCGCGTAGCGTAAAACCATCGTGGGCGGTGATGAAATTAACCGAGGCAAATGGCCGGCGACCGCCCCAGTTGAACAGGTCGCCTGAGCCTGTGAGACGGCTGGCGAGTTCGGGTAGTTTGCCGTGGTCGCCGCGCCAGAAGGCGCGCACTGTGTCGCGGAAGCGATCGTTCCACTCCAGCCAGCCGGGCGGAAAGGCGCCCACTTGATAGCCACCTGGGCCGCAATCCCAGGGCTCGGCGATGAGTTTCATCTGGCTTAGCACCGGATCTTGCCGGCAAGCGACATGGAAGGCATGGCGCTCGTTAAAGCCACTTTGTTCCCGGGCGAGGATGGTCCCCAAATCAAAACGGAAACCATCCACTCCCATCTCATTGACCCAGTAGCGCAGCGAATCTGTGACCAGGCGCAGTACGCAA
This sequence comes from Cellvibrionaceae bacterium, assembly GCA_021151695.1. GTDB lineage: Bacteria > Pseudomonadota > Gammaproteobacteria > Pseudomonadales > Cellvibrionaceae > Cellvibrio. The sequence continues at coordinate 87,180 of JAGKWU010000007.1, read as the reverse complement.
GGATGTGCGAGATCCAGCGTATTGCCGGTGCCGGAATCGTTGATGTAGTAGCGCAGGTTATCGGGTGTGAGACGGTAATAGGTGAGGTTGTCTATGCCGCGCATGGACAGGGTGGGGCCCAGTTCGTTGCCCTCGGCAGTGTGGTTGTAGACCACATCGAGAATCAGCTCCAGGCCGGCGTCGTGCAGGCTGGCAGCCATCTCTTTGAATTCATGTAAATGTCCGCTGGCCAGGTATTCGGCGTGGGGCGTGAGGAAGGCGATGCTGTTGTAACCCCAATAGTTTTTCAGGTCGCGTTCGAGCAGGTGGTTATCGTGCACAAAGGCGTGAATGGGGAGCAGTTCAATGCTGGTTACGCCGAGGTTTTTAATGTGTTCCAGCAGATGTTTATTGGCGAGGCCCGCAAAGGTGCCGCGCAGTTTTTCGGGCACGCTGGGGTGCAGCATGCTAAGCCCGCGCACATGACTCTCGTAAATAATGGTTTGATCCCAGGGCGCGCGGAAGGATTGTTTGCCGTTCCAGTCAAAGGCGGGGTCTATTACCTTGGCTTTGGGGATAAAGGCAGCGCTGTCACGGGTATCAAAACTTAAATCCAGATCGGGATGGCCAATGGTGTAGCCAAATAGGGCTTCATCCCACACAAGCTCCCCTACGAGCTGCTTGGCATAGGGGTCGATCAATAATTTATTGGGGTTAAAACGGTGGCCGGCTTCAGGTTCGTAAGGGCCGTGGACACGGTAACCATACACTTGTCCGGGTTGGGCATTGGGTAAGTAGCCATGCCAGATTTCGTCGCTGTGTTCAGGTAGTTCAATGCGTTCAAGCTCCCGTTGGCCTTTGCTGTCGAACAGGCAAAGCTCCACCTTGGTGGCGTGTGCGGAGAAGATGGCAAAGTTAACGCCTTGTCCGTCCCAAGTTGCGCCGAGGGGAAAGGGATGTCCCTCAGTAATACGTGAACACTGGGTAATGTCGGGGTGTTTTTGATCTTTGGTCATGTAGGCTCCTCTTGCAGGGGTTCCTGTTTGGAAGGGCTGGCTGTGATGGCCATAAAAGCTGTCCTCCCTGTTTAATGATCTTCTTGCGTGTGGTTCCTCTAATAATGAGATGGATATTTATGAATTGACTGATGTTAATTGGGTTTATTTATGGATGAAGGCGAACGAAGGGATTGCGGCCACGTCCATGCGGCCCTCTATTTGCCACTGTAAAGGTGCCAGTGGGGCCTTAGCTTTCCGTCACTTCGCCATCAGTCGCCTTCACTTTTTTGGTTTTCTTGGGTTTTTCAGCATCATCTGCGGCCTTGGCTGCTTTTACCGGCTTTTCAGTTTTAGCAGTTTCGGCTTTTGCGGCTTTGGCTGGTTTGTCTGCCTTGGCTAATTTGGCTGGTTTTTCGGCTTTGTCGGTGCTGGCTTTCTTGGTGGCTTTGGGCGCACTTGCTGCCTCTTCAGTTACCGCGTCCGCTGCGCCGTTGGGCTCAGCTTTTTTGCGCGAGCGGGTCGCTTTGGCTGGGGCGGCATCGCCATTGAGCAGTTGTTGGCCCAGAGTTTGGGCCTCTGCCAGTTTCCAGGCCATATCCCAGTGGCGATCCGCCTGGCCATCGGGTTTGCCTTCCGATTCCCAGATTTGGTAGGCGAACTCGCGGACGCGGTGTTCAAAATGGGGCTGTTGGTGCATGGTGCTGATCTCCTGAAAAAGATGATTGGAACACTAAAACATTGAGGGGGAAGCCTGCTAAAGCCTCTCTCATTAAAAGCTGGTTACCACTCTCTTCAGCCGGATTGTCGTTGGCTGTGTTGGTATTGTCGTAATTGGAAGGAAGGCCTGCGGTGTGCAGTCCATCCACCAATATGAAGGATTCGCCGTGGGGCAAATACACGCGTGTATCGCCCCAGGCTGCTGCCGGTATTAAAGGCACATCTGTACTACCCAGCAGGTTTGCGCCCAAACGGGGCGCCAGTACCAGAATTTGTATGCCCTTGTCGCGACGCACAAAAGCCACCAGATGGTCGGCTTGATCGCCCGCTACCACCACAGGTTGGTAATCGCCCTGGGCGAAGACTGACAGATATTTATGACGAATCTTGAGTGTCTGTTTGATAAGCCACTGTTTGATGCGCCCATCTTTCCAATAGGTGAGCAATTCGTCGGTACCGCGTTCCGGCTCCAGGCTGGTGCGGCGGGTGGCGAAATCCACCGGGCGGCGATTGTCCGGGTCTACCAGGCTGAAATCCCAGAGTTCTGTACCCTGATAAATATCCGGCACCCCGGGCGAGCAGAGCTTGAGCAGGGTTTGGCTCAAGCTGTTGAGTGCGCCGGCGGGTGCAATGCTCATGGCTGCCTCGGCGATATCCACACGCAGATCCCTGGTTGTGCTGTCGTGCAGCAAGCGCGTTAAAAAGTCGCGGCTGGCGGATTCATAGGCCTCGTTTGGCGCCGTCCAACTGCTGCGCAATTTGGCTTCCCGTTGCGCTTTCTCTTGCCACTGCAGAAGCCGTGCCAGATAGTCATCCATGGCGTGACAGTCCTTTTGTGCAACCTGGGGGCTCAGTGCCAGTGGCCAAGTGCCGAGTAGCGTTTGCAGTAACATCAATTCGTCGCCGGGCGATGGAGCGGGGCCTTCCTCCAATGTTGTGCGCAGTGCAGTGGCCTGGTTTTGCCATTCCTGCACTTTTTCGGCGAACCAGGCGGAGCGTTCGCTGATGACGGCGAGCCGGGCGCGGGTATCTTCGCCGCGCTTGTGATCATGGGTAGCTGTGGCCAGCAAATTGGCGGGATAGTGTGCGGCGCGCTCGGCATTGGTGCGGTGAAATTGCACCAGCGGCGCACTGAAGTGTTGCGGATCGAACCCCACGTCATTGCGCGAGAGCAATGCCGCACTGCGATAGCAAGCTGTATCTTCCACCGCTTTGGCTGCAGCGGGCGAGGTGAGTTGCTGGAACCGGGTAAGGACTTTACGGCGCAGTTTACGCAAAGGGTCGGGCGGCAAGCTGCTAAGCTGTTCGCCACCCAGCCAGCGGTCCAGGTAATCCAGCAGTGGCCAATCGCTTTCCGCCAGGGTTTGGCGCGCGCCCGCCAGGGCCTGTTCAAAAACTTGCTGATCTTGCGCTGTGCGTCCACTGGCGAGGGTGTAGGTGCGGTAGACGGGGAAATGTACCACCAGCTCTATCAAAGCGCGGCGTATGGCACCGAGTGTGAGATCGCGAGTGGCGAGGTCCGCGCGGGCGATTTGCTGCAGGCCCTGGGCAACGGCTTCTACGTCGCCTGCCAGGCTGCTGGTGAGCACCAGTTGGCGCGCCAGCTTTACTTCCTCGGCGAAGGTGTGTGGCCTGCCGCTGTGGCGCGTCCAGAGATCGAAAAGTTGCAGCTCGCCAACTGGGTCATGCTGCAGCAGCGATACCTGATTCATAAATTCATAACCAGTAGTGCCGTCGACTCGCCAGTCTGTTGCCAGCCCCTCACCATCGGCCAATATTTTTTCTACATAGATGCTCAGGTGTTTATTCAAACCGGCGGTAGTTGCAATCTGGTCTAGCCGGCGACGCAGCTTACGGCAATAAGCGCGGGGATTAGCGAGGCCATCCACATGGTCGATGCGCAGGCCATCAATCCAGCCGCGCTCCACCAATTCAAATATTTTGCTGTGCGCCGCTTCGAACACCTCAGGCTTTTCTACGCGCAACCCACCCAATTCATTCACATCGAAAAAGCGGCGCCAATTGATGTCGTCGGCAGCCGTGCGCCAACTGGCGAGACGATAGGCCTGTAGCTCAAGCAGCTGATGCAGGCGGGCCAGGTTGCTGTCGGGATTGCTGATGTCCAGCTCAGCTGTCTGTGTGGACGTTTGCCCGTCGCTGCGCGTTTGCGTGCCGGCCAATTCCAGATCAAACAAACTCAAGGCTTGCGCAAGCGCCGTTGCAACCCGGGTATCGAACGCCAATTCGCTTAACTTCTGTTGCAGCCCCGGTGCGTGCGACAACCCATCAGTGGCATCCAGGTTGGCAAATTCCATGGCTAGTTGGTGTAACCCCGGATGATCGGCAAGTTGCAGGATATGGTTGTAGCTTGCGGGGCTAAGCGGGAAACGATGCTGGTAGTGGCTGACATAAAACTGCCCGGTATCGCGCTCGAAATGCAGGCTGATATTGCCTGCAGCCAGAACCTCACCGTAGTTGGCCTCAAGGAACGGCAGCAACAGCTGGCCTTTCAACAGTGGATCGGGAGAATTCCATTGGATATCAAAAAAATGCGCGTAGGGACTGCGCAATCCCCAAGTAAGTACATCCGTCCACCAGGGGTTATCTGACCCTACCGCCATGTGATTGCTGACGATGTCGACAATCAGCCCCATGTCTTCCTGTTGCAGGGCGTTTACCAGGCGCCCCAAGGCTTCCTCTCCGCCCAGCTCCGGATTAATGCGGGTCGGGTCTGTTAAATCGTAGCCGTGGTTTGAACCGGGACGGGCCATGAGTATGGGCGAGCTGTAAATATGGCTGATGCCCAGCCGCTTGAAATAGGGCACCAGCGGCAACGCATCATCAAAAGTAAATTCCCGGTGGAATTGCAAACGCACTGTGGCAATTACTGCAGTCATAGCGATTCGCTCTCAATTCGTTCTCAAAGGGGAGAACGTTTATTATCCGGGCACTTTTTACATAGGAGGTGATGAAGCAAAGGTGACCGACAGGATCTTAAGGCTTTTTCTCAAATCTGTGGGTTTGATGTCTGTGGGTTGGTTAACACTGATCAACTCGGTTGGCGCGTTAAATTTTTTGCTGGCATTTAATTGCTTCTGCATTTAAGCGCTCTCTTCCAGGATTGCCAAAAAACTCATCGAAGGTAAAAGCTCTTGCTCATACTCTTCTTTATTCAACCCCTCGTTAAATAACAAACGCTTTCCCTGCCAGCTGGGCGAGGCTTTTAGCTCGACCTCTGACAAATTAAGATAAATACGCAAGCGGCTACCATCACCCATTTGCCAGAGCGCGGTGAGCGCGCGCTCACCGATAATTTGCACGCCTTTGGCGCGAGTGCCCGGCAGGCGCGGTGTGAGTTCGGCGCGGCGCAAGGCAATTAATTTTTGATAGTAATCCCACCATTGTTGGTTTTCGGGGCCGGTGTGATCTTCTGGTGCTACCGTGGAGTGCTCGAAGGTTTCTGGTGCATTAGGGTCGGGAATTTTCTCGCGCATTTCAGGATCTTTGAACGCATCGAATTCCGTAAATTCGTTGCGACGACCTTCGCGTACCGCATCGGCTAATTGATCGTGATGATCGGTAAAAAATAAAAACGGACGACGGGATCCCCATTCTTCCCCCATAAATAATAAGGGCACCATGGGGCAAAGTAGCATCAGTGCTACTGCAACGCGCAATGCTTCCGGGTCAGCTAATAACGACAAGCGTTCGCCAAAGGCGCGGTTGCCAATTTGATCGTGGTTTTGCAAAAACAGCACAAAAGATGTTGGCGGCAAGTGTCCGCTGGGTTGGCCGCGACGTTTGCCGCCGCGCGTATGCTCGCCCTGGAATACAAAACCATCGTTGAGGCAACGAGCCAATTTTGCGGTGGGCGTATCGGCAAAGTTAGCATAGTAGCCCTGGTCCTCATCAGTGAGAATGTGATGCAAGACATTGTGGCCGTCGTCGTTCCACTGGGCATCGTAACCTTGTAGTAAAAGACTGGGATCGTTGTCTTCATTTTCCAAAATCAAATGTACATAGCGGTTTGGCAATACAGCGCCGCGCACACGCTCGGCTAACTCCAATAAAAAATCTTTTTCGCTGATGGCGTGTACGGCGTCGAGGCGTAAACCATCAACACGATAATCCAATACCCACATGAGTGCATTTTCGCAAAAATAATCGCGCACCTGGCGCTGGCGAAAATCGATGGCATTGCCCCAGGGCGTGTGCATATCTGAACGGAAAAAATTTTTCGCATACTGTCCCAAATAATTTCCGTCTGGCCCGAAATGGTTGTACACCACATCGATAATAACCATCAGATCAAGATCGTGGGCGGTATCTATCAGGCTTTTTAATTCTCCCGGTGTGCCATAAGACGATTCGGGAGCGAAAGGTAATACGCCGTCATAGCCCCAATTGCGGCTACCGGGAAATTCATTGATGGGCATTAGTTCAACGGCGGTGATGCCCAGCTCCACCAGTTGCGGTAAATATTCCTCGGCCTTGGCGAAGCCACCGAGTAAACCTATATGGAGTTCGTAGATAATGGCTTCGTGCCAAGGGCGCCCCTGCCAGGTGACGCACCTCCAGGGATAAGCTTGATCCACCACGCGGCTTGCGCCATGCACATCGCTTACTTGCGCGCGAGCAGCTGGGTCTGGCACTCGCAAATCGTTGTTGATGATGTAGCTGTAAGTGGTACCCGGTTCGCATTCGAGGCTTACGCAATACCAACCGTCGCCAGCAGGATAGAGTTCATGCTCTTTATGAATTTCTTTTGCTTCATCGCCTAAACGTATGGCGACTTTGCGTGCGTCAGGCGCCCAGAGTGCAAAGCGTGTGGTGCCATCTTTATTGGGAAAAGCACCGTGCAAGTGGCCAGTGGGTGTTTGCGGGTTCGGATTTGTGTATGTGTCTTGCATGACTAACGCCTCCATTCCTGTTGTAAATCATGACGGGTTTGATGATTTGTATAGCCAGGACTTTCGCCCAGTAATCGGCGATAAAGTCGATCATAGGGTTGTACAGATTCCTGCCAGTAAACCGGTGAGGCCATAGCGCGACAGCGCATGGCGTTGAGCAAATTGGGGTGTCGATAAACATAAAGCGCCCGCTGTATCGTGCGGCGGTAGGCTTCTACTGTGGGTGTATCAAATAAAAAGCCGCTCAGGCCATCTTCAATGGTATCTGCAAGGCCGCCGGTGCGATGAGCGATGGGCAATGAGCCAAAACGTTGCGCATACATTTGGCTGAGGCCGCAGGGTTCGAAACGCGACGGCATCAAATAAAAATCACTGCCCGCAAACATACGGCGCGCATCTGCTTCGTCAAAACCTATGTGCACACCGACCTGGTGGGGATGACGACTGGCGAGCCGTAAGAGTGCTTGTTCCAGGCGTGCTTCGCCGCTGCCCATGACCACTAGTCGTCCGCCGGCGCGCGTAATAGTTTCAGCAATCGCGAGTGTGAGATCCAATCCTTTTTGATGAGCAAGGCGCGATACCACTGCAAATACAGGCCCTTGATTGTGGTGCAGATTGAACAGATTTTCGAGGTAACGTGTATTGGCGCGCTTGCCATGCCATTGTCGCAAACCAAAACTTTCTACCAGATGTGGGTCGCTTCCAGGTTCCCAGCTTTCGTCTATGCCGTTGGTAATGCCGCTGAGTTTGTTCTGCTTAAATTTTAAAGAGAGCAACCCATCCAGCCCGCAGCCAAATGCTGGCTGGGTAATTTCCTTCGCATAGGTTTTGCTAACGGTGGTGACCTGGCTTGCGTAACTGATGCCCGCTTTAATAAACGAAAGTTGGCCGTAAAATTCCATACTATCCATGCTCATGGCTTCGGGTGGCAAACCTAGTCGGTTTGCCATTGAGGGATCGCACAATCCCTGGTGTGCGAGATTGTGAATGGTAAAAACCGATGGCGTTGTTTGTCCTTGCCATTTCATATAGGCGAGTGTGAGGCCAGTGGGCCAATCCTGTGCGTGTACCAATTCCGGTTGCCAATCGGGTTCGCCGTTTTGTGTAATGCCCTGGCCACGCGCTATATCGGCAGCGGCCAAACTCAAACGTGCAAAACGCACGGGATTATCGGCCCAATCATGTCCGCTGCTGTCGCTATAAGGATTGCCGTCGCGTTCATAAAGCTCGGGACAGAGCACGACATAAACCGGCAAACCATTGCGCAAATGCATCAAGCCAATATGGCAAGCTGGCAAGCCCGCGTGAGAGGGCAGGCTGCCAACGACTTGAATAGGGTGGCCGCTCTGTAGAACCTGGCGATAACCAGGAATTATTAAGCGAACCTGATGACGATTGGCGAGTGCTTTGGGTAATGCGGCGGAAACTTCGCCCAAGCCGCCTACCTTTACCAACTCGGCATGCTCGGAAGTGACAAACAAAATCCGGCGTGGTTTTCCGGCGGCGCGCGGTAGTGTGCGCAACGGAAGTGGCGCTTGGCCTGGTGGAGAATGGCTGTGGGCGTGGCTATGAATGCTTCTCATAAAATACAACTTGGCGAATAGCAAAAAAACGATTAGTAACACTACACAGGTGGTTGATGTTCCGGCGTGCTGATCTGCTGCTCTTTGGCGGGTGCCTTGGGTGCTTCTTCGTGCAGGTTTGCGCGCAGCTGTGGCAGGCACTCAGGATGATTGAGGCTAATAAAGTTAATAAGTTTCTCGCGAATGAAACAGCGCAAATCCCAATTGCTGGATGAATCTTTGCTGCTGACCAATACACGCAGCTGAATAGCCTTTACATCTGTATCCGTCACTTGCAGCACGCATACTTTTCCATCCCAGAGTTTGGGTGATTGCTTACATAGATTCTCTAATTCTTTACGCAGTGGCTCGAGTGGTATGGAGTAATCTACCCATAAAAAAATACTGCCAATTAAATCCGATGTGCGTCGCGTCCAGTTTTGGAAAGGGTTTTCAATAAAATATTGCAATGGAATGACCAACCTACGTTCATCCCATATACGCATAACCACATAGGTTCCAGTGATTTCTTCGATGCGGCCCCATTCGCCTTCTACTATCACCACGTCATCCAAACGTATTGGCTGTGTGATGGCAAGTTGCAAACCGGCGATGAGATTTCCCAATACGGGTTTGGCCGCAAAACCCACCGCCAAACCGGCAAGGCCCGCGGATGCCAGTAAACTGGTTCCTATCTGGCGTGCACCGGGAAAAGTCATCAACATGGCGGCCAGGCCAAACAGAATCACAAAGAAACTCAGCGTCTGCACCAGTACCTTGGTTTGGGTTTGCACGCGGCGCGCTGACAGGTTGTCGCCAGCTTCAATCGGGTGGCGTTTCAGTATTACTTGTTGGGCTGCATCAATCACGCGTAAGCCCAGCCAGGTGATGCACGCGAGAATAGCCAATGCCGTCATATGCCGGGCGTTGTCGATAAATAAAAATTTATCATCCGATGAGTTCAACATGGCTTGCAAACCCAACAGGGGAATTAGCCAGTGAAAGGGTGGTGCAACGCGCTCGAGTAAATCTCGCGCAAAAGAAAAGGGGGCTGTCAGGCGCGTGAGTAATCGTGTGAGCCAAGGCGCAATAAATCGCAAGACCAGAAAAACAAAGGTGGCGGCCAATAATAATTTCAGTTCGGGAAGATAGGCTTGCCAATCAAACTTCATATGATTTCTGCCTTTACTGCAGGATTCAGGAAAATGATTCAGAAGCTTTTATAGCATTGCAGTGAGGCCGTCTCTGTATGCAAGCACACAGAGCACAGCGAAACCGTGTTAATGCAGATAAGTTATGAAAATAAATTTATAAATGACGGGTTTCTTCAGGAGGATTTTGCCAATTGTTGTGCAAGCCATCGGAGTAAGAAACAGGCGCAGCCGCAAGCTCTTGTTCATCCACATCATCCAGGCAGGCAATGTAAATGCCGCAAAATTCTCCACCCACTTCCGGGATATTCCCACGCAAAAAGGTATGGCCGCCGCAGTGTTTGCAAAACAGATGATGTATAGAGCGAGTGTTAAAAAGATAGTCAGTTAAATCATTTTCGCCGCTTACCAACGTGAAGTTTTCAGGCTTTATAGTGGCTCCCCAAAAGCGGCTTTTGCGGCAGAAGCTGCAATTGCATCTCCCGGTGCCTTTGCTCAAATCAATACGGGCGCGAATTTTGACGGCGCCGCAGTGGCAACTGCCGTGGTAAAGCTTTTCCATAACGTCCTCCTACTGTTAACAATTGTCTTGTCTCGCTATAGATGTTCTCGTAGTACTTTAAAAAAGAAATGCCCGCGCACAAGTGTGGGCGGGCAGGGCATTACAAAATATGATTACTTCTTGGTGTAGATTCTTGCCAGATCTTGCGCTGTGTGCAGGTGATGTTCCAATTTTGGCAAGGTAGCTGTCGCAAAGGCGGCCAGCTCAACATCTTTGGAAACAGCGGCTTTTTTGAACAGAGCAATCACCGTTTCGTGGGCGCTCACCTGGTTTTTGGCAAAGGCTTCGTCAAAGGATTCGCCGTCGCGTTGTTTCAAGACGAACTCCTTGGCTTTGTTGGTCAGCTCGGCTTCAGTGGATACCTTCAGGTTTTTGCGTGCGGCAATGGCGGCCAGCTCGCGGTTGGCTGCTGTATGGTCGTCAATCAATTGTTGCGCAAAGGCTTTGATGTCGGTAGCGGTTGATTTGGTCAGCGCCAGTTTTGCGGTTTCAATTTCGGCAACTCCCTTGGCTGAAGCTTCATCTACAAAGTCTTTGGCATCCACGGTGTCTTTGGCCATGGCAACACTACAAAATGCACTGACTAACAGGAGTAACGCACCTGTCAGCAATATTTTATACAGATTGATGTGTGGTTTGGTTGCGTGTTGTGAGTAGATCGTTTGCATATAAATTACCTCGCTTTGGTTACACACTTGTTGTTAATCAATAATTGCTGGAGGTAAGAATGTCGCTTTACGAAGTATCAAACAGTGCGTTAGCGCACTCATATAATTTACGGCTTTGTCATTTTATAAAATCTATTAAATTTTTTTCATAATAATGAAATTCCAATTTCTACAGCGGCGTTCTCTTTTATTGAAAATTCACCTAATTTCAAAATACTCTAAAGGACTATTGTGTACAGTTTATTTAGGTGCTTAGATTTATGGCGGGTGTGTAAACACTCGGTGTTTAGTTATTTAAAATCTTTACAAACACGAGGAAAGTAACATGGCTAAAAACCAACAAGGCAAAGGTGGCTTTGCCGATAACCCTAATCTCGCCTCCGAAGCTGGTAAAAAAGGCGGACAGTCCAAGTCTGATAAAGGCGGGAACCAAAAAAAATCCCAAAAGTCGTAACGGCTAAGGCGGGGGTAATGCCTCCGCCGCTGTTTCGTTTTCGTTAGTAATGTTGTTAAGAGATAATCAGGAGTGCGCAGTGAAAAATCTTGAATACTGGTTGTTGCGACAGACGGTATACGCCCTTATCCCTCTGTCGGATATGGGGTGCCGTTGCGGCTATTTTTTGGCGAGCAATGGTGCGCCTATTTCGTTGGCAAGTGTTAAATAGTCGTTAATCAGAACTCTAAAAAGTGGAGTGTGAGTGTAGGGAAGCGCAGCGGTAATTAATTATTTATTCGAAAAGGAGGAATTAATCCTAAAAAACTGAAGGTGTACATCATGGCAAGAGCAATATGGAAGGGGGCGATCAGCTTTGGGCTGGTGCATATTCCCGTGGCCCTGCAATCGGCCGTTTCATCCCAGGGAATTGATTTTGACTGGCTCGATGAACGCAGCATGGAGCCAGTCGGCTACAAACGTGTTAACAAGGTAACGGGCAAGGAAGTTACCAAAGAGCATATAGTTAAAGGCGTTGAATATGAAAAGGGGCGTTACGTTGTATTGTCGGAAAAAGAGATCCGAACCGCACATCCCGCATCCACCCAAACGATTGATATTTTCTCCTTTATCAATCGCGATCAAATTCCCCTCGTCAATATAGACACCCCTTATTATCTGGCTCCGGATAAGCGCGGCGAAAAAGTCTATGCACTTTTACGCGAAACCCTCGTGCAAACCGACAAGGTTGCACTTGCTTATGTGGTCTTACATACCCGTCAACATTTGGCTGCGCTTATGCCAGTTGAATCCACTATTGTGCTGGTAATGTTGCGTTGGCCTAATGAGATGCGCGGATTGGAGAGTATGGAATTAAGCAAATCAACCACCCATGCCGAGTTCACCAAAAGTGAAAAGGACATGGCCAAACGGTTAGTGGAAGATATGGCTGGTGATTGGGAGCCAGACGAATACCGCGATAGCTTCCAGGAAAAAATCATGGCCTTGGTAGATAAAAAAGCCAGTCATGGTGAAATTGAAAATGTTGAGCAGAAAGAGGCGGAGGAGCGGCGCAGTGCTGACATTATCGATCTCACTGAATTGCTCAAACGCAGCCTGGGTGGCGGTAACGCTGAAGAAGGGCGTGGCAAGGCGGCAACAAAGACCAGGAGTAAAGCTCCAGTCAGGCGAGCGGTAAAATCTGCTGCAGCTCCTAAAAAAACGCCTGCCAAAAAATCTGCATCATCGCCAACGAAATCTGCTTCGTCAAAATCGGCGGCGAAACCAGCTACTAAAGCTAAAAAGGCAAGTCGATAAATATAGCCGGTAATTGAGGTGTGCTATGGCCAAGTCTCTGACGGAATACAATCGCAAACGTAATTTTGGTATCACCTCAGAACCTGCCGGCGGTAAAGTCACTAAAAAGGATACCGAACAATCCTTGTGTTTTGTTATACAAAAGCACGATGCGCGTCGGCTTCATTATGATTTTCGTCTTGAACTGGATGGCGCTTTAAAAAGTTGGGCAATTCCCAAAGGTCCCAGCCTTGATCCCAAAGACAAGCGCCTCGCCGTACATGTGGAAGATCACCCGCTTAGCTACGCCAGTTTTGAAGGAAATATTCCGCACGGCCAGTACGGTGGTGGCGACGTTATTGTGTGGGATCAAGGTATTTGGCAACCTCATGGCGACCCACGCGATGACTACAAATCAGGAAAGTTAAAATTTACATTGATTGGCGAAAAGCTGGCGGGTGACTGGACGTTAGTGCGCACGCATTTACGTGGCAGCGGTGATAAGGAGCAATGGCTGCTGATCAAAGAGCGTGATGACAGTGCTCGCCCCGCTGAAGAATACGACATAGTGGAGGCCCAGCCCCAAAGTGTCATTACTGGCGAGCTACTTCCTATCGAGGTAAGTGGCAAGGTAAATGGCAAGGTAAGTAAATCCGCTACGGCAAAAGTATCCAAGCCCACCGCAAATTCAGTATCCACAAAAAAGACTACCAAAAAATCGCCTGCAAAGATAAAAACTGTTGTTTCAAAAACTGAAGTGCAATTACCGGATTTTCTCACTCCTGAATTGGCGACATTGGTTAGTGAACCTCCGGCGGGGGATTGGCTATATGAAGTTAAGTTTGATGGTTACCGCATATTGGCCCGTATCGAGGGCGGCGAAGTTCGTTTGATCACGCGTAACAATAACGACTGGACAGATAAATTGCCCCTGCAAGCTAAATCCATCACTGAACTTGAGCTGGGTGACTCCTGGCTGGATGGCGAAGTTGTGGTATTAGATAAAAAGGGCTTGCCAGATTTTCAAGCGCTACAAAACGCGTTTGAGATAGGGCGCAGCAACCAGGTTATCTATTATCTTTTTGATGCCCCTTTTTTAAATGGTGCAGATTTACGTGAGTTGCCCGTCGAAGAACGGCGCGCACAATTGGAAAAAATCCTGCCTCACAACAAAAAGTCTGTGCTGAGATTTTCTGGCGCTTTTACGGCCCATCATGAAACTGTGTTGGCGAGTGCCTGTGCTATGTCGCTTGAGGGGGTTATAGGCAAGCGTGTTGGAAGCCCTTATGCGTCACGCCGCAGTGGCGACTGGATTAAATTGAAATGCAGGCTGCGCCAGGAGTTTGTTATTGTGGGGTATACGCCGCCACAGGGCGGTCGCTCTGGCTTTGGTGCGCTTCTGTTGGCGGTGCACGAAAAGCAGGGTGCTTCGGCTTTGCGTTATGCGGGCAGGGTTGGTACAGGTTTTAATGAAACACGCCTGCAGGAGCTTTATAGCAAAATGACCAAGCTGGCCCGCAGCACGTCGCCGCTCTCTCATAAATTAACCAGCGCCCAGGCACGCGATGTGCGTTGGATTGAGCCCAAACTGGTGTGCGAAGTGGAATTTGCGCAGTGGACCAGCGAAGGTATTTTGCGGCAGGCGGCGTTTATTGCATTGCGTAGCGATAAACCGGCGTGGGATATTATTCGCGAGCAAGCCAAATCGCCCGAACAATTATCTCCTGCTGAAAAAATCAAAGGCCCTGCCAGCAAAAAAGCATCCGCTGAAAAAACCGGCGCGAGTAAGCCCCTCATTAATTCCGTTGCCATTAGCCACCCCGAGCGTGTTATAGACCCGCAATCGGGTGCAACCAAAGAGGACCTCGCGTTGTTTTACAGCAGTATTGCCAAATGGATTTTGCCCCATCTGGATGATCGAGCTGTATCTTTGGTGCGTGCACCGGATGGTATTACCGGTGAACAGTTTTTTCAGAAGCATGCAGATCGTCTGGCAATTCCCAATATTAAACAATTAGACAAATCGTTGGACCCGGGCCATCCGGCGTTAATGGAAATTGACAGTCCCGAAGCGCTTGTAGGCGCTATACAAATGGGTACGGTGGAGTTACATACTTGGGGTTCCCTCGCCAAAAAAATTGAATTCCCTGATCGTATCACCCTCGATCTCGACCCGGATCCTGCCTTGCCGTGGCGCAGCGTAGTAGAAGCCACTCGTTTGACGTTGGCGGTGCTGGATGAGTTGGAATTGAAAGCCTGGTTAAAAACAACGGGTGGAAAAGGAATGCATATAGTAGTACCGCTTGCCCCGGCGGCTGAATGGGAATATGTAAAAGAGTTTTCCAAACAGATTGCGCAATTTATGGCTCGCCAAATTCCCGAACGATTTGTGGCGCGTATGGGGCCAAAAAATAGAGTGGGAAAAATATTTATCGATTATTTACGCAACCAGCGCGGAGCCAGTGCTGTGTCTGCTTTTTCCGTACGAGCGCGGCCTGGCTTGCCGGTGTCGGTGCCTATTACTCGCGACGAGCTATTGGAGTTAAACAGCTCGCATCAATGGACCATTGCCAATCTGCATGAGCGCCTCGCTTCGCTTAAGACGGATCCCTGGACTGATTATTTCAACACTGGAAAACAACGTATTACCCAGGCTATGTGGAAAATGCTGGCACCGACGAAATAATCGAGGTTTACACTATCGGCACTCCAAGTGCATGGGCGTTGTTCAATTACATAGTCGGTGTTCGATAATGTTGCATGGCGAACAGTAAGTCAGGTTTTGTTGCGCGACTATATCCGCTTAACCGAACGGTAGCGCATTTATCACAGCGTTTCAGGGAGTCGTGCATTATGGCCAAAAGCAAAACACCTGCATTCCTTAAAGATCCCACCTGGTATAAAGATGCTGTTATTTATCAAGCGCATGTCAAATGCTATTTTGATGCAAATAATGATGGGGTGGGGGATTTTGCCGGCTTGATTGCCAAGTTGGATTACATTGCCGAATTGGGTGTAAATGCGATCTGGTTGTTACCGTTTTATCCATCGCCCATGCGTGACGATGGTTATGATATTGCCGAATACCGCGCAATTCATCCTGCCTATGGCACGCTTGCTGATGCCAAAAAATTTATCGCGGAAGCACACCGGCGTGGCCTGCGTGTGATTACTGAGTTGGTGATCAACCATACATCAGATCAACACCCCTGGTTTCAAAAGGCGCGGCGGGCAAAAAAAGATTCACGCGCGCGCAATTTTTATGTCTGGTCGGATACCAACCAGAAATACGAAGGTACGCGTATTATTTTCTCTGATACCGAAAACTCCAATTGGACATGGGACCCGGTTGCCGGCCAATATTTTTGGCACAGGTTTTACAGCAACCAACCGGATTTGAATTTTGATAATCCCGAAGTGCTGGAGGAAGTATTGAGTGTTATGCGTTACTGGTTTGATATAGGTGTGGATGGTTTGCGCCTGGATGCGATTCCCTATCTGGTGGAGCGCGAAGGTACCAGTAACGAAAATTTGCCGGAAACCCACGCGATCCTCAAACGAATCCGCGCTTATCTTGATCAACATTATCCCGATCGTATGCTATTGGCTGAGGCTAATTTGTGGCCGGAAGACATCCAGCAATATTTTGGCAATGGCGACGAATGCCATATGGCTTTCCACTTTCCTTTAATGCCGCGTATGTATATGGCCATTGCGCAGGAAGATCGTTTCCCCATTATCGATATATTGCGGCAGATGCCTGAGATTCCCGCTAATTGCCAGTGGGCAATTTTTTTGCGTAACCACGATGAGCTGACGCTTGAAATGGTCACGGACCAGGAGCGGGATTATTTATGGAATCACTATGCTGCGGATAAACGTGCACGTATTAATCTTGGTATTCGCCGTCGCCTGGCACCGTTGGTAGAGCGCGACCGCCGGCGCATTGAATTATTAAATAGTTTGCTCTTGTCTATGCCCGGCACGCCCACACTGTATTACGGTGACGAAATAGGCATGGGCGATAATATTTTTCTTGGCGACCGCCACGGTGTGCGCACGCCTATGCAATGGTCGGATGACCGCAACGGCGGATTTTCACGGGCTGATCCGGCGAGTTTAATTGCCCCGGCAATTATGGACCCGCTTTATGGTTTTCAATCGGTAAATGTGGAGGCGCAAGCGCGTGATACTCACTCATTGCTGAATTGGACGCGACGTATGCTCGCTATTCGCAAACAACAGAAAGCCTTTGGTCGCGGCAATTTAAAATTATTGGCGCCGGCCAATCGCCGTATCTTTGCGTATATTCGCGAATACACCAGCCCAGAGGGAACAACCGAAATTATTTTGTGTGTGGCAAATGTGTCGCGGGCAGCCCAGGCAGGCGAACTGGATTTATCGGCATATGTTGGAATGATTCCGGTGGAAATGATTGGCGGAACCTCATTCCCACCCATCAGTAAACTCAATTATTTATTGACCTTGCCGCCCTATGGTTTTTACTGGTTTTATCTTGCCGATGAAAGCCAGATGCCAAGTTGGTATGTGGCGCCGGCTGAGCGTATGCCGGAGTTGCGCACGGTTATTATCCGGCAGGACCTCGCGGAAATTACCCAGTTGCCGGTGATCAGTGTTTTGGAACAGGAGTCCCTGCCGGCTTATTTACCCAAATGTCCCTGGTTTATCCAGCCAGGTGAGCCTGTGGATGAGGTGAAGTTGCACTATGTTATCAGCTTTGATGACGCGGCGGATTTGTTGGCGCTCGCTGAAGTTGAGGTTAGTCGCAACGGCAATCGGGAAAGTTATTTTTTGCCGCTGGGGTTTGTCGCGGATCATCTTGCCAACAGTCCTTCACAACAATTGGCTTTGGCTCGCCTGCGTAAAAAACGCATGGCAGGTTTATTGACTGATGCATTTACACTGCCGGAATTTAGCAGCGCTGTTGTTAAACACATTCGTCGCCAAACCAGCCAGGCAATTGATCCGGCTCAAGGTGGTGGTGAATTGCAGTTTATTGCCACACTTGAATTGCCCGACGCTTCTGAAAAAAATCTGGATGATATTGAGCTGGTATCCAGTATAGACACCAATGGCTCCGTGGTAATTGGTGAGTCCCTGGTGTTGAAGCCAATTCGCAAACTCAAGATGGGCGTACATCCAGACATAGAGATTAACGAGTATTTATACAATCGCGGTTTCGCACATGTGGCACCACCATTAGGTGAAGTTCGCCGCACAGATCCTGTTGGCAATTATTGCACGCTGATGATCTTGCAAGGTTATATCAGCAACCAGGGCGATGCCTGGCAATGGACACAAAATACCTTGGAGCGCGCGCTGCGGGATCGGTTAAGTTCGGGCACCTCCGCTATGGATATTCAATACCCGGCAACTGAAGAGCTTCATTCTTTTGCGCAAATGCTCGGTCAACGCCTGGCGGAAATGCATGAGTTGCTCGCGTCTGATACGCGTAGCAAACGCTTTGGTGTTGCTGATATTTCAAAGGCAGACCTCACCACCTTGCTCGATAAAGCACTAACGGATTGGCAAGCTGCTATGGAGGTTATTGCCCAGCAGGGTAAACAACCATATGTGGCAGATTGGTTTAAAAGTAATAGTAAATTTCTGCAAAAATCACTTAAGCAGCTTGCGCAAAAAATACAGGGTGGGATTCGTATGCGTATTCACGGCAACCTGTCTTTGTTGCAAGTGTTGGTGGTTCGCGGTGATGCCTGGTTTGTTAATTTTGATGGTGAGCCGACTGAACTGTCGCAGCTGTATCAAAGCCCCCTCAAAGATGTGGCAGATCTGCTTTGTGGTTTTGATGATGCCGCCGCACTGGCAACCCGCAATGCGCCAGCGGCGGATACTCCGGTAGAGCCCGAAAAATTGTGGGCGCTGTCTGCAAGTTTTAGCCAGAAGGCGAGAACAGCTTTTTACGATAGCTATCGCAGGCACCAAAAGCTTCTCCATAACTGGCGCCATGATGATGGCGAAAATGCCGCGGTTACTTTTTTCTGCGTGGGTAATCGGTTGCGCGAATTATTACGGGTGCGCTACCGCTCCGATTTATTGGAACTGCAGGTTCATAGCCTGTATGAGATGAGTCGTTTACTACTCGAATCTGAAAACTGATGAACAGGTATATCAATCCGGTTTCTCATCAAGATTTTTTCTTGGGACGACAAACGCTGCCAGGCGATCATTGACCTAAACTTTGAGGTTGATGAGGGCTACTTGCCCAGGGAGTTGCCTGTGAATATCCGCATGTATTCTCTGCTTATTCTTACATGGCTCTGGCTTTCGGCAGCAGCCATTGCCGGTATAGATGAAAATAACCTGGGGGCTCGTTACAGCACCGATGGTGAGAAGGTCATTTTCCGTGTTTATTCTTCTCGAGCGACGCGCATAGAACTGTATCTCTATCGCAACCCATTGGACAGCGATGAATTTGCCCATTACAAATTATCTCGCGATCCCACCACTCAGGTGTGGGAAAAATCACTCAAGCTCAGCGCTATAGAAAATCTGTTAAATGAGCAGGGCACGATTTACTACGGTTACCGCGCCTGGGGGCCCAATTGGCCCTATAAATTGAGTTGGAAAAAAGGCTCATCCAAAGGTTTTATCCGTGATGTGGATAAACAGGGAAATCGCTTTAACCCTAACAAGTTATTGCTTGATCCTTATGCACGTGAAATCAGCCACGATCACCTCAACCCCGGCTGGCTGGATAATTCCCTGTTTGCCACTGGCGACCAATTTCGCGCGTTGGATTCCGGGCGCAAGGGTCCCAAAGGCATAGTGTTGAAAGCTGACACACAGAGCACGGGCAATAAACCTGTGCGTGCGCAAAAAGATGAGATTATCTATGAGGTTCATTTACGCGGCCTTACTAACAATGATCCAGCTATTCCGGAGGAACTGCGCGGCACCTACGCCGGTGCTGCATTAAAAGCACCTCAGTTGGCAGCACTGGGTATTACTGCGGTGGAATTTTTGCCTGTGCAGGAAACACAAAACGACAATAACAATCTTGTTCCCAACTCTACCGATGGCAGCAATTATTGGGGTTATATGACGATTAATTTTTTCTCGCCCGATCGTCGTTATGCCGCTGATAAAGGCGTTGGCGGACCCACACGCGAGTTTAAAAAAATGGTTGAGGCTTTCCACCAACAGAATATAAAAGTCTATATAGATGTGGTTTATAACCACACGGATGAAGGTGGCAACTGGTTTGGTGGAAATCCCGATGTCTATTGTATTCATTCATGGCGCGGCCTGGATAATGCTGCCTATTACACGCTCACGGAGGATAGAGGTTTCACTTATGACAGTACGGGAGTGGGTGGAAATTTCAATACATTCAATCCTGCGGCGCAAAATGTCATTGTCGATTCGCTGGCCTATTGGAGTAATAATTTAGGTGTGGATGGATTTCGTTTTGATCTCGCAACCGTACTGGGCAATACCTGCGTGGAAGGCTGTTTTAACTTTGACAAATTTAATCCCGGCACGGCGCTCAATAGAATCTTGCGGGATTTACACCCGCGACCAGCCGATGGAGGGGAAGGTGTTGATCTGATTGCAGAGCCTTGGGCTCCAACCGGCGGACAGGAATATCAACTGGGCAATTTCCCTGGCAGTTGGTCCGAGTGGAATGATGCTTTTCGCAATGGTTTACGCAGCAGCCAGAATCAATTGGGTGTTGCGGATATCACGCCGGGCCAGCTCGCCAATTATTTTGCGGGCTCATCCAATATCTTTCAAAACAGCGGCCGCAAGCCTTGGAATTCTATTAATTTTTTAGTGGCCCATGATGGCCTGACCATGAAGGATTTATACAGTTGTAACGGCTCCAACAATTCACAACCCTGGCCTTTTGGCCCGTCGGACGGTGGTAGCAACGATAATAAAAGTTGGGATCAAGGCAGCGGTGGATCAAGTGCCCAGCGGCAGGCTGCTCGCACCGGCCTTGCGTTTTTGATGCTGTCTGCCGGTGTTCCTATGATTACCGGTGGCGATGAAATGCTGCGCAGTCTTAACTGCAATAACAACTCCTACAATCTGGATTCAGTAGCCAATTGGCTGAATTATTCGCTGGCGCCAGAGCAACAACTGTTTATGGAATACACATCGCGTTTACTTGCGTTTCGCAAAGCACACCCGGCATTGCGGCCGGCAGATTTTTATCGCAATGACGATGGTAATAATAACGGCATGGAACAAATTCGCTGGTTCTCTCCTGATGGCGATCTGGCTGGCAACAGTTTTTTTAATGCACCCAATCAACATGCGCTCGCGTATCGCATCGATAGCAGCGAGTTTGGTGATTCTACCTCCGCCATTTTTATTGCCTACAACGCTGACACATGGCTGAGAAATTTCCGATTGCCTTGGGCTGGTGCTGGCAAACAATGGTTTCGCGCGCTGGATACGGCCGCGTGGAATGAGGGAAATAATATGGTGTTGCCGGGAGATGAAGTGTTGGTGGGTGGGGAAGGGAGTATTTATGGGCTGCAGGGAAGAAGTTTGTTGGTGTTGATTGCCAAGTGAAAGATTCTGACGGCGTCCTGGTGCGCACAACGACAACTTATCGGTTAGATCAAATAGGCTTACCCGCACCTGACGGTTAAAATTATATCTACTAGGGTACTTTTGACGACAGCGTACTAAGCTTTAAAAGCCAATTACACACTAGCTGCCACGTCATGCAAAAAATCATAAAGACGCTTATTGGCCTCGCCCTGTTAACCATGGGATTGGTTGTGTTGTCGGGTTGGCTATTTCATTTACCCCTCATGGTGCAGTTTAAACTTGGGATGGTTCCCATGGTGTTTAACACTGCCCTCTGTTTTGCGGTCACAGGCGTAGCCCTGGCGCTGCCCGAGTCAAACCAACCATGGCTGCTGCGACTGCAAACCGCTATTGGTTTGCTACTGATTGTTTTCTGCAGCTTTATCTTTGTCAGTATTGTTACCGATCATAACTTGGGTATCGATTGGCCATCCCTGCATATCTGGATTGGCGACGGCAATACACGTCCCGGCCGCATGGCTCCTAACACTGCCCTCAGCTTTATTGCGATTGGCTTTGCGCTGATGATTATTCCGCGTGTGGCCAGCCGCTCCCAGGCCAGAGCGGCGCGCCTGCTGACGTTTGTCGTACTCGGTTTGGGCACGACCGGGCTGGTAGGCTATATGCTGGCGCCCGATTTGCTCTATGGCTGGGCTCGCTCGGCGCGTATGGCGGTGCATACGGCGACAGGGATGATCCTGGCCGGAGTGGCGCTGTGGTTGAGTTGGTCTCGCGCTGATTGGTACAGCTCTCGCCGCTATCTGGCGGAGGATGAAAAGATCGCCTTTATGGGCGTCGCTGTGCTGGTAGTGCTGATTTTTACAGCGGGATTGGTAGGCTTTGTCTCCCAGCAAACCGTGCTGGAGAAATCCCTTATGCACGATCTGGCTGATATAGCCAGAGGCCGCGCTGAACTCTTTCATAGCCGGGTTGAACAGGCGATAGAGCTAACCAACCGTACGGCCAAACGTCCCGAAATAATTCGTCGGTTTGCTCAATCCCAAGCGGACGTGCCCGCATCCCGACTATTACCCGTAAAGGACCAGTTGAACATCGCACTGCTGGATCTCAATGGAAAAGAGCTTTATCAACAAGGAGATAGCGGTGTTGGCAAAAGTGATTTCGAAGTGAACCTGCCCGGTTCCAACCCCTCGCTTTTGCGCTGGGATGGGGGCCTGCGTCTACACACCAGCGCTTTGGTATCTGATACCACTGGCCCCTTGGGTTTTGTGGTGATTGAGTATTCGCTGGATGACGTTTACCACCAGCTCTACAACGGTCGGGAAATAGGCGAAACCGGGGAAGCTGTCATATGTATGGGCTATGGCGATGATCTCCTGTGTCTCAACCAGCTAACAGACCAACCCGGCATCCATAAGGTCAACTCCATGGGACGCTATGGTAAGGTCCTGCCGATCAAATTAGCAGTAGACGGGAAAGAGGGGCTTGGACTGGCCGCGGATTACCGCGGCAATAACGTTGTTGCGGCGCGAGTAAGCCTGGCGCCCGGCTTGGGCTTGGTGTGTAAGCTGGATACGGTAGAGCTATACACCGACATTCGGCACCAACTAAAGAATGTGTTTTTCCTGCTGCTATTTTTAGCCCTGCTGGGTGGGTTGCTGTTGAAGTCCCAATTGCGACCCATGGCGCGGCGGTTGGTCGCCTCTGAGGCAGAATCCGCGGATAAGGAGCTGGAAATTCGCACGCTGCTTGGCAGCGTGGATGAAGGCATATTGACCTTTAACGATCAGTGCATCATCCAGGCATTTAACCCGGCTGCCAGTCGCATGTTCGGCTATGCGGCGGAGGAGATGCCGGGACGCAGCATCAAAATGCTCGTTCCGTCCCACCTGCATGAAGCGCGAGAATGTGGCTTCCGCCGGTTCCTACAACACGGTGATCGCCGACTGCTGGCGCGCCCAATGCTTGAGCTTCCCGGCCTGCGTAGCGATGGCAGCATCTTTCAGCTGGAGCTGAACATCAACGAGATGAATCTCAAGGGTGAACGGCTGTTTGTCGCAGTGATTCGCGATGTCACAGAGCGTAAAAAGGCCGAGCAAGAATTATTTGCAGAAAAGGAGCGTTTGCACGTCACCCTCAGCTCCATTGGCGATGCGGTGATCACCACTGACACTGAGGGGCTGGTGACCTATCTCAATCCGGTCGCAGAATCCATGACGGGCTGGGCGAGTGAGGAGGCGTTGGGGCGGCCCATTGCTGACGTGTTTTGCATCATCGATGAGAAAACCGGCGAGGCAGCCATTAACCCCATAGATACGGTACTCGAAACTGAGGCTATTGCAGGCCTGGCTGCTGATACGACCTTGCTCCAGCGCCACACAGGCAAAGAATTTCCGGTAGAGGACTCAGCGGCGCCTATTCGCGATCGCGAGGGCAGAATAAGCGGCGTGGTATTGGTTTTTCACGATGTCACCGAGAGCCGCAAGATGGCAGCGGAGATGACTTATCAAGCGACCCACGATTCGCTTACGGGTTTGATAAACCGGCGCGAGTTTGAGCGGCGGGTAGACATGGCGCTGCAGACTGGTAAATCCGACCAGCGCGAGCACAGCTTGCTCTATCTGGATCTGGATCAGTTCAAAATCGTTAACGATACCTGTGGCCACGTAGCGGGCGATGAGCTGTTGCGCCAGCTCGCCAGCGTGCTGCTCGCCAAATTGCGCCATACGGATACGCTGGCGCGTCTGGGGGGCGATGAATTCGGGGTTTTGCTGGATAGTTGCCCAACCACGGCCGCGCTTAAAATCGCCGAGACTCTGCGAGAGGCAGTGAGTGATTTCCATTTTGTGTGGAAAGACAAAACTTTTTCTGTGGGCGTCACCATAGGTTTGGTGACCTTTTCCAACCATGGCATCACCCTTACCGACATACTGCAAATGGCTGATTCTGCCTGCTATGTTGCCAAGGAAAAAGGCCGCAATCGCGTGCAAATTTATTTACCAGAGTCCCAGGAATTTAGCAGTCGTCAAGGGCAGGTGGGATGGGTAGGACGCATCCGCCAGGCTATGGAACAAAATCGCTTTGTTCTCTACGCGCAGTCCTATTCGTCGCTTGCCAATGTTGCCGGTGAGTGCCGTCATTCGGAATTGTTGCTGCGTATGCGCGACGAAGACAACTCCTTGATACCGCCTATGGCTTTTATTCCGGCGGCAGAACGCTACGGGTTGATGCCGATGCTTGATCGTTGGGTGGTTTCCACGGCGTTTGCTCGCTACGCCAGCTTCAGCAAGCAAGACCAATTGCTGGCCATCAATTTGTCGGGGACCACTCTGTGCGACGAGGCTTTTCCTGCCTTTGTGCAAGAGCAATTTCGTAAATACCAGGTTCCTCCAGCAAGTATCTGTTTCGAAATCACGGAAACCGCTGCTATCGCCAATCTGACCCAGGCGACGAAACTCATTCAGGAGCTGCGCGCCCTGGGATGTCACTTCGCCCTCGACGACTTTGGTAGCGGTATGTCCTCCTTCGGCTACCTCAAACAATTGCCGGTGGATTTCCTCAAAATCGATGGCAACTTCGTCCGCGACATGGCGGTCGACCCCATAGACCGCGCCATGGTCGAATCCATCAACAACATAGGCCACGTCATGGGTATCCAGACCATTGCCGAGTTTGTGGAGAGCGATCAGGTGCTGGATATATTGCGGGAGATTGGAGTGGACTTTGCGCAGGGTTATAGGATTGAGGAACCGCAGGTGTTTTAGCGGTAGCTGGCGAGCGCCAATTGGTCAGTACTCTTTCATTGTTAAGTAGGGAGTCGTCATCCTCGGCTAGGCGCCCCCGCTTACGGGGATCCAGTTCTTAATTGTATTTGTTGTATTCGTGCGCATTTGTTTCGCCCTGCTGGGCGAGTCACTTTTCGTTGCTTGTCCAACGAAAAGTAACCAAAAGGAAGGACACCCCGTTCCCGCCTTTATCCTGCGCTTCTCAGATAATTGCCGTCGTTCCGACGAGCCATCCATGGCTCGACGTCACTAAAACGCACGTCCTGTGCGTTTTACGGCAATTCTCCTCCGATGCTCGGGGCGCTCGCAGGGGATCTAGTTTCGGTGCCACATTCTAAATTCTTTAGGGGAGTTGTCATCCTCGCATAGCGAGGATCCAGCTCTTAAAAAACCTATAAAATTAAACGTCCTTCAAACGGAAAAGCAAAAGCGAAGAGCTGGATCCTCGCTATGCGAGGATGACGATTCCCTACTTGCGTAAGTTCAGCGCGTATAAAAAAGCCGCCCCAACTCTCATCAGGGCGGCTTTTTGCTGTTCAAAGTTTAAGCTTTCAAGTTAACTAAAAAGCCCAACCCATTGATTTTACTGACAAGCCTCACAATCCGGATTATCAATCGAGCAAGCCAATGGCACTGGTGCTGCCTGCGCGAAATCCGCTGGTGCTACTTCTGATACTTCCGGTGCAGCTGTCGCTGGTGCAGCCAGCAGGCCTTCACCACCACCGGCAGATACCGCGTTCAATGCACCCGTGTTAATGGTGGATTTCTCGGTAGTTGTCGCCGACAAAGCGCGCAGGTAGTAGGTGGTTTTCAAACCGCTGTACCAGGCCATACGGTAAGTGATGTCCAGCTTCTTGCCGTTGGCGCCGGCGATGTACAGGTTCAGGCTTTGGGCTTGATCGATCCACTTTTGGCGGCGGCTGGCGGCTTCTACAATCCAGCGTGGCTCCACTTCAAAGGCGGTAGAGTAGATGGCTTTCAGGTCGGCCGGGATACGGTCGATCTTCTGCACAGAGCCTTCGTAGTATTTCAGGTCGTTAACCATCACCGCGTCCCAGAGGCCGCGGGCTTTGAGGTCGTGCACCAGGTGTGGGTTAACCACGGTGAATTCGCCTGACAGGTTGGATTTCACATAGAGGTTCTGGTAAGTCGGCTCGATAGACTGGGTAACGCCGGTGATGTTGGAGATAGTTGCCGTTGGGGCAATCGCCATCACGTTGGAGTTACGCATACCGTTGCTGACGACTTGCTTGCGCAGACTGTCCCAATCCAGGGTAGAGCTGCGGTCCACTTTGATGTACTTCTCACCACGGTTTTGCACCAGGCTCTCGATAGAATCCAGTGGCAGAACACCTTTGCTCCACAGGGAGCCTTCAAAGGTTGAATACTTACCGCGCTCTTGCGCCAGCTCGCTGGAGGCCTGGATCGCGTAGTAGGCGATGGCTTCCATAGAGGTATCGGCAAAATCCACAGCTTGTTGTGAGCTGTAGGCGATACGCTGCAAGTAGAGCGCGTCCTGGAAGCCCATGATGCCCAGTCCAATAGGACGGTGGCGCAGGTTGGAGGCTTTGGAGGTACCTACCGCGTAGTAGTTAATGTCGATCACGTTATCCAGCATGCGGATAGCGGTTTTTACGGTGCGGCCAAGCTTTTCCTGGTCGAGTTTGCCATCAACGATGTGCTGGGCCAGGTTGACGGAACCAAGGTTACATACAGCGATTTCGTCGTTGGCTTTGGTGTTGAGGGTGATCTCGGTGCAGAGGTTGGACGAGTGCACCACACCTACGTGCTGCTGCGGGCTGCGCAGGTTGCACGGATCTTTAAAGGTGAGCCATGGATGGCCGGTTTCGAACAGCATGCCCAGCATTTTGCGCCACAGGTCTACTGCACGCACTGTGCGGAATACCTTGATTTTGCCGGCAGCAGCTTCGCCTTCGTAGAACGCATAACGCTCTTCAAATGCTTTTCCGTAGAGGTCGTGCAGATCGGGCACGTCATTCGGAGAGAACAGGGTCCACTCTTTATCGTCGAACACACGCTTCATGAACAAGTCTGGAATCCAGTTGGCAGTGTTCATGTCGTGGGTGCGGCGACGGTCGTCACCGGTGTTTTTACGCAGTTCGAGGAATTCCTCGACGTCCATATGCCAGGTTTCCAGGTAAGCACAGACAGCGCCTTTGCGCTTGCCACCCTGGTTTACTGCTACCGCAGTATCGTTGGCTACTTTCAGGAAGGGAACCACACCTTGCGACTTGCCGTTGGTGCCTTTGATGTAGGCGCCCAGCGCACGTACCGGTGTCCAGTCATTACCCAAACCGCCAGCGAATTTGGACAGCATGGCGTTGTCTTGCATAGCGCCGTAGATACCGTGCAGGTCATCGGGAACGGTGGTCAGGTAGCAGGATGACAACTGTGGGCGCAGGGTGCCGGCGTTGAACAGGGTTGGGGTAGAACTCATGTAGTCGAAGGACGACAAGAGGCGATAGAACTCAATCGCACGCTCTTCTTTGTGCTCTTCCTCAATGGCGAGGCCCATGGCGACGCGCATAAAGAAAATCTGTGGCAATTCGATGCGAACATCGTTGCTGTGGATGAAGTAGCGGTCGTACAGGGTTTGCAGGCCGAGATAGGTGAACTGCAAATCGCGGTCAGCCAGCAGGGCTTTGCCGAGTTTGTCAGTGTCGAACGTCAACAGCTCGGGCGACAACAGCTCCAGCTCTACACCTTTTTTCAGGTAGGCGGGCAGGGCGCGCGCGTAGTAAAGCTCCATGTCAGATTGGGTAGCTGATTCGGCAATACCCAAAAAGCCCAGGGCTTCAGCGCGCAGTTTGTCCATCAACAGACGGGCAGTAACAAAAGAGTAGTTGGGCTCTTTCTCTACCAAGGTACGCGCGGTGATTACCAACGAGGTATTTACGTCTGACTCGTTAACGCCATCGTAAAGGTTGCGCATGGCTTCATCGAGAATGGCTTTCTCTTCTACACCTTTCAGGTTGGCACAGGCTTCGTGCACGATGGTGCGCATACGGCCAATGTTCAAAGGCGCGCGGGTACCATCAGCGCGGATCACATTAATAGTGGGGTAATCCGGATCTTGCGATGAGGAATCTGCTTGTTTCTCGGCGCGCATACGAGCGTGTTCTTCGCGGTAGAGCACGTAATCGCGGGCAATTTTTTGTTCGCCGGAACGCATCAGAATCAGTTCTACCTGATCCTGGATTTCTTCGATATGAATGGTGCCACCAGAGGGCATACGGCGTTTGAAAGTCGCGGTAATTTGCTTGGTGAGGTTATCGACAGTTTCATGCACACGGGTAGATGCGGCAGCTGTGCCGCCTTCAACCGCCAAAAACGCCTTGGTCATGGCTATGGCAATTTTGCTTGCGTCAAACGGAACTACGGTGCCATTGCGCTTGATAACGCGCAATTGGCCGGGGGCAGTGGCCGCCAGGCTGTTGCTGCTGCCGTGGATATCCTGTTGGACGGGGATAGAGGTTGAACCTGATGTGCTTTCAATGTCGCTTTGCATAGACGTCTCCCGCGTGAGTTGGTCCTGATGGTTATAAGGTGGTAAAACAAAAACGCTTCGCGGATAAAGTTGTGACAGCCCATTCCGCTAAAAAGATCAAAAAGATGATCGAAACCGCTCGCTGTTTATTCTTGCCTGACGATATTGGAGCTTGCGGTACCCGAAGGTGTTGGTCCAAAAGTAACCACAACATATAGTGGATGCCCTGATAACCAGTACGACCTGTTTTTCGGGAGCCAGCTCATAGCCGAAGGCTTGGTTGATCGGCTTGGATACTCGCTTCTTTAACAAAAAAACCTGCGGAATAGCGGCATATTCGCTTGACAGCGAGGCGCCAAATGGCCTAGGTGCTGAAATCGCGAGGTCTGTCACAAAACCCTATATATAGGGGTAAACCGAGAATGGGCTACAAGATAATGCGGTTAACTATTTAATGCAAGCCGAAAAAACCTGTGGATAAGTCTGTGTAAGATGTGGATAGCCGGTGAAAAAACTCTGCAAAAAGGCCCAAAACTAAGGGCTGGCCGGTATTGTGAGGTTTGGCGCTTATACCTGCGTGGATTAGATTTTTTTCTTATAGAGAATCCTGGCGGTTATTACTACATATTGTGTGACGTAAAAAGCTGCTCAATATATCTGCTGACGCCACAATATTTATACAGTGACGAAAAATGGGGTCTCCATGGAGATAAATAACCCGGCCTTGAACGCTGCTGGAATGCCTGGTTAAAAATTGGCCCATTGCGGTGTTTTGGCTATACTCTGGTTTTCACTTTTAGTTTAGGGTTTTTGGCGACAATGGTTATTGGCAATTTAACAGGTTATGTGTCTTCGGGTTATGGCTCGAGCAATAGCTTGCGACCACAGGCCAATCAGGAAGCCCAACGCCAGCGCCAGCCTGTCACCCTGGATGCCCAGTTAGACCCGAAAACACCCAACGAGTATTCCGTAACCCAATCGCCCGCCGTCATTCCGCCGCCCGAACGCACGAGCGACAGCAAATCCCCCGATAAGCGCACCAGCCAAAATACCGACCCTGCCAGCCGCGCGTTTCTGTCTGTGGCCAATTACCAACCGCGAACCAATAAAATTGATATTTCGGTCTAGCTGCTGGCCGGATTTAATTGCATGTAAATCATTTCATTTGTTCATTATGAAGGTTTGCTGGCTCGATCTTGTTACAGGGCGTTACATTGAATCCAGCCCTTCGATAGGTGATTTGTAGAGCTAAAAAAAGCGCTGCACAGATTAACGCCGACCCTCTCTTTCCCTGCTCCAAAAGTATTTCCAGATCACAACATTGGGTCCCTAAGACCATAAGTGTTTAAAATTTGTGCGCCAGTTCACATTATTTGATCATCATTGACACTACATTACGCACAAATGACAGCGCTGTCATAAATGCAGACAAGGCGCACATAATAAAAATAAAAGAACTACGTTGGCTTGATGTAACAGTTACAAATCTTTTCTTACAAAGCTTATCCATTCTCGATCCCTGAATTTCCGGATTGCGGAAGGGTTATTTCGACGCTCTGTTTTAGCAAAAAATTTCAAAAAAATAGATAAACAGACGTCCGCAAAAAATGACCGGAATGTGGTTGGACCACGGTTGTGGCTGCGTTTTTTTACACGCGTAGCGGCAACTTGCTCGCCCTTTACCAAAAGTTGGCGCGAGCGACAGGAGTGAGCTTTATCGCCCCAGCGGTGTAAAACAGCAGGGCACATTAATACTAATAACGAGGGTGTTAGCGACCCTTTCCAACAACACCATAATTGGAGATTTTTAAATGCAAGCTCCTAAAAAACATGCGCTCGGTAAAAAAGCGCTTGGCCTGGCAGTTTTGCTGGGTATGGGTGTGGCCGCAGGCCAAGCCCAGGCAGCAGTTTGTAGTTACGCCGTAGTTAACGAATGGAATACTGGCTTCCAGGGTTCTATCACCATCACCAACAATGGCACAACAGCCATCAATGGTTGGACTGTAGGTTGGCAATACTCCGCCAACAAAATCACCAGCTCCTGGAATGCTACCCTCAGTGGCAGCAATCCATACTCAGCAACTGCTTTGGATTGGAACAAAACCATTCAACCAGGTCAGTCTGTAAGCTTTGGTGTACAAGGTGACAAGAACAGCACAGCGCCGGCAGAAGTTCCAGCCATTACTGGTGCCGTTTGCTCTACCGTAACCACCAGCAGCTCTGTGGCTACCACCAGTTCTTCACCTGCCACTTCTACCAGCAGCAAGACTTCAACTTCAGCCTCAACATCTGTTGCGACTTCGGTGGCTACTAGCAGCAAAACCTCTACCAGCAGCTCTGCGCCAAGCACCAGCTCTTCAGCTTGTGCCACTACTTCGCAATGTAACTGGTACGGTACTTTGTACCCAAGCTGCGTAACCACTACTTCAGGTTGGGGTTATGAGAACGGTAAGAGTTGTATTGCTAACAGCACCTGTGCGACTCAACCAGCACCTTACGGTGTAGTTAATGGTTGCCCGGCGACTTCTACCAGCTCTGCTACATCTACATCGAAGACTTCTACCAGTACGTCTACCAGTACTTCTACTTCGAAGACCAGCACCTCGGCTTCTACTACCTCAACTACATCCACCAGCACTTCTTCCAGCGTATCTTCCAACTCCGGTAAGTTCCGCGTGAATGCTGACGGTAACATCACTAAAGACGGCGTTGTGGTTCCTGCGCATTGCGGTAACTGGTTCGGTCTGGAAGGTCGTCACGAGCCTTCAAACGACTCTACCAACCCAAGCGGCGCACCAATGGAACTCTACATGGGTAACATGTGGTGGGTGAACGGCGGTGCCGGTACTGGCCGTACTATCCAACAAGGTATGACTGAGCTGAAAGCGAAAGGCATCACCATGTTGCGTATCCCGGTTACTCCACAAACCCTGGATCCAAACGATCCACAAGGTAAAGAGCCTAACCTGAAGAACCATCAGTCTGTACGTCAAACCAACGCCCGTCAGGCATTGGAAGATTTCATCAAGACTGCAGCGGCTAACGATATCCAGGTATTCCTCGACATCCACTCCTGCTCCAACTATGTGGGCTGGCGTAAAGGTCGTCTGGATGCACGTCCACCTTATGTTGATGCAAACCGCGAAGATTATGATTTCAAACGTGAAGCATACTCTTGCTCTGCAACCAACAACCCAAGCACCGTGACTCACATCCAGGCTTACGACGAAACCAAGTGGATTGCGAACTTGAAAGAGATCGCTGGTCTGCCTGCCAAGTTGGGTGTAAACAACATCATCGGTATCGACATTTTCAACGAGCCATGGGATTACACCTGGGCTGATTGGAAAGCTATGTCTGAGCGCGCTTACCAGGCAGTTAACTCTGTTAACCCCAACATGATCATCATTGTTGAAGGTATTTCTGGCAACGCCAACACTCAAGACGGCACTCCTGATACCAAAGATGCAGTACCTTACGGCACCGCTACCATCAATCCAAACTGGGGTGAAAACCTGTTTGAAGCTGGCGACAATCCAATCAACATTCCGAAAGACCAAGTACTGTTCTCTCCACACACCTACGGTCCATCTGTATTCGTACAGAAGCAATTCCTGGATCCAAGCCAAACCGCTTGCGTAGGTCTTGAAGGTGATGATGCTGGTAAAGCCAAGTGTAAGATCCTGATCAATCCAACTGTGTTGGAAAAAGGTTGGGAAGAACACTTCGGTTACCTGCGTGACAAAGGTTACGGCATCCTGATTGGTGAATACGGTGGCAACATGGATTGGCCGTTGAAGACCAAACAAGGTGTTCGCAACATGTGGAGCCACATCACCACTAACGTGGATGAGCAATGGCAACAAGCAGCTGCTAACTACTTCAAGAAGAGAAAAATCAACGCTTGCTACTGGTCAATGAACCCAGAGTCTGCGGATACACTCGGCTGGTGGACCACTCCGTGGGATCCAGTAAGTGCCAACGACAAGTGGGGCCAGTGGGGCGATTTCGATGCACGTAAAACTACTGTAATCAACACCGTTTGGGGTCAGTAAGTTTTAGTAGTAAGTTTTAAGTAAGACCTTTTATAACCCCGGGGCTTCTGGTCGGCCCCGGGGTTTTTTATTGCCTGGATGTTAGTGGGGAATTTTCAAAAATTTTTTAGCGATGTGAAATTTTCTGCGCAAAAAAATACAGAAATATTTTTCAGGAGTTACAGGGAGAGTAAATGCAAAAAACTCTGCATCAGTCAGGGAAACCAATGCAGAGTAAACAGGGAAACCACGGAGAGAATTTGTCATGCCCCCGGACGAGGGCATGAGTACGGCGTTATAAAACAAATGAACAAAACAACTTGGTTAGCTGTACAACCTAGTTAGCTGTACAACCTAGTTAGCTGTACAACCTAGTTACCTGTGAGACGAACTTCCCAAATAGAGTAGCCCCATTGGTTGCCCGCACTGCGCGCTGTGCCGTAAATGCGCACGTAGCGATAGCTGCCACTCAGGTTTGCTGTGTCGGTGCGATCACCAAACGTACCACCGGTTTTGGTAACCAATGTTGTCCAGTTGGTGTTGTCGTTGGAGCCCTGGATCAAATAGTTGGCCGCGTTGGCAGCTTCCCAATCGATGGCGATTGTTGCCAGGTTACGAGCAGCACCAAGATCCACAGTTAACCAGGTTGGATCTACTGCGTGAGCAGATTCCCAACGAGTACCAGAGTTTTTATCAACCGCGTTGGTGGCTGGTGTGAGCTGCGTACTCGCTGTCGCCGTAGCGATAGTTAATGGGCCAACACTGGCAGCACTTGATGAACTTACTGGTGGATTGGTGCCATACACTTTCAATTCAAAAATTGAATAGCCCCAGGTATTACCAGCGCTGCGCTCGGTGCAGTAGATACGCACATAGCGATAGGTGCCGCTCACCGCGTTAGTATCTGTGCGGTTGCCAAAGGCGCCGCCAGTCACTGATTTGAGTGTGGTCCAGTTAGTGTTGTCGTTGGAGCCTTGTACTTGATAAGACGCTGCGTTCGCTGCTTCCCAATCAATCACTACTTGCGTGAGTGATTTAGCGCTGCCCAAATCAACAGCTAACCAGCTTGGGCTTACACCTTGGGTGGATTCCCAGCGCGTACCGGCGTTGCCATCAACCGCGTTGCTTGCAGGTTGCAAATTGCTGCTTGCCGTCACAGGCTTGCCGCTCGACAACAAGCCGGCAGAAGCAACGCTGCTTGAGCTTGAACTAACGCTGGTGCTGGTGCGCGATGAAGTCGTCGTTACAACAGAAGACGATGATGAGCTTGGACGTGATGAGCTGGTCGCTACAGACGAAGAAGTCGCGGTTGGCTGGCAAGCCGCGCTGGTGCCGCAATCCCAAACAATGTCATCAATCGCAAAATCAAAAGTAGTTTGGGGCAACTGGCCATCAACGCTGCTAAAGCTGAACAGCTGCGACATGGATTGCAGCGCGTTAATACCGCGAATATCGGCAATCGGGATAGTCGCCTGTGCCCATTCACCGTTGCGCACCAAACCATAGGTGGTGGTGTTGGCAGGGAAGGTCACTGATGAACTGTTGGTATAGGTATCGTTAATCGCCACTTTGAAAGCAACGTTTGCCGGGATTTTGATACGGAACTTCAAAGTGCCGTTGGCGAACTTGCTCATATCGTGCGCTTGACGCGATGCCACGCCGCCGCCAAACCATTGGTTGGGTGCAGTGTATTTCACGGCCAATACGTTGCTGCCTTCATAGGGGGGCAGGGTGCCAGCGGCCATGGAAGCGGTATTCCACATCCAGAAATCTGAGGTGGTGCCCAGGGTTTCTTTCGCGCTGGTGGGTGTGTTGTCGGTAAAGACACCGTATACGCCGGCCTCAACCGGTACCTGGCTGCCGAGTTTCACTTCACCCTTGCCATCCAGTTGGTAGACGCGGATGTAGTCTATGTACATCTTGCCGGGTAGCGGAGCAGTTACTTGGCCATCGTTTGCAGCGTCGGTGAAGTTGCCGCCAACCGCCAGGTTGAACAGGAAGTAGAAGGGCGCGTTGAACTCGGACGATTCCGCCGTAATCGGGATAGGGGCCTTGTACATATCGTGTTCTACACCGTTATCCACAATGGTGTAGCGGATTTGAGTGTCAGTCCAATACATACGGTACAACACAAAGCGGTTGCTAAGTGGTGTATTGGCCAGGTATGAGCTTGGCGTTTTCCAGGCGGTCGATGCTGCGCAGGTTTCGTTACCGGGAACGCATGCGGCAGTGGAGTAATAAATGGCGTTGGAGCCTACATAGGCGTTTACATCGCCACCACCGTAACCGGCGTCAGCCATGGAGGCAGCCTTGTGACCCATTTCCATGATGTCCAACTCGCCTTTTGATGGCCAGCTTGCGAGGCTGGTACCCAACATCCAACCGGCTGGCCAGAGGCCGATACCCACTTGTGGCGCGGCCATACGGAACTCGATCAAACCGTATTTCACCTGGATTTTATTGGCAGAATCTATCTTGCCGGAGGTAAACCCGCGGCCACTAAAGGCTTCGCGCTTGGCGGTAATTGCCAGTGCTTTTGTCGCTGGTTCGAAGGGCGGGTTCTCGATGGTGAGGTTGTTGGCCCGATAGTATTCCAGCTCCGCGTTACCCCAGCCGCACAGGCCAATGCCGCAGCCGTCGCCTTCGATAGTGTTCCAGCGAGTGGCGTCCAGTGTGTTGAATTGTTCTTCGTAGAGTATTGGGCCAATAACCGGGTTGAGTACGTCAGCATTGGCATGGATGGTAAATAAAGTGCTGGCGAGCAGAGCCAGCCTGGCGGTTAAGCCACGCTTGTGTTGGTTTGTCATATGAACCCTCAGTTAGCTTTTTTATTGGGGGATTGAATGTAGCTTTCGGGCTTGCGTCTTATCCGAAACTACGGGTGCCTGCGCCTTGCTTCTGCCTTTCCGCGCAACTTTTCGCTTAATGATTTCCGCGTAATTCGTCCATGGCAGGGCGCACTGTTGCTGGATAAATACTGCTACCGCGACTGCTAACCGCTCATCCTTTTGCTGTGTGATGACAAAAGTGGGGTTTACCATGTTTGCCGGTGGGCAGTTGGAAAAAGGTGGGAACAAAGGCGTAAAACACGGGCGGGACCAATAGCCGCGCGGCTTGCGGCAAGTGGGAAGCCAGAGCAGTCAGCTGGAAGAGGTTGTTAAATCTCGTCGGCAGATTGCAACACGGCATCCAGCAAACCTGGAAAGCGGCTATCGAGATCGGCCCGGCGCAGTGAGTTAATAAATTGGGTGCCTTCAGCTTGCATCTGGATAATGCCGGATTCCCGTAAAACACGAAAATGATGAGAAGCGGTGGATTTGGCAATCGGCAGAGAGAGGGCCCCGCAAGGCTGGGCTCCCTGATTGGCCAGGGTTTTGACAATCGACAAGCGTGCCGGATCACTTAACGCGTGGAGTACGCGGGTAAGGCTCAGGCTATCAACGGAGGGGTGGTTTGGTAAGCGCATCTTGCAATTTTGCCACAGGCCATGATACCGTTCAATTGTTCTATGTTATTCGAACAATCGAATAATGTGAGCGACATTGGCCAAGCCTCCGGCCACAAGCAGGGGGCTTGGCTTGCCCTTGTCATTGCCCGTTACCGGTTCAAGAAGTCTTATTGCGGGCGCATTTTGAAGGAAATATTGTCATGTCTTACAACTTCAACAATCAGGTTGCCGTAGTAACAGGTGGCTCCACCGGAATTGGCCAGGCTATAGCGCGCCAATTGCTGGTCGCGGGTGCCAAGCGCGTATATATCACCGGTCGATCCGCCAAAAGCCTGGATGCCGCCGCATCAGCGCTGGGGCCAAACGCTGTTGCACTAGTGTCCGATGTGTCGAGTCTGGCCGATCTTGGCCTGCTCAAGCAGGAGATCGAAAAGCGCGGCGATCAACTGGATGCTGTTTTTGCCAATGCGGGTATTGCCGAATACAACCAATTTGGTGAGACATCTGAAGCCGAGTATCTGAAGACCTTTGATATTAACGTGAAGGGCGTGTTTTTCACGGTGCAAACATTGCTGCCATTGGTAAAAGACGGTGCTGCTATTGTTCTCACTGCCTCTATCGTGGCCAATAAGGGGCTGGAAAACCTGAGCCTTTATAACGCCTCCAAAGCCGCCGTTCGCTCCTTTGGCCGCACCTGGGCCAATGAGTTGCGCGGGCGCAAGATCCGTGTCAACACCCTGAGCCCTGGCCTTACCCGTACGCCGATTATGGAGAATGGCTTGAAATGGGATGCGGAGCGATTGGCTGCTACACAGGAGTACGCCAAAACAGCCGTTCCCTTGGGTTATGTCGCAGAGCCGGACGAAATAGCCTCGGCGGCAGTCTTCCTGGCTTCAGAAGATGCCAGATATATCAATGGGATAGAGCTGACTGTTGATGGCGGAATGACGCAAATTTAAAGGCGCGTCAGCGGCGGCAAGGAAGAGAATACAGGTTGGCTTTCTTCAGAAGCCGATGCGATTCGGCTTCTGAAGGACAGATCTAATGTTTGGCCAGCTCATACACCTCACTGGCTGCCAACAGAAAGGCGCCGGTGCCGAAGGGTTCCGAGTGATGGGGATCAAAGCCCTGTGGGGCTGCCGCTATCGGTTGAACATTTTCCAGCTTGCCCTCGGCGGTGACGCTGGTAACCAGGGAGTTCCAGGCTTTGGTGACGACAGGTCGATAAGCTTTGTCATCCAACAGCTTTTTGTTCAATCCCCAGGCCAGCGCAAAAGTAATGAAGGATGAGCCGCTGGTCTCGCGCGCCCTGTGCGCTTTGGGGTCAAGCAGGCCTGTGCGCCAGAGTCCATCCGATTGTTGGGATTTCAAAAAGGCGGCGGCCATCTGCTGGTACTGGAGCAAGTAGCGCTCATAATCGGCGTGGGTTTGGGGAAGGTGCTCCAATACCTGCGCTAACCCCGCCATTGCCCACCCATTGCCGCGCGCCCAGTAGATGCCTTTGCCATTCTGCTCGCGTAAATCCAGCCAGGATTCGTCGCGAAAAAAGAGCCCTGGCTGTGCACGATAAAGCCGCTCACTGGTAGCCCACCATTCGGTATTCATATAGTCCAGATAGTCGCGCTCCATGGTCAACTCATACATTAGCAACCAGCTCATGGGGCCCATAAACAGCGCGTCGCTCCAGCTCCAGCGATCGTGGCTATTAGGTGAGCCAAAATCCAGAGTGCTGGCGGGGCGATGTTGCAGTATGTAATCCAGGCGAGCCTTGCTTGGCTCCAACATTCGCGGATCGCGATAAATAGCGTAAAGGTTGAGATAGGTCTGGATTATGCAATGATCGTCGGCATCGTAAATGAGATCATCAGGCAGCCAGTCCAGGTGTTCTGCTTCCTCCAATACTTTGGTTTGCAAACCGGTACGGGGAATTTTGCGAGCCAACGCCAGGTTACCCAGGTAAAACGGGGCGAGCGTCCAGGCGTTCCTGTCGTAATCCTTGCCGTCCGGTAGATGCTGCCACTGCCATTCCGCCGCCGCTATGGCCAGGGTGGTGATGGCTTTTTTACGCAGCGGAGCACTCAGGTTTTTCGGAATAGGGGATTCGCTTGCGGAAGGCTGCGCTTGAAGGCTCTCCCAATGACTGCTCCATACCAGTAATTCCAGGGGGCTGGAGGGAGGCTCTTTGGTCTCGGTGGCGGTTTGCGAAGTACCCTGATCATCACCATCCAACTGTTCTACCGGTTGCACCAGCATTTGTACCTGGTCCAGGCGGTTCCACTGCACGGGATCTATAGTTGGCTCCCAGGCGCCGAGAGAGTCTTTGATCAACAGGCGCTCTTTCCAGGTTGGCTGTTCAAGCTTGTCTGCACTGGCTACCACCAACTGGCCCAGATGGTTGCGGTAGATGAGATGCACCCAATCGACGTCTTCCCCAGTGGCTTTTTCGTCGGCGGCTTTGTCTGCGCCACTCTTGTTGCTACTTTCCACCAGAAGCACTGGTCGCGACATAGGTGGGTGTTTGGTGCCGTTTCCATTCAGGCTGAAATATTCATCTGCCTCCGGCCCCTCCATTTGCTCCCAGTGGCCTTCAGTGGCATAGATCACGTGATAACGCGGTTTTGCTTTGGGCTTGGGAGACCAGTAGCTGGCGATAAAGGGGTGCCCCTCGTTGTCCGCCGCCACTACCGGTGGATTCATCAGGTTGGATTTGGGTGGAATCTTTAAAGCGTAATCCGCATTGGCCTGGTTGAGAGGTAATTTGAGCGGCTTGCCGTTGAGGGTTGTCCAGCTGCGACCACCATCGGTGGAGCGGGCGTAGGCGATATCGTGGTTGCTGGATACGTCCGGTGTCTCGCGCCAGATCCAGGCGAGGTGCAGATGGCCCTGCTTATCCTGCGCCATATCCCAATAGGCACTGCGCTTGCCTTGGCCGTCGATGAGCGAGTTGTGGATGCGCTGCCAACGATGATTTTTGGTGTTGTAACGGTTCATTACCAGCTGGCCGTTACCAGACCCGCCATCGCGATATTGAAACAAGAGGTCGCCATCAGGCAAACGGAAAAATTGCGGGTAAGTGACGCTTTGTTCCTGGCTGCCAACCATGCTATCTGGCTCATCCAATAGCAAGCTTCCAGGCGCTACGCCACGGGCGTAATGCAGGGCGTTGTTGTGATGATCCCAGGCTACATGAAGGTAATTGTCGCCATCTACCACGAGGCTGATGTGGTTATGGGCATCTTTAACATTGCCTTTATAAGTCGTTTTATGGAGTTGCCAGCGATCTTCGCCAAGTCGACGTTTGCCGAGCGTGAGGTAGCCTTCGGCATTATAAAAAGCGGTGTATTGATAGGTGCTTTCGGTAAAGAGTGTTTGGTGAACACCCGCGAGTACGTTGACCGAGCTGCCTGCCCAGGCCTTATCAGTTATGGGGATCAAGCGTGCCATGGAGTCAGCAGTTAATGTAGGGTTGGGGCGGGGGGCAGCTTCTACCTGGGTTGCTTTGGTGGAATGCTTTGGTTTGCTGGACACGCTTTTTTCGACAGCCATCGCCGGGGCGAGCGCGCCCAGCAATACCGCTGCCAGACAAAGCCTTTGCGCAAGATGCATCCATAGCTTCATGGATCTCACAGTCGTGTCCCTCTCGTTGTAGGTATTATCATCAAGGTGGTGAATTCCGGTGTTATCGCGCGCGCTGCAACCAATTTGCGTCAGCCTTGAGCCATTTGCATCAAATATCGGCGCTGGAACCAGTCCTTGTCAGGAATGGCGGGATCATAGAGGTTTGGCAGCGGCTTGGCTATTTGAACCGGGGATATTTATGGCCAGGTCTACTTCCCTGTAATACTGGCGCACATTAGTATGCGCCCCAGTCTGCCAGGGGAAGATGAATGTTTAACGAGTTATTCGCCATTTTGGCGCCCATTATGATTAGTGTGGGCGCCGGCTATGTCTGGGGAAAATCCGGTACCCAGTTCCCGTCGGACTTTATTTCCCGCATTGTCATGAATATAGGCACCCCCTGTCTGATCATAGGGGTAATGGCCAAAGTTGAAGTAAAACCTGAAGTGATGGGTGAAGTCGCCCTTGCGACAGCGATAGTCATGACTGCCATGGGATTGATCGGTTGGCTCTGGTTGAGACTGGCAAAACTGCCAGTAGCTACCTATCTGCCGCCGCTGATCTTTCCTAACAACGGCAATATGGGATTACCATTGTGCTTGTTTGCCTTTGGTCAGACCGGACTGGCACTAGCGCTCGGCTCTTTTATGGTAATGATGATCGCCACCTTCACTGTCGGCCTGTTATTGGTTGCAGAAGGCGATAGCTGGAAAGCGCGTTGCAGCGAAATCGCACGGCAGCCAGTAATTTATTCCATGGCGATAGCCACATTGCTGCTAGGCACACACACCACTTTGCCGCGCTGGCTGGCCAACACCGTCGATTTGCTGGGTGGTATAGCAATTCCCCTGATGACTATTGCCCTGGGAGTATCACTCGCCACGTTGAAAATCCGCGCGTTTACACGCAGCCTCTGGTTTAGCCTGGGGCGGGTGTTCGGTGGTTTACTGGTTGGTTATCTCGTCTGCTGGTTCATGCAATTGGAAGGGGTTTCCCGCGCTGTGGTGCTTCTGCAATCCGCTATGCCTATTGCGGTGTTCAACTATCTGTTGGCCTTAAAGTACAAACGGGAGCCAGAGGAGGTGGCGGCAATGATTGTAATATCCACCTTGATTGCATTTCTCGGCTTGCCCTTCTTACTGGCGACTCTGCTTTAGTTGTGTACAGAAATAAGTACATGTACTATTGGTTGTACTTATTTTGACGCCTGAATCTGGAGGTGTTTATGGATACTATGACTTACACCGCGTTTCGCAATGATCTTGCGAGCGTGCTCGACAAAGTTAACGACGATCACAAGCCGGTGTTGATTACCCGCCAGAATGGTAAGCCTGCAGTGGTAATAAGCCTGGAGGATTTCCAGGCCTATGAAGAAACTGCTTACCTGATGGCCAGCCCGAAAAATGCAACCCGTTTGAACGAGTCCATTGCCCAGGTTGACGCTGGCAAAGGAACAGAGCGGGGCCTGATCGAAGAATGATATTGGCGTGGTCGGATAATGCCTGGGAGGATTACCTCTATTGGCAGCAAGTGGATGGCAAAACGTTGAAGCGGATCAATAACCTTATCAAAGATATCCAGCGGCAACCCTTTGCAGGGCTCGGCGATCCGGAACCGCTTAAGCATAATTGGTCTGGTTATTGGTCGCGGCGAATAGATCGCGAACACCGGCTGGTTTATAAAGTTGAGCGAGAATCAGTGTTTATTGTTCAGTGTCGTTACCATTATTAATTTTTAGAAAACGGAAATAAAAAAGCATGTCTGCTGTTAAAGAAATCGTGTTGACCTTCAGCTGTCAGGATTCCAAAGGCATAGTCGCCGCCGTCGCCACTCTGTTTGCAACCCTGGGTTTCAATATTACCGAATCCTCGCAATTTGAAGATGTGGAAAAAAGCCGCTTTTTTATGCGCACTGTATTTGATTGCCCTGCGGGCTACAGTCTGGAGCAAATCAAATCCATCTTTAAATCTCTCGCTGAACAGTACCAAATGGATTGGGATATCTTTGATACCCATTGCAAGCCTCGTGTTCTGATTGCGGTATCCCAATGGGGGCACTGCCTTAACGCGTTGTTAAACAGCTGGAAGAGCGGCTCGTTACCCATTGATATTGTGGGCGTCGTATCCAATCACACTGTCATGCGCGATCTGACGGAATGGTATCAATTGCCATTCCATTATTTGCCCATTACTGCCGCCACCAAATCCGATCAGGAAGGCCAGCTCTGGCAGCTCATGCAAGACGAAAATGTCGATTGCCTGGTGCTGGCGCGCTACATGCAAATTTTATCCGACGATCTTTGCCGCAAACTCAACGGCCGCGCTA
Source organism: Cellvibrionaceae bacterium (assembly GCA_021151695.1). Classification (GTDB taxonomy): domain Bacteria; phylum Pseudomonadota; class Gammaproteobacteria; order Pseudomonadales; family Cellvibrionaceae; genus Cellvibrio. The sequence continues at coordinate 45,642 of JAGKWU010000007.1, read as the reverse complement.
TCAATATTCACCACTCATTTTTGCCGGGCTTTAAAGGCGCCAAACCTTATCACCAGGCTTATGATCGCGGTGTAAAACTGATTGGCGCAACGGCGCACTTTGTAACGGCCGACCTTGATGAAGGCCCGATTATCGAGCAAGCAGTAGAGCGTGTTTCTCACATAAATTCGCCGGAAGACATGGCGGAAATTGGCCGTGATATTGAAGCTGTTGTTCTCAATCGCGCCCTGCGTTGGCACGCCGAACACCGCGTGTTACTCAATGGCAGCAAGACTGTGGTGTTCTCACGCTAATGGCTATTTTATTGTTTCGCCTTAACAACGTGCCCGCGGATGAAGCCGATGAAATCCGCGCGCTGCTGGAAAACAACGAAATTTATTTTTACGAAACCAACGCCGGTATGTGGCGCTTGGGTGTGGATGCGATTTGGCTCGCCAGTAAAGATGATGAAGAAAAAGCGCGTGGTTTGATTGCAGAATATCAGCGTGAACGCACCGCCAATCAACAACAAAACTACGCACAGCTGGTAGAGCAGGGCGAGCAACCCACGCTCTGGAAAAATTTCTGTGCATCACCTTTGCGGTTTGTACTGTTGTTGGTAGCGGTTGTTTTTGTACTCTCCCTGACTTTTGCACCCTTCGCTATGCTGCTTAAAATCAATTAGCTCGAAAGGAGCTAATTGATTTTTGGCTATTTAGCGTTATCGCCGTCCAATAATATATCCCCGTCTAACGATTTATCCCCGCAGCCCGCCTCTAATAATTGCTGATATTTTCCGCTGGCTTTCAGTTGACGCAATCCGCTGTTAAATGTTTTAAGCAAACCTTCAGATGAGGGTTTGCTTTTCGGTAGCATTAAGTATCCGTCGGTATTACTGAGTTCCGGCTTGATCACCCGCAATTTTTTTGTCGGAATCTTAAGTGATTTCGCAAGATACAGACCCGACATTTTGTCTGTTGCAAAAATATCTATACGTCTGGATATCAACATCTTAAGGTTTTGGTAATCATTGGGAACCGTGATGGGGTTCAGTATTCCTGTGTCTATGGCTTGGTGAAAACTCTCCGTGTAACTGAATCCTATCGTTGTTCCCAGGTGATACTCTGCAAGATCCGCGAGATTCCGCCAGTGAATTGCCGGATCATCGCTGCGTTGAAAAAACACTGTTTGGTTGCGAACCAGTGGGTCGCTAAGCAGCATGGCCTCCCGACGCTCTGAATTAGCATACCAATAAGAGGTCGCATCAAATTTTCCCTGTCGGGTTTCTTCAAAGGCGCGCTTCCATGGGCGATATGAAAAAACAACGTCAATGCCTTGCGTTAAAAATGCCTCCTTTACAATCCTGTTAATACATCCGCCCCCGGGTAATTGTTCGCTGGTCCAAGGGGGAAATTCTCCTGTGGCTATGGTAATTGCATGAGTTCTTGTACTCGCGAGCATTACGCATACAAGCAAATAGGGTAATCGCCAATTCATATCCATTTTTTCTTGCGGTTGTTTGACGCTGCTGATTTTAATTTGCGCATGGGCAAGGGCAATTGCCGCTCCGTTTTAGCCTAGCACACAAGGGTAATGATGGCTTTTTTGTGAATGTCTTATAGGTATTTTCCGGGTAGAAAAAAGCTCCGGACTCCATGAGTTTTATTGTTTTTAGTTAATAAAAAAAGCAGTGGTATTTTTTTAAATATGAAAATAATTTTGTTTGTGAGTTGCATCTCATAAACAACTTAATGTCGCATAAATCATCATTTTGTTTTGACGGGTCAGCGCGAGAAACCGGTTACCGCGATAATATGTAGTCCTGCAGACTATTTCTGTCACCCGTAGTTTTTTCCTCGATAGTTGTTGTTAGTTCCCGCAGATGTTTTTCGGCCTTTGCGCCGATGTTCACTTAGCCAATAAGCAATAACCCAATAATCAATAACGAGTACTTCCAATGAAAACTCCCAACGTCAAACGCTATGGTTTGGCGGCGCTTTTTAGTGCCGGTCTCGCCATCAGCCCCTGGGCGGCAGCGCAAACTGCTACCTGTAAATATGTCGTCACCAATTCGTGGGGCGCAGGTGCAACTGCCAGTATTGAAATTACCAATACCGGCACCAGCGCAATTAACAGCTGGAACGTAAACTGGACTTACGTTAACAACCGCATTACCAACAGTTGGAATGCGACTGTCACCGGCTCTAACCCCTACAACGCAACCAACCTAAGTTGGAACGGCGCTATCCAGCCCGGCCAGACAGTAGCTTTTGGTATGCAGGTAAATACTAACGGCGCGGTGGAAACACCTGCGGTAACCGGTGCAATTTGTGGCAGCGCTGTTTCTACGTCGTCCAGCGTTACGCCTTCAAGCACATCATCATCGCGCACGTCGTCATTGTCTTCTGTGGTGACTTCAACCAGCGTTGCGACTTCAACAAGTGCTGCAACATCAACCAGCAGTTCGGTAAAGACTTCATCGTCAACCAGTACAGCAACTTCTACCAGTGTTGCGACCTCTACCAGCAGCTCGGTAAAAACGTCCAGTTCTGTACCAAGCTCGACATCAAGTTCAGTAGCAACTTCAAGCTCATCAGCTTGTGCGTCGCAATGTAATTGGTATGGCACTCTCTACCCAAGTTGCGTCACTACTACCAGCGGTTGGGGTTATGAGAACGGTAAGAGCTGCATCGCCAATAGCACTTGCTCTGCGCAGCCAGCGCCTTACGGTGTTGTGAGTGCATGCGCAACCTCAACAAGCTCGGCAACTTCTACCAGCGTTGCAACGTCAACCTCATCCAGTGTGAAAACAAGTTCGTCAGTGCCAGCCAGCACGTCCTCAAGTGTGGCTACAAGCACTTCAACCAGCAGCTCTTCAAGCTCAGCAGCGAGCGGCGTAATTCCCAACGCGACTGCCGGTGGCTGGCCATATTGCCGCTCTGCGGATTCCGATCCGGATGGCGACGGCTGGGGCTGGGAAAACAGCTACTCTTGCGTGGTCTACGGCTCTAAAGCGGACACACAAGGTGTAGGTAATTTCTCTTACTGCATGATCGGTTCGTCCAAACTGACTCTCTGCACGACCGACACTGGCAGCTGGGGTTCTGAGAATGGTGCAGTGTGCTTGTCGAAGAGCATGTGTCCAGGTATGGGCAATGGCATCCAGGCTCCAGCGCGCTCCGTACCGGTTAACGCCAATGCCAACGCCACCACCAAAAATGTATTTGCCTATCTGAAATCCATTTGGGGCAACCACATTTTGTCTGGCCAACAAGACCTCACCTGGCAAGATAATATCGATGAATACCAACGCGTGATTAACGACACGGGCAAAGCGCCGGCGATCATGGGTTACGACTTTATGAATTACGGCCTTTGGGCGGGTAACCCTGGCTTGCAACAAACTGAAGAAGCGATTGCCCATTGGAAACGCGGCGGTTTGGTGAGCTTGATGTGGCACTGGCGCGATCCTAATGCCAGCAACAGCACCATCGGCGAGTTCTACACCGAGAAAACCAGCTTCACTATCCCGATCAAAAATGGCGTACTGGATACCACCAGCACCAGCTTCACCAACATCGAAGCTGACGTAGCGCTGATTGCCGCTGAATTGCAAAAACTGAAAGCGGCTGGCGTAACTGTATTGTGGCGTCCATTGCACGAAGCTTCCGGTGGTTGGTTCTGGTGGGGTCGTGCGGATCGTACCGACGGTATTCCACCTGCTTACGCACAAGTCGTTCTGTGGCGTTATCTCTACGACCGTCTGACTAACTACTACGGCCTCGACAACATCATTTGGGTGTGGAACGGCCAGAGCGCCGCCTGGTATCCAGGTGACAACTATGTGGATATCGTCAGTACTGATATTTACGACGGCAACCAAAATTACAAATCGCAAATCTCCGCGTACAACCTGACCAAGTCCTATCCACAGGAAGTCAAGCTGACCGCGCTGAGCGAAAACAGCAACATCCCTGATCCTGACCTGATCCAGAAAGATGGTGCCTGGTGGTTGTACTTTATGGTGTGGAACGATACCGACACAGCTGAAGGTGTAACCAGCTCCAGCAACTTCTGGACCGGTGAGTACTACAACACCAAAGCCCAAAAGGTGAAGGTGTACAACCACAGCCTAGTCATTACGTTGGATGAATTGCCCAAATTTACCCAGTAATTAATGAGTAGCTGCGAAAAATAAAAACGGCCCGCTAGTGATAGCGGGCTGTTTTTTTATGGTGGTATTAAATACAGGTAACAGCTACATTAAAAAACCTTTGAAGGCTTCCCTTACGCAGGGGAGGAAGTACTCCCGAGCGGAACTGTCGCTAATGCTGTTGAGGCGCTTTATGATAAAAATAATACGCCGTGCGACGATGCTTTACGTCAACATCTGCTGTCGATAATGAATGCATATCCACGAGTTTATGAATACGCATATCCCAATGGGAGAGCGGAGTTGCCGTAATGAAGTAAACTTTTTAGCCTGTATATTAAAAATTAAAAATTAAAAATTAAAAATTAAAAATTGAAAATTAAAAATTGAAAATTGAAAATTATAAAGTTGAGTCAATTTCCCGATGTTACATTTCGGGGTGTTGGGGCGCCCGATGAAGAAAAATTTATATCGATGCTGCATAGCAAGGGCGTTTTAAAGTGTGTCCAATATCAACTTCCTTCATGAAGTTGCCAGCTTTTAAAGTACGCTAACGTACTGATTCCTTCCTCCATATATTTCTACTCTGTAGTTGCCAGTTTTAGTTGCTGATTGGCAGAGCGCAATTTTGCGCGTGCAATTGAGTGGAGGTATATATGGAAACAAAAAATGTACATCTTGAACGAAACGACTATGTGACGAATGTGAGCGCGCAGACTGGTGCTGTGTCGTGGGCGGCAGTTTTTGCCGGCGCTACAGCGGCGGCTGCGTTGTCACTTATATTGTTAATTCTCGGGACCGGGCTGGGTTTTTCTTCGGTGTCGCCCTGGGCGCGCGAAGGAATAAGTGGCACGGCTTTCGGAGTTTCAACCATTCTTTGGATAACCCTGACATCACTTTTTGCATCAGGTTTTGGTGGTTATATTGCCGGCCGTTTGCGTACGCGTTGGCTGTCTGTGCAAACGGATGAAATTCATTTTCGCGATACGGCCCATGGTTTTTTGGCGTGGGGAGTAGCGACACTTTTCACCGCATCCTTGTTGACCTCTACGGTAGCTTCACTTGTCAGCGGCGCGGCGCAAACTGGCGCGGCTTTAACGGGCGCTGCAGCAACTACACCGGTTGTGACTGCATCAACAGCAGAGCCTGCGAAATCTGATGCAACTCGGTCTGACGCGACCCGGTCTGATGCCGATATGAAAGCTTACTATCTTGATTTATTGTTTCGCAGGGATGTTTCTCCCGCAGATAACACAGGTGTACCTGTAGCCAATACGGATTCTCCAGCGCCTGGCTCTGCTGCGTCAAAAGCGGAGGTGTTGCGCATTTACACTAACGCATTGGTCGTTGGCAATTTGCCAGCAGAAGATGCTCGCTATGTTGGACAAGTGGTAGCGCAGCGTACAGGAATAAATCAGGCGGATGCGGAGAAGCGTGCACAGGATATGTTTGTCAACATACAAACCAAATTACGCGATGCCGAAAATGCAGCGCGCGCTGCTGCTGATAAAGCCCGCAAAGCCACAGCCTATGGTTCATTGTGGTTATTTGTCTCGTTACTTATCGGTGCTTTTGTAGCGAGTCTTGCGGCCGTGTTTGGCGGTCGTCAACGGGATCTTTAAAATAGTTAACTGAGAGGTTTTATTATGCGCTCAATTATTTTGTATCTACTGGGTGTGCCCATTCCCATTATTATTTTAATTGCATTATTTGTCCGTTAATTTTCTGTGGTGAGGCCTCATGTATAAAAGCGAGGCCTCGCTATAAGTCTACAGAATCAACACTGCCTTTCAGTAATCTTCCTGCTCCACGCAAAGCTAAGGCAATCGCCCGGTAGGGAATGTCAAGCATAAGATCCAATGCATCTGTAAATGTATAAACATCATCTTCGGATTGCTTGGGCTTTAGGTAATGTGCGAGTGTGAAGCATATTAGTGCGGCTATTAAAATAATAATGTCAAAGCCTGATATAAACAGATCGATACAGAAATAGATTCCCAAGCTAAAAAATACGAGGGCAAGCGTCAGTCTCAACCAGTTACTCATGGAGATCTCCTGTGTTTATGTGGGAATGATAGCTTGAAATGATCCAGGAGGCTGCGGTAAAGCTTTTGCAATTTCACCGTTTGGTTTGTTTGAATACTGATCAGGATAAACAGAGAGGGCGATCAGATGAAAAAAAGGTTCATCCTTGAACCTTTTATGCCAGTTATTTATCGGCTGAGTGTAACTGTCGATAATTTATGGCAGTGGTGGATAGGCGTTTTTCAGCAGAGTTTGGAATCCTTGACTGAACCAATTACCTGCTTCAGGTGCGTTAGGCATTGCGCCTGTTCCAATGGTGCCGGCGCTTTCAGCGCGTGTATAGGTTGGGTCACACATACGATCAAAGGTTTGGGTAACTGGCAGGCTTAGATCAATACCGGAGATTCCATCGGATTCGCCCGGTGCTTTCACCCATAAGTAGGCGTGTATTCCCGGCGCTGGATTCGCTTGCGGCCGTTCACCTATACCACCTGGCTGGTTGCACCAATTGCTGCGATGCAGGCGACGATCCACCCGTGAGCTATTAACAAAGGTTTCCAGATCAGTGCTAGCGGATTGACCAGTGGGTCTGCCAGTTCCGCCCCATCCATTACGTGAAGTATCGATCAGCATACCTATGCTGCTTGGGAAGCCCAATGTAATCATTTTGCTGCGCCAGGCTTGTGCGTAAGCGAGCTCACTGAATTGAGAATTCCATTCATAAAATTTTGCCTGACGTACTTGATAGTTACTGTTAGAGGGCAGGGCGCTATTAGCTAAAGCATCCAGATAGGGCTCGGTAAGTGGAACATAACCTGCCACATTGGATACAAAGCCGCGCACAGAATTTACGCCATGTGCACTGCTTTTAATGGTGTCAGCGATGAGCGTGGTTGCCGCACTAAAGTTGGTATCCCAACCCAGTATCCCCGCGTTACTGACGTCTACATAGGAGTAAACATTACTGAGCGGATAAAGTTGATCCAACGTGTAGCTCAGTAATTCTTTATAGCCGCCGGCATCAGCTGCCGCTGCGCATTTTGGATCGGCGAGATTAATAACCAGGTTCACAAGTGAATCGGGTTCGATGATCACGACAATGCGCAGGCTTTTGTATTGGAGGCGTGAAATAATATCGACAAAGGGGTCAATAAATTCTGTTTTGTATCTGTTTATGCCATCGGCATCCATAGATAGTTCGCCCGTTAATGTGGCTCTGTGGCAATTGCGGTTAGGCAAATTGTTGAGTACGAGTGTTATCAGGTTGGCTTTTTCGACCAGTGCATTGTCCAGATGTTTAACCAAACCAAAACTGCTATCTACCGGTGTAACGGCGGCGATTCGATCAAGCCAAATAGCTGTGTGGTAACGCGATATACCGGAGCCGCCTGGTTCAATGTCGGCTTTGTTATGCCAGATGGGGTCAATATAGGTAGTTGCGCCTGTGTAGGGATTGCTAACGGGCTCAACTGGCAATGAACTGCTGGATGAGCTGCTTGATGAGCTGGAGCAACGCGTGAACATCATATATTCATTCAGGCACATACCCTCGTCGCTGCTGGTAGATCTGGATGTAGACGTACGCGATGTACTAGTGCTTGATAAAGTGCAGGGAGTATTTTGTATAGTACCGCCACAAAAATACTCATGCACACTCGAGCTGGTGGAGGTTGTTGATGAGCTGCATTGCCCTGTATTCACCAGTCCGTAAGGTGCAGGCTGTGTTTGGCAGGTTGTAGTTGCCACGCAACTTTTGCCGTTCTCATAACCCCAGCCGCTCGTAGTGGTAGTGCAAACTGGATAGAGAGTGCCATACCAGTTGCATTGCTTTGAACAACTTGCAACGGAACTGCTGGTAGATGTTGTGCTAGTGCTGGTTGATTTACTGGTGGACGTAACCGTGTTGCTGCAAACATTACCGGTTAGTGTGGGTATTTCGGCGCTGCCGCCGTTTTTATCGCCCTGGAAACCAAAGCTCACGGACTGCCCGGGCGAAATATTTTTATTCCAATCGAGGTTGCTTGCAGTGTAGGGATTGCTGCCGCTGACGGATGCATTCCAACTACTTGTTATTTTATTGGAGGTATATTGCCAACCAACATTCCAGCCGTTAATGGCGGTGGTGCCGTTGTTAGCAATCGTGATGGTTCCGGTGAAGCCGGTGCTCCATTCGCTATTGATGGTGTAACTGCAGTTGGCCGCCTGGGCCTGGCCTGCCAATGCTACCCAACCGAGTAGACCAGCGATGCTCAAGACCTTGCTGTGGCCTAACACTTTCCTGAGATAATTATTCATATAGTTTCTCCAAATTCCTGTTTGAAACGGACACTGCTGCCCGAAGACTGAATACCGGTTATGCGATGAAATACATATCCGGTTTTGTCTTAACTCCTGTATTCCCTGCCTACTCCGGTGTTGCACGATCCTGACCAAACAGAGTGTCTTGCCTGACAGACTCAGGTGCGCAAAATTTCCCTCTCCTGAAAATTAAACGACTTAAAACTTTTTAAAAAATAATCACAAAAATAAAACGCAAAAGAAAACCCCGCGCGAGGCGGGGTTTTTATCGCTTAGTTACAAACAGCGCCGGAGATCACTGGTGCTTGCGCGTTAGCACTGGTTCCTTTTGTTGCCTGGAAACCAATTTCAATTGATTGGCCAGGTTGTATTACACCGTTGTAAGGCAAATTTGTCGCGGTGTAAGGGTTATTGCCGGTGAGGTTCGCATTCCAACTATTGGTAACTTTGCTACCGTCAGCAAAACTGAACGTCACAGACCAACTATTGACAGCTGTGGTGCCTGGATTGCTGATACGTATGGCAGCAGTGAAGCCGGTATTCCATTCGTTGCTCAATACAAACTGGCACTTGTTAGTTGCAGGTTTACTGCTAGATGACGAGCTGCTCGTTGAGGTCGCTGGTGCAGAGCTGCTGGTGCTGGTTGAACTTGAAGTGCTGGTTGCTGGCTTCGATGATGACGTTGACGTTGATGTTGCACTGGAAGTCGTTTCTACCAGATAAGAGTAATCCTGGTAGGTGGTATTGCTGCCACCGCGTCCATCAGAAACAGTCAGAGTAACCCGGTAATAAAAATCCGAACCCGTTGATACGCTAATGGAAGGACCTGTGTAGGTTGTGCCGTTACCTGTGCAGGTGTGGCCGAGATAACTGCCGCAACGCTCGACCAGCCAGCTGTAGCTCAGGGTATCGCCGTCCGCATCCGTTGAATCAGTGCCGCGGACATTGAGCGAGCAGCAGGGTGACAAGGACGCGCCACCGCTGATAACAGCAACGGGTGCATGATTTGCCGGTGCACTTGAACTGCTTGTCGCAACCGATGAACTGGTTGCGCCGCCAACAATTCCATAAGGCGCTGGTTGTCCTGCACAAGTACTACGTGAAATACAGCTCTTGCCATTCTCATATCCCCAACCACTGGTAGTGGTTACACAGAGCGGATACAAAGTGCCGTACCAGTTGCACTGCTCACCGCCAGCAACACTTGAGCTTGTGCTGGTAGCGCTGGATGTGCTCGATGGACGCGAGGAGGACGTGCTGGTGGCAACGGAAGTAGAGGTGCGTGAAGATGATGTGCTGGTTGCTGCAACCGATGAGCTGGTTGAGGTCGCAACACTCGTCGCCACACTGGTCGCTACACTCGATGACGTCGCTACGCTTGAAGACGTTGCAACACTTGAAGATGTGCCGCCGTCGCTACCCGCGTAATCGTTGTAAAACGCCAGCGCCCAAGCGAGTGGGGCGTTCCAGTTGATGGTGACTTCGTTAACCGAGTAGGCATCTATATTGTCGACATAGCAAGTCGCAGGTTTGGATTTACAGTTCGCCAGAGCCGCTGCTGCCGCACTATCTTCAAGACCGCTGTTCGCACCGCCTGCCAATGCACCTGGTGGCGCCCATGGATAGCTGCCGTTTTTCACACCCGACCAGAATCTATGGTGCGGTTGCGCTGCTGCTTTTGTACCTTCGCCAGTGACGTAGGAAATCGAGAGCGCGTTGCGACCGAGGAGATAATCAAGACCTTTGCCCACACCTGCAGCAAAGCTGCTGTTTTTGGTGAAGTCATAGGCGAGACCCATCAGAATTAATTTGTTGCCAATGCCACCGTTGGAGCCCCAGTAGTATTCGAGCGACGACATAGGAGCGCCGTAACCGGAAGAAGCTTGTGTGGTGAGGTTGGTGTTGGAGATGGCAACAATTTTTTGCTGTGCAGCAGAGCGCAAGCTTGCCGTTTGCGTGGTGGGTACTGTGGCGAGTGAAATGAGGCCAGCAACATCGGTATCCGCCCAACCGAAATCAGTGCGAATAACATTGTAGTTGTTGATGGTGCTCAGGTATTTACTATCACCGGTAGTGATATAAAGTTCTGCCGCGGCCCAATAGAATTCGTCGCTGACAGTTTTATCGCCGTAACCGCCACCGCCGTTATCATAATTGCCAGAATAAATATCCGAGGGATTTGCTTGCGCCGCGTCCCAGGCACGAGTGGCTGCGGTTAAACAAGTTGCGGCGAATCCTGCATCCAGATCTTTCCAGATACGCGCAGATTGTGCCGCAACAGCGGCCAGGTTAAGTGTTGCAGCAGTGGAGGGTGGTACCAATGCGCGCTGTTGTGAATCTTCGTGCGGTGCGAGTGGGAAACCAGTCCAACCTACGTCGTGCATTTTGTGATGCACCATGCCGGCTTTTGTCTGGCCGACAGGTACTTGCATTGATAACAAAAATTCCATTTCCCAGCGGGCTTCGTCGAGTATGTCCGGGATGCCGTTGGCGCTTTCGGGAATATTTAATTTGCCGTCGCCCAGGCTGCTATTCGCCGGGCCAAAATATTGGCCGCGCTCATACATGTTGAGCAGGGTCCACACAGAAATACCGCCGTTTACGACGTACTTGCCATGGTCACCTGCGTCGTACCAGCCTTTGGTTACATTGAGGCTGTAATTGCAGGTGCTGGTCCAGCAGGGAACGTTCATATCGCCTTTGTTTGCACCCACATTCAGGTGGCCAGCGGGGCGTGACCATTTGCTGTTAGTTGCGTAAGAACCGTTGCCGCCGCCGGTGTATTGGGTGGCAATCTGTATACCGCTACGGTTGTGATAGAAGTAGCGCAAGGCGTCGTAGAGTACAGGTTTAAAAACGCTGTTGTTGATGGCAAAGGGATAACTGGTATCGCTGCCGACGGTCAATGTAAAACCTGTACCTGTTGCGGATACGCTGGATAGATCGATTTGCTGAAGGTTGTCGCCGCTCGCGGCGTCGCTGCCAAAATTGTTGGTTTGGCCGGTGGCAACCACTGCGCCGTTTTGTTTGAGTTGCCAGGTTTGCGCGCTGGTGGCGCTGGTTTTGTAAGTGGCAATTTTACTGCCGTTGGGTAGATAACCTAATTGGTTTACACGTGGGTTGCCGGTTTCAGCGTTAGCCGCAAGTGCGGTCAGGCTTAGCAGGCCTACTAAGAAAGAAAGCGGTTTTGTCGTGAGCTTGTGTTGTTTATTCATTGGTATATCTCGCAGGAAAAGGTGGAATTCAACAACCACAGCGCTTGTTATTGTGGGATGTTCGTCGTTGCGAACCAGGCTGCGGCTTTCGTTATCACGGACAGGACACCAACACAGACAGGGTGGCACTAGTGCCAATAAAAAACCGGCCTGTAGGGACAGGCCGGCAAATATTGTGTTGGCTAAATGTTTTATATCGGCATACCTCAAACACCCATTGTCCTGTATGACTGTTTAACGACGATATAAAGGTCTAACGGGTTCATCCTTGAACCAAGCCCTCATCATCCGGACTCGGGCTTAAGCTCCAGTAAAACTTATTGCGCTCTCAACTTATTGCAGAGCTGGGTAAGCGTTGTTCACCAGCGCCTGGAAGCCAGCTGAGAACCAGCGACCTGCTACAGGTGCGTTGGCCATAGCGCCAGTCACTACAGTGCCGCTTGATTCGCTGCGGGTGTAGGTTGGGTCACACATACGGTCGAAGCCTTTAGCTGGGTCTTGTGGATCGTAAGACAGTTCCAGAGAAGCAGCGCCGTCTGATTCACCTGGTGGTTTCACCCAAACATAAGCATCGATACCATCGGCGTTGATCACTTGTGGACGTTCACCGATACCGCTCGCCTGGTTACACCAGTTGCCGCGGTGTGCACGACGGTCGATACGAGAAGAGTTCACGAAAGTTTCCAGGTCAGTGCTGGTAGACAGAGCTGTTGGACGTGCAGCGCCACCCCAACCGTTACGGCCGGTGTCAATCAACATACCGATAGAGCTTGGGAAACCGGCAGCAATTGCCTTGGTGCGCCATGCTTTCACGTAAGAGATTTCACCGAAGTGGTTGTTCCACTCGTAGAACTTGGCTTGACGTACTTGAGTGCCGTTGTTACCTGGCATGCCAGTGTTTTCGTAGGCATCAAGGAAAGGTTCAGACAGTGGAGTAGTGTTGGCGGTGTTGGATACGAAACCGGCAATACTGTTCACGCCAGCGGTAGTACCTTTGATAGCGTTGCCAATCAAAGTGATAGCGTCGCTCATGTTGGTTGCTTCCCAGCCCAACCAGCCTGAGTGGCCGATATCGATGTAGCTATATACGTTTTTGATTGGGTAGAGTTTGTTCAGCGTGTACTGGGTGTTAGGTACATAGCCATCTGGACCTTGAGCAGCAGCGGCACAATCCGGATCACTCAGGTTGGTGGTCAGGTTTGGCAGAGAGTCAGGCTCGATGATGGCGATGATACGCAGGCTGGCGTACTTGGCATCTGAGAAGATAGCAGCAAGCGCGTCTACGTACTCGGTGCGGTAGCGAGTGGTGCCTTCAGCGTTTTGCTTCAGCTCGCCGTTAGAGGCCAGAGCGTGACAGTCGCGGTTTGGCAGATCGTATACCACGATTTGAACCAGGTTAGCTTTTTGAGCCAGTGCTGCATCCAGGTGATCGCGTAGACCGAAGCTGCCGTCAGTTGGAGCGATGGCGCCAATGCGGTCCATCCACACAGCAGTGCTGTACTTGGCAACTTTAGAACCGTTGGTTTCAGCTTGTGCTTTAGCAGACCAGATTGGGTCAACATACCAGGTAGCGCCAACGAATGGGTTATCCATGCGGCTGGAGTTAGAGCTGGAAGTGGTGCCAGTTGATGAGCTGGTAGCTACAGAAGAACTGGTTGATGGAACAGAAGAGCTGGTCTTAACACTTGAAGAAGTGCTGGTAGCAACAGACGTAGCCACTGAAGATGTGGTTGCAACAGAAGAGCTGGTCTTCACGCTGGAAGAAGTGGTAGCCACAGAGCTTGAAGTGGTTGGGCAACCATTCACTACACCATAAGGTGCTGGTTGAGTTGCACAGGTGCTGTTAGCAATACAGCTCTTACCGTTCTCATAACCCCAGCCTGAAGTGGTGGTTACGCAGCTTGGGTACAGAGTGCCGTACCAGTTACATTGCGAAGTAGTCGCGCAAGATGAAGAGGTAGTAGCTGAAGATGAAGTGGTGGTTACTGAGCTGCTGGTAGACGTGGCCACAGAGGTAGCTACTGAACTTGAGGTTTTCACCGAGCTGCTGGTAGCTACAGAAGTTGCTACAGAGCTGCTGGTAGTTACGGTAGAGCAAACGGCACCAGTAATAGTTGGAACTTCTGCCGGCGCTGTACTGTTCTTGTCACCTTGTACACCAAAGCTTACAGACTGGCCTGGTTGAATGGTTTTGTTCCAATCCAAAGCGGTAGCTGAGTATGGATTGCTGCCGCTCAGGGTAGCATTCCAAGAGCTGGTGATTTTGTTGGCAGAGTATTGCCAACCTACAGTCCAACCATTGATGGCTGTTGTGCCATTGTTGGTGATAGTGATGGAGCCCTGGAAGCCAGAGTTCCACTCATTCACAACGGCATAGCTACATACCGCTGCTTGCGACTGGCTGGCAGCCGCGAAACTCAAACCGAGCATTGCTGCCAGGCTTAAGGATTTTCTTATTGGCGTGTTCATTAAGGTTCTCCTGGAATCTTAATAGGGAAGGTGTGTTGCAAAACCCTCGTTATTATTGATTCATCCCTCACTAGGTCTGCCCTGATGGACACTTGCCCTGGTGGACTGCGGATGTTGTGCCGCGCCTGTACTTCCTGTTTGCCGATTACCCCAAGGGGCAGACCGGTGTCTCTCCTGACAGACGTTTTTTTGCGGACTTCATTGGGTGGTACGGCGGCGGTACCACTTTTTCTCGCATTTCCTGCGCTGGGATAGCGCTCGGTGTAAAAATTCTGGCTTTATTGGTCGTTGTTCTTGCCGATCTGATAAAAACTCAATAAATCAAGTTGTTATGTTTTTATTTAAGGTTTAACTACCGCTGGTTTTCCGTGTTTCGATCAGTGCAGGCAGTTCTTATGGTGTCGCTTAAAATTGCTTGATCTTAAAAAGACAGCGCTGTCAAATTTTTGGTTATTAAAAAAGTTTTTATCGTATAAATCTGTGTTCCAGCCAGCAGAAATTATCTCTTCTGCCAAATCAGCAGGCGAAACGGCAGTTTTTTGCTGATTCTGAGAAGTGCTTACCAATCGCAAAGACAGCGCTGTCATTGTGGTGTCATAAAAACCCTGTGATGGCACGCCAGCTCCCGGGCTGCGCTCCTGCCCGGGCTCGATTTTTTTGTCGTCACAAAATTTTTTGGTCATGTTTTTGCGCCTGAAAATCCGTTAAACAAAGCCACCGTTGTTGCTTTGCAATGACTTCGTTTGTGGGCGGGTTGGTTTTAGTTTTATCCTGGCTCGGATAAACAGGCAAAAAATCCCCAGCCCCAATCAAAGGGTTGCTTAAAAAAGCAATCAACTACATTGAGTTTAAAAAACCTATAAATCCCGTGGCTCTGCCAGTGCAAAAACCGGAAGAAGGGGACGCGACTGCAATCTGCTAAGGTTTTGTTTTCTTTAAAAAATCTACAACTTTATGCCGTATTCCCGAACTCGGTTTTTATTGTTGTGCGGTTCGTTTTTAAATCGGTGAAACAAAATAACCAGTTAATTTCGAAATCTTTTTTGTCGTCAACCGCCAGGTTATTCTCTGGCTGATTTCATCTATAAAAATCGATTTGCAAAAATTTTTCGAGTTTTGTTGTCTGTGAATCAATCCAAATTTTCTTATTAAAATTTTGCTTCGTTAAAAAACTGCTTGAACAAAGATTCTGCCCACAGTAGGGTAAAAATAAGTAAATAACAATACCCCCTGCGGTAAAAATTATTGTGATGCGTATCACGAATGGTTTTTTACTGGTGATGTTTTGGTTTTTTTCGGGGTGTGCTTTTGAAAAAATTATTTAGTAATTTGATATATATTTTATTGTTTTTTTAATTGTATTTAACAAATAAAAATGAATCTGTTTTAAAAGTAAAAACCAATAATATTTAAAAATAAAATTTCGTAAAAAAATATAAAAAGTGCTTAAAAAGCCGCTAATAAATCAAAATTGTGTTGTGCTGAAGTTCCATTATCAAAAAATTACTTTATAAGAATTTGAAAAATAAATTGCGGAATTTATTTTTCAAAAACGAATAAAATTAATATCTCCGGGGTAATCATATGAAACTTCGCAATCGCTTTACCGGCGCAGCGGCAGCTGCTATTTCTGCCACTGGGCTACTAGTCGGTCTTATGTCGGTTTCGTCCACCGCTTTGGCTGCTTCTTCAGAAATTTACAACTGGCAAAACGTTCGCATTGATGGCGGCGGCTTTGTTCCTGGCATCGTATTCAACCAAAAAGAGCAGGATCTTATCTATGCGCGCACCGATATTGGCGGCGCTTATCGCTGGAATGCTGCAACATCAAGCTGGGTTCCTCTGCTTGATTGGGTAGGTTGGGACAACTGGGGTTGGAACGGTGTATTAAGTTTGGCAACTGACCCGGTAGATACTAATCGCGTTTACGTGGCTGCTGGTATGTATACCAACAGTTGGGATCCTAATAACGGCGCTATTCTTCGCTCCACTGATAAAGGTGCAACCTGGAAATCCACGCCCTTG
Source organism: Cellvibrionaceae bacterium (assembly GCA_021151695.1). Taxonomy (GTDB): domain Bacteria; phylum Pseudomonadota; class Gammaproteobacteria; order Pseudomonadales; family Cellvibrionaceae; genus Cellvibrio. Next base: position 29,478 of record JAGKWU010000007.1, on the reverse strand, counting down.
CCATTCAAAGTGGGTGGCAACATGCCTGGTCGCGGGCAGGGTGAGCGTCTGGTTATCGATCCTAACAAAAACAACATCATTTATTTCGGTGCGGAAGGTGGCAACGGTCTGTGGCGCAGTACTGACTATGGTGTGACCTGGGCCAAGGTGAGCAGTTTCACTAACGGTGGTACTTACGCGCAAGATCCTACCGATACCTATGGTTACCTGAGCCAGTTGCAAGGTGTGACCTGGGTTACCTTTGATCCGAGTTCGGGATCTGCGGGCTCTGCCTCGCAAACTATTTATGTCGGTGTGGCTGATAAAGCCAATCCTGTTTACCGCAGTACCGACGGTGGTGCTACCTGGGCTCCGTTGGCTGGCACTCCTACCAATTACCTCGCACATAAAGGGGTATATGACGCGGTTAATAAATTCCTCTATATCTCTACCAGTGATACTGGTGGCCCCTATGACGGTGCTAAAGGCGAAGTCTGGAAGTTGAATACCCAAACTGGGGTGTGGACCAACATAAGTCCGGTTGCGCTCACCAGTTCTGACTTATATTTCGGCTACAGCGGTTTGACAATTGATCGTAAAAATCCACAAACCATTATGGTTGCCTCACAAGTCGCCTGGTGGCCCGATGCGATTTTCTTCCGTTCCACTGATGGCGGTGCAACTTGGACTCGTATTTGGGATTGGAACGGTTATCCGAGCCGTAGCTTCCGCTACACACAAGATATTACTGAAAACCCCTGGCTAAATTTTGGTGTTACAAGTCCCGTTGCCCCGGAAACATCGCCCAAGCTGGGTTGGATGAACGAGTCATTGGAAATAGATCCCTTTAATTCCAATCGTTTGATGTATGGCACTGGTGCAACACTCTATGCGACCGACAATCTCACCAACTGGGATGCGGGAACGCAGATTCTTATCAAGCCGCGTGCGAAAGGTATTGAAGAAACTGCCGTGCTTGATCTGGTGAGCCCGCCAACTGGTGCGCCTTTGTATTCCGCATTGGGTGATATCGCTGGCTTCCGTCACGATGATTTGACCAAAGTCCCAGCCTACAACTACACATCGCCTATACACACCAGCACAACCAGTATTGACTACGCCGAGCTTAATCCAAGCATTATGGTGCGTGTGGGTAATACCGGCTCTACTGGCGGTGTTGGCATCACTACCAGTTCTGGTAACAGCTGGTGGGCAGGGCAGGCGCCTAGTGGCGTAACTGGCGGCGGTAATGTAGCGCTGGCTGCGGACGGCGGCTCGATTGTGTGGAGCCCGGGCGGTATTGCCGTGCAGATGTCGACTACTTTCGGCAGCACCTGGGTTGCTTCTACCGGTGTTCCAACGGGTGCAACTGTAGAATCGGATCGCGTTAATCCCGCAAAATTCTATGCAGTATCCGGTAGCAGTTTTTACGTGAGTACCAATAAAGGTGCGAGCTTTACAGCTACGGCGGGTGCAGGTATGCCTGCAGCGACTCGCAAGTTCAAAGCCGTTTACGGTCGTGAGGGCGATATCTGGCTGGCTTCCGATACGGACACTGCTGGTGGTCTTTACCACTCGACGGATTCCGGTGCGAGCTTCACCAAAATTGCCACTGTTGATAAAGCGGATAACGTAAGTTTTGGTAAGGCAGCGCCAAACCAGGCTTATCCTGCAATTTACATGGTTGGTCAGGTTGATGGCGTGCGCGGTGTATTCCGTTCTAACGACGCTGCAGTAAGCTGGGTTCGCATCAACGATGACCAACATCAATACGGCAACTTCGGCGATGCGCTCTCGGGTGACCCACGCGTTTATGGTCGTGTTTATATTGGTACCAATGGTCGCGGTATTATTTGGGGTGATAGCACAACAGTATCCTCTGCGAGCAGCAGCTCTGTGGTGACAACCTCAACTTCTTCCAGCGTGAAAACCAGTTCGTCCACAAGCTCATCGACCAGTTCGGTGGCGACGTCTACGTCCAGTCCAGCTACCAGCACGTCAAGTAGCGTGAAGACCAGCTCGTCTGCTCCTTCCAGTACCAGCAGCTCTACCAGCTCAAGCAGTTCGAGTACTTGCGCTGCTGCGCAATGTAACTGGTATGGGACTTACTATCCGGTTTGTGTAACGACTACCAGTGGTTGGGGTTACGAGAATGGCAAGTCTTGTATTGCTACGTCGACCTGTAATTCACAGCCTGCGCCTTATGGTGTGGTGACTAGCGCTTGCGGTACCAGTTCCAGCGTAGCTACTTCTACTAGCTCCAGTGTGGTAAGCACGTCGACCAGTTCAAGCGTAAAAACCAGCTCTTCCACGTCTTCAAGCACCTCCAGTGTGAAGTCCAGTACGTCCAGTTCAGTGGTATCAACCTCTTCGTCAGTGGCGACGTCTACCTCCAGCGCCAAGAGTTCATCAAGCTCCTATTCATCGAGCTCTAGCGCTGCCGCCAACAAGTGCCAGTACGTGGTGACCAACGAGTGGAATACCGGCTTTACAGCGGCGGTTCGTATTACCAACACAGGTACTACGGCGATCAATGGCTGGAACGTGAGTTGGACTTATAGCGATGGCTCCAGCTTAACCAGCGCTTGGGGCGGCACTTTGAGCGGTACAAACCCATACGCGGGTACCAATCTGGATTGGAACAAAACTATCCAGCCTGGCCAAACTGTTGAGATGGGTGTGCAAGGCACCAAAGGCTCCAGCACCAGCGCCCAGGTACCTGCGGTAACTGGCGCGGCATGTAACTAATGAGGTAAAAATCCGCTGATGTTTACATTGACGGAGGCCCGGCTGGCCCTAAATGCTGGCCGGGTTGTGTAAATCGTTACATGTGGCGCTAAAAAATGACAGCGCTGTCTCTTTGATGTTCTGAGCGTAGATACCCTTGGGGTTATGGCAAAGGGCAAATTAGGGGCGCGCTGTCAGCAAGGAATAGATGTGGTTGTCGATGGTGTTTTGCATTACCCGGCGTTTTTAAGGGTAGGGCAAGCACTGTCGGCGATCCATTTATGAGGGAAGGTGTGACTTAAAATCTTAATGGTTTTACCCCGTTCTCTGAGCGGGGTTTTTCAGTAATCAATTGATTTTTCGCAGTAAATAGTTTGCCTGATCCTGAAGTTAAGAATCGTAGTTGGCGATGGGAAAATTCGTGTCCTGATTAACAAATTACTTTTTTGATGATATGGGTGGGATAAGTGTTTTATTTATACTTGTCGACATGTATTCAAATGTAAGGAAAAGCAAATGAAAACGTTAAACATTACCGCGGCTTTAAAGCCGTTAACCGCATCGGCATTACTTATTTTTTCTGCTATTGCATCGCCGGTTTTTGCCAGCTGTGAATATATTATTGAAAACCAGTGGGGGACCGGTTTTACCGCCAGTATTAAAGTAACCAATTCAGGTTCGACGCCCGTGAGCAGTTGGACTGTGGGTTGGCAATACACTGCGAATAAAATGACCAGCTCCTGGAATGCCACTGTCAGCGGCAGTAATCCTTATTCGGCCACGTCGCTCAATTGGAATGGCAGTTTGCAACCTGGGCAATCGGCCAGTTTTGGTATTCAGGGAGATACTGTCTCTGGTGCAGCAGAAAAGCCTGCAGTGACTGGGTCGTTATGTTCAGCGGTTGCCTCCAGCAGTAGTGTTTCATCCACTGCTTCTTCCGCAACCACTTCATCGATTATCACCTCTTCGTCGACAAGCAGTGTGATTTCAACGAGCAAGAGTTCAAGCACTAGCACCAGTAAATCGTCATCAGCAACGACGACCTCAAGCAGTAGATCTTCCACGTCAACATCTATTGCGACATCAATCGCCACTTCCAGCTCCAGGACTTCTACTTCGTCCAGTGCATCCAGCACTAGTCAGACGGGGCAACAATGCAATTGGTATGGCACTTTGTATCCACTGTGTACTACCACTACGAGCGGCTGGGGTTGGGAAAATAATCGCAATTGTATTGCCGCATCGACTTGTGCAACGCTGCCTGCGCCTTATGGCATTGTGAGTGGCGCATCGAGTTCTGTATCAACTTCAAGCGTGAGTTCAACAAGCAGCTCCATTCTTTATTCAACCAGCTCGAGCAAAATTTCTACTTCTGCTTCCACAAGTTCTATTGCTACAAGTTCTTCCACAGGATCGTCAAGCTCAAGTGGAGGTACTGTGTTGTTCCAGGAAAATTTTGAATCTACCGCGGTGAATAGTCAGCCCACCGGTTGGGATAATTTCCTCGCCTGGAATTACAACACTACCAACAGCAATACCAACACCACTTTCGCCGTAGTGGAAACCGGCAAAGCCTGGAGTGGCGATAAAGCGATACATTTCAAAGGCAGCATGACGCAGATAGTTCGTAAGTTGCCCGAAGGCATTCAGCGTTTGCACATGCGCGCCTATGTAAACCTGAGCAAAAAATTAGGCAATGATGCAACGGATAACCACGAGCACATTATGGGCATCAAAAAAACACCGGATGCCAATAACGAAGTTCGCGTTGGTCAAATTAAAGGTGTATTGGGAACCAACGAAGTGCCCAGCGATAACATCGCCCCCAAGATGGATAAATGGTATGGCGGAGTAGAGCTAGTGCCCAACACCTGGTATTGCATTGAAACAGCCTTCTACGCCGACACGGCGTATGACGAACTCTATATGTGGGTGAACGGCACCCTGGTGCATTCCATTACGTCGGCTAATGATTGGAACAATGGCGCGCTAGGCGCTAATTGGATGAGTGATAAATTTAATTATGTGATGTTCGGCTTCCACAGCTTCAGCGGCAATACCGCTGATGTTTGGATGGACGACATAGTAGTGGCAACGGGGCCTATAGGTTGTCCCGTTCCCTAGTCGCAAAACCTTTTCATAAAAACAATAAATAATAAAAACACCTATCCGACCGGTCGCGTGCGGCCCGTCGGATCTGCTTTAACAGAATCGAGCAGGGCAATTTCCGTTTCTGTAGGTGACAGCGAATAACAATAAGCGCGACAGCCGTATCGTCTGTGCAAAAAAAACATTGTGTTGGAATATTCAGGTTGCCGCTCACCTCAATCGTGAGCGTTGTAGTTTTTTCATTTTCTCCTATACATCATGAGGGATTACCATGCGTATTAAACACATAGTGGCAGCGGCGCTGGGCGTGATGCTCTCCGCCACTGTCTTTGCTCACGGACTTATGGAAAGCCCGGCTTCGCGCAACTGGATTTGCGGTGCAGTAACCAAGCCTGACCAGGTTGCGAATGGCGTTGCGCAAACACCCATTTGCGGTGATGCCTTTGCCGTTAACAGTATTGCCGGTTACAGCTTTATGAGTGTACTGACTCATAACCTTGGACGCTCATCTGTTACACCTTTACCGGCAAACGTGTGTAGTTTTGGTAGCGAAACCTGGCAAGGTGCAGTAACGCCGTGGGATATGCCAATCGATTGGCCAACAAACCCTATGACATCCGGTGAGCAAGATATCACCTGGAATATTTCCTGGGGGCCGCACTTTGATGACACAGCGGAATTTCGCTATTGGATTACCAAATCCACTTTCCAGTTTTCCAAAACCAAAGCGCTTACCTGGGATGATTTTGAATCAACGCCTTTCTGTGTATTGAATTACGAAGATTCAACGCCTAATGCAAACCCCGCAGTAACTGCCGACAAAGCGGCGCAAAAATTCCACACCAAATGTACAGTGCCAGCGCGCAGTGGACACCATGTAATTTATGGGGAGTGGGGAAGAAAACCGCCAACACTTGAACGCTTCCACGGTTGTATCGATGGTGCTTTCGGTGGTGTGGTAAATCCTGAAACTGTCGTTGCACAAATTGCGGCTACACCAGCAAATCTCAATGTGACTGGGGCTGGCACTATTGCGCTCAGCGGCGCCGCATCCCAGGGAACTAATCTCACTTATTTGTGGGCGGTTGAGTCGGCGAACACATCGCTCTATACACTTTCGGCTACCAATACTGCCAGCACAACCTTAACCCTGAAAAATCCACAGGCGTTGACTGCATTTACCGTACGTTTGACGGTGAGCAATGGCAGTAGCTCCAACAGCACCTCGATGACATTTAATCATTCACCCAGCGTTGCCTCTAACTGGCAAGATTTTGGTGCGCTTACCGCAACTGCACGAACTTTGACAGTGGGCGACAAGGTTAGTGTCCGTATGGTGAATGCAGAAGGTGTGGATACTTATTTCCCAACAACAGCGCTCACTATCACCTCGGCAAATGCCGGTGAAGCGGCGTGGCCTTATGCGTTAGCGCAACAAATTAATGCGGCTAATGGGGATGTGCAGGTGGGTGTGCTTAATAGCAGCGATAATGTCGTCGCCGCGCAAAACGCAACGACTAACCGCATTTATGCAAAAGCACCGAGTACTTATGTCAGTGCTTTCTTGCAAGTGGCGGGCGCGGTCAGCTCATCTTCAAGTTCATCATCCAGCAGTAAAACCAGTTCCAGTGTGAGCACGTCTTCTGTATCCAGTTCTGTCTCTGGTCAGCAATGCAACTGGTACGGCACTTTGTATCCACTCTGCGTAACTACTGCTAGTGGTTGGGGCTGGGAAAGTAATCGCAATTGTATTGCGGCATCTACTTGTTCTGCGCAACCAGCGCCTTACGGCATAGTGGGAAGTGCCAGCAGCCAAGCTACCAGTGTTGCGACTAGCACGTCTTCAAGTGTGGTGAGCAGTGTGGCTAGCACGAGCCGTTCATCAAGTTCAACATCTACCAGTGTTGCAACTTCTACTTCCAGCAGTGTGAAAACTTCCTCAAGCAGCAGCGCAAAAACCTCCAGCAGTTCTTCCAGTGTCGCAACTACCAGTTCTTCGTCCAGTGCTGGTACTGGTGGTAATTGCTCCTATGTAGTTACCAATCAATGGAGCAACGGTTTTACGGCGTCAATTCGCGTTAAAAATAACGGCACCACAGCGATCAATGGTTGGACTGTGAATTGGTCTTACACAGATGGCAGCCTGGTGACCAATGGCTGGAGTGCAACAGTGACGGGAAGCAATCCTTATTCTGCGACAAACCTTAGCTGGAATGCCGCAATTCAACCGGGGCAAACCGTGGAGCTTGGTATACAAGGTACCAAAACGGCAGCCTCGGCGTCTGTGCCTGTAGTAACTGGTGCTGTTTGTAATTAGCGCTGTGTGCACTGCAGAGGGGAGCCTTGTGATCCCTGGTATTTAATGGAGAGCCCGGTTAACGCCGGGCACTCTTGTGAAATTTATTTAACGGCGTACTTATTTATTCAACGAGAATGAAATCATGACCATAAAAATAAAGCGTTTTACGCGCTCGGCGGGCGTGCAATGTCTGGGTGGCTTGTTATTGGCAAGTGCCGCGCTGCTGACCTCATCGGCACAAGCGGCAATTTGTAGTTACTCGGTTGTCAATGAGTGGAATACCGGCTTCCAGGGTTCCATTACGATTACCAACAACGGCACTACGGCAATTAATGGTTGGACCGTAGGTTGGCAATACACGGCCAACAAAATTACCAGCAGCTGGAATGCAACCTTGAGTGGAAGCAATCCTTATTCTGCAACGGCGCTGGATTGGAATAAAACTATCCAGCCAGGACAATCTGTCAGTTTTGGTGTGCAGGGTGATAAAAATGGTTCTGCGGCTGAAAAGCCAACGGTGACTGGTGCTGTTTGCTCTACAACAACTACCAGCAGCTCTGCGGTTGCCACCAGTAGTTCTGTCGCTACCACCAGCTCTGCGCCAGCAACATCCACTAGCAGTTCTGTGGCTACATCGGTAGCGACTAGCACCAGCTCAAGCGTAAAAACGTCCAGTTCAAGTTCTGTTGCAACAACAACGAGTGCCAGCTCATCCACTTGCGCAACAACATCCCAGTGCAATTGGTACGGCACGCTTTATCCATCATGTGTAACCACAACTTCCGGTTGGGGTTATGAAAATGGAAAAAGTTGTATCGCCACTTCAACCTGCGCTACACAACCTGCACCCTATGGTGTTGTAAATGGCTGTGCGGTGTCTTCTTCATCAAGCAGTAAAACAAGCACAAGCTCATCAGTGGCAACTACCAGCTCTGCAGCGACTACCAGCTCGGTTGTCACCAGTACTTCATCCAGTGTAAAAACCAGTTCCAGTTCTTCTGTGAGCAGTGCTACAGCCGGATTGAAAACTCTGGTGAGTTTCCCAATTGGTGTGGCAGTTAATGCGGGTAGTGAAAACAACAGCATTATCAGCAGCGGTACTTCTGCACAGCAACAAGCAGTCGTGTTCCCCAATTTCAGTCAATTCACTGCTGGCAACATCATGAAGATGAGTTACCTGCATCCATCTGAAACTTCTTTCACCTTCACTCAAGCTGACGCGCTGGTTTCTTTCGCCGCGACCAATGGAATCAGAATGCACGCTCATACCTTGATCTGGCATTCGGATTACCAGGTGCCGAGCTTTATGAAGAGCTACTCAGGTGACTTCGCGGCCATGATGAAAACCCACGTACAAACCATCGTGTCGCACTTTGCTGGCAAAGTAGATAGCTGGGACGTTGTGAACGAAGCGTTGGCAGAAGATGGTGATAGCACCGCGGTGAATGGTTTCCGCAATTCTGTGTTCTACCAAAAAATGGGCCAGAACTTTATTGACCAGGCGTTTATCAACGCTCGCGCCGCAGACCCAGTGGTTGATTTGTTCTACAACGATTTCAATATCGAAAATGGCGGAACTAAAACGACTAATCTGTTGGCGATGATCGATGGTATGAAATCGCGCGGTGTACCTATCACGGGTGTGGGTTTCCAAATGCACGTACTTTCTGATTGGCCGAGTGCCAGCACCATCGAAGCTTCTATGAAGGCGGTTGCTGATCGCGGCTTCAAAGTAAAAATCACCGAGCTGGATGTGCGTGTTAACAATCCTTACAACTCATCTGCACCTGTATACACCAGCTTGACTGCTGCAGCGGCTGCAACGCAGAAAGAGCGTTATCGTCAAATCGTTGCCTCTTACATGAAGGTAGTGCCCGCTGCACAACGTGCTGGTATTACTGTGTGGGGCGTGTGGGATACCGACAGCTGGTTGAACACTGCAGATGCGCCTGATTGGCCATTGCTGTTTGATGCTAACTTCCAGGCCAAGCCTGCTTACCAGGGCTTCATCAATGGCTTGACCGGTGTTCAATAATTTACCGTGTTAAATGCGTGACCAAAACCTTGTTGTAACCATTGGGGTTGCAGCAAGGTTTTTATAAAAATGAGATAGTGTTTATATCGGCAAAAAATTCGGTATTTCCGTCTGTCTGCACAAGGTTGTTTCGGGGCTCTTGTGTTTCCTTTTCGGGGTAAGGGCAGGCTGCTGTTAACAATAACACTGGAGATATCTATGGAACTTATAAAAATGCCAGGTCGAAAAAGATCATGGCTACAAAAATCGCGTGCAATGTTTTTCGGGAGCTGTTGCAGTTTTTTATTTGCAATGGCAAGTTCACAATCACAAGCGGCTAGTTGTAGTTACTCGGTTACCAATGATTGGGGAGCGGGTTTGACGGCAGCTATTACGATTACCAATAATGGCACCAGTACCATTAATGGCTGGTCGGTAAATTGGAGTTACACCACAAACAACATTACCAATTTATGGAATGCAACTCTGACGGGCAACAATCCCTACAACGCGACTGCACTGAGCTGGAATAGCAGCATAGCGGTGGGGCAGAGCGTGAGCTTTGGTTTTCAGATAGATAAAAAAGGTGGTGCTGCTGAAATCCCGCAAGTCACCGGCAGTGTGTGCGGTACAGTGGTGGCCACTACGAGTGCGGCGACTAGTTCTAGTTCGAGTAAAACATCCACCAGCTCGTCGGTAAGTTCAGCAACGTCTTCTGTAAAAACCAGCTCTTCAACATCGACCGTAACATCTACCAGTTCGTCGGTAAAAACATCCTCCTCAGTAGCGACTACAACCTCGAGCAGTTCGTCTTCCATCAGCTCATCTTCAAGCAGCGCTGCTGTGTGTGCAGTACCGCAAGCGGATAATATTTGGCAAACAACCAGCACATGCCAAACGGTTGCTTCAAGCTGTACAGCCGGCACTTGGTTAGCACCAAAAGATGGTGGTGAAAACGGTGCGCCACTGCGTTTGGAATCTGCGCATTTTGCAGTTTATTGGAAAGATGGTACCAACATTACCACCAGCGCTGCGCAAACAGCACTTAATTCGCTGGAGGAAATTTGGTCCAGTTATTTTGGTGCGCCTTTATTTTTCCCTGAACCTTATTGCAGCTCAACGCAAAAATGGAAAGCAGCAGTACATTTTGATAACGATTATCCACTGTGGGGTGGTGGTTGGTCGCGCAATGGTATTGATTACATGGGTATGTGGATTGGGCCTTTGGCCGCAGCAGACCATTGGGGTTTAGCGCACGAGTTTATGCACGGCGTACAATCGACAACGCAAGGCTTCCCGGATTGCGGTGGCAATGGTTGCTGGATTTACGAATCACATGCTAACTGGATGCCCCATCAACTCTTCCGCGATAACCCGCACTGCTCGGAAATGTTGCCCAACATGCCGCATCTTTATTATGGCAATACGCGTGATCGTTACTGCAACTGGCAGTTCTTTGAATACATCAAAGATAAACATTGCCCGAGCGCTGTTAATAATATGTGGGCCTACAACGCGGCGAGTGGCCAACGCGATCCCTGGCAAAAATTAATGTTGAGTCAAAACTGGACCATCGAACAGCTCAATGATCGTTTTGGGGAATGGGCTCGTCATAACATCACCTGGGATTATAAAAATCTTGATGGTAGTGATCAGGGCGCTGTTTATCGTTCCAACTATGGTGGCCTTGCCGATGATGCCGGTGCTTACACATCGCGTCGTTTGCGTTTAACACAGGTGGAGCCGCTCGATAGTAACTGGAGCCAAAATCGCCGCTTTATATCGCCTTACTACTGGGCGCCGCAGCGTTGGGGTTACAACGTTATTCAATTATTCCCCGAAACAAATGCGACAACCATTACGGTGAAATTTCGCGGTGTTATTCAGTCAGCAGCAAATTCCGGCTGGCGTTGGGGCTTGGTGACAACCAATGCTGCTATGACGCAATCGCGCTACAGCGAATTGAAAAAGGGTACTGATGGCGATTTGAGTTTGTGTTTAACCGCGGGTGAAAAAGTATTTTTGGTGGTGGTGGCAACACCAACGCAATACCAAAAAATTACCTGGGATAGTCCGTCCGATGGCCGCGCTTATCCGTCCATCTACCGTTATCCCTATATGATCGAAGTTGCCGGTGCCTGGCCACAAGGATTTAAAAATGGCCAGCAGGACGCTTGCCCAAATGGCACTATTCGCCACAGCAATGGCGGCGGTTGTGCGCCTAGCGGAACACCAACCAGCGTTTACGTTGGCCCTTACGCCAAAATTCTTGGCGGTAGCGTGAGCGGCACTGCGCGTATTGAGGATCAGGCAACCATTATCAATGGCACCGTATCTGGCGGCACTGTGGGTGGTTTGACTTTGTTGGGCGTGGCTTCCAATCCACAGCACGGCGCCAGCGGCTTTGCCGTGAGTGGCTCCGCAAAGGTCAAGTCGGCGTTTTATCCCATGGGATGGTTTGGTAGCGGTCAATCCATTAGTGGTACTGCCAATCTAGTGGGGGATCTCGAATTTGTGTCCACCACCAAATCCAGCAATAGCTTCTATGGATTTGTCGACGATAGTTGGGCGGGCGTAACCAGTTTTACCGAGGTTACGGTTGCTCCACCTTACACCTGGCGCCCCTAAGTTGTTTAGTGTTACCCCATAAGGTTGCTCCTTTTTGCCGGCGCTTTGCGCCGGCCTTTTTCTTAAGGGCAGAGAGTCTTCCCGGCGCCTACGTCCATTTTCACATTGAGCAGATTTTGCTCAGGGTTTATTTTGGTTTTCTGTTTATGCCATGATGCGTGCCGATTCCATCTTTATCGGACTTATCATGGACGCAACCAGCCAGCCGGCGACTTATCAATGTCATGCTTTTCACGATTCCTTACCGGGTGGCAAAGCCTCTGGTCAGCTGAGCCTCGATAGCGAGGGGCTGACTTATCAGGTAGGAGAGCTGAGGGGCAGGTTACCCTTCAACCAATTGCAGTTCAGCCTGGGCGGCGCCAGCAATCGACTGGTCTTTATCAAGCATCCCGCCGTGGGCGATTTAACCCTCTACACCAGCGATTTAAACATTCTCAAAAATCCCAACTTGCTCGATCATCCTGAGGCGGCGCCACAAATTTCACGCGCGCGCCAACAGCGTCATTTCGCGTGGGGTGTTTTGGTGGGGGTAGGGCTGTTGATTCTCGCTATACCCATGTTGCTCGCCTGGAATATGGAATTTTTTACCGGCATTGCCGCGCGCCAGGTGCCTGTTAGTTGGGAAACCAAACTGGGTGAAAGTGTTTCTGCCCAATATCGCATTAGCCACACATTGATGCCGCGCGACAAATCCGATGCATTGTTAAAGCCACTCACAGGTGCGCTGATTGATGCTTTGCCAAAATCCCCCTATAAATACCAATTCACCATCGTTAACGACGGCACACTCAATGCTTTTGCCTTGCCTGGTGGCTTTGTCACCATTCATTCCGGTTTAATTCTAAAAGCAGAAAGCGCCGATGAATTGTTAGGTGTGCTTGCTCACGAAATCAGTCACGTGGAAGAGCGCCACGGCGTGCGCAGCATAGTGAACAATGCGGGTATCTATATGTTGGCAAGTGCAATCCTGGGGGATGTCAGCGGATTACTAGCGACTGTGTCCAGTGCTGCACCCATGTTGCTGAGTCAGCAGTATTCACGTCGTTTTGAAACCGATGCTGATGAAAAAGCCGCGAGATTGATGGAGCGTGCCCATATAGATCCTGAAGGCTTGCCACGCTTTTTCGAAAAAATGATCGCTGAAGAAAAAGCCATGCTCGACAAAATCGAGGACGAAAAGGCGCGCACGGCGTACAAAACTGCCATGGTTTTTTTGAGTACCCATCCTGCCAGCGAAGAGCGTATGAAACATTTGCGCGAGCTGACCAAGGATCACCAGGATAATTACATCCAGCTGAATACTGAATTCAAGGCGTTGCAAGAAGCCGTTAAAGAATTTGTGGCGAGTAACAAGCCACAGGAAGAAACAACCTCACCAGACACCAAAACGATAGAAACGGAAGGAGATAAACAGTGAAGGCAAATATTAAAGGCGGCCACGCCTTTTCCTATGTCGATGTTGAGCTGGACCCAGGTGAAACCCTGATCACCGAGTCGGATGCCATGTCCAGTATGGATGCGCAGCTTGATCTGACGGCGCATTTTAATGGCGGTTTTTTTAAAGGCTTGATGCGTAAATTTTTAGGCGGCGAATCACTGTTTATCAGCCATTTTCATAACGCCACCAGCCAGGTGCGCCGCATGACCATAGTGCAGCCAACACCTGGGCAAATTTTGTGTCGCGAATTAAAAGGCGAAGAATTTAATTTGCAGCCGGGTGCATTTCTCGCTTGCGAGTCGGGCGTGACTATAGGGCTCAAGTTTGCCGGTTTTACCTCCTGGATTGCCCGTGAAGGTATGTTCAAAATTGTCGTGAGCGGCACGGGCAATGTCTGGTTCGGTGCCTATGGCGCGCTGCTGGAAAAAGAAGTTGACGGTGAATACATAGTGGATACCAGCCATCTGGTTGCCTATGAGCCGGGCCTGAAATTAAACCTGCAATTGGCCGGTGGAATTTTTTCCAGTTTCTTTGGCGGTGAAGGCCTGGTAACCCGCGTTAGCGGCAAGGGCAAAATAATTATTCAAACTCGCAGCATCAGTGGCCTGGCGAGTTGGTTAAACCCAAAATTCTGGTAAGGAATCCATCATGCACGTAGAGCTTGTAAACCAACCAGGCAACACAGCCGCAAAAATTTTGCTGCGTCCCGGCGAAACATGTACTGCTGAATCCGGCGCTATGCTGGCAATGAGCAGCAACGTACAAATCACGACGACTACCCATAAAAAACAGGCTGGCTCGCTGTTAAAAGCGGCCAAGCGTTTGCTCGGTGGTGAGTCGCTGTTTTTAAACCACTTTGAAGTAGATCAGCAGGACGGTGAAGTCTGGCTGGGCACCGGACTTGCCGGCGATATGCTGGTGCTGCAACTGGATAACGATAACCTGATCGTACAAGGTGGCTCCTTCCTGGCCTGTGATCAGGGCATTGATGTGGATATGGGTTGGCAGGGTTTTAAATCGCTGCTGTCGGGCGAGCATGTTTTCTGGTTGAAGCTTACCGGGGCGGGCACTGCTGTGTTGTCTTCCTTTGGAGCGATTTATCCCATTCACGTGGATGGCGATTACATTGTGGATTCCGGCCATATTGTGGCCTTTAGTGAAACCCTGGATTTTTCCATCACCAAAGCCGGTAAAAGCTGGATCCAATCCATGCTGGGTGGGGAAGGGCTGGTGTGTAAGTTCTCTGGTCGCGGCACCGTTTGGTGTCAGTCACACAATGAGCGCAGTTTTGGCGAATTGCTGGGCCCGAACCTCAAAATCCGCTCGAAATAAGGGATAAATCATGACTGATAAATTATTTGATGTAGTACTTACCGGCGAGCTCGTCGAGGGCACCAATCCTGAGGCAGCAACTGCGGCCCTGGCAGCTTTGTTCAAGATTTCCCCTGAGCGTGCGCAACAACTGTTTAGCTCTGCACCCAAAGTGCTTAAATCCAGCGTAGACGAGCAGATGGCTGCGAAATACCAGGATGCCCTGGGCAAGCACGGGATCAAAATCACCTTGCGTCCACTAGCAGAAGAGCCAGTGGTTGAGGATGAGCCAGAGCCTGAAGTCTCCGCGCCAGCAGAACCTGTTACGGCTCCAGTAGCTGCGACAGCCGCAGCAGTATCATCCCCTGTCGCACCAGCGCCAATAGCGGCAGAGCGCCAATCCGCGGGTGGCTTTACCTTCTGGATCAATGGTCGCCCGGACTTCAGTTTTCTGACCGTACAGATTCCCGCCAACCAGACGTTGAAAGTAGAAGCCAGCGCAATGGCGACCATGGATACCCATCTGGTGATGAAGACCAAAATGAAAGGTGGTTTTACTCGCTTGCTGGCGGGCGAAAATATCTTCATGAACGAGTTCACCGCAGAGGGTGGGCAAGCAGAGATAGGCATAGCGCCCGCAACCCCGGGTGATCTGGTGCATCGCTATCTGCGAGGGGACACCATCTATCTGCAGAGTAGTGCATTGGTGGCTTGTAGCCCGAATGTGAATATTGAAACCAAATGGCAAGGCTTTACCAAAGGCTTCTTCTCGGGCGAGAGCTTGTTTTTGATTCGCGCCACCGGCGAGGGCGATCTCTGGTTCAACAGCTACGGCGCCATCATCGAAATCGATGTAAAAGACGGCTATGTAGTCGATACCGGCAACATAGTGGCCTTTACCGAAGGCCTGGAATACAGCATCAGCAAGGTTGGTGGCTATAAGTCCCTGTTCTTTTCCGGTGAAGGTCTGGTCTGTCGCTTTACCGGTCAGGGCAAACTGTGGATTCAAACTCGCAGTGTAGGAGCCTTTACCAGTTGGGCACACTGGTACCGTCCGGTGAAATCGTCTAATTAATTCCTTTCCATCCGTTCTGCTTTCAAGGATGAAAGCAGGCGTCGCCGTTGTTCTTTACCTCTATTTGGCTTGGCTGTTACCTCCATTTGGCCTGGCCATCCATCTCATGTAGAATGCCCGCCTCGCAAATTCCTGCCCCAAAAGCTGCAAATGGGGCCAATCTAAGGCTATTTACGCATCATCATGGAAATTAATCCGCTCTTAAACGCCCTGAAAGACCTCACTGAGCGCACCAATGTGCTTAGGGGGTATCTTTGACTATGCCACCAAGAAAGAACGCCTGACCGAAGTAGAGCTCGAACTCGGTGAATCCAACGTCTGGGATAACCCGGACCGCGCCCAAGCCCTGGGCCGCGAGCGCTCCTCCCTGGAAATGGTGGTAAAAACCATCGACGACCTGGATGTAGGTGTCAGCGACTGCCGCGAACTGCTCGATATGGCAGTGGAAGAAAACGACGAGGCCAGCGTGGCCGACGTCCAATCTGAAATCGAACGCCTCGACCAGCAACTCGCCACCCTCGAATTCCGCCGTATGTTCTCCGGCGAAATGGACCCCAACAACGCCTACCTGGATATCCAATCTGGCTCAGGCGGTACCGAAGCCCAGGATTGGGCCGAAATGGTTCTGCGTATGTACCTGCGCTGGGGCGAAGCCAAAGGCTTTAAAGTGACCCTGGAGGAGTGTTCCCCCGGTGACGTAGCCGGCATCAAAAGTGCGACCATTTATTTTGAAGGTGAATACGCCTTTGGTTGGTTACGTACCGAAACTGGCGTGCATCGTTTAGTGCGCAAATCTCCATTCGATTCCGGTAACCGTCGTCACACTTCTTTCTGCTCCGTATTTTTGTCGCCCGAGATTGATGACAACATCGAAATCGATATCAATCCGGCGGACCTGCGCATCGATACCTATCGTGCAAGTGGCGCTGGCGGACAGCACGTTAACAAAACCGACTCAGCGGTGCGCATCACTCACATCCCAACCAACATTGTGGTGCAGTGCCAGAACGAGCGTTCGCAACACGCCAACCGCGATCAGGCATACAAAATGTTGCGTGCAAAAATGTACGAACATGAAATGCAAAAACGCAATGCTGAAAAACAGGCGATGGAAGACAGTAAATCCGACATCGGTTGGGGCAGCCAGATTCGCTCCTACGTACTCGACGATTCGCGCATTAAAGATTTGCGTACCGGCGTCCAAACCAGCAACTGCCAGGCAGTACTCGACGGCGCCCTCGACCAGTTTATTGTTGAGAGCTTGAAAGCCGGTTTGTAATAGCCGAGCTTAAAAATTTTATTTCACACAAATTTGAATTTAATTATCAGTGACCACTATGAGCAACGAAAACACTCCAGTTCAGGCGCAAGACGAAAACAAATTAATCGCCGAGCGTCGCAGTAAGCTCGACGCTATCCGCGAAAAGGGCAATGCTTTCCCTAACGATTTCAAACCAGACAACAAGAGTGTTGAGCTGCAAGCTGCCTTTGGTGAAAAAACCAAAGAAGAACTGGAAGCGCTGAATCATGTGGTTAGCGTTGCCGGTCGTATCATGGCCAAGCGCGGTCCATTCCTGGTGCTGCAAGATGGCGAAGGTTCGATCCAACTCTATGCAGACAAAGCAGCGCAAGAAGTAATTAAAGATAAATGGGGTGTTTGGGATATTGGTGATATCGTCGGTATCAAAGGTGCGCTACACAAATCCGGCAAAGGCGACCTCTACGTAAATCTCGAAGAGTACCAGCTGCTCACCAAGGGCCTGCGTCCACTGCCGGATAAATACCACGGCCTGAGCGACCAGGAAATGCGTTATCGTCAACGCTATGTTGACCTGATCGTAAACCCCGAAGTGCGCGACACTTTCCGCCTCCGTTCACAGTGCATGAACTTTATTCGCAACTACATGGTTGGCCGCGGCTTTATGGAAGTGGAAACTCCCATGCTGCACGTGATTCCCGGTGGCGCATCAGCCAAACCATTCATCACTCACCACAACGCGCTGGATATGCAAATGTTTTTGCGTATCGCACCTGAGCTGTATTTGAAGCGTTTGGTGGTTGGCGGTTTCGAACGCGTGTTTGAAATTAACCGTAACTTCCGTAACGAAGGCGTATCTACTCGTCACAATCCAGAATTCACTATGATGGAATTCTACCAAGCCTACGCAGATTACAAGGATCTGATGGACTTGACTGAAGACCTGTTGCGCAAACTCTGCACCGAAGTGACCGGCGGCACTACACTGAAATATCAAAACAGTGAATATGATTTTGGCAAACCATTCGCACGTTTGTCCGTGTTTGATTCTATCCTGCACTACAATCCAAATGTAACTGCAGAACAAATCAGCACTGTAGAAGGCGCAACCAAAGTTGCAGAATCTATTGGCCTGAAAGTAAAACCCGGCACGCCACTGGGTAAAATCCAAACCGAAATTTTCGAAGAAACTGTTGAGCACAAACTCGACCAACCAACCTTCATCACCGAATACCCAACCGAAGTATCGCCACTCGCGCGCCGCAACGATCACAACCCGGCGGTGACTGATCGCTTCGAATTCTTCATCGGCGGTCGCGAACTCGCTAACGGCTTCTCCGAGTTGAACGACGCCGAAGACCAGGCCGAACGTTTCCTCGAGCAAGTCCGCGCCAAAGACGCCGGCGACGACGAAGCCATGTACTACGACGCCGACTTCGTTCGCGCACTCGAATACGGCTTGCCACCAACAGCGGGCGAGGGCATTGGGATTGATCGTTTAATTATGTTATTTGCAAATGCGCCGTCGATCAGGGATGTGTTGTTGTTCCCGCATATGCGGCCAGAGTAATACTACGGTTTTTTAAATAGCGCCTAAGGGCGCTATTTTTTTGTCTGGATGATATAGGGATGTCGCTATAAGGCGCGCTTTAACCATAAATATATTTAGCTGGCGTCTTTTTTAAGCTCCGTTAATATGGCGCGCTAATTTGCTTCTGTATATGAGGGATGGGTGAGTAGGATGAGTCGTTTTTTCATAAAATGGTTAGTTGGTTGTTTTGTCTTTTTGGGAACTGCATCGTCATATGGTCAAGCCATAAGCGCGCCGACACTCAGTGTGTTCGATGTCGACAGCGATTGTTTTTACCACTTTAATTTTAATGCGCCCGCTAATACGCCGAGTAATTACATATATGAGCTATATGAAAAATATGGCTCTGATGCATGGGGAGCTACCCCAACAGCTACTCGCTCTTCCACGAATGACACGTTGCCTTATTATGTCGTTCGAACTTCCAATCCAGCGGGGAGCTATCTCTACAGGGCGAGAATCTGCGTTGCAAACACCACAAACTGTAGCGCATATTCAAACGAAGTTGCCGTTACTGTTACGCCAAATTGCCCATCCCTGGTTGCCCCTAGTGTCACACTCAGTGATCCAGGCGCACTGACGGCAGGGCAGGTGGTGACCCTCAATGCTGTTGCCAGTATTTCCTCTGGTACTGTGAGTAACGTTGAGTTTTACAACGGCTCCACGTTAATCGGTACCGACACTAGTGCGCCTTATTCTTTGAATTGGACTCCATCCAGCGCGGGTGTCGTTATTTTAAGGGCTGTTGCTAACGGAGCAGGTGGAAGTGCGGCAACGAGTTACGTAAAAGTTACTATTGCCGCAGCTCCAGTACCGCCTACGGTCAGTATTAGTTCTCCATCAAGTAGTACGAACTTTGAGCCTGGTAGTAGCATCAGTATCTCAGCGACAGCATCCGATACTGATGGCAGTATTTCTCGCGTTGATTTTTACTCAAATGGCAATCTGATTTCATCAAAAACATCGAGCCCATACACAATCAGTTGGGCACCCGCAATGGGCGGCTATACGCTCACCGCGGTGGCTACCGACAATAGCGGTTTACAAACAACTTCCGCAGCAAAATCCATTACTGTTGGCAAGCCGGTGATTACTGGCCTGGATGTGGATGCAGATTGCTATTTTGTACTTAATTTAAATGCACCCACAAACGTTGCTCCAAATCTGGTGTATGAATTTTACGAAAAGCTGCCGGGTGCATCGGCCTTTCCAGCAACGCCAACAGCAACTCGCACTACCGCTGCTGGCTCGCCCAATGTTCCGCCTTTTAAAATTATCAGGGCAGATCAAACACCAGGTCATTATGAATACCGAAGCAGAATTTGTCTGATTAACACAACGACTTGCGGGCCATACTCCAGTATTTTTTCCGTGGATGTCAGCGCTACTTGCCAATCGGTGATTGTTCCAACGGTTAATCTAACTACTCCTGTCGAAGGGGGGCAATACTTGGTGGGGCAACCCATCGCAATAGCGGCAACAGCGACAACAACGCAGGGTAGTATCGCAAGCGTGAGTTTCAATCAGGGCGGAACTCCACTGGGTGTAGATACCACTTTTCCATACGGAGTCAGTTGGACTCCTACTGCGGTAGGTGACTACATTGTCGAAGCAGTTGCGGATGGTTCAAATGGAGGAACGAAAACAACGGGGTGGATTACATTTTCCGTAGTATCTAACTTACCTCCGGTAGTTTCTCTAACGTCACCTGTAAATGCAGCGCAGGTAAATTTGGGTGATGCAGTTGTGTTGTCTGCGACCGCCAGTGATCCTAACGACCAAATTTCAAAAGTCGTTTTTTACGCAAATGATGTAGAAATAGGCACGGATACTACAGCTCCTTACCAAATTACAAATTGGGTTCCTACCTTTGGGAATTACACCATTAAGGCGGTGGCGACAGATGCTGGTGGATTAACGACTGTATCAGGTATATCTAATATTGTGGTTGGTAAACCAACCGTTACAGGAGCTGATATAGATGATGATTGCTATTTCACGCTTAATCTAAATGCGCCAGCCAATACTCCCGCAAATCAGAGTTATGAGCTGTACGAAAAATTGCCCGGCGCCTCGTCGTGGCCAACCGTAGCGACTGCCATAAGAACCACATCACCTTCTCAGCCAAGTGTGCCGCCATTTAGAGTCGTCAGAGCTGATCAACTGCCTGGTCACTACGAGTATAAATCTCGTATTTGTATTTCAGGGACAACAGAATGTGGCGCATTTTCAGAAATTTATTCGGTGGATGTTAGCCCAACCTGTCAATCTGTGATTGTGCCAACGGTTAATCTGACAAAACCAGTAGAGGGTGGGGAATACCGTGTTGGTAGTGTTCTAAAAATAGGTGCTACCGCAACTACAACACAAGGCGCGATCCAGAGCGTAACCTTTAACCAAGGTGGAAACAGGCTCGCTGTAGACACGAGCTATCCCTACGAAGTCGATTGGACTCCCACTTCGGTAGGTGGCTATGAAATTGAAGCTGTAGCTGATGGCACTAATGGTGGGACGAAAAGCACCGGTTGGGTTCACTTTAGTGTTGTTGATAATCTCAAGCCTACTGTGGAACTCACGGCTCCTGTGTCGGCACAGCGCTATAAATCAAATGTAGTAGTACCGTTATCCGCTAGCGCTAGTGATAGTGATGGGCAGATCGCAAAAGTTATCTTCTATGCGAATGATCTGGAGATTGCCACAGATACAGTGGCTCCTTTTGATATCAATAACTGGATTCCTCCTGCCATAGGTAACTACGCTATAAAAGCTGTGGCTGTAGATAACGGTGGGCGAACAGTAACTTCTTCAGTAAGTAATATAGTGATCAGTAACCTGCCTGCGTCCAACCCGGTGGTTACTGGAATTGATATAGACAATGATTGCCACTTTGTCTTGAATTTAAATGCACCAGCAGATGTGCCGCCTGAGCAAATATACGAATTTTACGAAAAACGCCCAGGAGTATCTGAGTGGCCTGCTACTCCAACTGCTACGCGCAGTGTTGGTTATGCGTCTCCCAATACACCTCCGTTCAGGGTAATTCGCTCTGATCAAACTCCCGGCCATTACGAATATAAAACGCGAATTTGCGTTGCAAACTCAACAGAGTGCGGCGGTTTTTCCAATGTGTTTGTGGTTGATGTAAATCCTGATTGCCAGTCGATAGTGGCTCCAAGTGTCACTTTGGAAAGCCCTTTATCAGGTAAAGAATATATGGTGGGACAACCCATAGAATTACGAGCAACTGCATCAACTACAGATGGCAACATAGAAAGTGTGACTTTCAATCAGGGTGGAACGACGCTCGCGAAAGATAGCGCAGCACCCTATGTTTCCAGTTGGACTCCAGGTAAATCTGGACAATATGTTCTTGAGGCGGTTGCGGATGGAACTAACGGTGGTACCGCGCGAACAAATTGGCGTTTGATTACGGTGGTAGATAAATTTACTCCAACATTAAAATTCGCCATTACGAATCAAAAAGCCTCATTCAATGTGGGAGAGAGTATTAATTTTTCACTGGACGTGGATGACCCCAGTGCGCAAATAACAAGAATGGGATTGTTTGCCAATAATGTCGAGGTATTAAGTCTCCCCAAGACTGTACGTACTGGTAGTTGGGCTCTGGCACAACGGGGATTACAAGGTTTAAAGGTTGGTGCCTATTTGCCGGACGGTAAAATCGTCTACTCGGAAGAGTCCAAAATTCAAGCCTATGGGGTTAATCGTCCGACAATATCAATTTCTAACCCGCTTAATGGGAAGGCAATTAAATTAGGTGAGAGGATATTGCTTGAAGCCAATGCGCAGGATTCCGATAACGATATTGCTGAGGTGCAATTCTTTGTTAATGGGAAGGTGCAAGGTGCAGCTGTAAATCAATCACCTTACAACGTTTATTGGCAACCCCAGGAAGCGGGGGAGTATAGCTTGTCTGTCAAGGTTCGCGATGAGGCATCTCTTGAAAGTACCTCGGCCACGGTAAAAGTTTACGTGGCCAATGAGTTGCCACCACCTGATGGTGGGGCAGGTATGCAGAATGCATTTTTCAAGTTGGCAACTCCCAATTCAGCGGGCGTAAGTTATAACACTGTGCCATCTTTCTCTGTGTCGGCGCCGCTAAAAATCATTAACACGATCGATTCCTTTGACACTGCTACAAGTCAGGCTGCGAAACTTATCATTATTAGTGCAGACACCGTTTCTCTCACCAAAAATATTGAGCTTATAGGTGAGCCTGCAGATTTGTTGATTATTAGCTCGCGCGCCAATTCGACCCTGTCATGTTATGTGTGTAGCTTTAGTAATTTCCAACGCGTTACCTTTGCTGTGGCTAGCTCTGCAAATCCTTTAAGTACATCTACGACATCTGTTGGAGAATTAACTACGCTGTCAGGTGGCACCATCTCAGTAAATTATCTGGATGCAAGGGGCTCCGTATCACTAGAGTTTATTGCAGAAGCAGTAAAACTGGATGGCATAGTAAATACCCAGCAGTACGCATTTGAAACTCCCGCAGGATCAGGTGTGTACGAGTATGCTGAAAGCTCCAATATCGTGGTGGGTTCTGGCGGAACCAGCATATTTGTTGGTAAGCAGTCGTTAAATTACGATGATCTTACCGCCGTTGAAATACCTGATATTAAAGGAGGCGAACTCGCTGCAGGAAAACTTGAGCTTCCGGGCAAACTTTACTCTGGCGCGGTGAAAATTGTTTCCACTGCCACCGCCAATGAAATTGGCGGCTTTGTATCTACCAGTTCGACATTGCTGGCCAGCTCAATCTATCGTAATAAATTAAGTGCCCCCAATGAAGGCATCGATATAAAGACATTGGTGTCCAGCCCTAATTCTTCCGTTGGCTTTAGCCCTTTGCAAATCACAGGCATGATCTCATCGGATGCTTTGATCAATTTGCGGGTTGCTGGCGATGTGTCCATAGCTAACACAGCTAGTTTAAAGGCCCGGGAAGTAAGTGTAGTCAGCCAGTCCTTGGTGAAGAACGAAGGGCAAATTAGCGCGCAACGCCCATCTAAAAATAGCCAAACAGTAAATCAATCTTCTACGGTATCTGAAGACAGGTCACCTGTTATCCAAATTGATTCACTTGCATTGGATAATGTGGGGGCAATACATGCAGTAGATGCTGTTCAATATGATGGTGCAATCAATGTTAAGACTAAAAACAAACTTCAATTGCACTTCGGGTCTGAAGTAAAGGCCAATAAGATTTCTCTAAACTCAACAGATGACAGCATTTACAACGGCTCAACCTCTCTATATAGAAATGATGCTGCGTTCGCTGGCATTGTGCCGCGAGATCATAATAGTGATCAGCTGAGTACCTTTACCGAGAATTGGAGCAAGGGTGAAAAGCTAGGTACAACCTCGGCAAAAATTATTGGTGACCAAATAACAATGGTTGCAGCTAAAAGTGTTTTCAATATAAATCCAAGTGCTTTCTATCGAGAAAACGGTGTGCTGGATGCAGGTGTTATTGAAAATAGTTCAGCGCTTAATAATGTCGTTATCTCAGCTGAGCGTTTGCTCAAAATAAAGGCTGGTACACAGGTTGTAAACTCATCAGCTTTGATTGGCGTTAATCTGCCACCAAACGATGCTGAGGAAGGCGTGGCGAATGCCTTATTTATAGAGTCCCCGGTTGTGATCAACGAACGTTATAAAACGATGGTTTTGGTAGATGTATTGAATGAAAGCTCACAGGTTATTAATGACCTGAATACCATTGAAAATCAGTTTAAAGGTTTGGAAGCCAATCTCTATATTTATTCTCCGCCTGGAACCATTTATTCCTTCGCGCCAGTGAAGTTTGATTTTGGTAGCGCTGCGAATCAGGATAATACCAAAGGGTTTTTAAATAATACGGGTTATTTTGATGTAATAAATGATGTGGCATTTACGGGAGTAGGGCGCGTCACTACCCTTGGGCTGTCACTGGGTAAAGACAGCTTCTATGAAAGCAGTCTATCAATAACGCACGATCCCGAGTGTGTGAAAACTGCTATCTACTATCTGAGAGGGCAGAATTATACCTACCAGTCTCCGAGTATGTTGTGTGATCACGTGGTTGCAACATCCAGCACAACGCCAGATGGAAAACAGGTTAACAACAGGGTTGAACGCACGCTTTTTGCCGTGTCTGGTCGCATCAATAACCTGTTGGCAGAAAATGCTAGTGAATCGTTAAATATTGGCTTTTCCGCGCGCAATCATCAGGTGCTTGAAAAGCTTAAGTCCGATGCGAAACAAGATCACATTGCCTTTACAGTAAGTGCACTACAAAGCCTCAGCAACACAAACTGGGCCTTCACAGAGTCGAAAGTAGTAGAGACGTCAGATGGGAAAATTATGGTTTACGCTAACTGGCGCCCATTGCAAGACCCAGTGGTTGGGCGACCTCCATCGTCGGGGACACCGTATAGTTTATGGGAGATTTTTTCTGAAAAGTTTAACGCAATGAAAGATTCGTTCTTGTTGCTGTGGAATACATTTTCAGAATGGTTTAAGGGGTAATTGTCATGGAAAAAAATATGAAGACTAAGTCAAAAAGCTACTACACCTTAAATCAGAGGATTACGGCATTTGTAATGGCGACGTTTATGCTGTTGCAAATATGCCTGCCTGCGGTAGCGGCAGCAGGCGTGATGATTGATGATGCCCAACTGGTTACTCACATAGGCAGCCCGGTTTTCACGGTCAGCAGTGATAATAGTTATGCTTATCAATCGGCCCTAATGCTTAATAAGGACGCATCGAGCGACTATTCCATTGCAACTTTTTATAGCGATTACAATGCGGCTACAGGGGCGTCACTGGCGGCTCCCCAAAAAATAATTGGCGATAGTTTTGTACAAAACAGGCTTATCCGTGCCCAGGTGCGCACATTGCTTGGCCGGTTTCTGATTGATAAAAATGTCAGTCCTTTAAGCCTAAACACGGCGGAAAAGAAACAGTATGAGGATCTCTTTAAAGCCGGTATCACCTTTGCGAAAAATAAGGGAAAAACCCCAGGTGCAAGATTAACAGGAGGTGATGTTGATGGTTTTGGCCAGAATTTTATTTGGCCGGAAGTCAGGGTTGTTAATGGAAGTCAGCTGGTTACACCCATTATTTACCTCACCCAAAGTACTGCAGATACGAGGGATTTTAGCGGCCATTTAATTGAATTTAACGGCAACGTATTGTTGGGTTCTATTGTTATAGACGGCGTGACCATCTCAGCAGGCCGTGGTGCGCTCATAGAGTCACTCACTAATATCGTCAATAACAATGGTGTTATAACAGGCAGCGGCGATCTCACCCTTAAAGCCGGCTCCACACTCTCAAACCTTTCAGGCAATATTTCTGCCGCCGAAAACCTGGCTATCTTTGCTGGTCAGGTGAACAACAAAACTCTGGTTTTTCCTTTTAAAGATAAAAATGGTGTTGGTACTCACCTGGGCACCGTTTCAAAAATTAATGCTGGCGGAAATCTGGAAATCACTGCCGATAACGACATCACCTACACGGGTGCAACTTCCACCTCCGGCGGAATCCTCACTTTAACATCCCACGGCGACATCACGCTCGAACCCGTCGAGACTCAAACCCAAAGCCAAACTCAAGAAGGACACTGGCGAGTTAATCAATCAACGCTTGATTTGCTGCAATCGAAGTTGACGGCGGAGGATACGATTTCGCTTTTGGCGGATGGCAAGATAAGTATCAAAGCTAGCGAGTTGCTCACAAGTGGCGGCATAAAGCTTCTCGCCGGGCTCGGTATTTACGTTGAAGACGATCAAGGAAATTTCCAATCAACCCGCACCGATAAAATTGGCAAAACCAGAGGCACAGGATCTGATTTTGAGAGCTTCGCGGTTCGCAGTGTACTGAGCGCAGGAAAAGGGGTGTTGTTGTCTACAACATCTGGCGATGTGGTTTTGAAGGGAGCCAAAATCAATAGCGGTGAAGGCACCAAGATCGAAGCCAAGAATGGCAAAGTACGTCTGCTGATTACCAAGGAAAACAGCCAGCATTATTTGGATACAGTTAGAAAAGGTATGTGGACCATTAAAACGGTTCATGAGGAATATCTGCAAGAAACTGGCATTCCAAATGCGATTATTGGCGGCTTGGCTGTAGAAGCTTTGACAGGTGTTGATATTGAGTATGCAGGCAGAGAAGGGGCGACACTAGCCGAGCAAATTGCAGAATATAAAAAGATGTCTGATACGGCATGGATGGCTGATGTTTATGAGGGCAAGATAAAGTTTAAAGATGCGAATGGTAATGACGTTCCGATCGATATTTCGAAAGTTGACTTAGCTTATAAACATATTCGTGAACATAATACCAGTTTGAGTCCTGCAGCTATGGCGATTATTGCCATAGCAATGGCTGTAGCCATGGGACCTGCAGGGGCAGGATTGATTGGTGGAAGTAGTGGAAGTATTGGCGGTTTTCTTTTTATTCCACAAGCTGCGATGCAGGCGGGTGCTTTAACTCTGGCAACTGCGGCTGCACAAAATCTTGCTGCGGGCAAGGACCTTGATGAAACCTTTAAAACTATTACAAGTGACCAAGGTTTAAAAAATCTTGCTATTTCTATGGCAACAGCTGGTGCCCTCAATGGACTTGATACCGCCAATTTGGAGTTGTTTACCGATACATCAACTAGTCCAGCGTTAAATTTAGTTAATCAGGCTTATCAAGCTGTTGCAACTTCTGTAGTAAATACGGGCGTTTCTATTGCGATTAACGGAGGAAACTCCAAAGATTACTGGAATGCCCTGAGACAAAGTTTGGCTGCTGGAGCCGTAAATGTGATAGGTCAAAGCCTTTATGGCAAGATCGGCGGCTCTAATCTTGATGGCGCAACAAGGTATATCGCAAATGCAGCTATGGGCTGCCTCACTGAAGGTCTTTCAAGCAAATTAAGCGATGAAGACTTCAAGGATGCGTGCTCGTCTGGTGCTGGCGGTGCCGTAATATCTCAAGCTGCTACAGATCTGCTGCAAACATACACCGTGAGCTTTGCAAAGGAAATGACCAATAACCCGGATTCAATTCGAGCGGATACTGTTGGAGCCAAACTCGATTACTTAAGAAGAAACCAGGTAGACATTTCTAAGCTTATCGCGGGTTTAATAGCCTTCAGTTCGGGGGGCGACGTAAATTCTTCTGCTTCAGCAGCTGAAATGACTGCCAGATCAAATGCGCAGAACTCAGCGGGTTGGCTGGAAATATTTTTGGATTTAACCGGAGATCGTGATTACGGGGACGGTGTTGGTTTTGCACAGAAGCGCGAATCTCTTCATGAATTTGCCTCTCGGCAAAAATTAAAAAATTCTGGTTGGTCTAATACAGAGATAGATGCGTTTATTGCGAAAGAGAAAGCTGCAGGCATATTTTCCGGTGCAGCAATGCTTGATGATGAGTATTGGGCAAGTGGAAAAAATATAAATGTGTTGCTAGAGCACAAAAACTCTTCGGATTCTGAATTCGAATTTAATTCGGATGGCAATATTCAAGATGTGCTTGTTATGGGGGATAAAACACGGACGTTTGCACAAAAAGTTGCTTTGTTTTCGGGTCAGACTGAACGTTTTAGGATGTCATTATCGGAGCGGGAACGAGAGGGACTTAGCTTAACTGCGCAAGTTGTCATGGGTGGCCCCGTTAAGGCCTTGATAAATAAAGGTATAGAAGCAGGTGTGAACTTGTTTATGCCTCAATCAGCAGCTGAGCTTGCTGAGAAGGTTGATCAAGCTTATAACAAGTATGTTGGCGGAGCTGGTATAGCTTGGCTCTTAGATGAAAATTATGGAGAAATTGTAGATAGCTATGAGAATAAAACAGATGCTGAAGTAGCTGATGACATTAATGGTTTGGTCTGGATTACTCAGAACATCACGGGTTTGCGAGTTAAGAAAAATAGTAACTCATCGTCGATGAAGGGGGTTACCGATAAAGACTCAAGAATTAGTGCTGAAAGTAAGGCGCGAGATGCGCTAGCAACAAGTAGAATTTTCAGAAATGCGGATGGTCTTTCTGAGGTTAAGGCTGGGGCGTATAGTAAAGAGGCTTTTGAGCGATTAAATAAAGAAGATGCCGCGGTTAAAAAGCCAAAGCCTGCAGAGGCGATAATGGCTGCCCAACTTGAATCTGAACTTGGTGAAATGAAGAGGTACGAAATCAGACCTGGTGATAAAAATAATCCAGATTTTGAAATTGTATCTGGCCCCCACGCTGGAAAAACTGTCGACGCGATGTATACCACAGAGAACTTTAGCCCTAGGGAGATCGAAAATCTAAATAAATTCTACGAGAAAAATATGACCATTCCTGAAAGTGCCGATAAACTACCTAAAGGGCAAAAAGTCATTTTAGAGCACCTTGAAAAGGCCGATTTTGTACCAATAGATTTCAGGATTTTAAATTCAGCCAATCAAATGATATTCATTAATTACATAAAGACACTTACCCCTGAGCAGCAGGCAAAATTTATCATTGTGAGGTAAATATGAGTGGCATGATTTTTTTTGGGCATGATAAAGATACCAATGAAGATTTAGATTCTGGGTTAAATGGATATTATTTTGATGCTTTTGAACTGCTTATAGAAAGGGCTTTATTGCCAGCGAATTCTGAAATATTTGAAATTATTGATGGTGAAGAAGCAAAGGCGTTTAATTATTTACTTTTTTGTCGTTTAGATAGCGCTCAAATGAAAACTACTGTCAATAAAGTTCGAGCTCTTATAAATTCCTGGGATGAACTTTTACCTTGGCAAATGAGAGCTAAAGAGGTTTGGGATGACTTCTTTGAGCCTTGGTTACTTAGGGACAAAAGGATGGAATGAAACGCCACCAAAGAACTCAAGCGATAAAAGGGGCGGAGTGAGCTTCCCCCAGTTTAGCGGATACATTTAATCCGAATTCAAAGGGGTCACGAATTCAAAGGGGTCAGAGCCCTTTAATTCCACTTTAATTTCCGGAATTCAAAGGGGTCAGAGCCCTTTAATTCCACTTTAATTTCCGTGACTCATCA
>JAGKWU010000070.1 GCA_021151695.1 Cellvibrionaceae bacterium | reverse complement strand
GGAGACACCTGTATCACGTGTCGTTTTTATGCGGGTGACAATGGGCAACGGCGCAACATATTGCGTGACGCGAGCGGTCTCTGCATAAGGATTGTTTAATGCGGAAAAAGGTTCGTTGGTTTTTTTGTAGTAATTTTTACTATCAACACTCGTCGCCTCAAGGCTGCCTGCCGGGAGGGTGACATCAAAGCGCAGCGGTTGGTATTGGGATATACCGTAAAGATCCTGGCATGGCGTTGATGGCCCTTTTATGGCAGAGACACAGGTTGACTGCGCAACCCGATTAGGGCGAGTCAATGTTTGGTATTCAATCGTGGTCACATTGCGCAAACCGGTTTTGGCAGTGACGATTGCATCTTGCGCCAATACACCGGGATAGCCATTTGTCACATTGGTATCACTGTTCGTAAAACCATAGATTTTTACATAGGGTTGCGAATTATTTTTGGCTGTTTGGTCGTACTCAACAAAATCCAACCAACCATCGCCATTGGCATCACCAACAGTTAATGGAATATTCGCTGTGGTACGCAACAAAACAGGATCCGCAAATTTATTTTGCTTTTGATTCCAGTAATTCACGTAATAGTTGTAGGTGACAGGTGAGCTTGTCGTGTAAGCGATACGAACAATGTCAGCTTTTCCATCGTGGTTTACATCAAAATACCATTGTTTCCCACCATAATAAGGCCCCGCAATTGCAGGAAGACTGACCATATCGGTAAAGCCATTCCCTTTGCTCAGTAGATACTTTAATGAACCACTTTTATTGAATGACACATCAGCAAGGCCATCGCCATTGATATCGGGTGCGCTTAAGTTTGTTACGCCGTATGCATCCGGAAAATAGTTATAGCCATCCGTATAAATGCCATTGTAGGTCTCTTGAGAAACCGTGTTTTTAAGGTTGAAAACATTATTATTGAAACTGTATATGTTTATTTTATGGAGGGTTAGGCTTGTTTGATAATTGGGCCAGGTGGAATTGAAGATAATTTCAGATCGTCCATCACCATCAAAATCACCTGCAGCAAAATCTACATTACCTGGAATATTGGATTCAGTCGCCATTTGCGCGTAGATATAAGACGGCTTTGCCATCACATCGTCAAATTTGAAGTTCGCTATTCCCGACAACCCAAAATAATTGGACATATCAGAAGTGCGACCAGCGATCTTTTGAACTTTGCTTACCCAGACCTTGGCGAGATCTTTTCCAAGCATAATCTGGGATGCAAACCCATCTCCCGATATGTCGGCGTAGATAGGATATTTAGCACCAGAATCACCAGGAATAGATGTGCCATCTACCCACCAATACCTTTTATCTCGTTGTGCAATCAAGGCATTGGCACGGAGATAGTCATAGTTATCCACATAACCACTTGCAATAATGCTTGCGGTACCACTGGCATTAATGTCTGCCGTCTGAAACGGTTTGACAAACATGTAATTAGGAGAAGCAACCTGCTCCGCTCTATGGATATAACTGACACTGTCAAAGGGAATAACCGCAGGATCAAATGACACAAAGGTCATATTGTAATAGCTGCCGCTATCACTCACCGGCTCCGTCCAGGTCAGGTCACCAATACCGTCGCCATTCAAATCGGATAAATTTGCGGTATCAATAACACCTGAGGTGGTATAGCCGTGCCTTGTAACAGTCCCCAACCAGCCAATCGAAATATCTCTTAATTCAACCGTGCCGTTCGACGCTACTTGAGTCGTGCCCCAACTAAATTGGGTGCTCGCAAAACACGCGGTAAAACTCAAGCATTCATCCACACCCTGCCAACGACTGACATAACCGGCAAGGCCATTGCTGGTG
>JAGKWU010000069.1 GCA_021151695.1 Cellvibrionaceae bacterium | reverse complement strand
CTGATAAATGATCAGCGAAGCAAACACCAGCACCACCAACAACATAAAGGCAAAAGGAACTCGACCACGGAAATCCATACTCTTAAAGCTGGAGTAACGAAAACTGGATACCATCAACAAGCCGGTGAGCGCAGTAACCACCGCAACCACAATTCCCCAGGGCGACTCAGGCACAGAAGACGACCACACCCAAACCATACCAGCAATGACAGAAGCGGCCGCCGGGCTCGCCAAGCCAATAAAATATTTTTTATCCACAACCCCAATTTGGGTATTAAAGCGGGCAAGACGCAAAGCAGCACAAGCCATATAGATAAATGCCGCCGCCCAACCCCAGCGCCCCAAATCCTGCAACACCCAACTAAACACCACCAACGCCGGCGCCACGCCAAAAGAAACCATGTCCGCCAGACTGTCGTACTGCTCACCAAACGCACTTTGAGTATTGGTCATACGCGCCACACGCCCATCCATTCCATCGAGCAACATGGAAACAAAAATAGCGATAGCAGCATGGGTGAAATTGCCATTCATGGCAGAGACTATGGCGTAAAAACCACCAAATAAGGCCCCCGTAGTAAACAGGTTCGGAAGGAGATAGACACCGCGATGACGAACTTTTTTGCCCCCCTCCGAAACCTCTTCCACCAGATCACCAAAAGGCAGCGGACCTTCATTGTCGACGGGATCCTGCTTGGGCGCTTCGTTATCCTGCTGACTCATACATGTATCTCCGATTGCGGGAGCGCCATTCTACACAGCCAGAAACAAAAAACGCGGCCTAAGCCGCGTTTTTTTATCGGGAGAAAAGACCGCTTAGTTTTTGGTCTGATCAACGATTTTGTTAGCCTGAATCCAAGGCATCATGGCACGCAGCTTGGTACCAACAACCTCAATACCATGAGCAGCATTGTTGCGACGGGCAGCAGTCATTGAAGAGTAGTTAGTTTGCCCCTCCAGGATAAACTTCTTGGCGTATTCGCCAGTCTGGATGTCTTTCAATGCTTGACGCATTGCCTTACGTGACTCTTCGTTGATCACTTTTGGACCAGTCACGTACTCGCCGTATTCAGCATTGTTAGAAATTGAGTAGTTCATGTTCGCGATACCACCCTCGAACATCAGGTCAACGATCAACTTCAATTCGTGCAAGCACTCGAAGTAAGCCATTTCTGGCTCGTAGCCTGCTTCAACCAGAGTTTCATAACCCATTTTCACCAACTCAACCGCACCGCCACACAGAACAGCTTGCTCGCCGAACAGGTCGGTTTCAGTTTCGTCTTTGAAAGTGGTTTCGATGATACCGGTACGGCCGCCGCCTACGCCTGATGCGTATGACAGAGCAGTATCTTTCGCCTTGCCTGATGCGTTTTGGAATACCGCGATCAAGTCAGGTACACCGCCGCCACGTACGAATTCAGAACGCACAGTGTGACCCGGTGCTTTTGGGGCGATCATGATCACGTCCAAATCTTTGCGTGGAACTACTTGGTTGTAGTGAATCGCAAAACCGTGAGCAAACGCCAGAGTAGCGCCTTGCTTGATGTTTGGTTCGATTTCTTCTTTATACAGTTTTGATTGGAACTCGTCCGGAGTCAGGATCATTACTACGTCAGCAGATTTAACCGCAGTCGCAACATCAGTTACTTTCAAGCCATGAGCTTCTGCTTTTCTTACAGTGGCAGAACCAGTACGCAGACCAACAACTACATCAACACCTGAATCTTTCAGGTTGCACGCGTGAGCGTGGCCTTGTGAACCGTAACCGATGATGGCTACTTTCTTGCCTTGAATGATAGAAAGATCAGCGTCTTTATCGTAATAAACGTGCATAGCAAACTCC
>JAGKWU010000068.1 GCA_021151695.1 Cellvibrionaceae bacterium | reverse complement strand
ATCATCGGCGCTCCAGGTGATTGGTTTGGCAACGCCATCGCGCACCACCGTTTGCACGCAACGTTTGATAACGCTTAAGCCACTTAAAGAACCGCCTTTACCCAACAAACCATTGGCAGCCTGGCTGTTATAGATAGCCGCAACATTGGGTTTTACACCGCCCACACCGTCGGGTAGGGAAAAAGGTACTGTATATACTGCGGCGCCCAGATTATTAATAGCTACGCTATTCATCATAGGGGTTGGCGGTAAAGCTTGCGTAGCCGCACTGCTTGATGAACCACTATTAGCGATTACCAACGCACTATTGGGTGCTGAACTACTAGAAGATGAGCTGGAGCTGTTAGCGATAAGATCGCCCTGCTCTGCACCATTGGCTTTTAATGCATAGGTTTTCGGTACACCGTCTTGTTGTTTTGGTTTAAAGAGGAGACACCTGTATCACGTGTCGTTTTTATGCGGGTGACAATGGGCAACGGCGCAACATATTGCGTGACGCGAGCGGTCTCTGCATAAGGATTGTTTAACGCGGAAAAAGGTTCGTTGGTTTTTTTGTAGTAATTTTTACTATCAACACTCGTCGCATCAAGGCTGCCTGCCGGGATAGTGACATCAAAACGCAAAGGCTGGTATTGGGATATGCCATAAAGATCCTGGCAAGGTTTCGATGGACCGTTATAAGTAGATGTACAGGATGACTGCTGAACCCGATTCGGACGAATCAGTGTTTGATATTCAATGGTGGTCACATTGCGCAAACCGGTTTTGGCTGTGATGATCGCATCTTGCGCCAATACACCGGGATAGCCATTTGTCACATTGGTATCACTGTTGGTAAAACCATAGATTTTTACATAAGGTTGCGAATTGTTTTTGGCAGCAAGA
Organism: Cellvibrionaceae bacterium; assembly: GCA_021151695.1. Lineage (GTDB taxonomy): Bacteria > Pseudomonadota > Gammaproteobacteria > Pseudomonadales > Cellvibrionaceae > Cellvibrio. The sequence continues at coordinate 1,386 of JAGKWU010000068.1, read as the reverse complement.
TCATACTCAACAAAATCCAACCAACCATCACCATTGGCATCACCAACAGTTAAGGGAATATTTGCTGTCGTGCGCAACAACACAGGATCCGCAAATTTATTTTGCTTTTGATCCCAGTAATCCACGTAATAGTTGTAGGTGACAGGCGAGCTTGTCGTGTAAGCGATACGAACAATGTCAACCTTTCCGTCACGGTTTACATCAAAATACCATTGTTTCCCCGCATAGTAAGGCCCCACTATTGTGGGAAGACTGACCAGCCCCGTAAAACTACCGTTACCCTTGCTCAACGTGTATTTAACAACACCACCGCTCCTGAACCCCACATCGGCTAAACCATCACCATTGATATCAGGCGCACTTAGGTTGGTTATGGCGTAGGCATCTGGATAATAGTTATAGCTATCCTGATAGATGCCGTTATAGCTTTGTTGGGAAATAGTATTTCGCAAATTGAAAATACCATTGTTAAAACTATATACATTTATTTTATGGAGGGTTTCACTGGTTTGATAATTTGGCCAGGTGGAATTAAAAATAATTTCAGATCGACCATCACCATCAAAATCACCAGCGGCAAGATCTACAATACCAGGCACTTGAGCCTCTGTAGCCATCTGCGCATAGATATAGGCTGGCTTTGCCATTACATCATCAAATTTATAGGTGGCATTTCCTAACAGCCCAAAATAATTGGACATGTCGGAGGTGCGACCAGCAATCTTTTGAACTTTGCTCACCCACACCTTGGCAAGATCCCTCCCAAGCATAATTTGGGAGGTAAATCCGTCACCGGATATATCGGCATATATCGGGTATCTAGCATTAGATTCCGTTGGAATGTAGGAGCTATTATCGACGTACCAATACCATTTATTTCTTAGCGCTATCGCACTATTCGCACGGAGAATGTCGTAATTGGTATCAACGTAGCCACCAGTGATAAGACTTGCGGTACCACTGGCATTCACGTCTGCAGTTTGGAAAAGCCTAATCAATGCCGTGTTGGTAGAGTTGGATTGATCTGCCTTCTGAATATAACTGGCGCTTTCAAAAGGAAGAATAGCGGGATCAAATGACGCAAAGGTCATGGTTAAATAATTGCCACTGTCATTTACTGGCTCATTCCATACCAGGTCGCCAATGCCGTCGCCATTTAAATCCGTCAGGCTGGCTACATCAATGTTGTTATTTGTAGTGGTGTAACCGTGACTTGTGACAGTTCCCAGCCATCCAATCGAAATATCTTTTAATTCAACCGTGCCGTTCGACGCTACTTGAGTCGTACCCCAACTAAATTGGGTGCTCGCAAAACACGCGGTAAAACTCAAGCATTCATCCACACCCTGCCAACGACTGACATAACCGGCAAGGCCATTGCTGGTG
>JAGKWU010000067.1 GCA_021151695.1 Cellvibrionaceae bacterium | reverse complement strand
GTATCTGCTCAAAGGCGTGTCTGTCACCGTGTCAGGCGAGTTTAGCCTTGGCGACTATGACGGCAAGCCGCAGCTCAACATCCGCGCTAGTGAGATTGCTTTGCAGGGCGCAAGGCAAGGTGGCGAACAGCGCAAGCCCGATGGAAGCCAAGGCGCACCAGCACAGTCTGATGGGTACGATGACCTTGATGACGGAATCCCGTTCGCTCGCAATGACACGGTGTGGTGATGCTGCCCCCGCGCAAACCCAAGAAGCCCAAGGCAGAAACCCGCTGGCGCTCCCAAGCTCACCTTGGGTTCGTCCGCAGCCATTGCTGCTCAGTCTGCCACAGTGATGCGGGGATCGAGGCGGCGCATGTCCGCCTAGGTTCCGGTGCTGGTATGGGGCAAAAGCCAGACGATCACCGGGCCGTCAGTCTGTGCCGAGATTGCCACCGCAAGCAGCACGAGATTGGCGAGCGCACTTTCTGGCAACAGGCCGGGCAGGATGTGGAAGTGCTGATCGACGCATTTTGCCGCACCAGCCCCAAGGCAGCCGAGATACGCCGGATCAGGCAGGAAAGGGAAGCGGCATGAGCCAACGCATCCGAACCGCACAACTAGAGGCATGGGCTGAACGCAATCCGCTTGCTGCGCTTGTGTTGAAGCACCGTGAGCAACTTAAAAGGCTGGCAGGCGAATTGCCGGGAAAGCTCCAAGACGCTGAGAACCGCGCGGAGGCAGCGGAACGCGCATTGCGTGACGCGCAGACCCATATCCGCGCCCTCAAGAGGCGGATTGCCGAACTGGAAAGCGGGGCATGACCGACCGCCGCACCATCAAGCTATCAGGCTACATGGCTAAGGAACGGGCTAAGCGCCTGATCGATGAAGCGCCTGCAAACTACGTGGTCGCCATCGGCGAGGAAACCCGCAGCCAAGAGCAGAACCGCCTGATGTGGCCCCTTATCGCAGACATTCGCGCGCAAGTCCCCGGCATGGACGCATTCTCGGCGGACGACATTAAGCTGCGGTTCCTTCACGCGTTGGGCCAGGAACTGCGGTTTCTTCCCGAGCTTGAAGGCTCCGGCCTCTTTCCCGTGGGACAGCGATCATCCACGCTTTCCAAGACGCAATTCACCGCGCTGATTGAACTGATGTTTGAATATGGTTCTCGGCACGGTGTCCGATGGTCTGCCAAGTCAGAGGCGACACGTAGCGCCGAAGCATTGGCCGCTTAACCAGTTTCTCAAGGGAGCCGGATGGCCCAATAAGTCATCCGGTGATTACATGACCGCAGATAGGCCATACAGCCCAGAGACGTTGGCGCAACGTTGGGGTTGCTCTGCCGAGAAGGTGCGCCTTATGTGCCGTGACGGAGAACTTGCGAGCTTTCGGCTTGGCAAGCTGATTCGGATTCCTGCGGCAGAGGTGGATCGGTACGAGTGCCAGAATACAGCCTCACCATGCATCGAGGAAAGCTCGCCGTCACCTTCCGAGAGGGAGGAAAGCGCCTTCGCATCTCGACTGGTACGGCAGACCGTGGGCTTGCCGAAGCTCGCGCCCGTGAACTGTGGGCACGGCGAACCCAAGCACCAAGCGAACGGATAGCCGACCTATGGCCGCGCTACGTCAAAGACCGGATCAAGGACGGCGCGAGGGCCGACCGCTTCAAGGCCCACTGGACGGCGCTAGAGCCGCATTTCGGGCACCGGCTAGGCACGGCTATCAACCGGGACGATTGCCGCCTGTACGCCCTTGCGCGGCGCGAGGCGGGTTATGCCCCCAGCACGGTCAAGACCGATCTGGAATTGCTCAGGGCTTGCCTTCGCTGGCGCTATGGGGCCGAAGCGCCGACCGTCTGGATACCGCCCGCCTCCAAGCCGCGCGAGACCTGGCTGACAAAGGAGCAGGCCCGCGCACTGGTGGACGC
>JAGKWU010000024.1 GCA_021151695.1 Cellvibrionaceae bacterium | reverse complement strand
AGTTGGTAGCTGCTACATTCGTGACGAACAACGCAAGATTGTTGGACAAACCATTAGCCCTGATTTACCTATGTGGGTGACAGCATGATTACTCGTGTTACTGGTAAAATGTTATATGAAACTGCCAATGACCATATAACAAGATCCGCTTGGGAGGTTATAGGACCTAATAACCAGACTTACTATGCCCTTTGGGCGGAAAGGTTGTCATATAAACTACAGCAATTGGATCAACCAAAGGATGAACAAACGGATGACACCTCTGGCATTCCTCAGCAATGCCCTTAAATCAATCGGTGTTGCATTTGTTTGGGTGATCGTAGGGATAGGTATATCCACGTACTACTACGTTCACCAAGAGCCGATTTACAAGGTTGTAAACAAACCTGCTACTGACGAGCAGTTAGCACAGTGGTGGTTTGGAAACAGTAACAAACAGGAACTACATAAAAGGATTTGTAATGAATAAGCTAATTACAATTTGTATTACATCGATGTTGGCAATGCTGGCAGCATGTACCGAAGAGCAACAACCACAACCACAGGCAATTCAATATGCACAACCACCAGCCGGGGCGGCCAGTGTTCCTCCAGCGTATCAACCACAGGTTATCTATCAGCAGGCGCCGCAGCAGGAGGACCATACTATCCGTGATGGCCTTATCGGTGGCGGTATCGGTTATATGCTTGGGCGGAGTAGTAGCGGGGGTGGCGTTCAGTCTGCTCCTGTATCTCACACAGTAGTCAATCGTACTATTGTCAATAAGACAGTAGTTGTTCAACGTCCACCGACACCAAGCTACAATAACTACCGACCAACACCAAGTATTCGTCCATCGTATACACCAACTCGTAGTAGTTTTAGCACTTCTTCCACACGTCGCCGTTAAGTATGAAGTTACTTTATATTTGGCTAGGGGCAATGGCGACATTAGTATTTATCCTAGCAGCACTCTGTGTTTACGGCTTTGCCACTCAAGTAATCTTTGTTCAATAAGGTCTATCATCATGCGTCCATACTTCGTTCATGTTCGTGCCAAGCAAGTCTTGTCTTTGGGTGTTCTATCTGAGCGTATCTCCTGCAAAGGTGGTGCTACTGTTGCTATCGTCGGTGATCCTGACAATGGCTTCAAAGCCGGTATTGCCAAGTGTTCTGTAAAGGACAATTACTGTAAGTCCACTGGTCGTACATTGGCAGCAGGTCGTGCATTTGAAAAGAAGACCCAACTGAGTCTTCCTGACGATATCACAACAATGCGTGCTGCTGAAGCATACGTCCGTCAATTGCTAGCTTAATACAAGGTTGTAATATGAATTTCGAAATTGACGTGGACCCGCTACCCCACTGCTGTGGTATAGGTAATATCAAAGAATATGTCAAGAGATTTGATGATCCTTTAGCAGATGCCAAACAAGTTCGGGAAACAATCCAAAGATGGAAAGTCTTGGATGGCCTTGGAGATCCTGGGCCCAATAACTATGTCATGTACATTGCTACTACTGTGCAGGGACGTACTGGAGAATATCTGGAAAAAGTATACAAAGCAGCAGGATTCAAGAAATTGGGTCGCACTATGGTTAATCCTAACTCAGGTAACACACTGACTAAGTGGTACTTGGATGCTGGCGCACGGTTTAAAGCATGATTACCCATGAGATTAAAAAGGAAGTCCCTGTAGTACAACAGACTCATTCTTCTTTTCGACAGCCCAATTCTAATTGGCCTTATCCGAATGGGAAGATGGATAAACTGGAGTATGCTAACTACCTTAAGACAATCACTATTAAAGTTGGTGATGTTGTTCTTGGTACTTGGGATAAGTGTACCCGTCGGGACAACTATGATGTTCCTGAAGCTCGCTACTTTATCGTATCGGATATTCAGGAAATGCATGGTATGGTTAGTTATGTAGGTGGTAAACCAGAATGTATCTTCATTCGTCCGTTGAGTAATAGTCATCCTGGGTACTGGATCAATCCAACTCATTACGAGACTGTTCCAAAAGATGCAATTCCAGAAAAGGTGAAACAACTTGTTAACGCATACCATAACAGTCGTAAAACCTCCGGTCTACAATAACCACAAGATTAACAAGAAGTCTGAGTATCGAAGACGTAAAGCCCTTCGACAAGACTTGGACATTACAACTTGTAAAGCTGGTGACGTTGTTGAACTCGGTAACAAGGAATACGGACAAGTTGTAGAAGTCATCGATGAATACGATAATGTGCTGGAGTGGAATGGCTTCCGGCCATTGAACATTCTAGTCATGGCGTATGATGACTACGAAGAATACTTCTATAACATTAAGGATCTTATTGTACTATGAACAACTATATTGTTGTAGCACATGCTAAGACGCATCAACTAACTTGTGCGGTGAAAAACCGTGAGTTTACTGTAGAAGTCCCTCGCACTGAAGTAGATTACGATATTGAAGACTTCTATAATGACCAGACTGGAGTAGCCTGGTGTCTGGTTGATACTCCTGAACGAGCACAAGCATTGGCAGAATCAATTGCAACCCGAAAGGCTGGAGCCTCTGTACGCTGGTATAAACTTGAGGGTCTTGCTCAATGTAAGACTACCCCTCCAACAATCACATTGGTAAATGACAAAGGAGCACTACCAACATGAAACTAGTTAGCGCGATTTACAACGGTGTAAGACCGTTTAACCATATGGGGTTTACTGATGCTGGTGCTGCTTCAGAGCCACACCAACTGCGAGGTGCTGATGCTTTGGTTGTCTGGGGTGGGGCTGATATTCACCCTACTCTGTATAACCAATTGAATTCACATAGTCATGTTGGTGCAGTACCATCTCCACGAGATGTTATTGAATGGGGACTAATGCGAGCAGCTATCAAGTATGGTATGCCAATCATCGGTGTGTGTCGTGGTGGTCAGATGCTATGTGCTGCTGCTGGTGGGACACTGTATCAGCATGTAGACAACCATGCTAGTGGACGGCACAACGCTATCACTATTGATGGTAAGACAATTGAAGTGTCTTCACTACACCATCAAATGATGAACCCTCAAGACACAGAGCATCAGTTGTTGATGTGGTCTGAGCATAAGCGAAGTGCAGAGTACAAAGATGCCAATGGGGTCTATCACGAACCGACCACCAAGTTGGAACCAGAGTATATTTACTTTCCGAAAATCAAAGGCCATGCTATCCAGTGGCATCCTGAATTCCACTCGCATGAAGAAGCATGCAATGTATGGTTAGCAGACCGTTTGAAAGGATACCTCAATGGCTAACGTAGATCCTAATGACAAACTTGCCTTAGAGTATGTCAAGAGTTACTTTTCGGCTGACTACTGGGCACCCATTACACAAGTAGGAGATGGTGCAACGTGGGGTGGTTGCTGTGGATCACGTCGTAATTGGCCCGAACAAGTACCAACAGATCCCTACAAAGCAAAATCAGGTGCTAACAAAGATCACTATGGATTTCATCTCGCATTGGGAGCTGTCAATCCAGAAAAGGATCATATTCCACCAGTTAAAATTGACACCAACGTGTCAGGTGTAACACTGGATGCCCACGTAGAAGTCATTGATATCACTGAGTACCTAGGTGTACAGTCTAAAATCTCTATTCTTGTTCAGGATTCTTATGCAACTTCCTTCCCAGACAGACGCTTTGCTAGTAAAACCTAACGAGGTTCTCTTCGGACATATCGGGTATCTTTCTAGCTTTATTGTTAGTATTAAGGATAAAGAAGTTATCCGTATTGTTGACAGTAAGTACGCGCCGCATAATGTCCAGAAAAAATATGTGCTGAATGCCCTCGGGTCTTACTTTGCAAAGTACAAACGTGTTTGTTTCATTGCGACACATATGGATAAACACAGTTTGTATGCAAACTTACCTGAATATATTGATTACATCAACAAACATACCAATATACAACTTGTAAAATTGTACGAATCCCCAAATTTCTGTAATAGAAATTACATGACTGGTAACTATCTTAACTTTTTTATCTACGAGGTGAAGCATGCCTAAATTCATGATTGGATGTGATCCAGAAGTATTTGTTGCAGACGCTCAGGGAGCGTTACGGTCTATCATCGGCACCATCGGAGGGACCAAGGAAGCTCCACGCCCACTGCCTATCGGCGAGGGCTTTGCTGTGCAAGAGGACAACGTAGCTATGGAGTTCAACATTCCTCCCGCTGCTACTCGCAATCAGTTTGTTGATCGCATCAAAGCTGCACGAGGTTTCTTGGACACTGTGGTTAAGGATGCATTTGGTTTACAAATTGTAAATTCTTCTGCTGAGGTATTTCCTGATGCTGAACTCGATAATCCAATGGCAAAAGTATTTGGATGTGATCCAGACTACAATGCTTGGACTGGACACAAAAATCCTCGGCCAAAGTCTGATAATCCTAATCTACGCTCTTGCGGCGGACACGTACATGTTGGGTATGAGTTTGCAACCAAGGATCAAGCCATGGAAGCGATGCGTGGCATGGATCTTTTTCTTGCTGTCCCTAGCGTGCTTATGGATCGTGGTGAACTCCGCAAACAACTCTATGGTAAGGCGGGAGCTTTCCGATTCAAGTCCTATGGTGCAGAATACCGAACATTGAGTAACTTCTGGATCTTTGATGATCGTTTGATCTCTTGGGTATACGACAATACTGAACGAGTACTGGATGCAGTACAGGCTGGAGCCTCATTTAAACAGTATGAAGACGTAATTACAAGTTGTATTAACAACAACGATAAAGTTCTGGCACAGCAGTTGGTTAATGACTTTAATCTTGAGGTAGTGTATGCTTGATTCTCTTACATCAGATAATTGGCGTGATTTTCAGCAGCGATATCAGGGCTGTTACGGTTGGGTACTTACCAACAATAAGGAAGTCCCTGTGTATGTGTCTCGTGTTACTGACACAGCCGTAACATTCACAGGTCTTAGCGGTGAGGAATACTTCACTTATGCTAATAAGGATGTGAAGTTCAAGTTTGCTCCATTGAATCGTAGATTGGTTATCGGAGCAAGTGGTGAATTGTACTACATTGCCCGTCGCCCTGCACGGCAGTGGAGTCGTGGTGTCTCTGAAAGTAACACACTTATCAGTCGTATCAGGGGTTCAAGGGCTACTCCTGCCGGAATCACTCCAGAAATCATGAGTGATATCCTGTCTGGAACAACCTCAAAAGTCACCAAAGGAACAGTAGGTGAGATCAATAACGTACTGTTGAGTGATTTGTTTGCCATCTCTGGTAATATTTTGTATATGTTTAATCTGTCGTCAGGCACTATTACTGGTGACGTTATCAATGTCAGCCGCCCTCTCTTTATGCAAGAAGTTGTTGATGCGGTGCGAGACAGTAAACTTTCTTACAAGGTTGCATTAGCATGACACGAACAGTCAACCCCGCAGCGGCAGTAACCCGCAACACTACTGTTATACTAGACGAAGTTGCACGGATTCAGGCAGCAGCCGCTGACCGTAATATTGAAGAGATGGCTCGTTTAGCAGAAGGGGATGCATTTGTCAATCACTTCCGATTTGAGCCTGTTGAGCGTACTCGTCCAGTGACAATGCCTAAGGCTCCTCCTAGTGGTAAGTACCCTGATATCAAGTCACAGTATGGTCTACGCCCTCCAGCCGCTATCACAAAGATTATCGAGCAGCATGCTGGTGAGGTAATCGTTGGTTGTGAGCTTGAGATTGAGAAGTTTAACTCCAATGGCGAGGTAGGCTTCCCTGGTATGGACTTCACAACAGATGGTTCTCTACGTAACAACGGTATTGAGGCAGTAACACGTCCCAACACAGTTAAAGGTTTGCTGGTAATCATCAAGAAGTTCTGGGAAAAATTCAATATCACCGCCGATAACTTTTCAGATCGGACGAGTATCCACGTTCATGCAAACGTGTTGCATTTCAGTGAGCAGCAGATCAAGAGCCTTGTGCTGATCTATAGCCTGCTGGAAGATATCATGTTTGATATCGTAGGCGAGGAACGTCGTGATAATATCTTCTGCTGTCCGTGGACTCAGGCTGGTTTGCATCTCGGTAACTATCATCGGGTATGGTCACAAGCAGCACATTGGCAGAAGTACACAGCCCTTAACTTGAAGCCTATCTCAACCCAAGGTACTGTCGAGTTCCGTCATATGTATGGTCATTGCGATCATACATTGCTGACTTACTGGTTGATGATTATTGAAGACATTATGGTGTCGGCTGAAAGCATTGATAATGAAACTATTTACAAGCGTGTATTAAATCTTAACTCTGACTCTACGTATGCTGAGTTTATTACTCAGTTGCTGCCAAACACAGCACAGTATGTTATGAGTAAGGTTCCTAATTGGCAGCATCACCTAGCTCGTGGTGTTATCGAAGCAAAGCTTTCTACTGTTAGTATCTAAGGTAATCATATGTGCGGTCTTGTAGCAATTATTTCTAAGCGTCCCTCTTTTGGATTTTCTCGTGCTGAATTGGATGTGTTTAAGACACTCCTGTTTGTAGATGCTCTTCGTGGAGATGACTCCACTGGTGTGTTTGCAGTTGATGCACAGGGTAATGTATCTATTGCCAAAGAAGCAAGTCATGCTTACGACTTCATTAACAGTGAAGAGTACAGCAAGATTGACAGCAAGATGTTCCGCAATGGGTTTGCTCTGGTGGGTCATAACCGAAAGGCAACACGAGGGTCTATCACCGACGAGAACGCTCATCCATTCTGGGTTGATGATAAAGTTGTACTGGTGCATAACGGCACCTTCTACGGTGACCACAAGCATCTTGCAGATGTATCTGTAGACTCACATGCTTTGGCACATACTCTAGCGAAGCATGAGCCTACTGATGTAGATGCTGCTTTCAAGAAGATCAATGCTGCTTACGCTACAATCTGGTATGATGTTCGTGACAAGTCGGTTAACTTTGTGCGAAACACACAACGCCCACTGTACTTCCTGTCTACTAGCACTGCCTGGATTGTTTGCTCAGAACGTGAGATGATTGAGTTTGCTATCAAGCGAGTTAATCTGACTGTTCCATCTGATTCTGTGTACTCTTCATTGAAAGAGATGGTTATTTCCAAGATGACATTGGAAAATCCAACCACAGTGAAGACAACAGCCCATGAGATTACTGGCTATAAGCATACACCAGCACCAATTACAACGAATGTAATGGCTCATGTGCAGCAAAACAGCAATGCCTTGGTAATTGTTCGGCCACCTGTTGCATCTAATCTCCACAGTATTCAAGAAGCTATTGACAAAGCTGTGGCTGCTGAAGCGGCATCAGAAGCAATCATCAAGGCTAGTGTTACCAATCTCAATGAGGCAAGTGATCGTATCAGTAAGTTTCACGACTGTCTTATCGCAGATATGCCAGCCGGTACTTTTCAAGCAATTAGTTTTGACAAGTATCAACACCTTCGTGAGGTTTATGCTAGTGGGACTTCTTGCTACTTCCGCCCTTCTAATCTTGTTAAATTTGATGCTTCCCGCTACTTGATGTACGGGCCTTTGTCTGTTAATGACACCTTGATTGGTTACACCGTTGTAACTGAGGCGGATTTCAATACACTTATTGATATTGACTCTCAACATGGTTCAACATTGCATGGCAAAGTGCGACACACATCCTATTGTAATCTGACTGAAGATGGCCCACAATTCAAAGACTGGGCTGGTTATGGTTTTGTCCGTATTGATAACGTAGAAAAGGTTGAAGACTATGCGAACTATGCGTCCTGCCCGTGCTAATCGTTTGGTAATTGCTACTGAGCAACTAGGTAGCCAGTCACTCAAAAGATTGGCTGATAAATTAACAGAGGCTGTAGGCTACAAAGTGTGGCGAGTCCCACCATCAAGAGTTAATGGAAGAAAGGCCATTGAGTTCAAAAATGGGATTGACAAAGTAACACAATTCCAGAAGTTTGCAGAACATAATGTATCTTCTCCAAAGTTCACGACTGATCCACTACAGGTTCCTACACTGGAGGAATTCAAAGATCAAAAGATCGTTGTTCGTAAGTTGACAAACGCCTCTAGTGGTAAGGGTATCGAGATTATCTCTATCAACGATCCTATTCCACGAGCACCGTTGTATACACAATATGTTCCAAAGAAACGTGAGTACCGTGCTCATGTCTTTAACAACGTTGTAATTGATATTGCAGAGAAGCGCAAGCGTAAGGATTTCAATACAGATGACCGAGACACACACGTCAGAAATCTGGAAAACGGTTACGTGTTTTGCCGTGATAATGTTGTTGAGCCTGCTGACCTTCGGGATCTTGCCTGCGCTGCTGTTGCGGCGATCGGTAGAACGCAAGGTGCGGTCGATATTATCTTCAATGAACGACTGGCTCGTTCTTATGTACTGGAAGTCAACTCCTGCCCAGGAATGGAAGGATCTACCCTGACTAAATATGTGGAGGCTATTTTAAATGCGTGAAAGACGTGCTAAAAAGATTTATACAGATAATGGTAATGAGTACTATGTGCTACAAAAAAAGGTACTTGGAATCTGGATTTCTGTTAGTAAAACAGGTAGTGAATGGACTACAGCAGAATTCTTGAATCCTACCCCTAAAAAAGCACCTGAGTATATGTATCCTAAAAAGGAAATTTCTCAATGAGATGCCAATGCTGTGACAAAATTCTGAACGACTATGAAGCTACACGACGACATGCAGCAACTGGTGAATTTCTTGATATCTGTAATAAGTGTATTAAGGACTTGGGGATTCCTACCGTAGAGCGTGCTGATCTAGCTCCTAATAAAGACGAAGAAACTTTGGACGATATGGGAGAAGAATATGTCACGAGCAATTGGGACGACGACGTGTCCGAGATGTCGTGAACGAGGTGCTGACAGCAAAGGTGACAACCTAGTCTTATATGACGACGGTGGAGGGCACTGCTTTGCTTGCGGATACCATAAGTGGGGTAATGGTGTTAAACGATTAGCAACAAAGGAAAAACCTCATGGCACAAGTTTGTTACCTGCTGACTTCTCCCGAGAGGTTCCAGCAATTGCGTGGAAATGGTTACTACAATATGGCTTACCCGTTTCATACTGGCGGCCTTTCGTCGGCTGGTCAGAAAAAGATTCCCGCCTTGTTTTTACCGTTGGCGACCCGGCAGTCTTCTCAATCGGTAGACTCATCACAAACGACACCACTAGAGACAATCGAAAGTGGTATGTCTGGGGAGATTCACACAAAACAGGAATCACAATCGGAGAACCAACTAACTGTGTTGTCCTCGTTGAGGATGTTATTTCCGCACATAAAGTTGGACGAGTTACTGCGGCTATCCCGCTCTTCGGAACGGTAGTCTACCCTGCTCACATCAGGTTGCTGCGCTATCTAGGATTACCTATTGTGTTATGGTTAGACAAAGATCAACAAGGTACTACCTATAAGAAAGCTAATCAGATTAGTATGCTTACAGGACTATCATGTTCCGTTGTGCATACGGATAAAGATCCCAAAGAATTAGATTTACAAATTGTAAAGGAACAATTAAATGCCTTGCTCTGACTCAAGAGATAATGTTACTATTCGGTATGAAAAGGGAGTTGATCCTGCATATCAGCATGAAGCACAACGATTGTCTAAGCGTTGTCAGGAGTTAACACAGTTGCTATGTAAAGCTGGTAGAGCTAAGTATGGTCGTACAGATATTCCTCCAGAAGTTCTTAATTGGTGGCAAGAGCATTGTAAACTGGACCGTGCTCATGGAGAACCTTGGCCTGAAGTTGCAGAAAAGCGTGTGCTAGCAGCTAGAAAGAAAGTGAATCGTGCCTGATTTTAAACAAGCAGAAATGCAAGTTACTCTAGTAGACTCTATGGGGAGTGACCTCTCTGTAGTAAATGCTGCTAGAGTTAGCTACGATAAAGAAAGTGATTGGCTAAAAGACGAGGATGGTTGGCACATCCTAACCGTGGATACTAATGGTGAAGAGCGACACGTTCTTGAAGACAGAGATAAGAAGCTAATCAACTACCTAGCTAAACACAACCATTGGACACCGTTTGGGCATGCTTTCGCGTCTCTCAGAATTAAAGCTCCATTTTTTGTTGCACGACAACTTGGAAAACATCAAGTTGGTTTGGTCTGGAACGAAGTGTCTCGCCGCTACGTCGATACTGAACCCGAGTTCTACATCGCAGACAATCTGTACGGTCGTCCGCAGAACTCAAAGCAAGGATGTGATTTAAAGCCCCTACAACCTCCTGGAGCTGGTATTGACTATCCAGGTATCAACTACACTGTAGAAACAGCACTAGCGGCCTATAAAGGGCTTTTAAAGGATGGTGTAGCCCCAGAGGATGCTCGGATGGTTCTTCCAATGAACACAATGACTGAATGGATCTGGTCTGGTAGCCTTGCTGCGTTCATTAGAGTTTGCAAGCTCCGGCTAGATCCTCATACACAGTTGGCTACCGGCTCTGTTGCTTGGAAGATCGCGGAGATTCTCCAAGAGTTGTACCCTGTTAGCTTTAAAGCGTTGATGGAGAATTGAATGAGTGACGGTGGTAAGGGCGACAAGCGTCGCCCAACAGACGAACAGAAGTACCAAAGCAATTGGGACTTGATCTTCGGAAAGAAAAATAATGCAAATCAAACTGAAACCCACAGTGGACAAGGACAACTGGCACAAGAAATTTCTACTGTTCCCAAGAAAGATTGATAACACACTTGTTTTCCTAGAGTTCGTTGAAACTAGAAGGCAAGTGCTACTCGGGTACTATGAATGCCATGTGTATTGGGAGTACAGACTACTTGACAATCGGAAAGAAGTGTGCTAAACTGTTAGTACAATGAATAACTTAGAACTAGTCTTACTTAGGTTACTCCTATATAATAATAATTATATTAGATATAATCATCTAATAGATTATAATTATATTAAAGAGTATAGTATTGAATTATATTATATATATAAATCATTAGCTAATCTACATGAATTATCTACAGGAGAAATATCATTAGATGATCTCGAAGTTTATTTCTACACTACTTATCCTAATAGTAATGAGAAATATAAACTTCTATTTGAACAGATCAGAGCACTAAACATCTCTGAAGCTGTAGTAGAAAATACTCTTGAAGAACTAAATAAAAAGAAAACAGCCCAGACTCTATCCGAAAAAGCATTTGCCTATACACAAGGCCGTGCTACTCTGGAAGAATTATCTGGTCTGATGGATTCCATTTACAAGCCTGTAATTGAGGAAGACTCAGACGAGTTTGTGTCTACGGACCTGGAAGCACTCGTTAAGGATTCAGTACTTGCTACAGGACTTCGATGGAGATTGAACTGCCTTAACAAATCTTTGGGTTCTATTCGTAAGGGAGACTACGGAGCCCTGTTTGCAAGACCAGAAACAGGTAAAACTACTTTCCTAGCATCTGAGACAAGCTATATGCTGGATCAGCTACCAGATGACCGTCCACTTCTCTGGCTCAATAATGAAGAGCAGGGTAACAAAGTCATGCTGCGTATCTGCCAAGCTTACTTTGGTGTTAGAATGGATCAACTTGTTGCATCTTTGGCTAAGTACAAGAATGAGTTTATGTCTCGTGTAGGACATAAGATCAAACTCGTAGACAGTGCTGCTATTGATCGTGGATTAGTTGAAGAGTTAATGGGTAAGTATAATCCTGGTGTAGTTGTATTTGACCAAATGGACAAAGTCAAAGGCTTTAAGGCTGACCGTGATGACCTTATGTATGGTGCCATTTACCAATGGGGTCGTGAGTTAGCGAAGCAGTACTGTCCAATTATTTCTGTCTGCCAAGCAGACGGTACAGCAGAAGGTATCAAGTGGCTTTATATGAATCACATGGCTCTAGCCAAAACATCTAAGCAGGCAGAGTGCGACTGGATTCTAGGGATTGGGAAATCCCATGCCGATGGCTCAGGTGCAGCTAGATACCTAAACATTTCCAAAAACAAACTTACTGGAGATAGCGATAGCATCAGTGATTTGAGGCACGGTAGGTTTGACGTGCTGATTCGTCCTGACATTGCCCGCTATGAGGATATTATCAACTATGACTAATGCAAAACAAACACTGCACGGCAGCAATAGCAGCCAGCGGGCTACGATTTCGTGCTGAGGATTAAGCCATGACCCCAGATCAAATAGATTGGAGCGCCCAACACTGTGGCGTCCATCAGGCCCCGGCAAGTGTCGTGCGTGAACTCATGCCGGATCTGGTCCGTTGCTGGATACCTTCCCGGATGACGAGCAGAACTTCACCTTCGATGTGAAAGTCCACATGCTGATGCCGCGTCAATACCCGTGTATTCCCAACTGGCACGTTGACAACGTTCCCAGGGTTGACGGCGTGCAAAGGTTTGAGGCATGCCGACCCGACCTGCCTATGTACATCTGGATTTCAGGTGCGCCGCTTACTCAATTCAAGCATGGCTACTTGCTGCCAAAAGTGTGGCATCGCTTCACGCAACTGGACGAGCATAGAGGCACAGCATCTGCGGAGTTCTGCTGGCGCGGATTCATTCGAGCCACACATAAAGATATCTGCCCGCCGAAGGCTACAGGACACTTAAGGCGGCACTGCCAAGTTTACTTAGACGCGGAGACATATCAATGGTGACCCCCAAAACAACGCGCTGCGGCTGGCTGATCTGTGCAGCTATTCTTAAATTAAGCAAACAAAATGACTAATGCAAATTTTCCATCGTCAGAAGCCTATGAGCAAGGCCGTCTTGCTAGACGTGAAGGTAAAGAGAACATTGACAATCCGTACTCAGACCTAGTCTTTGAAGAGTTGTTTGACTCTTGGGCTGATGGATACTGGGATCAACATGCGGAACTAACCAAGCAGAGAAGTGACTGTGCTGGATGACACGTTATTCTTTGACGTCGAAACCACTATTAGAAATAAAGGGAATCCGTTTACACAATCAAATTTCTTGGTTTCAGCGAGCTATAGTTTGGGACAATCCGTACCTAAATTTTCATACTTCCGCGATCCGGATTTCCTCCACTCCTTACAAGTGGAATTACAACGCTGTAAAAGAATTGTTGGGATCAACCTCAAGTTCGACATTCATTGGATTAGACGAGCAGGATTATCAATACCTGATGATGTAGAGATTTGGGATTGTGCTCTAGCCGAACATATCATGTCTGGGCAACGCTCCGTATTTCCATCTATGGATGAGATGTGTGAGCTTTACGGAATTAAAGGTAAAGAGGGAGGTCTAGAGGACTACTGGAATGCTGGCATAAGCACAGAAGATATTGCTGTAGATGTTGTCCGTGAGTACAATAATGCTGATATTGTTCGGACCCGTGAAATCTATTTACAACAATTAGCTGATCCACGTCTAAGAAAGACAGCCAATCTAGAAAAACTGATCCTAATGGATGGCCAGGATCTTTTGGTCCTAGAGGAAATGGAGTATAATGGGATTAAGTATGACACCAGAGGAAGCGCTCTTCTTGCAGAGAGCCTTTCAGACGAGCTTAAGGGGTTATCAAAGTGGTTCTACGAACTTGCTGGAACTGACAAAATCAATCTCGACTCAGGAGACCATCTCTCTGCTTTTCTATTTGGTGGAACTTTTGAAGTTACAGTCACAGAACCTACGACAAGAGTGTATAAATCCGGGCCAAGGAAAGGCACGGAGTACACAGAAAATCGAACAGTTGCTCGGCTCCCGTTTCAGTATGATGGATTCTTCAATCCTATCGCTGGAACAGAACTTAAGAAGTCTACAGCGTCACGAAAAGTTTACGCAGTATCTGATGAAGTGCTTAAACAGCTAAAGGGTAGGGCAAAGGTACAAAGGTCTATCATCGAGAAGTTGAAGCGTCGCTCTGAACTTGAAAAGCTCACTAGCACATATTTAAAGGCTTTCCCTGAGCTTATTTCCAAGATGGAGTGGGGTGAGTACCTACACGGTCAATTTAATCAAGTAGTGGCCGCTACAGGTCGTTTGAGCAGCTCTGCTCCAAATCTTCAGAATACACCACCAACAGCAGATCAAATGCTAGTATCGAGGTTCTAATGATTTCATGTATTATTGGTTTGCACCTGTTGACCTACCACGCTGATAGAAACGCAGAATACGATGAAGTAAATCCCGGCATTTATACAAATTGTAATGGGTATACTGCTGGAGTTTACCATAATTCTGAAGGAAGACAATCTGCATATGTAGGTTACACTTACAGTTATAAAAGAGTAGCTGTAACAACAGGGATGGTGTACGGTTACCGTAATGGGCCAGCGCCAATAATTATTCCATCTGTTGAAGTTTGGAATAAATTTAGGTTAGCGTATATCCCACAAGCACCTACTGCAACTAGTAATACAAGAGCCATTCATCTCATGAAAGAATTTTGATGCCAGTTATTAACGTAGACGTAAAATCATTGGAGGTGTACACAGTATGCGATTTGTCAGGCGACAAGACTCTTAGAGAGGAGTTGCTAACCCCTGGCTATGATATGCATACAAGTAACCAAACCACGTTTGGGCTACCTGACCGTGTTACAGCAAAGCGGTTTATTTTTAAACTGATCTATGGAGCAACTGCCTATGGATATGCTAATGATACAGACTTCATTGACGTATCCAGAAATGAAAAGTTTTGGCAGGATGTTATTGATAAATTTTATACTAAGTATAAAGGAATTGAGATATGGCACGCACAGCTTTTAGCTAAAGCGCAGAAACAACGCTATTTAGAAATACCTAGTGGTCGGTACTTTCCAATGGAACCACAGATTATCAATGGGCGTGTTAAATGGCCATTGACCAAAATCAAGAATTACCCCGTACAAGGATTCGGGGCAGACTTGGTGAAGCTCGCTAGAATTGAGTCAGCGAAGCGTGTCAGAGCAGAATCGAAAGGATTGATGATCGGCACAATTCATGACAGCTTAGTAGCTGATGCTCCCAAGGATGATGCAGAAAAAGTTTGCAAAATTCTTATGGAAAGTGTTGCAAAGATCCCAGAACTTTGCTATAATATTTATGGATACAAATTTTCATTACCAATGTTAAGCGAAGGCTTCATTGGAGACAACAAGAAAGATATGGAGTTATATGCGTATTAAGATCGTCAATGTAGATATCACCTCTAAAGACAACGGCAAGGGCCGCACATACGAAATTGCAGAGATCCTGTACCAAGCTGGTGATCGCAAGAATGAATTCAAGCTGGTAAGCTTTACTAATCCTGCTGGCTTCGCCTTGATTAAGGCAGCTACTAAGGGACAAGAATTTGATGTTACAATTACAAAGAATGAGAATGGCTACAATCAATGGACTGATATCAAGCCTGCTGGTGCTGAGTCTTCTGTTCCAACAACAGGACCACAACAATATACAGATAACAAACCAAAATCGTTTGGTAGTGCGACAGGACGAGACTTTGAAACTAAAGAAGAACGACAGCAACGGCAAGTCCTGATTGTCCGTCAATCGTCGTTGACAAATGCTATTGCAGTATTGACTACTGGCAGTAAGGCTGCTCCAGACCCAGAAGCAGTCAAGAAGCTGGCACAAGACTTTGTTGATTTTGTGTTCCAGACTGATGCGAAGAAGTTTGATAATGTTGAAACACCTGTTGGTTTGATGGATATGGAAGATGACATCCCATATTAATTCTATTGCTGATTGGTTTAAAGCTGCTGTACCTAATCCAGATGAGAATAACCAGAGCATCCAACTAGGTGTGCATCTCGAGGAAGTCACAGAGATGTTGGATGCTCTTGGAGAACATTCTGCTGCTGGTGACCTGGAAGGTCTGGCTGAGTTCTATAAAACTGGACAAGTAGTATCCTTTGATCGTAAAGAGTTTCTAGATTCTTTGTGTGACCAAATCGTTACTGCTGTTGGTGTAGCACATATGTTTGGACTAGATATTAGTGGAGCTTTGCAAGAAGTTAATCGTAGTAACTGGTCTAAGTTTGTAGATGGCAATCCTGTCTTTAACAAGCAAGGTAAGATTGCAAAAGGACAAAACTATACACCACCAAACTTGGAGCCATTTGTGTAATGCTTAGAATGACCCTAGAGTTACTGCCTTTTGGAAAGGAAGTTGGTAAGAAGACATTGAAGATTGTAGAAATTGCAAACACAATGACTCATGCCAATCCTTACAAATTCGGTAACTATAGGGCTAGATTCAGAAACACATTGCATTCAGAATCTACTTGGAAATATAAATACATTACTGACTACCCAAGAGATCAATACGATGCTTTGTACCTATTGTATCTAGTCCTAAGAAAATTTATTCATGAGTATCAACAACCAATTGACAAAAAAGCCGCCAAAGAATCCGAAATTGCTAGTGGATGCGGACATAGTCTTGTACCGGGCGTCAGCAGTGGCGTGGGACAATTCGGAAAACGCGATAGCTCTAGCTCTGGAAACATTTCGATCTATAAACGACACATTCGATCCCTCAAAAGTAATGCTGTTCGTATCTGGAACGAAGAACTTCAGAAAAACAATCTACCCTGAATACAAAGCAAACAGAGCTAAGTTAGTAAGACCACCTTGCTTAGAGGAAGTGAAGCAATGGTTTATTGATAACGGGTACACAGAACCTATTGTAGACCACCTAGAAGCTGATGACCTACTAGGATTACACCAAGAAGAGGACACAGTAATTGTTTCCATTGATAAGGATCTGCTAATGATTCCTGGATGGCATTACAATTATGTAAAAGATGAACTACTATATGTTACTGAATGGACTGGTATTTACACATTCTACAATCAACTTCTGGTCGGAGATCCTACTGACAACATTAAGGGAGCCCAAGGAATTGGTAAAGCGAAGTCAGCTAAAATACTGGCGCACTGTAGATCCGAACGGGAACTTCGAGATGCAGTAGAGCCCTATTTTTCCTGTTTTGAGGAAATGGATATGAATGCAAAATGCCTATGGATTCAACAGAAAGGACGAACAGACTGGAATGAAATCTCAGAGTGCGAAAGCGAAAGGGAGGAACCTACAGAAGACTGTAGTTGATTCTATCCTAGCTGCGTTTCCTGACCTGGAACCAGATGATGTTAAAAGTACAAGCATGGGAGCCTCGGGAGAGGATGTACAACTAAGTCCTGCTGCGAGACGCAGGTTTCCCTATCAGATTGAGTGCAAGAATAAAGCCACCTCAACTGTACACACTTACTACGAACAAGCCAAGACACACGGCAAGCATGAGCCCCTAGTCATTGTGAAATGTAACTACAAAAAGCCATTAGCTATCGTAGACCTAGACCACTTTATAGCCCTACTTAAGAAAGTAAATAATAATAATGAAAATCGATGTGACAACAAAGAATGATGACGGTTCTATTTCTTTTAATGCTTCTCTCAACAAAGCGGAAGTAAATACGTTGCTGCAATATGCAGTAAACAATTTGATGGCTATGGGATATGTGTTTGACACACGACTTCTGCCGGAGGATGATGACACATCCAACAGATTTCAAAATCCTAAGCAAGAGGTAAAAGGAACACTTAATTGAAACACCTAGTTATTCCTGATGTTCAAATTAAACCTGGGAACTCTACAACATTTCTTACACAAATTGGTCAATACATTGTTGACCATAAACCTGATAAGGTTATTTGTATTGGAGATTTTGCGGATATGCCAAGCCTATCGTCGTATGATGTGGGTAAGAAAGCTTTCGAAGGACGTAGGTATAAGTCTGACATTGAGGCAGCACATCAAGCAATGGTTGCGCTTCTACAGCCACTACAAGCTTTCAATCAAAGGGCACGTAAAAATAAAGAAAAACAGTACAAACCAGAACTGTATTTGACCCTTGGTAATCATGAAGACAGAATTAACCGTGTTGTTGAATGTGACCCCAAACTTGAGGGCACCATTGGAATTGAAGATTTAAATTATGAAGCTTTTGGATGGACTGTTGTACCTTATCTACAGCCTGTCGTACTGGATGGTGTCGCCTATTGTCACTACTTTACTTCAGGTCTTATGGGGAGGCCAGTCGTAAGTGCAAGACATTTGGTTCAAAAGAAGCACCAATCCTGTGTTATGGGCCATGTCCAAAATTGGGAGATGCACAGGGAAGTTCGTGCCGACGGAACTCCTATACTCGGCTTATTTGTTGGGTCGTGCTACGAGCACAACGAGGACTACCTTGGACCCCAAGGAAATAACTATTCTCGTGGAGTGTGGATGTTGCACGAAGTCGGCAACGGAGACTTTCAACCGGCGTATGTTAGCCTCAAGTACCTCAAGGAAAAGTATGGAACCAAAGAATAACGGCACTAAGTATGATCAAGATAAACCACGTATGGACTTGCTTGATGCAGAAGCTTTGGAGGGACTCGCTAAGGTACTGACATTTGGAGCTAATAAGTATGCTGCTCACAATTGGCGTAAAGGGATTAGCAATAGTCGTCTTATTGCTGCTCTCCTCCGTCACCTTTTTGCTATCTGCCGAGGAGAAGAGACTGATCCTGAGTCTGGCCTACCTCACATTGACCATGTTGGCTGTTGCTGGATGTTTCTATCTAATAACATGAAGAAGCGCCCGGACCTGAATGATTTGTGGAAGGCAGAATGACTAGGTTTCAACCTTACATTGAGACTGCTTCTGGGAGGAAAGTATTCTTCCTAGATCCAGATCCAGATACCATTAATATCAAAGACATTGCCATTGCGTTATCTAGAATACCGAGATTCAACGGGCATACTAATCGTTTTTATTCAGTCGCGGAGCATTGTTGGACTGGTCAGAGATTCATCGAAGATCAGTTTAAACTTGCATTCCTTCTGCATGATGCGACTGAAGCCTATTTGTGCGACATCCCCTCACCAATCAAACAATATCTGCCTGATTACAAGAAAATTGAGGAAGGATTGGAAAGAGCGATTGCCGGTAAGTTTGGACTAGAGTATCCATCACACGATATGATTAAGTATATGGATCTAGCAATGCTGAGTGTTGAAGCACAACATTTGGTAGAGAGCAGAGGAAACAACTGGCAGATTTGGCATACTATTAAACGACCTACTGCTGATCCACGAATGAAGCCATTGTGCTTTGATTCATTCACAGCAGAGAAATTATTCCTAGGGGCATACGATGAGCTACGCGGAGCTGGTTGATATTCTAAACTGGCTAAAATCATTAGAGGAAACGACACTACTGGAGCTACTGGATATCAATTCTGAAGAGTTAGTGGAAGCTTTTTCCGAAAAAATTATTGAAAATCAAGCAAAATATGTTAGAGAGTATGTCACAGCGCATTCCATTGACATTTCGTAATCAAGAAAACGATAGAACAAAAGGCAAGCGAACGTATCGCCAACGAGTTGAAGCTGAGAAACTTGCCGATGAAGAGATTGAAGAATTTGAACTAGAACAGGAAGATTTTCCGGATGACACCGACCTACTACAAACATATTAAATTGGAGGTGGAAAGAGATGCACTCTTTTCTGAAGAGGGTAAAAACCTTCTTAATCGATACTACTCAGATGGTAAAGAGGGTGTCCAAAGAGCGATTGCTCGTGCAGCTTATCACTTTAGCTATGGTGACAATTCTTTGGCTCAAAGGATTTACGATGCTGCTAGCCGTCATTGGTTCTTCTACTCCTCCCCCATTCTTAGTAACGCTATTGACGGTGACTGGGCTCCTAATGTGGATTATTCTAATCCCGAATTCTGGAAAGAAGAAAACACTCTCCTCAGAACCGAAGCCTTTGTTCCAAGAGAGAAGTTTAAAGGACAACCAATCTCCTGCTTTGGTGCATATCTCGGAGATTCCATCAAGGAGCAAATCGAAGCAAGTAGCGAAGTTAGTCTCTTGTCAGTCGCTGGAGGAGGCACGGCGCTACATTCCAGGATTCGAGCAGTATCTGAAAAAGCTCCAGGACCAATTGCCTATCTAAAGAACATTGATGGTGCAATGGGCTACTACCGACAAGGAAAAACTAGACGTGGTAGCTGTGCTATTTATATGGATGTTAGCCACCCGGATATTGTGGAGTTCATCCACATTCGTCGCTTGGCTGGTGGAGATGTAGCTCGCAAGATTATTAATAGGCAAAGCGTACATCATGGTATCAACATTACTAGTGCTTTTGTAGACGCTGTTGTCAATAACATTGGTTGGGAGCTTATTGATCCAGCCAGTAACACTGTACGTGAAGTGGTTAGTGCTAGATGGCTTTGGGAGGAAATCCTACGTGTTAGAGAAGAAACAGGTGAGCCGTATCTCTGGTTCATTGACGTTGTTAATGACGCTCTTCCAGAAGTTCAAAAGAAACTTGGCCTACGGAATAATGGGTCTAATCTGTGTTCTGAGATTAGTCTTGCTACTTCCTCTGATCGCTCATTTGTGTGTTGTCTCAGTTCACTCAACCTTGAAAAATATGATGAGTGGAAAGACACTACACTAGTAGAGGATCTTACTCGGTTCTTGGATAACGTAATTCAATGGTACATTGACTACGCCCCACCTGAACTTTACAAGACTGTAAAAAGTGCCAAAGCGGAACGTGCTTTGGGTATCGGTGCTATGGGATGGCACAACCTCCTAATGAAGAAGGAAATTCCTTTTGAGTCTGGTGGATTCAATTCGGCAACACAACTAAATCATGAAATTTTTGGAACGATTAAAACTAGAGCTACAACTGCGAGTGTTCGTCTTGCAAATGAACGTGGCTGTCCACCAGACATGGTGGGCACAGGTCGGCGTAATTCTCACTTACTGGCTGTCGCTCCTAATAGCAACAGCAGTATCCTTTGCAATACTTCTCCAAGTATTGAGCCCGTGGCCTCCAACGCTTACACACAAAAAGGACGAGCCGGGATCTTCCTCGTAAAGAATAGATTCCTAGAACCAGTACTGGATAAATATGGAATCAACAACGATGCCACCTGGAAATCAATTATTGATAACAACGGGTCGGTTGCACATCTGTCCGCGTTGTCAGAAAGTGAACGAAATATCTTCAAAACAGCTTGGGAAATTGACCAACACTGGTTGGTACAGCATGCCGAAGATAGACAAGTTTACATTTGTCAGGCACAGAGCCTTAACCTGTTCTTCTTGCCAGGAACCGATCGCAGCTATATTAACAGCGTGCATCTTAAAGCCGCCAAAGGGCGACGAGTTAAGTCTCTCTACTATTTCCGTACTGGATCTGCTGTACAAGCTGATACCATTAAAACAATTACACGACGACCACTTGAAGACTGGAAAGGAGCGGCTTGCGTCGCTTGTGAAGGATAATGTCCCTACTTGATTATAGTAAAACGTATGTACCAAAGTATGCTCCATTTGTGGAGATCACTAAAAAACACGAAGAAGCACATTGGCATGAAGGTGAAGCAAAGCTTCAGCAAGACGTCGAACAGTGGAAAACTGGAGTCATTACTGATTCTGAGAAGTATTTTATTAGCAGCATTCTTCGCCTCTTTACCCATTCAGACTTCCTCGTGGCTCTTGACTACTACGATAATCTCATTCCTGTGGTACGCAATAATGAAGCTCGAAATATGCTCGGCTCGTTTGCTGCGAGAGAAGGAACACACCAACGAGCATACGCCCTCCTGAATGATACCTTAGGCTTTGGGGAGTCTTTCTATGAAGAGTTTCTACAGTATAAGGAAATGGCTGCAAAAGCCAATTTTATGGTTGATGTTGCGAATGATACTGTTGAGAGTCTTGCTCTGGGTATTGCCACGCAGGTACTGGTAGAGGGTGTATGTCTGTTTGCCAGCTTTGCCATGCTGCTTAATTTCAGCAGACAAGGTAAGTTGCTTGGTATGACAGATATCAACTTGTGGAGTATTAGAGACGAGTCAATCCACGTAGAGGGGTTGGCTAGTATCTTTACAACATTGTGTCAAGAGCATCCTGATATTATTACCACTAGCTTTAAGAAGAAGATTTATGAAAAAGCTAGAACAGTAGTAAATCTAGAAGATGGGTTTATTGATACAGCATTTAAAGTTGGTGGTATTGAAGGTATTACTTCCACAGAAGTCAAGCAGTACATCCGTGCTGTTACTGACTATCGGATGCAACAATTGGGATTCAAAGAACAATTCCATGAGAAGAATCCGTTTGAGTGGTTGGACTGGCTGACAAGCTCCAACACAGTTGAAAACTTTTTTGAAACAAATACAGTCTCCTACTCTAAAAATAGTATGGTAGGTGACTACGCCGGAGGCTATTAATTGACAACTATTGCGATGACTAAGAATGAAATCGGCTGTGACTTGCAGTTTACTCATTCTTCTGGGTACAAATTTGAAGGTTCAACTAAGATCGTAGAAATGAATGTGCCTGTCCTATATCCGAAGCCATTCTATGTTGGCTACGCAGGATCAGTTAATCGTATTCAAGAGGTACTTAATTGGTTGGTAGATCCAACAGAGAAAGTGCCTAGGGGTAAAGATCACGCAGAGTTTGTAGTACTAACTAAAGATAAAAAGATGTTCACATTCTACAACCCAGTTAATTGGATTGAGATTAAGGACAAGTATTACACTATTGGCTCTGGTGCCCCATATGCCGCAGGTGCTTTAGCTGCTGGTAGTAATGTTTCAGATGCGATCAAGATTGCTTCTAAACATGACTCCCACACTGGCTCTAAAGTTAAATTGTTTTTGACATAAAAAAAGGGGCCCGAAGGGGCCCCTTATTATGTATTAAATAGAAATTTGTCTTTACCCCGTCTGATAACAAGTCCTTTAACGACTACACCGTTATCAAACACCCATTTCGGAAACTCATTCGAGGCTCCAACATAATCCTTTTGATTTAGTTTCTTGAGCAGAGTACTCTTTTGTAGAGAACCTGCACCAAGATTATAAACAAAATCAACCAAGGCATCAAATTGGTTCTGGTTAATCGGAACCGTCACTAGCCGCTTTACTGCTTCACAAGCTGATGCAACGTCAGTCTTTAGTAAAGTTGTCGCTTTACCCTCATCCACAACATCAGTCTTATTAACAGGTCTTCCATCGATCCTGGTAGTACCATAACCAACGGTCCAGATACCTCCTGTATCCTGGTACGCCTTAGCCCTGAAGCCTTCAGCTTCCTTGATAAGCTTTAGTCCTTGTTCACTTAGTTCCATACACCCTCTTCAATCTGTCTAGGTCAGCTAAAGTTTTAGCTTTAACTGTGTTGTATTGCTCTGCTGGCATTACTGCCCTATTGAGATTCGTATCTACTGCTTTAGTAATAGCCATCTCAGCTTGGTCAGGATACAACTTGAACATTCTGGCAATTTCCATCTTGTTAACTGGTTGTCCACGAACAAGATCACGAGCAGCATTGTTAGCAAAGTTGTCTAATCTTGTGCGATCTACTTTACTAAGTCTGCTATACTCATAGGCACTTTCCTTAGCTGTGTTCTCCTTCAGAGAAGGGACACCAATTGCTTTAAAAAGCTTATCAGTAGCATCACGCTTATATCCAGTAAAGTCATGTGAAGATGGTTTAATATCATTCACTTTATCAGAGCTATACGGACCAGCAATTTCTACAGATCCCTTAGCTACCCCAACTGGAGCTAGTGTTTGAGCAATATCCCAAGCACCAGTGGTATCACCACCTACTAGGTCCTGAACACCTTTACCAACTCGTTTGGCTTGATCTGCCACATCTGCCACCATACCAATACCAGGAATAGAAGGCAATCCACCAAATCTAGGACCTAAATCCATAGCCCGATCTCCGATAGTATTCCCAACAATGACACCAGGAATACCTGTGGCTGTAGCATCTTTTGCATACTGTCCATACTGCTCATTACCAGTGGCTTCAGAGACAGCATTTCCAATACCATCTCCTAGCTTCATTAAGGCATTCCGCATATCTGGTAGCCAGTCACTGTCACTATTAGAATTGACAAGATTTGCAATCTCCATATACAAAGCTACAGGAATAAATCCTTTAACACCAGCTAAAGCTACATCAGTGGAAATAGCAGTCATCAACGGTTTGTACCCAGAAACGCCACCTTGTTCTCTAGCATGATTATAAAATCCAGCTAACGAGTTAAACTTGTTAGTAACATAGGATTGTAAACCATAAGCAAGGCTACCTACAGAACCCAAATCTTGAACAATAAATGGGCGTTCCCCTGGTCTTGGATCAACCATAGAGGCATTCATCCAGCGTTCAGCTTCTTGGAATAGTTCCATTCTAGATTTAAATTTTCCAGATTGGTCCAGATGATGCACAAAGCTCATAAAAGCAGCGAAGTTTGCAGGTTTGTTAGTGGCCTGGTTTACCTCTCTACCTACACGTTCAACTGTAGACAGCACTGGAATGTGTGTAGACTCAATAGTTCTTTGTTCGTCATATGGTGATCTAGAAAGAATGTGATTATCTTCTGCATACCTAGTTGCATCCATACCTAGTGAAGTCAATGGTTTTGCCAATGATCCATCCCCGTAATGATATGCCATACCCCCAAGTGTATCAGCCATAGTCAAAGCAAACGTCTTCCCTGCATCGTGCTCAAATCCTCTTTGTGATAGGATCTGATGGAACGGAAGGGTATTCACTGGTTGGATTAAGTTCTGGACAGCGTTGCCAGAGTTAGTAACCATTTTCTGAGTAGTCCAAAGCTGCTTGAAAGAGTTAGTGACTTTACGCACTGTGGACCCTGATTGGCCAAACAACATCTTACCTAGATAAGAGTCAATGTTCCAACCGATCCCTTCTCCTCGTCCCATATATCTATTGATATAGTCATTGGCATGTTTCACTACGTTTGGCTGTGTAGCTACCAACTTTTCATCTTTCAATACCTTAGAAGCAATAGTAGAAGCATTATTAAGTTCTGCCCATGAGAAAGCATTCTTTGCATAATGCATCTGTTGAGCGAACATATCGTCAGCATTCTCTCTAACAGATTTCCAAGGTCTATCACCTTCAAAGCCACGGATACCCGACTTATGCTTAAAATGGTTTTGTTGTCCAAATTTAGTGATAGCAGAAGCTGAATCCTTTGCCAACATAGCCTCTTTAATTTGCTTTGCAATAGGCTCGTCACCAAATCTAAGAATCATGGAAGAAAATGAAGCAGCAGGATCTTCTACATGTCCAGTAGATTTCATGTACTCATATTGAGTTTTAGATTTATCTACTTCTGGAACATTATCATGAATCCATTTTGCTGTGCTTTCTGCTTGACGCTTGGACAAATCCTTCGTCATCCATACAAGTCTACCCTTAGAATCATAGAAGTATTGTGCATGGTCACCAACACGTCTTGAAGCAACATAGTGATCTTGCTCAGACAACTCTGGAAGATTTTTAGCTTTAAGTACCTTATTCTGTTCCTCAGCAGCCTGCTTAAACATACTACGAATTTCTTGGTATGTTTTAATCTGCTCTGGAGTAAACTTAGCTTGAGCTAATTGATCTGGCGTAAATGCACGACCTTCTTGCATTTCTTTCATAAACAGACGATACAATTGGTCATACTCTTTTGGAGAAGACTTGCGCATGTCTACCAATGAATTCTGTGCTGGTTCTACAAATTGTTTGATATTTACGTCTGTCCGCTTTGCTGCAGTCTGGAATAGATTACCAATGTCTCTTAGCAATGGGTGATTCAAAAACACGGAGGTATTAGACATTCCTGCTCTGAAGTTTTCATTAACTAGAGATTTAATATCCTTACCATGAGACAAAGCTGCCGATAGAATATCTTCTGATTTACCATAGGTAGAAATCATAGATTCTCTAACATCACGCATATTTGGAATTTTATCAAAAACAGTTGTTACTCTATTTTTAATTCCAGATAATCCCTTGGCAATAGCATCAAAGTCTATCCCACCTCGTTGTCCTCTAGGAACACCACCAACAGACCCAAATGGGTTCTCTGATCGTTTAAAGCCTGTGTTTACAGGTGCTGGAGTTCTTTTTGGACTGGAGTTGCCAGTTCCACCTTCACCTGTACGCAATGTACTGTGGATACCATTAGTAGCTTTAATCCCCATCAAACCAGAATCAGTAGCTGGAGCACGCTTAGTAGCACCCGTGCCAGTGCCTCCATATTCAGCACCTTTTAATGCTGAAGGAATCTCAGGAACACTTGGCTCTACAATAGGAGCTTCTCTAACTCCCAAAGAACCAAATGGACCTTCAGCTTTAGGAACATTAGGAATGCTAGTTCTACCACCACCAACACCATTCTCACCAGTAGACACATGGGTAGCTGCCTCAGCTTTCTGTGCAGCAATAATTTGTTGCTGTCTGATTTCTTCGGCTTGTTGTCTGAGTTGCTCTTGTTCATTAGAGATCCGCTCAATATCTTCACGAGAACGAGCTTCTCTAACTTGTCTTTCCAACTCTTGTTGTCTAGCAGCAATACGTGTTTGAGCTTCTTCCTGTGCCCTAGCCGCACGGGCTTCTTCAGCAACAGGCTTTGTAGATTCTCTAGAGTTTTGAACCAGAGCATCTGCACGAGCTTGCCGTTCTTGTGCAGCGGCAATCTCTGGGTCAGGTCTAGACATTACTTCGTTAACCAAACGATCGCTGTCTGCTTGACGGGCCAAACGATCTTGTTCCTGATAATGTGCTGCAACATCTTGTGCTTCTGCAGCGGCGTTTTGTCTGGCTTGCTCCTGACGCAGCAAAGCATCTTGTTGTGCTCTACGCTGTGCTAAGTATTCTGGATCAATAGGAGCAGCTTGCTCCATGCCAACAGACTTGACAGGTTCTGGTTGAATAGGAGCTACATCATCCAAAGCTTTAACTGGATCATGTGGAATTTCTTTCAAACCAGGGTCAATACGCTTAATCATATCTTTGGCAAAAGACTTGGCCTTACCAGCAAAAGGAATAGGAGCAAAGTTACTTGCAATTCGCAAAGCCCCTTCAACATCCTTATTACCAAATGACAAAGCATGCGAAGCAGTATCGATACCTTTACCAAGAAGTTCAACAGGCTTCATGGTGGTGGCATAAGCTTGATTAGGTCCAATCTGTGATCCGAATGATGGAGTGTATCCTTCAATACTCTGTCCTGCAGCATCGTAGAGTTCATTCAAACTTAGATCAGGTCGAGCCACTTTACCGATTACAGCAGATGCTGCTTGCACTGGGATTTTAGCAACCCCACCAAGGATGTCGCCTACAGCAGCAGCTCCACCTTTCAAAGCTCCAGGAATATCACCAATCATTGATGATACTGTATTGCTTTCTGGTTTAAGGTACTTTTGATGGTTAGATGCAACATATGCAAGTTGCTCTTCATTTAACTCATGCTCTGAGTCCACTTCAAATGTTTGCCCTGAAGGCAAAGAGAATTCATACGTTGGCATCTATTTCCTTATCTAGAGCCCTGTGGGCCTGATTTCTTTACATGTACTACAATACCACCTGGTAGAGTCATTGGTGCGCTTGCAGCGGCTCCTGGGGCCCCTCCTGCGGGTGCTTGTGGCACAGATGGGGGTGGCATACGTGTAATGTCTCCCTTGGAGGCAGCTTCCAGATCAAGCTTAGAAGCGTTACTAGTACCAGCCAAGTTCATTGTAAGTTGTCTATAGTAATCAGCCCATGCTTTAGCATTAGCTGCTTGCTCAGTTTGTCCAGCAGCTTCCAAAGCAGCAGCTTGTACATCAGCTTGGATAGAAGCTTGCTGCCAGTTTTTAGATCCAGCAGCTCCTTTAAGCTTCTGATCTGCGATCTTAAACAAACTGTCGTATTTGAGATTAGTAAGTTCACGTTGAAGATCACGATCTTTACTACGTTCGCTAGAGCGGAAACCTTCCTCAGTACTAAGTTTTTTCATATCACGTTGGTATGCTGGATCACTAAATGTGATATGGTCAGCGTACTGTCTCATGGCTTTAGTACCTTGAGCGGCTAGTGTTTTAATCTCATCAGGAATATTAGCATCTAGAGGAATCTGACCACCTTGATCCATATAGTCAGCCAGTTGATGAATATGCTGTGCTACTGCATTGCTACGAGCAACCATATTCTTTGCAACTTCTGTGTCATTATCTGACAACGCTTTGTTAATTCTGGATTGATACGTATCTCTATCAAATCTGTTCTTAAGAGTATTACCCTCAGTCAAACTTTGAAGATTTCCAGTACTAGCATTAGAGTGGTTGATATCTGCTTGGATTTTATCTAAATCAAGTGGATGTTGATCTTGTGCAAATTGATACTTTTGCTGTGCTTCTTGGGCACTCAATTGGTCAGCTAGTCTAGCTTGTTGTTGTTGTTGTAGAGCCATATCCATAGCAGCAACAGAACGACCAGACATGATTTCTTCTAGGTTAGTAGGATATTGAGCTACTGGCATTAATAACTCCCAAGTTTGTATCTACGAGTGTTTTCATCTTGCAGATTATATAATGGATTAGTAGTAGCTTGTGTTGCCACAGGTGGAGCAGAACTTCCACCAAAATAACTTCCAATGTCACTGAGTTTAAAGCCTTGTGCATTTGGAGATTGGATTGTTTGTGTGCTTGCTACTGGAAGTTCAGGACGTTTGTATTCCTGATAAGCTTGCATCAAACTACCGATACGTGCCTGATCCAATGCTTGCTGTTCTGAGACAGCTTTTTGCATTTGGGCTGATCCTAGAGCGTTTAGAACAGGTGCTGCTGTAGCTGCTCGTTTATCAGCAAGTTGCCCCATAAGTTCTGCCTGTCTAGCTCCAAATTGACTACGTCTACCAGAGGCAGCATCTTGTCTAGCCAAGCGTTGTTCCAGAGCCTTAGAGTATTCACCATCAGGGGAATAGATTCTATTGATCTGGTTAACTTGGTCATTCATATTGTTAATGAACCTTTGCTGACGACGTTGTCCTTGGTTAGTAATCCAAAGTTGGCCTAACCCTTTCATAAATGGACTGAAGTCACCTGTACCTGCTCCCATCAACCCAGAGGCTACAACACCTGCTTCAGGAGACACGACACCAAGAGCAGTGGCACCAAGTCTAGCTGCTTTTGTATCAGTCAGATTTTGAAATGAATTCCAGGCGTTATTTAACGTAGAGAAATCGTATGAAGGTGATGTACTAGTGCCAAGCAAAGGAGATACAGAACCATTAGTTCCACTGTAATTAAGCAATGGGTCTTGTTGTAGTGTTTGAGAATAGGCTCCACTACCAGTACCAGCAGCAGTAGCATCATACGAAGGATCGTATTCAAAATTAGGAATATTAGGATTCATTGTTGTGGCGTCCACAGTGTTGCTGGCAGCACTTGCATCTGGAACAGATGGAGTACCTCCAGAATTGGCTAGAGAGTTACCTATGTCGTACATACCAGCTAAGTTAGAAACTGGACCAGTTAGTCCAGGGTCGTAGGGGCTGTCAGAAGCTGCTGCATCTAATTGATAAGCAAGATTGCCTGCTCCCACAAAAGGATTGCCAGAGGAGAGCATATTGGCCCCTGCTTTAATCCAACCACCGTCTCCAAACATTTTATCACCGTAATCGTTTTCATTATCGATCCAGTTATTAAAATTATCAGAGTATGTATTTACGTTTAATGGATGCTTAACAATATTATTTGCGCCATCCCATGTATTATGCCATATGTTTTCACCATAATCCATAGTCGCTTTTGCCATGTCGTCAACATTGGCTAGTAGCTGATCTATGTTATCTCTACCATATTGAATAATACGTTTTTGAGCGTTATCTAGAAACTCTCCAGTATCTTCAACATCTTTTGTAAGTCTTCCTACAGGATCACTTACGAAGTCACTAAACCATCCCATGATAGTCCTTATTGTAAAATTCCAACATCTCGTAAAGCTTTAACTACTTTTGCAATAGTATAACCATCGAATGTTGATAGAGTATTAACAGCTGTACCAGCATTGGCTACGAATGTGGCAGAAGCACTAGCTGTAGTATGTTGTGCAGTTGGGGTAACACCGTATAGTCCAAGTAGTGTAGTACCACTAGTTTCTGTTACTACTACACCGTCTACATTGGAAGGAGTTACCATTTTTGCGCTACCAGGAGTACTACCTGAACCGCCAGCTAAAATAGCATCTCCTCCAAATCCGCCTGCTCCAAATGAAGCTCCAGCATTCAGGATAAAGTTACCTCCATTACTACCTGTTCCAGTAGAAGCACCAGCAATAAAAGCAACTTGCCCACCTGTAGCTACCCCGTCACCAGCATTAAATTGAACTGCTCCACCGGCTGTACCGGCACCAGTACCTCCATTACCAGCAGCAATGGTGATTTGACCACCATTTTTATTTGTCCCTACTGCAGCTTGCGCAATAATAGAAACTGTACCACCATCTTGGGTAGTAGATGGTGTCTTAGCTGTAATAGTCATATCTAGACCACTAGATACAACATTAGGATTAGCTAAAGCTGTTACTGATGTATGCTCTGCATTTGTAAGATGGTAGTAATCATTAGTAGCTCCTCCCTGTATACTTTGGAGTTTATTATGTTGTCTACTAACAATATCTTCTATTTTAGAACCAGTAAAGTTTAGATTAGTCCAACTGATAGAAGTAGCAATACCATTAATAATAACTCTTAGTTTGTTGTACCAGTCATTCCAAAAGGCATGATCTGGTGGAACATTACTAGGTTGAGGAGGTAGAATAACAGACATTAGGAAGCTCCCATATTAAGGTCTAATTCGTATCCCCATACTCTAACAGGAGTATTCTCTGAATTAGTTAATTCAAAAGCTCTACGTCTATATGATCCTAGTCTACGGACTGAGGGTAGTTCTTGATTCAAATTAATAGGAACAGGATTACTATAGGTATAATAATCGTCGTCAGACCATCTTAATTGCATCGTCGCTGAAGTATTACCTATATCGCAGAACAAAGACATACGAGCAATAAATTTAGCTTGTAGAGTATCATTATAAAGATTATCAGTCCTAATCTTCATAGTAAATGCTGATGTATTATCTGTAAAAGTATCTGGTTTAAATTCGGAAAACACACCGTAGGTAGTTCCATCATCTACATGTATATAGCATTTATTAAATGATTGATTATTACCATTAGTAGAGTATTTAATAGCAAAGTTATCTAATGATTTAAATTTCCAATTAATATAAAAGTCATTAACAGTATCATATGCAAATGTTTTAGAATTTACAGTAAATACATAATGTGTTTTACTATTAAAACTTATTAGAGCACCATACATATTAGCTCCATTAGGATTCTTATTCAACCAGCGTTTAACTTGTTGCGAACCAATAGGAGTTACCTTTGTATCTTCAATCTTAAAAATATCAAGATCACCGGAAGCATATCTACCAATAAAATAAATCTTATTACCTTGCTGTGCCAATCCACCGACATATCCAATATTACGATACAAGGTATCATTTCTACCTAATGGTGATCCAGAAGCTACTTGAGCATCGTAAAAGAATTCAATTGAACTATCTCCAAAAGCAAGAATATAGTTAGTAATTCTAGCAAGAGTTAGCAACCTATCTGCAGACATTTCAACAGAGATAAATTCATTATTCCAAGAACTAGGTGTATCAAGAACAGAGTTATAAATATCTTGAGAATTAGACTTAATTAAAAAGATGTATCCATCTAAATAAATAGGTACAGGAATATGTGGACTAGGAATATCTGCGTCTGTGTATGTAGTCATAGTTAATGCAGAATCAAACTGACCTACTTTAGTACCATCAGCCCAGATCACATATACAGATCCTGTACTAGATAAATACTCTGTAAATCCTACTGGTCCAGTACTTGTTGTAAGTGTTCCTAGCAACGCTGGAGACCAACCAGAGCTTCCGTAAGTGTTCGGCACAGAAGCCCCATAAATTTTATTTCCTATTACATATAACATTATAGCATAAGTTTGCCAAAAAAACAAGCCCCTAAACTCAGATGTTGGTGTTTCTACAAGCACCGTACCATCTCTTTTAGAGGCTGCAATGTCAAACTGCTGTAGTTCTTTGTTCTTAACTTCTTCTAAGTAGCAATTTTCATACAATGAATCATATGAAAGATTACTACGCATGAAGGGTTCTTTAATTAGAGGAAATTGTTTTGTTGTATATGTTGAGTAATTGGGTGTAGCTGAACGAGGCATTATCTACTCACAATAGGTTGAAAGAACAAAGAAGCATTCTCTTGCCCAGCTTCCTGAGCCAACTCAATATGGTACATTGCTTTCTTTTGGATTTCATCTCGGTCTTGAATAGGAACATTAAGTTCATTAGTCAACAATGAAGACAAATAATAAATAACAGCATTATACCATTCAGTTGGAATATCAATATCTTGACCAGCGTCTGTAATAAGTTCCAATTCTCCTTCTACTACTAATTTAATATTTTTAGTATTTACTGTGGTAGTATTTGGAGAGGGCCACAGAGTAACTGTACCAAAGGTTTTACCGGGAATATAAGTTAATTGAACAGGAGTACCGTTAGAGTTAAGAGGTAGTTTATTGTAATTAAATACAGAAACAATTTCTAATGGAATCTTGCTACTAGGATTAACAATATCTTCAGCCCATCCTTGTAGCACTTTATTAGGTTTGGCGGGTTGTGTTAAAGTGTATGTAGCTGTACCGGCTACAATAGGTAAAGTAACTGTTTGAACTTTCCAAAGGTTTAAACCATAAGTTCTTAGTTCTGCAATTGCTAGATTAAGTGTTTCAATCCCAATGGAGAGTTCCTCTGCGTCAGCAGATTGGCCTTTAGCCATAACACCAGTTTTTCTATATGCAGCATCAATTACTTGTTGTGCAGTGCGTGAATAAGTTGTGACGCCAGAGGTACTCATTATAATTACTTTTCTACGTTAAGTGCAGATTTAACATCTGCAACAATTTGGTCATCAAGAGTATTAGCAGTGCTAGCTGCCAGTTTTTCCAAACCAGCAACCGTCAATTCTGTGATAATCTTTTCTAGGAAATTTTTAGTTACCAGTTTAGCAACAATAGCCCATAAAACATCTGCTGATGTTAGCAGTAGTGTAGT
Organism: Cellvibrionaceae bacterium; assembly: GCA_021151695.1. Taxonomy (GTDB): domain Bacteria; phylum Pseudomonadota; class Gammaproteobacteria; order Pseudomonadales; family Cellvibrionaceae; genus Cellvibrio. Next base: position 14,239 of record JAGKWU010000024.1, on the reverse strand, counting down.
TAGAAATGCAGTCATATTATTTCCTTATGCATATTCATAGATAAACAAGGCACCATCTGTCCCAGAGTTACCTGCAACTGCGGCGGCACTAGCCAGGTTAATTACTGGATTACCACCAGAACCATACCGATCCTGTGTCTTGGTGGGCAAGCTATACGTTGTCAAAGAATGTGCAACAATAGTGCCAGCAGAATGTCGTTTATCAGCAAGAACAATTGATCCGGATGTAGTAGCCCCCACTGGGGTAGATACCATAGCAGGGAAAGTAGACACTAAACCAGTTGTATTACCAGCGTTACCACCATAGAAAGTAGTCGTTGCAATATTAGTCGCCCCTCCTGCACCCCCTGCACCACCACCACTTGTACCAGCAGAACCACCAGTACCAACAGTAATCGTATTAGCATTAATACTTGTAATAGTTGCTAGTACTCTACCGTAACCTCCGTCAGCTCCATTAGAAGCAATAGAAACTTGTGATGCTGAAGTAGCTGCTAGTCCATATGTACCACCACCACCACCCCAACCTTCAATTACGGCCCTGGCCGAGTTTGCATATAGAGGCGAAAACGTTGTTGTACCGTTAGTAAATGCTGGAGTTGTGTTTGCTCCAGTAACCAGATCCCACAGATTATATGTAGTAGCAGAAAACTTATGAATAGCTACCAATCTTCCGAACAACCCATCACCATGAGCAGCCGCTGTCATACGGAGTTCGACTTTGTCACCAGTTACAAAAGTAAGTGCTGTAGTACCTTCTTGTGCTCTAGTAATTGTCCAAGTTGTACCAGAAATGTTAGTTACTTTAATGATTTCAATTGCTGCATCGGAGATACGGACAATCGTAGCATAAAAGTATGTATTAGTTCCAGGAGTAGGAAATCCTGTACTAGAAGCAACGCTCATGGAGGTTGCTCCTGAAGCCAAACCACTTGACAAAGTGGTGGTAGCATTATTAGCCAATAGTACGTTCAAATTAGGCATAATAATCCTTAGTTAACTGTGATGGTCCAAGTGATAACCAATGTATCAGTGCTACCTTTTGTCACAGAAATAGAAGTTGTACGAGACAACATAGTACCAGCAGACACGGCATTAAACAGTCCTGCTTCGGCAATAGTACCTGTACCAACACCTGCACCAAAAGTGGCTGCAAACGCGATCTGGTTTGATGTAGGTGTAGTGCTAGACAAAGCTACTCTTGCAAGCTCTGTACCTAGAGTGGTATTACCTGATGCTGGGGCCGTAGCGCTAGATCCAACAGCCATATGTGACATGACGTTGGAGGCAGTGCCTGCCATACGAGAACAAATAAAAGTCAAACCAGTAGAAACCACAAGGTTAGGACCTTCATACTCATATTTTACCTTGCCATCTGCATCGTAAAGAATGGCATGAACTTGACCTTTAACTTCGAAATTAGTTTGCATTTAAACTTGCTCCATTAAGTTGTCTTCCACCAAGCAAAGCAGTAGATGTTGCTTGTAAGACTAAGTATTCTGCACTTGTGGCAGAATCTGTTAAATTAGTTGTGACATTAAGAACTACACCATTATCAGTATGGTTCACTGTGTCATTTGTATTAACTCCAAATTGCTTTGTAATAGAATCTGAAGTTGTTGCTGTGTCTGTAACTGATACTGATACGGTTAATAGGTCACTACTATTTAGCCCTAACCCATTTAATACAAAACCATTTAGTTGAGTAGTATCATACGTTCTCCAACCAATTGTTTCTGTAGTTGTACTAGAATCGTAGATATTTGTACTAAACGAAGATGTTAAACTTTCACTAGTTGTACCTGTATCATTAAGATATGGATTACTGGACAATGTAGGATAAATAACATCAGATGTATAGATATTATCTGTAACCGGAATTACTTGTGTAACTGAAATTGTATCAGTAGCTGTTAGAATTTCAAACACACCGATAGATTCTCTAAAGGTTAGATTCTCTGGTTTAACCCAATCTGGAGCAATCTTATCTTTAGGAATCTTTAAAAAATCTTGTGGGTGCCTGACTTCCCAGTCATCATGACAGACAGTCAGGTTATCCCATCTAAGTTTTAACTTATCTGAGGGGAAACGAAACCCACATACATCACATATTGCTGCCCATGTCCCAGGCCATCTCCCCCTATAAGTCATTTCTTTTTGCCTCCGCCTTTGCAACCTTTAGACATTTTTACTTATCCTTTCTAAGTCACGTCGAACGTCAAGTTTAATTTCATCCAATCGCACAAACAATTCTTCTTTAAACTCACGGAAATCCTCCTTTTTAATATAGGTATCCTTGATTTTATCAATGTCTTGCTTGTGCTCTTTAATTTGCTCTTTCAGATTATCATGTGCAATCTTCATGAAAAACATGATAACCCCCAGTAAAGCATTTGTTACTGCAAGTACTACTTCTATAGACATGTTTAGTATGTTTCATCAGTAATGGCACAAGTTGGAGCGACAGAATATGTAACTTGTACAGCAGTTTCAGCAGGAAGTTCAATAACCCCATTTGTTCTACCATTCAAGGTCTTCATTGTGTTTACGATACCCATTTGCATACCTGCTGCAAAAGAAGCATTAACACCAGTAGCATCAAATGTTACAGTAGTAGTCCCCCCAGCCAAAGCAGAAGAAGCTACAGTGCCTGTACCAATTGCAACACCACGAGCGTTAAACAGAGTCACCACCGCAGCAGCAGTGTAGATATCTGTGTAATCTCCATCTACAGCTACAGTACCGTTGGCTCCTGTAACTACAGTTTTTGCAACTACTCTACCTTTAACACCTGCTCTACCAATTGCAGAAACTGTTCCCAAACGGGAATAGAACAACATTGGACGTCCTGTATAATTAACAATAGTGGATGGGGATGTACCTAGTGTTACAGTACGAGTAGGCCATCCAGAAAGGACGTTTGCGGCTGCAGTAGCATGGTCAACGCCTGTTACTTTAACAGACCTAATTACACCTTGGTTTGTACCATTATCAATGATGCGGTTGATAGAACCCAAGCCAGAAGCTGCAGGAGTTGTTTCAAAGTTTAACTTAATATCTAACTGTTCAATCTTGGTTGCAGAGGCAATTTGAATTGGAGACTGTCCTGCAGTTGTCATAGATACTGACCCAACTGACACGTCCAAATCATACTGACCTGAACAGTTCGCATCTATATAGATAGCACCCTTGCCGATTTTGTTGGCTCGGAGTTTCAACTTTACGTTTCTAGTATTTTGGAATTCTGCGGCGTTCTGATTACCTGTGCCTGGGGTGCTAGTCAAAGACAACAGGCCACCGGGGTCGGTATTGTCCTCTACCACCAGATCGGCTTCGACGTCCTGAACATACCCGTTTCCGATGACGATGATCCCACGGGATGACCCGTTACGTAATGTAGCTTCTACCTTGATGTTCTTTAAAGGATAACTTGCACCATTGCTTGCACCAATATGGATCTGCTGAAGTGTGCTGGTTGCTGTGCCGCCGCTGTCGATGCCGGAGGATAGGTACTCACCAACAAAGCCTTTTACGTTGATGTTCTCGCACCCATAGAAACCACTTTCTGCCAGGATGTATAGGCCGCATGCTGTGTTGTAGCGTCCACCACCAACGTCAGATTGCTGCGGAATATAGCTCGGAATGCGCCCATCAACGTAACAACCAATGTTCACGACATCACGACAGCCAACATACGCGAAGCCACGGGCCTTGCGCACACCGTATACACGGTTGCCAATGTCTTGGATACCAATCGGGTATACACCTTTTGCCACAACACCAACGACTGCAAAAGCGTCGTCGCCACCACCCTTGACGATGTTGTGCGCGCGGATGATGTTGCGCGATCCGTCTGTGATATGGAAGGCATCCTTCCAAACGTCCTCAACATCATTGCCTATAATTGACGAGTCTTCTACATCACGGAAAAGAACAGCTCCTCCATTGTTGTGTTTGAACTTATTCCCCCACACACGCACATTGCGAGCTTTGGTGACCCGAATAAAGTGATTTGTCTCAAGCGCTCCGTTTGATAACCCCGAATCGGGGCGTGTTGAGCATGTGAACTTGATGCCCTGGACAGTGATACCATCCAATGTACCTGAACCTGGGTCTTGAAAGTCAACTACCACGTTGACGTAAGCCGGGTCTTGGTTATCAAACCATGCCTCGCCTTTATCACAAATCAGACCACCACCACCTTGAACAATAGTGTTTGTGTAAATATACTTTCCAGGTTGCACAAGAACAGGTTTATTTAGTACTCTACCTGCAGTCAAAGCTGCTTGTAGCTGCGTGGTCATATCCGTACCTGTATCCGGATACAATCCATAGTCATAACCACTAAGATATGTATTAGTAGAAGCTACTTGAGAAAACACCCCAGAAACTGAGGGATTAACTGATACAGTCATATTATACTCCCATAAATACTGTCACAGTAGCATTTGTCCCGCTAATAGCTGTAACTCGTGCCCGTACATATTTCCAAGGAGCTTGTGTAGTAAATCCATCTGTACTAGAAGTTGTAGCTGCTGTTAATGTGATTGTAGCTAGAGGAGTAGTACACCAATACACACCATCATTAGAGCAATCAATAACAACAGTTGCTGAAACTGTACCTGTACCAACTACGTTAGCTTGAAATGTTGCAAATGGAGAATCTTTAATTACAGTATTACCAGTAGTAGTTGTAGTAACTCCTGGATCTGGATAAAGGTTAAACACTCTACCACATTTCACCCAAACATTATCACTCATTTTATTTCCTTAGTTAAGAGTGCCACCATAAAGAATAATTGCAGTAGGAGCGCCTGTTCCAGAAACAACAACTGTTAAGCCATACTCAGCCCGAATAGGACAAGTTAAAGCTAATGAATTACTACCTGTATTAACAGTGGCTGTTACTTTAGCTAGAGTTCTAGCAGCAGTCATATTTGCAACGCCATCTGGGCTATCGTATACGGTAACTGTCGCAGTGTTGGTGCTGTCTGAAATGACCGTAACACCATTAAGGTAGTTAACTCCATTAGAAACGACATTAGTACCAGCACTTAACAGCCCGGAAGTGCGGGCTGTACTCATATTATCGCACGTACCAGACAGCTACTTTATATGGACCGCCAGCAGTAGAAGCACCACCAGTTTCGGCATACTTAGCATAAATCTGCACATCTTGGCCCAAAGGATAGTTTTCAATTTGTGGCATGTTTGCAGGATTAACCGTAGCAGTTGGAATAATCAAACCACCAGTAGTTTTAACATCCTGTGCGTTAACAAATTCGTTAGAGTTTGCAGATGTAGAACCAATACTAATGTTGGCAGTTGTACCAGCATTAGAAGCAGCCCCATAAATCAAAAATCCAAGAATAGAAGCATCGGCTGGAAGTACACACTTCAATGAAGCAGTAGTGTCCGAACGAGTCACCTGAAAAACCTTCAAAGAGCCTTCTTTTGGAGAAGGACTCGTTGCAGTTGGACCAGTCGTAACTGGATAGACAACATCAACTTGTTTGAAACCCATTTTAATTTCCTTAATAAAAAACCCTCCCGATAGTAACAGGATAATGTCACCAGAGGGGAGGGCCGTGTTAACTATTAAGCACCAGCAGAGCCGTAGATAGCACGTGGATCAGTCCAACCGAAGCTATAACGACCTGTAGCCTTATACTTAGCATTTTCTGTGTCGAAGTCCGAATCCATACCGAATTCATCACCACGACGTTCAAAGTACTTCAGACCATGCTGAACGTCAGTACGGATAAACCATGCATCAGTATCAGTCAGGAAGTGATTAACCTTAACTTCTGGAATCAAGCCCAGAGACTTCAGAGCATTCAGATCATTGTTGTCTGTACCAACACGACCATCAGTCTTCAGAATACGTTGAGCTTCAAATGCCAGTTGACGTGGGATAATCAGAGTCTTTGGCAAGACCTTAATCAACAGACCACGGTCATTGGTGAAACCAGCGATATCAATACAAGCTTGTTCCAGTGCAGCTTCCGACAAGTCAGCAGCAGTCGCAATTTGGTTAGACCAAGTACCACCAGCAAAGTTAGGATGCGATGCATTCAACATCGACACACCATCACCACCAGTGTAGCTGGAGTCAAACGCGCGGTTATACACGTTAGCACCGTTGATTTCTTTAGTCTGACGCATAGAGAATGCGAGACCTTGGGCCTTACGCTGACCAACTACGTCGTACTGATCGTCATCGTACATTTCACGTGTAACGATGAAACCCAGACCAAACACAGTATGGTTATAGCGAGTGATGAAACCTTGGCGTTCAGTATCATAAGTGATTGCAGAGCCTTCACCCTTTTGAACAGCCAAACCAAACGAGCTGATACCCACGTCTTCTTCAAATTGCTTACGGGAATTGTAAGTATCAAACAGATCGGTGTATTCAGTTTTGTATTCATTATAAGCTTTGCCATACCAGGCGTTAATACCAGGCCAAAGGGCCTTTGCAAAGCTTGAACTAGTCATAACAGACATAGATTATTCCTTTCTTAAAAATTAAGTACCAGTAGTACCAGGGCCACCACTGAAGATGTTAGTATTCAGAGTCACCAGCAATTTCCAGTTAGAGGAATCACTCATGTCTTGGTCAGGAGACTGACGGACACCGATAATCTTGAGGGGCAATGTGTTAGTAGTTGCTTTAGTTGCCATGTTAGCCACCAAACCGGACAAACCAGTTGTAGATGAACCAGCAGTGTAAGTAATACCAACGTTCAAACCAATATCAGCAATTGCAGTAGCTGCATTAGCTTGAATTTCATAAACAACAGATGGGTCCACAACCACAAAACCAGTACGTGCTGTAGAAGCAGCACGAAGGCCAGATGGGGCATTCAAGTTAGAATAGTCAGGAATCAACCCAACCAAAACACCAACATGAAGGTCTGCATCAGCAGTTGAACGGGTTACTTGTGCAATACCAGTTGCACTAGCAGAACCACCAAATTTAACCAAATCGCCTGTATAAGCTGCTGTACCATCAGCAGCCAGGAAAGCGTAGGTTTCTACGGCACCGTTCCAAGCAGCACCATTCAGATGCTTGATTGGACGGAGGCCAAGTACACGACTTACGTTAGCCATTTATTTCTCCATTAATTGCCAACGTAAGTAGTATGATTATTCTCGTTCATTAGAGATTTTACCATAGTAACCACGTTGAGCTTCTTCTTTCATTGTTTTTTCCAACGCTGTAATATTGTCTGATTTAGCTCGTTGATCTTCATCATACCAATCCTTAGGGATTCGCATAACAATTGCCTTCGTACCTTGTCCAACAGAAATTTCAGCGGCAGAACCTGTATTGGAAGTATTCTCTACTCGTTTGTCACCAACGGCAACATCCTTTGCAGCAACAACTTCCCAACCATTTTGTTTAAATGCATCGACACGGTCATCGATATCATTCACGATTCGATACTCATAATTAGCATCACGATTACGCACTGTCAGGCGATTACGTGTGGAAATTGGAGTTCGACGAACACGCCCTCTGGGGCTCTTTACGAGGTTTTCAGCCATTATCTTATTCCTTCACTTTACGAAGTTCTGCAATGTATTCTTCTTTAGTCATCAGTTTGCTACGAACCAGATTATTCATAATATCTCGTTCTTGAGCAGTTAGTTCCAATTCACCGGAAGTCTTGGAGCCACCATTGCGCTTTGCAGCTCCATTAGTAACATCGGGTGCATTATCCTTGTTTGGATTTCGGAATTTAGTTGGGAATTCCTTCCTAACTTCTTCTTCAACCTTCTTTAGAACCTCAGCACGAGAGAACCCTTTGCGATGTAGGTCTAGACCCAAATCATCAGCAAATGTTGCCATGTGCTTATATTCCTTATACCAAGGATTTTTATTCAACCAACTTTGGAATTCTGGGGCAACTGTAGGTTCAGTATCTACCTCAATTTGCGCCGACTGTTTAATTTCTGTGGCTTCAGCTTTAAACTCGTCAATACGAGCTTCAATAGCCTCTACCTTATCAATATCCCCATCCATGTATGCTTGACGCCGAGCACCCTTCAAATCTTCCATAGCACGCTTATATTCGTTTTCACGAACTTTATCATGATGTGCTTTCAAAGATTCAAGTGCCTTTCGTACTGCCTTCAGTTCTTTACTTTGGGATTCAATACGTTTGATTGGCTCATCAAGAGCTAGAAATACTTCTGCTGACTTCCAACGATCAGGATCACCATTATATTGATCCTTTGGAACCCAACCCATATCCATAGCTCTTTGTTCAGTAGAACTGTACTCTGGAGTTTGTACATTGGAATTTTCTGGTGTATCTGTACCAGAATGGATAATTTCATCTGTCATATTAGTCCTTTACAACTTTGCAAATTACGTCTTCATCATTAAGGAGCAACAAGTACTCATCTGTTGAAGGATCTTTAACAAGTTTACCACCGTGTCTTGCATAGGCAATCAAATCACCTACTTCAACCCAGGGTTCACCACCAAAATCTTTAAATGCAGTATCACCAATAGCGAGTACTGTACCTTTATCCACACTGATTTGCTCTTTCTTTAGTTCAAGTTCTGGAATAAAAATTCCAGCAGAGCGAGCGCTTTTAAATGTATCGTCTACGTCTTCAATTTTATTTGGCTTTACTACAATTCTATGACCACATGGGATCAAACTCATTCTTCATCCTCCAACTCTGTGTTTAGGATATCTACTAGAGCTGCTGCATAGCCCTGTACATAACGAACTTTATCTGGTTCTGTCAGCAACAATTGTTCTTTAATTTCTTCTCGTCGAGAGTCAATTAATTTGAAGAAGACTTTTGTCGCGGGGTACGAGAACCACTCTTTGAATTCTTGCTTGGTAACGATTTTGTTTGCTCCTTAGCGTGTTGTAACTGCTGCTGATGCGTTTGTTCAGCATGTTGCATTGACTGATGCGTTTGTGCTTGTTGCATAGCTATTTTAGCTCTTGCATCATGCACTTTGGCAGCGATGGCTGCTTGGGCTTCATCTTGTTTTGTTTGCATATTCAAAGCATGTTCTTGTGCTTTCATAGCAAGTTGTTGTTCACGATCTCGTGCATTCAGTTCCATAGTCTGTTGTTGTGCAGCACTTTGCATTTGGATCTTTTGTTGCTCTGCTTGAGCTTTCATTTGGATCTCTTGTGACTTAGGATCTGGCTGTGGAGGAGGCATCTCACCTGTTTGTTGAACTTGTTTATTAAACAATTTTTCGTAGTTCGGCTGTTCTTGAGCTTTCAAAATACGAGTAATGACTTCTATTGGGTCTAGAATTCCAATAGGAAGCAGTTCTAACAAAGCTTGTGCTTTTTGTAGTTTCTCTTGACTAGAAACAGCATTAGGATCTGCGGCAGGGCAGATATCATAATCATCTGTATCAAAGTCTTCTGGTCCAATAGCTGCATCAATAATATTGAGGTATGTATTAGGATCAATGTAAGTTCTGTTCAATTCATAAATGAGTTTAAATTCTTTTGCTAAGGATCTAAACACTCGCTTATAAACTGCGGTAAATACCTTCATGCCTTGTTCTACTGTAGCCATAGTGGTAGTAGCAGGAGTATTCTGACCAGGCATTTTACCTGTAAAGATTTCAGCAACAGAAGCTAATTCTTTACCAGCATGAATCAATGCTTCCATAAGCTTAAACAAAACCTCAGAAGGTTCTTTGCTAGGAAGTGGAACAATCTGTTTCTTCAGATCATCTGCTGTAGAATTAACTGGTTTCCATTCTCCTGGTTGGAATCTTTGATCTCCCATTTTAATTTTGAGAGCCTTACCAATAAATCCAGATTGCATATTGTTGAGGGTGCCCGCATCAACAAGTTGGTTAATCAATGTATTTACTGATTCATTCAAAGGACCAAGTAGCAAACCAAATCCAAGGTCATAAAACGATCCATCAGGATTAGGAATGAAGGAAAACTTTGTGTAGTACTGTGTAGGCTTAATAGAAATAATTTTATTATCACTAGAAAGCTTTACATTTTCTTTCAAGAATCTTGCTTGAATTCTTAGGATACTACCTGTTTTACGTTCAAAAGTAACGATATAAGGTTCAGTATATCCGTCATCATCCAAATCAAGATATGTATGTTGTTCAATGATTACGTAAGGAACAGCTTCATCCATAATGTATGGATTGTTATCAGACTGTGTGTTTACGATTTCATTTGGAGTAGCATCCTCTAGAGTAACATTCAAGAATGACTTAGAGTTAACTTTCTCTTTAAACTCTCTATTAGAAATCTCGATAACCTCAGAAACTCGTTCTGCTGTTTCCAAATCTCTAGCCCAATAATTGACTACAAGATTTTTAGGAGAAATAACATAAGAGCTGATTGCTTCTAGATCACGGTCATAGAATGTCTTTTTAAAGATTGTTCCTACCACTGGAAGCATAATCAAGAGTTTGTCCATGTCTTCTTCCCAGTTACACATTTGATGCATAACTTGATAAGACATGAATGTAGAAACACGATCAACCCGGTCTTGTTTAGTTCCGTCAGGATCTTGTCCAATAACTGTACCTTTAACAACTCGACCGTCAGATGGAACCAGGCTTGGGTAAGCTCTAGCTGCAAATTGCATAGCGGCTGTTGAGATTAATGGGTACTTGACATTAGAAGCATTTGGCCAAGGAAAATTCTTTGTTTCTCTAACTTGCATAGCAAGCTTAAGCCACGTAGTAATATTATCTTCCCATTGCTTTCGTGATTCTAAGTCTTTTTCAAATCCGATTCTACACTCTTCACCAATTTTCTGAAGCTTTTCTTTCTTGAGTTTCTCCGCAATGTTTTTTTCTTGCAGGAGTTGATTGATTTGATTTTCTTCAGTAACCTGTGAAGGTTGATCTTCCTGCGTCTCCAAATTCGGAGTCTCGTAATTCATTCAGATATTCCTCTTCTTCTGTTTCAGCTTGTGTTGGAGCTTCAATCATTTTATCCAGTAGAAGTCCTAAATAAGCAAAAGCGTCTACTTGGTCATCATGTTTACCACGAGGAAAAGTACAACACTCATCCTCAAATATAGGATACCAATCCTCTTCTTTAGCAAACTTAACTGTTTTAGCTCTTAATCTAGCTTGAATAGAACGGGCTCGACTTATTTTGTCTTTACCACCATGTTTCAGATTTACGATAGGAGGAAAATTGTTACTCATAATCATTTGTTCTCGTAAGAACGGTCCGATTGCTTTAGTAACTTGCATATCTTCAATACCAATACACTCTGGAGCGTACACTTTATTAAGCATAAGGATCGTATCAACGATTTCACGGCCATCCAGCCGTTCCCTAATAACAGACCTAATATGAAGAATGCGATTTTCATCCATACCACCAATAACAAAAGTAGTATAGTCTGCTGTATCTTCTTTGCTAATAGCTAAGTCAGCAGCAATATAGTAATGTAATTTCTTTTCTTTATCTTCTTTATTATCAGCAACAAAGTCAGCTCGTTTAAAATAAGATACTGATTCATCAATTGGGATATTCAGATATTCTTGTGAGTATCCTTCTGGAATACCTTGGTCAATATACTCTTGTCTACGAGTAATAAACATATCTTTAGAGAATCTACTACCCCATAAAATCTTTGTAAAATCGTCTGTGTGAGCACGATATTTTACAGATAACCAGGCAGTATTCTTCTTTCTAGAATACGTTTTCAAATCGTCAACAACTGTATCTTTTGCTGACATAATAGGCATTAATCGCTCTAAAAGAGCATCAGAATGCAGGATTGTACCTACATATCTAACAATACCATATGCTGATTTACATGGGATTAAAGCAGAGAAAAACCATCTACGAAACTTTTCTCTACGTTCTTTATTAAGAACAATCTCATCATTTTCCAAGTCATCACAGACAATCAAATCTGGACGCTTGTTATTCCATTTAAGACCACGAACCTTCTGTTCTGAACCTTTAGCTTGAACACGGAACATATGCCCATCTTCACAGCCACAAATAAAGTCATCTTCAGAGTCTTTAATAAACCCTTTAATTTTAAACAGAGTACGCAGTCGTTCATTGTCGGACAATTCACGCTTCAAGTCAGCAAGGAATTGAACAGCCTGTGCTACTGTATCAGAAACGATGATTACATAGGATCGTTCTCTGAACACCAAACACGCTAGAGTATACGCAAAGGTAATTGCAGTACTTTTAGCATGTCCACGAGGAGCAGCGATAGCTACTTGCGCAGCAGGGGAGCAGCAGTATTCCCACCACTCCATGTGACAATCAGGAGATTCTACAGAACCATCAAAGTTCTTTTGAAGCATTGAACCAACGAATCCACGGATTACGTCGGGAGTTAATGCCATTACTTACGTTCCTTACGTGAAGTTTGAGATTTAACAGAGCTATCTGCATTACGACTGAAACTACGATTAGTAGACTTCGGTACAACCCGCAGATTAGATCGAGAGTTAGTTCCACCTTTGTTAAGAGGCTTTTTATGGTCAACATCTTTACCATCCCCCTTGTGGACCAATCCCTCCTTGGTCAATTCCGCTCGTGCGGAGTTGCGCTCCGCCCGTTTCTTGATCTGTTCCGGTTTCGAGTGATACTTCTGGTATTCCTTCTTGTAGTCCCGTTCCCCGTTCTTCATGTATGGCATCGTCTTCGTCCTTCACTACAGCATCCTCAACATCAATAACTTGAGGAGATTTTTTACCATTAAACTTGCTAAATTCACTAGCAAGTGTTTTGAGTAGATCCTGTATAGATTCTTTTTCTTGAACTACTCGTTGTTCTTTTTGTTGTTTCTCAATAGCTTCTTGTCTGATAAGAATATTATTCATTACCTGATTAAGATCACGTAATTGAACTGGACGTCTACAGACTTCTCCAGTTTTATTATTGACAATGAAGTCTCCATTATCTAAGCGATCTTCCATAAGCTCAATAGACTTATCTACAAGTTTAGATAATTTATTGTTAGTACTAGTACGTTTAGAATTTGCAATCTCAAATTCAAACTCTTTCCACCAATCTGCTTGATGCCATTTCTTTACTGTTTCGTAGGCAACACCTACGGAAGCAGCAGCAATCTTCAGATTACCAGTAGCAAGATAATTAAGTACAACGTTATATTTTACTTCAGGAGAGAATCCTCTACCTTCAGATGGAGATAGATTTTTAATAGATAGCATAATGAACTTTCATAGCAGAGATAACTAATTGCATATATTATACTACATTTATATATTGACAAACAATGCTATATGGTGTATAATATTGTTATTTGTAAGGAATTACTATGCTTAATAAAGAAATTGTAAGAGAAATGCTAGTTCAAGGGTACACATTACAACAAGTTGCAGATAAATTTGGGACTACTAGGCAGTGGGTACATCAGTTTAAAAAAATTCATTTGCCAGAATTAAATAAGGGAACCTATGGTAAATCAGTGTCAAAACAAACATACAATCGCACACCACATCCTAAAACTGATTTAGAAAGGGCACAAAGAGCCTATTACTCCAGAAAAAAAGAAAACTCAAAAAGAGGTAAATGGGAGTTCTCTATAGCGTTTAATGATGTTATATGGAATACCCATTGTCCAATTCTGGGGATAGAGATTAATTGGTTTGCTGATTTTAGACAAGAAAATAGTCCATCTTTAGATCGAATTAATCCAAAAGAAGGATATATTCCAGGAAATGTAGTCCTTATCTCTTGGAGAGCAAACAGGATTAAGAATGATGGATCTGCAGCAGAACATTTAAAAATAGCAGAGTTTTTAAATAAAATAGAGAATAAGTATTGACAAGTTTTACTTTTTAGATATAATAATATATATAATATATATTTAATATTTGCTCCAGCAAGTGTTCCAACAAGATATCCAAGAAACGGAACGGCTCATCGACGCTGTTGCCGATGTTGATCTCACCGATAATGATCCTTTAACCCCTTCACCACGACCAGCGATGTTTATCCATCCATCACCACGGTCTCCGTGGTCTCCGCGGTGTATTGTAAAGGATGGCCTAGCAGAGAAATATGGTTCTGAAATAGCATTTGTGGCAATTTTATCTGCACGAGGCTTAAGAGAGCTGTCTGCTGTGGATCATTAACATCTTGGACACTTCATCCTTGCACCATAGGTAGTAAACTACAGAACTACGCCGCTTCGCATTTCCTCATCATCAATCAAAGCCGACTTCGCCGAAGCCAAAGAATCTGCTGCGCTGGCACTAACC
>JAGKWU010000006.1 GCA_021151695.1 Cellvibrionaceae bacterium | reverse complement strand
GGTGACAATTTTAAATTCCATGGTGCGCGATAATTGCGAGTGGAAAGCTAACTAAATTTGCGTTTCAGGTATTGATCTTTTACCACAGTCGCTTGTTAGCGGTTTAGACAATATCTGCACCTTTGAGTACCTGTTGCAGTAGGTATGTGCTTCACCTTATCGCGTTATGAGTTGAATAGAAATGTGAGAAATCAATATATTTCAATTGCCACGTATAAAAATCTATAACGACTCACTGGCGCATCGTGTGCTGGACTGGGCGGTACTGAATAGTGAAAGGCGATAGTGATGAGCTTGGTCACCTTTGGCTATTGCAAAAAACGATTGGTAATGTTTCGGCAATCTAGTATTTGAGTAAAGAGAACGTAATCTAAAGTGTTTGTCGCGTTAATGGTGTTAAGCGATCGCAGCAATGGTTGGGCAAGTACTTATTGCTTTAGTATTTTGCTCCGGTCAGTGAGCTCGTTGCTACATAGGTAACAATAATCATATCGAGGAGCAAATGAAAACATCCGACTCAGCTGTCAACATTCTCGCGCCTGCGAGTAAAGTTTGGCGGGCTTTGACTGTGCCTGGTTTAGTCAAGCAGTGGCAGTATGGCTCTGATTTGCTGACCACCTGGGAGCCTGGAACCCCAATTGTTTTTCGTAATGAATGGAGCGGGCAAGTCTTTGAGCAGAAGGGAACTGTGCTTGAGTTTATGCCAGAGGCTCGCTTGAAGTACTCCCTTTTCTTTCCTCGTCCCGATCTACAAGACATTCCAGAAAATTATTTCTTCATGACTTATGAATTAACCGAGGGAGATGGGTATACATCGCTGCTTATTCGCCAGGAAGATCCTCGTCCATCGCAACAGCATGCTTCATCTGGCGGAGATGAAGGCCCGGATGTTCTTTCATACTTGAAAGAGCTTGTTGAGTTCAAAATGCCCTAAGTGTTCGGCAAATCGTAAATCACCGCTTAGTGTGGTATTAAGCATCAAATTAATTGGGGAATTTAAATGACACGCGTTCGAGTTGAAAACTTTACTATTTCCATAGATGGCTATGGTGCCGGCCCACATCAAGACATCAATAATCCGCTTGGTGTTGGTGGTGCTGAATTGCATCAGTGGCTGTTCCCAACATTAACTTTCCAGCGGATATTGTTTGGAAAGGATGACGGGACCACTGGTGTTGATAATAATTTTGCTGCGCGCGGATTTGACAATATTGGTGCCTGGATTCTCGGGAGGAATATGTTTAGTCCGAGCCGTGGGGCCTGGTCGGATATGGATTGGAAAGGGTGGTGGGGAGATAACCCTCCGTATCATGCGCCCACCTTCATTTTGACGCACCATGCGCGTCCGCCAATCGAAATGGAAGGCGGTACAACCTTTCACTTTGTTACGGGTGGTATAGACGAAGCGCTTGAGCTTGCTCGCAATGCGGCGGGAGAAAAAGACGTTAGGATTGTTGGTGGTGTGAACACCATACAACAATATCTTCGCGCAGGTCTCATTGATGAAATGCACATAGCTATTTCACCCGTGTTGCTTGGTAGTGGGGAGCGACTATTCGAGGGGGTGGATCTGCGGACATTGGGATATGAATGTGTAGAATCAGTTGCTTCGGAAAAAGCTACGCATATTGTTTTAAGGCACCAATCTCGAAAAAATATTTAGCGTTAAAAAGCGAGTCTCGAAAGAGACCCGCTTTTTTGGAGCCTGATTTTTTATTGCATGTTAATTAGCGTAGCGGCGCGCTAATCCTACCGCTAACAACCCCGCGAGTATTAACGCCGTGGGTGAGGGTTCAGGCACATCTACCACACCAAAGGCCTGGATTTCAGTCACTGCATGGAATGCATCGCCGCTGATGGCGACAAAGCGTAGGGCGTTGCCCCAGATAGAGCTATCCAGATCAATATCGCGTGTTACCAAGCCCCAGGACGCTACTGAGTTAACTGTGTGGGCGGTGAGCCAATCGCCGCTATTGGTTTTGTAATCTATACGGTATACATCATTGTTATCCGCCTGCACTACGAAATTATCAATGCGGAATAATCCGCCGAGATCGATATAGATTTCGTTGGCTGGATTTTTATGGCCGTTCCACCACAAGCTATCCTTGTTCCATTGTTGTTGCTCAGGCACAAACACACCATCGGTGAGGCTGGAGGCGAGGGCGGGTGGATAATAAGTCCAAGTGCCTTCGCTGGTTCCATAGACGCCAACCGCTGTTACGGTTTTACCTAGCGCAATATTTCCCGCTTCGCTGGTAAGCGCGATGGTACTCGTCAATAACATACATAAAACCAGATAAAACGTTTTCATATCAATCACTCCTTAAACGACAATGTAAAAGCAGGATGTAAATAGGCTGCAATAGCCAGGCGGGACTATAGTCAATGCATAAAGGTGGTTTGGTGCGCTGATCCACATTTAAATTTATCGCTATGTTCGCTGACTAACAGAGTGCAGTTGCGTTTACTTTTTTAGAGGTTAAATTTACAAAAGTTGAAACCTGGGGATATAAAAATATTTTCAGTCAGTCTCAGTTTGCAGATGAATCAGTGGATGTACTTATGAGTACTTCAAAAAAAGTAGAAGAATTGGCTCGTATGAAGCGGCTGTGCCTTTGGTTGCTGCTTGGCTGTGTGGGTATCAGTGTGGTTTTGGAAATGATTTTTCATGACACCCACAATATTTTCCTGGTGTTTCTAAAAGGTGCATTTGGTGCAGCGGTGGTGGGTGCTATGGCCGATTGGTATGCTGTGGTAGCGCTCTTTCGCCACCCCTTGGGCTTGAGCCGCTTGCCTCATACGGCGATTATTCCCCGTAAAAAAGACGATATTGGGGATAACCTGGGTAAGTTTGTGCGAGACGAATTTATGCAGGATGAGGTGGTGCTGCAGAAACTGCAAAGCTTTCGGCCGGTGGACAGGTTTTTTGATTGGATGGCTGCGCGCGAAAAGAAATATTTTATTTCCCGTTTTTTTGGGCGAGCGGTCATCGCTGTGCTCAATGATAAAAGTGCGGCTTATCTCAATGAGTTTGTGCGTATCAATATTGCGAAGTTGGTAGATGCCGCCGATGCCGCATCGCTGCTCAGTCGCATTATCCAGATTTTCGACAACGAAAAATTTCGCAACGATTGCATTAATCTTATCCTCGATAAGCTCATTCCTTATTTGCAAAGCGAAAAAGATGATTGGGTTGCCCAAGCCAAATTGACCGGTGTATGGGGGACTAAATGGATTGGTGGAAAATATGTGGATGGTTTTATCGAAGCCATGTTTCGTAAGCTGGAAGAGATTCGTGCCGATGATTGGCATCCCGCTCGCGATGAGGTGAAAGTCATGCTGGAGCGGTGGTTGCAAGGGCTGCAATCGGACCCGCAAACCATAGAGGCGGTTAATCGTTTTAAATCAGGTGTGCTCGACAGTAAAGAGTTTTCCCATTTTATCAACGATTCCGTCGCCAGGATTAAAACTAGTGTGATTGCTGATTTACAGCGTCGCGATTCCCATTTGGTTGAGCACGTTCATGTTGGGCTGCTGGCACTGGTTGAGCGCTATAAACAAGATATGGAATTCAACGAATATCTTCATCGTCTGGTTGAGAAACTGGCGGTTTGGTTACTCAGCCATAAAAATAAAATTGCGGAGCATTTGTCGGAGCAGGTTCGCGCCTGGTCGCCGGATATGGTGAGCCAGAAGTTGGAATTGGAAATCGGTAAAGATCTACAGTGGATTCGTGTGAGCGGCACTATTGTGGGCGGTTTGGTGGGCGGGGTTTTTTCTACGGTTTTATTTTTGATTCATTAAGAGCAGTAGAAATAAAAAGCGGCCTTGTTTGGCCGCTTCGACAGTTTGTGCAGGGGTATCTTACATTTTAATCGTGGCCTTCAAGAATTCAACGATCTTGTCTGCTGCTATTTCTTGCTTCTCTGCATCGCGCCGACCTTTGTATTCGATATTGCCAGCTTCCAGTCCGCGATCGCCAATCACAATGCGATGAGGAATGCCCATCAGATCTGTATTGGCCAATTGCACACCCAAGCGAGCCTTGGCGTCGTCCATCAAAAGCACATCGAAACCGGCGGCTTGCAGTTCATCGTGCAGTGCTTCGGCTTTAGCGGCAACCGCAGCGGACTTTTCCATATTGATGGGCACTATGGCGATATGGAAAGGCGCGATAGCGTCAGTCCAGATGATGCCATTCTCATCAAAGTTTTGTTCGATAGCGGCGGCCACCACACGAGTCACACCAATGCCGTAGCAACCCATAATCATGGTTTGCTCTTTGCCGTTTTCGTCCAGCACACGTGCTTTTAGTGCTTCGGAGTACTTGGTGCCCAGTTGGAAAATATGGCCTACCTCAATACCGCGTTTAATATCCAGTGTGCCTTTG
Organism: Cellvibrionaceae bacterium; assembly: GCA_021151695.1. GTDB lineage: Bacteria > Pseudomonadota > Gammaproteobacteria > Pseudomonadales > Cellvibrionaceae > Cellvibrio. The sequence continues at coordinate 223,197 of JAGKWU010000006.1, read as the reverse complement.
CCATCCGGGCTTGGATCGCCTGCGACCACGTTGCGTATGTCAGCTACCAGCGGCGCGCTCAGATCGCGCTCCCAGTTAACACCGGTGAGGTGGAAGCCATCTTTGTTGGCGCCACACACAAAGTCTGCGAGATGCGCAGCGCTGTGGTCAACAATCACCGGGATATTCAAACCAACTGGGCCAATAGAGCCAACACTGACGCCAAGCTCGGCTTTGATGCGGGCTTCAGGGGCGAATGTCAGAGGCGCAGCAACGCCAGTCAATTTTTCTGCTTTGATATCGTTAAGTTCGTGATCGCCACGCAATACCAGTGCAACCAGCGGCTGGGTTTTATCTTCGCGAACGTCACCGAGCACTATCAGGGTTTTTACGGTTTGTGCAGGATCTACTTTGAGGAAGCTGCTGACTTCTTCAATGCTGTGAGCACCAGGTGTGGCCACTTCAGTCAGCACATGCTGCGCGGCAGGACGTGTACCTTGTGGTGGCAGCGCTTCGGCTTTTTCAATGTTTGCGGCGTATTCGCTGCCGCTGCTGAACGCAATAGCATCTTCACCGCTAGCTGCGAGCACGTGGAATTCGTGTGAGAATGCGCCGCCGATAGAACCTGTATCCGCCAATACCGGGCGATACTGCAAACCTAAACGGCTAAAAATATTGCAGTAGGTTTGGTGCATAACATCGTAGGTCTCCTGCAAGGATTCCTGATTGTTATGGAAAGAGTAGGCATCCTTCATAATAAATTCGCGCGAACGCATTACGCCAAAGCGTGGGCGGACTTCATCGCGAAATTTGGTTTGGATTTGATAAAAATTCGCTGGCAATTGTTTGTAGCTGTTGATCTCGTTGCGAATCAAATCGGTAATCACTTCTTCGTGCGTTGGCCCGAGGCAGAAGGGGCGATTGTGACGGTCATTAATGCGCAGCAGCTCCGGGCCGTATTGCATCCAGCGGCCGGATTCTTCCCACAATTCTGCAGGTTGTACCACAGGCATCATCACTTCTTGCGCGCCGGATTTATCCATTTCAGTGCGCACAATATTTTCTACTTTACGCAGTACACGCAGGCCCAGTGGCAACCAGGTGTAAAGGCCTGAGGCGAGTTTGCGGATCATGCCCGAACGCAGCATTAGCTGGTGGCTGATAACTTCGGCATCGGCTGGGGTTTCTTTTAAAGTGGCTATGAGAAATCGGCTGGAGCGCATAGATAGTCTTCTTCGTAAAGTGGCTATAATGTGATAAAGGCGCTTATTCTAAGGCGGTTGCCCTGCTTGGTATAGCGAAAAATCGCGACTTTGCCGGCAACTGCATCCCATCCCAAGGAGTTACTATGTTTCAGCTTCACCCTCAGTTAGCAGCAGACTCAGTCATTATCGGTCGCTTTAATTTATCCCTTCTGCTGCTCAGTAAAGATGCAAATTATCCCTGGTGCATTCTGGTGCCGCAGGTGGAAGACGTGTTTGAAATCCATCACTTGGGTGAAGAGGAGCAAATTCAATTGATGCGGGAATCCTGCCGTTTGGCGGAAGTAATGACCAGCCTGTTTGATGCCTACAAAATGAACGTGGCAGGGCTCGGCAATATGGTGCGTCAATTACACGTACATCATATTGCGCGCTTTAAAGACGATGCTGCCTGGCCGCAACCTGTGTGGGGTAAGCTGCCTGCAAAAGCTTATGGCGAGGGCGAGCTGGTTGCGCGTGCAAAGCGTATACAAAACGCGTTGGTGGGTGAGGGCTTTACGAAAGTTGATCTGTAAGTAAGCAAATTCAAGGCAATAAAAAACCCCGCAGTAGCGGGGTTTTTAGCTTTAGCGGAACGGCAAAATTACAGAGCCATTTCTTTCAGCTTTTTCAGCGGACGCACTTTAACGGAGGTGCTGGCTGGTTTGGCTTTGAAGGTAACTTCTTCGCCAGTGAATGGGTTGATACCCTTGCGCGCTTTGGTCGCTGGCTTTTTCACGGTGGTGATTTTCAACAGGCCTGGCAGAACGAATTCGCCTACGCCTTTCTTCTTAACGTGACCTTCGATGATGTTGGTCAGTTCATCCAGTACTGCTTGAACTTGCTTTTTGCTCAGTTCAGTCGCATCAGCAATTTGTTGCAGCATTTGAGTTTTGTTTTGACGCTCAGCGATTGGCTTCACAACAGCTGGAGCTGCAGCTTTGGCAGCTGGCGCTTTTTTCGCAGCGGCGGCTTTAGGAGCTGCTTTGGCAGCTGGTGCTTTTTTAGGAGCAGCAGCTTTAGCGGCTGGTTTTGCAGCGGCAGTTTTAGCAGCAGCTTTAGGGGCGGCTTTAGCAGCGGCAGGTTTTGCAGCAGGCGTTTTTTTGGCAACCATGTTGGATTCCTTTAGCGTGAATGATCGAAGAAATGTTTATTCTGTAAGCAAGCCAGAGCTGGTTGATGCAGTGACTGCGAGCGGTTGGAGCGCTGCAATTGCTGCGAGCTTACTCAAAAAACCCCTGTTTTTATAGGCTCAAATGGGCCCAGGCAAGGATTGCAGCTATATATAAAGGATAAAAATGGAATCAGCAACCGAAAACTGCGTAATTCCTCGGAGAAAAGCGCAAATTTACGCTTTGTGTGAGATTTGCACAGGCTAAAGCAAGCTTAAACGGCACCGCTATGAATTGTTACTGTAAATGTGAATGCTTGCGTTAAATGTGAAGTATGCGCAGCTCTGGCTCGCTTTCGCCGTATTGCCACACATAGTCAAATGTATCGCGCAGGCGTTTGACTTCAACGGCAGCATCAACGTTTGCAAAGCCTTTATAAACGCTGTCGTCATTTTTGTAGAGCAGGGCATTGGTATCGCAGAGCATAAACGCCATCTCGGTATCGTCTGGCTCCTGGATTAATTTGCGCAGCTGGATTTTGCTGGGTAGTCGCTGATGTAAGCGAGCGAGTTTGTGGCCGGATTCGACCAGCGCTTTGGTGTCTTTCACCAACAGCTGTACCTGTGCATGTCTGCTGCTGCGCACAAATTCTGAAATGGCATTAATAAATTCGTCGCTGCCGTAGATAAAGCTGTCCAGGTCTTTGCTGAGTATGGCGATTTGTCGCCGGCTCTGCTGCACCAGCTTGAGCGAAAACACCTGGAAATCAGCGGGCGAATCCAACAGGAATAAATCCGGGCTTACAGAAGATGCTTCACTCATTCTTTCATCCTTTTCTCATGAACCTGATGATAGTCAAATCTGGTGATGGTCAAACCACATTTCAATATGAGGTATGCCAGCGTCCATAAATTCATCGCCGCTGACACTGAATCCCAGTCGCTCATAAAATGCTACGCGGCTGGTTTGAGCGTGTAAATAAATCCGGTAGCCAGGATAGAGCGTTGTGCATTTGGCCAACAAAAACTCCATCAGCTGATGGCCTACTCCCTGTTTGCGCCAAGGCTGTAATACCGCCACGCGGCCTATATGTAATAGCTTACCTTCTACCAGCAAGCGTGCGCAGGCTATAGCGCTACCCTCATCTGTTTGTACGAGAAAGTGAATTGCGTCTGCATCCTTGCCGTCCCATTCATCTGCCACCGGGACGTGTTGTTCCTGCACAAATACCTCTACACGAATGTGCGTAAGCGTTTCGCTATGTGTTTCCCAATCTGTGAGGCGGTATTGCATCGGTTAATTCCTTATGACGTCGCTTCGCTGTACTTATTCGTCAATCAACAGGCTTTCCTGATTGATGAGCTCGGTGATGGCGGCCCGATCAAATAAATCCTGCACCAGCGGTTTCACTTGCGCCCAGCTGATTTCCGGTTGTGCGCATACTAGCTCGGCCAATTCGCGCGAACAGGGCAGGGCTACGCCATCGGCATACAACTCTGTGCCTTCTTCATCGGAGTGAAATGCAAAACGTGCAGCGGGATGGCGCCATAGCGTATTGCCATCGGCCAAAGCGGCTTGCCAATCATCCGCATCCAGTTCGTCGTCGCTGTCGGGTTCATCCTGCACATATTTTCGTTCGGTCATATGCTTGCCGAACCAATGGGCAATCTTGTCGGCAGTGAAATAGTTCTGCACTATCTGCTGGATTTGTGCGACGGCCTCATGACTAATTTCGCCAGGATTTTGTTGTAGCTGTAACTGCGGATCACTGAAGCGTTGGTCGTTGGTTAGCGCTGTTGCAATGTCCTGGCTTAACTCGGTGAGGATATCTGCATGGCTCGGTGCGCGAAAGCCAATGGAATAGGTCATGCAATCGCCTTCGGCAATTCCCCAGTGGGCTATGCCGGGAGGGATATACAGCATATCGCCCGGTTCCAATACCCATTCGTCTTGCGTATCAAAATGTTGCAGGATATTTAACGGCGTGCTCTCTACGCGCGGAGAATTAATATTGCAGTGCTGACCAATTTTCCAGCGGCGTTTGCCCAGGCCTTGCAGCAAAAACACATCGTAGTAATCAAAATGTGGACCGACGCTACCTTGATCGGGCGCGAAGCTGATCATGATGTCGTCGAGACGCCAGTTGGGAATGAAGCGAAAATTATCCAGCAGCAAATTGACTTCTGGTACCCATTGATCGACGGCTTGCACCAGCAGTGTCCAATGGGTTGCAGGCAGTTTTGCGAAGGCGTCTTCGTCGAAGGGACCGTGGCGTAATTCCCAAGGCGTTTTGCCTTTTTCCAAAATCAAACGCGATTCAACTTCTTCTTCGAGGGCCAGGCCCGCCAGCTCATCGCCATCTATCGGCGATTCAAAATAGGGAAATGCGTTGCGAATCAGCAGCGGCTTTTTTTGCCAGTAATCACGCAGGAACGTTTCAACGGGCATGTCACCCAGATGTGTGAGTTGTGAGGTCATAATGATGAGTCTGAATAAAATTCTTGTTCGCTAAATAAAAAGGGCTCTTGCGAGCCCTTTGTGTTTTGCAGCGATCTTAAATCGCCTTGGCTTGCGCTACGGCATTGCCAATGTAGTTAGCGGGAGTCAGCTCACGCATGGCTTGCTTGGCTGCCTCGGGTACATCGAGCGTCTCGATAAACTCGGCGATAACGGCACGGGTGATGGCCTGGCCGCGCGTCAATGCTTTGAGCTTCTCGTAAGGCTCGGGTACGTTGTAGCGACGCATGATAGTTTGGATTGGTTCGGCCAATACTTCCCAAGCGTTGTCCAGATCCTGCGCCAGGCGCGCGCGGTTAATTTCGAGCTTGCCCATACCTTTCAAGGTCGAAGCAAATGCAATCATCACATAACCAAAACCAACACCCATGTTACGCAGTACGGTGGAGTCAGTCAGGTCGCGCTGGAAGCGAGAGATAGGCAATTTCTGCGCGAGGTGAGTGAAGACCGCGTTGGCGATGCCCAGGTTGCCTTCGGAGTTTTCGAAATCGATAGGGTTAACTTTGTGCGGCATGGTGGAAGAACCCACTTCGCCAGCAACGGTTTTTTGTTTGAAGTAACCCAGAGAAATGTAGCCCCAGATGTCGCGATCAAAATCGATAACGATGGTGTTGAAGCGTGCAATCGCATCGAACAATTCAGCGATGTAATCGTGTGGTTCGATTTGCGTGGTGTAGGGATTCCAGGTCAGGCCCAGGCTCTCAACAAATTCTTGTGCGTTAGCTTGCCAATCTACTTCGGGGTAAGCCGAAATGTGCGCGTTGTAGTTACCTACGGCGCCGTTGATTTTGCCGAGCATTTCCACATCGTTAATCAACTTCAATTGACGGCGCAGGCGCGCAGCAACGTTGGCCATTTCTTTACCCACGGTGGTGGGTGATGCAGTTTGGCCGTGAGTGCGTGACAACATGGCGTCAGCGGCGTAATCGTGAGCGAGTTTTACTACGCCGTCGATAATGGCTTGCGCATCTTTTACAAACTCTTCGCGACCGGCTTTCAGCATCAACGCGTGTGACAGGTTGTTGATGTCTTCAGAGGTACAGGCGAAGTGTACGAACTCCAAAACGGCTTCCAATTCAGGATTGCCAGCGAATTGGTTTTTGAGGAAATACTCAACCGCTTTTACGTCGTGGTTGGTGGTGCGTTCGATATCTTTAATACTCTGGGCATCGGCTTCGCTGAAGTTGTTAACCAGTGCGTCAAGTTGTGCATTAGTTGCAGCGCTGAATGCGGGCACTTCAGGAATACCGGCGTGGCGGCTAAGCTGTTGCAGCCAGCGCACTTCCACTTCAACACGGAAGCGGATCAAACCGAATTCGCTGAAAATCTTGCGCAGTGCAACGGTGCGGTTGCCATAGCGACCATCGACGGGCGATACAGCATTGAGGGGGGAGAGGGTGGCAAAAGAGTCGGTATTGGCCATGCGGGTTCTCGTTTGAAAGTAAAAAAGGGAAAAACAAAATAGGTGCTGCTAGCGTTGCAAGTCGTCAATCCGTTACGGATAGCTTTTCCTGGTAGCTCTCTGGCTAACTGTTTCTCTGTTTTTAGGCTCTGGTACAGGCCCTAACCCTGATAACGGGCGGCATCATAACGGAAAACACCTGATTTTTCAGGGGTTTTTAATCTGGATTTAATGGGTGCCAGAGCGCAGTAATTCCTCAACACAATGGAGTATGGCTTTGCGCTTGAGCAGCAGCTGTAAGCGGCTGCCACCCAACTGGCGCCACAGCATGGCGGAGCGTATAGCGGCCAGTAAGAGGGCGCGTATCTGGTTGGCGATGCGCGTCTGTTGCAGATAATTGTAGTCGCCCATAACCTGGATGCGAAAACGAAAGGTACTAATGGTCTCGCTGTATAGATTGGCGAGGTTGGCTATGACATTTTCATGGGTGGAAGAAAAATGTTCTGCCTGGTTGTTAGCCTGATTGATGCGACTGGCGACGACATTGAGCATGTCTTTGCGTCCCGCAAGCTTCTTTTGCAGATGCAAGGCGCCCAATGCATAACGCAGCGCTTCCTGGTGTTTGTGTTGGCCTGCGAGCATATCGCGCAGCCCTTCAAGGCCGGAGCGCAGGTTTTGCACGTCGCCACCATAGACCGCCAGTGTGCTGGACGGGTTGAGATCAAGCAGGCTATCGATGCTGCATTTGTAGGCATCGGTTTGCACATAGCCGGTCTTGGCAACTTGCTCCACCAGCAGTGCAGCCTGCACTACGCCAGCGAGGGCGAGGGTTGTTTCGCGAAGGTTTTTACTCACTGTAAATTCTCAAACTCTGTGCAGTATTGTCTGCAGTTGTTTCAAATAAAGGTGATTTAAAGGGTGGCGATTAAATATTGTCGGTAGCTTCGATGACCGCGCCGCCAAGACAAACGTCATCCTGATAAAACACTACGGATTGACCGGGAGTAACGGCACGTTGCGGCTCATCAAACGCCACATCGAGTTGGCCATTATCGAGCAGCGTGACTACACAACTCTGATCGTCCTGGCGGTAGCGATTTTTGGCGGTGCAGCGGAAGCTGGATTGGGGCTTGCCATCGCTATTTAAAGGCGTGCCGTTAATCCAGTGCGCTTGTTGTGCGATCAGGTGATTGGTAAACAGCAGTGGATGGTTTGTGCCTTGCACAACGACCAGTACGTTGCGGACTAAATCTTTTTGCGCCACAAACCAGGGCTCTTCATTGGCGCCTTTCACTCCGCCAATGCCCAAGCCCTGGCGTTGACCGATGGTGTGATACATCAAGCCGGCGTGTTGGCCTATGACGGTGCCATCGGGTGTCTGGATTTCACCCGGCTGTGCGGGCAGGTATTGTTGCAGGAAATCTTTAAAGCGGCGTTCGCCAATAAAGCAAATACCGGTGCTGTCTTTTTTGTTGTGGGTGACCAGGCCATGCTCTTCGGCAATACGGCGTACCTCGGGTTTTTCGAGTTCGCCTACCGGGAAGAGGGTTTTGGCAAACTCGGCTTCGCCTACCGCGTGCAGGAAGTAACTTTGGTCTTTGTTGGGATCAAGTCCCTTGAGCAGATAAGTATGGCCATCGCGATCAGCACGGCGTACATAGTGGCCCGTGGCGATCAATTCGCCGCCGAGCATGCTAGCGTACTGCATAAAGACTTTGAATTTGATCTCTCGGTTGCAGAGGATATCCGGGTTGGGCGTGCGGCCAGCTTTGTATTCTTCAAGAAAGTGCTCAAAGACATTATCCCAGTATTCTGACGCAAAGTTGGCGGTGTGCAGCTTGATACCAATCTTGTCGCAGACGCGCTCAGCATCGGCCAAGTCGTCTTTGGCAGTGCAATATTCGGTACCGTCATCCTCATCCCAGTTCTTCATAAACAGGCCTTCCACCTCATAGCCCTGCTGTTTGAGCAGGAGCGCGGAAACGGAAGAGTCAACACCGCCGGACATGCCGACAATAACGCGGGGTTTTACAGCCTGGGACATAGCAAAAGTACTGAATAGAAAAGAGGCGGGCATTTTACTCGCCTTGGCCGATGGAGGCTATGCGTGCGGGTGATTAAATCCAGGGCAATAAAAAAGCCGCACTGGGCGGCTTCTTAAGAACAGCAAGATCAGGCTTTACGACGGCTTGCCAGCAAACCAACTAGGCCCAAACCGAACAGCAGGAAAGGGGCTGGTTCCGGCACTTGAGTCAGGTTTACATGGCCATCAAGAGCATCGTTGCCGCAAGACATGGTCCAGTGCGCATCCAGCGCAAAATCCTGGCCCAAGTTAGCGATGTTTGAGAGGTCGAAAGTGAATATATTAAAGAAGGAGTATTCGCCGCCGACCCAACCGCTGCCTTCCTGGAAGTTGCCGCCATTGGCTGCCAACAGGAGTGAGCCGCCAGACATGGCATAAGGTGCACTTTGGGTGAAGTAGATGTCGTTGTTCCAACTGGTAACCTTGTAAAGGCCGGCAGTATCTACACCGCTATCTACGTTAACGCCTTGGCTGCTGATGGTGGCGCCAGAAAAGTAACCCTTGCTGCGATTGCCAAAATCTACGGCGTATTCATAGTTGCTGTTGTTGCCATCAAATGACAGGGCCAGGTCGCCGGTGAAGTAGCGGTGGCCGTCGCTGTACAGCTGGCCATCAAGGCTGCTGATATCAAAGCCAGTCTGCAAACCAATGGACAAGCTGTTGCCTTCTTGTTTGTAGAACAGGTACTCAGCATCAAAATTCTGACCGCCGTAACCGGGGTTTACATAGTAGCTCGCGTTGGGGGTATCGTCATTGGCTAGCTGGGTCCAGCCATTAAAAACCGGCAAAACGCCTGCCGATGCTGCGGTAGCCATGGTTGCCAATGCCAAAACAGAAACTGCGCTTACTAATGCTTTCATTATTGTCGCCTTCGGAGTTGATGGATTTATTTGTGATTTGTATCACATTATGTGGCGTATAAAGCAATAATAAGGCCAATGGTATTTCATTAGCAAAAACAGCAACTTACCAAAATGGCACCTAAAGCATCTGTAAATAATATCGACAAGCTCTGAGCCGGCTTCGTCAAATAACCTGGGATTATGAAGCGATTATGAGCCGACGACCTCTAAGGGAAAGCGACGTCCGTTGCGGTAGTCCTCAAGAATCTTCAGTGTCATAGGACTGCGTAAAAGCGCTTGTTTTTCAAGTACTTCCTCATAAGTAAGCCAAACAGCTTCAATGATGCCTGTGTCCAGTTGGCGCTGGGTATCCTGCTCCAGCGCTTCGGCAATAAAGGTTGTGCGACAGTAGGTGATGCCATTACTGGGGGCAGTGTAAAGATTGACGCCAACCACGCCGGTCAATTTTACATGCCAGCCTGTTTCTTCCAGCGTTTCGCGAATAGCTGCTTCTTGCAGGCTTTCGTCCGGGTCGAGATGGCCGGCTGGCTGGTTGTACACCTTATTGCCATCTGCCTCTTCATAAACCATTAAAAAGCGATTGTCGCGAACCACTATGGTGGCGACTGTTACATGGGGAGCCCAGGTCATGAGTATTCCTTAAATGATTATTCGGTGGGTTTGCGCGAAGGTTTGATGATGACTTTGGTCGCAATCGCCGGTTTGGGTGCTGCTGGCTTTGGCGATTTGCCTGCCGTTTTGGGTTTTTGTGGCCTTGCGGGACGTCTTTGTCCATCGCCTGTCTTTTGGTTGGTGGTGTTTTTATCCCCGCCTGGTTTTCGGCTGTCACCTTGCGGCTTTCTGTTGCCCGCATCTGGTTTGATAGTGTTGCCTGTTGCAGATCTGGCGGGGCGAGATGGCCTGTTGCCGCGCCCGCGAGGAGCTTCAGCTAGTGTGCTTTTAGGCAGGTTGATGCTGGTGGCTTTGTATTCGCCAGGCGCTATGCCTTCCAATGTCCAGTTGCCAATTTTCACCCTTACCAAGCGCAGGGTGGGGTGGCCAACGGCCGCAGTCATACGACGTACCTGACGGTTTTTGCCCTCGGTGATCACAATTTCCAGCCATTGCGTGGGGATATTTTGACGGCTGCGGATGGGTGGATCGCGCTCCCAGAGTTTGGGGGGGGGGATCAGGCGCGCCTCGGCGGGCAGGGTCATGCCATCGTTCAGTTCAACGCCCTGGCGCAGTTTGGTCAGGGCATAGCTGTTGGGTGCACCTTCCACCTGTACCCAGTAGGTTTTGGGGAGTTTATGGGCAGGATGGGCGATGTGGTGTTGCACCTGGCCGTCATCGGTTAGCAGCAATAGGCCTTCGGAATCGTGATCCAAACGGCCAGCAGGATAGACGTTGGGCAATTTAATATATTGCGCCAAGGTAGGGCGGTTGTCGCCATCGGTGAACTGGGAAAGTACGCCGTAGGGCTTGTTGAACAAAATCAGGGATGACATCAGGTAAATCGAATCCGGTAATGAATGAAAAAGGAAGCGGCCGGCGCTCCCGCGAATGTCAAAATTCTACAGCACTGATATACTGCGCGCGATTTTTTAGCTGCACTTTATTTTCCCTTTCATATCGTAAAGGCAGAGCTCACAAGGCCGAGCCGCATGAATTAACGGAGTTAAGTAACAAATGACCGATTCTAAGATTATCTACACCCAAACCGACGAAGCCCCCGCGTTAGCCACCTACTCACTGCTGCCAATCGTACAAGCCTTCACCAAATCTTCCGGTGTTGCGATTGAAACACGCGATATTTCGTTGTCCGGGCGTATCATTGCCGCTTTCCCTGAGTCCCTCACCGCAGAACAGCGCATCGGCGACGACCTCGCAGAATTGGGTCAATTGGCGACCACTCCCGAAGCCAACATCATCAAGCTCCCCAACATCAGCGCCTCAATTCCGCAATTGAAAGCCGCTATCAAAGAATTGCAAAGCCAGGGTTACAAACTGCCTGACTACCCCGAAAACCCCACTAACGATGCCGAGAAAGATGCCAAGGCGCGTTACGACAAAATCAAAGGTTCTGCGGTAAACCCTGTTCTGCGTGAAGGTAACTCCGACCGTCGCGCTCCGCTCTCTGTTAAAAACTACGCGCGCAAGAACCCGCACAAAATGGGCGCCTGGTCCGCCGATTCCAAATCTCACGTTGCCCACATGAGCGGCAACGATTTTTACGGCAGCGAAAAATCAGCCACTATCGCTGATGCCGGCAGCCTGAAAATCGAATTGGTTGCCAACGATGGCAGCACCAAAGTGCTGAAAGAAACCGTAAAAGTACTGGCTGGCGAAATCGTAGACGCTTCCGTACTGAGCAAAAAAGCCCTGCGCGCTTTTATTGCCGAGCAAATTGAAGATGCCAAGAACACTGGTGTTTTGCTATCAATTCACCTCAAAGCCACCATGATGAAAGTGTCTGACCCAATCATCTTCGGTCACTTTGTCTCTGTGTTCTACGCCCCTGTGTTGGAAAAGCACGCTTCTGTACTTAAAGATCTGGCTGTAGATGTAAACAACGGTATCGGTGATCTCTACACCAAGATCAAAGCACTGCCTGCTGACCAACAAGCCGAAATCGAAGCGGATATCAAAGCGCTGTACGCCACCCGTCCACAGCTGGCCATGGTTAACTCCGACAAAGGCATCACCAACCTGCATGTACCTAGCGACGTTATTGTTGATGCTTCTATGCCAGCCATGATTCGCGATTCCGGCAAAATGTGGAATGCTGAAGGCAAGCTGCAAGACTCCAAAGCCTGTATCCCTGATCGTTGTTACGCCGGTGTGTATCAAGTTGTGATCGACGATTGTAAAAAGAACGGTGCTTTCAATCCTGTGACCATGGGCAGTGTTCCCAACGTAGGCCTGATGGCGCAAGCGGCGGAAGAATACGGTTCCCACGACAAAACTTTCCAGATCGCCGCTGACGGCGTTGTTCGCGTAACTGACGCTGCAGGCAAAGTGGTGCTGGAACAAAATGTAGAAGCTGGCGATATCTTCCGTATGTGCCAGGTAAAAGATTTGCCAATCCAGGATTGGGTGAAGCTGGCTGTAAACCGTGCTCGCGCTTCAAACACGCCGGCTGTGTTCTGGTTGGACTCAAAACGCGCTCACGATGCCCAACTGATTACCAAGGTAAATACCTACCTGAAAAACCACGACACTACTGGTCTGGAAATCCACATTTTGTCTCCCGAAGAAGCTACCCAGTTCTCTCTGGATCGCATCCGCGCGGGTAAAGACACCATCTCCGTAACGGGTAACGTACTGCGCGATTACCTGACTGACCTGTTCCCCATCATGGAGCTGGGCACCTCTGCCAAGATGCTGTCTATTGTTCCGCTGATGAACGGCGGCGGTTTGTTCGAAACCGGTGCTGGCGGTTCTGCGCCCAAGCACGTTCAGCAATTTGTAGAAGAAGGTCACCTGCGTTGGGATTCTTTAGGTGAGTTCCTGGCCCTGTCTGAGTCTCTGGACCACTACGGCAACATCACTGGCAACGCCAAAGCCAAAGTACTGGCCAAGACTCTGGATCAAGCCAACGGCCTGTTCCTGGACAACAACAAGTCTCCAGGTCGTGCAGTAGGTGAGTTTGACAATCGCGGCAGCCACTTCTATCTGGCTCTTTACTGGGCACAAACCCTGGCAGCGCAAACGGAAGATGCGGCCCTGGCTGCCCAGTTCGCTCCCTTGGCGAAAACCCTGACCGAAAACGAAGCCAAGATCGTGGCTGAGTTGATCGCTGCTGGTGGTAAGCCGGTAGATCTGGGCGGTTACTATCGTCCAGACGTTGCCAAAACCTCGGCAGCAATGCGTCCAAGCGCTACCTTTAACGCGGCGTTGGCAACTTTGGGCTAATAAGATTCTGGGTTAATAAACCCTGTGTCGATAGTCCTGTTGTTGCAAAAACCCGGATGAATATCCGGGTTTTTTTATGCCTGTGACAAAGAGGGTGCTGTGGTTAGGGATTTATATAAAAGAAGGAAGAGTATCGGTTTGGCATGCCCAATCATGCGGCGCAAATTGATTTTTACAGCTTTTCTAAATGAACTAGTATGAGGAGCATGCTGAGCTGGTTTGATGCACTCTGAAGCGCGTCCGGCAAAGTTTGGATAAATTCGGGCTCGGGATTTTATGTTGCGCACTTCTTACATTCGCTGGTTGTGGATCATCTTCCTGATGGCGCTTGCCTTGTCAGTGGACGCAGCGCCTATTCAAGTCATTATTCCTCACAGGGTTTCTGAGGATATTAATCACGAAGATTATTATTTCGGCCAGTTGTTGCAACTCGCTTTGGAGAAATCCAAAGCTCGTTATGGCGCTGCAGTATTGGCGGAGCCCCCCGGACGCCAGGCGGATAAACGCCTGCATGCGGAAGTGGCGAGTGGCAATATTGATCTTTTCTGGTCTCCCACAAGCCCTGAACTTGAGTCTGTATTCCTACCCGTTAAAGTGTCCCTTCTGCGCGATCTCAACAATTACCGTCTGCTGTTGATAAGGCCGGGGACCCAGGCGCAGTTTTCGAAAGTTAAAAATCTGGCGGATCTGCGCAAATTCAAGGGCGGAATCAGTTCTCAATGGGTTGACGCAGATATTATGGAGGCCAATGACTTGCCTCTGGTGAAAGCGGTGGGTTACGGCAAGCTGTTTAAAATGCTGGCAGCTGGCCGGTTCGATTATTTCTCCCGTGGTTTGTATCAGGTACAAACGGAAGTTAATTTTTATCCTGATTTGCATCTGGAAATAGAGCAGGATTTGATGCTGCAATACCGTAACGAAGTGTATTTTTTTGTGCGAAGGGACAACAAAGCGCTGGCGGAACGGCTGCAGTTCGGGTTGGAAGCGGCTCAAAAAGATGGAAGTTTTGATGCGTTGTTCAACCGTATTCCGCGTTACCAATGGGCATTGGCAGAGCTGAAAAAGCATCAGCGACGGGTAATTAAATTGCTCCCGCTAGAGGCGGCCAGGAAAAGTTAAAGCCAAGCCAGCAGGGCCAAAGACCAGCTTTAATGCCCTGTTTGCTCAGTTACTTTTATCAGGCGGTTTGCTCAATCGCTAGTTGTGCCGTTTCCGGTGCGCAAATATTGACGGCATGCAATCCTTTATCACCTTTAGTGATCTCAAAAGAGACTTGTTGTCCCGCTTTCAAGGTTTTGTAACCGTCCATTTGAATTGCGGAGTAGTGTGCGAAGAGGTCTTCACTACCTTCATCGGCCAAAATGAAACCATAGCCTTTGGCGTTATTAAACCACTTGACTGTACCTGTGGGCATTATTGAATTCCTGTGCCTTGGCACCATATAGGATGAATATATGTTGCCTTCGTTATTATTTCCCCGAATTGGCATTCGGGAGTTGTTAGGCTTGCATTGCTTTTGTGAAAACCGGAGGGCAAATCGCAGGGATTTGGCGCCGGGATGCTGATAAAATGGTCAGCGAGAGGCGTTTTTTATCCAACATTAGCTTTAATGTCAAGTTTTTAACACTCGCCCTTACTTTTAGGCATATGCAGAAGCCGTTTATGCCAGTGGGTTACAATATGGTCAGGCATCCAATTATTTTATCTTTCTGTTGAAATCTCTATGGGCAATCTAATCAACCTTCAACTAACCTTAAATCAAGATGGTGACGCCAAAACCGGCGATCTGGACGGCAATCTTGCGGTGCTTGAATCCAAGCCGAAATTGAAGCGTCCACCTATGTATAAAGTAATGCTGCTCAATGACGATTACACTCCTATGGATTTTGTAGTCGAAATTCTCGAAAAGTTTTTTTCGATGAATCGCGAAAAAGCGACACATGTGATGTTAACGGTTCATGTTCATGGCAAAGCGGTTTGCGGTATCTATACTCGGGATATAGCTGAAACAAAATCTGCCCAGGTCAATCAATACGCGCGCGAACATCAGCATCCGTTGTTGAGTGAAATCGAAGCAGTCGATGATGACGAAAAGCAGTAATGTAAAAAATTGAACGTTATTGAAATTACGAACACAAAATCGGACGTTGGTAAAAAAGGATAATAAACGGAGGCTATATGGTTTTTTTGTTCCCTGTGCTTTTTACGGTCAAGAGGGTATGAGTAATGTTGAGTAAAGACTTAGAAGTAACTTTAAATCTTGCCTTCAAAGGTGCGCGCTCCAAGCGCCACGAATTTATGACGGTCGAGCACTTATTGCTCGCACTTATCGACAACGACTCAGCTGCTACCGTTTTGCGCGCCTGCGGAGCTGATTTATCTGGCTTGCGTAAAGAATTAATTGAATTTGTAGACTCTACTACCCCCCTGATTCCCGAGAGCGATTCAGAGCGTGAAACCCAGCCCACTCTGGGCTTCCAACGCGTGTTGCAACGCGCTGTATTTCATGTGCAATCATCCGGTAAACAAGAAGTTACTGGTGCTAATGTATTGGTTGCTATTTTTAGTGAACAAGAGAGCCAGGCGGTTTATTACCTGAAGCAACAAAGCATCGCCCGTATTGATGTGGTTAATTACATAACCCACGGTATTCATAAGGTTTCCGGTCATACTGACCACAGCCATGATCATGGGCAACAGCAGGAAAATCACGACGAAGAGGCAAGTTCCGGTGAGTCTTCATCCGCTAATCCGCTGGAAAATTATGCGAGCAACTTGAATGAACTTGCCATGCAAGGTCGTATAGATCCGTTGGTGGGACGCGATCTCGAAGTGGAGCGTGTTTGCCAAATATTGTCTCGTCGTCGCAAAAACAATCCATTGTTAGTGGGTGAATCAGGCGTAGGTAAAACAGCAATTGCTGAAGGCCTGGCCAAGCGTATCGTTGACGGCAATGTGCCGGAAGCGCTTGCGGATAGTGTTGTCTATTCACTCGACATGGGCGCTTTGCTTGCCGGTACCAAATATCGCGGTGATTTCGAAAAACGTTTCAAAGGTTTGCTGCATGAATTGAGAAAGCAGAAAAAATCTATTTTGTTTGTCGATGAGATACACACCATCATCGGTGCAGGCGCTGCGTCCGGTGGCGTGATGGACGCATCGAATTTGCTCAAACCTTTGTTGTCCTCTGGTGAAATTCGTTGCATGGGCTCCACTACTTATCAAGAATTCCGCGGAATTTTTGATAAGGATCGCGCGTTGTCTCGCCGCTTCCAAAAAGTGGATGTAAATGAGCCAAGCGTGGATGAAACTTATCAAATCCTGAAAGGTTTGAAGAGCCGTTTCGAGAAGCATCACAATCTACGCTACACAGATGCCGCTTTGCGCGCAGCAGCTGAATTGGCTGAGCGCTATATCAATGATCGTTTCTTGCCAGACAAGGCAATTGATGTGATCGACGAAGCGGGTGCTTATCAACAGCTGCAACCTGCGAGCAAACGTAAGAAAACGATCGGCGTGATAGACGTGGAAAACGTGGTGGCCAAAATTGCCCGCATTCCCCCGAAAAGCGTGTCTACTTCTGATAAAGAGCAGCTGCGTAAGCTGGATCAAAATCTGAAGATGACCGTGTTCGGTCAGGATGAAGCCATAGATACGTTGGCAACGGCGATCAAGTTGTCTCGCGCTGGATTGGGTGCGGCTGAAAAGCCAATTGGGTCCTTCCTGTTTGCCGGTCCGACCGGTGTTGGTAAGACAGAGGTATGCCGTCAGTTGGCTAAATGCATGGGTATGGAGCTGCTGCGCTTTGATATGTCTGAGTACATGGAGCGCCATACTGTCTCCCGCTTGATTGGTGCTCCTCCGGGTTATGTTGGTTTCGATCAGGGTGGTTTGCTGACGGATGCCATCACCAAACAGCCACATTGCGTGCTTTTGCTGGATGAGATTGAGAAAGCGCATCCCGAAGTCTTTAACCTGCTGTTGCAGGTGATGGATCACGGTACGCTGACTGACAACAATGGTCGTAAAGCAGATTTCCGTAACGTTATTTTGATCATGACCACTAATGCTGGTGCCGACGTGATGAGCAGGGCTTCTATCGGCTTTACCCATCAGGATCACAGTACCGACGGTATGGAATCCATCAAAAAGATGTTTACGCCTGAGTTCCGCAACCGTCTGGATGCCATAGTGCAGTTTGCATCTCTCACGCTTGTCACTATCAAAACCGTAGTGGACAAGTTCCTTATGGAGCTGCAAACCCAGCTGGATGACAAGCATGTCACCTTGGAGATCACTGAAGATGCACGCGAATGGCTGGCAATCCATGGTTATGATGTGAAGATGGGGGCCCGTCCAATGGCGCGTCTGATCCAGGAAAAGCTTAAGAAACCATTGGCAGAAGCCATTCTCTTTGGCGACTTGTCCCACGGTGGTGGCACTGTCGAGGTGGATCTGGACCCAGTGAACGATCAACTGGAGATTGAAATTACTGCCAAGCAGTCTTCCCAGCTACCTGCAAAAGTTTGATCTGTAGATAGATCCAATAAAAAAGCCGCTGAAAAGCGGCTTTTTTATTGGTATCAACTACTTACATTACAGACTCAACGGGCTGTTTCTGGCCGGTTTTAGCGGGCGCGGTAAGTGATGCGGCCTTTGGTCAGATCGTAAGGGGTCATTTCGACTTTGACTTTGTCGCCGGTCAGGATGCGGATATAGTTTTTGCGCATCTTGCCTGAAATGTGGGCGGTTACTATGTGACCGTTTTCCAGCTTAACGCGGAAAGTGGTGTTGGGCAGGGTATCTACTACTTCGCCATCAAACTCGATATTGTCTTCTTTTGCCATGCGGCAGTTTCCTCAGTGGTGACTGATAATCCGGTTTCAAAAATAGGCGCGAATTGTGCCTGAATTAGCCAGATACGCCAATAGTTCAATGAAATTTAGGCGCAAATTACCACTTTAGAGGGGCAAAAACGGCTCGAAGGGTCTAGTTCAACCGCATCCAGCGGCGATTGATGAGTAATTCCAGTGGCCGATACTGAATTTTGTAGTTCATTTTTTCACACTGCTTGATCCAATAGCCCAGATAAACATAGCTAAGACCCAGCTCCCGGGCGCGATAAATCTGCGCCAATATGGCGAACTTGCCCAGGCTGCGCTCCTGCAACTCCGACAGGTAAAAGGTGTAAACGGCAGAAAGCCCATCCTCCAGGTAATCACAGACGGACACTCCAATCAGCTCGCCGTTAAGGCGAAACTCAAGATAACGGGTTGAACCCCATTCGCTGGTTAGAAAGGCTTTGTATTGTTCTTCGGAGGGGGGGTACATATCGCCGTCCTGGTGACGGCTTTCTATATATCGTGAATAGAGTGCGTAGTGTTCAAGCGTATCAATACGATCCACCATACCTATGCTGATGTCTTGATTCTTTTGCCAACAGCGACGCTGGCTGCGGTTGGGTTTGAACAGCGCAACGGGAATGCGGCAGGACATACAGGATTGGCAGCTGGCGCATTGTGGCCGATAAAGATGCGCACCGCTGCGACGAAATCCCAAGAGTGATAACTGGCTATAAAGGGGGATATCGATTTTGGCTTCGGGGTCGACAAACACGGTGGTGGCTTGTTCGCCTTCAATATAGCTACAGGGATGCGGCTGGGTCGCAAATAATTTTAATGTTGAAAGATCAGTCATAAATCCCCCTCTTTACCACCCGCAATCACACCCATTTATCTATATCCAGAGTAGACCAATGCGAGCCAAAAACATTCGGCTCATTGGTAAAGTCTACCAAAAAACGCAAAAAATCTTTACGTGGTATTTCAACCGCTCCCAGGCTCAACAAATGGTCGTTGGCGACCTGGCAATCGATTAATTGAAAATCCCATGCGAGCAGTTGTCGCACCAGATGGGCGAAGCCAACTTTGGATGCGTTATCAGCTCGGCTGAACATGGATTCCCCAAAAAATATTTTACCCAATGCGACGCCATATAAACCGCCGACCAATTCATCTTCACGCCAGACTTCTACAGAGTGCGCATAACCGCGGACATGTAGGGCGGTGTAGCCCGCAATAACATCTTCGCTGATCCAGGTGCTGTCCGCGTAGCTGCGCGGTGCGGCGCAAGCTCTCATTACCGTCGTAAAGCAGCGATCAAATGTCACCCGATAGATTCCTTGTCGCAGTGTTTTACGCAAGCTTTTGGAAATATGCAGGTCGTTGGGAAAAATTACTGTGCGCGGATTGGGGCTCCACCACAAAATTGGATCGCCGGCGCTAAACCAGGGGAAAATCCCTTGCCGATAGGCCGCCAATATACGGTCTGGAGACAAATCGCCGCCGGCCGCCAGCAAGCCATCCGGTTCTTCTAATGCAAACTCGGTAGAAGGAAAACTCAAGTTGTGAGGGTTTAACCAGGGGATATGAGCCATAGGGGATTTAAATTCGTATATTCAACGCTAGCCAGTTAACTGTTTATTGGTGTGAAGATAGTTATAGTCACATAACTTATGGGGTTTTGTAATCTCGCCGTCATGAAAAAAAACTAATCAAGTTGGCGTGATTTTTGTGTGTATTTTAATGGCATCAATCAACTATTGGGTAATAAACAAGCTAACTAATAAATCTGCAAATAATTTGAATTTTATTACACTGCATTAGAGCTTTTGCGACTATGCTTAAGCTAAGGTTTGGAAAATGACGTTACCCCTTTTGCTGCCATTCAGCACCGATTTTGGATCATCGCAATAAGCTATTGATTTGCCGGTTTAATCGTAGAGTTGAGGTACATTATGAGCATTTTCAGTCACTACCGCGAGCGTTACGAAGCCACTCAGCAAGAAGAGCTGAGCATCAAGGAATATCTGGAGCTATGTAAAAAGGACCCAAGCGTATACGCCTCAGCTGCGGAGCGCATGCTGATGGCAATAGGTGAACCTGAAATGGTTGACACCGCGCAAGACCCCCGTCTAAGTCGCATCTTCTCCAACAAAATGATCAAGCGCTATAAGGCCTTCGATGATTTTTACGGCATGGAAGAGTGCATCCAGCAAATAGTGTCGTTTTTTAAACACGCTGCTCAAGGCCTGGAGGAGAAAAAACAAATTCTTTATTTGTTGGGCCCTGTGGGTGGTGGTAAGTCCTCGCTCGCCGAAATGCTTAAATCCCTGATGGAAAAAATGCCTATCTATTGCATTAAAGGCTCGCCAGTTTTTGAATCGCCGTTAGGCTTATTTAATGCGGAAGAAGATGGGAACATTCTGCAAGAAGACTACGGTATTCCTGTTCGCTACATCAAAACGATTATGTCGCCTTGGGCAGCCAAACGTTTGCAAGAGTTTCACGGCGATATAACCCAGTTCAAA
This sequence comes from Cellvibrionaceae bacterium, assembly GCA_021151695.1. Lineage (GTDB taxonomy): Bacteria > Pseudomonadota > Gammaproteobacteria > Pseudomonadales > Cellvibrionaceae > Cellvibrio. The sequence continues at coordinate 202,737 of JAGKWU010000006.1, read as the reverse complement.
GTTATTAAAGTTTATCCCAGTATTCTCAACCAAATTGCCATTACCAAAACTGAGCCAGGTGATGAAAACAATCAGGACATTTCCTCCCTTGTTGGTAAGGTTGATATTCGCCAATTGGAAGAGTTTCCGCAAAATGATCCGGATGCCTACAGTTTTAGTGGTGGATTGTGCCGCGCTAATCAGGGGCTGATGGAATTTGTGGAAATGTTCAAGGCTCCGATTAAAGTGTTGCATCCATTGTTGACGGCAACCCAGGAAGGGAATTTCAACAGCACAGAAGGGCTGGGGGCAATTCCTTTTGACGGGATTATTCTTGCTCACTCCAACGAATCCGAGTGGCAAAATTTCCGCAACAACAAAAACAACGAAGCCTTTATCGATCGTGTTTATATTGTCAAAGTGCCTTATTGCTTGCGCGTGAAAGAGGAGATGCAAATTTACGAAAAGCTGTTGCAGAACAGTTCGCTCAGTAAAGCTCCTTGCGCACCTGATACGCTGCGTATGCTTGCCCAGTTCTCTGTGCTGTCGCGTTTGAAAGAACCAGAAAACTCTAATGTCTATTCAAAAATGCGCGTTTATGACGGTGAAAATTTGAAGGACACAGATCCAAAAGCAAAATCCCTGCAAGAGTATAAGGATTCTGCTGGTGTAGATGAGGGGATGAATGGCCTCTCAACACGGTTTGCGTTCAAGATTTTATCCAAAGTATTTAACTTTGATCCTACGGAAATTGCGGCTAACCCTGTGCACCTGATGTACGTGCTTGAACAGCAAATTGAACAGGAGCAATTCCCCAAAGAGGTGCAAGAGCGCTACCTCAATGGTCTAAAAGAGTACATTTCTCCCAAATATGTTGACTTTATTGGCAAGGAAATCCAGACCGCTTATCTGGAGTCCTACGCGGAATACGGCCAAAATATTTTTGATCGCTATGTCACCTATGCCGACTTCTGGATTCAGGATCAGGAATATCGCGACCATGAAACAGGCGAGATATTGAATCGCGCCTCACTCAACGAGGAGCTGGAGAAAATTGAGAAACCAGCGGGCATCAGCAATCCGAAAGATTTCCGCAATGAGATAGTCAACTTTGTTTTGCGGGCCAAGGCGAATAACTCTGGCAAGAGCCCTGATTGGCGTAGTTATGAAAAATTGCGCACGGTTATCGAGAAGAAAATGTTCTCCAACACCGAAGATCTCTTGCCCGTTATTTCTTTCAATGCCAAGGCGTCAGCGCAAGACAAGAAAAAACATCAGGACTTTGTACAGCGCATGGTGGAGCGTGGTTACACCGAGAAACAGGTTCGCCTCTTGTCCGAGTGGTATCTGCGTGTAAGAAAATCGCAATAGTGTTTATCGCCATGCCTTTGCGGAGGTATGGCATTTTGCTGGTGACAAGCTGTTCTCTATGCCTGTCGCCGCACCATTTCGATTTAAGGGTTGAGCATGAGTTATATCATTGATAGACGCCTTAACGCCAAACACAAAAGTGCCGTGAATCGCCAACGTTTTTTGCGGCGCTATCGTGAACAAATTCAAAAGTCAGTTTCTGACGCTGTTAGTAATCGTTCCATTAAAGATATAGATAAAGGTGGAAAAGTCAGTATCCCTGCAAAGGATATTGGTGAGCCGGTTATTTATCACGGTAACGGCGGCTATAACACACGCGTGTTACCTGGCAACAAACAATTTTCTACTGGTGATAAAGTTAATCGCCCTCCCGGTGGGGATGGCAGTGGGGGCGGCGGAAAAAATGCCAGCGACTCTGGCGAAGGTGAAGATGATTTTTCTTTCACTTTGTCGCAAGAGGAGTTTCTTGATTTTATGTTTGATGGGCTTGAGCTCCCCAATCTTGTAAAACGCCAGTTGTCGGGCGTAGAAGAGTTCAAAAAAGTTCGTGGTGGTATTGCTAACGAAGGACAGCCTGGACGAATTAATATTGTTCGGTCCTTGCGAGCGGCTAATATGCGCCGTATTGCCCTCACGTCTGGTAAGCGCAAGCGCCTGTTGAAATTGGAAGAGGAGCTCAAGCTTCTTGATATGCAGCCAGAAAGTTCACGCGATCAGGAGCATTACGCTGCTTTAGTGGATGAAATTGCCAAATTATCGCAAGCTATCAAGCGCACTCCCTGGCTCGATACGTTTGATTTGAAGTATAACTTGCAAATCAAACAGCCTATTCCGCGATCCAAGGCCGTTATGTTTTGCCTTATGGATGTATCTGGTTCTATGGACCAGGGCACCAAAGATATTGCCAAGCGATTTTTCATATTGCTTTACCTTTTCTTGCAGCGCAATTATGAAAAAACTGAAATTGTGTTTATTCGCCATCACACCAGTGCCAAAGAAGTGGATGAAGATGAATTTTTCCATTCGCGCGAAACTGGCGGGACAGTGGTATCTAGTGCGCTTAGATTAATGCAATCCATTGTTGAAGATCGCTATTCACCTAACGAATGGAACATCTATGGCGCCCAGGCATCAGACGGCGATAACTGGGGGGATGATTCGGCTAACTGCCGCAACCTGATGCAAGAGATTTTGCCGTTGTGTCAGTACTACTCTTATATTGAAATTACACCTCATGATCACCAGGCTTTATGGCACACCTATGAAGAGGTGCGCACTGAGTATCCGGAGAAATTTTCGCTGCAACATATTATTGGTGTTAGCGATATATATCCTGTGTTCCGTGAGCTATTTCATAAGAAGGTCGCATGAAAGTAAACAAACGAGTTACAACACCATTATTTACGTCTTCCGAATGGAATTTCGATTTGATTCGGGAGTGTGATCGTGCCTTGGGTGAAATCGCTGCTGAATTCAAATTGGATACTTATCCAAACCAGATCGAAGTGATTAGCTCGGAGCAAATGATGGATGCCTATGCGGCAGTGGGTATGCCTATTGGTTACAGCCATTGGTCTTACGGTAAGCATTTTCTCAGCACGGAAAATTCCTATAAGCGTGGCCAGATGGGTTTGGCTTATGAAATAGTCATCAACTCCAACCCATGTATCGCGTACCTGATGGAAGAAAATACCATGACTATGCAGGCGTTGGTAATTGCCCACGCCTGCTATGGCCATAATTCTTTTTTTAAAGGCAATTATCTTTTCAAAACCTGGACAGATGCAGACTCCATTATCGATTATCTGGTTTTTGCTAAAAATTACATCAGCAAATGTGAGGAGCGTTACGGTATAGCAGAAGTTGAGGCCGTGCTGGATTCCTGTCACGCCTTGATGAATTATGGGGTGGATAGATACAAGCGTCCCTATCCGATTTCAGCCCATGAGGAAGAGCAGCGCCAAGCAGAGCGCGCCGAATATTTACAGCGACAAGTTAACGATCTATGGCGAACCATTCCGCGCGCCGCCGGTGGCAAAGTGGAAAAGAATGTACCGCGTTTTCCGGCAGAGCCACAGGAAAATATCCTTTATTTCCTCGAAAAAAATTCGCCTTTGCTGGAGCCTTGGCAGCGCGAAGTTATCCGCATAGTGCGCAAGATCGCCCAGTATTTTTATCCCCAGCGGCAGACACAGGTCATGAACGAGGGATGGGCCTGTTTTTGGCACTATACCTTGTTAAACGAAATGTATGATCGCGGCTTGGTGAGCGATGGTTTTATGATGGAGTTTTTGCAATCCCACACGAGTGTGATTGCCCAGCCAGCCTATGACAGCCCTTATTACAGCGGCATAAATCCCTATACCTTGGGGTTTGCCATGATGATGGATATACGTCGCATCTGTGAACACCCTACAGATGAAGACCGCGAATGGTTTCCTGATATTGCAGGTACCAACTGGAACGAAACCCTGCATTTCGCCATGCAGAATTTCAAAGATGAAAGTTTTATTTTGCAATTTCTCTCGCCCAAGGTGATGCGTGATTTAAAACTCTTCAGCATTGTGGATGATGATCAGGAAACTAAAATTGAAATTTCAGCCATCCACGATGACTCAGGCTTCCGTCGCTTGCGCGAAACCTTGGCAGGGCAGTACAACCTGGGTAACCGCGAGCCTAATATCCAGGTATATAGCGTTAACGTGCGCGGTGATCGTGCTTTGACTTTGCATCACACTATGCACAATAGAAAACCATTGGCGGACTCTGCCAATGAGGTGTTGAAACATTTACATCGCCTCTGGGGGTTTGATGTGCATTTGCACTCAATGGATGGCGACGAAATCAAGCACAGTTATCATTGCCCTGATCGCGGTACGGATTAATTACTCGTAAGTGACCACAAACAAAAACGCCGCCGGGTTTCCCTCGGCGGCGTTTTTGTTTGTGGCGATAAATTGCAAATATTATTGCAAATCATCCAGGTATTTTTCAGCATCCAGTGCTGCCATACAGCCAGCGCCTGATGAAGTAATCGCCTGGCGATATACGTGGTCAGCAACGTCGCCGGCTGCGAATACGCCTGGAACGTTAGTGGCAGTTGCATTGCCATGCAGGCCGCTTTTCACGATCAGGTAGCCATCTTTCATATCCAGTTGGCCGGCGAAAATATCCGTATTTGGTTTGTGGCCGATGGCGATAAATACACCGGCGACATCAATTTCCTGTGTGCTGCCATCCTGGGTGCTCTTGATGCGTAAACCATTCACACCTGAGTCGCCACCCAATACTTCATCTACCTGATGGTTCCAGATAATTTTGATATTGCCGTTGGCGGCTTTTGCAAAGAGTTTATCTTGCAGAATTTTTTCTGATTTCAACTTATCGCGACGATGAATCAAAGTTACTTCGCTAGCGATATTGGATAGATACAGCGCTTCTTCAACCGCGGTGTTACCACCGCCGACAACCGCAACTTTTTGGTCGCGATAGAAGAAGCCATCACAGGTTGCACATGCGCTCACGCCGCGGCCCTGGAAGGCTTCTTCCGATGGCAAACCCAGGTATTGTGCTGAGGCGCCAGTCGCAATGATTAAGGCATCGCAAGTATAAGTATTAGAGCCAATCAGCTTGAAAGGGCGTTCGCTCAACACGGTTTCGTGGATGTGATCGAAAATGATCTCTGTATTGAAACGCTCGGCGTGTTCCTGCATTTGCACCATCAGGTCAGGGCCTTGCAGATCGTGTACACCGCCTGGCCAGTTTTCCACTTCGGTAGTGGTGGTCAATTGGCCGCCTTGCTGCATACCGGTGATAATCACGGGTTTGAGGTTGGCACGCGCAGCGTAAATAGCCGCGGTGTAGCCAGCAGGGCCGGAGCCGAGAATAATTAAACGGTGATGTTGTACGTCGCTCATGGGTAATCCTTAGGCTTGTGTGTACGTATATAAAGAAGGTTGTTTCGTTGATGTGGGGGCATGATAGGCGAATCCCCATAGAGTCGCAAAATTGTATGCGTTAATGCGTTATATTGGGTAAAGCTATGAACGTTTAAGTTTCTGCCATGCCTGAACTATGAGCTGATCAGAAGTTATCCGGCTCTGGTTATAAAGAAAACCCCGGTGCCAAAAGAGAATCGAAATGAACGAAAAATCGCCAGCTGCCGAGCCGGCTTCGCCCTGCGTGCGCAATTGCTGCCTGGATGATCAGGATATTTGTCTGGGTTGTGGCCGCAGCCTGGAGGAAATTTGTGGTTGGACCAAGGCAGATGTTGAGGGTAAAAGCCGGATTCTGGCGCTGGCAAAGGCCAGGCGCGATGAGCGAGCCGGCAAGCGCCGCTGGTAAATCTTTCAGATAAGTCCCTGATTTGCTTCTACACTGAGGACAGGTAGAGCAGGGCGCAAGCGACCTGCCAAACAACATAACAATAGCCGGTGGTCTCTTACATGTACGCAAACTCAGCCGCTATCCAAGGCTGGTTGGGGCTGCAAGTGCAGTCCCTGGGCAATTGCCCTTACGCCCTCCTCGTTGCGCTATCTGCCGGTGCTGAACCGCAGTTGGTAGCCCATTGGCCGGCGGAACAATCCGTTCCTCCCGGCTCTGAATCCGTCATCGCCAAACTCACCGCTGGGCTTGCGGCAAAGCAGCGTTTACAAATGGAAAAGCTCTCTGATGAAGAGTTGCTGGTGGGATTGCCAGTGACATTGGCCGATGGGCTATGGGGCGCAGTTATCTGCTGTTTGCCCGCGCAAGACAAAGCCCGCTTGCCGTTGGCGTTGAAAAAACTTCACGTCGGCTTAACCTGGTTGCAATTGATATTGTTGGCGCACACGGAGAGCAACAGGATTGCCCCTGCAGTTGCAAGCAATAGTGTGGATGACGGGCGTTTGTTGCAAAATCTTCGGCAACTAATGGATGAGGCAAGTGTGCGTGAGCTGGCCCTTAGCCTCGTCAATCTGGTGGCGACCCAATTGCAAGCAACGCGCGTTAGCCTGGGTTTGCAACGCCAGGAGCTGCAATTGGAAGCTGTCTCTTTTTCGGCGAGTTATGACGCACGCACAGCGCCTATGCGCGCGATTATTAACACCATGGGAGAGGCCATTGAGCAGGGCCGCAATTTGAGTTGCTCTGCCAGTGGTCATCAGGCCCAGGGCGTACATCTATGTCACCAGCAATTATTGCAAGACAATCGCTTGCAGTTGGTGACCACACTTATTCTTACCCAAAGAAAAAAGCATCAGGACTCTACACTTCCCTCAATTGCTATTGGTGCACTGACTATTGAGCATAGTGAGTTGGTACCACTGCGCGACGAGCAATGGCAATTTGTGCAGGGTTTGCTGGGGTTGGTAACGCCATTGCTGCAATTAAAAATCGCTGCTGAAGCTGGCCTGGTGCAACAAGCAAAAGCGCGTGGACGAAATTGGTTGGGACGACATATTGGGGAAACGCAATTACGGCGAAAATTAATAGCGGGTGCAAGCGCAATATTTTTTATCAGCCTGTTTTTGCCGTTACGTTACGAGATACACAGCGAGGCTGTGTTGCAAGGCGCCTATAAAAATGTGTTGGTAGCACCGCAGGATGGTTATTTGGCGATGATCAAAGCGCGCCCTGGCGATGCTGTCAAGCAGGGCGATTTACTAGCGCAATTAAAAGATGATGACTTGTATCTTGAGCGCCGCAAACTCGCGAGCCAGCAACAGCAATATCAACAGGAATACGACAATGCCTTGGCAAATGCTAATCGTGTCCAGGCGGCGATTGCCAATGCACAAGTGGAGCAGGCCAGTGCGCAGTTACAATTGATTGAGCAGGAGTTGGGGCGCACGCAATTGCGGGCGCCTGTCGCCGGCATAGTAGTGTCTGATGATATTTCGCAATCGCTGGGTGCGCCTGTCAAACAAGGGCAGGTACTGTTTGAGATTGCTGCGGCCACAGATTTTATCGTGCAGATTTTTGTCGATGAGCGCGATATTACTGACATGGCGCCAGGGCAAGCAGGCAATTTAAAACTGGCGAGTTTGCCCGGTGAGCAATTCAGTTTTAACGTCTCCGCCATTACGCCTATTAGCCAAATTAAAGAAGGGCGCAATTATTTTCGCGTTGAAGCAAAGTTGGATAAAGAGTCGCAATTGCTGCGCCCGGGCATGACAGGTAGCGCGCGTATCGCTGGTGAAAGGCGCATGTTGGGATGGATATGGTTCCATGATATCTGGCACTGGCTGCGCATTACGTTTTGGTGGTAGGAATGAGTAACTCCACCGAAAGCCACATAGATACTAACTCACCCTTGTGGCAAAAATTGCAGGGGTTGCGTCCTGCGTTGCCGCGCCATATTGAATTTCAGCAGCGCAATTATGCGGGCGAGACCTGGTATTTGCTGCAGGATAAAAGCAATGGTCGTTTTCACCGGTTGAATCCATCGGCTTATTTTTTAGTGAGCTTTATGGATGGTCGTCGCAATCTCGAACAGCTTTTACAAACCGCGACTAATGCCGGCGTTTACGCCAGTGCGGAAGATGTACCCACTCGCCACGAACTCATCCAGCTGTTGCAATATTTGCATGTGGCTGATTTGTTAGTATGCGATTTTCCGCCGGACACGCGCGAACTTTTTGCGCGTCAACAGCAACAGCGCCGGCAAATTTGGCGTCGGCTGTTACTCAATCCACTCACCTGGAAATTTTCCCTCGGCAATCCCGATCATGTATTAACACGTTGCCTGCCACTGGCAAAGCTGCTCGCCAGTCGCGTTATGGCTATTCTCTGGTTGTTGGTGGTTGGCTATGGGGTTTTGCAAGCAGGTAATCACTGGTCGCAACTCACACAGGGGCAACTGCATAAAATTCTTGCGCCCGGCAATTTGGTATTGCTGTGGTTTACTTATCCCCTCTTAAAAGTGGTGCATGAATTTGGTCACGGCTTATTTACCAAAGTCTGGGGCGGCCATGTGAATGAATGGGGTGTGGTTGTGATCCTCGGTACGCCTTTGCCTTATGTGGACGCGAGTGCGTCCATCGCGTTTGTGCATAAACGCCAGCGGCTAATGGTGGGCGCGGCGGGTATTGCGGTGGAATTATTTGTTGCTGCTGTGGCGCTTTTGCTGTGGTTGCAAGTTCAGGATGGATTACTGCGGGATTTTTTGTACAACCTTATTTTGATTGGCGGTGTGTCCACCTTGCTTTTTAATGGCAATCCGCTGATGCGTTACGATGGCTATCATTTGTTGACGGAAGCCTTGGACCTGCCAAATCTGGGTGCTCGCGCAAACCAACAGCTGCATTATTGGGTGCGTTGCTTTGGTTATGGTGAAAAAAATTTATTAATGCCCGCTGCATCGCGCAAAGAGGCCGTTGTATTTACGCTCTATGCATTGGCGGCGTTTGTGTATCGTATGGTGATGTTGTTCGGCATAGTGTTGGTGCTGGCAAAATTTTCTCCCCAGCTCGCGTTATTGCTTGCGCTCTGGATGTTGTGTTTTCAAATGCTCTTGCCCATGGCCACTTATGTACAGGGCCTGGCGACTAACCCTAAATGGCAAGCCAATCGCAAACGTGCGCTGACATTGGTGGCAGCAAGTTCGGTCATTGTGGTGTTGGGTTTGGTGTTGGTACCGCTACCGGTACATACGCGTGCGGAAGGTATTGTCTGGTTGCCGGAAGAAATGCGCATTAAAGCGGAGACTGAAGGTGAAGTGCTGCAACAGCTGGTGAATGATGGGCAATCGGTGGTTGAGGGGCAACCCCTTTTCCAATTGGCGAACCCCGCGTTGGTCGCAGAACTTGCGCAAAAGCAGGCGGCCCTGCGTGAATACGAGGCGCGTTACCAGCAAGCCTGGGCCGATAACCGCACCCAGGCCCAGCTTTTTGCGGAGGATATAAAAGCGATACAAACTGAATTGGAATTGTTGGAAAAACGTATTGCGAATCTCAATATCCAGAGCCGTGCCGCCGGTGTATTCCATCTCTTGCCCAATCGACAACTACAGGATGGCCAGTTGATTGGGGCTTATTTGCACCAGGGCGATAGCCTTGCCGTGATTATCCATGCACAGACCACGCGCGTGCGTGCAGCGCTCACACAAGAAGAGATAGGGCGGTTGCGCCAGGCGGTTGCCTCGGTTGATGTGAAGCTGGTGTCTGATCCGGCGCTGACATGGCCTGCGCAAATATTGCAGCAAGTGCCGGCGGCCACTTATGAGTTGCCCAGTGCTGCGCTCGGTGCCCAGGGCGGTGGCAGGTTGGCCGTGGACGCGACGAAGCCAGAGGCCACCCATGCAATCCAGATGGTTTTTCTGGTGGATTTGCAGGTGCCAGGCCTGCAACAGCAGGAAAGGTTTGGCGAGCGGGTATATATCAAATTTTCTCATCCAGACGAAACTGCAGCCATACAGTTATATCGAGCCCTGCAACAGCTTTTTATTCGCAGTTTTCGGCTTTAACGCCTATATTCAGTAAATGTTTAAAGCGTCACACTTTTATTATGCCGAGATTTATAAATTTAATACCATTTTTGCCAGCACTGGGAATAAGCCTATGTGTTCAGGCTGCGCAGACTACTAGCACACCAGCTGCAGCTCAACTCAATTGCCGTATTGAACCTTCGTTGCAAGTGCAGTTGAGTAGTTCGGTTGAAGGGGTGATAAGTGAAGTGCTGGTTGAGAAGAACGATAAGGTCAGCAAAGGCCAGACGCTCGCACGCCTCGACGCAAGCCTGGAATCCGCCACCGCTGATCTGCGTAAGCTGCAAGCAGAGCTGACTAGCGATATAGAAGCTCAACAGTTGTCGGTAGATTTCAGCAAGCGCAATCTTGAGCGAGTGACCAATCTCTATGATAAGAAGGCGGCGTCCTTCGCTGAGCTTGATAAAGCGAAAACAGAATTTGCTATTGCCAATCAGCAATTGCGCCAAGCCCAGGATCGCAAACGCCAGGCTGCGCTCGAATATCAGCGTGCGCTAGCGGATGTCCAGCGTCGCCATTTGTTGAGTCCTATTAATGGTGTGGTAGTGGAGCGCTTTAAACAGGCAGGTGAACATATTGATTATGATCCTGTATTAAAGATCGCCCAGTTGGACCCGTTAAAAGTAGAGGTGTTTGCTCCCGCGAGTTTATTTGGCGCTATCAAGCAGGGGATGAAAGCAACCGTGACACCGGAACTCAACGGCACACAAAAAGCTATCACGGCTGAGGTGGTATTGGTGGATCAAGTGATTGATGGCCCCAGCAATACGTTTGGCATAAGGTTGTTGTTTCCCAATCCCAACAATCAATTGCCCAGTGGTTTGAAATGCAAGGTGAGCTTTCAAGGTGTGACTGGCACTTTGTAAGCTCGCAATACAACAATAAAAATTTAATTTTTTCTGCGCACACTGTCTTGTGCGAGATTACAAGGGAGCTGGATAGGGTGTTGCCACTGGGTGGCGCATGGCCTTGAGCGTTGTTAACCAATCCCTGAAATTATATGCCCGAAACCAAACGACCACAGAATAGTTCCAGAATGGCTCGTCCAATGATCGAAGCCCTGGAGCCTCGTCTGCTATTTTCAGCGGTAGCAGATGTAGCCCTGTTTGATGATCAACACTCTGATCCTCATTATCTTGCCGAGGCTGCTGCCAATCTTGATTTGTCGCAAATCTATGCGAGCCATGCAGATGCAACTGCATTGAATGATCTTCCACAACTGCCTGATGAACAACAAAGCGCACCACCACAGGTTCATCAAGTTGTTTTTGTCGATACTTCTGTGACTGATTACCAGCGCCTTGTGGATGATATTTATCAAAACCATAAAGATGCACAAATTATTTATCTTGATCCCACGCAAAATGGTGTGGATCAAGTGAGCCAGGCGCTGGCGAATTATACCGGTTTGGATGCAGTACATTTTATTTCGCACAGTCAGGTAGGTGCCTTGGAATTGGGTAATCAGGTTGTTAACACGAATAACCTTGATCATTTCAGCCAGCAAATTAGCAACTGGAAAAATTCCCTGAGCGAAAGCGCCGATATTTTATTTTATGGTTGCGACCTCGCCGCTAATACGCAAGGTCTGGCATTGATGGATCGCCTGGCTGAATTGACTAAAGCCGATATAGCCGCAAGCGATGATATTACAGGCCATAAAAATTTGGGGGGCGATTGGCTGCTGGAGCAGCACAAGGGCAGTATTGAGTCTGGTGTAATTGTCAGTGCAGCGGCACAAGCGGACTGGCAGGGAACACTTGCTGATACCAATTATATTTATACGGGCAGTGGCAACCGCCAGGTGCCGGTATCTTCCGGCAGTCAGGTGGGGCAAAGTTTTAATTACGATAGTCCCGGCGCAACCTACACGGTCAATGAAATCAGTTTACAGCTTGCACGCTTCAACAATGCTGTCGCGCAAACTATTACAGTAGAGCTGCGCGATAGTTGGAATGGTGTTGTGTTAGGTTCTGCCTCAATCGCCTCCAGTGCTATAAGTGCAACCGGATTTGAATGGCACACTTTCAGTTTTGCCGATGTGTCGCTGACCGATAGCCAGACTTACTATATTCAAGTGACCACCAGTGCGAATGATAATGCGATCCTGATATCCCATCACGATGCCAATGTGTACAACAATTCCAGCATGATCCAGAACGGCACACCCGATGCGTTGGGTTGGGACCTTGCTTTTAAGTTATCTCAGGATGACGGCACTAATGCTGCGCCTGTTGTTGCCAATCCCATCAGCGATAAAAGCGTTAACCAGGATACGGCATTTAATTACGTTATGCCCGCCAATACTTTTTCAGATCCGGATAATAACGACACGCTGAGTTATCGTGCGCAATTGCAAGGTGGTGGCAGCCTGGATTGGATTACCTTTAACGAAATTACGCGCACTTTTGGTGGTACACCACATAATCATCAAGTCGGTACCTGGCATGTTGAGGTTATCGCCACCGACAACCATGGTGCAAGCACCTCGGAATTTTTCGATGTGGTTGTGAATAATGTCAATGATACGCCGGTGTTGGATAATCCCATCGCCGATAAATCCGTGCATGTGAACAACCCCTTTAATTACGTAGTGCCGGCGAATACGTTTAGTGATCCTGACAACGATACACTCAGTTACACAGCGCAATTATCCGGTGGTGGTGCTTTGCCATCCTGGTTGCATTTTGATGGTTCTACTCGCACCTTCAGTGGTACTCCCGGCAACGGGGATACGGGAACAATATCGGTACAAGTTATTGCGAGTGATCCCAGTACAGCTACAGCATCGGATACGTTTGATATCAGCATCGCCAATGTCTATGACGATACCGGTAACGGAAACTCCCTCTATCCGTTAGTGCCGGGTGATTTTGCTGGCCAGAGTATCCAATATTCGTCAGCTATGACGACGAATGAAATCAGCGTGCAAATTTATAAAGATCCAGGTGCGGCCAACCAAACGCTCACCATGGAATTGCGCGATGGTTACAATGGTAATGTCATAGCGCTCGCGACAGTCAATACCAGTAGTTTGAGTGCAGGTTACCAATGGGTAAGTTTTGATTTCGCTGATATCAATGTTCCTGCGTATCAGGTGAACTGGATGCGTGTGAGTAGTGACGGTACAGATCATTTAATTTCTGTGGCCTATCACAATACTGATGTGTATAACACAGGTGTTTTTTTTAATAATGTTGGTGGCGTCGGCAACTGGGACATGGCGTTTGCCGTCAATCAGATTCCTGCCAATTCGGCGCCCACGGTTGCCAATCCCATTCCGGACAATAGCGCAACTGAAATGGTTGCGTTCAGTTACACCTTTCCCGCGAACACATTTAATGATGCTAATGGCGATACGCTCACCTACACCGCGAAACAATCCAATGGTTCGCCTTTGCCGCCCTGGCTAAATTTTAATGCAGCGACACGCACTTTCTCCGGCATGCCAGATGATGGTGATGTAGGTACCCGTAGTATACAGGTGACTGCAAGCGATGGACGCGGTGGTATTGTGTCGGATACGTTTGATCTGGTGATCATCAATGTGAATGATCCACCTACAGTGAATGTACCTGTGCCGGATCAAACTGCCACCAAAAATGCGGCCTACACTTACACCTTTCCCGCATACACCTTTGCCGATCAGGATGTGGGGGCAACTCACACCTACACAGCGACACTGGGCAGCGGCGCTGCATTACCTTCATGGTTAAACTTTGATTCGAATACGCGTACATTTTCCGGTACGCCAGGAAATTCTGATGTAGGTACTATCACTATAAAATTAACGGCGGATGATGGTCAGGGCGGAAGTGTTTCCGATTTTTTTGACATGGTCGTCAATAATTCCAATACGGCGCCTACAGTTACCATTACCCCGCCGAGTTATTCAGTCACTGAACAAGTAGCCATTAATTTGCACGGCACTGGTATTAGCTTTGGTGATATAGATGGCGATAACCTTACTGTAACGCTCAGCGTCAACGGCACCAACAATCAACTCACCGCCGCAGTGGGTACTACGGGCGTTGCCATCTCGTCAGGTAATGGCAGTGGCAGCCTGGTGCTGACAGGTACAGCGGCGCAACTCAATAATTTATTGGCGGGCAACAACGGCGGCAGCTTGACCTACCGCATAGCGGCGGATACACCAGTTGCATCACACACGCTTACCATTACGGCAAGTGATGGGGTATTAACAGGCAGTGATACTGCAACGCTGAATATCACCGCCGTAAACGATGCTCCGGTTAATACAGTGCCAGTTGCGCAAACCGTCAATGAGGACACGGCATTAATATTTAGCGCCGGCAATGGCAACCAAATCCAGATTGCCGATGTAGATGCAGCCAGTAGTAATTTGCAAGTTACTTTAGCCGTAGGGCAGGGCAATGTAACCTTGGGTGCTGTAACAGGTTTGAGCTTCAGCGCTGGTGATGGCACTGCTGATGGCAATATGGTTTTTACCGGCACACTTGCCAATATCAATGCGGCACTTGCCACTATTACCTACACACCCAATCCTGATTTCGCTGGCGGAGATACCTTAACCATTACCACCAATGATTTGGGTAATACGGGCTCAGGTGGTGCGCTCAGCGATACGGATACAGTTGCTATTACTGTGCTCAATGTAAATGATGTACCTGTGGTAAATACCCCGGTGCCGGATCAAATCACATCAAAGAACTCTGCTTTTAGTTACAGTTTTGCCGCTAATACTTTTACAGATCCGGATGCAAGTACAACACTCACTTATACCGCCACTTTGGGTAATGGTGCGGCGCTGCCCGCCTGGTTAATCTTTGATGCAAATACCCGCACCTTTTCCGGCACACCGGGAAATGCTGATGTAGGTACCATCACCATAAAATTAACGGCGGACGATGGTTCAGGTGGAACCGTTTCTGATTTATTTGACATAGTGGTGAATAATTCCAGCACGGCACCGGTGGTGACTATACCGCCCCTGAGTTATGTCGTTACCGAGCAGCAATCTATCAATCTACAGGGTACAGGTATTAGTTTTGCTGATGCGGATGGTGACTCTCTCTCAGTTACAGTTGCAGTTAATGGCAGCAATAATCAGCTTACGGCCGTTGTAGGCACAACAGGCGTTAATATTTCATCGGGTAATGGATCTGGTCACCTAATTGTTACGGGCACAGTTGCACAGTTAAATGATTTTTTTGCGGGCAATAATGGTGGCGCGCTTACTTATGTAAATTCAGCTGACGCGCCGGCTGCGTCGCTCACCTTAACCATCACGGCAAGCGATGGAGTGTTATCTTCCAGTGATAGCGCAATATTGAATATCGCTGCCGTTAATGATGCGCCGGTCAATGTTTTGCCGGGCGCACAAACAGCAACGGAAGACACGCCGCTGATATTTAACCTTGCTAACGGCAACCAAATCCAGATAGCGGATGCGGATGCGGCTAACGGCAATTTGCAAGTAACCTTATCAGTGGGGCAGGGCCAATTAACATTGGGCCGCACTGCGGGCTTGAGTTTTACAACGGGCGATGGCAGTGCAGATGCCAGCATGGTGTTTAGCGGAACACTTGCCAATATCAATGCGGCCTTGGCCAATATTATTTATGTGGGCTCTGGCCCATTTCCCGGCAGCGATACACTCAGCATGACGACGAGTGATTTGGGTAACACAGGTACAGGTGGTGCGCTGATTGATTCTGGAGCTGTTGCCATTAACTTGCTGGATATTAATCACACACCTGAGGTCAGCCGCGCTATTCCCAATCAAAACGGTACCGTTGATCAAGCCCTGAGGTTTAGTTTTTCAGCCAATACTTTTATTGATCAGGATGCGGGCGATATTCTCAGTTATAGCGCCCAGCTGTCCGATGGTACTGCTTTACCTGGCTGGTTGCATTTTGATAGTGCAACGCGGAGTTTTTCGGGTACACCTGTCGATAGCGATGTTGGGCAGCTGGTTATTAAAGTCACTGCCGATGATGGGGTGGGTGGTATTGTTTCCACGCAATTTGAATTAAGTATTTTGCCAACGGGTAGCAACAATCCTCCCACGGTTAGCAATCCCATCGCGAATCAAACAGCAACTGAAGATTCACAATTTATATTTGTGGTTCCTGATAATAGTTTTAGTGATGCCAATGGCGACCCTCTCACCTGGACAGCACAACTTGCCGATGGCAGTGCGCTGCCTGCATGGCTTGGCTTTGATGCAACCAGCCATAGTTTCAGCGGTACACCTGGCAATGCCGACACTGGCCAACTCAGTATTCGCGTTATCGTCAGCGATGCTTCCGGTGAAACAGCAAGTGATTTATTTGTATTAAATGTACTGGATGTTAATAAGGCGCCTGTGTCAGGCAATCCCATTACTGCGCAAACGGCGATTGAGGATGCTCCGTTCAATTTTCAAATTCCCGCCAATAGTTTTACTGATGGTGATAATGATCCATTAACCTATAGTGCCAGGCTCGCCGACGGAAAACCCTTGCCATCCTGGCTGCATTTTGATGCTGCCACCCGCAGCTTTAGCGGCACGCCGCTCAATAGTCATGTAGGCAATTACGCTATTGAGGTGATTGCCAGCGATGTTCAGGGCGCAAGTGCTACCCAAATTTTTGCGCTCGTGGTCAGCAATACCAATGATGCTCCACAGGCGATTATTGAATTGCCGACGCAATCGGTGAAATTGCCGGCAAGTGTTGATTACCAGGTTCCAGTCAATGCATTTAGCGATGAGGATGCGCAGGATCAGTTGCATTATTCTGCCCTTATGGCCAATGGCGGAAACCTGCCAGCCTGGTTGCATTTTGATAGCGACAAGATGCGTTTTTACGGAACGCCTGCAGCCGATGATATTGGTAGTCACCAGATAATACTGCGCGCCACTGACAATGCAGGTGCATCTGCGGATCTGATATTGCAAATTGATGTGAGTACATTTCTACCGGATGATCGCGAAAACAATAATGGACAAACTGGCAATGGTGCGTCTGATGGAAAATTGCCCGATGTAACGACTCCCCAAGAACCTCCGCGCTTACCGGATAATCCCGGTGTTACGCCGCCAAAAGAAATTGATCGTGGCGATATAGATCCCGCGCAGCCAACCGGTGATTCGGGTGCGACAACTGGCAAGCCGGAACTTATTGCGACACGCGAGGAGCCGCCAGCGCCCCTGATCACTGCTGACGCCACTATCAAATTTTCCGATGTGGACGCTACTGGCAAACACAGCTTGATAGATCGCATGCAAGCACAGGGTTCATTGTTGGGAGGTGCTAAAGCTGCATCCAGTTCCGCTCTGGCCAATCTCATAGGGCCTGCAAGTGGTTTCAGTGCAGAGGAAGAGGAAAAATTTAACGCGCAGCTAAATCGCTTTCGTGAACAAATGGACAGTGTTTTGCACGAAGAACAGCAGCAAAAAGCATTGTTGGCGGGTATCACTTTATCGATAACGACGGGTTTATTGATTTGGTCGCTGCGCGCCAGCAGCTTATTACTTACATTGATGTCCATGTTGCCGCTCTGGCGTGGTATAGATCCGCTGCCAATTCTTGACGAAGTCAATAAGCGAAAAAAACAACTTGAACAAGAGCGAAAAGATAAAGCGGAAGAAGATAAAACCTCGAAAGAGGTGGGCTATATGTTTGACCATATTGATTCAGGCAGGAAATAAACATTCATGATTGGTTTTGGCTCTTTACGATTAAGCCCCGCCATAAGGTTAAGTATCGGCCTGGTGATGCTGATGTTGTCGATTTTAATTCTGGCGCAGGCGTTGGGTTTGGCCCCTAGCGCCGACAAGCAGCAATTGGATGCTCGCAAACAATTGGCAGAGGCGCTCAGCAAACAAATCAGCCTGGCGATAGAGCGCGGTGATGATCTGCTGCTTCAGTATTTTATTGATGGCACAGTGCAACACAATCCGGATATTTTATCCGTCGCGGTACGTACCACCGACGGCATAGTAGTGGCGCAGACCAGTGAGCATGAACAGAGCTGGGCGGGGGCAGATCCTGTTAGCTCCACCCCAACGCATTTGCGCTTACCCTTGCAAGTGAATGGCAGTACGCGCGCCAATCTTGAATTGTCTTTCAAGCCGTTGATCAGTGAGCGTCATCCCTTATTTCACCTGCCTATCTTTATTGTGATGCTGGTGTTTTTATCCATCAGTGGTTTTATTGCGTTCTGGTTTTATATTCGCCGCGTGTTGCAGCATCTTGATCCCAGCGCTGTAGTGCCGGCGCGCGTACGCAACGCCATGAATGTTCTCGCGGAGGGTGTACTGATTCTGGATAGACGCGAGCAAATTGTGCTGGCGAATAGCGTGATACTCACCAAATTAAAACGCAGCGAAAAAAATCTGCTGGGAAAAAAAGCCAGTAGTCTTGGATGGCACTTGGCGGAAGAGCAGGAAGCAAAAATGCTACCCTGGTTGAGTGCGTTGAAGGATGGCATTAAACAAACCGGTGTACGGGTAGAGTTACCCGGCGACGATGGCCAGCCGATGATTTTCAGCGTAAATGCTGTGCCTATTATGGATGGCGAAAGCAGCATGCAGGGTGCTATTGCCGTGTTTGATGACGTGTCGGAGCTGGAGGAAAAAAGCCGGCTGCTGGAAGAGATACTCGCGGCCCTTGCGAAATCACAAGCGGAAATGGAGGCAAAAAATAAAGAGTTGCGCTATCTCGCTGTGCGCGACCCATTGACTGATTGCTTTAACCGTCGCGCGCTTTATGAGCATCTGGAACCAAAATTTGGCGGGGCTCGCCAAACAGATACGGAATACAGTTGCATCATGGCAGATATAGATTATTTCAAACGCGTGAACGATACCTATGGTCATAACACCGGTGATGAGGTAATCCGCATGGCGGCGCGCTGCATTCAAAGCGTGGTGCGCGATATGGATATAGTAGCGCGTTTTGGTGGTGAAGAGTTTTGTGTGATTTTGCCGGGAGCTTCGCTGGAAACGGCTTGTGCGATTGCTGAGCGCTGCCGGGAAAAAATTGCTGCCCAGGTAACCAACGGCGTAAGTGTAACCAGCAGTTTTGGCGTTACCGCCAGAAGCCTGGGTGCTACGACAGCCAACGAGCTTATTCATCAGGCGGACCAAGCGCTTTACTATTCCAAGCAACAGGGGCGTAATCGCGTTAGCAAGTGGACCGAAATTAATCCTGATGCCTAACCAGAGATTTAATCGCCGCTGCTTTTTGTGCTGTTAATTTTCCCAATCGGTGTTATTCCGCGAGTGCGCAAATGGTCTAGCGAGGCAAGGGCTCGCTCCAGCTGCTGTGGATTGTGTTCTTGCAGCAATTGTTCAAATCCATCGGGCGATATAGGGCGAGAAAACAGATAACCCTGTAGATAATCCGCACCATAGTCGCGACAGAGTCTGGCTTGCTCCGGCGTTTCTATCCCTTCAATTACGATTTTTAAATTCAGGCTTTTGCCAAATACAATCATGGCGCGCAGTATGCGGCAGTCATCAATATTGTCTGGCACCCCTGTGACAAAGGTGCGATCAATTTTCAGCGTGCCGGCGGGCAAGGCTTTAAGATAAGCCATGGATGAATAGCCTGTACCAAAATCATCCACCGAAATTTCCACGCCGTAACTTTTTATTTGCTCCAGCAAGCGCGCCGTAGTTTCAAAGTTCTCCACCAGCAGCGATTCCGTAATCTCCAGGCCAACGCAGTGACCGGGTAGCTCGGTTTTGTCCAGATCGCGTTTAATGGATAGATGCAGGTCGTCATCGGTCAGCATCTGGGCGCATACATTAAAGCGCAGCGTGAAACTTTCGCTCACCAATTGTTGCGCACGCCAACGCGCTAATTGTTGGCAGGCTTTCAAGCGGCTCCGCGAATCTATCTCAATAATTAAACCAATTTCCTCTGCCAGTCCGATAAATTCGCTGGGTGGCAAAATGCCGCGCGTAGGGTGATCCCAGCGGATCAAACTTTCCGCACCGCAAATTTCCAATGTGCGAGCATCTATGATGGGCTGGTAGTACAAAATAAAATGATCTGTGGGCACCAGCGAGCGCAATTCTTTTTCAAGATGTATACGCTCTTGCACCTGCGCTTGTAGTGCCGATGAAAAAAAGTGGAAGTTGTTGCGTCCATCGCGTTTGGCCCGATACATCGCCAGGTCGGCAGCTTTTAACATGTCGCCAGCGGTTTCTCCTGCACCTGGGTAGGTGGCTACGCCAATACTGGCGGAGATAAAGTGTTCGCTATTGTCGATAGTGATCGGACGACGCAAATCTTCGAGTATGCGTTCGGCAAGGGCAATGATCGGCTCTTGCGATTCGAAGTTATGAGCGAGTATGGCAAATTCATCACCACCCAGGCGACAAACGACATCGCCGTTGCGAACTACGCGCAGCAGGCGATTAGCGACTTCTTTTAGCAATTGATCTCCTGCATCGTGGCCCAGGCTGTCGTTGATAATTTTAAAATTATCCAGATCGAGAAACAGCAATGCCAATTGATCCCGCTGGCGTTTGGCTCGTGGAATGGCAGTGCGCAAGCTCTCATCAAAATAATAGCGATTGGCCAAACCAGTGAGTGAATCGTTTTCGGCGAGATTGCGCAGGCGGCGATGGCTCTCTTGCAATTCGCGCTCTAATAAATGGCGAGTGCGGGCGTGAACAATGGCGCGTGTTAAATGTTTGTGTGTGATGTCGGATTTAAACAGTACATCCTGGGCTCCGGCTTCGATGCATTGCTGTTCCAGCTCCGTATCTTCCATGGCGCCGGTCAAAATGAGAATGGCTGCATGGTGATTGGGGTGTTTGGAAAGTAGCCGCAATGTTTCCAAACCATCCATATCTGGCAACCGATAATCCAGCAGCACACCATCGAAATCATCATTTTCAAAATGTGTGAGACCTTCCATGGCAGATTTTGCCTGGACAATCTGGATATTCCACTCGGTTTTTTTAAAGGTGCGAACAATGGCCTGACGGTCGAGTTCGTTATCATCAATTAGCAGTAACTTCATGGCAATCTCCGCGCCCTAATGCTCCGTGTCGGGTAATTCGATGATGCGCCAGTAGTGATTGAGCAAACCCACTACCTGTAAAAAATCATTGTCCATGCGCTGTTTAAGTAAATAGCCCGCTACATGTTCGCGATAGGCCGCGAGTATATCTTCATCAGATTTTGAGGTGGTCAACACAAAAACAATTGCGTGGGTAAGCTCCGGATCTGCGCGCAGTGCCTCAAGAAACTCCAGACCATTCATGCGTGGCATGTTCAGATCCAGCAAAATGATATAGGGAGAGGGGATCTCACCGGCGCGTAACAATTCTATGGCTTCCAATCCGTCTTTTGCGCGATAAATTGGATTCAGCAATTTGAGTTTGTGCAGTGCACGTCTGAGTGCGGTTGCATCTATATCGTCGTCCTCGACCATAAAGAGTGAAACCTCCCGACATTCAGAGGAGGGTTCAGCGGGATAGATTCTATCGATCATCGGGTTCGCTCCTGCGTATATGAATTGGCCAGGTAAAAATAAAGCAGGCGCCTCGGCCACTGGATTTCAGTTGGATGTTTCCGCCATAGCTTTCGACGATTTTTTTGATCAGTGCCAATCCCATGCCGCTGCCTTCCATTTCATCGCGCGGCCGCAGTGTCTGGAACATACCGAATACACGCTCGTGAAATTTTTCTGGTATACCGGGGCCATCATCGCAAAGGGTGAATTCATAGAAGTGCTCATCCAGCAATCGTGAACTGAACTGAATGACACCTTCCTCGCGATCATGGTGCTTAATGGCATTGGATAATAGGTTGCGAATCACCTGTTCAAAGGGAGTGCTAAATGTATTGATTTTAGGCAGTATGTTTTTAAGCTCCAGGGTTAAGCCTGGTTTGTTGTTTTGGATATCAAAAATTTCGCGTACCATTTCGTTAACATCCAATGTGTTTTCAACACCATCGGCTTTGCCGGCACGGTAAAAAATCAGGAGATCATCCAGCAGCTTTTCCATGCGACGTATACGGTTGCGGAGCAGCTCAGTGTGCTGCCCAATTTCATCAAAGTTTTTCTCGGCTATATCTTCTTCGATCCAGCTGGATAATTGCGCTATACCGCGCAGCGGCGACTTGAGATCATGGGATGCGACATAAGCAAAGGTTTCCAGCTCTTTATTGCTGCGCGCTAACTCCAGGTTCGAATGTTCCAGATCCTGCTGCCGTGAGATGAGTGTCTGTGCTGTTTTGATGGTTTCAGAAATGTCGCGCTTGATGGCGGAGATACCAACTATATCCCCATGGGCATCTTTAATCGGAGATAGTGTGATAGAGACATTAATAAGGCTGCCATCTTTGCGTTGGCGAATAGTTTCAAAATGCTTGATCACCATACCGGCACGCACTTGCGCTAGCAGCATTTCTTCCTGGTGCACCAGATCTTCTGGAAATAAAAGTTCTCTTATAGGTTTGCCTATGGCCTCGTCGGCGGTGTAACCAAACATATTGGCGGCACCTATATTCCAACTGGTAACAATACCTGCAAGGGTTTTACTGATAATGGCATCCTCAGAAAACTCCACAATCGCAGAGCGCAGGGCTTCGGTATTGTGGAGTTTGGCAAAGGCGACCTCTTCGCGGGTTATGTCGATATTGGTTCCCAACATACGCGTTTTGTTATTCGCGGTACGTTCAATTTTTGCTTTGGCGTGAATATATTTTAAGGTGCCATCCGGCTGGATGATGCGGAATTTGGTAATAAAGGGCGTCAGATTATTCAATGATTCTTGCAAGAGCTTCTCTGTGGAGGCGAGATCATTTGGATGGACGCATTGTTTCCATGCATTGTAATCCGCCGAAAAGAAATCCTTTTTTCGGCCATAGATTTCGAACATGGTATCGTTCCAAATCAACTTTCCTTCATCAACCATATATTCCCAAATACCAATCTGGTTGATACGAGTTGTTAACTCCAGGCGTTCGCGGCTTTCGTTGAGCGCAATATCGGCATTGTGCCGTTCGGTGATATCCACGATGGATGCCAGCACTTTTTTGCCGTCGGTGGTGTCCATAGGCGCGAGGCCGATCTCCAGCGGGAACTCGCGGCCGTCTTTGCGCAAACCAAATAGTTCGCGCCCTGCACCCATCACACGGGGAGAGGGATTGGCAAAGAAAGTATCGCGATTGTTGGGATGTTTTCCCACGGCATCGGATGGAATGAGTATCTCTACCGGTTTGCCTTGTAATTCGGATCTGTCGTAGCCAAAAATTTTTTCGGTTTGCTCGTTAACGGTTTCGATAATGCCGCGGCTATCTACCACAATAACGCCGTTTGGCATGGCCTCTAATACTTGGCGCAAATGGCTTTCCAATTGGCGTCGCTGACTGGAGCTCTCTTTAAAAATAGCAAGCGCGCGCGCCATGTCGCCAACTTCCTGCGGGTGCGATAGGAAAGGAATCACTTCCTGATCGCGATCCTGGGCTATGCGTAACATGGACAGGCGGATTTTTTGCAGCTGTGTCGTTAGCCCTCTGGTAATCAAACCAGTGACCAGTATCCCTACAATTAAAAAGCCGAAAACAATAATGATAATAAGCCGGCGGGATTCATCCTGGACTCGCGCAGAATTCAGTTGCAGTTGTTTAACCTGCTCCTGATTGATTGCACTGATTTCATCCAACTTGGATTCCATCAGCAATAAGCGATCCTGCCCCCCGTGTAATGTGCGCTGTGAAAATTCCTCATAGGCGTTTTGGTTGAGCAGCAGGCAGGATTCCAGCGCGAAGTTTTTCCAATCCGAAAATCCTCTGGTGAGTGAGTCAACCGGGGTTTTGAAGATGGCATTTTTTACAAAAATACTGTGACTATCAGCCTCTATGCGCTTTTCCATTCCGTTCAATTGCTCGGGAATAAGATCGCAACTTGCAAACTCGGGTTTAACGGCGATATTTTTTAATTGCCGATTGAGCAGGTTTATTTCTGATTTGATCCGCCCCACAGCGGTGCTGACTTGCAATGGATTGTCATAGAGATCAGCGGCCCAGATAGACAGGTTGTTAATCTGCATTAGCGCGATTGAGCCCACGGCCAATACCAGCATCGCCATAAACCCAAAGCCGGTGACTATGCGGCTAAAAAAATTCAGGCGATTGAATACGAATAAAAATGCGCGATTGATGTAGGCGAGGATTGCCAGGGACAGCAACGTCAACCCCAACGCACTGGGAACCGCTATTTTTATCCCCATCCACATATAGGCTCGCTCCAGACCGATACCGTGACCGAGCAGGGCGATGAGGGCGATGGTTGCACACACAATGTTGAGAAAAACGGTTAGCAGTACCAATAAATCTTTTTTGCCTTTGTAAGCGAAGCTGATGGCAAAAAGGGAGCAGGATGTAAGTAAAAGTCCGGTGGCAGAGGTGGGAGACATTCGATTATTAATCTGGTCGTCGTTGATGTCCCGGCTGAGCAGTGCATCTATGCCCCAAGGTCTATCGCTAAATAGATCCAGCAGAGTGAGCGCGCTTATGATCACAATAAACAGTGATCCCAGACGTAATAGCCAAGCGCGTTTGGCGAGGAGGGCAACAAGGCAGCCAGCGGAGACAAGCAAACACGTAGCTGTGTTAAATGCAACAGCTAATAAATCGTTACGTAGAATGGGGAACAGTCCGGGTGAGTGGCGAGCCAATATGACACCGCCACCGATCAACAATAAAAAAATCGCTGTCACAGAGACTATGGCAGTGGCTGTTGTGTTTGCGGATAAATCGATCTCGTCTTCGTAATTCATGCGACTCCCAGCTTCCGTAACTTGAGATCAATGACATTTGGCGAGCCACCCGTGGCGACTCAATTGTCTTTCACAATTTCTCGCCATAATTTTTTGGAAATTTCAGGTAGTTGCGACAAAACAGCAGTTCATTTAAGTGTATAAGGCTTTATCTAATAGTACAGATAAAAAGGTAAATCACAGGGGAATTTGTCGCTTGTTCTTACATGGATGTTTCTCCATGAATACTTGTCGTTTAATAACTTTTTCTCGCGACTTTTTTGTGAATTTATTTTTTGAGATTTAAGTAATAAGAAATTGAAAATTTTTTCTCTGTTTCTATTAGAAATATGAATTAAAGCGGTGGCGCGGAAAATAAATGAGGAGGATATTGTGTATAGGCCTAGTTTTTGTAGGTCTTTTTACAGGATGCTCTTTAAGTTAAGTTTTGAGTGGGGATTTATTTGAGGCTTCCTCTGTTCGGTATTGGGTCGAGTAGTCCTATTTGTTACACTGCGCGCCTTTTTTAGCCAGTGAGACTCCCCCATGCCCAACTTTGCCAATATCCGAATCGTTTTGGTGAACACCACCCATCCCGGCAATATTGGTGGCGCTGCCCGCGCCATGAAGAATATGGGCTTGTCCCGTCTTTATCTGGTCGCACCCAAGGAGTATCCGTCGGACAAAGCCGTGTGGCGCGCCGCCGGGGCGACCGATGTGCTGGACGATGCGGTGGTAGTGGAAACTCTCGATGAGGCCATCAGCGGCTGTTCGCTGGTGGTAGGTACCAGCGCCCGCGAGCGCCGTATCCCTTGGCCCTTGCTTGACCCGCGCGAATGCGGCGAAAGTGTCTGGGTAGAAGCTGGCCAGCATGAGGTGGCGATTGTATTTGGTCGTGAAGATCGCGGCCTGACCAACGAAGAGCTGCACAAGTGCAATTACCACGTGCATATCCCCGCCAATGAAGAGTATTCCTCCCTTAACTTGGCCACTGCCGTGCAGGTGATTTGTTATGAGGTGCGTATGGCGTTCCTCAAGCAAACCGCCGGTAACACTCTGCCCAATCATACTTGGGATATGCCGCCTGCTGACGCGGGCGCCCTTGAGAACTATTACGAACACCTGGAGCAAACCCTGGCTGAGCTGGGCTTTCTCGACCCGGAAAATCCCAAGCAAACCATGACCCGCCTGCGCCGTATGTACAACCGTGTGCGTATGGACCAGATGGAGTTGAATATCCTCCGCGGCGTGCTGACAGCTATGCAGAACTATGTCTACTACACCAATAAAGTCGTGGGAGAGCAGGGCATAGAGCCGGGAATCGAAGCCCTGCGTCAGGCGGCCAAGGCAATAGAATCTGACCAAAAGCCTGAGTAATTCGCCCGAAAAGTCCTTCCAAACGGGATTCAATGTCATTTTAAGCGTTGGAAAACCGGTAATAGTTGAGTAAAATGCTAGGTTATTGGCTTGGCCCGGTCCCGACCGGGTCGATTTACCCTATCAGATCAGGCTTTTGCCATTCGGATTTTCTCCTATGCGGCTTACCACCAAAGGGCGTTATGCGGTCACTGCCATGCTGGATCTTGCGCTTCAGGCCGAACACGGCCCTGTGAGTTTGGCGGATATTTCAGCGCGTCAGGGCATTTCGCTCTCTTATCTGGAGCAGCTGTTTGCCCGTTTGCGCCAGTGTAAGCTGGTGCAGAGCGTGCGTGGCCCCGGTGGTGGCTATAGGTTGATGGGTAATATGGCCGAGATTTCGATCGCCCAGGTGGTAGATGCTGTTAGTGAATCCCTGGATGCTACCCGTTGCGAAGGCAAAGGTAACTGTCAGGAAGGTGAAGTTTGCCTCACCCATCATTTATGGGAAGACCTGAGCGCCCAGATCCACCAGTTTTTAAGCAGCATCACTTTGGCTGATCTGGTGGCCAGGGCTGATATCAAAGCTGTGAGCCAGCGCCAGAACGAGCGCCTCAAGCAGGGCGGTATTCCGCCGGAAAACCGAATTGTCCTCAGTGAAATTTTGTAATTGAGATTATTGCGTGACTTCCAAGCAACACCCGCCAAGCATCCGCAAGCCCGTCTATCTGGACTATGCCGCCACCACACCGGTAGCGCCGTCTGTGGCTGCCAAAATGGTGGAGTGCTTGACGCTGGAAGGTAATTTCGCCAACCCCGCATCCCGTTCACACGGATACGGTTGGCAAGCGGAAGAAGCGGTAGAAAATGCACGTGCACAAGTTGCCGCGTTGATTAACGCCGATGCGCGTGAGATCGTCTGGACCAGCGGCGCCACCGAGGCCAATAACCTGGCCTTAAAAGGTGCCGCTGAAACCTACCGCGCCGCACATGCTAGTGGCGGCCACATTGTAGTCTCGGCTATCGAACACAAAGCCGTGCTGGATGTCGCCAAATGGTTGCAAGGCCAAGGTTTTGAGATCAGTTATCTGCAGCCCAACAGCGAGGGAATTGTCCTGGTTGAAACGCTAGCTGCAGCGCTACGCGAAGACACTTTTTTAGTCAGCCTGATGCAGGTTAACAATGAATTAGGTTCGATAAACGATGTCGCAAGTTATGGGGCCTTGTGTAAAAGCCGTGGCATTTTGCTGCACTGCGACGCTGCCCAAAGTGCAGGCAAAGTCGCTATAGATGTGAAAACCCTGGGTGTGGATTTGCTGTCGCTTTCGGCGCACAAATTTTACGGTCCCAAAGGCATAGGTGCGCTCTACGTGCGTCGTGCAGGCGACGTTAAAATCGCTGCGCAAATGCACGGCGGCGGCCACGAGCGCAATATGCGCTCCGGTACTTTGGCTACGCATCAATGTGTAGGTATGGGTGAAGCGGCTGAACTGGCCGCACAGTTATTGGACGAAGATTGCCAACGCATTGCGCAATTGCGCGATCAGTTGTGGCAGGGCATTGCGGATCTGCCTTGCGTGCAGCGCAATGGATCATCGCAGACAGTGGCTGGCCATTTGAATGTGGCTTTTGCAAATGCCAATGGACAGAGTGTGGATGGCGAGACCTTATTACTCTCGCTCCGTGAGTTGGCAGTGTCCAGCGGCTCCGCGTGTAACTCCGCGAGCTTATCACCCAGTTATGTGCTCAAGGCGATTGGCCTGAGCGATGCACAGGCGCAAGCCTCGTTACGTTTTAGTTTGGGGCGTTACACCAGCGCCGCGGAAATTGAATTTGCAATCGACCACATTCGTAGCGTCGTTGCCAAATTGCAGCAAAAATCGCTGCATCATGTTTAAGGTGCATCACCATGTCTGAACAAGTAGAACATCTCATCAAGAAAGAATACGCGGCCGGTTTCCATACCGAAATCGATTCGGAAACCTTGCCGCCCGGTTTGAATGAGGATGTTATTCGTTTTATTTCCGGCAAAAAGAACGAACCCGAGTGGTTGCTCGAATGGCGTTTGAACGCCTATAAAGCCTGGCTGGAAATGACCGAGCCAGAGTGGGCGCACGTTAAATATGACGATATAGATTTCCAGGCGGTGTCCTATTATTCCGCGCCCAAATCCATGGATTCCAAACCAAAAAGTTTGGATGAAGTTGATCCCGAATTGCTGCGTACCTACGAAAAACTCGGTATTCCCTTACATGAGCAAGCTGCACTTGCTGGCGTTGCAATGGATGTGGTGTTTGACTCGGTTTCTGTAGTAACTACTTTCCGAGAAAAACTGCTCGAAGCCGGCGTGATTTTTTGCTCCATCAGCGAAGCGGTACATAAGTATCCTGATCTGGTGAAAAAATATATCGGCTCGGTAGTGCCACAAAAAGACAACTACTACGCCGCGCTCAACTCGGCGGTGTTTTCGGATGGTTCCTTTGTGTATATCCCCAAAGGCGTGCGTTGCCCCATGGAGTTGTCCACTTACTTCCGTATCAACGAACAAAACACCGGCCAGTTTGAGCGCACCTTGATTATTGCGGACGAAGGTTCGCATGTGAGCTACCTCGAAGGTTGCACCGCGCCTATGCGCGATGAAAACCAGCTGCACGCTGCTGTGGTTGAGTTGGTCGCTTGCGACAACGCGGAAATTAAATATTCCACAGTACAAAACTGGTATCCCGGCAACGAAGAAGGCAAAGGTGGCATCTACAACTTTGTAACCAAGCGCGGCATATGCCATACCAACGCGAAAATATCCTGGACACAAGTTGAAACCGGCTCGGCCGTTACCTGGAAATACCCCAGCTGTATTTTGCGCGGTGACAACAGTGTGGGCGAATTCTATTCCGTCGCGCTCACCAACAATTACCAGCAAGCCGACACCGGCACCAAGATGATCCACATCGGCAAAAATACTCGCTCGACGATTATCTCCAAGGGGATTTCCGCCGGCAAAAGCTCCAATGCCTATCGCGGTTTGGTGCGTATGAATCCGGGCGCTGAAGGCGCACGTAATTACACACAGTGCGATTCGCTGTTGATTGGCGACAAATGTGGTGCGCACACTTTTCCTTACATCGAAAGTAAAAATCCAACGGCTGTTATTGAACACGAGGCCACCACTTCCAAAGTAAGTGAAGACCAACTGTTCCTTTGCCAACAGCGCGGATTGGATGCCGAAAAAGCAGTCTCCATGATCGTGAATGGTTTCTGTCGTGAAGTGTTTAAAGAATTGCCTATGGAATTTGCTGTGGAAGCCGGCAAGTTGTTGGAAGTTAGCCTTGAAGGCTCAGTGGGATAAAATTTAGTGTTGCCGTCATCCCCGCAGGGCATCCAGTGACTTTAAAAAGCAAAGGCGCTGGATGCCCTGCGGGAATGACGACAAAAGCACATGTCGTCATAACCGTGTTAGACAAAACATTATCGGATTAAAGAATTTATGTTACGCATTACTGACCTGTTCGCTAAAGTCGAGGAAAAAGATATTCTCAAAGGCCTCAATCTCACCGTAAAGCCTGGCGAAGTTCACGCCATTATGGGCCCTAACGGTGCGGGTAAAAGTACACTCGGTAATGTGTTGTCTGGCCGTGAAGGTTATGAAGTGACTGGCGGTTCAGTCGATTTCAATGGCAAAGATTTATTTGAGCTGGAAATTGAAGAGCGCGCGCGCGAAGGTTTGTTTTTGGCGTTCCAGTATCCGGTGGAAATTCCTGGTGTCAGCAATATGGAGTTCCTGAAAGCTTCGGTAGATGCCAAGCGCAAATATCATGGCCAACCAGAATTGACTGCGGTTGAGTTTATGAAACTCGCACGCGAAACCAGCAAACGCGTCAGCCTTGATCCTAACTTTTTAAAGCGTGGTGTAAACGAAGGTTTCTCCGGCGGTGAAAAGAAGCGCAACGAAATTATGCAAATGATGCTGCTTGAACCCAAGCTCTGCATCCTCGATGAAACCGACTCAGGTCTGGATATCGATGCGTTGCAAGTTGTCGCCAATGGCGTTAACGAAATGCGTTCAGCTGATCGCAGCTTTATTGTCGTAACCCACTACCAGCGCCTGCTGGACTACATTGTTCCCGACTATGTACACGTGCTGGCCAATGGCCGCATCGTGAAAACCGGCGGCAAAGAACTGGCGCTGGAGCTGGAAGAAAAAGGTTACGCCTGGCTTGAAGAAGAGGCGGTGTAATCCATGAGCGATTTTCAACAACAAGCCCTGCAGTTAGCGGCGCAGCAGCAAAGTCCAGTGTGGCTTGCCGACTTGCGTGCGCAGGCGGCAAACGATTGGCAAGCTGCCAACTGGCCAACGCGCAAAACTGAGCATTGGAAAAATACATCATTAGCATCGCTGCAAAAAAATATCCCTGTGCAGTGGGCAAGTGCTTCTGCTGATTGGCATAGCCAGGTTGATTACATTCCTGTCGATGCTATTCGCCTGGTATTTGTAAATGGCGTCTTTGATGTCGCCAGCTCAAGTGAACTGAATGAAAATGTTGTGCGTTTCTCGCAAGTCAATGCGCAACAGCAAGCTGTTATCCAACAGCATCTGGGCAAAGTAGTGCAGGGCGCACAACACTTGTTTGCCACTTTGAACAACGCTTGGCTTGATGACGGTATTTTGGTTCATGTTGCTCGCAACCAAAATCTCACCAAGCCTGTTTATATTGTTCAAGTGTCTACAGCTGCCGAACAATCTGCCTCTGTTAACCAACGCTTGTTGGTGGTATTGGAAGAGTCTGCCCAAGCGGAAGTGATTGAACACTATGTGTCTACCACTGAGCAGCAAAACAGTTTTGTTAATTCGCTCACCGAAATAGTGGTGGGTGACAATGCGCAGCTGCAGCATTACCGTTTGAATCTTGAAGAAGAAAACGCCCAGCATATTGGCGCCGTGCATGCTGACTTGAATCGCAATGCGCGCCTGCGTGGTTTTACCCTTGCCATGGGTAGCCGTTTAAAACGTATCGACTACCAACTGAATCATCGTGGCCAGGGCGCGGATCTGGATCTGCAAGGTATTTATTTGCCGCGCAACAAGCAAATGGTGGATTACCACACCAATGTGCAGCACTGGGTTCCCCACTGCACATCCAATGAAGTATTTCGCGGCATTATTGGTGATTCTGCCTTGGCGGTTTTTAATGGTCGCATCTACATACATCCGCAAGCGCAAAAAACCCTGGCAGAGCTGAGCAACAAAAACTTGCTCACCTCCAACAAAGCGGAAATCAATACCAAGCCCGAGTTGGAAATCTATGCTGACGATGTTAAGTGTGCCCATGGCGCCACCGTCAGCCAGTTGAATGCCACCGCGCTTTATTATCTGCAAAGCCGCGGCGTGTCGCGCGCCGAAGCAGAAGTGATGATGAGCTTTGGATTTATCAACGAATTATTGGAGCAAATTCCCGAGCCGGTTGTGCACGATTATCTGCAGCCGCGTTTGGCTGCGCTCTTCGGGCGCGAGCAATTGTTCCTGGAAATGGCGGAATAAAATGACTGCCGTGTTTGATGTTGAAAAGATTCGTGCCGACTTTCCCATACTGCATCAGCAAGTAAATGGGCAGCCACTGGTGTATCTCGATAGCGCCGCTACTACGCAAAAGCCCAACGCAGTGATTGATGCTATCAGCGATTATTATCGCAACGACAACAGCAATGTGCATCGCGGTGCACATGCGTTGGCGGATCGCGCGACGGTAAAATTTGAAGCGGCGCGCAGCAAAGTGGCGGCGTTTTTAAACGCTCCAGATGCAAAGCAAATTATATGGACTCGCGGTACTACCGAGAGTATTAATCTCGTGGCCAACTGCTGGGGGCGCGCTAATTTATCTATCGGAGATCGCATTCTGGTTTCTGCGATGGAGCACCACTCCAATATTGTACCCTGGCAATTAATTGCTGCGGCGACAGGTGCGAGTGTCGAGCCAATTCCTGTAGATGCGACAGGCACTATTGATTTGGTGGCCTTCGAGGCCATGTTGGATAGTCACGTGAAAATGGTTTCCGTCGGCCACGTATCCAATGCGCTGGGCACTATTAATCCCATCGAAAAAATTATTGCGCTCGCCCATGGCGCGGGTGCAAAAGTGACGGTGGATGGCGCGCAGGCCGTGAGCCATTGGTCGGTGGATGTGCAGGCATTGGACTGCGATTTTTACGCTTTCTCTGCCCACAAGCTTTTTGGTCCTACAGGTTTGGGCGTGCTTTACGGCAAGCGCGAACTATTGGAAGCCATGCCACCTTATCAAGGTGGTGGTGAGATGATCGAAACGGTGAGTTTTGCGGGCACTACTTTCAATCAGCTTCCGTACAAATTTGAAGCTGGTACACCGGATATCGCCGGAGCCATAGGTTTTGGTGCTGCTATTGATTACCTTAATAGTATTGACCGCAATGCAGCTGCCGCTCACGAGCAGGCACTGTTGGCTTACGCCGAAGAAAAAGCCTGCGCAACGCCAGGTATCAAATTGGTTGGTACCTCCGCCAACAAAACCAGCGTGATGAGTTTTATCCTTGAAGGCGCACATCCGGCGGATGTAGGTGTCTTATTGGATAAGCAGGGTATTGCCGTGCGCACGGGTAATCACTGCGCCCAGCCGATCATGGATCAGTTTTGCATCCCTGGCACTGTGCGCGCCAGTTTTAGTTTTTATAACACCTTTGACGAAGTCGATCGCCTGTTTGCGGCGCTCGAAAAAGCAAAAATGTTTTTGCTGTAATGGAGGTTGTAATGAGTGTTGAAACCTTTAATCCCCAACAAGAATCTGTTTCGGTAACCCCGTCGGCGGTAGCGCATTTTCGTCGTCAGCTGGGCAATCATCAAACGGCTAAAGCGGTGCGCCTGAGCGTCAAGCAAAGTGGTTGCACCGGCTGGATGTATGTTGTCGATTTGGTTGATGAAGGCAAGGCGGATGATCTGCAGCTGGCGCTGGAAAACGACGTTCAGTTTTTGATTGATCCAGCGGCGCTGCCGGTGGTGAGTGGAACTGAAATTGACTATGTAACAGAAGGTGTAAATCGCCAGCTTAAGTTTAACAACCCGCGCGTAAAAGATTATTGCGGTTGTGGTGAGAGTTTTAGCGTTGCCAATTAATACGGGCTGCTAGGTTAGTGCGGATTGCAGGTCGGTCAATACTTGGTCGACACGCTGCAAGTACATCCCTGTAAGCTCGACGTTGGGTCTCTTTGTGTTCCTACACGTCGAGACACTTCCCACATCCATGTGGGTCGTCCATGCCTCCGACGGTCGCCCAAGTATTGACCGACCTGCAATTGGCGAGTCTGCGGTGATCCAATTAATTTGTTTAGTTTTGAGAAATCTATGTCTGAAAGACGCATGGTCGTAGCGCTGGAAGATTGCCCCGCGCGCCGGGTACCTGATGGTACGCCGCTTACCATTCCCCAGGATACATTCGTTACTATTACCCAAGCGCTGGGTGGTAACTATACAGTGACTTACCACGGCCAAATGGTGCGCGTGGATGGCACTGATGCGCACAAGTTGGGTTTGGAATCTGAAACTATCAGCTTCCCTGAGCCCAAAGACGACCAGATTCTTGAAGCGCAAGTCTGGCAGGCATTGGGCACAGTATTTGATCCGGAAATTCCCGTTGATCTCGTTAATCTCGGTTTGATCTACGGCGTGGCTGTGGATCAGGCAAGCAAACAAGTCACCATCAAAATGACCCTGACTGCACCTGCCTGCGGTATGGGGCCGGTGCTGGTGGGCGATGTGGAATATCGCGTGCGCAAAGTCCCTAATGTCAAATCCGTTAAAGTTGAATTGGTGTTCGATCCGCCATGGGCGCGTCATATGATGAGCGAAGAAGCCCAACTCGAAACAGGCATGTTCTTCTAAATCTCCGCATGTATTGAGGCGCCGTTGCGCCTCTGTGAATTGGTTAGGTTTTATCCAATTCAATTCTGCTAATCTGCCGGCATAATGATTAATAAGGATAATCTGTCATGCCAGCGAAACGCGCCCTGATTGTCGACGATTCCAGCACGGCCCAATACCGCCTCAAAAAAATGCTTCGCCCCTACGGCCTTCATATCGATGTGATGGATTCCGGCGAAGCGGCGTTGCGCTATCTCGCCACCAACGAGCCGGATGTGATTTTTATGGATCACCTGATGCCGGGTATGGACGGTTTTCGCGCGCTGCAAATCATCAAGTCCCACCCTGAAACAGCCATGATTCCCGTGATCATGTATACCTCCAAAAGTGGTGATGTCTACACGGGGCAAGCCCGCGCCTTGGGTGCGTTGGATGTGGTGAGTAAGGACACTATCAATTCAGCAGATCTCTCCAAGGTACTGGAAACTATTCATATCTATCCCCAGGAGATACTGCCAGAACCTGTTTCCGCCCCGGCAAAAGAGAAGTTGCCGACACCAGCAGCAAGTGTGGTTGAACCCCAGATGCCGCAAATGGACAGGCGCGCGCCCAGTCCCGCCAGTGTTGAACAGGCGCGCAATCTGGAGCTGCGGTTGAGCCATCTTGAGCACACGTTGGAAGATAGTCGCCGCTTTATCACGGCGCGGGTAGTGCGGGAATTGAAAGGGCTTCATCACAGCATCAAGCAGGAGTTGCTGGATGTTGTATCCACTCGCCCGGCGGAGCCAGAGGTAGTTGTAGCCCGGCAATCTGAGCCCAAGGGGAGCGGATGGAGTTTCCTGGCGGTGATTTTGCTGTTGGTGACTATAGGGATGATTCTGTTTTACGCCGGCAAATTCAGCGATATGGTTGTCCAGTCCCAACATCAGCAAGGCGAGTTGGCGCAGCAGCTTGTGGGGCTGCGTCAATCTTCTCTCGCCGCCAAAACAACACCAGTGGCTGCGGAGGCTCCAGTTGCAGCGCCGGCGCCGCCAGTACAGCAGGCGGCGACCTCGGATTATCTGGCCGATCTCGCCTGGGCTTTTAACCAGACGGCTACAATTCCTTTTAATCAGAACAATATGGACCCCAAGGTCGCTATTCGCCTGCAGGAATTGTTGAGCCGGATTATTGCCAACGGTTTTCGCGGCACGGTAACTGTTGTTGCTTACGCGGGTAATTTTTGTCTGGCCATAGATACTGCCGGCCAACCCCAGCTGCCAGTACCCGGCGCAACTATGGCCAATTGCCTGTTTGCCAACGAAATTTATGGTTTGGAGCAGCTTGCTAAACACTATGTGGCAGATATTGAGGCGGTGCTGGCTGGATTAAGTCCGGCAGAAAAGGCTGCTATTAGCCTGCAAATGCGAGTGGCGCCGGGGAATTATCCTTATCCTGATCGTCAGGCAAGTTCTCCCCGTGATTGGAATACGGCAGCGTTGGCCAATAACCGTCTGGAGCTACGTCTGGATTCGGCAAATAGTTGGAGATAAGTAAGATATTGCAGAATTCTTGGTCTTTTACGGGTCTCAAGGTCATAATGCCGGCTTTGTTTTGAGTGGACACCCGCATGACCCAATTTGGCATAGATGTTACTGCCGATGACATCATAGATACCCTCAGCTTCTTCGATTCCTGGGAAGACAGGTACAAGTACATTATCGACCTGGGTAAGGAGCTGTCGCCCCTGGCAGATGAGCTGCATACCGACGAATACATAGTCCGCGGCTGCCAGAGCAAGGTATGGTTGGTGCATGAGCTGCACGATAACCATCTGTATTTTCAGGCAGATAGCGATGCTTTTATCGTGAAAGGCCTGCTCGGTGTGGTGCTCGCGGCCTACAACGGCAAGACACCGTCAGAGATAGGTGCGGTGGATATAGAGGCCTATTTTGCCCGCCTGGACCTGATGCAGCACCTGAGCTCCACTCGTGGAAACGGTCTTAAGGCAATGGTGAAACGGATTCAGGATACTGCCGCAAGCCTTTAATTTTCTGTAACTTTTCGCATTTCCACGCGTATAAAAACGCCGTCAACCCGCGTATAATCCGCGGGTTTTGCATTTATAGGGTGTTTATTGCACAAATCCCGCCCTGATCGAATATTGAGATACCGTTGGAGCTTCCATGTCAGTCGAACAAACCTTATCCATCATCAAACCAGATGCTGTGAGCAAAAACCTTATTGGTGAAATCGTTAGCCGTTTTGAGAAAGCCGGGCTTTCCATTGCCGCCCAACGCATGGTGCAATTGAGCCGCGCCCAGGCTGAAGGATTTTACGCCGAGCACAAAGAGCGTCCTTTCTTCCAGGGGCTGGTGGATTTTATGGTGTCCGGTCCTGTCGTAGTACAAGTGCTGTCTGGCGAAAACGCCATTGCCCTGAACCGCGAACTGATGGGCGCTACCAACCCGGCCAACGCCGCTCCTGGCACCATCCGTGCTGATTTCGCCGAAGCTGTTGATCGCAACTGCGTACATGGTTCTGATTCACCCACCTCAGCCGCTCGCGAAATTGCTTATTTCTTCGCGTCCAGCGACATCATCATTCGTTAATTTTTAGCAGTAGCAGTCAGGTATTACCATGGTCGAGCAAATCAATCCAATCACGGACGACACCACGAGTGCCAACGCGGTTGAAGACACTGGCTCGGCCAAGGTCAACCTCCTCGGAATGCCCGAGGCCAAATTGGTCGCGTTTTTTGAATCTATCGGCGAGAAAAAATTCCGCGCTATCCAGGTGATGAAGTGGATTCACCAGATGGGTGCGGACAATTTCGACGATATGACCAACGTCAGCAAAGATCTGCGCGCAAAGCTGAAAAAGATTGCCGAAGTGCGCGCCCCCGAAGTTGCCCAGCAATTTGACTCTGCTGACGGCACGCGGAAATTCCTGATCAAAGTCAGCGGCAATAACGTTATTGAAACTGTGTATATCCCCGATGGTGATCGCGGTACTTTGTGTGTGTCATCGCAAGTGGGTTGCTCGCTGGATTGCAGTTTCTGTGCGACTGGCAAGCAGGGTTTTAATCGCGATTTGACGGCGGCTGAAATTATCGGCCAGGTGTGGATTGCGGCAAAATCCTTTGGTCAGTTGCAGCCCAATGGCCCGCGCATGGTCACCAATGTGGTGATGATGGGTATGGGCGAGCCGCTGCTCAATTTCGATAACGTTGTCGATTCCATGAATCTCATGATGCACGACAACGCCTACGGTATTTCCAAGCGCCGCGTTACCCTGAGTACTTCAGGCGTAGTGCCACAGCTTGATCGTCTCAGCCAATTCACCGATGCGTGCCTCGCGATTTCACTGCACGCACCTAACGATGAATTGCGTAACGAGCTGGTGCCTAT
This sequence comes from Cellvibrionaceae bacterium, assembly GCA_021151695.1. Taxonomy (GTDB): domain Bacteria; phylum Pseudomonadota; class Gammaproteobacteria; order Pseudomonadales; family Cellvibrionaceae; genus Cellvibrio. The sequence goes on along the minus strand of JAGKWU010000006.1, from coordinate 165,544 downwards.
CAATCGCAAATATCCTATTGCGATGCTGCTGGATTCGGCCAAACGTTATATCGAAGCTATGCCAGATACCCATCGCAAAATTACCATCGAATACACGCTGATTGATCACGTGAATGATCGCCCGCATCACGCCCATGAACTGGCAGAGTTGCTGCGCGATGTGCCGGTAAAAATTAATTTGATTCCGTTTAATCCATTCAATCTTTCCAACTACAAGCGTGTAAGCAACAACGCGCTGCGCAAGTTCCAGGATATCTTAATGGAAGCGGGTTATATCACCACGGTAAGAACTACCCGTGGCGATGATATTGATGCGGCTTGTGGCCAATTGGCCGGCAGCGTCAACGATATTACCAAACGCAGCGAACGTCATCGCGCGCGTTTTGAAGAGGCTGCACAGCCCATACGTATTATTGGTCAGTAAAAGACGAGCCAATAAACATTCAAGCATTAATGATTGATGGAGTAACAAATGCAAAATAATAAGTTGTTGCTAACTCTGAAAAGTTTTTGTGCAGTTATCTTGTTTGGTTTATTGGTTGGGTGCGTAACGGAAAATACTGATGGCAAGCTAAAAAAAGCTGTCGATAAAAACAAATCCCTGGATTTGCATGTGCAGATGGCTATGGGGTATGTGGAGAATGGCAACCGTGAGTCGGCTCGCCTCCATTTAACCAAAGCCTTCGAAATTGACAAAAATTCTGCCGCTGCAACTAACGCTATGGCGATGCTCTACCAGCTGGAAGGTGAGCCTACATTGGCGGAAGAGCAATTTAAGCTGGCGATCAAGCGTGACAAGAAATACACGCTGGCGCACAACAACTATGGTGTGTTTCTGTTTGGCCAAAGGCGCTACACAGAGGCATTAAGCGAGTTTGAATTGGCAGCGGCTGATCTTGCGTATCCCAGGCGTTCGCAAGCATTGACTAATGTGGGGCGCGCGGCACTCAAACTTGGTAACAATGAGCGCGCGCAGGCCGCATTCCAGCATGCGGTAGTGCTTGATCGCAATAATGGCGATGCCATGATCGAGCTGGCGGATCTCTTTTTCCAGAAACAAGAGTTCGCCGATGCCAAGCGGTATCTGGATGCCTACGACGCCGTTGGCCAACGTTCGCCGCGCAGTTTATTGCTCGGTATCCGGCTTGAACGCGTGTTCGGCAACCGCGATAAAGAATCGAGCCTGGCGTTAATACTTAAAAATAGTTTCCCGTATTCCAAAGAGTATCTGGAGTACAAGCAAAAGATTGCAAATTGAGGTTCAGATGGTTGATGTCGATGAATCCCAAGCACAGGATGAGCCAGTAACGCCGGGTAAATTGTTACTGGCAGGGCGCCAGCGCGCAGGTTTAAGCCGCGAACAAGTTGCCAAAGAATTGTATATGACTGTTTCCAAAGTGGCTGCATTGGAGGCAGATGATTACGGTCGATTGATATCCGACACCTTTGCACGTGGTTATATTCGCGCTTATGCAAGTTTGTTAAAGCTGGATGTCCCCGGTGTATTGGCTGCTTACGAAGCTTTGCTGGGTGAAGAAAAAGAACCAGATGTGCCCCTTGCCCAGACTGCGCAACCGACAAAAAAATCGGGTGAGTCGGGGCAGAGAGGTGCCTGGCAATTTTTGGCGATTATTGTGGCGTTTTTGGTTGGGCTCTGGCTGATCTCTGTGTGGTTTTTTGACAACCGCGCAGATAAGCAGGAAGAAGCTCGTTATCTGGTGCCATCGCCCAATATTTCACCGGTTGTGATATCACCGGAAGAAATCGCGCGCATGCAAGCAGCTGCGAGTGCCTCAGCGGTGGCGGCAGCTGCATCAGCGAGTTCAGTCAGTAGCAGCGCGGTTGCGACAGTTTCAGGTAAGTCCGTTGCCATGAGTTCGGCTGTATCCGATAGTGCGACAAGTAAAGCAGCAGCCTCTAATGTGGCTGCTTCGGTAAGCAATGCGATGGCGAGTACGGTGGCTAACAGCCAGGCGAGCTCGTCAGCACCCGCGATAAAAAAAGTAACACTGGATGAAATCAGCTTTTCTTTTAGCGCTGAGTCCTGGCTTGAGGTGAGTGATTCGCGCGGCGATGTATTGGCCACCGAACTACAGCCCAAAGGCAGCAAGATTAAATTAATAGGGCAGGCGCCCTTTGATGTGAAGCTGGGCAACGCGCCCGCTGTGGATATTCAGCTCAACGGCAAAAAGGTGGATGTGATCCCGCTGTTGGGTACAAATGTATTAATTATGAAAGTCGGCAACTGAAGCTTGTCGAAATGAAGGTAGAGCTATGCATTGTGAGTCGCCCATAAAACGCCGCAAGTCGCGTCAGATAATGGTTGGTAATGTGCCTGTTGGTGGCGATGCGCCTATTTCTGTGCAGAGCATGACCAACACTGAAACCACTGATGTGGCAGCCACTGTGGCGCAAATCCAGCGTATTCAATTGGCTGGTGCGGACATAGTGCGTGTATCTGTACCCTCAATGGAGGCGGCAGAAGCGTTCGGCGCAATTCGCAAACAAGTGAATATTCCATTGGTGGCCGATATTCATTTTGATTACAAAATCGCATTGCGTGTTGCTGATTTGGGTGTGGATTGCCTGCGCATTAACCCAGGCAATATCGGTCGCGAAGATCGTATTAAAGCTGTTGTAGATAAGGCGCGCGATCTGAATATTCCAATCCGTATTGGTGTAAATGCGGGCTCGCTGGAAAAAGATCTGCAGAAAAAATACGGCGAACCTACGCCAGATGCGCTGGTTGAATCAGCATTGCGCCACGTGGAAATTCTCGACAGTTTAAATTTCCAGAATTTTAAAGTCAGTGTAAAAGCGTCTGATGTATTTATGGCGGTGGCGGCCTATCGCAAGCTGGCCGCCTTGATTGAACAGCCTCTGCATTTGGGTATTACTGAAGCAGGCGTGCTGCGTGCTGGTACGGTGAAGTCCGCCGTTGGTTTGGGCGCACTGTTGATGGATGGCATTGGCGATACCATTCGCATTTCGCTGGCGGCTGATCCGGTAGAAGAAATTAAAGTGGGTTGGGATTTGTTGCGCAGTTTGAAATTGCGCAGTAAAGGCGTGAACTTTATTGCCTGCCCAAGTTGCTCGCGCCAGAACTTCGACGTGATTAAAACCATGAACGAACTGGAAGCGCGCGTCGAAGATATAACCACGCCAATTGATGTGGCGGTTATCGGTTGTATCGTAAATGGCCCTGGTGAAGCCAAAGAGGCTGATTTAGGTTTGACTGGCGGTACGCCCAATAATCTGGTGTATATCGATGGCGAGCCCAATCATAAAATTGGTAACGAAAACCTTGTGGACAATCTCGAAAAACTGATCCGCGAACGAGTGGCCAAAAAACAACAACAAATGGCCGAAGACGAAAAAAATATTATTGCCCGCGTTTAACCGCAGGGCTTACTTTTATCCGCAAGGTTTTACTGTGAAAAAAATTCAAGCAATACGTGGCATGAATGATTTATTGCCCGGCGACTCAGCGGTATGGCAATACGTTGAGGCAGCCGTTGCCGATATATTTGCACGTTATGGTTATCAGGAAATCCGTTTTCCGGTATTGGAATCTACTGATCTGTTTAAACGCTCTATCGGTGAAGTAACCGATATTGTTGAAAAAGAAATGTACACCTTTGATGACCGCAATGGTGATAGCGTTACTTTGCGTCCTGAAGGTACTGCGTGTTGCGTGCGCGCCTGTGAAGAGCATGGTTTGCTTTATAACCAGACCCAGCGTCTGTGGTACATGGGGCCTATGTTTCGCTACGAGCGCCCACAAAAAGGTCGCTACCGCCAATTCCATCAGGTGTGTGTAGAAACCTTTGGTATGGAAGGCGCGGATATAGATGCGGAAGTTTTATTGCTGAGTGCGCGCATTTTGCGTGAACTTGGCGCCGCTGAATTTGTCACACTGCAGCTTAATTCGATAGGCGATACCAGCTCGCGCGCAAACTACAAGGCTGCATTGGTTAATTACCTCGAAGTGCGCAAAGATCAGCTGGACGCGGACAGTCAACGTCGCCTTACCACTAATCCATTGCGTATCCTGGACAGTAAAGATCCTGGCACCCAGGCGTTGCTGGATGGTGCGCCTGTGTTGCTCGACTATCTGGATGATATATCCAAAGCTCACTTTGAGAAGCTGAAATCTTTACTGGATGCTGCTGGCATTCAATACGAAGTTAATCCGCGTCTGGTGCGCGGACTGGATTATTACGGCAAGACAGTATTTGAATGGGTGACTGATAAGCTCGGTGCCCAGGCAACTGTGTGTGCCGGTGGTCGTTATGATGGACTGGTCGAACAGTTGGGCGGCAAGCCAACACCGGCATTTGGTTTTGGTATTGGCCTTGAGCGACTGGTGTTGTTGTTGCAAGCCATTGAAGCAATTCCGCAAGGGCTTGATCAAATTGCGGATGTCTACCTGGTGGCTGTAGGCGAAGTCCAGCAGGCTGCGTTTAAACTGGCAGAAACGTTGCGCGATGAATTGCCCAATCTGCGCGTGATCAGCCACTGCGGTGGCGGCAGTTTTAAAAACCAGTTGAAAAAGGCTGACAAAAGTACCGCTGATATAGCGCTTATCCTCGGTGAAGATGAAGTTGCCAAGGGGGTTGTTGCAGTGAAGTTTTTGCGTGAAGAGCAGCCACAGCAAACTATTACCATCGATGAGGTGGTGAGCTTTTTAAAGAATTTGAATTAACATTTTTTTACTTTACACGCACATGTCAGCAGTTCGCGTGTGTCACCTTAAACATAATATGAATCATTAGGAGTTCATTGTGAGCGTACATTTATCCGAAGAAGAACAATTAGAAGTACTGAAGCGCTGGTGGAAAGATTACGGTACGGCAGTATTAACTGCGATTGCTGCTGCGGTAGTGATTTATTTTGCCTGGACTGCCTGGCAAGACAAACAGCGCAACAAGGCCGAATTGGCTTCGGTGCAATACGACTCATTGGTGAAGTTGCTGAATGTAGAGCCTGGTAAAACCCTGGCTGATACTGATCGCGCCAGCGCCGAACAAATTGCCAATGACCTGAAAGAGAAAAATGGCAAAACACTTTACGCGCAAAGTGCAGCTTTCTTCCTTGCCAAATTGGCGGTGGATGCAAATAACCTGGATAAAGCAGTGAGTGAGCTGCAGTGGATTTTGAATTCAAAACCTGATGTGGCTACTGCTCAGTTAGCTCACGTGCGTTTAGCGCGTGTTTTGTTAGCCAAGGGTTCTGTAGCGGAAGCCCAGGCGCAATTATCAGAAGAACCAACCAAGGCCTTCGCGTCTGAATACGCTGAAGTACGCGGTGATATTCTGAAAACCCAAGGCAATAAAGATGCTGCATTGACCGCCTACAAAAAAGCGGTAGAAACGCTGGATCCGCAAGCGCAAGAGCGCACCATGATCCTGCAAATGAAAATTGATGAACTGAAAGCACCAGCCGCTGCTGCTGAGGAGAAAGCACAATGAGGCAATTAAAGTGGGGCATGTTGCTCTGCGCTGTTTTATTGTCTAGTAGCTGTTCATGGTTTTCCAAAAAAACCGGCCAGGAGCCGATGGATTTGGAAAGCTTTAAAGAGACTGCGCGTCTTAAAGAGACCTGGAGTCGCGATGTAGGTAATGGCCAGGGTGTTGGTTTGACCCAACTTACCCCGGCTATTTATGGCGATAAAATTTACACGGTTGATCACGAAGGTATTGTTACTGCGTTGACCAATACTGGTAAAAAACTCTGGTCAAAAAATATCACCAAACAGTGGACTGGCTGGGCTGGTAATCTGGTGTATTTTTTCAAAGAGCAGGATTTGAATCCGACCATTAGTGGCGGAATCAGCGCCAGCGCAGATGCTCTATTTGTTGGCAACTACGCCGGTGAAGTGATCGCACTGTCGACCAAAGATGGCAAAGAATTGTGGCGCAAGCAGGTTAAAGGTGAAATTGCCTCTGTTCCGCAAACCAACGGCCAAGTGGTTGCTGTGCAGACCATGAATAGCAAGCTGTTCGTGTTGGATGCCAAAACGGGTGATGATCTTTGGTTTTATGAAAGCCCACCACCCTTGTTGACCCTGCGTGGTTCCGCTGCTCCGCTGGTGACTGACACCGCGATTTTTGCCGGTTTTGCCAATGGTCGTTTGATGGCTTTCAATCCATCGAATGGTCTGATCTTGTGGGAGCAGCGTATGGCTATGCCTAAAGGCCGCTCTGAACTGGATCGCATGGTAGATATTCATGCTAGCCCACTGCTGAAAGACGGGATCCTGTATGTTGGTACCTACCAGGGGCGTATAGCCGCTGTGGCACGTGGTACCGGCGGGAATGTTTGGGGGCAGGATGGCTCAACCAGCGAAGCCCTGGCTGCCAGTGATGACAAGCTCTTCGTCAGCCAAAGCGATGGCAAGGTGACTGCGTTCAATATCACCTCCGGCGAGCAAATTTGGCAAAATGAAAAATTATTGCGTCGTCGCCTGAGTGGTCCGCAAATTATTGGTAACTATGTTGCGGTAGTGGATTTTGAAGGCTATATGCACATTCTTAACCAAACCAATGGTGAGCTGGCAGCGCGCGATCGTGTTGACCATAGTGGTGTTAGTGCACCTATGCTGAGCGATGGTCAAACCCTGTATGTGTATGGCAATGGTGGCGATTTGATGGCGTTTACTGCAACCGCCAAAAAATAATCCCCAGCTGCTCCAATCCCCGCCACTTAAGGCCTTACCAGCGATGGAAAGGGTCTTAAGTGGTTGATTTTTTTGTGGCCCAAGTCTTTTCGTCTATCATGAAACAATGACCCAAAGCCTCGCTGTTTAATTAATTGATGTCTTTATTATGATTCCTGTTATTGCGCTCGTTGGTCGTCCCAACGTTGGTAAATCCACTCTGTTCAATCGCCTCACGCGCAGCCGCGATGCGCTGGTTGCCGACTATCCGGGGCTGACACGCGACCGCAAATACGGTGAAGGTACCTTTGAAGAACGCCGTTTTATTGTGATAGATACCGGCGGTATCAGCGGCGAAGAAGAGGGCATTGATAGTGCCATGGCCGGCCAATCGTTACTGGCGATTGAAGAGGCCGACATAGTGTTATTTATTGTCGACAGTCGTGCTGGCCTTATGCCGGCGGATCACATGATTGCCAAGCATCTGCGCGTTAACAATAAAAAAACCTATCTGGTCGCCAACAAAATTGATGGTATGGACCCGGATATGGCTCTCGCGCCTTTTTATGAATTGGGCCTGGGAGAAATTTTTGCAACCACAGCGACTCATGGTCGCGGCGTTAAATCCATGATGGAAGACGTGCTGGCCGAAGTTCCCGAATTTGAGGGCGAGCCAGAAGAAGTTGCGTCGGGAATTAAAATTGCCATCGTTGGTCGTCCCAACGTGGGTAAATCTACGCTGGTGAACCGTTTGCTCGGCGAAGACCGCGTCGTAGTTTACGATCAGCCGGGCACTACGCGCGACAGCATCTATATAAATTACGAGCGCTTTGGTAAACCCTATACCTTGATTGACACCGCGGGTGTGCGCCGCCGTAAAAATATTGATCTGGCGGTCGAAAAATTTTCGATCGTAAAAACCATGCAAGCCATCAGCGACGCCAATGTGGTGGTATTAGTGATGGATGCCAGTGAAGGGGTGGTAGAGCAAGACCTGCACCTGATGGGCTCTACCATTGATGCTGGACGTGCGCTGGTGATTGCACTGAATAAGTGGGATGGTTTGGATGATGCGCACAAACAATATGTGCGCAATGAAATCGAACGTCGCCTACGCTTTGTGGATTTTGCCAATATTCATTTCATCTCTGCACTTCACGGCACGGGCGTGGGCAATCTCTATAAGTCGATAGAAGATGCATACCGTTCAGCGACGGATAAGTTCTCGACAAATTATCTGACTCGAATTCTTGAAGATGCAGTGCGTGAGCATCAACCGCCTATGATTCAGGGGCGCCGTATCAAGCTGCGCTACGCGCATCCCGGCGGGCATAATCCTCCTATTGTTGTAATCCACGGTAACCAGACGGATGATATTCCCGGTCATTACACCAAATATCTGGAAAAAACTTTCCGTCGTGTACTGGATTTGCACGGTACACCAATTCGCATCGAATACCGCACTACTGATAACCCTTACTCCGAGCGCAAAAAGAAAATGACTCAACGTGAGTTCATTAACATGCGTCGTAAAGAAAATGCACATCAAGGTAAGAAAAAATAGTTTGTCTGTTGCCGTTGTGATTAGCGGAAATAGCCTTTTCTGCCATGAATAATCTCATCCTCATTCTTCTATGTCTGGCGATAGGGCTGGCGTTGCAAAAACATCGCCGGCTGCCAGAATCCCTCGCCTTATCGCTAAATACCTACGTTATCTACGTCGCGCTACCGGCGCTGATTTTGATTGAAATACATCATCTCACTATAGATAGCCGCGCTATTTTGCCCGTGGTATCTGCCTGGTTGATGATGTTTTCCAGTGGCGTGCTCGTATGGTGCGTGGCGCGTTACGCGGGTTGGTCGCGGGCGATTACGGGTGCACTTATGCTCACGGTTCCCCTGGGGAATACCGGCTTTTTGGGGATTCCCCTGGTTGAGGCTCTGTTGGGTAAGGATGCAGTTCCCTACGCTATTCTTTACGATCAGTTTGGTACTTTTATTGCGCTCAATACCCTCGGCAGTTTTGTGGCGGCTTACTACAGCGGCGGTGCTACCTCGTGGAAAAAGCTGGCCCAAGTAATAGCCTCGTTCCCGCCATTTATTGCCTTGCTACTGGCATTTATCAGTTTACCTATGCCATACCCTGAGTGGCTGGGCAGTGCATTGCAGCGAATTTCATATACACTTGTACCTGTTGTTATGGTGGCCGTAGGTTTGCAATGGCGCCTGCGGCTGGAGCGCGAAATATTATCGCCCCTGCTGTTCGGGTTGGTGGCAACACTGGTGTTGACGCCTTTGCTGGCCTGGCTTCTGTTGCAACTGTTAGGCATACACAATTTGGCTGCGCAGGTGGTGGTATTGGAGGCTGCCATGCCGGCAATGATTTCAGCGGGAGTGCTGGCAATTAATTACCAATTGGCGCCGCGTCTGGCATCCAGTCTGGTGGGTTATAGCTTGCTGCTGTCGCTATTCAGTGTGTGGGCCTGGAGACAATTACTATAAAAGCGAGCTCAACATGACTGTGAATAGATATGCTACGACTGGTCTCCCACAATAAGCTCGCCGCTTACGATGCTCATGTCCTTGATGCCTATTTTATTCGCATGGCATCAGCGGCCAGTACTTATGGCATTACGGCCAGTGAAGATATCCATGGTGTGCAAGGCGCAATACTGATTAAACGTGGTGCACCAATAACGCCGGAATTGGCCAGTGTTTTATTGGCCGGCCATTTGCGCCGTGCTATTGAGGGATGCGTGCGTTTTGAGCGCGAGATAGATGTCGAAAGGTTGCGCCATGATTTGCTGGCGGTCATGAATGATGATCCGCTTTTACTGTCACTCAATGAGCACCAGGATATAGCCGGGCTTATTGAAAACTTTATCCCTCATTACGGTCACTACCGCCTGCTTAAACAAAAGCTCAGCGTTATGGCTGTTGCCATGCCTGAGCTTTATTTACGTACCCTTTATTGCGCCTGGTTTTCTACTATCATCGCGCGCGAAATGCGTTTTAGCGAGCGCGGTTGTGCGGATGTGTTCCTGTCGGCATTGAGTCACGATATAGGCATGTTGCATATTAATCAGGCCGTGCTCGATAAAAAAACGCCGTTGACCGCCGAAGATTGGCGACATATCCAAAGCCATGTTCACATCGGCAAACAGCTAGTGTTGCGCATGCCAGATATGCCGCACGAAGTGGTTGAAGCTGTGTTTGAGCATCATGAGCGCTGCGACGGTACAGGATATCCTCTGGGCAAGGTTGAAGCAGAATTAAGTTACGCCGGAAAAATTGTCGGGCTATCTGACTCTATCATTGCGATTTATCACAATCGTTTTAAACATCACAACTGGCGCGAAGTCATTCCAGTGATCCAGATGAATGCGCCAGCCTATTTTTATCGCCACGGTGAAATTCTTGCTACTATCTGGCGCCGCAGCCAGATGCCATTTAAGAATGTTATCTCCGGCGATGAGTTGCCACAGTTTATTACCGAGTTATTGCAAACCAATGGCCGTTTGAAATCCTGGTTTGAAATTTTACGCGATAGCTTGTTGAATATTGGCTTTACTCACGGTGACCGCCAATTGCACTCGGTGCAAAATATTATGTTGCATCTTTCCAGCTCTATTAAAGGCTCGGGGATTTTTGATCCTCAAACGCTGGAGTGGTTACAGCACGTCGACGTTCACGCCGACACAGATGCTTATCGCCAAATTGAAAAAGCCCATGTGCAGCACCATGAAATTATTTTTCATTTGCAGCGGTTGAATCGTATGATTCGTCTTTATCTGGATTCAAATCCGTTCAAACGACGGGAGATAAAAGCGGTGCTCGCGGAAGCACTGGAACAGGCGAAAGAATTTATGATTTGATAATTAAAAGAGCAGCCGGTGGCTGCTCTTTTTCTTTTGGGGTGGGAGGGGTAATTATTGATGCCAGAAAGGCTGCCCAATTGTCGGGGTGCTTGGGCTGGCGGTTTGGCGCTTTTGCATCAGGCCGGCTTTGTATGCTTTTCTACCCGCATCAATGGCGTCGGCAAATGCTTCGGCCATTAATGGTGGGTTGTGAGCTTTGGCTACCGCTGTATTCAATAAAATTCCATCGAATCCCATTTCCATTGCTTCTGCAGCTTGTGACGGAGCACCTAATCCCGCGTCTATAATCATAGGCACATCTTTAATGCGTTCGCGCAGCGTGCGCAGGTTATAGCGATTTAATAAACCCTGGCCGGTGCCAATGGGGGCTCCCCAGGGCATAAGTACCTCGCAACCTGCGTCGAGCAAACGCTTGCACAGGATCAAATCGTCGGTGCAGTAGGGCAGTACTTTGAAACCCTTTTTAATCAGGATTTCAGATGCTTCTACCAAACCAAAAGGATCAGGTTGCAGATTGTAATCATCGCCAACCACTTCGAGTTTGATCCAGTCAGTATCAAAAATCTCGCGCGACATTTCTGCCAGCGTCACAGCCTCTTTAACCGATTTGCAACCGGCTGTATTTGGCAGCAAACGACAACCACTCTCTTGAATGTATTGCCAGATGGCATCGCCAGATCTGTCGGCAGGGTTTTGACGGCGCAATCCCAGCGTCACAATTTCTGTACGCGATTGCACAATCGAATCGCGCATTAATTGTGGTGATGCGTAGAGCGCAGTGCCTAGCAAGAAACGGCTGGAGAATGTTTCTCCATAAAGTGTGAAATCTTTTTCAGGTTTTGTGTGTGCCATGATTAGCCGCCTCCCACAGGTTTAACTATATCTATCTGGTCGCCGTCGCATAGTTGGCGTTGGCTGTAAGTGGAGCGGGGGACAAACTCACCATTAATGGCCACGGCGACTTTGGTTTCACCAAAACCCCATTGCACTATGGCGTCGCTCAGCAATGTAGCGGCTGCCATTTGACAGGGTTCGTTGTTCAGGCTGATATTGATCATAATTTAATAAGCGGCTAGACGTTGCCCAAAGACCTAATTTAGTAGGAAGTCGTCATCCCTGGCCGGGCGCCCCCGCAGGGGCTCCAGTGACTTACAAAAACCACGCTGGATTCCCTACGGGAATGACGAAATGTAAAAATCGTCCAAAGTGTTTGGACTCGTTCCGTAAATCCGTTCCAATACATGCTCCACCACCGCCGGTGCCAACAAATAGCCATGGCGAAATAATCCATTAGCAGTAATCAATCCTTCCTCGCTAATAATATGCGGCAAATTATCCATATAAGCCGGACGCAAATTCACATCCATTTCGAGAATGCGTGCTTCGGCAAATGCGGGCGACAATGTATAGAGCGCGCTGCTCAATTCCAGTGAAGACTGCAGTGTCATGGGCGAGCGATCTTCGCTTTCAATTTGCGTCGCACCTATGATGAACTTGTTGTTGGGTTTCGGCACTATGTAGAGCTGGTAGCGCGGATGCATCAAACGTACAGGGCGCTGCAAGCGAATTTCTTTTGTCTCTACATGCAACGTCTCACCTCGAACGCCGCGCAATTGCGGTTGCTGGCTTTTTGCACCAAGCCCGCGACAATCAATGACCAGATCAAAATTTTCATTGATATTTTCGCCACGGATTTTTCCCGCAAAAACCTCAACGGGTTTGTGTTCGCGCACATCGCCGCCCAACGCGATAATTTTTTCGCCCAGCAGTTTCATTAGTTCGCGATTGTGCAGGTGACCTTCCTCGGCGAGAAATAATCCTTCTGCGAAATTCGGATTTAAATCTGGCTCCAGTTCCTGGATCTGGCGTTGGTTAAGGCGGTGGTAGCCTTTGCACTCGGGGATGACGTAACGCAGCTCGCGCTCAAATTGCTCCAGCTCGCTGAAGTCCTGCGGATGGGCAATGGCCAAGCTGCCGTGTTGGAAAAATAAAGATTCGGCGCAGCCACCCAGTTCTGCCAACCAACGCGGCCACTGCTGCAAGGCGTAAAGCCCCATGCGGTAGATATTCGCATCGGAAACCACCGCCTCACTCAAAGGCGCAATCATACCGGCGGCGGTAAAAGCGGCTGCACGATTGTCAGGTTTGGGCTGATGAAAATCCCCCGCCTCAAATATCACCACTCTGCAGCCACGGGACAACAACTGCCAGGCGAGCAAACGCCCCAGCAAACCGGCACCGGCAATCGCAATATGTTTGGGAGTGTTGGTATTCATTAAGCCTCAGCGTTAGTTGAGGCGGGGAAGGGGGGGCGAAAAGAAAGGCGGCCCTTGTTCCCTCCGCAGGTCTCAACCTGATCAGGTTCTACGGATTGGGCCGAACCCATCTCAGCCTCCGTATGCCCAAAAACATGGACACCAAGGCGCTCCGACAAGAAAGGCGCCAATATACTGGGAGCGGCGCCCGAGTGCAATTGAGAAGTCTATTTCTGGGTAGATTCCACCAGGGACACAAATTCCCCATCTGCCAGGCGGGTTTTTACCTTATCCCCGACCTTGACCTGACTTAGGCTGGTAATGGGCGTTTGGGTATTGGTATCGGTCACCAACGCATAACCCCGCTCCAGGGTATTAAGGGGGCTCAAGGTATTCAGCATGCGCACTGCCGCGTTAAAGCGTTGCTGACGCTCGGTCATACTGGCGCGTTGGGAGCGCAGCAATTGCTGTTGGGCGAGCAGGAAACGCTGTTTCAGTTGCGCCAGTTTGACTTCAGGATGCAGCGGTTTTTGGCGAATTACCAAGGTATTCAATCGGTTGCGACGACGCTCCAACTGGCGCTCAATATTGGCTTTGAGTCGTAATTCTAGGTTGTCCAGGCGCTGGGCTTGTTGTTCCAATTTCTCTTTTGGATGACGCAACCGGCTGCGCAGCCACTTAAGCTTTTGACCGAGTTGCTCAAGTTTGCGTTGCATGATCTCTTCAAGCAGTACTTCAAAACCGATAAATTTATCCAGCCAGGCTTCGCCGTCGGGTGTGACTATCTCTGCAGCCGCTGAAGGCGTTGGTGCGCGCAAATCCGCAACAAAATCCGCAATGGTGAAATCCACTTCGTGGCCAACGGCGCTCACGATGGGCAGTTGGCTGGCAAAAATAGCGCGGGCGACAGCCTCTTCATTAAAGGGCCAAAGATCTTCCAGCGAGCCGCCACCACGGCCGAGAATCACCACATCAAACAAGCCAGCCCGATTGGCCAGCTCGATGGCCCGTACGATTTGCGGTGCGGCTTCTTTCCCTTGAACTGCTACGGGAATCACGGTCACCGGGATGTTGGCAAAACGGCGCTCCAGTACATGGAGTATGTCGCGAATGGCAGCGCCGGTGGGCGAAGTGATCACCGCTATATGCTTGGGGATCGGCGGTAAAGGCTTTTTGAATTGGGGGCTGAATAAACCTTCTTGTTCAAGCTTGGCTTTCAGCTGATCAAACGCCCGGTGGAGTGCGCCGGCACCGGCCTCTTCCATATGTTCAACGATGATTTGGTAATCGCCGCGTCCCTCGTAAAGGCTAACGCGGGCGCGGATCAGCACATGCTGGCCTTGCTGCGGGCGAAAGCGCACCGTCATATTGCGGTTGCGGAACATGGCGCAACGCACCTGGGCATCCTGGTCTTTGAGCGTGAAATACCAATGGCCGGAGGAGGGAATGGATACGTTGGACAGCTCGCCTTCGACCCAGAGAAGTGGCAAGTGAGTTTCCAGCAATTGCTTGGCGCGGCGGTTGAGCTGGGTGACGCTCAGTACTTCGCGTTCGGGTGTGTTTTGGGTAAAGAGGTCGGGATTCGTCATGGCGGCATTTTAGGGGATTGCGATTGAGTCACCAAGTGTTTGGCGGTGAATATACTTATCTTATTGATGTGTAAAGAAAATTTAATCTTAAGCGAGCCTTAAACTTTCTTCAGGAAGCTTTAGTTGGGATTGCTCAATACCGTGGCTAGGCTCGGTTTTCCACCCACTAACGGAGCTACTCCTATGACGTTAAAAAAAGCATTTATGAAGAAGTTGCTATCAATCACTTGTCTTGGTCTTGTTTTACTGGCGGAAACCAGTTGCGCTAGCGATTGGCCCATGTTTATGAGTGATATAAAACACACAGGCCAGGCTGGCGGGGACCTTTCCTATCCAACCAACAAACCACTTAAACCCAGCTGGCAATATGCGCTTAATAGCGAAGTGAGTGCGTCGCCTATTGTGGTCGATCGCCAGTTATTGGTGGCGGCTGAAAATGGCAATTTGTATAGCTTTGACCTGGATACCAAAAAGCTGTTGTGGCTTTACCATGCTGAAGGTGGGATAGGCTCAACGCCCGCCGCCGCTGATGGCAAGGTCTATTTCCTGAGTCGCGATGGCAAATTTAATGCGCTGGAACTGGCCAGCGGCAAGTTACTGTGGCGCTTTGCAACGGGGGGCGAGGCGCGCTTTGGCATAGTGGGTAGTTACGGTCAGTCGCCCGATTGGGGGGTAATACCTGATCCGTGGGATTTCTACCTCTCGTCGCCGGTTGTTAAAAACGGAAAAGTTTACGTAGGTAGCAGTGATCACCATGTCTATGCGTTAGACGCTTCAACAGGCGCATTAGTGTGGAAGTTCGATGCCGGCGAGTCTGTTCACTCTTCACCAGTCTATGCCAATGACAAGATTTTTGTGGGCACTTACGACACCAAACTTTACGCGTTAGATGCCAATACCGGCCGCGAAGCCTGGCATTTCCAGGGTGGGACTGATTATGAATGGGGTGTCATGCTGGGTATGGCTGCATCGCCAACGGTTGATGGCGAGAATGTCTACATAGGTTCGCGCGATGGGCATGTGTATGCCTTTAAGCAAACTGATGGCAAGGCGGCGTGGGAAAAGCCCTATGACGCTGCTGGTAGCTGGGTGCTGTCAACAGCCGCCGTTGACGAGAAAAACCTTTACTTTGCTACGTCGGATACCGCCTTGTTTGTCGCTGTCGATAAGAAAACTGGCCAGGAGCGCTATCGTGTAGGTACTAAGGTGTGGACTTATACCTCGCCTGTCATCGTCGAAAACCGTTTTGTCTTCTACGGTACCATGGCGGGCGAACTCTACGGCTTGGATAAAGCAACCGGCAAAAAGCTCTGGTACTACCAAACGCCAGAGGCGCGGGCTGATATCAACGACATCCTCGATGATAAAACCGGTACCTTGCGCACGGATAAACTCTATGCCCCGGATGTCCAGCTGCAAGCCCAGACCGAACATGTTAAAAGCCTGGGCTCCTTTATCGCATCGCCAATCTGGGCTCGCGACCAGCTTATTGCGGTAACGGCGACAGGCAATATCCTCAGTTTTAGCGATAAGGGGCGCTAGTCGCGAGGGTGATTTAACGCTGGCAAGGCGGCGGCCGAAGTGTTACTTGTTTACCCGGCCCCGCCAAGCCGCTATAATTTCGCGTTTAATTTCACCCCGGTTTGAGGTTAGGTTGGTATGTTGCGAATTGCTGAAGAAGCCCTCACGTTTGATGATGTCTTGTTGGTGCCAGGTTTCTCTGATGTAACGCCTAAAGACGTTTCGCTGAAAACCCAGTTAACTCGCAAGATTCAGCTAAACATTCCCCTTATCTCCGCCGCTATGGATACTGTTACCGAAGCTCGTCTGGCCATTGCTATTGCACAGGACGGCGGCATCGGCATCATCCACAAGAGCATGAGCATCGAAGAGCAGGCTGCTGAAGTGCGCGCTGTTAAGAAGTTCGAAGCTGGTGTGGTAAAAGACCCAATCACCATCGAATCCAGCGCTACCATCCGCGAGCTGATCGCTCTGACTCGCAAAAACAACATCTCTGGCGTGCCTGTGATGGACAACGGCAATCTGGTCGGTATCGTGACTGGTCGCGACGTGCGCTTTGAAACCAATCTGGATGCCAGCGTTTCCAGTATCATGACCCCCAAAGCCCAACTGGTAACTGTTAAAGAAGGTGTATCTGCCGAAGAAGTGCGCAATCTGCTGCACAAACACCGCATCGAAAAAGTGCTGGTGGTTAACGACAACTTCGAGCTGCGCGGCCTGATTACTGTAAAAGACATCAACAAAGCCGAAAAATACCCCAACGCCTGTAAAGACCCGGAAGGTCGCCTGCGTGTAGGCGCGAGTGTGGGCACCAGCCGCGACACAGATGCACGTGTAGATGCACTGGTAGAGGCTGGCGTTGACGTGCTGGTGGTAGATACCGCCCACGGCCATTCCAAAAACGTACTCGACCGCGTAAAAGCGATCAAAACCAAATACCCGGATGTGCAAGTTATCGGTGGCAATATCGCCACTGGCGCGGCGGCTCTTGCCCTCGTTGCTGCAGGTGCGGACGCTGTGAAAGTCGGTATTGGTCCTGGTTCTATCTGCACCACCCGTATCGTAAGCGGTGTAGGTGTTCCACAAATTTCTGCCATTGCCAACGTAGTGGCTGCACTGAAAGGTACCGGCGTTCCAGCTATCGCTGACGGTGGTATTCGCTATTCAGGTGATATCGCCAAAGCCATTGTTGCCGGCGCTCATGCTGTCATGATGGGCTCTATGTTCGCCGGTACTGAAGAAGCACCGGGTGAAGTTGAGCTGTATCAAGGCCGTACTTACAAAGCCTATCGCGGTATGGGTTCGCTGGGTGCCATGGCGCAAACCCAGGGTTCATCCGACCGCTACTTCCAGGACGCCAGCGCCGGTGCCGAGAAGCTGGTGCCAGAAGGTATCGAAGGTCGTGTTCCTTATAAAGGTGCTTTGACGGCGATCATCCACCAGATGATGGGCGGTGTGCGTTCAGCCATGGGTTACACCGGCTGTGCCGATTTGGAAACCATGCGTACCAAGCCCGAATTTGTGCGTGTGACTGCTGCCGGTATGGGCGAAAGCCACGTACACGATGTGCAGATCACCAAAGAGGCGCCTAACTATCCCATTGGTGGCCGTTAATTTTTGCTCGTAAAGAGTGACGTAAAAACTCGGGTGCGCCCGAGTTTTTTATTTAAAGATTTTTAATTTCTGGAAAAAATCAGCATGACCCAAGACATCCACGCACAGCGAATCCTCATTCTGGATTTCGGTTCGCAATACACCCAGCTCATTGCACGTCGTGTGCGTGAGATTGGCGTTTTCTCTGAAATTCGCGCCTGGGATATGAGTGAAGAAGAAATTCGCGAATACAACCCCAAGGGTATTATTCTAGCGGGTAGCCCGGAGTCTACGACTGAGGCTGGTTCACCGCGCGCACCGGAAGTGGTGTTTGATCTGGGTGTGCCTGTATTTGGCATTTGCTATGGCATGCAAACTATGGCCATGCAAATGGGAGGCTTGGTGGAAGGCTCCAATATTCGTGAATTTGGCTATGCGCAAATAAAAGCTCATGGTGAGTCTTCACTCTTTAAAGATATTAAAGATCATGTGGATCATGACGGCAGCGCGCTGTTGGATGTATGGATGAGTCATGGTGACAAAGTTACCAAAATGCCGGAAGGCTTTAGTTTGTTGGCTTCAACTCCCTCATGCCCAATCGCAGGTATGTATAACGAAGCCAAAAAATTCTACGGTGTGCAATTTCACCCAGAGGTAACCCACACGCTGCAAGGCAAGCGCATGTTTGAGCACTTTGTGCTGCAAACCTGTGGTTGTGAGCCGTTGTGGACGCCCGCCAATATCGTTGAAGATGCGATCAAAAAAGTAAAAGAGCAGGTGGGCGGCGACAAAGTGTTGCTCGGCCTTTCCGGCGGTGTGGATTCATCTGTAGTTGCTGCGCTGCTGCACAAAGCTATCGGCAATCAACTCACTTGCGTGTTCGTGGACAACGGGCTGCTGCGTAAAAACGAAGGCGATCAGGTGATGGACATGTTCGCCAAGAACATGGGGGTGCGTGTCATTCGCGCTGATGCTGAAGAGCTGTTCCTCGGCAAGCTTGCCGGCGAAAATGATCCTGAGAAAAAACGCAAAATTATCGGTGGCACCTTTATCGATGTGTTCGATGCGGAAGCCACTAAATTGCAAGATGTTAAGTGGCTTGCACAAGGCACTATTTATCCCGACGTGATTGAATCTGCCGCTGCCAAAACTGGCAAGGCTCACGTGATCAAATCTCACCACAACGTAGGTGGTCTGCCAGAGGATATGGCATTTAAACTGGTTGAACCGCTGCGCGAATTGTTCAAAGACGAAGTGCGTGCAATTGGTCTTGAACTGGGTTTGCCCTACGACATGGTTTATCGTCATCCGTTCCCAGGCCCAGGCTTGGGCGTGCGCATCCTCGGTGAAGTGAAAAAAGAATACGCCGATATTCTGCGCGAAGCGGACGCTATCTTTTTGGAAGAATTACACGCATCCGGTTGGTATCACAAAACTTCACAAGCTTTCGCTGTATTCCTGCCAGTGAAGTCTGTTGGTGTGGTAGGTGATGGTCGTCGCTACGAGTGGGTAATCTCTTTGCGCGCGGTGGAAACCGTAGACTTTATGACTGCACGCTGGGCGCACTTGCCTTACGAGCTGTTGGAAAAAGTTTCTGGCCGCATCATCAATGAGATCTCTGGTGTATCTCGCGTTTGCTACGACGTATCGAGCAAGCCGCCTGCGACTATTGAATGGGAATAAATGTTGTAGCGATTACCTGTATGGAAATGCGGGTGATCGCTTTGCTTGCGGACAGTAGCTCAGGGAAACATAACAATAAAAATAGGGGATGCAATGTTGGAGCGCTTTAAATACCGACCTGATATTGACGGGTTAAGAGGTGTTGCAGTTCTTCTGGTTGTAATTTTCCATATTTTTCCTGAAGCTATTGTTGGTGGCTTTATTGGTGTTGATATTTTCTTCGTTATTTCGGGCTATTTAATAACCTCCATCATTATTAAAAATCTTGATTGTCAAAGCTTTAGCTTTACCCAGTTTTATCTTCGTAGAATAAAACGAATATTCCCCGCACTTGTAATTGTGTTGCTGTGCTCATCGCTATTTTCGTTGTTCGCTCTCTATCCAATTGAATTATTGTCTTTCAAAAAGCATCTATTGGGTGGCGTTTTATTCGCCTCAAATATCATTTCCCTATATGAGAACAGTTATTTCGACATTGCGTCTCAGAATAAGCCGCTGCTTCATCTCTGGAGCCTTGGAATCGAGGAGCAGTTTTATCTTGTTTGGCCTTTCTTGTTGTTTTTAACATTCCGAAAGAAGGTGCGTTTCTCTTTTGTTATTTTGATGCTAGCGATTACGTCATTTTTTTTGAATATATGCACTGTGTATGGGGATAATACTGTTGCATTTTTTTCGCCGCTTTGTCGCTTTTGGGAATTAATGGTTGGAGGCTTTGTGGCTTCGCTTGAGGCGAAGAATGGGGGAGGTCGAAATAGATTCACTTGCAATTTATTGTCGGTTACTGGAGCCGCATTCTTATTTTGTTCGCTTGCTTTTGTAAAAGATAAGTCTGCTTTTCCGGGTTGGTTAGCGCTTCTACCAACGCTGGGTGCGGCTTTTGTTATTGCGGGTGGAGCAGAAAGCCTTCTGGGGCGCTGTTTGAGTCATAGGGGTGTGGTCTGGATCGGTTTAATTAGTTATCCACTATATTTATGGCATTGGCCCTTAATTTCCTTTTACCAGACTATTTATGGTGCAATGCCGGCTTATAGTGAAAGATTCGGAATTGTTTTCTTTTCGCTTTTCTTGGCTTGGTTGACATTTTTGTATATTGAACAGCCCATAAGATATGGTGTTGGCAGAGCAGCATCCAGACATTTAATTCCTGTTGGACTGGGGATGATTTTAGCTGGCTTCTTTGGTTGCTCTTTTTATTCAAGTAAATCCCAACCTGCTGGTGCTCAAGAGATTTTAGAGTCTGGGGTTAAAGGTGAGACAAAAAAAATATTATTAGTGGGTGACTCCCATGCAGACCATCTCTTTGCCGGTTTAGAAGTGGAGTTAGGTGGTATATCAAATCAATCTTATCCAGGTTGTATTCCGTTTTACACACTGGATACCTACAACACTATCTATAGAAAAAAAGGTGTGTGTTTGCGCCTCGTTAACAACCTTTACGAGTCTATTAAGAAAGATAAGGCAATAGATACCGTTGTTATGAGCAGTATGGGAGCTGTATATTTGAGTGGAGAGGCGTTTAACGGTGTTGGCGTTGAACGAACTTTGGGTTTGCAGCTACAGCTTGAAGACAATCATGACATAAGTGATAGAGCGAAAATATATGAGATTGCCATGAGGAAAACGTTACAACTTTTGGTCTCTCTTAATAAAACGGTATTTTTTGTTATCGACGTGCCGGAGATTGGGTTGGACCCTCGATACTGCAAACAAAACTATTCTGTTGGAGGTGTAGAAAATACACCCATTATTAAGAGATCTTATATTTCTGATTGTACCGTCTCACGTGATGTTTATGAGGCGCGTATAAAGGACTACAAGCAATTGACTGCTAAAGTGCTGGCTGAGTTTCCACAAGTTATTGTGTTTGATCCGACCAAGTATTTTTGTGATGAGGAAAAATGCCAAGGAATAAAAGATGGCAAACTTCTATACAGGGATGGTGATCATTTATCGGTAGATGGGTCCAAATATTTGGCCAAATATTTGGCTCCCGTTATTAGGGAACATCTGCATTAGAAGGATGTATGGGCAGTACGCCCTGATGAATTTTTTGAGACTGTAAAAAATTCTGTGTAACCGCCAATTCAACGATAATCCATTAGCCTCTCATCAAACTCAATCATAAAATGATTGAGTGCGGCATGGTTGCTACACAAAAAAATACAAGGGATTCTTAAAGCGGAATTTATGGTTGCCTGGTATCGATTGGCAGCACTTGAGTAACCGCGAAAACACCTGTTCATACAACGTGAACGGTTGGTGTTCGTTCAGTCGAGCCAACGTAGAGTTCGCAATGGGTTTTGCTACCAAGTGATACAGTTTGTGGCGCTGGGCTTCGAGGTTGGACTGGATATCACGCAGGCTCTGTCGCCCTGAGAGTTGTGACATGAGCATGCCGATAAAATGATCCTGGAGGGGGGGCTGAAATTTATAGTGGTGGCAAAGTCATTGAATGTGATGTGTGTCGCAAATTTCAGCTACACTTTGATTTTCGGAAGTGAGAGAGCATTCTGTGGTTTCGCGAAAATTAAAATTTTATAAGTCTGCATTTTTAATAAATAAAAATTATAAATTTTCGATATTTTTTTTGTTGGTAGTCGCATGCCTTGGTGGGCCCGACCTGTGGGCTGATGATACCCAATATGTTTATAAGTATTGGGATCTTGGCGCTAGCCAAAAACGGGACGAATATCAATTTTTACTATTGCGACTGGCATTGGAAAAAACAAAGCCAGCTTTTGGCTCCTACGAACTGCATAAGAATAACGAGCGCTACACATCACTGCGTTCAACTCGCGAGTTGGAGCGTGGCGAGATAGTGAATATTATTGCTCTGCCGACCCCTATTTGGAAAACTGAGGCTGCCAGCGAGGAGCGCTCTCTCACTATACGCAAGCCTTTACTTCGGGGGCTGTTGGGCTACCGAAAATTGCTTGTTCGTCGGGCAGATCTGCCAAAATTTGAAAAAATCAAAACGCAAAATGAATTGCGCCAACTGGTAGCCGGGCAGGGGCGCGATTGGGAGGACTTAAATGTTTATAAATACAATAACTTCAAGGTGCTGGACAATGCTGATTATTACAATCTTTTTGCCATGCTAGCTGCAGGTCGATTTGATTACATTCCGTTAAGTGTTATTGAAATTGATGATATGTTGGCGCGCTCCAGTAAATACACTGATGAGTTTGCCGTAGTGCCTAACCTGATTATCTATTATCCTTTTCCGGTACTTTATAATCTTAGTGTTCGTCACCCTGAGTTGGTGGGACGTTTGGCTAAGGGGTTGGATATGGCTGAAGCCGATGGCTCTCTTAAGCAGCTATTCGAAAAATATTTTTCTGAAGATGTAAAAAAATTGCGAAGCGGAAAACTCAAAATTGCTGTTTTAAAAATTCCTGGATCGACAAGTCTTGGATTGGATACTCCCGTACTTTTAAAAGATCCTGTCTTTGGTTTGGAATTCTTGCCTTAGCTGTGGTTTTTCCAGGATAGGCTTGCACGGCTAGTAGAGTGTTTGCTTTATTCTCTCTGGTAATTCCTTGTCGTATTTTATTCCATCAATTTCATCATGGGTGAGCGCCGCGAGTATTTGGCCTGCGGTAGGCAAGTGACTTATATCCGGTTTTTCGAAATCCCATAGGTGCGAGCGGCGTATAGCGCGCGAACATTGGAAGAAAGCGCTTTCTACCTGAATCACCAACAATGTTTTTGGCAGTTTTCCGTCAACGGAAAATTGATCTAACAAAGTGGGATCAGTTGATATTTTGGCTTGGCCGTTTACGCGTAGAGTTTCACCTAATCCTGGTACTAAAAACAGTAAGGCAACTCGCGGATCTTCAATAATATTGCGCAGGCTGTCTATGCGGTTGTTACCGCGCCTGTCTGGAAGCAGAAGCGTTTTTTCGTTAAGGATTTTTATAAAGCCCGGAGCATCTCCTCTGGGAGATGTATCTAATCCTGCTCTGCCGGAAGTGGCGAGCACAGCGAAGGGGGACGCTTGAATGATGGATTGGTAGAGAGGATGTAAATAGTCAATTTCTTTGCGAATGGAGGCTTCACCCACGTCGCCGTACAGCTGCTCAAGTTCTGCAAGAGTGGTTATCAGATTGTCCATGGCTTTTACCTGAATATTCCTAGAGAAGTATTTCGCGATAGAGATAATTTCCCAGCATGCTAAAACACATAATGACAACTATTGCCCTCAATAGGCCGGGATTTATTTTATACAGAAAGTGTGATCCTGCGGTGGCTCCCAGTATTTGACCGCATATCATCGCGGCACCAGCGAGCCAGAAAACTTGCCCCAAGGCTATAAAAATAATGAGCGATGCGATGTTGGTGGCAAAGTTAAGTGGTTTGGCAAGTGTGGTGGCTTCTATGAGTGTTTTATTACGCAAGCTGAGATTGGCTAATGAAAAAAATGAGCCAGTCCCGGGGCCAAACATACCGTCATAAAAACCTATGCCTGGAATTACTGTGGTGTTAAAGGTGGTGTTTGATAGTTGTAACTTGTCGTTGCTCAGCTTGATGTAAGGTGACAATAGAAAGTAAAAGCCGATTCCGAAAAGCACAACGGGTACGATAAACTTCAGCACATCTTTGTTAATAACCTGCACCGCAAGGCTGCCGATGAGTGCGCCAATAAAGGCCATGATAAAAGCCTGTTTAATTTCTTCAAATTGGAATTTTCTGCGTCTATAAAGTAAAAAACTTGCGGTGGCAGTGCCACTGCATCCTTGAAGTTTATTGGTGCCCAATACGGCCAAAATAGGTATGCCGCTAAGGGCCAGGGCAGGTATTGTAATCAATCCACCGCCACCCGCGAGTGTATCTATAAAACCCGCTATGGTTGCTATAAAAAACAGTAGGAGAAGTATGTCGGCTGATAGTTCCATGGTGAAAACTTTAGAGGGCTCTCGCTTGCAGGAAGAGATAGTCGCTGTGCTGATTTGCCTCGATAATCCTGGCGTTGATCGCCCCTGAGGTTATGTCTGCGGCGAGTTGTTGCAGACCTGACTCCAATTCCTCGACTGTGCCGAAATTGGCGAATGAAGATATTCCCGATCTCACCGCTTCGGATAAATACATTTCAGGTCGCTGCTTGCCGCTGTATAAAAACAAATCCTGCAGTTCCGGGGTAATGAAAAATTCTTTTGTTTGTTCCAACGTAAATCGGCTTTGTTCAAGTGCCTGGTTTAGGATTCCCAGGCTCGGCATTTGTTGGCAGGACTTTTCCATCATCTCAGGAAAATAATTCGCTAGCCAATATTGCTGCATCTGTTCTGGTGTAGAGGTAAACATCACAAGCCTGGCGCCGGGCTTGAGTATGCGCCAGATTTCGGTAAACGCACTGGTTAAATCCTTAAAGTGATGCACGGCCAAAATACAGGTGGCACCGTCGAAAATTTGGTTGGGATATTGGGTTTGTGTGACATCGGAGAGGCTCCACTCAATGCCGGCTGATTTTTCGCGAGCTTGTGCCAGCATTTTTGCCGATTGGTCAAAACCGTACCAGTAGCTTTTGGTGGTAGTTCCCTTTTCCAGCGCGTTGGTGTAATTGCCCGTACCGCAGGCTATATCGAGATAATGTGCCTGTGCTTGCGGCTTGAGCAACTCTAATAAGATCCTGACAATGTTGGGATCTGCCTTGCGAGTCGTGTCATAGTCGGCGCAAATCTGGTTATAGAGTGCATCCATAAATTCCTCCGCAAAACGAAGTGCTACACCAACTTCTGGATGTAATCCCACTCTGCTTTGGTAACTGGTTGGGTAGAGAGTCTTCCTTGTTTGACCAGTACCATGTCAGCCAGTGCCGGTTGCGCTTTGATTTCTGCTAACGGAATCAAACGGGGATAGGTTTTAGTAACTTGTATATCGACTGAAACCCAACGCGGATTTTCCGGTGTGGCTTTAGGATCGTAATAATCGCTTTCGGGATTAAATTGGGTGGGGTCGGGATAAGCGGTTTTTACCACTTTGGCGGTGCCGACTATGCCGATATTTTTACAGCTGCTGTGGTAGATCAACACTTCGTCGCCCAGCTTGACCTGGTCGCGCAAAAAATTACGCGCCTGGTAATTGCGTATGCCATCCCAGCGGCCTGTTTTTTGGGGCGCGGCGTTGAGGTGATCTATGCCGTAGATGTGAGGTTCGGCTTTGAACAGCCAGTAATTTTTGCTCAATGTGGATGTCCTTGATGCTGGGGGCGGACATCGTCTCAGCGATCTTCCACCAGGAGTTGCACGCAATTAGCCAGCGCTGCCTCGTAAATATCGGCAGGGGATCTGGCACCGGTGAGCGCGGAGTTTTTATCGGGTGCGCCTGCCGGTAACTTAAGAAATTCCACCACTCGGGTCAAGGGGATAATCACCTGCCCGGTCTGGTTGCTGGTGATACCAGCCAGTTCTCCAGCGGGATTATACGCGCCTGCGCCGCTCATCAGTGGCAAGCTTTGAACAGGAAAGTTAAGAATGAATGTGCTTTGGTTTTCCGTATTAGCTATGCCAGGGATCGCTGTATACATTAGTGGCCAGCTTGGGGATGTCGATGATGATGGAGCATAACCAATCAAATGTGTCGGTAAGCCTGATCGGATGCTACCCAAATTCGTGGTGGATATTTCAGGTGCTGCAGCAGTAAGCTCAAGCAACATCAGTTGCGCATCGTCAAAATTGGAAACCTGTTTTGCGTGGTAGATATTACCCAACCCATTACGTACTGTGAAAATTTTATTTGCTATTGAATGATTAACAGGCGTGACAAGAAACCGTCCTCCGCTGAGCAATATTCCACCTTGAACGAGTTTGTAGCCAATCAGCTCTGGTGAATAGGGATGCAATTCCATGTCGGTGCTTTTAAAAACAGTTGCATTGAGCTTGCGTGCCTCAAGTTGCTTGCGCAGTGTGTTTAATACATCCCATTGTGGATATTGCACAGAGGTATCCAATAATAAATCTTGTGCCGGTTTGTATTGTCCTGACAGGGCGAGCAGCCAGGCGTAAAAAATACTGGTATCAGCATTATCCCTGTGCTCCGCTTGTACGTGTGCAACAGCACTTAATGCATGACGATATTCACCGGCTTGCATCAGGGTTTGCACCAATGCCAGCTCTACTTCTACTGAGTGATAGCGAGAGGCTGCCTGTTCCAGCCGATTGCGGGCTTCGTTTATTTTTCCTTCTGTCAAATCCTGTTGTGTTGCTATTTGCAATTGTTGTAGCTCTGTCGGTGTCAGATGGCTTTCTGTCTCGGCATTAACAATAGAAACGAAACATAAAACAAAAATAAATAAAAAACTGAAACGCATAGTTAGTCCAATACAATTTAATAAAGCCAAGGCAATAAAAAAAGAAAGCCCGTTAACACTGGTTAACGGGCTGAAGCTGGGGAGGCGTTATTGGTTGGTATTGGCACCGGTAACGCAACCGGTGGAATTAGCTGGCGCATTGAGGCGAGTCAGGCGTGGTTTGCTCAGGCTTACGGCAGTCGGGTCATAAGGGTTATTGCCAAGTTGCGCATTAAATTTACTGAGGTAAGCGGAGAGGGCATCTATATCCTGCGCACCACCTAGCAAATCTTTTCCGTTCAGGAAGGTGGTGAAACCATCGCCACCTGTGGACATAAAATTATTTACAGTTACGCGATAAGTTTTAGTGGGGTTAATGACTGTGCCGCTGCCATCTACCAGAATATCGACCTGATTGTTGCTGTCTGTCAACGTGATGTTGCTAATGCGGGCGTCACAAGTTTTGCTGCCATCCCACGTGTATTTGAAACCGCTAGAGTGATGCATGATTCGTGTCGCCGTAGTTGATTGACCGCGACAACCGGCGAATTGTTGTTCCAGCACATTTTTCAGATCTTGCGCCGTTAGTGTCATAGTCACCAAGCTGTTACCGAAGGGTTGCACTGTGTAGGCTTCGCCGTAAGTGACATTGCCATCACCTTCACCAGCAGGGCTGCTGGCGTAGGTAAAATCAGCGCGCACACCGCCGCGATTCATAAACGCAATTTGCGCACCGCCGAATTGTGCGGGTGCTGATGCCGCTAGTTGCGCATCGGCAAGCAGTTGGCCGTTGTCGCTGTTGCACGCCGTGTCAGATGTATTGGGCATGGCCTTGGTGATAGAACCCACAACCAGATTAGCGATAGGAGCAACCAGGCTGTTGTAACTATTTACAATATTCAATAACACGTTATCGGGCGTTACGCTGGTATCGCTGCGATCAACCAATCGATTGAGCACATTGATATTGATGACGTTACGCGTTGCGGGATCAATAGTGACATCTATATCGCTGAGGATGCGGCCGTAATTGGAGGCTTGGGTGACGGGAATCAAACGACCAGTTTTGTTGGGCACGCCGGTGGGGCGCGGGCTGCTGACAAGCGCGTTGTTAACTACCTTGGTGTCTATTGTACTTGCGCTGCAATTGTACGCTGTGTGCGAGTGACCGCTGACAACCAGATCAATTGCATCGTCGAGGCGATTAACAATTTTTGCTATGTCTGTACCCGCCAGATCATTGGTGCAACCGTTGATGTCGGAGGTAAGCACTGTTGGATCATTGGCGTTCACATTTTGAAAGCCACCTTGATGCACCAACACAACAATGGCTTCAACACCCTGTGCGCGCAAACGCGGAACCAGCGCATTTACGGTATCGGCTTCGTCCTTAAACGTTAAACCTGCTACGCCGCTGGGCGTCACTATGGTGGGCGTGTCTTTCAATGTCATACCAATAAAAGCAATCTTCACACCGTTAAATGTTTTTATACCGTACGCAGGGAAAAGTGTTTTTCCATCCTGCTTAACAACGTTGGCAGAGAGCCATTTAAATTTGGCGCCTTCAAAAGGAACCGGAGTTCCGACGCTGGCTCCTTTACAGGAGTTGGGATCATTGGCCACACAACCGCCGTTTTGCAAACGCAAAAGCTCGCTGCTGCCTTTATCAAATTCATGGTTGCCAACAGCGCTGAATTCAAGGCCGATACGGTTGAGCGTTTCTACTGCTGGTTCATCGTGAAAGAGTGCGGAAATTAATGGCGATGCGCCAATCAAATCGCCAGCGCCTACCACTACATTGTTCGGGTTATTGGCTTTTAATTTGGCAACATAACCGGCGAGATATTCGGCTCCGCCCACAGGCTTTTTGGGTGAGAGTGCGTTGGCGGTTTGGCCAAAAGTACCTGGCGATTGCAAGTTGCCGTGATAGTCGTTAAAGCCAATGATTTTTACAGTGAAAGGCTGCAGGCTTTGGTTGGCGGCGCAGGCGCTCTCGCCAGTAAATAAAGTCGCTAATACAGCCAGTGTTAATATTTTTTTCATACCAGTTTCCTTTTGCACAGGGTTGCAAATTAATGTGATGGCTTGCGCAAGCGCGCCAGCGCAATCAAACCGAAGCCAAGGCAGAACAATAAGGTTGCGTCAGGTTCTGGCACTTTGGTTTCACCCACAACTTGCAACATAAGTGCACCGTTGGTGGCATTAAAGGTTTGCAAACTACTGAACAGATTGCCGGTGATGTCATAACTGCCGCTGTCAAGAATAAACAAGCCGCGGCTGAAGTTTGTGTTGTTCCAGTTAGCGGAAAAGTCGTTGGAATAATCGCTGTCATTCCAGGTGACGGTGGTGTGGCCAAGACTAATACCGTGATTGAAAACGTCGAAGCGGTCGCCCGCAAAGCCAGCGTCTATCACGCTTAAAAATCCGGTAAAACCAACGGGAATATCGAAGAGATAGTGCAGTGGGGAACCGAAATTTGGTGAGTTGCTGTCGTTAGTATCAATCCACTCATCACCCCAGGATTGGGACGCGTAATCATCGATGGCAAATTCGTGCCAGGTATCGCCGGGTGAAAGTTGGATATCAGTTGCCTGGGCATGCAGGGCTAAACCAAAAGCGAGGGGCATTACAAAATATTTAAGTAGTTTCATCACTGTCTCCTTGAAATTTATCCGGTGGCGCCGTTTTAACGGCAATAGCAACGATCGGACAAATACTAGTCAATACAGATGACAGACTTATGGCGCTTTTGTGTAGATGTGAAGATATTGATGTGACAGCGAGGTTTTATTGTCACTTACATAAAAAAGGGCGCCATCAGCGCCCTGTGCGAATCTCTTCCTCGATGTTAAAGCCAAGCGCTCAATCGTGCCGCTGTAGTTTCATCGACAAGCTCCAACGCAATTTTGCGTTTGGCGACATCCACTTCTTTAACCAGTACGTGAACTTTTTCATCGAGACGGTAAGTTTTTCCTTCCACGGTTAAACTCAGGCGGCGCGAATCGAACTGCGCTTTGATCTCGCTATCTTTGTCTTTAGGGGCAAGCAACGCATAACCTTCAATACCGAGATCATCCAGACGCACGCCAATGCCATTGCCGTTGACCAAACCAATGCTGGCGGAGTGGAGTGTATCTATTCGAGGCGCCATAAACTGGCATTGCAACCACAGTTCAAGGTAACGACAAGCCTGGCGGCCGAGATTTAATTGCTCCTGCAGTTGCAGCGCCAGGGCTTCTTTTTCAATGTCAATCGGTGGTTCGTCGCGCAGTATGCGTTTGATGGCGAGGTGATTAAAGAAATCGTTGTAGCGACGAATGGGCGAGGTCACCATAGCGTAGGCTTTAAAGCCCAAGCCAAAATGGGGAATAGGTTCAAAAGACAATGAACCCGCTTGCAACATCCGCTGCAACAAAGACAGCAATGGTGTATTTACTTCATTCGGATTTGCACGCAACTCTTTAAATAATTGCTGGAATTTATCCAGCTGCGCCAGATCGCTTGCCACCAAACCTTTCTCAATCAAATCCGGGCGATCTTCACCGATCAAACTGATAGCGTCATTCAGTCGCTCGGCACGGAAGCCAATATGTGTTGAGAAAATACCGTAGCCAGGATGTTGTAAAAACAATTCGCCAGCGCAAATGTTGGTAACCAGCATGGCCTCTTCAATCATACGATGAGCGACATTGCGCTCGCGTTTATCCACGTGATCAATTTTTTTCTGGTCATTGAGGATAAAGAAGTAATCCGGTTTGTCATCCATCACCAGTGAATGCTGCTGGCGATATTCTGCACGGGTGCGCGCAAACTCTTGTAGCGTCAGCAGCATCTGTTGGATGTCATCGCTGATATGAAAGCCCGCATCCTGCAAAGTTTTTTCGCCGTTGAGGTGATCAGCTACCGCCTGGTAGTTGAGCTTGTGCTGTGACCGGATTTGCGCTTCGGCAAATTCGAATGTACCGATACTGCCGTCGCGTGCGACCTGTACGCGGCATACCAGCACGGGGCGGCGCTTTTCGGGAATTAAGGAATAGGTATCGTGGGATAAATCTGCCGGCAGCATGGTGATGGATTGGCCGAGCAGGTAAACGGTGCTGGCGCGCTGGCGGGCTGCCAGTTCCAGTGGGCTGTCAATGTCGATTTGTTTGGTGGGGTCGGCAATCGCCGTGATCAATTCCCAGCCATCGGCGTTGGAGGCGATATAAATCGCATCGTCCATATCGCGGGTATTTTCGGAGTCTATAGTGACGAAGGGCAGTTGGGTTAAATCCAGCTCGCCGTTTTCAAACACCAGGGGGGACCAGTTGATGCTGCTCGCCTGATTTTGTGCGGGGGCTGCCCATTCTTGCGGCAATTGGTATTTGGCTACCGTGTAGCGGTTTTCTATACCCGGCTCATCGGCTTTGCCCAAACGGGTGGCAACACGCACTTGCGCTTTGCCGTCGCTAAAGGGGTGGCGAATGACATTGCAATGGACGTAGTCGCCTTCATTGAGGCCTTTACGATCTTGCGGAGGAACAAACAGCCAGCGGTTAAAGTTGAGCAGGTCCGGCTCCACAAAAAAGTTAGTGCCTTTGCTTACGTAGCGGCCAACAAACTCTTTGAGTGGGCTCTCCAACAGTTTTTCGAGCTTGGCCTCAAGTTGTCCCTTGCTATTGGTGACCACCTCGATTTCAACGCGATCATCGGGCAGTACCCGTTGCATTTGGTCCGGATCGAGAAACGCTTCGCGGCCGTCATCGAGCACCACAAAGCCAAAGCGCTTGGTGGTACTGCGAACACTACCTTGTTTGACTTCTTTTTGAGCGACCAGCGTGGTTTTTAATTGGGCGAGCTGTTGGAGAGCGGAGTTATTGAGCATGGGGACAACTTATCAAAGAAATAATGCACGAATCATAGCAGCAATTCGGCGGGGCAAACACAAAAGGCTTGTTGTTATTGTTTTAAGTAATTGGCGCTGGCTATGAGCTATGATTGTAGTAATATCCACAACTAATTGATTGTTTTTTCAGGTTTTATTGCATGGAGTCACTCAACCAGATCATGTTGTTTGGCGGTGCGCTGTTCATTATCAGCATACTCGCCAGCACCTTGTCGCCGCGCATGGGTATGCCTTTGCTGTTGGTGTTTTTGATCATCGGTATGTTGGCCGGTGAAGATGGCTTTTTGGGTATCCAGTTCCAGAATGTTAAGGCCGCTTACTTTATGGGCACCCTGGCCCTGGCGGTAATCTTATTTGATGGTGGTTTGCGCACCGAGATCCATTTATTCCGCGTAGGTTTGCGGCCTGCGCTGTCGCTTGCCACTGTCGGGGTGGTGATTACTGTAGGTGTGCTGGGTGGATTGGTGGCCTGGCTGCTGGGTTTGTCCTGGGTCCACGGTATGTTATTGGGTGCCATTGTGGGCTCCACCGATGCGGCGGCGGTGTTTTCAGTGCTGACCATGCAGGGGCTGACGCTCAAATCCCGTGTAGGTGCGACTCTCGAGATAGAGTCAGGTATCAACGATCCTATGGCGGTGTTCCTCACCATTTTATTTGTGGAAATGCTCTCCAAAAAAGTCGGGTTTGACTGGCTGATGCTGGGCGATTTTGTTTGGGAGATGGGGGTTGGTTCGCTGGTAGGTATCGCTGGCGGCCGTTTCCTGGCCTATGGCGTTGAGCGCTTGCAGCTGAGCCCCGGCCTTTATCCGTTGCTAGCCTTGTTCGGTGGCATCTTTATTTTCGGCTTGGCGGCGGTACTGCATTCCAGCGGCTTCCTGGCGGTTTATCTCGCCGGTTTGATGGTGGGCAACCATGTCAAACGCGGCCTGTTCAATATCCAGCGCTTCCACGATGGTATCGCCTGGTTGGCGCAAATCAGTCTCTTCCTGATGTTGGGTTTGTTGGTGTCACCCCATAAATTGATGAGTTACGCCTCAAGTGCGTTGCTGGTCGCGGTGCTGTTGATGTTTGTGGCGCGTCCGCTGGCAGTATGGTTGTGTCTCTTACCGTTCCAGTTTTCATGGCAGGAAAAAACCTTTATCAGTTGGGTGGGATTGCGTGGGGCTGTACCGATTGTGCTGGCCATGTTCCCTTGGTTGGCAGGTATTGAGGAGTGGAACTTCTTCTTCAATATCGCGTTCTTTATTGTACTTATCTCGCTTATTGTCCAGGGCTGGACAGTAACGCCTATGGCCAAGTGGCTCAATCTCAACGTACCTACGAGCAGCTCGCGGGTACAGAGAGTAGAGCTGGGTGTGCATGGTCAGGTTGGTCACGAATTCGTGGGTTACAAATTGGCCGAAGGCAGCCCCGCGTTGCGCCGCACCGTAGGCACTTTGCAGTTGCCCCATAAGGTGCAGCTATTATGTCTGTTGCGCGATGGTCATCCTGTAGCGCTGGAAGCTGAGCAAAAACTCCAGGCGGATGATCATATCTTTTTATTGAGCCTGCCGAGCGAGCTGGAATCGCTGGATAAAATCCTGGTGGGTATGCAAGAGAGCGAGCGCTTGTCAGCGCAAGCCTTCTTCGGTGAGTTCGTCCTTACGTCGCGGGCCAAGTTGTCAGATTTGAGCATGGTCTATAACTTCCCAGTACCGCCCGAGATGGCTAACTGGAGTATCGCGCGCTACATCTTTAGTAAATATCGCCAGCCAGTCGTTGGCGACCGCGTGCGCTTGGGACAAGTAGAATTTGTGGTGCTCTCCATGAAAAACCAGCGCTTGGTAAAAGTGAGTTTGAAGCTGCATAAGTAAGCGTTGCGAGTGGCTAGTTGCTGGAGGGAAAGCCAATGATCGAGTTGAAAAATCCTGGTTTGTTGCGCGACCGTTGTTTTATTAATGGCGACTGGTGTGCGGCGGATTCGGGTAAAATTTTTGCTGTTACTAATCCTGCAACTGACGAGATTCTGGCTCAGGTTGCTAATGCCGGTGCGGTTGAAACTCGTCTTGCCATAGCGGCGGCAGATAAAGCGCAGCTGTTGTGGGCCGCAAAAACAGCCAAAGAGCGCAGCAAGATCTTGCGCAATTGGTATGAGCTGGTGATGGCGAATCAGGACGATCTCGCTCGCATTCTCACCATGGAGCAAGGCAAACCACTCAGTGAAGCCCGTAGCGAAATTGTTTACGGTGCTAGCTATATCGAATGGTTTTCGGAAGAGGCCAAACGTATATACGGCGATCTGATTGCGCCCCCATCCCCGGATAAACGCATTATCACCATCAAGCAACCCGTCGGTGTTGTGGGTGCTATTACCCCCTGGAATTTCCCCAATGCCATGCTCGCCCGCAAGTTGGCCCCTGCATTGGCGGCTGGCTGTGCGGTGGTTGCCAAACCTGCCGCGCAAACGCCGTTGTCAGCCTTGGCGTTGGCGGTGCTGGCACAAGAGGCCGGTGTGCCTGATGGTGTTATCAATATCATCTGTGGTGAAGATTCGGCCGCTATTGGTGGCGAGCTAACGGCCAATCCCCAGGTCAAAAAAATCACTTTCACCGGCTCTACCGCTGTGGGTAAACAATTGATTGCCCAGTGCGCCGCCACGGTTAAAAAAATTACGCTCGAACTGGGCGGCAATGCGCCTTTTATTGTGTTTGACGATGCGGATCTGGATGCGGCTGTCGCTGGCGCTATGGCTTCCAAATTTCGCAATGCGGGCCAGACTTGCGTCTGCGCCAATCGTTTTTATGTGCAGCAAAATATCTATCCGCAATTTGTACAAAAGTTATCTGAAGCCATCAGCCAATTAAAAATGGGTAATGGACTGGAGGAGGGGGTAAGTATTGGTCCTTTGATTGAGGCCAAAGTTGTCGCCAAGGTTGAACGCCTTGTAGATGATGCCCTTGAGCGTGGTGCAAGGCAGGCGATTGGTAACAAGGCGAAGGGACTTTTTTATCCGCCTGCGTTGTTGATCGATGTTCCCGCCGACGCGCAATTATGTAGCGAAGAAATTTTCGGGCCTGTTGCCGCGCTGGTGAAATTTACTAATGAGCAAGAGGTTATCCAGCTCGCCAACGCTAGCGAATATGGTTTGGCAGCTTATGTATACACTCGCGATGCTGCACGCATCTGGCGTCTTACCGAGCAATTGCAAACCGGAATGCTGGGCATTAATGAAGGTTTGATCTCTAATGAGATGGCGCCCTTTGGCGGTGTTAAACAATCTGGCTGGGGGCGTGAAGGTTCACGTTACGGCATAGAGGATTACCTCAATATTAAATACGCTTGCTGGGGTGGGTTGGCGTTATAACCGGAATCTGTTTTTTCAGGCAATTTCCAAAATCTGTACTAAGCTCTTGAAAGATCATCAATAATTTTTCGAGAATAAATGGACAGAGGTTGATATGGCCTGGTACGCAAATCTCTCCTTTCGCTGGAAGCTGGGGATTCCGCTCACACTGCTAGTTTTATTATTTTTATATGTTGGGCTCTACTCGGTGCGCTCCAGCAATGTGCTGGCGGACAGCGCAAAAGCCATCGCAAAAGTTAATTTGCCTGAAATCCAATTGTTGATTCAGGCTGACCGGGACATGTACCAGGCGCTGACCGCCGAGCGTGCGCTGCTGGCTCCCAATCTTAGCGAACAACAAATCGCCACCTACCGCAAAGAACATAAAGACAATCTGCAGCAAGCCCATGACCGTGCAATCAAGTCCATTGAAACTTCAGATACGGGCACCGACTCGGAAAAACAACAATATCTGAATTATTTGCAGACTTGGCAAAGTATTTCAGAATCCATTGTTAACAGTGCGACCAACGCTGACGATGCCGCTCGCGCGACGCTTATTGCTCGCTCCCTGGGCGAGGGCTTTCAGGCATTTTCAAAAGCGCGTTCCTTTCTCGATGAGTTGGAAGATAAGCGCCTTGCCCATGTGGATGACTTTACGGTCAAGATAGATAACAACAGCAACGGCATTAATCGCCAGCTGATCTCACTCTTGATACTGGGTACTTTGATCTCGTTGGCCACCGCGTTCTTTTTGCCGCTGTTGGTGACAGTTCCGCTGCAAAAAATCAGCGATCGCATCAACAATATTGCCTCTGGCGATGGTGATTTAACGATTCGCGTTCATGTGGATAGCCACGATGAGTTGGGTGAATTGGCAACTCACCTGAATCGCTTTATGGACCAGCTGCAAACCCTGGTGAAGGATATTCGCCACAACACCGACGAGGTTTCCCATTCGGCGGAAGAGTTGTTATCAGTTGCCAGTACCGGCCAACATGCGGCGGATGAGCAATGCCAGGCGATTACCACGGTTGTCACCGCGGTAAATGAATTGTCCATGGCTATTCAGGAAGTCGCCCGCAATACCAGTAATACTGCCCAGAGCACCAAGGAAGCTAGCGGTATTACTGAGCAGGGGCAGCAGCGTATTGGCGTGGCGGTCAATCACGTCGAGCATTTGTCTACTCATGTTACGCAAACCGCGCAGACAATCGTCAGCCTTGAAGACGAGGCGAAAAATGTCACCTCGGTAATTGATGTGATTCGCGGTGTAGCCGAGCAAACCAATCTGCTTGCACTCAACGCGGCCATTGAGGCTGCCCGGGCCGGTGAGCAGGGGCGCGGTTTTGCGGTAGTGGCCGATGAGGTGCGTACGCTTGCCAGCCGCACCCAGCAATCTACAGCAGATATCCAGGGCATGCTCAGCCAATTGCAGCAAGGTGTGCAAAAAGCCGTGGCAGCGATGAATGCCAGTGCCGGCATGACACAGGAGGCCGTGGCCTCGGCGGGCGAGGCAGGGCAATCACTGAGAGGAATTGGTGCTGCGGTGAATGAAATTACCAATATGGCCATCCAGATAGCTACCGCCGTGGAAGAGCAAAGCAGCGTAACCGCAGAAATTGATAGAAACCTGGTGGCGATCAATCAGCTTGCCATGAGCAATTCCGATGGCGCCACTCACACGGCGCAAGCCAGTCAGCGCTTAAGTCAATTGTCATCTGGGCTGCGTGACCGGCTACGCCATTTCAGGGTTTAACGATTTTGTAGTGCCAGAAAGTCGATGGTGAGAGAACTAAAGCCCCGAAACAGGGGCTTTTTTTATGGCTGGAGTTCTGCGACTGGCGAACATCAGATGGGTAATTGAGTGGTGTACTTGATCTGCTTGAGCGAGAAGGTGGAGTGGATGCTGCCTACGTTGGGCAGGCCAAGCAAGGTGCGGCGCAGTAATTTTTCATACTCTTCAACGCTGTTAATCACGATCTGCAACACATAATCCTTGTCGCCGCTGGTGGAGTAGCATTCCACAATCTCGGGAATAGCTTGTACCGCCGCTTCAAACGCGCTTAGCGCCGCTTCATCGTGGTTCTTGGCAGTCACAAACGCGTGGACGCGAACTCCCAAGTCTATCTTCTTTGCATCCAGCAAGGTTACCTTGCCACGGATCACCCCTTCAACCTCCAAACGCTTTAGTCGGCGCCAGCAGGGGGTGTGAGACAAGCCAATCAGATTGCCCAGGTCCGCCATAGAAAAGTCTGCGTTTTCTTGCAGGGCACGCAAGATCTTGCGGTCATAGTCATCCAGCTCAACATTTGCGGCCATAGCCCTTCTGCTCCAATTATCATAATTACTCCAATTGTAGGATGAAGTATCTAACTACACAATATAAAGAGGGATAGAAAATAGGCTTGGGCGAGCTTTAAGGGGGTTGCTTCCTTCGCCTTGGGTTTCGGTGAGGAAGTTGGGTGGCCGCATGAAATCTGGCCCGGATTCCCTGACGTACGGCAGCAAAAAGCGGGTTTCGCATCTGCCAAAAGTCTGCTTTTTGGTTGTGATTGGCCGGCCGGCCGTGTATCTTAACGCCTTTTTGATTGGCGCATTTTGTGCTCCCGTTGGCATTATCATGCCGGCATCAGCTGGTATCCACATAGCCATGGGAGCTGCGGGCGCGACATAATAATTTTGAGGAGCAATCCGTAATGAGAGTGATATTGTTGGGCGCACCTGGTGCAGGCAAGGGTACTCAGGCGCAGCAGATTATGGAGAAGTTTGGTATTCCCCAAATTTCTACCGGCGACATGTTGCGTGCAGCAGTTAAAGCTGGCACTCCGCTGGGTCTGCAAGCGAAAGATATTATGGCCGCTGGTGGCCTGGTATCTGATGATTTGATTATTGCTCTGGTGAAGGAGCGCATCACTCAAGGCGATTGCAGCAATGGCTTTTTGTTTGACGGCTTTCCTCGCACTATTCCCCAAGCACAAGCACTGCTTGATGCAGGTATCAATATTGACCACGTGATTGAAATTGATGTTGCTGACGAAGAGATCGTAGCTCGCTTGAGCGGTCGCCGTGTACACGAAGCGTCAGGTCGTGTTTATCACGTTATTCACAACGCCCCCAAAGTTGCCGACCACGACGATATTACCGGCGAGCCGCTGGTGCAGCGTCCTGATGACCAGGAAGAAACGGTACGCAAACGTTTGACTGTTTACCACGC
Source organism: Cellvibrionaceae bacterium (assembly GCA_021151695.1). GTDB lineage: Bacteria > Pseudomonadota > Gammaproteobacteria > Pseudomonadales > Cellvibrionaceae > Cellvibrio. The sequence continues at coordinate 127,658 of JAGKWU010000006.1, read as the reverse complement.
GCAAACCAAACCATTGGTAGGCTTCTATCAAGAATTGGCCGCTAGCGGTAAGCGCAACGCGCCCAAATACACGCGTATCCATGGTGTAGGCAGTGTGGACTCCATCCGCAAACAATTGTTTGATGTGTTGAGCTGAGCGTTTGTGCGGCAACTGAAAATTGCCGCCGAATATGCTATTGAAGTGGTTTAAGACTGCTCAGGTAACAAAAAAATAGGCTCTCTGTGAGCCTATTTTTTTGTCCGCACGTTAAACTGGTTTTTATTCTGGTTAACTATTCGTAATTTCATGTCAAAGATTCTCGCTCTGGATTCCTCCACTGATGCCTGTTCCGTTGCGCTTTACCGCGATGGCATTACTCTCCATAAATTCGAACTGGCGGCCAAGAGCCATACCCAGCGATTGCTGCCCATGGTGGACGAAATTCTGCAGGAGGCCGACCTTGATCTGCGTGATCTGGATGCCATTGCCTATGGTCGCGGTCCAGGTTCGTTTACCGGTTTGCGGATTTGCATGGGCATAGTGCAAGGCTTGGCTTTTGGCGCCGACATTCCGGTAATCCCGGTATCCACTTTACAAGCGATAGCCGCCGGTTATGCGCGTGCGAATCCAGATAACCGCTTGCCGTTATTGGTGACACTGGATGCGCGCATGGATGAGGTCTATTGGGGGCTGTTTGCTCATGATGCGAGTCCTTTAGGTGAGGAGCATGTTATGCAGCCAGCACTATTGCAGGAGCAAGAACCAGTGCAGCAACTGCAGCGCCAGTTCGTGGCCCTGGGGCCGGGTTGGCATTATGGGGATTTGGCGAGCCTTATGCCCGAGCAGTTACAGCAAGATCTTTATCCCAGCGCTGCAGATATTGCTGAGCTGGGCGCAGCGGCGCTGGCCAGAGGTGAGCAGATTTCCATCCTGGATGCGCAACCGGTATACCTGCGCGACTCCGTATCCTGGCAGAAGCGCGAACGTATTCGCACCCAGCCGCTCTAAGTAATTAGTCAACCATCAGGTGACCCCATGTCATTGATAGCGCAAACCGATTTCAATCAACAGCTGCTCAGTTTCTTGCAGTCGTCACCTACGCCATTCCATGCAACTGATGCTATAGCAGCTGTGCTGGCAGGAGCAGGTTTTGTGCAGATTTACGAAGCTGATGCCTGGCAGTTGCAACCGGGCGGACGCTATTTCCTGACACGTAACGACTCATCAATTATTGCTTTCGTATATGGCAAGCAACCGCTACTGGAATCCGGGATACGTATGCTGGGTGCCCACACAGATAGCCCGTGCCTCAAGGTAAAACCCCAGCCTGAATTAAATCGCAAAGGTTATTTTCAGCTGGGCGTTGAAGTTTACGGCGGTGCTTTGCTGGCTCCCTGGTTTGATCGCGATCTCTCAATGGCAGGTCGTGTCACCTACAGCACCGCCGATAACAAAATTGCCAGCGCCCTGGTGGATTTCGAAGCCCCCGTGGCGGTAGTACCCAGCTTGGCTATACATCTGGATCGCGAAGTTAACAACAATCGCAGCATCAATGCCCAGCGCGATATAGTGCCGTTGCTTTTGCAGTTGGGAGCGGATCAAACATTACAACCCAGCTTTAAAAATCTGTTGTTACAACAGTTGTGGAAGCAGCATCCACAATTGGACGCAGCTCAGGTACTGGATTACGAAATTAGCCTCTACGATACCCAGCCGCCGTCATTGATAGGGCTACAGCAGGATTTTATCGCCAGCGCCCGCCTGGATAATTTGCTTAGTTGTTTTGTTGGCCTTCAGGCGATTTTGCAAGCAGATGACCAGGTGTCCAGCTTGTTAATCTGTACGGATCACGAGGAAGTTGGAAGCGTCAGTTGCTGCGGAGCCAAAGGCCCCATGCTGCAGCAATTTCTGGAGCGTCTGGTGCCTGAGACAGAAACACGCATTCGCATCATCGAGCGTTCGCTCATGATTTCTGCCGATAACGCTCACGGCGTACATCCCAACTTTATGGACAGGCACGATGAAAACCATGGGCCGTTGCTTAACCGCGGGCCGGTAATCAAAATCAACGCCAACCAGCGCTACGCCACCACCAGTGAAACGAGCGGATTTTTTCGCTGGTTGAGTGATCAACAGGAAGTCCCCGTACAAGTTTTTGTAGCCCGCACGGACATGGGTTGCGGCAGCACCATAGGCCCCATAGTCGCGTCTGAAGTGGGGGTGAAAACTATAGATGTAGGTGTGCCGACCTTTGGCATGCACTCCATTCGCGAGCTGGCCGGCGTCAAGGATACCTGGCTGCTCTACCGCGTAGCACACGCCTTTTATCGCCATCTGTCGGCGTTGGTTTTTTAAACCCGGCAGAGTTTTCTGGTCAGGAACGTTATTTAAGCGACTGAATGTGATTCAGTCCTAAGACTCGGTATCTTCTCGCCCGTTCGGGTCGGGAGGGTGTTTATAATGCTTTTAAATAACAGCAAACCAGCGATAACGAAAACCAGAAAGCAACGTGCAATTGGGGTTTTGTATGCAACTCACACACGAACTGCTGGCCAGTTTTTCACCTTTTAATACACTGACTTTTGAATACCTCGCGAAAGTCATGGAAAAGGCCAGCCTGCAGGATTACGCCAAAGGCGCGATTATTTTCAAGCGCGGACGTGATTTAAGCGAGGCCGTTTATCTGGTCAGCGGCAACGTTGATTTGATTGATTCACAGTTTGCGGTGACCTCTGTCAGTAGTGATGCTGAAGTACATCGTGTTCCGCTCAACAATACCTCGCCCACCCAGGTTTCCGCTGTAGCCAAATCTACAGTAACCGTGCTGAAAGTGGAGCGCGATTTTCTAGACCTGGTAATGGCCTGGAGCGAAAGCGGCCACGAAACCCAAGACAAAAAAGCTACTGAAGAAGGTCCTGCGCAAGCCCCAACTACCTCCGCGTCACAACCCCAGGTCGAGGAGGGCGACTGGATGTCCAGCTTATTGCAATCACCATTTTTCAATCGCATTCCGCCGGGAAATATTCGTCAATTGTTTGTGCGCTTCACGCCGCGCAAGGTGGTGGCCGACGAAGTAGTGATTCGCGAAGGCGAGCGCGGCGAGCATTTTTATGTGCTTGAGTCTGGCAGCGCTACCGTGCTGGATAAGCAGGGTAATATCCTCGCTGCGTTACGCCCCGGCGATTACTTTGGTGAAGAGTCGTTGGTTGGCGATACTACTCGCAATGCCACGGTAAAGATGCTGACGCAGGGCAAGCTCATGTGTTTGGGCAAAGATGACTTCATCACGCTGTTGCAGGAGCCTGTGCGCAACTACATCACTTACCAGGATTTGCAAAATAGCCAGGCGAATTCGCGTTATCAAATTATCGATGTGCGTTTGCCATTGGAGCGACGTTTTCAATCAGTGCCTGGCAGCCGGAATATTCCCCTCAGTCAATTGCGCAAAATCTTGCCGGAGCTGGATAACTCGAAAATTTACGTAGTGACTGACGATGCCGGCCGTCGCTGCGACGTGGCTGCGCAATTATTAACCCAGGCAGGCTTTGAGGCCTTAATCCTTAAAGAGGCGAGCCTATTGCAAGCAGCCAGCTAATCACTCTGGTTATCCCGCGCCACGGTTGCCTAATCGGCGGCGCATATCTGTATAATGCCCGCCAACTTACTCCACCACGAATATCACTGGCACAAGAATATAATCATGAGCAAGCAACGTGTACTCACCGGCATTACCACCACCGGCACTCCGCATTTGGGCAATTATGTAGGTGCGATTCGCCCGGCCATTGCCGCCAGCGAAAAAAGCGATGTGCAATCCTATTATTTTTTGGCGGACTTCCATGCCTTGATCAAATGCCATGATCCTGCGCTCGTTCACCAATCCACGCGCGAAATTGCGGCCACCTGGCTCGCACTTGGTTTAAATACTGATAACGCGGTGTTTTATCGCCAGTCCGATGTGCCTGAAATTCCTGAATTGTGCTGGCTGCTGACGTGTATGGCTGCCAAGGGATTAATGAATCGTGCTCACGCCTACAAAGCCTCAGTCGACGCGAACGTCGCCAATGGCGACGATCCTGATTTCGCCATTACTATGGGTTTGTATTCCTATCCCATTTTGATGGCTGCCGATATTCTGATGTTCAACGCGCACAAAGTGCCGGTAGGTAAAGACCAGATCCAGCATATCGAAATGGCCCGCGATATAGCGGCGCGTTTCAATCATCACTATGGTGAACATTTTGTATTGCCCGAAGCTTTGGTAGATGACAATGTTGCTGTACTGCAAGGCCTTGATGGTCGCAAGATGAGCAAGAGTTACGGCAATACGATTCCGCTGTTCCTGCCTGAAAAACAATTGAAAAAATCCATCAATAAAATTATTACCAACTTACTTGAACCAGGTGAACCGAAAGATCCGGATACCTCAACTGTGTTCCAGATTTGGCAGGCCTTTGCAACGCCAGAGCAAACTGCGCAAATGCACCAGGCGTTCGCCGAAGGTATCGCTTGGGGCGAAGCTAAAAAGCAATTGTTTGAATTGATTAACGGGCAAGTCGGTGAAGCCCGGGAAAAATACGAAGCGCTGCTTGCCAATCCCGCCCATATTGAAGAAATTCTTCAGGCAGGTGCAGAAAAGGCGCGTGCAGAAAGTAAGCCCTTTTTGGAAAAGCTGCGCGCTGCTGTTGGTATTCATAAAATCCAGTAACTTTTATAAAACGGGTACGTACAACAGGCTGTGATGCGCGAGCACACAGCCTGTTTTGTTTTGGGTGTTAGTGAGCGAGAAGGCGTGGTTGGCGCTGTTTGAGATGTTCAGGTATAAAAGGATTGTCGAGTACAAACGCGCGCAAATGTTTATTTTTTAAAAAGGTCGCTTCATCGCGATAGTGCAGGGCAAATAATTTTTCCAACGAGCCATCCCGCTCGGCCAGTTTTAGTCCCGCTTCCAGGCGCGTTGCTAATTGCGGTTGTTTTGCGCTGACATAAAAAATGGTTGGGAATGGATAATAAATAATAATGTCAGGCACAACCATAAAATGCTGGCGATACTCCGGGTTGGCATCCAGCGCTGAACTCGCTTCAGAAATGCTCATCGGAAGATAATCGAAGCGCTTTGCCTGTAGCATGGCAAATAATGTTGTCACGCTGGCCTCATCGGAAACCTGGTAACCATTGTGGCGATAAATATCCACATCCTGCCAGCCGCGCGCTTGGCCCGCTGTTAATTTTTTTAAGTCGTCGCTGGATTTTATACGCTTGAAAATATCTTCATCAGCTTTGCGGATGATGAGCTGGCGATAGCCGAGTATATTGTAAAAGAGCGGAACTTCGACGCGCAGGCTGCGCTCGGATAATTTTGCCGGATCGGTTTCCAGCGATCGCCAGGGGCCTACCTGGATATTGACTATTTCGCCGCGATTAACCTCGCGTCGCACGCGTGATGTGCTGAAAAATTCTGTGTGGCGAATAATCTGGAAGGGCCCATATTGGGCCTGGGTTTTGGTGAGCGCAAGTTCCAGGGCGGCGACCTGGGCGTCGTCGCGTTTTGGCGTTACGCCCCAGTCCCAATAGCGGTACACCATAGGTGTACTGGCGGCGCTGTGCAGGCTGAGTATTAGCAATAGACCAAGTGTCAGCCTGCGCATAGCATTCTCTAAAGATTGCCGAGCACGCGGAATACTCCTTGTGTTAGCTGGCGTAACTCCTGTTCATCGATGATGAAGGGCGGCATTAAATAAACCCACTGGCCAAATGGGCGCACCCAAATATTTTGCGCGACAAATTGTGCTTGTAGCTCAGATACTTTGGCTGGTTCTTTCAATTCCACAACGCCAACCGCACCCAATACGCGCACGTCGTTGACTGTTGAAAGTGTTTTGCAGGGTTCAAGTTCAGCTTTTAGTTGCTGCTCTATTTGCAGCACTTTTCCTTGCCAATCCTGCTTGAGCAATATGTCCAGGCTGGCATTGGCCGCGGCGCAGGCGAGGGGATTGGCCATAAAGGTTGGCCCGTGCATAAATACCGGATTTTGACCACGGCTGATGCCATCGCTCACTTTATCGTTGCAGAGTGTTGCGGCAAGCGTGATGTAACCGCCAGTCAGCGCCTTGCCTAAGCACATGATATCGGGGCTTATACCGGCGTGTTCGCAGGCAAATAATTTTCCTGTGCGACCAAACCCTGTGGCAATTTCATCGGCGATTAAAAGTACTTCCAGGTCATCGCAAAGTTCGCGCACTTTTTGTAAAAAAACCGGCGAATAAAAACGCATGCCGCCTGCACCTTGCATAATGGGTTCAAGGATAACCCCCGCAATCTTTTGGCGATTGCGTTGCAATAAATGGGAAAAATTGGAGAAGCTTTGCTCATTCCATTCGTCACCAAATTTACATGAAGGCTCTTCAGCAAACAGATTGTGTGAAATATTCTGGTGAAATAAATGATGCATGCCTGAGTGAGGGTCACACACACCCATGGCTCCAAAAGTATCACCGTGATAGCCGCTCTTTAATGCGAGGAATGTTGTTCGCTGCGCTTGCCCTCGCGAGTGCCAATATTGCAGGGCCATTTTCAATGCGACTTCAACGGCGACTGAGCCTGAATCGGAAAAAAACACTTTGTTCAAGCCGGCGGGTGTAATTTCAACCAATTTTTGTGCAAGCTTTGCTGCAGGCTCGTGGGTGAGGCCGCCAAACATGACGTGCGAAAATTGGTGTAATTGTTCTTTAATGGCCTGGTTCATCGCAGGATGGTTGTAACCGTGTATAACACTCCACCAGGATGAAACGCCGTCAATTAATTTGCGGCCATCTGCTAATTCTATATGCACACCTTGCGCACGGCGCACGGGGTAAACCGGCATAGGGTCGTTAAAGGAAGTGTAAGGGTGCCAGAGATGTTGGCGGTCGAGTTCAGTCAATTCCCGGGTAGATAACATAGTCAACTCATTAGCGCGAAGCGATGAAGCGCGGTTGTGAATAGCGCGCGCAAGATTCTCTATCACATTATAGATTTGAACTTCAGAAGCGGGCTATTTTTTGCGAGAAACTTGCGCAATGGCCGCCAGCACTATTGGTGTGGCGGTGTGACAAGGGCAAATTCCGGAGCCGCACGTGTTAGTGAAAGCGGATGATCAAATCTGCCTGACGATTGGATAGCTCCGCAACTTCGTGGTTGAGTGTATCTGCTTGTTGTATCTGCTGCTGGGACAAGTCGGCAATCCCGGCGATGTTACCTGTATTTCCTTCAATCTCACGCGCTGTTACCGATTGTTCCTCGGCAGCGGCGGCTATCTGGTGGGACATGTGGTCGATACTGGTCACTGACTGGGCTATGGCGTCCAGCGCCTGATGCACATTACCCATCTCATCCACACTGCGGTTGGCCATCTGTTGGCAATCGTTCATGTTTTCGCTGGCAGCGGCGGTAGCTTTGGCCAGGTTGCCGATAATTTCCTGAATGTGACTGGTAGATTCCTGGGTGCGTTTTGCAAGATGGCGAACTTCATCGGCAACTACAGCAAAGCCGCGCCCCTGCTCCCCGGCACGTGCCGCTTCGATGGCGGCGTTGAGTGCGAGCAGGTTGGTTTGTTCGGCAATACCACGGATCACATCTACCACGCTGGCGATTTTGCTGCTGTCTTCACTAAGCTTCGCAAGCACCTCTCCCAGACTGGCCACGGTGCCCGACAGGCTCTCAATAGCCTGGTTGGCTCCGGCGACAACCAGGCGACCTGATTCCACTTCGGTGATTGCCTGGCTGGTGGCAGTTGAGGTGCGCGTTGCACCCTGGGCAACTTCGTGAACTGCCTGTGACATCTGCTGCATGGCATGGGCAACCCGGCTGGTTTCCTGCTGCTGGGCGCTCATACCGTCAAAGGTTTTGCTGGCTTGTTCACGGGCCGCATTGGCCTTTTGCAGTATCTCCTGTGCGGAGACTCCTACACGCCCGAGAGCTGTGCGCAGACGCGCCTGAAGGGCAATCTGGGCCAGTAGTATTTCGCCCTGCGCGTCGGGGCGTCCGGTATAGATGTAAGCCGCCAGTGGATCATCGATCACTTTATGTGCTGCACTTAGTGCCTCAGTGAGGCTGAGTATTCGCCATTGGCGCATGGCCAACCCCAGCAGCGCGGCTGCCACGGCGTAACCGCCAACGAGGCTTGCAGATGTTGTTCCAGTCATAAATCTCAAAACCAGCAGAAATACAAAACTCCCAAGCCCAAAGCCCAGGGCGCTGCCCCACTGGGCCCAAAGCCGTTCTGCGAGGGGAATTGCCGGCTGTTGATTGCGCAGCCGTTGGTAGACAGCTTCGGCGCGCCTGACGCGTTCGCTGTCGGCTTTGGTTCGTACGGATTCGTAGCCGGCAATCTGGCCGCGGTCATGAACCGGGGTTACATAGGCGTCGACCCAGTAGTGGTCGCCGTTTTTACAGCGGTTTTTGACTATGCCCATCCAGGCTTTATCGGATTTCAACGTTTGCCAGAAACCGGCAAATACCGGCGCTGGCATATCCGGGTGGCGGACAATATTGTGGTGTTGGCCGATGAGTTCGCCCCGGTCAAAACCGGAGATTTTGCAGAAAGTATCGTTGCAAAACAGGATGCTGCCGCGGGTATCCGTAGAGGAGACGATTTCGTCGTTGGTAGACAAGCTGACTTCGCGGCCAGTAATGGGGCCATTGTTGCGCATGGTAATTTCCCTTGGAAAATAGTGGAGCTGCCAGCGCCTGAAGCGCTGGTCGATGAAGTAATAGTTAGAAAGCCTAGCTTAAATTTGCTCAGGCGCTATGACGGGCTAGCTCACAGGCTTGCAGGTATTGCAGATTGTTGACGAACTGTTCCAATTGGGCGCGACGTTCGGGGGCGAGATCAACAAATTCCACACTAACTTGAGTGTAGCGCTGCAGGTTGCGCACCAGACGGAAGGCGCGAATGCGGGCGCTGCAGCGGATATGGAGTTCGTCGCTCAGGCGCAGCTCACACAGGGGTAACAGGGCGCCGTGGCGCAGTTGGCCGAGCAGGTTACCGGGCACACTCAGACGCAATCCACCGGCGGATATATCCTGCACGTTGCCCTGGCTGATGTCTTGGCCAATGGGACGAATTTTGACGCTGATGGCGTTACTGCTGGTGAGTTCAACGCGGGGATAACGGCGGCGGGGCAGGTAATTAACCTCTTCGGGCAGCGCAATCGCAAAACCCTGGGCGCCATAGTTTTTGCCCCAAGCCAGCAGCGGAGCGCTGATGCTCAGTTGCTCTTCGTTGCGGTGGTGGCGCAGGGTGATGATGTCGCCCGCTTCCAACAGGTGCTGGCTGGGGAAAAGATCATCCAGCCACAGCAGGCCGCGCTGTATATCGATAGCCACTATGATGGTTTGATAGCTCAGGCTGCTGCCGTCTACTTTGGCTTCCAGCAGCTGGCGATTGTTCAGTAGCTGCCAGAGGTCTTTGTATCTATCATCCTGGCCATCTTCCGGCTTGATGCTGGCCGAAAACGCAAAGGGCAGGGTGCCATCAGGGCGGCTTTTGCCAGCAAATTTTTCCCAGACGGAACGCAATACAGCCATAACAACTCCAAACACCTGAATTGGGGATTTCAAATACCCGGAATGACCGGTTATCTCGCTATAGGCAAGTTAGAGCAAAGCCTATGCCATAGGAAATCGGACCTGAACAGCGTCAAAAAATCCCAAGGACTGCTTAAGTTTTAATCTTTTCGGGCGGATTGTCATCGGGTAGCGGCAATAACCGGGTAAAGGCCTTGATGGGGCAGGGCAAAGGTTTTCCGCCTGGCTTTCCGGTCTTGCCGCCTTCCTGGCAATAGCGCAGGAATCTATTTCCTCGCATGCGCAAAATCCGTACAATGCGCGCCTTTTCTGCTGGCGCTAGCCGCAGCCGTCCTTTGATCGAGTCAGTACTATGAAAGAACTTCATGTCCGCCAGGACCGCCTGGAATTCAACAAATTGCAAAAGCGCCTGCGCCGTCTCGTGGGCACTGCAATTGTGGATTACAACATGATCGAGGATGGCGACAAGGTGATGGTCTGCCTGTCGGGCGGCAAAGACTCCTATACCATGCTGGACATACTGCTCAGCCTGCAAAAGACCGCGCCCATCAATTTTGAGATAGTGGCCGTTAATATGGACCAGAAGCAGCCTGGCTTTCCCGAGCACGTGTTGCCTGAGTATCTGACCGCCATAGGTGTGCCTTTTCATATCATTGAGAAAGACACCTACAGCATCGTTAAAGAAATTATCCCTGAAGGCAAAACCACCTGCGGCCTCTGCTCGCGTTTGCGTCGTGGCACTTTGTACAGTTTTGCCGATGAAATAGGCGCGACCAAAATTGCCCTTGGCCATCACCGCGACGATATTATTGAAACACTGTTTTTAAATTTGTTTTACGGCGGCAAACTCAAAGCTATGCCGCCCAAGTTATTATCGGATGACAAACGCAACATACTGATCCGCCCGCTGGCTTACTGCAACGAAGACGATATTATCGAATTTGCCGAGGCCAAAGGTTTCCCCATTATTCCTTGCAATCTTTGCGGTTCGCAGGAGAACCTCCAGCGCCAGGTTGTGAAGGACATGCTGCGCGCATGGGAAAAACAATATCCGGGCCGTACTGAAACGATTTTTTCAGCGATAAAAAATGTCGCTCCCTCCCAATTAGCCGATAGCAATCTGTTTGATTTTATCGGCCTCGCCATAGACCCGAACGCCAAGTCAGAACCCGAAACTGATAGCTGCAGCACTATTGAGCCTGTCAGCAAGCCGGCGATAGTCCAATACCTGGATGCTAGCGATATTCTTTAACAAAAGTTAACAGAGCGCCGGTAATAACAGCACAACAATGTGTTACCGATTTTTGTGATTTTTTGATCACCAGCCACGAAAGGAAACACATTGGCGGATATCTTTGTACAAAAAATATCCGCGTGTGATTTTTTTAGAAGAATATCTCACAGCGTCGATATTTATATTTGAACTGTCATATTTTCCCATTAGACTGCCGCCCGCTCGGATGCCTGACCTTAAATGATCACGGCGTTTGCTAATTACTGATACCAAAAACAACATAGCGAAAAGCTGACAAAAGTAATAAGCCTTGAATATTTTCGTGCTGCAAACATTCTACGGAATTTTGCACCGGGCAAATTGTCTCTGTGAGAGAGACATATAAAGAGACACAGAAAAAACAAGAAGGATTACCGCATGTTGCCGGCTTCATCTATCAATCACGTGCTACACAATCGGCTTGGGCAAGCTGTTGAACTGGCCGTTTATCACACGTTTGGTTTTGGGCGCGAATATGTATTCGTCGCTGCCTTAACTCATCAGTTATCCAGTGTCGTGGCAAAGAATGCCGAGCATTTTGCATTTCAATTGCGCGAGTTTTTTAAACTGGATGCGCGTCGTTTTGAGTTGATTGAAATGCGTGGCGACAATAGCAATCCTGAATTCTGGCGCTGGCGTTTTGAGTGGGTTGGTAACTCACCTTTGTCACCAAAGTGCGAACGTGTTTCCTCCAGTAACCAGCTGGCCCAATTGTTGAGTTTGTTGCAAGCAACACCTCGCGCAGCCATTGCCTGATACAGGGTCAAGCGTTTACTCTTTATTAAAAATTACATTCATCCCCACGGCTTGATCGTTAAGATCGCTGTCAATTTTATCTAAAGCTTTCACCTGGCATCCGACTAACCCCGGGTGCTTTTTTTTGTCTATTTTTTGTCAAAAAAATCAAAATACAGGTTGAGGTTGCTATTCCAGTAGGTCGCGTTATGTCCACCGTTTCCTGTGTGCCATTCAGCACTGACTCCCGCTTGTAGCAGCAATCGATAAAAACGATCGTCCACGCCATAAAGCGCATCGCTCAAACCCACATCCAGGTATACATAAAGTCTGGTCAGCTCCCTGCTTTTTGCGAGCAGGAAAGGATCGCGCTCGGCGCGCAGAGAGGGTGTTGGGTACAGCCAGTCGCGCTGGCCAGTGAATAAATCCGTTGCGCTGTAATCCCAGAGTGCAGCGCTGTGGGCGGCGGCTTTGCTAAATAGATCCGGGTGTAAGAAGGCCAGATGCAAAGCGGCAAAGCCACCCATGGAATACCCCTCCACAAATCTGCCATCGCGGTTTTTTATACTGGCGTAGTGTAAGTCTATATAGGGGATCAGCTCACCGACTAAATAATCCCGATAGCGGCCTATAGTGCCGCCGGATGTAGTAGTTCCTTGCTCTGGTGAGCTATTCACCCCGAAACTGTTTTTGTAGTCGGGCGACACTATGATGAGTGGTTTTATTTTTCCGCTGGCAATAAGTTCATCGGCCACGCGGTTAAGCGACATAAAGCCACCTAACATGGAATGTTGGTCGCCGCCGTAACCATAGAGGCTGTAAAGTACCGGATAAGTCTCGCTGCTGTTGTAACCAGGTGGCAGGTAAATATCAAAACCTATAGTGGTATTGAGTACTGAACTATAAAGGCTGACAGACTCAACTTTGCCCGCGACATAAGCCGGGCTGCTATTGTGTGAACCCGGTGTCGTTGCGCTTTCAGGTTTGGTTCCGCCGCCGCAGGCACTTAACAGGCTACTGAGGAGCAGGGGAATAAAGACAGTGAGGTATTTGGTCATAGCCATCTATCCATTATTGGTAAGGCTGCCGATGCTAGATTTCGTCAGATAGATTTGCCTGTGAATATTCCTTAAGGAGTATTAAGTTTGCACATTGGAGCAAGAGATGTGCGCCGCGCTGGACAATGACGGCTTAAGGCGCTAATTTCCCGCGACTTGCAGGGCCTTGGCCCGGTTCCCGGTTGATTGATTGCCGCGGGATGAATGTTAATCACTGAGGTGTTCGCACCTTCTGCGTGAAAGAAGTTATGCGCGAGAGAAATTACAGCTGGGAAGCCAGTGCGATTCGTTATCGCATCGGCAATGACAGCATCTTAAATACCCATGCCAACAGCATCAGTGCGGGCGATAAGCTCATTGAACTGGAGCATCGTCTTGTATTGTTGTTGATTTATTTTATTCACCACAAAGGCGAAGTGCTTTCCAAAGAGCAACTGTTAAAAACCATCTGGCAGGGCAAGGTGGTCAATGACGATAGTCTCTCGGTAGCGGTGAGCCATATCCGCAAGGCGCTCGGCGATAATCCGCGCGCGCCACAATTTATAAAAACTATTCCCGGTGTCGGCTACCAATTTATTGGCGATGCGGAAGCATTGGAAGAAACGACTTCACCTGCGACAACCTCAGCCGTGCATGATCCTCAGTCGTCATCGGATAAGCCACGCCGCCTTTGGTTGGGGGCCGTACTGGTGATGCTGCTGGCCATGGGCGCATTTGTGTATATTGCCAAACCGCGCCCGGCGGTGGCGACTGGGCCTGGCAATTTAAGCCCGGAAGGCCATAAACAATTGCAGCAGGCCGATCAGGCACTGCAAAAAAACGATGCGGAGAATTGGCGTCAGGCAATCAAGCTCTACCGTGATTTAATTGGGCGTGAAGGTGAAGTGGCGGAAGCTTACCTCGGCATTGCCGATGCAAAAATAAAATTGATGGGCGAGCAGTTGGTTGTTAAAGACAATTGCATCGAAGTGGTGGGTTTGCTCAGTAAAGCGGTCACTATTAATAACGAATTGGCGGCAGCTCATAAATCCTTGGCGAACGCCAGCTTCTGGTGTCAGCGCGATTACAAAAAGGCCGAGTCTCACTATCTTGTCTCGCTCAAGCTCAACCCCAATGACGATGAGACACCCATGTTTTACGCGGAGCTGCTATTAGCACTTCAACGGTTTGATGAATCACTTGCCTATGTGGAAAAGTCCCGCCAATTAAATCCATTGAATTATTCTGTACCTATAGTGGTGTGGATTTACCAGATGCAGCGCCGCGACGATCTGGCTTTGACCGAATTGGATCGCATAGTAAATAGCGAGCCGGATAATCGCTATTTTCATATTTCGGCCGAGCGGATTTTTACCCGTATGGGCGACGCGCAAAAAGCCTTTAAGGAATGGGTGTGGCTGATGCGTGACTCCGGCATATCGGAAGAGCGTATAACTATCGCGCAGGCGCGTTTTGATCAACAGGGCTTGAAAGGATTTAATCGCTGGTTGTTGGATGAAAAAATTGAGGCAGACCTTGGCGATTATTCGCCGCCTTTATCCTGGGCGCGCTATGCGTTGGTAGCGGGAGATTACGAGCGGGCATTGGACTTGCTCGATGCCGCCTACGCCAAACGCCAATATCCCTTGCTTTGGGCAACGGTGGATTCTGCCTATGATCCAGTACGCAACACGCCACGGTTTCAAAAGATGTTGGCGGAGTTAAAAGAGCTGGATAACCAATAATAGCGCCTGTTATTCCTCTATGGCGGCGGCGCTTTTTTTCGCCAGCCGCCAGGGAAAAATAACCAGCAAACCAATCACACTGAATATCACCAGCGGCAAACTGCCGTATTTCATAAAAGGCGTATCGCCAGTTGCGGCAAATATTTCGCTGCTGAGGACTGTCTGGGTAAATGGGCGGGTTTTTTCGGTGATATTGCCCTGGCGATCGATAATCGCGCTGGGACCATTGTTGGTGCTGTACGCGTGATAGCGTTGGGTTTCCATTGCGCGCATCTGCGCCATCTGCATAAATTGGTGACGGCCCAATGAATCGCCAAACCAGCCAAGATTACTGATGGACAACAATAACTGCGAATCGCGCGCGCTGCTGGCCACCAAATCCGGATAGGCCACTTCATAACATACCGATGGGGCAATAAAGATCTCACCGGATTTGAGCCCATGTTGGTCCTGCGGGCCGAGGCTGATAATAGAGGTTGGCAGATTAAAAAATTCGATCAGGTTACGCAGCCATTCCATGGGCACGTATTCACCGAAGGGCACCAGTCGGCGCTTGTGGTAAATACCTATGGCCTCACCAAAAGTTACGACTGAATTGTAGTAAGCCTCTTTTTCAGCATCATCATAAATAATGCCTGTGATCAGGCCTGAATGAGTGTCAGCTGCTTTGCGGTTCATCTCGTTCAGGAAGGGCAGTGCCTGGCTGTAAACTTCTGTCACCGCGGCTTCCGGCCAGATAATAATATTGTGTCCCCATAAGGGCTCGGTGCTGGTACGCAACAAATCCATAGTGGTTACGCGCGAATCCAGCTTCCATTTATCTTCCTGGTTAATATTGGGTTGGACTATAGCGATAGTTGTGGGCGTGGTGGACACTTGAGTCCACTCTATTTTTTGCAACGCAAAACCGCCGATCCATAACAGGGCTGCAATCACACCAGCGCCAATAAGGCTTGCTGATTTCACCGGGCGATAAGCCAGTTGCGCAATAAATCCCGCGGTTAGTGCACTGATTAAACTCAAGCCCATCACGCCTGTTACCGGCGCCCAGCCGGCGAGCCAGGTATTTTGGTCGGCGTAACCGGCAAACAGCCAGGGGAAACCGGTGAACAGCCAGGTACGCAGCCATTCACTCAACAGCCAAGTGGCAGGGAAGGCAAATAGCAAGCTGAGTTTGTGTTGGCTAAACCAGCGGCCGTACGCATAAAAAGGAATGCTGAACAATACGGCCATAAAAAATGCGAAGACGATAACCAGAAAGCCTGCCAAGGGGGCAGGGGCGCCGCCAAAGCCGCTGATGCTCACATAAATCCATGACACACCCACGCCGTACATACCCACCGCAAAAAACCAGCTGCGCCAAAGTACGGTTTTTAACGATTGCTGATTAATCAGCAATCCAAAAACTGCGATGCTGAGTATAGCGAGCGGCCAGATGTTAAACGGCGCAAAGCTGAAGGGCAGGAGCGCTCCGGCAATCAGTGCCGCCAACAGCGACAGGCGAGGTGAAAGTTTTGATAGATAATCTGCAAATGCTGTCATGGTGTTGTTATAAAAATTCCGCCGCAGGTTTTAGCATGCGGCGGTGGGGATGATGGGAGATGTTAGTGCAGCTGGCGGACAGTTATATTACAGCACCGTCAGTCGCAACAGGTGAATCTGGCGATTGTCAGAGTAAAGCACGCGGAACTGGTAGCCATCTATTTCAGTGACTTCGTTGCGTTTGGGAATGTGTCCGAACTCCTGCATTAAAATCCCGCCGATAGTATCGAAATCTTCTTCGCTCAATTCTGCTGAAAAATACTTGTTGAATTCTTCGATAGGCGTAAGCGCTTTGACGATGTAATCCGAGTCGCCTACACGCTTGATGTAATCATCACTGTCTTCTTCATCGGTTTCGTCTTCGATATCGCCGACAATTTCTTCTAGGATATCTTCAATAGTGAGCAGGCCGGAAATGCCGCCGTACTCATCCATCACCAACGCCATGTGGTAGCGGTTTTCGCGGAACTCGCGCAGCAGCACATTAACGCGCTTACTCTCGGGTACTATGTTGGCCGGGCGCAAAATGGTTTCGAGGTTAAAGTTTTCGGTTCCATTCAGCGTGAGTGGCAGCAAATCTTTGGCAAGCAATATACCTTTGATATCGTCCAGGCCTTCGCCAATCACCGGGAAGCGCGAGTGACCTGATTCAATCACTTGCGGCAAAAATTCTTGCGGGGAGTCTTCAAGGCGCACGGCGATGATTTGCGAACGCGGCACCATAATTTCGCGCGCCTGCAGGGAAGAAACGTCCAGCGCACCTTCGATAATGCTCAGCGCATCCTGATCGAGCAGTTTGTTATCGGCGGCGTCTTTGATAATTTCGAGCAGCTCGTCGCGCGATCTGGGCTCGTCGCTGAAGGCGTGCAGTAATTTGTCCAGCCAGGATTTTTCGTGTTTATCTGTGTGATTCTGGCTTACGTTGTCTTCCGACATGGTGGTGTTACCTGATTTTTATAATCTAGTTTTCTAAAATTTCAGCGTAGGGCGCAGGAAAATCCAGCTGCGTGATCAAACGCGTCTCCAATGCTTCCATAACTTCGGCTTCGTCGTCCTCGATATGGTCGTAACCCAGCAGATGCAAGGTGCCGTGCACTAACATATGCGCCCAGTGAGCTTCCAGGGTTTTACCTTGCTCCTGTGCTTCGCGCTCTACCACAGGTGCGCACACCACTAAATCCCCCAGCAGGGGAATGCCCACTGCATCGGGAATGTCGGCAGGAAAGGAGAGAACATTGGTAGGTTTGTCTTTGCCGCGATACTGGTTGTTCAGATCCTGGCTCTCGGCTTCGTCAACGATATAGACGCTAACTTCAGCTTCAGTCAGTTCATCGCTGTGCAGGGCGGCGCTTATCCAGCTTTCGATTTTTTCAACAGCGGGAATCTTGTTGCTGGTGCTGTTGATTTCTATATCTATTTGATAAGGCATGATTAGCTCTGGCCGTTTTTAGGAAGCGCATCAGGATGCTGGTTGGCCTGGAAGCCGGGTTGGGCTTGTTCAAAGGCGTCGTAGGCTTCCACTATGCGCTGCACAATTGGATGGCGCACCACATCTTTAGATGTGAAATGAGTGAAGCTGATACCTTGAACATTGCCCAGCACTTCAATCGCATGACGCAAACCGGACGCCTGGCCGCGCGGTAAATCAATCTGGGTTGGGTCGCCGGTAATAATCGCGGTGGTGCCAAAACCGATACGAGTCAGGAACATTTTCATCTGTTCACGCGTGGTGTTCTGGCTTTCGTCGAGGATCACAAAAGAATTGTTGAGCGTGCGGCCACGCATAAAGGCGAGTGGGGCGATTTCGATAATGCCGCGCTCCATCAATTTGCCAACTGTTTCGAAGCCAAGCATTTCAAACAGGGCGTCGTAGAGTGGACGCAAATAAGGGTCGACTTTTTGGGCCAGGTCACCGGGCAGGAAACCGAGTTTTTCGCCGGCTTCTACCGCGGGGCGCACCAGCAGAATACGTTCGATTTGATCTTTGAGCAGGGCTTCTACCGCACAGGCTACGGCGAGGTAAGTCTTACCAGTACCAGCCGGGCCAATACCAAAGTTGATATCGTTGCTTTGCACCGCTTTGACGTAGTTGAGCTGATTGCCACCGCGGGGTTTGATGGTGCACTTCTTGGTGCGTATCAGTGTGACACCAGAGTTGGAGGATTCCAGGTCACTGTTGTCAATTTCGCGGGCGTCGTCAAAAGGGGTGTTCAGTTTTTCCATAAGGGCTTCGATACCGGATGTTTGTAGCGCGAGATGTATTTCGTCGGGCGTAAGTTCGAGGCTGGCCGTCTCTTGGTAGAGGTGGCGGATAAGTTCAGCAACAGTAGGTGTGGTGCTCTGGTCGCCCAACAGCATAAAAAAGTTGCCGCGATTGCGTATTTCAATATCGAAATGTTTTTCGATTTGGCGCAGGTGCTGGCCTAGGTGACCGCAGAGATTGGCAAGGCGACGGCTATCGTTGGGCTCCAGTTCGAACTGGATGGGTTCTGAGGCAGTGGTCTGTTCAGGACTACTTATGTGGCTGTTCAAAGTGGTTAGCTGGCTCGTGCTGCGGAGATATTCAAAGACTAAACCATATATGGGGAGCTAGTCACTAGTTTTCTAGCCCTGGTCTGGCTGAATGGCAGCTAAATAGATGAAATTTTCTGCAATCTGGTACTCGGAGGTGAGACTTGATTCCCTTCTTTCTCGCTGTCCCCGCCGTTTGGCTGAAGCTCTAGATCCAATCTTCGTCCAGTTCTGATGCGATAAGCACACCGCGCAAGGAGTTGGGCAGGGCTTCTTCAATGATTACGTCGGCAAACTTACCAATCAGATCTGTGTTGGTGCTGCTGAAGTTAACCACGCGATTGTTCTCGGTACGGCCTGAGAGTTGGCCTGGATCTTTGCGGGAATAGCCACTCACCAGAATGCGCTCGGTATTGCCCACCATGCGGCGACTGATCGCCATGGCTTGCTGGATCAGGCGATCTTGCAGTATTGCCAGGCGCTGCTTTTTCACGTCTTCCGGGGTGTCATCCGGCAAATCGGCTGCAGGAGTACCCGGGCGCGGGCTGTAGATAAAGCTGAATGAGGTATCGAAATCCATGTCGTGGATCAGCTTCATGGTCGCTTCAAAGTCGGCTTCTGTCTCGCCGGGGAAGCCGATAATAAAGTCGGACGAGAAGCTGATGTTGGGGCGATTCTTCTTGATCCTGCGCAGCTTGGATTTGTATTCCAGTGCTGTGTGGCCGCGTTTCATCGCCATCAGGATTCGGTCGGAGCCGCTTTGAACCGGTAAATGTAAATGGCTGACCAACTCGGGCACGTGGTTGTATACATCAATCAACGCATCAGTAAATTCCACCGGGTGCGAGGTGGTGAAGCGGATACGGTCAATGCCATCTATAGCGGCAACGCAGGTGATCAGTTCCGCCAGGTCCATCACGCCGCCATCGTTGGCACCGCGATAGGCGTTTACGTTTTGGCCCAGCAAGTTGACTTCGCGCACGCCCTGGCCGGCGAGGTGGGCGATCTCGGCTAACACGTCAGCCACTGGACGGCTAACTTCTTCGCCGCGAGTGTAAGGCACTACGCAGAAGGTGCAGTACTTTGAGCAGCCTTCCATGATGGACACAAAGGCGCTTACGCCATCGGCATCCGGCTGGGGCAGGCGGTCAAATTTTTCCACTTCGGGGAAGCTGACATCCACCACAACAACGCCATTTTCGCGTTTGGTTTCCATCATTTCCGGCAGGCGATGCAGGGTTTGCGGGCCAAAGATCAGGTCTACGTGGGGCGCGCGCTTGGCAATAGCGGCACCTTCCTGGCTGGCTACACAGCCACCTACACCTATCACCAAATCGGGGTTTTTCTTCTTAAGTTGTTTCCAGCGGCCCAGTTCATGGAACAAGCGCTCCTGGGCTTTTTCGCGGATAGAACAGGTATTGATAAGGATGACGTCGGCGTCTTCAGGGTTTTCTGTCGTCACCATATTGTGGGATTCACCCAGCAAATCACGCATGCGCGATGAATCGTATTCGTTCATCTGGCAGCCGTGGGTTTTGATGTAGAGCTTCTTGGTGGGAGCGTCAGTGGTGGACATACTGCAAGGCCTGAGTGAAATCTATCCAAAAAATGAGGCGCGCATTATAGGGCAAGCCAAGGGGGAAACCTATAGCTCGGTCATAACTAGGGCTGGGTCACAAGTCTGGCAACAAAAATTACCTAAAGCGAACCAGCGCACTTAATTTTCCCGTCACATACGCATAATGCGCGCCGTTGCCGATCTGGCGCACTTAAGACATGTTTTCGGGAGAATTTATATGAAAATCAAAAGCCTGACCCAACTGGCAATTGCTGCTGCCGCCCTGTTTGGCGCTGAAGCAGCCCTGGCTAAATCAGCCATTAATTACGATTACGTCGGTATCCAATACTTTAACCAGGACCTGGATGACGCTCATTGCGATCAGGATGGCCTGGATCTTAATGGCAGCCTGGCCATTAACCGTGAGTTCTTTGTGCGCGGCTCTTACGCTGACGCCAGTGGCAACCATGGTTGCGGCTCTGAATCCCTAAATTTGGGTGTGGGTTACCGCTGGGCTTTTCGCGGTAATGCTGATTTTTATGCGGTGGTAGGTTTTGATGATATTTCGCCAGACCACGGAGAAAGCGACAGCGGCCTGGTATTGGCTGGCGGTATTCGCACCTTTTTGACCAATGAGCTGGAAGGCAGGCTGGAGGTGGCTCACCACACGGTTTATGACGGCGACAACGAAATTCGCGGCGAACTGGTGTACTTCTTTGATCCGCGCCTGGCGCTGACTGGCGATGTAAGCCTGGGCTCAGACCAGACCTCTTTCGGCATCGGATTGCGTTACAACTTCTAGCTCCCCCTAGTTTTTTCCTCAACTTCCCGTGTGTTTTGCGGGTGCTTCCCAAGCCAATAGTTCTGCTATTGGCTTTTTTATTAAGTGTAATTTGATGGCTATAGACGCTATTGGCCGTTATTTTCGTTGATTATCTACATTTCCTCTTTATCATTGCCAAAACTTATCGCCCGTCGATTGTCAGCCAAACACTGGTTCGGTAAAAAGATCTGCACAGAAATGGCGCAGTCCGATTCTGACCAGAACAGCGACAACGAAAAAATCAGGCAAAAGCCGGCAAAAAAAACAGGTAGTAGTCTTATGTCCAACGCCCAGCTCTCCGTACTCTTTTTTATCCAGATGGTGGTTATTCTCAGCGCCTCTTTCAGTTTTGGCTGGCTAGGTAAGAAGCTCTTTAACCAGCCGTTAGTGGTGGGCGAGATGATCGCCGGTGTATTGCTTGGTCCAACGCTGTTTGGTTACTTTTTCCCCGAATGGCAACATGCCTTGTTCCCTAAAGAATCCATCAGCGTTCTTTATGTAATCGCTCAAGTGGGTATCGGCATCTTTATGTTTTTGGTGGGTATGGACTTTCGCGTCGACCATTTTAAAAACAATGCGGGGACGGCTGCTGCGGTTTCTGTATCGGGAATGGCTGCGCCTTTTATAGTCGCTGTGTTGATTACTCCCTGGTTGATGTCATCCGGTCTGTTTACGCCAGCCACCAACAGCTTTAATGCGACGCTGTTTATGGGGGCTGCCATTGCGATTACTGCTTTCCCGGTGTTGGCTCGCATCATCCACGAGCGCGGCCTGAGCAACTCACGTTTGGGGGCACTTACCCTGTCTGCTGGTGCCATTGACGATGCAGGTGCCTGGTGTGTGCTGGCTATTGTGCTGGCGAGCCTGGGCGCTGGTCCTATTCTGGCGATCAAAACCATTGGCGGTGGCCTTTTGTTTTCGGCAGTAGTGCTGTTTCTCGGCCCCAGGCTTTTTGCACCGTTGGGCCGTATTGTTGAGCGTGAGGGGAAGATTTCCCGCCCCATTTTGTCGATTACGTTGATTGCCCTGATGATGTCAGCCTACATCGCCGACGCCATTGGTCTGCATGCGGTATTCGGCGGCTTTATCCTGGGTACCGTAATGCCACGCGGTGCGTTTGTGACTGAGCTGAAAAAGCAACTTGAGCCGCTGGCAGTGGTGTTCCTGATTCCGATGTTCTTTACCTTCTCGGGCTTGAATACCCAGATGACGATGATCAATAACGCCAGTCTGGTATTGATTGCTGTGGCGGTATTGGCAGGCTCCATTCTCGCCAAAGGCGGCGCTTGCTGGGCTGCTGCGCGCCTGTGTGGCCAGGATAATCGCACCGCCCTGGGGATAGGTGCGCTGATGAACGCGCGTGGGTTGATGGAATTGATCATCATCAATATCGGTTTGCAGCGCGGCATTATTACCCCGGCGCTTTTCTCCATATTGGTGTTGATGACCATAGTGACTACCTTGATGGCGACGCCGGTGTTTGAGTGGGCTTATGGGAAGCATGCGCGTAAGACGGGTGAGTTGGGTGCGTTGGAAGATGATCCTGATTCAAATTCAGAAGCCAAAGTGGCTTCAACTAAACCAGGCGATTCAAAAGCACCTGTGTAAGCCAGGCCATAGCTGGGACACCAAAAGCCGCTTTATGCGGCTTTTCTTTTTAGCGGGTATTTGGCTGTCGTGTTACCATGCGCGCCCGCATTAGCAGGCGTTAGCCGTCTCCAGAGGTAACCTATGAAAAAGACATTCAAATTGAACATCGAAGGCAAAAACCCCGACCGCCTGTTGGATGCCATCAAGCACGACGTGCGCAAATACGTAAAGCGCGAGAAAGCTAAAGCACTACCGGCTGGCGCGACCCATTGGGGTTTTGATTGCCGTTTTGGCGCTAATGAAGAGGTTGCCGAGCCTTTGCATTTGGGTGAAATCACTAAACAAATGGATGTGATTGCCCAAGCTGGTGGCGACAGTTTTTATGTAGAGATTCTGGCGCGCCCGGCGGTTTATACCCCGAGGGAGAAAGAGCAGGATCTTGATGATGAGTTGGATGAGTAGTTTTAGCGGATAGATTTGTTTTTGGTAGGGAGTCGTCATCCCCGCAGGGGATCTAGTGCCTTTTTGATAGTAAGTTACGTATCAATAGCAAAGACACTGGATCCCCTGCGGGGATGACGACTCCCTTCTTATTTAGGCGCAGCAGGTTACTTTTTCTTAGATGCCGGTTTAGCCGAATTCATAACTTCTTTCTTTTTTGCCTTTACCGGCTTCCCATCACTGCGTTTCCCCGTTGGAGAATAAGAAGGTTTGGCGCCCGGGCGCTTGGCTTCTTTCTTTTTCGGGGTTGTTTTTACATCTGATTTTACTTTGCGCTGGTTGAGTGGCGGCTGTTCGGTAACCTCGAAGCCTTTCACGCGAGTGCGTTTGATTTTGCTGCCGATTAAATCTTCAATCAGTGTCAGCTTATATTCTTCAGCAGGACATACCAACGAAATAGCGACACCCTTGGCACCAGCGCGGCCGGTGCGACCAATGCGGTGGACATAGTCTTCAGTAAAAAAGGGCAGGTTGAGGTTGACTACAAAATCCAGGCCCTGAATATCCAGCCCACGCGCTGCCACTTCAGTAGCGACCAATACTTGCAGCTTCCCATCTTTAAATTCCTGCAGTGCACGCTTGCGAGCACCTTGGGTTTTTTCGCTGTGGATGACTGCCGCATCTATGTTGTCGTCTTTGAGGGCGGCAATCAGTTTATCGGCTTCCTCGCGGGTACTGCTGAAGGCCATGACCTGATACCAGTTCTGGCTGCGCAGCAGGTGGATAAACAGCTCGTATTTGCGCGCGTCATCTACAGGGTAGACGAGGTGATCAATCGTGTCGGCCACCGCATTGCGTTTGGATACCGCGATGATTTGCGGATTGGTCATGGCCTGTTTGGCCAGGTTGGTTACCAGGGGCGAACTGGTTGCGGAGAAAAACAGCGTCTGGTGTTTGCGGCCGATATTGGTCAACAGTTTGTGGATGTCAGTGACGAAGCCCATATCGAGCATACGATCAGCTTCGTCGAGTACGGCAAATTCGGTTTTGCTGAGGTCAATATTGCCCAGATCCAAATGTTCGATAAGGCGGCCCGGCGTGGCGACCACTATGTCGGCACCGGCTTTGAGCTTGCTTGCCTGGCTGGTGTTTTTCACACCGCCGTAAATAGTCACTACTTTCAAGGTCATGAACTGGCCGAGCTGCTGGATGCTCTCGGCTACTTGCTGCACCAGCTCGCGGGTCGGCGCCAAGATGATGGCGCGAGTTTGGCCGGGAGTTGCAGCTTTCGGACGCTCCAGCATTTGCTGAAGTATGGGTAGTGCATAGGCGGTGGTTTTCCCGGTACCTGTCTGGGCGGTGGCAAGCAAGTTAGCGCCGCGGCGGGCAAGGGGAATGGCCTGCTGCTGGATGGGCGTCATCTTTTGGTAACCGATGGTTTTAATGGCGCGCAGTAGTTCAGGGGCCAGGCCCAGGGATGCAAAGTTCATAAGTGATGCTATTTGGCGAAAAAGGGCGCGCAGTATAACAGCTGCGGCGGCTTGCCATTAATTGTCTTATTAATGATAAAGTTGTCTCTTGGACAATAAGTTGCCCGGAGCCACGGCTAATTTTGACGCTTTTCCAAACTTTACCCTCCGTCAAATAGCTCCCGATGGCCCAAACGTGGATACTTTGATGTTCCTGACGGCGAATCAGCCAAACAACTAATAAATTAATAAGAGAATGAACATGCGTACAACACCCTGGTTTATATCGGCAACCCTGATCAGCTTACTCACCGCCTGCGGTGGTGGAGGCGGTGGGGGTGGTTCGAGTACTCCTACGCCTACATCTGCGGCGACCTCGGCAGCGACTTCCAGTCCTGCGCCAACCAGCACATCTACCTCGACGTCGTCCTCAGTAAAGACCTCCACTAGCAGCTCAAGCTCGAGTAGTGCTGCCGCCTTGGCGTTTTGTGCGAATCTCACGTCTGATCCTGATGGCGACGGCACCGGAACAGAAAATGGTGTCAGCTGCAAAATGCGCACAGGTTTTGATATCACCGCCGAAATGAAGGTGGGTTGGAACCTGGGTAACACCATGGATGCCACAGGCAGCACCGCCAATCCGCTCAACGACGAAACCTATTGGGGCAACCCGAAAACCACCAAAGCCAATATGGATGCGCTCAAGGCTGCCGGCTTTAACACGCTGCGTTTACCCGTGAGTTGGGATGATCATATGTCGGGCGCTGATCACACGATTGATACCGCATGGTTGGATCGTGTGGAAGAAATTGCCAAGTACGCGCTGGATAACGGCATGTATGTGATTGTTAATATTCATCACAACAACGGTTGGGAAGCTCCTACGCTGGCGAATGAAGCCAGTTCAAAAGATTATTTGGTAAAAATGTGGCCGCAGATTGCCAATCGTTTTCAAAAATACGATCACCATTTGATTTTGGAAACGATGAACGAGCCGCGTGTAAGCGGTCCTGATGAATGGACTGGTCTGCCGGAATATTATGCGGTACTTAATCGTCTGAATGCAGCTGCCCTGAAGGCTATTCGCGATACCGGGGGCAACAATGCCAAGCGTCTGGTGATGATTCCAACTTACGCTGCCGCACCTTGGGATGCGCAAGTTAATGCAGTGGTATTGCCAGATGACAAGATGATCGCGCTTTCAACCCATGCCTATTCTCCCTACAACTTTGCGCTTAATCTCGGCGCAGGGAGTGAATCTACTTTTACCGGGGAAGCAGAGTTGGATCAGATGTTTGCCCGCTTGAATACTAAATTTATTACGAAAGGTATTCCTGTGGTTATGGGGGAGTGGGGTGCAGTCAATAAAGATAATTTGGCGGAACGCGTTAAATTTGCCGAGTACTATGTAAAAGGTGCAACCAAATACGGTATTCCCACTGTGCTTTGGGATAACGGCAATTTCGGCAACTCAGGCGAGCGTCTGGGCTTTCTGCGTCGCGATACGAATACCTGGGAGTTTCCAACCATTATCGATGCGATTATGCGCGGCCTTGCGAAATAAATTTACCTAAAAAGCTGACAAACAAAGCGGCCAATCGTCGGCCGCTTTATTGTGACGAGTTAATATCAGGCACCCATATTAATATCAGGCACCCATAGTGTCATCAATATTGCCGATAGCACGTGCAGCCTCTTGCAGGGCGGTAAGTGCGTCATTGAATGGAATTGCTTTACTGGCCTCCAGTTTTCCTACGCTGTACAAAGGCACCACAAAATCCTTTTCCGCACCATCAAAATCAGCCCACACAGCTTCAAAGTTGAGTGCGGGAACCTTCAGTATTTTCAGTTCGCACTCCACCTTGCTGCGCTCCGCCAATGTGAGTGCCTGTTCAACACTTTTGCTAAACAGTTGTAATGGACGAGCTGCGCTGGACATTTGCAATACGCGTGGCGCGTCGCCGTCATTGACATCAAAGGATGCGGTTGGGACGCCATTTTCAGTTTCGAAAATCCGTACAAAATTGTGTGCTTTTTCCGGCGCTCCGCCTGCATTTAATGCATCGAGCCCCAGAATGTGTACACGATGCGTTGCACCTATAGACGTTTTATTTTCTGCTAATGTCTCGCGCAAATTGCCGGTGAGGGTAGTGCTGTTTTTCACCTGCAGAAGTGGGCGTTTCTCCCAGATCAAGCGAAGAATCGGTTCGCGTACTTCATAAAATTTAATAGGCATTCTGAAATAGCTCTTGGTGAAGTAGGTGTGGGTCCAGCTGCCGGAGCCTTGATAATTATGTGAAAACTCATCGAAGGTGATATGACTTTTTCCATAAATGGGATCGTCTATATCCAGATACTCTACGCCAAGCACAATGCTGTAACCATAGATCACCATAAAGTGTCCGCCGCCGCCACTCCAGCCGATGCGGGCACCGACGGGGCGTCCGGCATCAATTTCGGTGCGGATCTGTGCAAAGGTTGCAGACCCAGTGATGCTGACAAAATTATTGGTTCTGGTGAGTGCTCTGTCGAGGTACCAGGGAACATTGCACGGGGAGGGCACGGGTGAGCTGCAACAATCGCTATGACCCAGCTCCGCGTTGGCGACTTTGCATTGGGTCCAGGTGCTCAGAAACCAATAAAAATGCGAAACGCTGGTTGAGGTCGCGGCCCAGCACCAATTGCTTTGGGTTTGGTGTTGCATGTTAAAAGCGAGATGTTTTGATTTGACAATGAAGTCCCTTATGTTCACTTCTTTGAGTAGTGATGCATAAGGGCGGCTGCTGGCGAATACATATTGTGAGAGGCTCATCTCCTGATCTCCTTGATATCGATTGGTAGGAATTTGCTGTGTTACAGCTCATCCATAGTCGCAACCGCTGCTGCGGCAAGCAGTGGAAAAAGTCACTTGGTACCTGTGATTTTAGCGATCTGCTATCGTCTGGATCTTTGTGTTATGCAAAAAAGGCGTATGTTTAATTTTATCTATGAGCAAAAGATCTAGGCACTCTGTTAATGATGCGAAAAGTTTTTGGTCAATTAAACGCGCCGGGTTAATACTTAAGGTGCCTTTTTGAACGTAAGTGAAAGACTTTGGCTCGCTGCCGGTGCAGGGTTGCGGTGGGCTGATGAATAACATCATTCGCAGAGGATAGGATATGTCGTTAATCAATAATAACGGTTTGACCGCCGAATCCATCATGAGCTCTACACTGTTGAGCGCCTATGAAGGCTGGACCATACAACGGCTGGCTGAGTTTTTTATTAAACACAATATTTCCGGGGCTCCTGTTATCGCCTCAGACCACGAATTGGTAGGTGTAGTAACCGTTTCTGATATTTTTAATTTTTCCAATATGGATGAGCGTCGCCGCCGTGAGGCGCTGCGCAATTATTATCGCGAAGCCTGCGAGATAGAGTTGGATGAAGTGAGCTTGCGTGAATGGAGCGGCCGTGCCGAGCAAAATTGCACCGTGCACCAAATCATGAAGAAAGAAATTATTTCGGTAGAAAAACACTACACCATCGAACAGGTTGCTGCTGTCATGGTGAAAAAAGGTGTGCATCGGGTAGTGGTTACTGAAAACAAAATTGCCCAAGGGGTAATTACCACTATGGATATTCTGCGTACCCTCCAACCTGATGTGGGCAACCTTAAATTGGTGGTGTAGCGGTTTTTTGTCTATTATTTTGCGCAAGAAAAACCCGCTTCGGCGGGTTTTTGGTTTTGGAAAGGAAAATAACCTCGGAAACAATGAACATTTTGCAGGAAGTCGTCATCCTCGGCGAAGCCGGGGATCCAGTTCTTAGGAAATTTTCAACACCAGTTACTGTTAAAACATAAAAATCACGACCTGGATGGCCTGCCCCTGGATCCCCGGCCTGTGGCCGAGGATGACGACTCCCCATTAGACTCTCCTAATCCCATTCCGGTGCTATGCCTTGCGGATTCGCCAGGCGTTCGTTGGCTTCAAGCCCGGCGATTTGCGCCATCTCTGCATCGCTTAATTTTATGTGGGGCGCCTGTAAATTTAATTCCTGATTAAGTCGCTTGGTCGACGAGGGAATAACGGCAAAACCTTGTTGTAGTGACCAGGCCAGGGCGATTTGCGCAGCGGAATATTTATGTCGCTCGGCAATCCCGCTAATCACCGGATTTTGCATCACCTTTCCGTAGGCAAGCGGCATATAAGCGGTAATGTGCACGCCTTTGCTGCGGGCAAACTCCACCACCTTTTTGTTTTGTAAAAACGGATGTATTTCAATTTGGTGAGTTGCAATTTCCTGGGCACCAACCACATCAATCGCCTGCTGAAAAAGTGCGTTGTTAAAGTTCGACAAGCCAATAGCCTTGGTCAGACCCCTGGCTTTGGCATGGGCCATGGCTTCCATATATTCGGCAACTGGAATGACATTGGGCGATGGCCAGTGCACCAGCGTGAGATCTACTTGATCGACACGCAATTTCTCCAGGCTTTCGTACAGGCTGGGAATTAATTTGTCGCGCCCCAAGTTATCAATCCAGATTTTGGTTGTGATAAAAATGTCATCGCGCGCTATGCCGCTGTTTGCAATTGCCTGCCCAACCTCAGCTTCATTGCCGTAGATTTGCGCGGTATCTATATGCCGGTAACCCAGCGCTAAACCTGTGGTGACTGAGTCGATGACTTGTTGGCCTTTCAAGCGAAATGTGCCCAAGCCAATAGTTGGAATATTCATAGGTGTCCTCAATAATTTTTAACAGTAGGTGTTTAGCGCTTAGTAAGCCTGCCCGGTAAGTTTTGTGGCAATCAGTGAGTCAGAAGGTTCAAGCTTGTCGAGGCGGCCCGCCAGCGTGGTTAGTGCAAGTGCACCCAATACGATCAGCGCGCCAATCCAGGGAGTAGTCATTAACCCATAATGCGCAACAATCAATCCGCCAACCCAGGCGCCACCGGCAATGCCGACATTAAAGGCAGCGATATTTAAACCGGAGGCCACATCTATCGCTTGCGGTGCATCAATTTCAGCACGTTGTACAACATAGACTTGCAGCCCTGGAACATTGCCAAAGGCAACGGCACCCCATACCAACACAGTAGTAAGTGCCAGCCACATGTTGGTTGCGGTAAAGGTCAGCGCAAATAAGACGAGGGCGAGCAGGGCGAAGACAATTTGCAGTGCGGGGATTGGCCCTTTTTTATCGGCCAGTTTCCCGCCCCAAATATTGCCCATGGCAACTGAAACACCGTACACCAGCATCACCAGGCCCACACTATTGGCAGAAAAACCGGAGATTTCCTGCAGGATAGGCGCAAGGTAGGTGAATGCGATAAAAGTGCCGCCGTAGCCAAGTGCGGTCATTGCGTAGACCAGTAAAAGACGTGGCTTTTTAAGCACAGTAAGTTGCGTTAATAGTGACGCTGGCGTGCCACTCGCAATATCTCGATGGATCAACATCCAGCTGCCAATGACGGCAATAACACCCAACAATGACACCGCTAAAAAAGTCGCCTGCCACCCAAAGTGCTGGCCAATATAAGTCCCCAGTGGAACACCTGTTACCAGGGCAACCGTTAAGCCGGTAAACATAAGGGCTATGGCGCTGGCCGCTTTTTCTTTTGGCACCAGGCTGGTGGCAATGGTTGATCCAATAGAAAAGAAAACGCCGTGCGCTAAACCGGTCAGCACCCGCGCCGCCATCAAGGCTTCGTACCCAGGTGCTAGCCAGGCGACCAAATTGCCGATGGTGAATAGTGTCATCAGCCCCAATAGCAATTGTTTACGCGGCACACGGCTGGTTAGGGCGGTCAATACGGGCGCACCTATGGCAACGCCCAAAGCGTAGAGACTGACAAGCAGCCCGGCTGAGGGTACTGAAACGCCGAGGCTGGTGGCGATGGTGGGGATAAGGCCGACAATAACGAATTCGGTAGTGCCAATGGCGAAAGCACTGAGTGTGAGTGCGAGTAGCGCGAGGGGCATGATTTTCTCCTGCGGGATGAAAGATGCGCTCAGTATTCAGCTTGCGCTGGCGAAGAAAAATCCCTATGGCTACACTAGACTTTTGCCTTGGAGTCAATAATGTTAAATATCGATGCCCTTATTGGCTTTGTTTCAGTCATAGATACCGGCTCATTTTCGGCCGCGGCGGAGCGCTTGGGGCAGACGCCCTCCGGGGTGAGCCGAACCATTTCCCGCCTGGAAGCCCAACTGGGTATGACGCTAATGAAGCGCACGACCCGCAAGCTGGACTTAACGGAGGAGGGAGAGTGGTTGCTTGGCCGCGCCCGCCAGATTCTCGCTGACTTGCAAGATACCGAAGAGCAGCTCATGGCTCGTCTGTCCCAGCCATCGGGGTTGGTGCGCGTGAATGCTTCTACCCCTGGCCTCGATCATTTAGTTGCGCCCTTTGTGGCGGAGTTTATGGATGCTTATCCGCTGATTCGTTTGGAGTTGGTGAGCGGCGAAACCTTTGTGGATTTGATCGAGGAACGTGCTGATGTCGGTATTCGCATTGGCCCGCTGGCGGATTCAACCCTTAATGCAAAACACTTGGGAAGCAGCCGGGTACGCTTATTGGCATCGCCCGACTATCTGGCTCGTCACGGAAATCCCGCCGATATCGCCGCGCTCGCGCAACATCGCCTGTTGGGATTTACCGAGCCAGCATCATTGAACGTCTGGCCGTTGCCGCAAGCACAGGGCGAGGGGATGGCCGTAACGCCCATCATCGCCGCATCGAGCGGTGAGACATTGCTGCATTTAGCGGTAAACGGCGCGGGTATTGCTGCTTTAACCGATTTTTTAACCCATAAAGAACTTGCCAGCGGCAAGCTTATCCCCGTGCTTGAAGCCTACACTTTGCCTTGGTCAAAACCTGTGTGGGCGGTGTTTTATAAGCAAAAGGCTCTCGCGCCGCGGGTGGCAGCATTCGTGGAATTTTTATCCCGGAAGCTTGAAGGAAAGTTATTGGACGCCATCTAACCTCTGTGCCCGCCGCCCAATTTCTTCTCTCTATTTCTCTTCTCCATCTCCTTAAATTTCCCTGTCAAGCAGCCACCAAGTGTTGCCGGATATGCCATTTACTGTCAGAAACACATGTTTTCAAAACCAAAGAGTATTTTGTAAATTAATAAGCATTGCTTATTATGTGCCTAACACATAGTCAGAGATACTTATGAATACTGAAGATATAGTTGCCGCCTATTTAGGGCCTGAACGTCAAAGCCTGGGTTTCTTGATGGCTGATACCCTGCGATTGATTCGCCGTGCCAGTGCGACCTTCCTGGAGGAGCATCAGCTAACCCTGGCGCAAACCCGTGCGCTGCTTTACGTCGGTCGCAATCAGGGAATTCGCCAGGTGGAACTGGCTGATTTGCTGGATGTACAGCCTATTACCTTGGCGCGGCTGGTTGATCAGTTGGCTGAAAGCGGGCTGGTTGAGCGCCGCGCTGATCCCCGCGACCGCAGGGCTTTTCAGCTCTATTTAACGCCGGCGGCCGGGCCGATTATCGCCGTTATTGGTCAGCGCTCCGCCGGTTTTCAGCAACAGGCGCTTGAAGGCTTGACATCGGAGCAGGTGGAATCCCTGTTTCACTGTCTCAATCAGGTGCGCGACAACCTGACCAGCATGCTCGCGAAGTAAATTTTTGACGGTTCTCATTTTTGTAAATTGATTGGAAGTTTGTGGAGAATTCCATGAGTGATGTAACAGAAGTACAAGCCCCTGCCGCACCGGACAATCGCAAAAAACGCTTGTTTTTACTGGTGGTATTGCCGCTGGCGGTTGCCCTGGTGGGAGTGGTGATCTATTTGAAAGGCGGGCGCTATGTGTCCACCGAAAACGCCTATGTGAAGGCAGATGTCATCGCTGTTAGCAGCCAGGTATCCGGCGTAGTAGTAGAGCGCGCGGTAAAAGAAAACGACAGCGTAAAAGCGGGCCAATTGTTATTCCGCCTGGACGACAAACCTTATCAAATCGCAGTTGCCAAGACCGAGGCCAAGTTGGCGGAAGTTCGCACCAATTTACTGGCGCTCAAGGCCAGCTATCGCGAGCGTCAATCCGATTTGCGCGTGGTGCAAAGCAATGCTGAATTGGCGAAAAAAGAGCAGGCGCGCCAGGCCAATCTCGCGACTCGCCATTTGGTGGCGCAATCCACCCTTGATCAGGCGAGTAATGCCAGCCGTGTTGCCAGCCAGCAAATTGCCGGTGTTGAACAGGATTTAAAACGTATCGAGGAAAGCCTCGGCGGCGAAGTGGAAGCAGCGCTTGAGCAACATCCCAGCTATCAAGCGGTGGTTGCAGAACTGGCGCAAGCGAAGCTGGATCTGGAGCACACTCGCATCTACGCCACCCAAACCGGCCGCGTTACCAATCCGCCCGAGCTCGGTCAGTTTGTAGCCGTAGGCTCAACAGCCATGATGCTGGTGTCCAGCGAAAACCTTTGGGTTGAAGCCAATTTTGTTGAAACTGATCTGACCCATGTGCGCCCTGGCCAAAAAGTGGATGTGCGTGTGGATACCTATCCCGACATCAAATGGGAGGGTGAGGTGCAGAGCTTGAGCCCGGCGACAGGTGCGGAGTTTTCAGTGATTCCCGCGCAAAACGCCACGGGCAACTGGGTGAAGATTGCGCAGCGTGTCCCAGTGCGAATCAGCATTAAAGCTAAATTCGATGCACCTGCGTTGCAGGCCGGTTTGAGCAGTGGTATTGAGATAGATACTGGCCATCGCCGTCATCTATGGGGCATGTCTATCTAAAGTTTACACATTTGTGAGCATTGGTCTTGCTCGTTTTATCCGGGCGCGTGCGCCCGGTCTTTCTTCCCGCTAATCAGCCTTGTGAGTATTAATTATGGCTGTTTCCAATATGTCTCCCGCCGCAGCACCCGCTACCAAAACGGCGGATAATAAGGGATTTATTACGCTTTCGGTCATGCTGGCGACCATCATGCAAGCGTTGGACACCACTATTGCCAACGTGGCTTTGCCCCATATGCAGGGCAGTATGTCCGCGACCCAGGACCAGATTTCATGGGTGCTGACTTCCTATATTGTGGCGGCCGCTATCTTCCTGCCAATGACGGGTTTTCTCGCCGATAAATTTGGCCGCAAGCGTCTGTTTGTCTGGTCGGTGGTGGGCTTTACTATCACCTCCATGCTCTGTGGTGCCGCGCAGAATTTGCCGCAAATTGTCTTGTTCCGGTTGCTGCAGGGTGTGTTTGGTGCTGCTTTGGTGCCTCTCTCGCAATCCGTTTTGCTGGATACCTATCCCAAAGAGAAACACGCGTCCGCTATGGCTATGTGGGGTGTGGGGGTGATGCTTGGTCCAATCCTCGGCCCAACACTGGGTGGCTGGTTAACCGAGTATTACAACTGGCGTTGGGTGTTTTATATCAATTTGCCCTTCGGCATTCTGGCGTTGCTGGGCATCCTGGCCTATGTGAAAGAAACCGATTTAAAACCGGAGCGTCGATTCGACTTGATGGGCTTCGCGTTTCTGACCCTGGCGATTGGTGCACTGCAAATGATGCTCGACCGGGGTGAAAACCAGGATTGGTTTCACAGTGGTGAAATAGTCGTGGAGTTGATACTCGCCGCACTCGGCCTTTACTGGTTCAGTGTGCATATTTTTACCCATCGCCAGCCCTTTATTGATCCGGTGATTTTTAAAGATCGCAACTTTGCGATGGGCCTGGTGTTCATGTTTATCATCGGCATTATTTTGCTGGCGACCATGGCGCTGTTGCCGCCGTTTTTGCAAAGCTTGATGAATTACCCGGTACTCGATGTAGGCCTGGTGATGGCGCCGCGTGGTGTTGGGGTAGCTGCGGCCATGATGCTGGTGGGCAAACTGGCAGGGAAAGTTGATCCGCGCAAACAAGTCACCTTTGGTTTGATACTCACCGCCTTCTCGCTTTGGGAAATGACGGGCTTTAATACTGATGTCAGCAGTTGGGCCATCATACATACCAGTGTTTTGCAGGGCTTTGGCCTGGGTTTTGTATTTGTGCCTTTGTCTACCATCGCCTTTGCGACCCTGGATTCGCGTTTTCGCAACGAGGGCACAGCGCTCTTTAGTTTGATACGCAACATAGGCAGCAGTATTGGCATCTCGGTGGTGATCAGCCAATTGCAGCAAAACATCCAGAAAAACCACGCGGCCTTTGCCGATTACATTACCCCCTTCAACTTGCCATTACGCGAAGCGATGGAGCATGGGATCTGGAATATTCACACGGCCCAAGGCTTGGCGTCGCTCAACGGCCAAGTGGCAAAGCAGGCGGCGACCTTGGCGTACCTGCAGGATTTCCGTTTAATGATGTGGATTACCCTCAGCGCCTTGCCCTTGATTCTGTTTCTAAAGAGCCCGCCTCCAATCGCCAAAAAAGCCTAAAAAATCTGCCCGGCTCAGTGCCGGGCGTGCGAGAATCTTAACCACTGTGGTATTCTGCGCGCCCTTTTGTGATCGCCACTCGCTGGCGAATGCTGTGTTCAGCCTGCGCATTACTTTTTTACAGTGTGTTATCCAGAGAGTCTTATGGCCGTAAAACCTATCTACCGCGTTATCTTCCTCAACCAGAACCAGGTATATGAGCTGTTTGCCAGCGCCATCTACCAAAGCGAAATGTATGGTTTTATTGAGGTAGAAGAATTTGTATTTGGCGAGCGCAGCCAGGTATTGATTGATCCTGCGGAAGAAAAACTCAAAAACGAATTTGCCGGCGTCAAACGCTCCTACATTCCCATGCACGCCATAGTTCGAATCGACGAAGTGGAAAAGGAGGGCCCAGCCAAAATTAGCGAAGCCAAAGGCGGCAGCGACAAGATTGCGCAATTCCCTTACGCGGGGTTTGTTCCCAATCCGAACCTGGGTGAATAAACGGTACATCGAGAAAGCGGCTTAGGCCGCTTTTTTTTTGCTTACAGGTTGCTCATAAAAACTACACATTAACTCCACATAAGCTACACACCCGCATTCGTCGGCCTTGCTATCCTTTAGATAAAAATAGCTCTCTGAAGGACGACATCATGCTCCCCTCCAATAACAATCTGCCCAGAATACTTTTGCTCGCCATTTCGCTTCTGCAAGGAATCGTTCTTCTCATTATCTATCGTTGCCTTGATGCGCACATGTGGCCTTATGAGCATCCACTTTATTTGTACCCTCTGTTAGCACTCGCGATTATCACTCCCACATTGTGTTTGCTGAGTTTTACGCGTGAGTATCTCCTGCATTTTTGTAAATGGATTGGCTTGTTTAGCCTGGCAATCGCGATTGTGGCTATCTACACGGGTTGGAATCTCGAACCGGGGAAGAATATTCCCTCAGAAAGCATCGCGTTCGCTTTTATAGTCACACTGGGTATCGCTAGCTTTAAGGCGTTGATGTATGTGCAGCAGCGCGGAGCTTCGCTGCCTTTGAGTTATGGGCTGCTGTTCAAGCTGTCCTGGCGTAACTTTTTAGTGGTATCCCTTAGCGGGCTTTTTATGCTGATTTTTTGGGGCATCCTTTTTTTGTGCGGCGCGCTCTTCAAGGTTGTCGGAGTAAGGTTTATTGCAGATCTGGTGGTAAGGGATTGGTTTTGCTTTCCGGTGCTGAGTATGGCATTGGGCTTTGGCATTATTATTTTTCGTAGTATGGCATCTGTAATAGATACCATTGCGGCGCTGCTCAAAGTGCTTATGAAATTTTTACTTCCGGTGCTGGTGTTGGTTGCAGTAGTGTTTTTGGGCGCGTTACCGTTTACCGGATTGCAGGCCCTGTGGAAAACCGGGCACGGCAGTATGTTGATTCTATGGTTGCAGTTGCTCATTTTATTTTTTACCAATGCGGTCTACCAGGGTGAGAGCCAGGAAAAACCTTACCCTTTGCCGGTTCATCGTTTTATCTATCTCGGTATTGCACTGCTTCCGATTTATTCTGCCATTGCCTGTGTTGGACTCTTTCAGCGTATTGATCAATATGGATTCAGTGTCGAGCGCTGCTGGGGATTGTTGATTTGGTTGTTGTTGGGAATGTTTGCCGCAGGCTACTCTCTGGGCATTATTCGCAAGCAAGACGCCTGGATAGCGAGCCTGAGCCGAGTCAACATCAGTATGGGGTTGGTTATTCTCACCGCTATGCTGTTGGTAAATTCCCCCTTGCTGGATTTTAAAAGAATTTCGTTGCACAGCCAGTTGCGACTATTGGAGCAAGGGAAGCTAAGTATCGATAATCTCGATCTGCGCTACTTTCACAAAGATTTGGGGCGCCCAGGCTATCTCTCATTGCAAGAGCTCAAACAAAAATATGCAGACAATTCATTGGTCGTGGCCAGAATTAATCGCGTATTGGATGGTGACGAATTCAGGGATAAACAACAATCAAAACCATCGCAAAGTGATTTTGTCGCTATGCTCAATAAAACCCCGGCGAATCTTGTCATCCCGGAGGATTTGGCAAAAACCCTGTACGAGGAAGAAACAAACTCCAGCTGGAGCTGGCGACATCTGGATGTGCTTTTCCTGATTGAGTGCGACTTGAATGAAGATGGTATAAAAGATTACGTTTATATCAATTCCAGCGGCGAAAGCGCTTGGGCGACTTTATGGTATAGACAGGGTTCA
The DNA here is from genome assembly GCA_021151695.1 of Cellvibrionaceae bacterium. GTDB lineage: Bacteria > Pseudomonadota > Gammaproteobacteria > Pseudomonadales > Cellvibrionaceae > Cellvibrio. The sequence continues at coordinate 90,796 of JAGKWU010000006.1, read as the reverse complement.
GGATGGTTGCATAAATCCATGCAAGGGTCAGGCGGCTTAACAGCCAGCAAAATTCGCCAACAGCTTGGCGAACATCCCATCGAAATGGTTGTCCCTGAATGGAAAGAATTCAAAGTAGGGGATATTAATTTGAGTTTATACAATGAATAAAAACATAGACAAAAGTCCGTTGCTTCTCGCTATAGACCAAGGCGGGCAGAGCAGTCGTGTTGCGGTTTATTCCGCGTCAGGTGAGCTTGTCTGTTGCTTTTCATCGCCCTGTGCAACCACGCATAACCTTGAGCTGGGGCAGGAATATATAGAGCAAAATCCACTGGATATTTTGCAAGGTATCCGCGATTGCCTGGAAAAGGTGGTGCAGTGTCTGGGAGCAAATATCAAGCGACTTTCATTCGCCGGTTTTGCCGGACAGGGCTCATCGCTATTGTGTTGGGATAATAAAACAGGAGAGGCTTTATCATCTGTTTTGAGCTGGCAAGATATTCGCGGGCAAGATTATTTACGAAAATTACCGCTCAACCACGAACAAATGCAGCAGATAACTGGATTGCGAGTTTCACCACATTACGGCGCCAGCAAAATAAAATGGTGCCTTGAGCATAATGACAAGGTAACAGTTGCGCAGCGTAATGGCTCACTCAGTATTGGGCCTATCGTTAGTTATATTTTTTGGCATCTGTGCCGCAGAGAAGATAATTTGCAGTCTGCTTATGTAGATCCGGGGCACGCACAGCGTACCCTTTTATGGAATCTCCATACGAACAATTGGGATAACGAACTTTTACGATTATTCGATATACCTAAAGGAATGTTGCCAAAATGCCTATATCACAATAGTCATTTTGGTTTTATCACTCTTGGTGACCAACAAGTCCCTATGACTGCCAGCGCGCGGGATCAAGGCGCCTCATTATTCGCTCGCGGCCAACCGGACAAAGATGCCTGTTATATCAATATAGGTACAGGTGCGTTTATTCAACGTGTGAGCAATGAATTGATTGCGCCTGACGGTTTACTGGTTAGCCCTCTGTGGTTGCCTGAATCGCACGAACCCACAGAAACGTCTTCGCCAGTTTGTTATCTTGATCTTGAATCTTCCAGTGCGAATCTCTATGCCTGGGAGGCAACGGTTAATGGTGCTGCCTCTGCTATTGGCTTTTTGCAAGAACAAACCGGGCTATCAGTTTCTCCAGATGATATTCATCGCGCGCTAAGGCTTGATCCTCAGCGCGACTGCTATTTTTTAAATGCCGTTGGTGGTTTGAGTGCACCTTGGTGGCGAACCGATTTGTCGTCACGGTTTAGCCCAGAGCTATCGTCTGAGGAAAAAATCCTTGCCTGGTTGGAATCCATTATTTTTCAGATTGCTGTGAATGTGCAGCTTATGAATCAGCAGGGCCGTGCACAAAAAATATATATCAGCGGTGGTTTGAGTAACGCCAATGCCATTTGCAAAAAAATTGCTGACCTCACACAAATGGAAGTTATTCGCAGTGATAATGCAGATGCTACCTTACAGGGTATTGCGAATATGGCGGGTGGGTTGAGCGTAGCTTGGTTACCACAACTGCGCGATGAAAAGTTCTCACCCGAACCAAATCCATCGTTACTGCACAGGTTTAGTGTGTGGCGGGTAGCGATGGGTTTATGGTTAGGTACGCTTACGAAGCCTGATGTTCGCTAAGTAACCGTGCAAGTTTTTGCAATCCGATAGCCATTTCCTCCTCACTCGCATGACTAAAATTAAGCCTTATTCTGCCCGTAACCACTGGCTGGCTTGCAGGATAAAAAGCCTCACCTGGCATGAACGCCACACCTTGTTGCATGGCCTCTTTGAGTAGTGGTCTTGTATCAATGGGATTTTTTAAGGTGAGCCAAAAAAACAATCCGCCAGCAGGTTTTTGCCAGTCGGCGAGGTGATTGAAATATTGGGTGAGAAATCTATCCATCATGTCGCGCTTGCGGCGATAGTGGGTGCGCAACTTTTCAAGATCATCACTGCGCTTGTCACTCTCAAGCCAATTGGTTACGCGAATCTGACCGGGGCGATTGGTATGGAGATCGCCAGCTTGTTTTAATCGCAACAGATGGGGAAATAAATCGTCAGAGGCTGCTAAAAATCCAACGCGCCAGCCTGGCCACAAGGTTTTTGAAAAGCTGCCAAGGTAAATCCAGGGCGCGCGATTTAGCAGGCTGCAAATAGGTGTGCGATCAACTGTGTCGTAAACCAGTTCGCGATAGGGTTCGTCTTCTATTAATGGCAAGCCATAATGGTCGAGCACCTCAGCGATGGCTTTGCGTTTGGCGAGGCTGTAGCAATTGCCCGAGGGGTTTTGAAAGCTGGGAATTAAATAAATGGCGCGCGGTTGATGAGTTTCTATCATCTCGGCCAATTGCGCTGGATCTACTCCATCGTCCTGCAGGTTCAATCCCAAACAGGATGCGCCAAAGAGCTGGAATGCCTGGAGTGCTGCGAGGTAGGTGGGGGCTTCACAGAGTATAGGTGTTCCCGGATCTACAAATAATTTGGCGGACAGGTCTATGCCTTGCTGGGAGCCTGAGAGTATCAATATTTGCGATGCAGAGACTTGCAATCCACTATCGGCCAGCCAGCTCACCAACCCATGGCGTAAACAGGTTTCGCCTTCACTGGGGCCATATTGTTGAAAGCGAGGGGCGCGCCAATCGTTTGCTCCCTCAGAGTCAGGTAGAATCGGCATGGCATCAGGGCTGGGCAGGCCACCGGCGAATGAGATCATCCCCGGAGCCTGTGCAGCGGCAAGAATTTCCCGAACCAGGGACGAGGTGAGCCGGGTGATGCGTTCAGATAACTGTGGGGCGGGGCGCATGGGTGTCTCGCAGGAAAAAAAATGGTCATGTAAGTTGACCTATAATTCACTTTGCGAAAACAAATGTCAATATGGTTGACCAATTAAAAGCTCGTTCTGTAACCCAGTCGTCATTGCCTGCACGCGAGGCAGAACTCAATCAGGCGCTTGAACTCTTTCACTTTGCGTTTCGTGCATTTACTGCCAAGCCCGACCAGCTGTTAGAAGCTCGCGGTTTGCAGCGTGTCCACCACCGTATTTTGTATTTTGTGGGGCGCAACCCCGGTATTCGCGTAAGCGGTCTACTGGCGATTTTGGGCGTTAGTAAACAGGCCCTGCATGCGCCCTTGCGCCAGTTGCAAGCGATGCACCTGGTCGAGGATTCTCCCGATGCCACTGACAAGCGTGGCAAATGCCTTAATCTCACTGTAGAAGGTGCAAAACTGGAAACGGCGCTCAGTGGTGCCCAGCGCAAATTAATGGCTCAGGTATTTGAGCAGACCAGTGCGGAGGGTGAAGCGGCATGGCGCTTGGTGATGGATCAATTGGCCGGGCAGTTACCTAAATAGCAAGCTGATGTAAAGATGGCCAACTCCGCGCAGCTCTTATGTTATGGTGGGCCATCTTTTTCGTCTCTCATAGGACGTTGCCTATGTATCCGCGTATTGATTCTCCCTGTCCATTAAAAACTATTCAGTTACCTGAGCAAGGCAATTTTAATTGCGCTTTATGCAAACGCGAAGTTCACGACCTCAGTGCGATGAACGAGCATCAGCGCTCTGTTTTTTTACAGCAGTGTTCTGGTGAAATTTGTGTTTCCTACAAAATCAAAGCTAATTTGCGGCAGTTGGGCAAGGGCGCATTAGCCGGTATGTTTATGGTCAGCGCTTCCGGGTTAGCGGTTTCTGTCGCGGCAGACCCTGCCTCTGGTGAGCTCCTGCAAAAGCCCCAGGTAAGTGAGGTAACGGCAGATGATATAGGCGCGCTGCCGGACGATATGAATGATATGGTGTTGGTAGGCGGCATACATATTCAAGAAAAAAGTGCCGAAGAAAACGATGTTCCGTTGGATGAGAGCCGCACCTTACAGTTAATCCCCGTTGTTGAAGAGCGCGATGAATAACGCGATCAGGCAATTCCCCACCGCAGCAAGATTAGTGATCAATTTTTGCTTTCACAATTTGTTGTGCTGAAACAATTTTCAAACGCGTGAAATTTTCAAAGATTGCGTTGAAATCTTTTTGATCCCCTTCGCTGATGCTGAGCGCTAAGTGCCCGGCATCAAAATTATCCAATGCGGCGTCGTAGCTGCGCCAGCGATTGTCTACCCAGGCTTGCACCCAGGCGTGGGGCGCAAACACATGTTTATGTCCGTGGAATTGCTCGCGGGAATAACTCAACCCAAACAAAACCCGTGTTGGTATGCCGGCTGCGCGACCAAGTGCAGCTAGCAACAGGGCGTATTCGGTACAATCACCGGCACGATTTTGGTAGGCCTGCAGTGCGCTGGCATAGCCAGAAAATTGTGGATTTCTCTCCAGCCGCTTGCGGGTCAGTCTTGCCAGCATTGTCATTTTCACATCCCCGGCATCTTTTGGATTTACCGCTTTTTGTGCGGCGGAAATTAATCGACTATCGTGACTTTCCAGCCAGTTATTGGGTTTTAAATAGGCTGTAAACTCTTCAGAAATTTGGGGGACATCTGCATGACAATGGGTGCATATATCCACAACCCATAGATCGCCCTCACGATAGACTTGTTGTTCCCCGGTAGCCGGCGGTTCGAATGCGGATGTAATGCGATAGCGAATATGTCCATTTAGCGCATCGCTGGTAATTTGATAGGGAGAGCTGAGCAACTGCTGATCGAGGGGCTTTAGTGGTTGAAGGTATTCAGCGGAGCAAGGTTGCTGGCAGCGCTCAATAATCAAGGGTTTGCCCAGATAATTAATCTGTGTTTGCAGCGGGTAGAATTCGTTATCGACCAGATATTCTTCCTGAAATTGCTTTTTCTCATTGAGTGATTCCCTGTGGATGCGCCAGACATTTTCTGTGCCTTCTATCCTTTTGGCTTCCAGTTTCATTGCGATGAATTTCTGCTGCTCAAAACTCCATTCACTGTAAAACACTGGCTTGGCTTCATCGGCCGCTTCACGCATTTTTGCACGTATGCCCTGGTGTAATAAAAGGTCGGCGGGCAATGGGTGTGTTGCATTGGCAATCTGGTCTCCCCGCTGATCTCGAACAAGCAGTTCATCCTTGGCGATAGTTGCACGAATGTTGCGCAGCGCGTGGGGGATAATAATCTGCTTCTGAAGCGTTAGCGGGTGACCTGATGCGTCCTCTTCATATGTCTCACGAATGATATTAGTGATGGCATTCATGCCGCGAAATTGCGTGGCAATTTTTGTGGTTTCTGTGGTGCGAATTACATCATTTGACTGGCTTGTTTCGATAAAAACCTGGCCGATAACCCGCCCCTCAAATAGTACGCGGTAATCCCTCGTAACGCTGTTGGGCGGATTTTTTGCAATTCGTTGGGCGGGTGAGCAGCCGCTGATCCCAAGCAAGATTGCCGGTAGACAGCTGAGCGCTAAAACTACCAGGAATTTTTTAAATTGATTTTTTATCGTTTTCATTGTTATAGGAAAGATTCAGGTGTTCTTATTGGTGGCGCCATTTTACTCGCTTTTGATATCGCGACTAGCTGTTTTAACAGGAATGAAAAGTAATGCGCCAATCGCTTCTTTGCAGGCTTGCTTATTTTTTCTTTTGAGCTTCACTTGCTACTTGTGCGTGAAATGAAGCTGAAAAAATTTCATTGTCCGGTCGTTGGATAATTGCGAGCCAGGCTTTGTTGAGGCACTATTTACGGCTCTTGCCATAACACTAAAAACGGCATCTACATCATCAGGGAGGAATTGGCTTATGGCAGTCGTACGCATAGATCACAGGTAATTATCGAGAGAAAACTAAAAGCGATGAAGGAGGCGCTCTCTGGAACGGCTGTAAAGCTTTTTGGGCTTGCCGGTAACTGGGCCAGAACGAACCAACCCGCGTTTATGTTCACTATAGGCATGCTAACGGCTGATACGCCAAAACAGGTACGCTATGACACTTTCAAAAGACGTGATTACTTTGCTTACTGAAGACCATGAAGATGTGCTCAGTATGTTGGAAGAGTTTGAAGCTATGCGCGATGGTTTGCGCATTCACAAACAAAAGCTGGTTCAGGCTATTTGCAAATCTGTAAGAATTCATTCACAACTTGAACGTGAGTTGTTGTTTCCCACTGTTCGGGAATCCTTAGGCGATGCCAGTCTGGTGGAGGATGCGCTGGATGTTCATGCCAAAACCGAGGCGTTGGTTTCCCAGCTGTGCAATACAGATCCAGATGATGAATTTTATGATGCCAAAGTCCATGCCTTGGCGGAGCGCTTGCATCAGCATATCAAGCATGAAGAAGTAAAAATTTTTCCGGAAATTCGCCAGCTTGAAATAGATTTGCTGGCGCTTTCCAATAACCTGATGGAGCAGCGCTTTAAACTGGAACGGCCACCGGCCAAAAAGGCAGCGGTGGTTTCTATTAACCGCCATCCCAAGTTCAGTATCGCAGAAGCCTGCTAAATCCCTTTTGCATGTAAATGCCTTTTAATTAAATGCCTTTTAATATTGTTTTGCGGCAATCAGGCAGTAGCTTTGGTTGCCGTATTTATTCCCAATAGGTGTTCAAATTGATTGGCGGGCATGGGTTTTCCAAAAAGGTAACCTTGGCCTTCATCGCACATTTCCCGTTGCAGATAATTTTTAGTTGTTTCGGTTTCTATCCCTTCTGCGATAGTTTCCAGATCAAAGCTGCGCGCCATATCCAGAATGGCGCGTATCACCGACGCGTCGCGTTTGGAGGTTTCAATTTCGCGCACAAAGGATTGATCGATCTTGATGCGAGTTAAGGGATAAGTCTTCAGCAAGCTCAATGAGCCATAACCTGTGCCGAAATCATCGAAGGCGATGCCCACGCCCAGGTTGTACAGGCGTTGTAAGGTTTCGAGGACTATCCCGTCGTTATCGAGTACGATATTTTCTGTGACCTCCAGTTCCAACGCCTCAGCGGGCAGGCCGTGACGCTTTAGTGTTTCAGCCACTTCCTGCACCAGATCTCCCACACGAAATTGTGCGCTGCATAGATTTACACCTATACGGAAATCTGCAGCGCCCTGGCGGCGCCAGTAAGCGGCCTGTGCGCAGGCTTCGTTGAGTATCCAGAAGCCGACGGCAGCGGCGAGGGTGCCACCTTCCAGTGCTGGTAAAAATTCGGCTGGACCAAGTAAACCTCGCTCGGGATGATGCCAGCGAATTAAGGCTTCTGCGCCTGTGATTGCACCCGTGATGAGATTTATCTGGGGTTGGTAAAACAATAAAAATTCACCGTCACTCACGGCTCTGTGTAATTGCATTCCATACAAACGACGTGTTGCGGCTTCCATACGCAACGCGGGAACAAATAAAGCGAGCTGGCCGCGCCCCATACTTTTCGCTTTGAAGAGAGCAAGGTCTGCGTCGCTAACCAACTCCAATGCTTCCTGTGCTTGCGCGGGCGCGAGGGCTACACCGCAGCTCGCCGCTACATGAATTTGGTGTTCGTCAATCGTGAAAGGTTTGGCGATGGACTTGATCATAATGTCGGCCAATTGCAACGAGGCTTTGCTGTCTGTTTGGCCGGGCAACAGCACCGCAAATTCGTCACCGCCGATACGGGCCACCAGATCTTGTGGCCCGCAGAGACGCTGCAATCGCTGGGCAACTTCGCGCAATATGGCATCTCCCAAGGTGTGGCCAAGGGTATCGTTAACGTCCTTGAATCCATCAAGGTCAATCATAAAAACGGCAGCAGCTAGCGGTGTGGTTAACACCGCTTCTACGCGGCGATAAAAATTTCCGCGATTGGCTAATCCTGTAAGTGCATCGATATTGGCTTGCTGGCGTAACTCTTCCTCTTCACGCGCCTGATTGCTTAAATCTTTTAGTTGGGCCTCAAAAATCAAACGGCCTGCGTCTTTCCAGCAAAACAGCGAGAGCCCGGTGCGATACTCGCTGCCATCTTTGCGTTTGGCGACGAGGTTGGTGGGGATTTGCAAATCTTCCAGCGAGCCGGACGCTCGCGCTCTGGCGATAAGCAAGCGCAAAGAAGGGCGTTCATGCTCCGCAAGTAGTTGATCAAAATGCAGTGTGGATTTTTCATCAGCTTTATAGCCTTGTGCATCTGCTGCCGCGTGATTCCATTGCATTAGTTCGAGATGCTCATCAAACCAGATCACTGGCGTAGCGGAGTTGTTGGCGTAATCATTAAAGCTTGGGCGGTTCTGTTGCGATGCAACTTCTACTCGTCGCAACTCCAATCGGTCTGACGCCATTTTGGCAAGCTCTTTTAAACGCTGCTTATCATCTTCTGAAAATTCGGGATGGGGTTTGTCATCGAGTACACAGAGTGCGCCCAGTGCAAAACCATCAGGGGAGAGGAGGGGAACACCTGCGTAAAAACGCACATTGGCCGATCCCAGTACTAATGGATTGTCATGAAATCGATCATCCTTGGTGGCATCGGGGACTACCATAACTTCCTGTTGGTTGATGGCGTGGGCGCAGAAAGAAACATCGCGCCGCATATCCACTACGCCAACCCCTATGCTCGCCGCAAAAAACACATGGTCATTGCCGATCATATTGACTGCTGATACAGGCATATCAAACATGCGCGAGGCGATGCGGACCACCGGGTCCAGGCTGCTTAGCATTTGCTCCTTATCGAAACCGTATTCAGCCAATGCGTGCAAACGTGCTGGCTCATCGGCAAAGATCTCCGGGCACTTCATAATTTCTCCTCGAAAAACTTTCCTTAATGAAAGGTGTTGCTGGTGATATGGGTTGCGCTTACCAGCATCTGGTTGAGTATAGGAAAGAGTGAAATATTAGGTATGGAAATGAAAGAACATATGCCACCAATTTGCAAAAATGACGTTTAAACGAACCTTTGTAACTTTCCAGCGCTATAGTCTATGCAGGGCACTGTGACTTTTTGATGTGTATCAGAAGAGGCGTTTACCCTGTGTCCTGCTACGCAAAACTCGACTACACTTGCCTTTGGTCTGTAAGCAGACCCTTACTATCCAAGATTGGAAAATATTAATGAAATATGATCTTGTTGTTGTAGGAGCAGGAATTCAGGGCGCGGGAATTGCCCAGGCCGCAGCGGCAGCTGGCTACACTGTATTGGTTCTGGAGCAATCGGCGCCTGCCGCCGGTACCTCCAGCAGATCTTCAAAATTAATTCATGGCGGTTTGCGTTACCTTGAATCTGGTCAATTTGGTCTCGTACGCGAAAGCCTCAAAGAGCGCGCACTTTTACTAAAACTGGCTCCCGAGTTGGTTAAGCTGCAACCGCTTCATATCCCCATTTATAAAGATTCCAAACGCAGCCCAGCTACTATTCGTACCGGGTTGAGTCTATATGCAGCCTTGGCAGGCTTTGATTCCAATGCGTTGTTTCGCAGTTTGCCGCGCGCCGAATGGAATGATCTGGAGGGGTTGAATCAAAGAGGTTTGCAAGCGGTGTTTCGCTATTACGAAGCCCAGACAGACGATGCCGCGCTCACCCGTGCGGTTTTGCAATCGGCGATTGAGTTGGGTGCAGAGTGTGAAATTCCTGCCCATTTTGTGCGAGCCGAGGTCAGCCCCCAATATTGTATGGTGGAGTTTGAATCCGAATATGGATTTAAAACCGCCAGTTGCCGGGTGCTGGTTAACTGTGCCGGCCCTTGGGCCAGTGATGTGATTGCGGGCATTGAACCCTCCATGTATCCACCTTCGGTGGAATTGGTACAAGGCAGCCATCTGCTCTTGCCACCGCTGCTTAAGCAGTACTTTTATCTGGAAGCCCCCCAGGACAAACGCGCCGTATTTGCCTTGCCCTACCAGGGGCGATTAATGGTGGGTACTACTGAAAAGCCCTTTATGGATGCACCCGAAAAAGCAGCCTGTTCGATCGAAGAGCGCGATTACCTACTGGGGGTTCTACAGCATTATTTCCCACACTTGGAAATAGATCTGGCTAGCGTGGATAGTTTTGCCGGTTTGCGCGTGCTGCCTCACGGTCAAAAGAGTCCTTTTTCGCGGACTCGAGAGGTGTTGTTTGAGGTGGACGATGAGAGCTGCCCGCGGGTTCTGTCGGTGATGGGAGGGAAGCTCACCACCTACCGTGCTACTGCCAAGGCTGCATTGGCCAAGATTCGTGCTTCGCTCCCTGTTAAACAGATAATCGCCGATACCGCCCAATTGCCGCTCAGTCCTGCTGACTGGCCCTGATCCGGTCCAGTGCCCAGGCTGATTTATAGCAATCCTCACGGATTAAATCGTAAAAGTCATTGGTGTGACGGGCGTCTGCCGTTAAAATGTTTGCCATTTTCGGGCAGCCTGCCTGCCTCCCGTCCACCTTCTGCTTTAAGGACTCACCGTGAACTTCACCGGCGCCCATATTCTCTCCATCAACCAATTTGACCGCGGCGATATCCAGCGCATTTTCGAGGTTGCCGACACCATGGAGCCCTACGCACTGCGCCACAAGGTAACGCGTGTGCTGGAAGGGGCCATCCTGGGCAATATGTTTTTTGAGCCGAGCACCCGTACTCGCGTCAGCTTCGGTGCTGCCTTTAACCTGTTGGGCGGCAATGTACGCGAGACCACAGGCTTTGAGAGTTCGTCGATTACCAAAGGCGAATCCCTGTACGATACGGCACGTGTGCTCTCGGGTTATAGCGATGTAATTTGTATGCGCCATCCAGCCACTGGCTCGGTGGCAGAGTTTGCCGAAGGCAGCCGTGTACCTGTGATCAATGGTGGCGATGGCCCCAACGAACATCCCACACAAGCGCTGCTGGATCTGTATACCATTCGCCGTGAGCTGCACTCCAAAAATCGCGCTATCGACGGATTGCGCATCGCCATGATTGGCGATTTGAAGCATGGCCGCACGGTGCACTCATTGAGCAAATTGCTCTGCGTATTCAGCAATATCCACCTCACACTGATTTCGCCCAAAGAGTTGGCCATGCCGGATTATATTGTTGAGGCTTTGCGCGAAGCTGGCCACACAGTGACTATCACCGACGACTTGCACCACAATATTTCCAATATCGATATTGCCTACTCAACCCGTATTCAGGAAGAGCGCTTCACGAACAAACAGGAAGCGGATCAGTATCGTGGTCGCTACCGTTTGAACCAGCGCATTTACACCCAGTACTGCGAACCCAACACCGTGATTATGCATCCGCTGCCGCGTGACTCACGCGCTGATGCAAACGAGTTGGATAACGACTTGAATGCAAACCCTAATCTCGCGATCTTCCGTCAGACAGATAATGGCGTGCTGGTGCGCATGGCACTTTTTGCACTGGTTTTGAATGTGGCTGATCAAGTGGATAAATATGCGCGCGAAGTGAATTGGCATAGCTCGCTGCGAACGAAATAATCATTGCGTACAAAAAAGCGAACATTGGTTCGCTTTTTTTATGGTCATCTGATTCTCGCATAGATACAGCATCTGGTTGACGAAGTTCGGAATTTTAAGGAGATGTAACGTGCAACAAACTCCTGTAAAACGCGATTGTGATTCTTGCACGGCTTGCTGCGACGGCTGGTTGCAAATGGTGATTGCCGGGCATCAAGTGAGCCCGGGCTGTCCCTGCCCATACAGTACAGGTAGTGGCTGTAGCAACTACGCCAATCGCCCCAAGGATCCTTGTATCAATTTCAATTGTGGCTGGGTGATGGAGAATAGCCCCATGCCAGATTGGATGAAGCCCAGTACCGGCAAGGTCATTATGATCTTTAATAAATTGGTCTGGCACGGCGCCTACGTAGATTTGGCGGTGCCAGTGGGCGAAAAAATTCCCGAAGAATCACTCAATTGGCTTAAACAATTTGCCGCTGAAAATTTTCGGCCATTAATTTATCTGGAGCAACAATTGGTGGATGGAAAGCTGCAGAGCAAGCAACAGGCATTTAGTTTTGGCCCACCAGCGTTTCGGGAGGATGTGCTGCGCTGGCAGGCGGAAGGGCGCAAATTCTGGTAACGCTATTCCTTGTCAGCTGCCTGCTTTGAGGGCTGACGAAGGTTCACGTCCATGTGCGGGAAAGGGATGGTGATATTGTTTTCATCAAATGCGAGCTTGATTTTTTCATTGATGGCAAAACGTACTGACCAGTAATCATCCGATTTCACCCAGGGACGAACCACAAAATTCACGCTGCTTGCGGCCAGTTCACCCACTGCAACTTCTGCCGCTGGAAACTCCAGTACTCGCTCTTCTTCTTTGATCACCTTGTTAATAATTTCTTTCGCCAGACGAATATCATCGCCGTAGCTCACGCTGAAAATCATGTCGATACGACGGGTTTTGCGCGATGAATAGTTGACGATGTTGCTGGTATAAATCGATCCGTTGGGGATGATCACTTCTTTGTTGTCACCCGTGTACATCTTGGTGGAGTAGATCCCAATGCTATCAATGATGCCCGAGGTTCCTGCGGCTTCTACAAAATCGCCCGCTTTAAAGGGGCGGAAGATCAGTAACATAAAACCAGCTGCGAAATTTTTCAGCGAGTCTTGCAGCGCGAGACCGATAGCCAAGCCTGCGGCGCCCAACATGGCAATTAAGGAGTTGGTATTTACGCCCAACTGATCCAGTGCTGCAACCAGCACTACCACCAACAAAAGCGCGCGAACCAACGAGCGCAGGAAGTCGATCAGAATCTTATCCAGCGCTGTATGCGCCAACAATTTTCCAATGATGCTGCTAATCATGCGCGCAGCCAGTTGGCCTATCAAAAAGATCGTAAGGGCAACCCCTATCTTTAATGACCAGGGCGCGACGTGGATATTAAAAAATTCAATCATTTGTTTTTGTTCAAACATGGCAATAACCTTTTTAAAACGGAAATTTTTAAAACAGTTAGGTCAGACGATGTGACCGGTGGTACGAACACGCTTGCTGCCTTTTACAATTTCCTTTGCGTTGCTATTCGCTTTCTCTTTAATACGGTGATCTATGTAATTTTTGGCTGCCATTAAAAAACCTACGACGATAAACGCACCCGGTGGCAGCAGCGCCAAAATAACACCTGGGTAATCACTACCTAATATATTCAATGTCCAGTTGCTGGCCATATCGCCAAAAAGCAGCTGCATATTGTTAAATAATTTGCCCGTGCCCAATATTTCGCGAATAGCGCCCACGCAAACCAGTACCAGCGTAAAGCCCAATCCCATCATGAAACCGTCGAGCGCTGCGGGCAGCACTTTATTCTTACTGGCAAATGCCTCCGCGCGACCGAGCACCGCACAATTGGTAACTATCAAAGGGATAAAAATGCCGAGGATCTGATAAAGCTCGTAGGTGTAAGCTTTCATCACCAGCTCAATGCAGCTCACCAACGACGCGATAATCATTACAAAGGCAGGCAGGCGAATCGTATCGCTGATTTGGTTGCGGATTAATGACACTGCCGTGTTGGAGGCGGTGAGTACCATTAGCGTTGCCAGGCCCAGGCCGAGTGCGTTTACAACGGATGCACTCACTGCCAACAATGGGCATAAACCCAGCACTTGCACCAGCGCCGGGTTATTTTGCCAAAGTCCTTTATTAACTATGTCTTGATAATCCGTTGTATTTTTGGGGATGTCATCATCAATCATGATGTTCTCCAGCAGCTTGGTTTTTGACAAACAATTGGTCGCGATGGCTATCGGCAAATTCCAACACACGACGCACCTGATTCACCACGGCGCGCGGTGTAATGGTTGCACCGGCGAATTGGTCAAAGTCGCCACCGTCTTTTTTGACTTTCCATTGTGTTAGCGCAGGTCTTTGTGAGGATTTTCCATCAAAATCCAGAATCCATGAATTCTTTTTCAGCTCAATTTTATCACCGAGACCAGGTGTTTCGTGATGATCGAGAATGCGTACGCCGGCGATGCTGCCGTCCGCGTTGATACCGACTATCATACGTATATCACCACTGTAACCGTCTGGTGCAACAGCGGGGATAATCACAGCAATAGTCTCGTTGGTATGGCGGGCGACATAAATATCCCCGCCACTTTTTAGCCCCAGTCCTGCCCAGGCATCCTGCGGAACGGGGATGGTTTCGGTCAGCAAATCGTTGTCGTGACGGCTGCGTGGCACTATTTCAAACAAGGCTTTTTGTTGCGCTTCGCGCTCGGATTTAGCGATGCGCTCTTTGGTTAATTGTGCCGTAATCGCAAGCAGCGCAGTTGTGACCAGCGCAAAGGCACCGAGCAATAAGGCATTTTTGCCAATGGAGGAACCGAGCATCTAGTTTTCCTCCTTATCTTTGGCGATGACAACTCGCGCCTTTTTGTGGCCGTAAGTGCGTGGTGTGGTGTAGTAATCGATAAAGGGCGCGGCAAAGTTTAAAAACAATACCGCAAACGCAACGCCGTCAGGATAGCCTTTACCCCAAACGCGAATCACGTAGATCAAAACTCCAATAGCGGCGCCATAGATAATGCGACCTTTCTTGCTCACTGCTGATGTCACGGGATCTGTGACAATAAAAAACGCACCCAGCATGGTAGCGCCAGAGAGCAGGTGATAAATCGGTGAGCCGCCGCTATTGGAGCTGCCATTATCGTAAAAAATAATTGCCATAGCGGCGAGCGCTGCCAGCATGGAAATAGGTGCGTGCCAGGTGAATACGCGTTTGTAGAGCAAAAATAAACCGCCAATCAAGAAAGCGATATTCACCCATTCCCAACCCGCGCTGGCCAGATAGCCATGGTTAAAAAGCGGTTCTTTTTGATAAACCTCTTCCAATGAAAGCGATGCGTTTTGTTTCATCACATCCAATACGGTGGCAGAGGCATAACCATCAATAGGCTGGCTTAAAAAAACTTTGTCGAAGGCTGTTACAAGGCTAATAGCGTGGTGTGAATCTATACCGGCGGGTGTTGCCCATTGCGTCATGGGAATGGGAAAAGAGACCAGCAAAATGACATAAGCAACCATCGCTGGATTAAAGGGATTGAGGCCCATGCCGCCATAGAGTTGTTTGGCTAACACAATAGCGCAAAAGCTACCGACGATGGGAATCCACCAGGGACAGTAAGGTGGCAGAGAAAGTGCCAGCAAAAATGCTGTCACCAGCGCGCTGTAATCTTTCAGATAAAAACTGATCGGACGATTACGCATTTTCAGTACAGCGGCTTCAAAGCCAAGGCAGCCTGCGCTGGCCGATAACAAATTAAAAAATACACCTACACCGAAAAAGTACGCCAGGGTAAATGTACCGGGCAGGGTGGCGTAGATCACCAGGCGCATTAATTGCGCGGTGGATAGTGGCCCGTGGGTGTGGGGCGATGTGATGTTTAGTAGAGCCATAAGTAAGGTTTGGTTATTTGCTCATGTTAAAAGTTGTTTCTATTGCTTCGTTGAGGTCATCTTTTACTGAACGCCTGCTAAGAACTGGAAGGCCAGCCCCTGGATCCCCGGCTTCGCCGAGGATGACGATTCCCTATTTAGTGATTTATCGAGAACACCAAAAAAAGCCTTGCTCTTCATTTAATTAGTCGCATCTCAAAAGCATTGCTGCACTCAGGATTTTTTAAGTAGGGAATCGTCATCCTCGCGTAGCGGGGATCCAGTTCTTGCTTTTAAAAATCTGCCAGCTTTTCTTCCAGCTTCTTTACTGCCAGCCTGAATGTTTCTGTATGCGGATCATTCTCCGCTTCAGCCTGCTCTAAGCGCTCTTTCGCTTTTTGCAGGCGGCTTTCCAACGCGCGGCGTTGTTGCGCCTGCTTTTCTTCATCGCTCATAGCGGCCATAGTGGCGGCTTTCTCTTTCGCCTTTGCCATGGCTTTTTCAGCGGCGGTTTGTTCCGCGGCTTTGCGTTCAAAATCTACCGGTTGTGCTAAAAGTGCATCCAGCTCTGCTTGCACATCGGCGATTTTCTCTTGCATTTTTTCGACGCCTTTTTGCAGGGCAGCGGCGCTGGGATTGTTTTCAGTACTTGCTTGCTCAGCTTTTTCTTGCGCCTTAATCAAGCGCGCCTGCAGGGCTTCGAGGTTTGCGCGCAGTTTTTCTTCAGGCGATTGATTGAGTTTTGCCTGTGCACGTGCCATGGCGGCAGCAACCGCATCGGTCGGGTTTGCAGGTGTATCTGCAACCTTGGGCGTCGGTATTGCTTCTGCGCTCGCCTGAGTGTCTGAGTTGCTTGCAATAAAATCGGATAATTTCTTTTCCGCTTCGGCTACTTTCAGTTCTGCTTGCTTGATCCGCGCTTTTTGTTGAATGAGCTGTTCTTCCGTAATTGGCTTGGTGTTCTTGCGTGGAATCAACGGCGCTTTGGCGCTAACCAGGGAACTTTGTGCCGCGGCCAGCATGCGTTCAAGTTTGGATTTTTGCTCATCAATAGACAGCTGGAAGCTACTGGCTTTGGCAACAGCAGCTACCACGAGGTTTGATTCACCGTCGGCAATTGCAATCTCTGTTTGTGCTGCGGATTGGGCTTTCTGTTCCGCGAGTTTTAGCTTGGCTTCTTCCGCCGCTTTTTTGCGTGCTACGCGTTTAGCTTCTTTTGCTGCTTCTTCTTTGGCAAAACGTTCCTGGCGGAATTCAAAGCGTTGGCGAGAGCGATCCGCTTTTTCTTTTTCCAGTACTTGCTGGCGAATGGCGCCTTTGCCCGCGCGATAGTATTGCACCAGCGGGATTTTGCTGGGGCAAACATAAGAGCAGGCGCCGCATTCGATGCAATCGAAAATATTATGTGCCTGCAAACGTTCCATATCCTCAGCTTGTGCATACCAGAAAAGCTGCTGCGGAAGCAGGCTTACGGGGCAAGCCTCTGAGCATAAGCCGCAGCGAATGCAGGCTTGTGCTGGCGGTGGAAGCGGCGCTTCTTTTTTGCTCGGGGCGAGTATGCAATTAGTAGTTTTGACAATGGGCGCGCGGAGATCCTTCAGGGTGAAGCCCATCATAGAGCCGCCCATAATCACACGCGATGCTTTGCTTGCATCAAAACCGTGTTGCTGTAACACGTACTCAATTTGTGTGCCTATAAGCACGTCAATATTGCGCTGGGTGCTGAGTGATTCGCCGACCACTGTTGTTACGCGTGAAATCAAAGGTTCACCGTAACGCACAGCGCGCCAGGCTGCGACACAAGTCCCTACATTAACGCAGGTTGCTCCTATGTCGGCAGAGTGATGGCCGTGAGGTGTTTCGCGGCCCGTAATGATCTGGATAAGTTGTTTTGCGCCGCCCGACGGATACTTCGTCGGTATGTTGGCGATTTCAATCTCAATATCCTGCTCAGCCTTAATGCCGGAAAAGTTTTCCAGCGCATTGCGTAATGCCGCTATGGCTTTTGGTTTGTTATCCTCAACCGCAATCACCAGACGCTTGGGGTGATGCAATATATGGCTGAGCAAATAAGTGCCCGCAATAATCTCATCCGCGCGATTTTGCATCAGCATATCGTCGGCGGTGATGTAGGGTTCGCACTCGGCACCATTGATAATCAAGGTATCGATAACTTGTGTGGATTTGGTGTGCAGTTTCACTGATGTAGGGAAACCTGCGCCGCCCAAGCCTGCAACGCCGGCCGCGCGGATTTTATCTAGCAGCGCAACTCGCTCAAATTGCAAATAATTATCGCAGGGTTCCAGTGTAATCCATTCGTCTTTGCCGTCGGTTGCTATCACAACGCACTCGCCGCTCATTCCCGATGGATGAGGTAGCGGATAATAATGAATAGCAGTCACAATGCCCGAACTAGATGCGTGTACATTCGCACTGAATGTACTGTCCGCTGCTGCAATCAATTGGCCTTTTAAGACCCGTTCGCCTTGCGCAATAACTGCTTTCGCCGGTGCGCCTATATGTTGGTTGAGCGGGATAATTAATTGTGCAGGTAGGGGCAAGCTGCCCAACGGCAATTGCGTCGATTGGGTTTTGTTTTCCGGTGGATGAATGCCGCCGGGTAGCTCCCATAATTTAATCAGGTTAGCACTGGTCATGATCAAGCGGCTTTGTTGGTTGAGGGCTGGTGTTTATCGGTGGCGATGAGGTGCAAAGGTGCAGGCATTTGCCAATTCCAAGTGTTGAGCACGGGCGTTACCGGAATCATATCAATGCAATCCACGGGGCAGGGCTCAACGCAGAGATCGCAGCCAGTGCACTCATCAGCTATCACAGTGTGCATCATTTTTGCGGCACCGAGGATGGCATCAACCGGGCACGCCTGGATGCATTTGGTGCAGCCAATACATTCTTCCTCGCGAATAAACGCTACTTTTTTTACCTCGGATTCTTCACCGTGTTCCGCATCTAATTGCGGCGCTTCCAGATCGAGTAAATCGGCAAGTGCGTTAATAGTATTCTGGCCACCGGGCGGACATTTATTAATGGCATCGCCATCGACGATGGCTTGTGCGTAAGGACGGCACCCAGGATAACCGCACTGTCCGCATTGTGTTTGCGGTAAGAGGTTATCAATGCGATCAACAATTGGATTGCCTTCGACCTTATAGCGCACAGCGGCAAAACCCAATATGGCACCAAAGGCCAGCGATAGCCCGACTATTGCAATGAGCGCAGCGGCGATGGGGTATTGGCTAATGAGTTCGAACATAAATTTAATGGCGAGTATTAAATCGCTAGTTAGTGACCAGACCGGTGAAACCCATAAACGCCAGTGACATCAACCCGGCGGTGATCATGCCGATTGCTGCACCTTTAAAAGGCAAAGGAACATCCGCAGCCGCCAGTCGCTCACGCATGGCGGAAAATAAAATCAACACCATCGAGAATCCCACAGCACCGCCGAAGCCGTACATGGTGGATTCAAAAAAGTTATGGGCTTTTTGCGTGTTGAGTAATGCAACACCCAGCACTGCGCAGTTCACCGTAATCAATGGCAGGAATACACCAAGCACGCGGTAAAGCAACGGGCTGGTTTTTTCCATAAACATTTTTACGAATTGCACCACGGCGGCAATCACTAAAATAAATGCGATGGTGCGCAGGTATTCGAGTTGCAGCGGCGCAAGAATCCAGTGATCCACCATGTAAGTGCAGATGGAAGCAAGCGTCATTACAAAAGTGGTAGCAGCGCCCATACCTATGGCGGATTCAAGTTTGTTGGAAACGCCCATAAATGGGCAGAGACCAAGAAACTGCACCAGCACGAAATTATTCACCAGCACAGTGCCGAGCAGGATCATAAAAAATTCGTTTATAGACATGGTGAATTCTCTGCGTAGGTTGGCGGTAAAGCTTGCGTAAGCAAGCTGCACCCCAACACGTCCATCTATTCGGGTGCACTAAAAATTCGACATGCGCCGTTTGAATTTACATTTAGCTGTTTGGCAAGATTGTTTGTTGGGGTGCGGCTCCGCCTTACCGCCAACCTACATACAAATTACATCACGCGCTGCCCAGGCTTCGCACCTGAGTTCGGCTCCAACAAATAAATCTCTTTATCACCGGGGCCGGCGGCCAGCACCATGCCTTCACTCATGCCGAATTTCATTTTGCGCGGTTTGAGGTTGGCGACCATGACGGTGAGTTTGCCAACTAAATCTTTGGGATCGTAAGCGCTTTTAATGCCGGAGAACACATTGCGTTTTTCGCCGCCCAGATCAAGCGTGAGACGCAACAATTTGTCGGAACCTTCTACATGTTCCGCGTTTTCGATTAACGCGATACGCAAATCTACTTTTGCAAAATCGTTGAACTCAATTTCAGCAGCGAGTGGATCATCTACCAGCGGGCCGGTTTTCTGTGGGGCAGCTGCGGCTGCCAGCGCTTCTTTAGTGGCTTCGAGCATTGCATCTACCTTGTCTTTTTCCACGCGTGTTAACAGTGGTTTGAATTCGTTGATCTTGTTGCCACCGCGAAAACTGACAGGCGCAGTCCAATTCAATATTTCGCCGAGGAATGCCTCTGCATCGGCAGCCAATGTGGGCACTACCGGTTTCAAGTAAGTCAAGATCGCGCGGAACATGTTGATGCCCAATGCGCATACCGCTTGGGTTTGTGCTTCGGCACCAGCTTGCTTGGCGAGCTTCCAGGGTTCTTGCGTTGCAATATATTCGTTGGCGAGGTCGGCCAGCGCCATCACTTCGCGCAATGCCTTGCTGAATTCCCGCGCTTCGTAGTGTTCAGCAATTACAGAGCCTGCATCGACAAATTTTTGCCACAAATCTTTATCGGCAATCTCATTCGCCAATACACCACCGGCGTTGTTGATGAATTTGGCGGTGCGGCTGGCGATGTTCACAACCTTGCCGACGAGATCGCTGTTTACACGCTGGATAAAATCTTCCAGGTTCAAATCAATATCATCTACCGCGCTGGTGAGTTTGGCGGCAAAGTAATAGCGCAGGTATTCGGGATTCAGGTGATCCAGATAAGTTTGTGCATTGATAAAGGTGCCGCGCGATTTGCTCATCTTGGTGCCGTTGACCGTCACAAAACCGTGTACGCAAATTTTGGTGGGCGTGCGCAACTTGGCTGAGTGCAACATGGCCGGCCAGAAGAGGGCGTGGAAGTTGACTATGTCTTTACCGATAAAGTGGTAAACCTCCGTATCGGAGCCTTCCTTCCAGTAATCCAACCAATCTTCGCCTTTGGCATCAGCATAGTGCTTGAGGCTGGCGATATAACCGATGGGCGCGTCCAGCCAGACATAGAAGTATTTGCCGGGTTGGCCGGGAATCTCAAAACCAAAGTAGGGAGCATCGCGGGAGATATCCCACTCTTGCAGGCCGCCTTCCAGCCATTCAGCCATTTTGTTGGCAACTTCGTCTTGCAGGTGGCCGGCGCGGGTCCAGTCTTTCAGAAAGTCGCTGAAGGCGGGCAGGGTAAAGAAGAAGTGTTCGGAATCCTTGGAAACCGGGGTTGCGCCAGAAATGGTGGATTTGGGGTTGATCAAATCCATGGGAGAGTAGGTGGCACCGCATTTTTCGCAGTTGTCGCCGTATTGGTCGTCACTCTTACACTTGGGGCAGGTGCCTTTGATGTAACGGTCGGCCAGGAAGAGTTCTTTTTCCGGGTCATAGGCTTGGGAAATCTTGCGGCTGGCGATATGGCCGTTCGCTTTCAGGCGCTCGTAGATCATGTACGAGAGCTCGCGATTTTCCTCGGAATGGGTACTGTGGAAGTTGGCGAAGTTGATGTTAAAGCCTTTGGATACGGCTTCATGGTCGCGCTTGATATTGGCGATATGCTCTTCCGGGCTGATGCCTTTCTCCTCCGCCTTGAGCATGATGGCGGTGCCGTGGGCGTCGTCGGCGCAAAAATACAGGCAATCGTTACCGCGCAGGTTCTGGAATCTCACCCAAATATCGGTCTGGATCTGCTCCAGCATATGGCCGAGGTGCAGGTCGCTGTTGGCATAGGGAAGGGCGCTGGTGACGAGGATTTTACGGGCTTGAGTCATGGTTCCTACAGTATCCGGATGCTGATTTTCAAAAGGCGCGCACTATAGCATTTTGCGGGGGATACGTCTGTAGAAGCAGGTGCTGGCGGCCAGTATTGAACGTGGGGGCGCCAGCGGTTTGGTCGAAAATCAGGCAATGATAATGGGGCGGTGCTGTTCCGCCTGTTCGGCGGCAATTTGGGTGATGGCGGCGGCGAAGTCAGGGTCTTCACCGTGAAGCAAATGAGGCAGGGCTCCGCGGAAATCCTCTCGCGTACACCACTCACGCATAAAGTCTTCCCAACTGAGCCACATACGCTGTTGCTTGCGGTTCATTTTTTCCTCGTGCACTAGAACATAGGCGCGTTCGAACAAGCTGACCAGGATGGAAAAGAGCACCAGGCGACGCTCTTCCTGGTCGGGCGATAGAGGTGGTGCTATGTCGGTGGAGCGCAGGCGCAAATCGGCGTTTTGTAGCACCAACTCCATAAAACGGGTGTAGTCGTCAGAGAGCTGGAGGTAGATTTCTTCCTCTTCGTTGGCGCGCTCGCGGCGCTGCTCCATGATGAAGACGGCAATACCAAAAGGCAGGGCGACTATAGTGACGATAAAGCTGGCTAGTTCGAGTATTTCGTGCAGATTTTCCATAGGGTTCTCGCGTCCCGGCTTTCATGTTTTTGATACCGGTAGGACAATTATAGCTTGCGCCTCATAAGGCGACGCCTATTGTCACAAAAATTTGTCGTAAGCGGCTATGGTGAAAGTGGGATGCTTTTGCCGTTGTAAGTCTATCGCTGCCCTCCTATAGTAAATGTTCATGCTCTAATCCTTAAGCTAACAAGAGGTGATCGTTATGGAAGAACCGTTCAGTTCACAAGCCCCTGTTTCTGCTCCTTCACAGGATTCAAAAAATATTGCGCTGTTGATGTGGTTAGGTACGATATTTTTCAGTTTTGTCCCTTCGCTGGTTATCTATTTGATTAAGACAGATGATCCCTATCTGGCGGATCAGAGTAAAGAAGCGCTTAACTGGTCAATTACCCTGTTTATAGGCAGTGTTATAGGTGGGATCTTGTGCCTGATTTTGATTGGATTCTTAATACTTGGCGCGCTTTGGATTCTCAATCTCGTATTCTGCATTTTGGGTGTTTTGGCGACTAATAATGGTCAGCACTTCCGTGTCCCTTTTGCGATTCGCCTGATTAAATAAGTTTGATCTGCTACCAAAAGAGCACTTTTTTGTGCTCTTTTGTTTTTAATGCACCAACAATTTTTGTTGTTTTGCGCCACATTGCTACTCGTCGCAATTTTTGCATCATAAAGTTTCTTCATTGGGTACATTTTTGCGTGGAGTGCTTTCTTGTGGTGCGTCCGTTAGGTTAAACCCCTCCAAAAACCTGAAAAATTTCTTGGCACACATTTCGCTCGAGTCACATTACCGATAATAAGTTTGTAAGGGTATGTGATGGCTAAACCCGTTTTTTACGATGAAATGAGCGCAACATCGGATTCATTACGCCCCCATTATCACGCCTATGGACAATGGCTGGATAACTTGCCCGCTGAGCGGCTTGCACGCAAAAAAGCTGAGGCTGATCTCACCTTCCATCGCCTCGGAATTACCTTTGCAGTGTATGGCGAAGAGGAAGGCACAGAGCGTTTAATTCCCTTCGATTTACTACCGCGTATTATTCCCGCTGCTGAGTGGAAAACTATGGAACGGGGGCTCGCACAGCGGGTTAAAACACTGAATTTATTTCTGCATGATATCTACCACGAACAGGAGATTTTGCGCGCAGGTTTAATTCCCGCAGATCAAGTGTTGCGCAACGCGCAATATCGCCCGGAAATGCAAGGCGTTGACGTACCCAATGACATCTACGCCCATATTGCGGGTATAGACATGGTACGTGCCGGTGCAGGGGAATTTTATGTATTGGAGGATAATTTGCGCGTGCCCTCCGGTGTTTCCTACATGTTGGAAAATCGCAAAATGATGATGCGATTGTTTCCCGATTTGTTTGCCAAACATGCGGTAGCACCAGTACAGCATTATCCCGATATGCTGTTGGACAATTTACGTCTTTGCGCACCACAAGGTGTAGAAAATCCCACCGTAGTGGTATTAACACCCGGCAGCTTTAACTCAGCGTATTTTGAACACGCCTTTCTTGCGCAACAAATGGGTGTGGAATTGGTTGAAGGGCGCGATTTATTTGTGCGCGATGACTCTGTTTATATGCGCACAACTCAAGGCCCAAAACGTGTAGATGTTATTTATCGCCGCCTTGATGATGATTTCCTTGATCCTCTCGCCTTTCGCCAGGACTCCATGCTCGGTGTTGCAGGTTTGTTGTCTGTGTACCGCGCCGGTCGCGTCACGCTTGCCAATGCAATAGGTACAGGTGTCGCGGATGACAAATCCATTTATCCCTACGTGCCGGACATGGTGCGTTTTTATCTGGATGAAGAACCCATTCTTAACAACGTTCCCACCATGCTCTGTCGCAAGTCGGATGATCTCGCTTATGTGCTTGATAACCTTAAAGACCTGGTAGTGAAGGAAACCCATGGTGCTGGTGGTTACGGCATGTTGGTTGGCCCTGCTGCTACCAAAGCCGAGATTGAAGAATTTCGCGCGCATTTAATTGCCAATCCCGACAAATATATCGCACAGCCAACGCTGGCCTTATCCACTTGCCCGATTTTTGTTGATTCGGGCATTGCGCCTCGTCATATAGATTTGCGCCCATTTGTGCTATCGGGAAAAGAAATTCGCATGGTGCCTGGTGGGCTTACTCGTGTAGCACTGCGCGAGGGTTCACTGGTGGTGAATTCATCGCAAGGTGGCGGCACTAAAGATACCTGGGTGTTGGAAAATTAAATTTATCCGACGCTAAATGCAGCCTGAATCTTACGGCAGGAGAAGATTATGTTATCGCGCACAGCAGATCATTTGTTTTGGTTGGCCCGTTATATTGAGCGAGCAGAAAATATTGCGCGCTTGCTCGATATTACCTGGCAGGCATCACTTGCTCCGCAAGCTGCTGAGCAGGCTACTCGCAATTGGCAGGCTGCATTGCTGTGCAATGATCAGTTGCCTGCCTATTTAAAAAATCACAGTGAAGTAACGGCAGAAAAAGTGCTGGCATTTATGGTATTTGATGCGGCAAATCCTTCATCCATTTATTCGAGTTTGAAAGCTGCACGCGAAAATGCTCATGCTGTACGCGGCACGCTTACATCCGAAATGTGGGAAACGATCAATGCTACCTGGCTCGAAATGCTTAATATCAGCAAACGTAAATTGCAGGATGAGGAGTACTCTGGCTTTTTTGAATGGGTAAAAACCCGTTCATCACTATCGCGTGGCGTCACCTTTGGCACTATGTTGCACGATGAGGCTTTCTGTTTTATTCGTTTGGGTACCTATATTGAGCGCGCCGACAACACTGCACGTTTGCTGGACGTTAAATATTATTTGATTGCTGAAGGTGAGCCTTTAGGAACCGCCGCCGATTATTACCAATGGGGAGCGCTTTTGCGTTCGGTATCCGCCTTTGAAATTTATCGCCGCGTGTTCCGCGGCAGCGTGGTGCCTGGCAAGGTGGTGGATTTGCTCATTACGCGCGCGGATATGCCGCGCTCACTCAATGCCTGCATGATTGAGGTGGCTGCTATGTTGCAGCGGCTCGCCAATCAAAATTCGGTTGAAACCCAACGCCTTGCAGGGCAGTTAAGTGCGCAATTGCGCTACGTAAAAGTTGAGGAGATCCTTGAGGAAGGGTTACATCCTTACCTCGAAAAATTCCAGCACCGTATTTTTGATTTGGGTATGCGCATCAGCCAGGATTTCCTGATGCCCATGCGAGCTGCGTAAAGAAATTGTCCTGAAATATTTCCATCAATATTAATAACCGCGAGAGGGAAATTTATGTTGCTAAATATTCAACACGAAACGGTATATCGCTATTCGGCACCGGTAGATTACACCATTCAGCATCTTCGCTTGACGCCGCGCCACGAAGCGCAACAGCAAGTGTTAGATTGGAAAATCAGTACTTCTGGCAATTTCCAACGTCACACGGATGCCTATGGCAATTTGGGGCACATCCTGGTGCTTGATAAGCCACATGAAGAAATCCGTATCAATGTTAGCGGTCAGGTGGAGATAGCCAAAGAGAATGCTTATTTGCCGTCGGGTGGTGGTGATATTCCGCTGTTGGTATATCTGCAGCCGACGCATTTAACGCGCGCGGATGAGGCTATTACCGAGCTGGCCCAGATTGCCTATGCGGGCAAGCGCAGCTCCATAGATGCCATGTTCAGGTTGATAGAAGGCGTGCGTCAGTCCGTGGTGTATATGCCGGGGGCGAGTAATGTTACCAGCACAGCAGCTGAGGTGATGAAGTTGGGTGCCGGAGTTTGTCAGGATCAGGCCCACGTATTTATTGCCTGTTGTCGTGCGCTGGATTTGCCGGCGCGCTATGTGAGTGGCTATATACATCCGGGCAGTACGGACCACGCAGCCAGTCATGCCTGGGCGGACGTATGGTTGGAGGGAACCGGGTGGGTTAGCTTCGACGTGACCAACGGCAATTTCGCGGCCTCAGAGCACTGTCGCCTGGCGGTTGGGCGCGATTATCTGGATGCCTGTCCTGTACGTGGTGTTCGTCACGGCGGTGGTACTGAGGCTATGGAGGTGGTGGTGCGTATTGCCAATCCTGAACAATCAGCCTATCCCGATTCAAAGGGCGTACTACTGCAATCCATTATTGTCCATTCGCCCAATGCTAACGACGATGCGGTAAACGAGCCAGCCAGTGACGGCGATCTCGATATGCAGCAATAACAGTGGCGCTCTGGGGTTGGCCTGGAGCGACGCTCCAATAGAAGGTCTGGAGCTTCGCTCCAATAATAGTTGTGGAGCTTCGCTCCAATAAACTGGCCATTCACACCCCGGAGAGAGCAGGGCTATGACATATTGTATTGGGCTTCAGGTTGATACTGGCCTGGTGTTTTTATCTGATTCGCGCACTAATGCCGGTGTCGATCATATAAGTACCTTCCGCAAAATGGCGGTATTCGAGCATCCGGGCGACAGGGTAATGGTGTTGTTGTCCTCAGGAAATCTCGCCATCACCCAAGCCGTGCTAAATGAGCTCAAGTCCCACGAGATCAGCGGTCTCCATGAAGCTGGCAATATGGTGGAGGCTGCCCGCGTTATAGGTGATGCCCTACGCCGGGTATACAGCCGCGATGCGGAAGCCTTTAAGGAATTTGGTTTGGACTTTACCGCCAGTTTTATTTTTGGTGGCCAAATAGGTCAGGAGCCTCCGCGTTTATTCCAGATTTATGCGGCGGGCAACTTTATCGAAACCACCTGCGAAACCCCATACTTCCAGGTAGGTGAGGCGAAATATGGCAAGCCAATCATTGATCGGGTTGTTCAGTCTTCAACCAGCTTGAAGGATGCAGCCAAGTGCGCACTTATCTCTATGGACTCTACCATTCGATCCAATTTGAGTGTGGGCATGCCGCTGGATTTATTGATTTACGAAGCGGGTAGTTTGAAAGTCAAAACTCACATGAGCGTGGGTCTTGATGATCCTTATTATCAGCAGTTGCGCTCGCGTTGGGGGGAGCGTCTGCGACAGGCGTTTAACGAAATGCCAGATCCCGAATATTAATTCTTCCTGCATAGCTTCTTACAGGTTCTCTTGTAATCTTCCTGCAAAAATCGGGCTCCGTATTTGTGAGCCTGTATCACCATTCTTATTATGGGTATAAGGAATATCCATAACTCCCTTGATGCTATCTTTTGCCACCTTTGCGTATAGGGCATCAACCTCTACATTTGCTTACATATTTTGTCATGAGAGCAGGGTAGATTCGTGACATTTGTGAATTTTGAGGCAAACAGGCGCTGTGCCACAATTCGCCCTTATTAGCTAATCTCTTTTTTTCTCTCTCAGGTGGTTATTTAGAATGACTAAAAACAAGTTTATAGGCGTGTCTATTCTCAGCCTGGTTGCACTTTTTCTGCTGTTTTTCGCCATAAAAGGTAGCCAGATATTTACGATGGTCGAATCCGGTAAACATTTCGTACCGCCGCCGGAAACTATCAGCACCTATCCCGCCGCCATGCAGGATTGGCCAAACACTTATTCCGCCATTGGCACTGTTGAGGCTGATGAAGGCATCAATATTTCTTCCGAAGTCTCGGGTAAGGTTCAGAAGATTCTGTTCAAATCCGGTGATCATGTTAAAGCTGGTACCATTCTTTTGATTCAGGAATCTGGCAACGAAACTGCTCAATTGAGCGCTGCGCAAGCCCGCTTGCGTTTGGCTGATGCCAATTATGAACGCATGGTGCAATTGCGTAAGAAAAATACAGTTTCACAAAATGAGTTGGACACAGCGCTGCAACAAAAAGAATCTGCGCAAGGTGAAATGGATAACCTGAAAACCACACTCGAGAAAAAAATTGTTAAAGCTCCTTTTGATGGTCGCCTTGGTATCCGCAAAGTAGATCTGGGTCAGGATTTGCCTGTAGGTACTGCCATCGTTTCCTTGCAAGCTACCAACCGTGTACGTGTGAACTTCCCGGTGCCACAAGATTGGTTGTCGCGTGTGACCAAGGGCCTGCCAGTAAGCGTAGGTGTTAATGATGGTTCAGGCACTGTAGTTAAAGGCGAAGTCACCGCAGTAGGTGCTGAAGTCAACTCTGTTACTCGCAATGCCATAGTGCAATCTTCATTGCAAAACGAAACTAATCGCCTGATTCCGGGCATGGCTGTTGAAACCAAAGTAACTTTGACTGAACCGCAAAAAGTCCTGGCCGTTCCCACCACCTCCATTATTTTTGCCACTTACGGTGATACCTTATTCGTAATTGAAAAGGATAAAGATTCTGGCGCACTTAAAGCTCGCCAGCAATTTGTTCGCCTCGGCAAATCCATGGGTGATTTTGTGGAGGTGGTTGATGGCATTAAAGCGGGTGATACAGTTGCCAGTGCGGGTGCGTTCAAGTTGACCAATGGTCAATCCGTTGTGATCAGCAAAAATCCACAGGCGGAATTTAAATTAGATCCAAAGCCGGTTGACAATTAATTCGCGCAAATAAGATGCACGAGATAATCATTCAATTGTTCTCTCAAACTGGATTGAGTTAGTTTATGAAATTTACCGATATATTTATAAAACGGCCGGTACTTGCCATAGTGGTTAGCCTGCTGATTTTGATTGCAGGTATCCAAGCTGCATCATCACTTTCTGTGCGGCAATATCCGCGCAGCGATATTGCTGTTATCACCATTAATACTGTTTATGTAGGCGCAAACGCCGAACTTATCCGCGGGTTTATCACTACACCAATTGAGCGCGCAATTGCATCAGCTGGTGGTATTGATTACATCGAATCAAGCAGTGCTATGGGTATGTCCACCATCAATGTGCACTTGCATTTGAACTATGACCCGCTCAAGGCGATGACAGAAATCACCGCCAAGGTAAATCAGGTGCGCGGCAACCTTCCGCCAGAATCTGAAGTGCCTGCCATTACGGTTGAAGCGGCGGACAGTCAATTTGCTTCTGCTTATTTGAGTTTCAACTCGAAAATCCTGGATCAAAACCAGATCACAGATTTCCTGACGCGCTCTATCCAACCGCGCCTCACGGCTATTGCTGGTGTGCAAAAAGCTGAGGTGTTGGGTGGTCGTACTTTCGCCATGCGTATCTGGTTGAAAACCGACAAGCTCGCCGCGTTAAATATTTCGCCCACCGAAGTGCGTCAGGCGCTGGCTGCAAACAACGTACAGGCCGCTATTGGCCAAACACGTGGCAGTTATACACAAGTTAATCTGCGTGCAAACACTGATCTCAAATCGGCTGATGACTTCAAACGGTTGATTGTTCGCCACAATAGTGAAGGTACCATTCGTCTCGCTGATGTGGCTGACATAGTGCTAGGTGCAGAAGATTACAACACCGAAGTTAACTACTCTGGTGATACCGCCGTATTTATGGGTGTATGGGTTGCCCCTAATGCCAACTCGCTGGAAGTTATTCGCAACGTTAATAAGGAAATGGCCAAGATCCAGGCGGATTTGCCTTCCGGTTTAAACGGTCTGGTTGCTTATGATGCGACCAAATATATCGATTCAGCGATTCACGAAGTTATTAAAACCCTGACCGAAACCTTGCTGATTATTATCCTGGTAATTTTCCTCTTCCTGGGTTTCAGTCGCTCGGTCATTATTCCCGTATTGGCGATTCCTCTATCGCTGATTGGTGCTCTGTTCCTTATGCAAGTGCTGGGTTTCTCGCTCAATTTGTTGACGCTGCTTTCGATCGTGCTCTGCGTGGGTCTGGTAGTGGACGATGCGATTGTAATGGTGGAAAACATTGAGCGTCATATTCAGGAAGGCAAATCTCCTTTCAATGCAGCGCTTATTGCGGCACGTGAGCTAGCTGGTCCTATATTAGCGATGACAGTAACACTCATCTCTGTATATGTACCTATTGGTTTACAAGGTGGTTTGACCGGTACGCTGTTCCGCGAGTTTGCAATTACGCTGGCGGGTGCGGTAAGCATCTCGGCGATAGTGGCTATTACGTTGTCACCTATGCTGGGTTCTCGCATGCTGAAACCGCACCGCGAAATCAAAGCACCTTTGGCTAAACCTTTCGAACGCTTTGCTGCTTACTACAGTGAAAAATTAAATTTCACTTTGCAACACCGCGGCGGCATATACATATTCTGGGTGGGTGTTGCGCTCTTGTGTGTACCGCTTTATATGATGTCGCCCAAAGAATTGGCTCCCGGTGAAGATCAAGGTGTTATCTTCGGTATTGTTGATGCTCCAGCAAACTCCACCATGGAGAACTCATCCTATTCGGGCAAGATCATTAACAAAGCATTTATGTCTATTCCCGAGACGGACTTTACTTTCCAGATCACGTTCCCGACGGGTGGCTTCTCGGGCATGGTGACCAAGCCTTGGGAAGATCGCTCGCGCACAGTGACCGAAATTTTGCCGGAGGTGCAAAAAGCGCTGAGTGATGTTGCGGGCGTGCGTATCAATCCTATTACTCCTCCGGCATTGCCGGGTGGTGGTACTTTCCCAATTGAATACGTGGTTTCTTCAACGGAAGATGCAACCAAGGTTTATGAGTACGCACTCAAGCTGCAACAAAAAATGAATGCCAGCGGTCTCTTTTACTTCACCGTATTGGATACCAAAGTTGACCAGCCGGATTATCAATTGAACATCGACCGCGAAAAAGTGGCGGACTTGGGTTTGACCATGCAGAGCGTGATCAATGACTTGGGTACGTTACTCGGCGGCGGTTATGTCAATCGCTTTAATATGGCGGGCCAGAGTTACAAAGTGATTCCGCAAGTTAAACGTATCGAGCGTTTGACGCCGGAAGATCTGACCAAGCTCTATGTGACTGGCCCCAACAACGAGCTGATTCGTCTCGATCAAATCGCGACTATTACTCACACCACATCGCCGCGCAGCATCAACCGTACCCAACAGTTGAACTCGGTGAAAATCAGCGGTATGGGTAGTCAGCCTTTGGGCGAGGCCCTGGCGTGGTTGGATACGCAGGCTGCGGAAATCCTGCCGAAAAACTACAGCGTGGATTACACGGGTGAATCCCGTCAGTTGAAGCGTGAAGGCAACACTTTCCTGCCAGCGTTCCTGATGGCGATCACTATGATCTTCCTGGTGCTGGCGGCGCAGTACAACAGTTTCCGCGATCCAGTCGTGATTCTGGCGGGCTCCGTGCCTATGGCGATGTTTGGTGCATTGATCTTCACCTTTATCAGAATGCCCAACCCGCAAATGCATTTCTTTACGGACGGTTTCTCCAGCACCCTGAATATTTATTCGCAGGTAGGTTTGGTGACTTTGATGGGGTTGATTGCTCGTAACGGTATTCTGGTAGTGGAATTTGCCAATCGTTTACAAGAGGAAGGCTTGAGCAAAATTGAAGCTATTCGCCAGGCGGCTGTAGTGCGTTTGCGCCCGGTGTTGATGACCAGTATTGCGACAGTTGCGGGCCATACACCCTTGATTTTCGCCACCGGCGCCGGTGCTCATGCACGTAACTCAATCGGTGTGGTGCTGGTGTTTGGTATTGCGATTGGTACCATCTTTACCTTGTTTGTACTGCCGTCTGTGTATGTACTCCTGGCGAAAGATCACCACCTGGACAGGCAGCGTTTGGCTGACCTTGAGCACGGCGAGGTCGCAAGCTGATACAATGGCTGCAAAACATAAAAAGGGCACCGCAAGGTGCCCTTTTTATTGCTGTAATGATTTGCTAATGAGGTTTTTTAAATGTCCGCAATCAACCAATCGGCCGTTGAGCAGGCCCTGTCCCATGTTGTAGATCCCACCACCGGCCGCGATCTGGTCAGCCTTAATGCCGTTACTGATATCAAGATCCAGGGTGAGCGAGTCGATGTAACCCTGTTACTTGGCTATCCTGCTAACAGCGTCCACCAGCTTATTGCCCTGGCAGTTAACCAGGCGCTGGAAAAAATCGGTGTAACCCAGGTGGGGCTGGATATAGGTTGGACGGTTTATGCCAATCCTGCCGCCAATTCGCAACAGGCTTTACCCCAAGTTAAAAATATTATCGCCGTCGCATCGGGCAAGGGTGGCGTGGGTAAATCAACTACGACTGCCAATCTTGCCTTGGCACTTGCCGCTGAAGGTGCGCACGTAGCCGTGCTGGATGCGGATATTTACGGCCCCAGCCAACCGCAAATGCTGGGGGCGCCAGAGCGCCCACCGCAAGTGATCAAGCACAATGAACAGCAATTTATGGTGCCTGTACAAGCTTACGGCCTGCAGATTAACTCCATGGGTTTTATGGTGAACGAAAATACGCCCATGATGTGGCGTGGCCCTATGGTGAGCGGCGCATTGCAACAATTACTCACGCAAACCTATTGGCAAGATGTGGATTATCTTTTAATCGACATGCCGCCAGGCACTGGCGATATCCAGATTACTCTTGCGCAAAAAGTACCGGTAACCGGTGCTGTGATTGTGACTACGCCGCAAGATATTGCGCTGTTGGACGCAAAAAAAGGCGTGGAGATGTTCCGCAAGGTGAACGTTCCCGTGTTGGGTGTGGTGGAAAATATGGCAATCCATATTTGCTCCAACTGTGGCCATGAAGAGCATGTATTCGGTAGCGGTGGCGGTGAGCGTATCGCCAAAGACTACCAAACGGAATTGCTTGGTTCGTTGCCTTTGCATTTATCGATCCGTGAAGATGCAGATGCTGGCAAGCCTTCAGTAGTGGCCGATCCCGAATCTGCAGTGAGTAAGATTTACCGCGATGTCGCGCGCAAGTTGTCAGCTAATTTGTGGCTGCAGAATCTTGATGCACAAGCGGTTCCCGAGATTGAAATTACGGAAGACTGATAATTAATTGCGCGAGGCCAAGCTATGAATTACCAAAGCGTTTTACATTTCTGGTTTGAAGAAATTGAATCAAAAAAATGGTGGGTAAAGGATTCTGCCTTTGATCAACTGATTCGCGAGCGCTTTGCGGATGTGCATGCGCAGGCAGCGCGTGGTGAATTATTTAGTTGGCGAAAAACAGCGGAGGGCAGGTTGGCAGAGATCATCCTGCTCGACCAGTTCTCTCGTAACATGTTTCGCGATACTCCTGCGTCATTTGCCCAGGATGCGCTGGGATTAGTATTGGCGCAAGAGGCGGTATTTGCTGGCGCAGATAAATCACTGTCTGAAAAGCAATGTAGTTTTTTATATATGCCCTTTATGCACAGCGAGTCTTTAGCTATCCATGAGTTGGCGGTTGAGTTGTTTTCAAAACCGGGCTTGGAGGGTAATCTGGATTTTGAGATGAAGCATAAAGTGATTATCGAAAAATTTGGCCGTTACCCTCATCGCAATAAAATTTTGGGGCGGGAGTCTACTGCGGAAGAAGTTGAGTTTTTGAAGCAGCCGGGTTCGGGGTTTTAAGTTCAAAAAGCAAGGACAAGAACTGGATCCCCGGCTTTGCCGAGGATGACGACTCCCTTCTTAATAAGTGCTTTAATATTCGTTGTGGATTCCAACGTCCTATTAGAAAAATTAAACAGCAAAGTGATAGCTTCCTAAATAGGTAGTCGTCATCCTCGGCAAAGCCGGGGATCCAGTTCTTGCTTTTGATTCAAATCGGAATGAATAAAAAAGTAGCCAAACCTTTCGGCTTTGCTACTTTTCGTTTTCAACAATTCTAATTACTGGTTCGAAACGCTCAACTCATCTGCTGTAATTACGCCAGGCAAGTTGTAAATCAAATTCACTTCATCTGTTGTCATCTTTTTCGGCCCCAGCGGATTGCTACCGTCGCCATCATTCCAACTGGCAAAGTAACCCCACCAGATACCTTTGTCTTGCATCTCGTTAATAAAAGGCACACCACCAAACTCACTGAGTACTACCATTTTATGGCCGTCAAAGCGTTCTAGCATCATGTCCCATGAGCTGTTGAGTGAATCGTGTTTATCGGTGGGATAAGCATCTATGCCAACAAAATCTACTACGTCATCACCGGGATACCAATCTGTATTTCCAATCGTTAGTACCCAAATTAAATTGTGTAATTGATGATAATTGGTTAAACGATCGTGCATGATTCGCCAGAGCTTTTTGAAACTGTCCGGGCCTTGCGCACCCCACCAAAACCAGCCACCGTCAGACTCGTGCAGTGGACGCCACAATAATGGTAGGCCAGCTGCTTGCACTTTTTTGAGTTGTACCGCAATCAAATCTATATCGGCGATCAAGGCTTTGTAATCAGCTCCACTGGTGTCCGCCAATGCAGCGGTTAAATTAAAGTTGGTGTGGGCTGTGTAAAAGCTGTTCCACCAGCAGTGATTATCTGGCTCGGCTTTATTATTGTTAGGGCAGGGGTTTGCTGTGTTTTTTGCACCTGTCGGTGAATGCCAGTGCCAAATCAAGCTGCCGATTTGCTGGTTAGCTTTTACTTTTGTAATAAAATTTTCGGTTTGATTGTTTGGTGTACTGCCGCTGGCGGTGGTGGCAACTGTTGAGTAATTCAACAGATCAAATGCGTAGATAGACGGCAATTTTCCACTGCGTGAATAAATGGTATCCATCTCGGCAGCATCTTGTTGTCCTGACAGCGTTTTCTTACCGTAGTTGCCAATCATGTAACTATAAGCGCCCTGGTTTTTGCATCGGCCATAGGATCAACTGGCGCATCGTCCACAGCTTGTGGAAGGGACGGCGCTGCAACCGGTGTAAATTGCAGGTAGTCGAGATTGTAGT
Organism: Cellvibrionaceae bacterium; assembly: GCA_021151695.1. Taxonomy (GTDB): domain Bacteria; phylum Pseudomonadota; class Gammaproteobacteria; order Pseudomonadales; family Cellvibrionaceae; genus Cellvibrio. Next base: position 56,142 of record JAGKWU010000006.1, on the reverse strand, counting down.
AAGACCATCCGCCTTTGATCGTAAATTGATGGCTACCGGCGCTCAGCCATTGGGTGCCCATGGACGTAGCGTGAAAGCCTTTATCGATAAAAGCCATCTTGCCGGTGTATTGGATACTGTCGACCAGGAATACAAATTCCTTGTAGCTATCCACCTGATAACCCACGTCGATTTTGTAATAGCCTGCCGAATCGAAATTGATTGTCCACACAGTGGTGTCGCTAGCCTCGGCGTTGTAGCCAGTTACATAGCCGGTGCCTGAGTAGCCACTCAGGTTGGCTGTCGTTTGGACAGAGGTGCGAGTGACTCCAGTATCCGCTTCGGCTTCATAGCGTTTAACTGCAGCAGCATCGACTATTTCTAAGGCTACCGTATCCGAGTAGGTTTTTGAGTTTTTGTCGCTGACGGTCACCTTAAATAAGGTTCGAGCCGGGTTGGCCGCCGCCGGGGCGGTAAAACTGGCAGTGGCCTTATTAGCATTGGTTAATGTGACTGAAGGCCCGCTTATCTGGCTCCATTGATAGCTATAAGGGGCTGAATCTGTACCACGTAAAGTTGCTGCCAGGGAAACGCTTGCGCCGCTAATCACAGATTGATCTTTGCCTGCATCGACACTGCCAGGCGCACCTGCGGCAATGCTGGATGAGTTGAATGAGGCTGAGCTGTTGTTTGATGTTGCGCTACTGGCTTGGCTTGGGCTGGAGCTCGTCTTGCTGGAGGTTGCGGAGCTTGAACTGGTGGCGGTCGGGGCGCTGCTGGTGGTTGTAGCGGCGGTGCTGGTTTGGGTGGCTGGAAGGTTGGATTTGGTTCCGCCTGTGCCGCCACCGCATGCCGTCAGGTAACAGGCAAGCAGCGTGGTAGCGGCCAGTTGATAGGTCGATCTCATTATTTTCTCCGGGGGTACTGCGGGTTTGATGCCGATAATTTTATGGTTTTATAGGTGAATAACCGATTACATGATCTGCTGTAATCGGTTACTTTAAAGTATATAGATAAGGAATCGGCCGGGCCAGCAGGGAAATGGCGCCTGAGTGTAAAGAACGGCTAAATAAGATGCCGGCCGGAAAGGCAAAAATAGGGGGGAAATAAAGAGTGGAGGGCCGCAACCCTAAGGCTGCGGCGGAGAGCTTAGTGCCTGGCTTTTTCTTGCAGGACTTTCTTAAAGAACGCGCCTTGCTCCGAGGGCGTAAATTTCCAGTCATTGATCATGGTGGGCGACCACTGCGGATCAAACACCCAGACAATCCATGATATACCGCGCTCTTCCAGATATTCCACGATCTGTGGGCCATAGCTGCCATCATTTTTAACGGGTACATGGGCACCATAACCATTCGGTTGAACCCAGCCCAGTTCGGTGCAAATGACTGGATAGGTTTTTGCAGCAAAGCCCCAGTTTTTATCCCAGGCTTTAAAGAAATTCTCTTTGGTTGCGGGCTCCGGCTTTTCCTTTTGGGGGTAGGGGTGGGAAGCGTAAGCCACTGCATCGCGAGCAATAGGTGCATCTTTTAGTGGGCTTAGGTCATAGGCCCAATTGAAGCCGGCCACCAACGGAATGGCCTGTTTATTGACTGCACGGATAACGTCGATCATCTGCTCGTTCAAAGTTTTCCACTGGGTCCAATCGGCTTTGGTCCAGGGGGTTTCCAGTGTGGTTGGTTCGTTAAACAGCTCAAACACAGCGGTCGTGGCCACGCCTTGGTAGCGGTAGGCTATGTCGTGCCAGAAGCGAAAGCTCTCCTGGATATCCGTTTGATACATCTCATGCTGATAGGCGCCGCTTCCAAGAAAGCCAATGGAGTGCCAGTCAACAATCACATACATATCCCGGGCATTTGCCCATACTACCGCTTGGTCGAGCAGCTTCAGGTAATCCGCCTGGCCGCGGGTGCGCCAGGCTTTGGGGTGGATGGGCAGGCGGACGGTGTTCACCCCCCAGTTTTTCAACTCATCGAACAGTTCTGGCTTCCATTGGCCTTCTTTCGTCAGCTTGTCGGGGTCTGCGATACTGACGCCGCGAAATATAAAGACTTTGCCCTTCTCATCAACAAAGTGGTTGCCTTTAATACTGATCACCGACTGCTTGCGGAGTTGGCTGGAGTCAAATTTACCTATCTGTTGGTAATGTTGATCGACAGCGACCGGCGCTATGGCTTGCGCCTGGCTAGTGCTGGCGAATAGGGCGAACAGGCTGGCGGTTAGCAGATATAAAGCAGGTTTGGTCAGGTGTTTTATCATTATTGGCCTCACATGTAGTTCCTGGAGGGCGAATGCCCGAATTTGCCTGACGCAGGGTTGTACCCGGTTACATCCGGCAGATGCGAAAGATTCTACGCACTGCGCGAGTGGCTGGCAGCTGAGATTACAGTTTTTAACCGGCGGGAAAACCGCTATGATGCCGGCCCTGATTCGTCCCCCGATTTCAATATCGACCTCAACCTGATTAAGACCCGTTTGGAGCAGCAATGAGCATCAAATCCGACAAGTGGATGCGCCGCATGGCAGAGCAGCACGGCATGATTGAACCCTTTGAGCCAGGCCAGGTACGCTACGATACCAATGGTTCACGCCTTATCTCCTACGGTACCTCCAGCTACGGTTATGACGTGCGCTGTGCCGATGAATTCAAGATCTTCACCAATGTGCACTCTACGGTGGTAGACCCCAAAAACTTTGACGAAAAAAGTTTTGTGGATGTCAAAAGTGATGTCTGCATTATTCCGCCCAACTCTTTCGCGTTGGCGCGCACGGTGGAGTACTTCCGTATTCCACGCTCTATCCTGACCGTTTGCCTCGGTAAATCCACATATGCGCGTTGCGGCATTATCGTGAACGTAACGCCACTGGAGCCTGAGTGGGAAGGTCACGTGACCCTGGAGTTCTCCAACACTACGCCGCTGCCCGCGAAGATCTACGCCAACGAAGGCGTAGCGCAAATGCTGTTCTTTGAAACTGATGAAGTCTGCGAAACCTCTTATCGCGACCGCGGTGGTAAATACCAGGGCCAACGTGGCGTGACATTACCGCGCACTTAATATTCCGCCGGATTTTCCAGCCACTTTTTAGCAGTAACGGCGCTTCGGCGCCGCAAGCCAGCCGATACCATGACTCTTCCGCAACAGACTGACGTAGTAATCATAGGCGCCGGCGCCGCCGGTTTGATGTGTGCAGCCAATGCGGCGGCGCGCGGCCGTCAGGTGCTGGTGTTGGATCACGCGAATAAACCCGGCAAAAAAATCCTGATGTCCGGCGGTGGGCGCTGTAACTTCACCAATATGGAAGTGCTGCCCAAAAACTTCCTCTCAGCCAATGAACACTTTTGCAAATCGGCGCTTGCTCGTTTTACCCAATGGGATTTTATTGGTCTGGTACTCAAGCACGGTGTTGCCTATCACGAAAAAAAACTCGGCCAGCTTTTTTGCGATAACAAATCTCAGGATATTCTCGATCTGCTGCTGAGCGAATGCGACCAGGCAGGCGCGCGGATAATGACGCATTGTGAGATAAAGTCTGTTACTCCTTTATCGGATGGGCAATCGCCGTTGCGTTACACGCTGGCCACCAGTCTGGGCGATATTTCTTGTGAATCTTTGGTGGTGGCTACCGGCGGCTTGTCGATTCCCACCATGGGTGCAACGGGTTTAGGTTACGAATTGGCGGAGCAATTTGGTTTGGGGTTGAAGCCGCGCACGGCGGCTTTGGTGCCTTTCACCCTGGCGCCAGCCCAGCTTGAAATGTTTAAGGATTGCGTCGGCAATGCGGCAGAAGTCACAGTGACTTGTGGCCCAGGCGGCTCTGCACAAAGCTTTACAGAAAACCTGCTATTTACCCACCGCGGCCTGAGCGGGCCGGCGATGTTGCAGATTTCATCGTATTGGCAGCCGGGACAGAGTTTAATAATCAACCTCCTGCCAAAACTCGATCTGGTAGAATTTTTAAGTCTACAACAGCGTGAGCGCCCCAAGGTTTTGTTGACTACAATCATGGGCGAATTGTTGACCAAAAGTATCGCCCAGGTTTTTTGTGAGGCTGCTGGTAACGCCGGCGGCGGCGATATACGCCCCATCAATCAATACACACCAAAGGAACTGCAAGCGGTAGCAGACCAGTTCCATCGCTGGGAAATCATGCCTGCGGGCACTGAAGGATACCGCACTGCGGAAGTCACCCTTGGCGGGGTGGACGTGGATTTTTTGTCTTCCAAAACCATGGAAGCCAAACAGCAACCCGGTCTGTTTTTTATCGGTGAGGTGGTGGATGTTACGGGGCACCTGGGTGGTTTTAATTTCCAGTGGGCCTGGGCATCGGGTTTTGCCGCAGCGCAGTTTGTGTGATTGCTACCGGTTTATCGGATGAGCTTTTCGATTCGTTTTTTTGTAATAGATGTCAGGTAGATTTAAGACCGTCAATTTTTTTGTAACAGGCATTATGAAGAATTATTTTTTAGTGTTTGCGATAGTGGCTGCGAGCTTATTGAGCGGCTGTTCCACCCGTATGACCCAGCAAGCCAATTGGCCGAAGGATATTCCCTCGCGCGAATTTTTTGTGGCGCATTACGAATCTGATACCGTCAATAAACAGCAGGAAAGTCTCGATGAGTATTTGCTGTGGGTAGTGCGTTTTTATAAAGGTTGGGAGCTGTACAGCAACGGCTGGACCAAGGTAACACAGGATTCCCTCTACGGTGTAACAGATCCCGTACTTGCCAAAGAAATCAAAACCAAAATGGATATGATTGGCGAAACCATCGCCTGCGAATGGCCCAAAAATAAAAAGGACCGCCGCATTCTCACTCGTCATATAGTAGTGTGGGGAAATGCGCTGGTGGAATCCATCAAGCGTGGCCAGGAACTGAATTTAATTAATCGTGTATTGGCAGACGCGCGCGGTTTGGTGGGTGATCAAGTCGCGATTGATGAAATAAAAGCGGATCGTTATTTTCCGCAGGATAAAGATGACGTGTTCATGTAAGGTCTGAAAAATTGCCATAAAAAAGGACGCATTTTGCGTCCTTTTGTTTTTTTACGTCTTTTGTTTTTCTGTGTCGATGAAGTCTAATGACGATTGAGTTCATCCAGCATACTGCGGCTCATGGATTCCAATCGCTGGCGCAACTCCTTTTCAATTTCCGGCATCACCTTGGCCAAAATATTGTCAATCAGCTCCTGCTGCGGGTTGGTGGGACGATTTGAAAAGCGCGATTGGGTGCTGCCAAGTTGAGTGACAGGACGACTGGTAGTGGCAATCTTGCGGGCGGTTTCGCTGGCAAAAAGCGGCGGTGGATTATTGCCATGCAAGCGTTCGCGTATATGCTGGGGCAAAAAAGGATTTTCACCCAGGGGTTTGGCTAATTGCGGGCGATTGCTTTTGAGATTGTCGGCCAGCGATTTTTGCGCAGTGATACGCGAGGTTTTTTCTTCCAAATCGTCAAGGCTATCGAGCAATTCCTCTGCGGTATCTGCATCGTGAATGGAGCTGAAAAAATCACGCTGTTGTTCAACAATAACCCGCGTTGCCGGCTTGGTCATTGGATCGGTGGCAACTTTGGCTGGCGTCAGCTCGTCCGCAAGCGGCTCATCAAAATGCAAATCCTCATCGAAGTCTGCGCTGCTCTCGTTATCGAAGTCTGCGCTCTGCTGACTGTCGAGCCCGGTGCTGACGTTGTCAGTTTGATGGTCAATCACTTCTTGCAAAATAGGGATGTCGTCATCTTCCAGCAGGAGGCCTTTGATGGACTCCAGCTCGCTCAGCATGGCAGATTTGGTTTTGGCTTTATTTTCGCCCATAGCATAAGGCCCGGTCAGCGGTATGTTGGTGGCTATCGTTGGGTCATTATTATCGTTTGTGTTGGGTAATAGCATAACCCCGCTGCTTGTAAAATTTGTAGTGTTCGCGGGTGGTTTCGAGGATTTTTGGCTCCTGAATCACAATTTCAGCCAGCCTGGCAAAGCGGCCAAAAAACTCGGGAATCCGGCTGGAAAGATTGATCAATACATCCTGGTGGTTGCCGCTTTCACCGGTAAAACTGATTTCTACCCGAGTCTCTTCATCGCCGCCGATAATCTGGTGCGGAATAAAACTTTCGGGTTTAAAACTCCACAGCAAATCGTCCAGCTCATGGGCTTCTTCTTCAGTATCCACAGTCACCAGAATCTGGTGGCCGAGGCGCTCTACTTTTTCAATAAAGCGGCACACATACAACCAGCGTGCTCCCACGCTGGTGTCTTGCAAAATATGAAAATCGATTTGGGTCATAAGCGTTATTGATTATCCAACAGATATTGCACAAGCAGTGGAACAGGGCGGCCGGTCGCCCCTTTGGCAGCGCCGGACAGCCAGGCGGTGCCGGCTATATCCAAATGTGCCCAGGGAAAGCTTTTGGCAAAGCGCGAGAGAAAACAGGCTGCCGTGATGCTGCCGCCAGCGGGGCCGCCGATGTTAGCGATATCCGCAAAGTTGCTATCCAACTGTTTTTGATAGTCGTCCCAAAGTGGCATTTGCCAGGCGCGGTCGTGGGCGGCCTGGCCGGCTTTAAGGATGGCTTGTGCCAGCTCTTCATTGTTACTGAACAAGCCGCTGGCATGGTTACCCAATGCGACTACGCAAGCGCCGGTCAGGGTAGCTATATCAATCACAGCTTTGGGTTTGAAGCGCTCTGTATAGGTCAATGCATCGCAGAGCACCAGGCGACCTTCGGCATCAGTATTGAGGATTTCGATAGTCTGGCCGGACATAGAAGTAACTATGTCGCCCGGCTTGGTAGCGCGACCACTGGGCATGTTTTCACTGGCAGCGATAATGCCGATGACGTTGATGGCAGGTTTGAGTTCGACCAGGGTTTTAAACGCGCCCAGTACGCTGGCACCGCCGCACATGTCGAATTTCATCTCGTCCATATTGGCACCGGGCTTGAGGCTGATGCCACCAGTGTCAAAGGTGATGGCTTTGCCCACCAGTGCCACAGGTGCGGTTTTTTTATTGCCGCCCTTGTACTCAAGCACAATCAGTTTGGCAGGTTGGTCGCTGCCGGCGGATACCGACAGCAACGAGCCCATCCCCAGGGCTTTCATCTCTTTCTCTTCAAGAACTTTTACGCTTAGGGCTGTCTGACCACGAGCCAGCTTTTTGGCTTCGCTGGCGAGGTAAGTCGGGGTGCAGATATTGCCGGGCAGGTTGCCCAACTCACGCGCCAGGCTGACACCGCTGGCGATTGCCTGGCCGGTTTTGATGCCTTTTTTGGCTTCGGCAATTTGCTCGGTGCCAAATCCCAATGTGATTTTGGTGGGCACAAAGGTGAGTTCGGCTGGCTTGCTTTTAAGTCCATCAGCGCGGTGCTGGCTGGCGATGATAATTTCGCAGGCCTGGCGTGCCAGCCATTGGGTGTCTTTGTCGGCAAGGTTGATATCAGCCAGGGCTAAGGTCAACTCTGTGCAGGGGGTTGGTTTGAGCGCATCGGGCACTTTTTGCAGGGCCTTGCGGACGTTATCGGCAGAAACCTTGCCTTGTTTATCCTGACTGCCAAAACCAATCACAAGCAGGCGTTCAGCCGCTATGCCTTGTGGGTTGAGCAGCAGCAGGCTCTGGCCCACTTTGCCGGTAAACTGCTCGCGCTTAAGCAGGTTCTCGAGTTGTTTGGCGTCAGCGGCATTAATGGCACTGGCGGCGGAGGAGAGTTTGGCGTTTTCAAAACCGGCTACTACCAGGCATTGGGTGGGGTGTTTGACGGCATCCAGGGTTTTGGCAACAAATTGCATAGGACATCCTCGGCGGTTAGGTAATGAGCAGATCACTGCGGACAAATCCTTATGGCTTTGCCTTAAGTGTAAATGCGGGCAGACAAAGCCCTGCAGGTGCGTGATAATGCCACACTTTTCGCGCCTGTGGCGGATAGCGTTTAGTCTGTGGAATCAAGTGCAACAAATGCAGTCAGCAGTGATTGTTTTTTGCGCAGCGATCTTCACTGTGACGGATTTTAGTGATCTCGTTACTGATGCAGGTTTTGTTCGTCGGCGAGCCGGGATGATGGGTTTTCACTCTCAGTTGTTCAATAAAGTTTCGTTTAAAAAAGTTTCGTTTAAAAATGTGTGTGACAGTTTCGTTGGAGAGTAATGCGTGATTATTTTTCGCTACCTCAGCAAGGATATTTTGATCAGCGCTTGCGCAGTGTGCTTTTCGCTGTTGCTGATTTTTTTGAGTTTGCGTTTTGTTAGCCTGTTGGCTGATGCGGCTGCGGGTAAGTATGCCGTTGATGTTCTCTTTGTAATGATTGGCTATCGACTTCCCGGCTTTTTGCAAATTATTTTGCCCCTTGGTTTTTACATTGCCATTTTGCTGGCCTATGGTCGTCTCTACATGGAAAGTGAAATGACGGTGCTCTCTGCCTGCGGCATGAGCCAGCGCCAATTGATGGCAGTTACTATGGTGCCGGCGCTGGTGGTGGCGTTGCTGGTCGCGCTGTTCAGTTTTTGGCTCGGCCCGTTGGGCTCGCAAAACTACGCGCGCGTGCTGGAAGAGCAGCGCAATCGCAGTGATTTTGAAAGCCTCAATGCGGGGCGCTTCCAGGCATTGGGTGGCGGCAGCACAATTACTTTTGTCGACGAAATTAGCAATGGTCGCAAGCGTCTGGACGATGTTTTTATCGCGCGTGAAGGCACAGAGAAAAACGAGGGTATGGTCCTAATGGCTGCCTATGGCGAGCAAATCCAGAATGCAGAATACGGCCAGCGTTATCTGGTGTTGCATGATGGTTATCGCTACGAAGGCCAACCGGGCACGACGGAATTTCGCGTTACCAAATTTTCCACCTATGGTCAGTACCTGCCACCAGTAGAAGTCACTGGTGATTACACCAACCAGACTGACGCGAAAAACACGAGTGAATTAATAGCGTCTAATGATCGCAGTTTGCGCGCTGCCCTGCAGTGGCGTATGTCCCTGCCAGTGATGGTATTTGTGGTGACGCTGGTAGCAGTACCTTTGAGCCGGACTAATCCACGTCAGGGACGCTACATGAAAATGTTGCCGGCGATTCTGGTGTTTGTATTTTATTTTATTTTCCTGAGCAGTTTGCGCGGTGCCATGGAGCACGGGAAATGGCCCATTTATCCTGGGCTGTGGGCTGTTCATGCGGTTTTTGCGGGGCTGGGTTTAATACTCTTTAATTGGGAGCGAATCACCAGTTGGAAGCGCCGCCGCCCTGGAGGTGCTGCTCATGCATAAAATTAATCGCTATGTTTTTTCCACTGTATTCAACGCAATCGCGCTGACACTGTTTGTATTTCTGTCGCTGTTTTTTATTTTCACATTAATCGATCAGCTGGATAACTTGCGCGATAAATACACGTTTCTTGAAGCCATTATTTATGTTGGCCTGAAAATGCCCAACATGTTTTATACGCTCATGCCATTTTCCTGTTTGATTGGATGCCTGGCTGGTTTGGGTGCGCTTGCAACATCCAGCGAGTTGGTGATTGTGCGCGCAGCAGGTATTTCAACGGCTCGCATCGTATGGATGGCGTTGCGTCCCGCGTTGGTGTTTATGGCCATGGCTTTGTTAATGGGTGAATTCGTAGTGCCTTACAGCGAGCAGCTGGCCGTTAACCGCAAGGCAGTGGACTTGGGAGTCAGCGTGAAACAGGCCCAGCAAAAAAGCTGGAATCACGAGGCTAAAGAGTTTATGCGTTTTAATGCGGTGCTGCCCAATGGTGTTGTCTACGGTATTAACCGCTATACCTTTGATGATCAACACCAATTGGTGGCTGCAAGTTTCACGCGCGAAGCCAGTTATGTTGGCGATCACTGGGAAGAAAAAGGTGTCGCCATCACGCACATAACACCGGACTCCACCAGTATCGAAAATATTCCCGAACGCCGCTGGGATACGCGAGTAACGCCGGACTTACTGAATATTTTAGTGCTTGATCCGAGAAACTTGTCTATTCGCAATCTCTATTACTACATCAACTACTTGCGCGAACAAAAAATTGCCAATAGTGATTACAGCCTGTCGTTCTGGCAAAAAGTGCTTTCACCTTTAGCCACTGCAAGCCTGGTGTTGATTGCGATTTCATTTATTTTTGGCCCCCTGCGTAGCGTGACCATGGGGCAGAGAGTATTTACCGGGGTGCTGTTTGGCGTCGCCTTTGAAATAGTACAAAGGTTATTTGGCCCTTCGAGCCTGGTATTTGGTTTTCCGCCGGTATTGGCGGTGATGATTCCTATTGGTCTATGTGTGGCTGTTGGTGTCTATTTGCTGCGACGCTCCCGTTAACGGATATCTCTCAATCATAAAAAACAAAAGGGGCTCTCATGAGCCCCTTTTGTTTTTTATCAGCGACACATCGTCAATGGATTAGATGATGCAGCTTTTGCAGCAATGCCTCTTTCACGACCGGCTTTTCCAGGCAGCCGCGAATACCTATAGACGCATCTGAAACCGGGCGACTGTAACAGCTGCCCTCCGACATAAGCACTATGGGGATGGCACTGGTCTTGGTGTTGCGAGCGAGCTGGCGTGGCAGGCGTTCGTCGTTTTCATCGGCGATGCTGGCATCCAGTAATATGGCGTCCGGGTGTATATCCAGGCTGATATCCAAGGCTTCTTCCGAGTTTTCGGTAAAGAGCACGTTGTATTCGGCGGTCAGCGTTTGCATCAGGTTTTGCGCGATCTGACGATCTGGCTCCACCAGCAAAATCGTTTTGTGGATGGCAATGTCATCCACCAGCGCGCGGTTACGGCCAGTGTGTTTGGCTTTATAGAGTGCGCGATCGGCGCGCTTGATCAAATCCTCAAGGCTGTAGTTGTGGCTGCGTGAGCAGCAGGCGCCACCGATACTGACCGTTACCTGGTGATGTGTTGGCGACACCTCATGGCGTAGCGCCAGCTCGGCCAGGGAGGTATTGATGGTCTGGGCTACTTTGAGCGCACCGACTGTGTCTGTCTCTGGCAGCAGGGCGATAAATTCTTCGCCACCATAACGGCCCAACAAATCAAAAGGACGGTGCAGGCAGTCGCGCAGGCATTTGGTAACTTTTTTCAGACAGAGATCGCCAGCCGGGTGGCCGTAATGGTCGTTGTAGAGTTTGAAGTGGTCTACGTCGATCATCAGCAAGCTGATGGGCGTCTGCTGACGCGCGGCCAACAACCACTGTTGTTGGGCCATCTCGTTGAAAGTGCGACGGTTGTAGATTTGGGTAAGGCTATCCAACTGGCTCAGGGCTTCCAGCTCGGCGTTGAGCTGGTTGAGTTGATCGCGCATCTCGGTGATGCGTTCCATGGCGCGGATCTTGGCTTTGATGATCATGGCGCTGACGGGTTTGATCAGATAGTCATCGCCGCCGGCTTCGATACCTTCGCGGTAACTTTCATCTTCGTTCAAACCAGTCACAAAAATAATGGGAATCCAGTGGCCGCCCAGCCATTCACGGATCAGGCGGGTGGTTTCAAAACCATTCAGGCCGGGCATTTCAACATCCATGATGATCATATCCACCGGCGTGGTTTCGAGCATTTGCAGGGCTTCTTCGCCGCTTTGCGCGATCAGCGGGGTGTGGCCCGCTTCCAGTATGTAATTGCGCATGGCAAAGCGAAGGGTAGCGCTGTCTTCAACCAGGAGAATCTTCATGAATAAGAGAGCTGGAACCGTTAATTTACTTATATAGGCTGAGTGTAGCTGCTTTTTCTAACTGGCAACATTTTATTCTGTTTGGATGAGATCCATACCCGAATCGCGATGAGTCGAGTATAAAAACCGATGGAAGGTAAATTCACAAATTTTGTGCTTTTTAAATCCTATTAGTCGGTTTTGTCGTATTTAAGGGTTTAATTTAATCGTTGTGATCAACATATAGCCATTTATCGCCCGGTTTACAGAAGAGTGACAGCTCTTGATGCTGTTGCAACTGGCCCTGCTGGCGAAAGATGGCGACGAAGCGCACCAGGCCTTCGCTGTCCTGTGGTTGACCTTTTTCCGTGGCGAGAATCTGTAAACCCAGCCATTCACAAGCGCTGGCCCAGGCTTTAATTTCGACCTTGCTGGAGCGAATACGCACCTCGGGGCTCCAGGTATCCCAGAGGTAATCAATCGCTAGCAGTACATGGGCTGTGTAGCGCGAGCGCATCAGGGCTTCGGCGGTAGGGGCCTTGGTCTTGCCATCTATATAAGGTTGGCAGCAGTTGGCAAGCGCTTTACCGGAGCCGCAGGGGCAGGTGGTTTGTGGATTTATAGCCGAGGGTATATGGGTTGCAGGTGGCATTTTGAGGCTCTTTTCGGTATGTTGTGCGGCTATTTTTTTCAGGACCAATCGGTCAGGTTTTTTCAGGACCGCTTGTCGGGCGGACGAGAGTATTTCCGGATTTCGATTTCCTGTCCACGGATGATTTATCTATCTTAATGTTCATCTTTGACGATAAGCCCCTATTTTGACGATAAGCCCCTATTCCCATCACAGTGAAGGCAGCATGACCCAGTTTGACGATATTCGCCCCTACCATGACGACGAAGTACGCCCAACCCTCGACCGCATACTGGCCGACCCTGAGCTGGCTGATGCTATAGCCCGTTTGCGTTTTCCCAAGCTGACGCGCTGGCTGGGTTGGCTGATCAAGCCGCTGGTCAAGCGCAAGCTCACTGCTGAACTTGCCGGCGTCAACGATGTACGCGGCTTTCAGCAAGTAGTAGAGAAATACATGTCGGGCATGATGACCAACGCGACTCGCGCCCTGACTATTTCCGGCCTCGACCAACTTGATAAAGATGGTGCCTATCTCTTCATCAGCAATCATCGCGATATCGCCATGGACCCGGCATTTGTGAACTGGAGTTTGTATCACAACGGCAGCAATACCCTGCGTATTGCTATTGGGGACAACCTGCTGACCAAACCTTATGTGTCAGACCTGATGCGTTTGAACAAGAGCTTTATTGTGAATCGTTCCGCCAAGGCGCCGCGCGAAAAACTCAAGGCGGCAAAACACCTGTCGGCTTACATTCACCACTCCATCATGAACGAGAAATCCAATCTCTGGATTGCCCAGCGCGAAGGGCGCGCCAAAGACGGTTGCGATAAAACCAATTCGGCCGTGGTTAGCATGATCATGCTCAACAAACCCAAAACCCAGGAGTTAAGCGAATACGTGAAAGAGTTGCACATAGTGCCCGTATCGTTGTCCTACGAGCTTGACCCCTGTGATGCGGCCAAAGCGCGTGAGCTGTATCAGCATCGCACCGAAGGCAGTTACCAAAAAGAAGAACACGAAGACGTGAAAAGTATTGCCATGGGCATCGCCGGCAACAAAGGCCATGTGCATGTGGCTTTTGGCCCGGTGTTGCATGGCCATTATGAAAGCACTGACGATTTGGTCGCGGATATCGATCGCGAAATCCTCACCAATTATGTGCTGCATGCCACCAACTGTTTCGCCTACGAAATGCTGTACAAAAAGTTACCTGCCGTTAACTTCACCGAGAAACATATTCCCTATGATCCTGCGCCATTAGCGCAAGAGCGCGCGGATTTTGAAGCGCGCATCAACGCGATTCCCGCAGAGCACCGCGACATTGCGCTGGGCATTTACGCCAATCCCGTGCGCAGTAAACTGGGCGAGCTTCAGTAATACCTATGCTGACAGACCAGCTCAAACAACAAATTCAGGGCGCCTATAGCACCTTCCTGGAAAACAAAAGCCTCAAGCCGCGCTACGGCCAAAAGCTGATGATTGCCGAGATCGCCAAGACTCTCGGCAACATTGCATTGGACGATGAAAATGTGCGCGAACCAGATGCAGGTGGTACTCATATCTGCGTGGTAGAAGCGGGAACAGGAACGGGCAAAACCATTGCCTATTTGCTGCCGTCTATTGCGATTGCCAAGGCGCTTGGCAAAAAATTGGTAGTGTCCACCGCAACCGTTGCGCTGCAAGAACAAATCGTGAATAAAGATTTGCCCGAGTTGCATCGCCAGAGCGGTTTGTCTTTTACGTTTTCCCTCGCAAAAGGCCGCGGCCGTTATTTGTGTTTGAGCAAGCTGGATAATCTGCTGGCGGAATACGAAAGTGGCTTGAATCCAACCCGCGCACTTTACGAAGATGAAATGCCCAGCGTGACAGCCCAGGGCATTAAGCTTTATCAATCCATGATGGAAGCCCTCGCGGGCAACAAATGGAATGGCGAGCGCGATACCTGGCCGCAAGCGATCGAGCAGGATCAATGGCAAATCATTACCACTGACCACCGCCAATGTACCGGGCGCCGTTGTTCGAATGTCAGTTCCTGCAGTTTTTTTAAAGCGCGCGATTCGCTTCATAATGTGGATTGCATAGTTACCAACCACGATCTGGTGCTCGCGGATTTGGCATTGGGTGGCGGCGCGATTTTGCCTGACCCCAAAGACAGTATTTATATTTTTGACGAAGGCCATCACCTGCCACAAAAGGCCCTCAGTCATTTCGCACACCACAGCCGCATGACGTCTACGAGCAAATGGTTGGACCAGTGCAATAAAGGCTTGGGTGCAATCCTCGGGCAAATCAGCGGTGCAGGTAATGTCGACAGATTTGCCGAACAATTACCTGCGGCTTTTATCGATGGCAAACAGCGCCTCGATCAACTGTATCCATTATTGGCAGAGCTGGTAGAAAGCATTGCTCACGATGATCGCCTCTCCAATTACCGTTTTAAAGATGGTGTGGTTCCGCAAGCTTTGTTAATCCCGGCTGTGGAATTGCAGCGCAGTTTTGATCGATTGACAGATTTGCTCAGTAAAGTCAGCGCGGAAATGACCGAAGCTATGGAAGACCCTCATTGCCCGGTGCCGAAAGTGGATTTGGAAAACAATTTTCCTGTCATTGGTGCCTGGCAGGCGCGCGCCGAAGCTAATCGTGAACTTTGGGCAAGTTATGCTGTGCCTGATCAAACCTCAGTGCCTAAAGCCCGCTGGTTAACGCCGGTGGATATGAGCGGCAATATTGATATCGAAGTCTGTTCCAGTCCCATTCTCGCGTCTAAAACCCTGGAGTTCAGCCTGTGGGAAAAGTGTTGCGGAGCTGTAGTGACCTCTGCAACGCTCACCGCACTCGGCAATTTCCAGCGCTTCCAGATGCGCGCCGGCACACCCATCGATGCCAATTATAAAGTGGTGCCCAGCCCGTTTAATTTTGCGGGTGCGACTTTGGAAATTCCCACGTTTGCAGTGGATGCAAGTAATGCTGAGGCGCACACGCTATCGCTGATTAATCATTTGCCGAATTTGATTGATTACAACGAAGGTACCCTGGTGTTGTTTTCTTCGCGCCGGCAAATGCTGGATGTGTACGATGAAATGCCGGACGATCTGCGCGAAATTATTTTGATTCAGGGCGATAGCTCCAAACAGGAAATGCTAGTCCAGCATAAGCATAAAATCGATTCGGGCGAGGGCAGTGTGCTCTTTGGTCTCGCCAGTTTTGCGGAAGGTGTGGATTTGCCCGGTGATTATTGCAGCCATGTGATCATCGCCAAATTGCCGTTTGCGGTACCGGATGATCCAATTGAAGCAGCGTTGTCTGAGTGGGTGGAATCGCGCGGCGGCAATCCGTTTATGGATATCACCGTGCCGGATGCATCGCTTAAATTAATCCAGGCCTGCGGCCGCTTGCTGCGTACCGAAACAGATACAGGGCGCATCAGTTTGCTTGATCGCCGTATCATCACCAAACGTTATGGCAAAGCCATATTAAATTCGTTGCCGCCATTCACGCATGTCGTGCACAAATGATGGTGAGTTTTTATGAGCGACAAACACATTTCTGTTGCTGAAATCCTGATCGATCTTGAAAAGGAGTTGCGTGAGCTTCGTTTGTGGGAGTTTGAAAGTCCTTCCGCAGAGGCGCTCGCCAGCACGCAACCTTTTGCAATCGATACGCTGGATTTTCCGCAATGGCTGCAATTTATTTTTATTCCGCGTTTATACCTGATGGTGGAGCAGCGCTTGCCGTTGCCAGCGGTCAGCGGGGTCAAGCCCATGGCGGAAGAATATTTCGGACAGCTCCGGTTAAACAGTGCAGCGCTGATTTTGCATCTGGACAAGATGGATAAGCTGCTTTCAGGAAAATCATCATGAGTCATGATTCTTCAAGTGAGAACTACACAGTCGACGATCTGCTGTATTTGATGGCGCGCTTGCGCGACCCGGATACGGGTTGTCCCTGGGACATTAAACAGGATTACGCCAGTATTGCGCCCTCTACATTGGAGGAAGCCTACGAAGTCGTAGATGCCATTGAAAAGCAGGATTTCGGTCATCTGAAGGAAGAGTTGGGCGATCTTTTATTCCAGGTCATCTTTTACAGCCAGTTGGGTAAGGAAGAGGGCAGGTTTGAGTTTGCCGGTATAGTGTCGGATTTAGTGGCCAAACTGGTTCGCCGCCATCCCCATGTTTTCCCGGAAGGTACACTGCAAAGCCGGGTCGACAATCGCCATACGTTGCCAACAGATGTCAAAGCCCGCTGGGAAGCTATCAAGCAGCAGGAGCGTGACGAAAAGGCTGGCGGCAAACAACAGAGTTTACTGGCGGATGTTCCGCTTAACCTGCCATCCCTGAGTCGTGCCGCCAAGCTGCAAAAGCGCGCCGCCAATGTGGGCTTTGATTGGGATGATGTGCAGGGTCCCATTGCGAAAGTGCGCGAAGAATTGCTGGAAGTTGAAGAAGCTCTGGCCGCTGGTGATATGACGGCGGTAGACGAGGAGTTAGGTGACTTGTTATTTGCCGTAGTCAATATTAGTCGCTACCTGAAGATGGACCCGGAGCAGAGCTTACGCCGCGCCAATCAGAAGTTTGAAGCACGCTTCACATACATAGAAAATAATGTGGGCAAGCCACTCGCTGACGCCTCTATTGATGAAATGAACGCGCTTTGGGATAAGGCCAAAGGTGCTCTCTAGTCTCCCCAACATTTTTTCTCGCCACCTTCGCCCAATTTTCCGTTACTTCCAGGGTTGGATTCGGTGGCATAGATATACAGGCTCTTAGTACTTTTTGATGTAGAGCAATTTTCGCGAAATTGGTTAAGCTATGAAGAGGATGACGCGGGATAAGCATCCTTACCCAATTTGCCAGTGACAAAAAAGAATAATTGCCAGAGAGGTTAACTTGGAGTTCAAAGAGGTTCGCCCAGGTCACGTGGGATCGTCACCAAAGACGATTCGCATTCATATCTCTGAATTGCAGATTGGCATGTACGTCTCCCAGCTGGATCGTCCCTGGCTTGAAACTCCCTTTCTTATGCAAGGTTTTTTGATTGAGTCCATGGATGACATAGCGGCGGTGGCTGAATACTCGGAGCATGTGTGGATAGATGCTGTGCACGAAGAATGGGTTGCCCCGGAAGTTAAGGGGACTTTAAGCGGGAAAAAAAGCCAGCCGCGCACCTACATCAATAAGGTGGACACCCGCCGCGAACACGCCCAGGCGTTGGAAATTTATCGCGAAGCTCGCCAGATGGCGCGCAGCCTGCTCAATGGTTTGCGGTTTGGCAGTGTTATCAATAGCACCGAGGCCAAGGCCACGGTTAAGAGTTGCGTCGACAGCGTGTTGCGAAATCCTGATGCGCTTATCTGGATGTCCAAGATTCGCTCGCAGGATGAATATACCGCAGAGCATTGCCTCAATGTTTGCATCCTTGCTATAGCTTTTGGTCGTCACTTGGGACGCAGTGAGGCTGAGCTGGAAAAGCTGGGGTTGTGCGGACTGTTGCACGATGTAGGTAAAATGCGAGTGCCCTCAGAGGTGCTTAACAAGCCTGCAAAGCTCACCGAAAAAGAATTCAATATGATCAAGGCCCATGCGACTCATGGGCGCAATTTGCTCATGGCCTCCAAAGGCATTCCCAACAGCGCTGTAGATGTCGCTTACAGTCATCACGAAAAAGTTGATGGCAGTGGGTATCCGCGTCAATTGAGCTCTGCGGGTATTTCAGACCTGGCAAAAATTGTTGCTATTGTCGATGCCTATGATGCTATGACAGCTGATCGCTGTTATTCAGAAGGCATTCCCTCTACCGAAGCGCTGAAAATTATTTTTAAAGATCGCGGCACTCACTTTGATGATCGCCTGGCGCTTGAGTTTATCAAGAGTGTGGGCTTGTATCCCCCTGGTACCTTGGTGGAATTGGTCAACGGGCTGATAGCTATAGTGTTTGAAACCAATGCCAAATTTCGCCACCTTCCCAGTATTATTGCAGTTAACGAGCAGCAAGAGCCGCTGGATAAAAAACGCTTGATTCACTTGGCCGAAATTGAGAAAGGTTTGTTGAGCAAAGACTATTTAATCAAGCGCGCGCTGAAGGATGGCAGCTTTGGAGTATCCGTTCGCGAGTATGGCGATCTGGGACTCAGTATTAGTTAGAGGTGTTACAAATTATTGTTCATCCACTTCTTTCATGCGTTTGTCATTTGCTTCCTTTAGTACCTCTTCAGTTTTCTTGGCATCCTCCATGGTTTTCTTCTGAGCATCGCTGATAACGCCTTGGGGTTTTTCTGCTGGTTTGTTCTCGCTGCTTTTTGGTGAGCAGGCTCCAAGAGCCGCCATGATGGTTAAAATGGTAATGAATCGGTAAGTCATAAGTCACCTGGTAGTTTGGCAATCGGGTGGGCCTGCGGCGCGGCAGGGATTTGCATAAGCATAGCCGATATATCTTTTGTCGCGATATTTGTGCAACATAAAGCGCACATAAAACTGACGGGAGTATCAAAGGTATGATGATGGATTTACAGAATAACCCGGTACCAACGCAGGATAAGACCAAGCTGGCGGAGCAGAGCCTGCATCAGGTCGTCGATATCGCGCGCCAGGCATTGGGCGCTGATCTTGTTTCTGCCCTGGTGTTTGGTTCGGCGGCGAACAACCAGCTTCGCGCTACCTCTGATGTCAATCTAATGCTGGTATTAAAAAAATTCGACCAGCAGCAAATAGATCCTGTTCGCGAATCCGTGAGGCTCGCCAGGGCAGTGGTTGAATTGCATGTAATGTTTGTGTTGGAGACAGAGTTACCTGCGGCGGCCAAAGCCTTCGCGATGAAGTTTTCCGATATTGCACATCGCCATCGCCTGCTTCTGGGAACAAACCCACTGGCGAATCTGGAGATTACCCACGAGGATCTGGTTGCCAACATGCGCCAGGTTTTACTCAACTTCCAGCTGCGCACACGCGAACAATATGTCACCAGCAGTTTGCGCGAGGAACAATTAGTGCATCTTATTGCCGATGCCGCTGGACCTTTGCGCTCCTGCGCTGCAGCGCTGCGCGAAATTCGCGGTCAGGAATATCTTACCGCGAAATTGGCATTGGAAGAATTTGCACAAGCGAGTGCGCAAAATCATCTCATCGATGCTGTTCACGCCATGTCGATCGCCCGTGAGCAAGTGTTTTTGCCAGTGGGCAGCGCGACCGTAACATTGATGAGTTTATTGACCCTGGCACAACTCATTAATGAACAACTTTAACGGAGAATGTAGATGAATCCATTTACGTTACCCGGCCCTGTATTTTTGTTGTTCTACGCCATTTTGGGTGTGGCGGTGTTGTTGCTACTGCATCGTTATTTATCATCCCTGCACGCCGATCTCCACGTGGATATGACAGCCTTTGCCAAAGACCCTTACAAGATTGCTTACTTACGCGGCGGCCAGAGTGAAGCTATACATGTGGCAACCGTTTCGCTTCAGGATCGCGGACTACTGCAATGGGGCAACGGCGAGTTGCAAACTGTACGGCCCGACGCTGTTCACAGCGTTACGCGACCTATTGAAAAAGCCATTCTCAGTTTTTACCTGACGCCAACAGCGCCGGCTACTTCGCTCAATAACGCAGCGCTAAAGGTTGCCTGCGATACCTATAAGCGCGAACTTGGCCATGCTGGGCTTTTAGCTACCGCCGATGTGTATTCGCAGCGTGTGCTGCCATTCTTGATAGTGCTGGTGAGTTTGGTCGGCGTAACTTGGGTCAAAGTTCATATCGCACTGAGCCACGGGCACCGCAATGTCGGTTTTCTAATAATACTGACGTTATTATTTGTATTAATTGCGGTGGCATTCACAGGGCGTCGCACAACGGCGGCGGGCCAACAATTGCTCATCAATTTACGTGGATTGTTTTCGCTCTTGAAACAGCGCGCGAAAAAATTACGTTCGGGCGGTGAAACCAATGAAGTCGCATTGGTCGCTGCGGTATTTGGTTTGGGTGTGCTTTCCACCAATGAGTTTCCTTTGATCGCAAAATTGCGTCAGTCAGCGGATTCCAGTAGTTCATCATCCTGCAGCAGTAGTTCATCCTGCGGTAGCAGCTGTGGTGGAGGTTGCGGTGGCTGTGGCAGTTGAAGGCGACAGGGTGGGATTGGGCTGGCGCGGTGAAATTGCCGCGCATATTCTCGGCCATCTCGAACAAATCGATGTGCTCGAAGTTATCGCCGATAATTATTTCAAAACATCCAGGCGCGCATTGCAGTCCCTGCAATTTCTCGCACGGCAAAAGCCTGTGTTTTTGCACGGCGTGGGTATGGGGTTGGCGTCCTGCTCGGCGGTGAGTCCCACATATCTGGATTCAATGGCGCGGCTTGTTCACAGGGTGCAACCAGCCGGCTGGTCAGAGCATCTTGCATTTGTGCGCGCTGGCGGAATTGAAATTGGTCACTTGGCAGCGCCGCCACGCAATGCGCAAACGATTGACGGTGCCTTAAACAATATTCAGGCTGCGCACCGTTTGGTTGGCAGTCTTCCCGAGTTAGAGAATATTGCTACGCTCGTGCAGCCACCTGCCAGTGATCTGTCGGAAACTGATTGGGTGAAAACCATAGTGCAGGAATCGGCTTCACCTTTATTGCTGGATCTGCACAATCTCTACGCCAACGCTGTCAACTCAGGGCGTAATCCCCATGAAATGTTAATGCAGTTGCCCCTGGCACAAGTCAGCTGCATTCACCTGAGTGGCGGTTGTTGGATTCCAACCCCCGACAAACAGCGGCAGCGCTTATTGGATGATCATATCCATGACGTTCCTGATGAGGTTTTTGCACTGCTCGCGCAAGTGGCGCGTCATGCGCAGCAACCTTTGACTGTGTTGATCGAGCGCGACGGAAATTTCCCTGAGTTTACGTCTTTGCTTGTACAGCTGGATCAGGCGCGTGTTGCGTTACGACTGGGGCGGTCACAACAGCCTGGTTGTCTGGTGACGGAAAAGGAGTGTTTGCGTGAATACAGTTGAGATCGAATTGTTTTTAGCAAAACTTTACACAGACGAACGTTTGCTGAAACGCTTTGTTGAAAGCCCATCGGCTGAGCTTGAAAATCATAAGTTATCCGAGGACAGTGTTGTTCATTTGTTGGCGCTGGATCTTCAGGATCTCCAATTGGCGGCAGAAAGTTACTCACATAAACGCAATCAATACTCGAAGCGCCGCTATGGCTTTCTTGCGAAGCTACGCAGATTATTTGTTGGTAGGGCACCGACATAAAATAGTCATAAATCTGTGTTTTGATGATTGGCTTTTTATGTTTTTAATCAGCAGTTCCTTGTTCGCATCAATCCTCCTGTTTTCGTTTTAATCCTCTGATTGTTACAAAAGCGTAACGAAAATGTCGCACAAGTTTCATAGCAGCTAACTATGCTCGCCTCAGCTTTAGGAGGCTACTATGAAAAAATTAATTCTTTGTTCGGCTATTTGTCTGGCGTTAACCGCCTGTGGCGGCGACTCAAAAAATGGAACAGTCACTGTTCAACCTACACCCACACCAACTACTACCCCTAAAAACATCCTGTTCTTTTTAGGCGATGGTATGGGCATCACTACTTTAACCGCTGCTCGTATTTACGGCGTGGGCGAGGATGGTGAACTCACTATAGATACCTTTCCCGAGACAGCGTTTGTAAAAACATTTTCAAACGATGCCCAGGTAACTGACTCAGCGCCTTCCATGTCTGCGTACATGACCGGCGTAAAAATGAATAACGAAGTTATTTCCATGACGGCAGACACCAAAGCGTTTGATGACAAGGGTGTAAGCTATTTGAAAGGCACTGATAGTACTTGCCCGTCTACCAATGGCAAGCCAGTGACCACGCTGTTGGAAATCGCCAAGAATTCCGGTTTGGCCGTTGGTGTGGTGACTACCACTCGTGTTACTCACGCAACCCCTGCTGCTACCTACTCACATATTTGCCATCGCGATGCCGAAAATACCATTGCAGCACAATTGGCTCCAGCGGATGCAAGCAAAGGTTACAACACCAAATTACTTGAAGGCGTGGACGTTGTACTCGGTGGTGGTCGTCAATTTTTCCAACCAACAACTGCCGGCGGCAAGCGCACTGACGGTCGCGATCTGATCGCTGAAATGAAAGCGAAAGGCTACAACTACGCCAGTAATAAAACTGAATTGGCGGCAATTGATACCAGCAAAGATACCAAAATCCTCGGCCTGTTTAACTCCAGCCACATGACCTACGATCTGTTGCGCGCTGGCACCAACGAGCCAAGCTTGTCAGAGATGGCGGTAAAAGCTATTCAGCTGATGAAGAAAAATCCCAACGGTATGTTCCTGATGGTTGAAGGCGGTCGTATCGATCACGCACTGCACGAAACCACCGCCATTAAGGCACTGCAAGACACTATCGCATTTGACGATGCTATCAAAGCAGCTATCGCTGAAATCAAAAAGACTGACCCAACCTTGCAAAATACCTTGATCGTAGTCACCGCCGACCACGACCACACATTGGTGTTGAATGGTTATGCCGCAAGAACAGGAAAAACTACGCCGAGCAATCCAGGTGTGTTAGGTCTGTTGAGAAATTATGCCGATGGTTCTGTGGCGAAAGATCTCGATGGAATGCCTTTCTCCATTATTGGTTTTGGTAATGGTGAAAACCGCCCGGCAGGTGATCGCAAAAACTTTGCGGCATTGAGTGATACCCAGGTATTCGCGGATTCCTATCACCAGGAAGCGGTTATCCCCGTTGCGGCCGGTAGCGAAACCCACGGTGGTACCAACGTATTCCTCGGTGCTATGGGTAAAAACGCTGACAGCTTTGCTGGCGTAATGGATAACACCAAAGTATTCACACTGGTTCGCAGCGCATCTGGCCTGTAAAAACTTCTTACCTGTAAAAAGGGCAAACAGGAATTGATTATGAAAAAATTACTTATCACTGCGATGTTGCTTGCCGGTGCAGCGCAAACTGCCATGGCAGCAGGCGAAGCCAAGAACGTGATTTTCTTTTTGGGCGATGGTATGGGCCCAACGACAGTCACTGCGGCGCGCATCTACAAATACAAAGAAGAAGGCGAGCTGAACATGGAAAAGCTCGATGGTAAAACTCGCACTGCTCGTATTAAAACCTATTCGAACGATGCACAAACTACCGACTCAGCGCCTTCCATGGCGGCCTACATGACCGGCGTGAAAATGAATAACGAAGTCTTGTCCATGTCGCCAGACACCAAGGCTATCAAGCCAAACGGCGCTGATTCCAACTGTCCGGCAACGGGTAACGGTACGCCAGTAGATACATTGCTCGAATTGGCGAAAGCGAAAGGTAAATCCGTTGGTGCTGTGACTACCACTCGTGTAACTCACGCAACACCAGCGGCGACTTACTCGCATATTTGCCATCGCGATGCGGAAAATAATATTGCTGCCCAGGCGGCGGTAGGTGGTGTTGGTTACAACTCTAAACTGGGTGATGGTTTGGATGTATTACTGGGCGGTGGGCGCGATTACTTCCTGCCAACCACAGGTGTTGGTGCCGGTAAAGGCAAGCGCACTGATGGCCGCGATCTGGTTGCTGAAATGAAGGCCAAGGGTTATGTCTACGCTAACACTGGTAGTTCACTGGCGACTATTGACGGTACTCAAACCACTAAACTGCTCGGCCTGTTCAATACCAGTCACATGGAATACGAACTGGATCGTGTGAAAAAATCTATCGATGAGCCAAGCCTCTCTGCAATGACGTTGAAAGCTATTGATGTACTGGGCAAAAACTCCCAAGGCTTTTTCCTGATGGTTGAAGGTGGCCGTATCGACCACGCATTGCATGGCACTAACGCCAAGCGCGTATTGGAAGATGCTGTTGCCTTTGACAATGCGATCAAAGCCGCTTTGGACGAAATGCAAAAACGCGATCCAGGTTTGGCCAATACCTTGATCGTTGTTACTGCTGATCATGACCACACCATGACCTTCAACGGTTATGGCAAGCGTGGCAGCAATATATTGGGTACTGTGAAAAACTACAAAGATGGTAAGGAATTGACGGATGCCGATGGTAAAAACTACACCACACTGGTATTTGGTAACGGTCCAAACCGTCCTGCAGTTCGCAGTACATTGATCGAAGGTGATGCCGATAGCACGCAAGTGCTGCACGACGATTATTTGCAAGAAGCTGCAGTGAAAACCTCTGTCGGTGGCGAATCACACGGCGGCGGCGATGTTATGTTGTTTGCGACTGGTGCGGGCACCGCATCCAAAACCTTCAAGGGTACTATCGATAACACCAAAGTATTTGGTTTGATCAATACCGCCTTCGGGTTTTAATCGCTGATTACATACGGCAATTGTTAATAAGCACCTGGAATTTCTCCAGGTGCTTTTTTTATGAGTAATATTGAATGAAAAAATCGGTTTTGTTGGCGTTGTTGTTAACGGGTAATGCTATTGCGGCGCCTCTCACGGCGGTAATGACCTATGAAAGCTCAGTGCTTACCACTGAGGGTGTGAAGAAAAATTCCTGGTTTCAGGAGCAGTTCATTCGCGATACTAATGTGATCTGGACTCAGCGACTTATTCCCGCACAGGCGCCAAAACATCAGGAGCAAGGTCACGAAGAGCACGAACACAACCTGAATTTTGCAACGGCGGGAAAATGGTTGGTGCGCGACAAAGACAATCAAATTACCTTTAAATTCGTACGCACTGATGAGAAAAAAATAATAGCGCCGCGCCTCACAGAATACGGTCCCCTGGGTTTTGATGGTCAGTGGGAAACAGCCTACTACCTGATCAACCGCGCTACGCTCAAAACCATGACCAAACTAAACCGGCAAGCTCCTGCAGGCGCTATCTGGTACGAAAAACGCAATGCCAGTGAGTTCGCACGCATTCTCTGGGATGAAAAAAATCAACTGCCACTTAGTATTGAAAACGGCACGTTAGATGGCAATCAATTGGATAAAATCAGTCTCACAATAGTGCCGACTCCCAAGCAGTTACCCTGGGTTCAACTCAGTGGTTTCGATACCATTGCCTACAAAGACTTGTTGGATTAATTCAATGTTTTAGCATTTGCTCGCCGAAATCGGTAACCTGAATACTGGTTTCGCGCAGCAATGTAATGCTCATTATCAGTGTCCATTTTGTGTTTGGGTTTTTGGTGTAACCGCCAACACCACTGCCATTGCCCAACTGCCATAGTCTCCCAAGGGCCAGCTCAGTAGTTTTATATTCTCGCCATTTTGGTCGGCTTGTAACTCCCATTTTGCAATAAAGTGACGATGAAAATTTCCCGCGCGTACGCTTTGGCAAGCCACAGGTCCACCATCCAGATTAAGTGCAACTTTAATATCCAATTCACTATTCAACGGAGCGCTGCGTAAAAATTCAGCCAGGCGATAGATTGAAAAGAACGCATCTTCAGTGGTGCCTATGAGTATATTGCCTGCGTGATCCTCTGCGATAAATGTTCGGTTGGCGAGCCAGCGACTCGGGTTGCGAACATGGTTTTCACCGTCCTCACCAATTAATAGAGGGTAAGAGACCATGGCATTTTGTGCACCTTTAAACGCATCTTGCCACGCTTGTCCATTAGATAAATCTACAACAGACAGTCCGCCATTTTTGCTGACGACGGCTCCTGCCTTGGCGCTGTAGGGGGAGATGCCAATAAATTTCCCTTGGCTAATAAAGGGAGTGGAGGGGTTACCATAGCGATCAAAATAACTTCCGTTCACGATCAGCTGTGCCTGGGGCAGGGCATCTTCCCAATCAGCAAGCGTACTATTTCCGGCGGGTGCATTAAGGGCTGAAAACGCGTAATAAGCCGGGTTGATACGATTCAGCAAAATGCGATCAACGACTTTCCCACTGGCAATAACATCTAGCTCCGCCGTCTCAAACCCGGGGGCTCGGGTTTGCCATGTAAGGTTGCCGGCGATTACGGGAATATCGGGCGATTTCAGTGCGAGCCTCATGGAGGGGGACAGGCGATCATCCTCGGCAGTGATATCCAGCCAATAGCTGCCGCCGCGTTTGAGTATCACATTGAATCCATACCAATGGCTGTAGCGATAAAGCGCTACGCAGCCATAAAGAAGAGCGAGGGCAAGGATGGTGAGCAGCAGATAATTCTTTTTAATACGCATTAGACGTTCGTTTGAAGAATGGTCAGCAAAAGTGTCTCATCGGGGCGAAGCAAGGAGTCGTTATTGCGTCGCGGTAAGTGAATATATTCCTGCAACTTACCGCTCTCGTAAAGAGCAATAATCTTTGGGTGCACATAATATTTCTTGCATACACTTCTTGTATTGCCCAAATGGATGGCTACCTCATCCAGCATCGCGATCAGGTTTTTCTTGATGTCGGTTTGAGTGTTAGCAGGTTCCATAGCCGCAAGTATAGTCAATGCTTGCAGGCTGCCTGCCCAAGTGCGAAAGTCTTTTGCGGTAAAATCCTGGCTGGTGATTGCTTTGAGATAGTTGTTGACCATACCGGAATCTATAACCTTGTGATTGCCATCCACATCATAATATTGGAACAACTCTTTGCCAGGAATATCACGGCAATTTTTTACGATCCTGGCTAAACGATGGCTCTTCAGACTGATGCTGTGTTTAACCCCTTTTTTGCCGGTAAAACTGAATTTCAGTTGATTTCCGGAGATGTTCACATGTTTATCTTTAAGCGTGGTCAACCCGAAAGACCCATAGAGCTTTTCATAAAAACTGTTGCCAACACGGATGCTGGTCTGTTCCATCAGGCTGACTACGGCGGCTAATACTTTATTGGGCGGAAGGCCGGGCAGGGCAAGGTCTTGTTCAATGCGAGAGCGCATGGCGGGAATAGTTTTTCCAAATTCCAGGAGGCGATAAAATTTTGTGTGATTGCGCAACTGGTTCCAAAGCGCATGATATTTGTATTGTTTACGCTGATGAGTATCAAAACCGGTAGCTTGTAAATGTCCGTTAGCCTCAGGGCAAATCCAGACTTTCTCCCAGGCTGGTGGTATCACCAGGCTGTTGATACGTTCCAATATTATTGGATCGCCAATGCGATGACCTAAATGATAATAAAGGAAGTGTTTTCCTTTCCGGACGCGACTTATACCGGGCTGGCTATCTTGCACATACACGAGGTTAACGGCTGCTGCAGTCCTTTCGGTGTCCCGTAAAATGGATTTAATTGTTTTTGTGTTGAGCTGAATGTGATCGCCTATTTGCTGCATTGTTTAAAGCAAGCCCTTGGGCGATGCATTGTGCAAATCAATAATGGTAAAGGCCGCGCGGTCTCCTTCTCGCTCAAGTTGATCCCAGGCATTTGCCGGGCAATTCGTGTGGACTTTATGGTTGTGTAAGCCCAGCGTGTCTATATCCAGATAAATACTTGAGTCGTTTGCTTGAAAGGCGATTCTGTAATCGAGACCCGCATGCTGTTTGGAGATAGGTGTAGGAATATTTATGTCGGCCATACTCACCTCTCAAGAGTTCGTACTTAAGTTTGGTCAGGTTGTGCCGGTTCGCTTGGGCCTGTGGCCTCAGAGGGATCTATAGATCTTTTGGGGGGATTTTGTTTGGCGGAATCTGATTCCTTCGCAAGTTCTACTGCACGAGCCCAGTGCTCCTGGGCTTGGCCGTCTGGCTTACCTTCAGCTTCCCATAGTTGATGTGCCAGTGTGCGAATGGTTGCTTCGTTACTGCTCATGGAGACGCCTCGCTCAATACAAATGTCTATTGCTATTAGACTAGATAGCTTGAGTGTTGCAATCGGTTCGCCAGTTAACGATTGCTTTAATTGATTATTTTCTTCGGCCGTTCTGCATCCATCCAATCGGTGTGATTGCAGTGGGGATCTATCCCCGTACAAGATGAGTAGTATCGGCAGCGAAACGGCGGACTTTTTTTCTGGCAGATATTTGAATCTTTGCTAGGCTTCAGAAACTTGATCGCAAGCCCCGCAAGGACTTCCCGCCGCTGGTTATCTCTTTTTTCAGCAACCTTCTACTTCAGTAACTTTCTATTACTTAGTGACTTATGAATCCGAATAAGCCCTCGTCAAAAAAAACCTTGTTAATTATTGCCGTTTGTATTGCGATTGTTGCCATAGGCGCTTCGCTGGTGATGTGGCAACCATTGGCTTTATCTAATGGTGCTTCTACTGCCGATGCTCGTCCGGCACTTATCCAGGAGATGAGTAAAGATGCTTCTGCCTGGACTAAATCCCAGCGCGACTTTTCCCGTGTGCTTGCCGATATGCGCGCTAATAATATTGCCGCCGCCGGCGTAACCGAAGCGGGTTTGTTGATTACTACCACCAAAGGCGAAAAATATGCAGTTGCCGATGATTGGGGGCAATTTTCATTAACCTTGTTGAGTGACTATGCAAAAAGCCGTAGCCCGGAATTTCCTTTTGCGATTTTAAAATCCTCCAATAGCAAAGGTATGGATGCTGCCCAATGGTTTCAGTTATTGTTTGGCCCGGTATTAATTGTCGGGCTTATTATTGGCTATGTGCTCTATCAGCGATTTGGGATGTTCTATGTTATTCAAAAGGGATCAGAGTTAAGTTTTAAAGATGTGATTGGTGTTGATGAAGCAAAAAATTCGCTGATAGATGTGGTCTCCTATTTGCAATCACCCTCACGTTTTTCCGCGATCGGTGCAAAACCGCCCAAAGGCATTTTGCTTTCCGGTCCGCCGGGTGTAGGAAAAACCATTCTCGCGCGCGCTCTGGCAGGTGAGTGCAATGCAAATTTTATTGCTGTCACCGGCAGTGATTTTACGTCAAAATTTTATGGCGCAGGCATCCAGCGTGTGAAGGCACTTTTTCGTACTGCACGTCAAAAATCCCCCTGTATTATTTTTATCGATGAAGCGGATGGGATAGGTCGCCGCACTGAGCAATCCAGTGCAGTGGACGCAGAATCCAATCGCATCATTAACCAAATACTCACTGAAATGGATGGCTTTCATCCCGCTGCAGGCGTAATTGTCATTGGGGCTACCAATTTCGCCAGCTCGCTCGATCCAGCCTTGACCCGCGAAGGTCGCTTTGATCAAAAAATTACTGTCTCCCTACCAGGTGTTGGTGATCGAAAATCATTGTTCGAGCACTATCTCGCCAAGTCCAAAGCCAGCGCTGATATAGATTGTGAACAATTGGCGCGCATGTCTATTGGTATGTCGCCAGCCTCCATCTCTTATATCGTCACCAAGGCTGCATTTCTCGCTGCGAAAGATGGTCGGACACAATTGGATGCTTCGCATATTCTCGAATCTATTGATGTGTTTCGTTTGGGCGGCACTGCCAATACCTCTTTGATAATGACGGATGACGAACGCCGCCGCATTGCCTACCACGAAGCCGGCCATGCACTCATAGGTGCTTATTTGAATGTGGGCGTGGTGGAAAAGGTAACCATTATTCCGCGCGGCGAATCCCTGGGCGTTACTGTGATTGCACCTGAGCGAGATACAAAGTTGCATTTAAAAACCAAACTGGAAGCGCGCATCCAAATGCTATTGGCGGGCCGCATGGCGGAGCAATTATATTTTGGTGAGGTATCCTCCGGTGCTGCAAGCGATCTCACCGAGGCTTCCAAACTAGCTTATAGCATGGTTTCAAGTTTGGGTATGGGAGGCAAGGGAGAGCTCTTTAGCATAGATGCCTTCCGCGATCTGCAAATCCCACCGGATCATGCCACATATTTGGAAGAGGCCAATGCTTTGCTGGATAAGCTAAACAAGCAATGTATGGAAAATATGCAGTCACTGGAGGTTGCCATACATGACGTTGCCAATGAGCTCTTGCAAAAAGAAACAATTCAAGGGACCTATGTTCTTGAGGCAATTCAGATGATAAAAACCATTCAGGTAAATAGGCAAGAAGAAATAGCAGCCTGATTTATTCACAGGGCGCGCTGGAATAGAAACATCTCACGAAACCAGGTGCCCAAGTGGCAGCCTGGTTTCGTGCAATAGCTGGTAATAAGCAAAGTAGTAAGCGGTAGGCCTTACTGAATCGGTAAATAAATATCGGTTACCATTTCGTTTTCGGGTACATCAGGAAAGAAGCTTACTCGTTCAAAAAAGACCGGGAAATCCCTCAATTCAAAGTCAGAATCTTCCAGCCATTCCGCATATAGAAAGTAGACTATGGCTCCCAGTGTGTCGTCACTGCCAATGTGCCTGACGTTTGCACATTTTCCGGTAGGAATACTTTTATTCACCATTCCGCTTTCAGAATTTTCCAAAGCAGTTGCAATCGTGCAGCCAAGATCAAACCGGTAATCTTGCGGTGCTGTCGTATTGGGGTCGTCATAGGCAAGGTTAAATGTCCTGCTCTTCTGTGGTGGCAATCCGTTCGCTTTTCGCCATTGGATAAATTTCTGTATTGTAGTCACCAGCAAATTAGGCGAACCTCTGTGCTCCATCACCGCTAATAAAGTTTCAGGAAACTCGACAATGTTAACCTCTGGTTTGGTATTCATGATCTTGATCCTCAAATCTGAGATGGGTTCATAGGTTGAATGCCAGGGCGTCCAGTCAGGGAGTTTTCTGAAGTCAGACGGACTTTTATTGAAATGCTTTTTGAATATACGCGAAAAAGCTTCATGACTTTCGTAGCCAGCCTCCAGGGCAATATCCAGAATGCTATCGTCCCTGTAAGCCACTCTATAAGCTGCTCTTTTTAGCCGAAGCAGCCTGGCGAGTGTCATCACAGACATGCCAAAAAATACTGAGCACTGCCGGTGGAAATGGTACTTTGAAAAGGAGGCAAGCTTGCACAACTTTTCAACATCCAGATCCGCATCCAGGTTGGCTTCTATATAATTGATGATGTGAGTAAAGCGATCTTGATACTTGCTCATGTCGATAGGTCTGGCTTGTGTCAGCAGGTCTTGGTTGTGTCAAAGGAGCTCTCCCTGGCGGCACCAGAATAAAACCTGCCGGCTGTCTAAGCTTGATCAAAATTGCTCAATGCAATATAGCGATCGGATGGCATTAATCCATTAAAACTACAGCTTGTGCCCCAACTTGTAATACGCGGCCGCCATGTTCTTTTGTATAGGCTTGAGCTTCATCGTAAGTTGAAAACCACAGGTTTGGATAACCGGCGGCGCGGCGCAAATAATCATAATGTGTTAATTCATCAAGGCTCATTTGATCAAGCGCATGGCGATAATCTTCCCAGCTCTTGAAGCCAGCTTCAACTGCGAGCATACGCAGCAGATGTTTGCGCTGGATAATATCGCGATTGCGTTGCAATTCAGGCAGGGAAATTGCCGTCAGCGTACAAGTGGAAAGAAGTCGCCGCAGTATAGGCAGTGAAACAGCGAGTGATTCTGAATTAGCAGAGCGATGTAAATTGCGCGCAATGCGAAGCACAATATCAGCGGCAGATTCTGCAGAAGATTGGGTTTGAGATTGTTGAGAGTGAATTTCAGTATGCATACCAACTCCAAAAATATCGACCTGCTCGCTCTTGGTCGGGAGGGGTATGCAAGCGCGAGGCTTGCGGATAATTCAGGTGTTTTCACTTTCGCGAGGCGGGCGTCCTGTAAGCCCTGCGCGCATATTACCCAGACACAAGAGTGAATGCAAACGCAGGGCAGGGCCCTTTTAGCTACAGCAATCCAGACTCTCTTTTTTCGTGTACTCATCATGCAGCCGCCACCATTGGTAGGCTTCGGTTTGCGGCCAACCGGTGGGTGATTCTTCCCATGTTTCCTGGCGACCAAGCGGTGTTAAATCGAGGAACGTCCAGACACTGCCTAAATATTCGATGCCGCGCCCGGTACTAAAATAGGTGCGGTAAATATTGCCAGAATCCTGCAAAAAAATACTTAAACCATGGCTCTCATCGCCCAGTATATCGGGGTTAAAGTTGTCGGCGGTTGAATACCAGGGGATATCCCAGCCCATGCGTTTTTTAAAGGAAATTATGTCGTTGATGGGTGCAGTTGCCACTATCGCAAAACGGGTATCGCGCGCATTTAAGTGTGCGAGATGGCCCACCATATCGGTAAACATACAACAGCCGGGGCAGGGTGAATCATCCGCCGGTTTAAGCATGTGGTGATACACAATCAATTGGCGGCGGCCTTCAAATAATTCATGCAAGCCAACCTCACCATTATCTCCGGTGAATATGTATTGTTTTGTAACTGCAACCATCGGTTGGCGTCTACGTTCGGCGGCCAGCGCATCGCTCGCACGAGTGTGCGCCTTCTCTTTTTCTAATAATTGTTCGTGGCTTTTTTGCCATTCATCCTGGCTGACGATGGGTGGAAGTATTTTTAATGGTGCGGGGTTTTGCGTGGTGCTCGACATGATGTTCTCCTTGGTCTGTACGATATGTTGAATAATCAGTGTTACTTCAACCAATAAGCAGGTAGTACTCTTATTTCTTTTTATCTTCAGCCGAAGGCATTGCCGTCGGGTCCATCCAAATCGCCCCCAAAATATGGCCGTCGGGGTCTGCCATATCGCGGGTGTACATAAAGCCGTGATCTTCAACCGGATTGATGTCGGCGATTCCGCCGTTTGCAGCTGCCGCTTCGTTTGCGGCATCAACCGCAGCACGACTTTCAAACGTCAAGCCAAGCGCTACTTCACTTGAAGTGGACGGTGGAATCGGACGAGTAGTAAATGTGCGCCACTTTTCGTGAGTGAGCAACATAACGTTAATCGCTTCGCTCCATACCATGCAAGCGGCTGTATCGTCGCTAAATTTAGGGTTATTTACAAAACCAATGGCCTTATAAAAGGCAATGGACGCATTAAGGTTGGTGACGGGCAAGCTAATAAAAATCATTTTGGTCATGATAATTCTCCAATGGGGTTTAGGACGACGTTGAGTTGTTTGTCTTTTAATAATCGAATGGCGAATCGCTATTTCGACATGCACAGGAATTATTTTTTAAGTGGGATATCAAAATAGTGGGGTGTATCTAAAGCACAGCGTGCGACCACTAAGCCGTTAACCAGTTCAGGAGCGATTCTCATGAGCGATCTAACAACCATCGCAAAAGCCTGTTTTGAAGCCTATGTTCGAAAAGACAGGTCAGCCGTTGAGCACTTGATTGCTGAAGACTTTCACTTCACAAGCCCATTGGACAACCGCATTAACCGAAAAACCTACTTTGAACGCTGCTGGCCAAACAGCGAACACATCGCCGGCTTTAAATTTATTCATGTTGTGCCATATGGCGATCAAGTGTTTGTAACCTATGAAGGCACCGGCAATGATGGAAAAGGATTTTGCAATACTGAAATCTTGAAAATACACCAGGGAAAAATTGTCGAGGTTGAGGTATTTTTTGGTAAAGATATTCCGCACAAGGCGCCGAGGGAAGGGGATTATGTAAATGATTAGATGCTTTCCCGGGCTTTTACTCTTAGTCTCGAACCGATAAATAGACAAGGTGTTGGGATTATTAAAGCCATTTTCAAATATCCTTATTTCATGCCTGTAATATGTTTTGTGGTGAGTCTTGCTTACTGACGAGCTATTTCCTTTAGGAGCTTACTGGTGGCCTCAAAGGATGCGTAAAACACGGGAACTGCTGCCAAAAGATATTGTGCATTCGCCCCCAAACCATATGGCCATGTTCGCATTTTATGGAGTCGTTCGCGCTCTTCCAATTGGTAACTATACTCAGCTCGGAGCAATTTTAAGTCATCAGTATTAATCGCCGATGACTCAATTTTGTCTCGAATAGCGGTCAATTTATCTTGAAATTCAAAATCCTTTTCCTGCTTATATTTTTTAAGTTGGGTGCTAATAGGGATTGCCGGAGCCAAGAGCGTCACTAGCGCCATAATGTAGGGAAAAGCAATCCAGACATATTTCAGCAATAGGACTCCATTGTTGTATTTCTCCTCCCAAGGGGTTTTAAAAATATAAACGGTAATTAACACACCTACGGTAAAGGTAACCAAGCTAAAGGTTGCTATTGCCTCGCCTAAAAAGAGTGTTCCACCACATCCGTCGGGAAACCTAAAATCAAACAGATGTTTGGCTTTGTAAGCGAAGGTGCCGATAAGTAGGGATACACCATAAATTCCCAGCACAGCTAAGCCACACACAAATCCGGCAATAAAGAAGCCAGAATAAATAACTGCTTTTTGGAATAGGGATACATACTGTTCCGGCAAGCCAAATAATCCACCCATGCAGCAGTTAAGCAACCCAAAAAAGATTCCCCAGCCAACAAATTGCTTGTTGTTTAAGGCGCGCTTAATAATTCGCGACAATGACATTGATGTCTTTGTGTCTACACGAGCATTAATTTCTGCGAGCAAACGTCGCAATGTGTGAGTGGCTAAATATAAACTTAGCATCGTTACTGTTATTAAAACGCTAAGAAGCCATCCCCAATTTTTAAAAACATCATGGCCAATAGCTATTGAGTGAATAATGAGATAGTTAAAGCCAATGAGTACCGAGAAAACTACCTTTCCTGTAAAAGAGTGTTCGCTGCTAGTGCCTATACGCTCAAAAAACGGGTGAAAATTTAATTGCGGCATAATGTGATCCGTCCTTATGTAATAGCTATTGCGTACTTTTTATTTATTTCTGAAAAGAGGGCCAAGCCAATTCTGCGTGCTGCCACCGAACCCATGCAAAAGCACTAACGATTTTCCTGCTCCGTATTCTTCATAATACATTTCAATATCATGAGTTTAACGGTGTTTTCGCGAATCGTTGCACGTTTAGGGGTGTATGTTTTAGGCATTTGTTGGTCCAGGGCTTTCTCTGAAGACTATTTAGATAAATCGATATTCACTATAAATCCGGTTATTTGCTTATTGGTTATAACTGGTGATTGATGGTGTAAATTTTAGCCTTAAGTAAATATTAATTTGCTGTTAACTTCAACGCATCCACAAATAAACGAAACAAAGGCGATACATTACGGCTAGGGTAATACATGTAATAGCCATCGTAAGTTATCGCGTAGTCATGCAGAACACTTACCAAGTGTCCGCTCTTTAATTCGCCTTCCACCATGGCCAAAGGTATCCAGGCCAAGCCTAATCCGCCTAAAGCTCCCTTCACGAGTAGGTGTGCATGATTAACAATCATGGCGGATTGGGGCCGGTAACTAATTACGTTTTGATGATGGATTTGGTTGGGGTTTTGAAACTCCCAGCTCATAATGTTTTCATGTCTTGGCAGGCGCAAGGTTAAACAACGGTGGTTATCCAGATCTTTCGGGGTGCCTGGCGCGTCATGATTAGCAAGGTATTCCGGTGATGCAACCACGGTCATTTGCACATCGGGTGTTACGCGAACCGCGATCATGTCCTTATCAACATCGCTGCCCAGGCGAATGCCAATATCAAAGCGATCTTTCACTATGTCAGTGAGCGCATAATCAGTGGTTATCTCCAGTACTATGTCGGGATAATCCTTTGCAAATATCGCGAGTTTTTCCCACAAAAGTACATTGATCACGTGCTCCGAACTGTTGATTCTTAAGGTGCCTCTGGGGGAGTCCCGAAATTCATTCAGCCTTCCTAACTTCTGATCAATCCCGACAATTAAAGGCTCAATATCTTCCAGCAGCCGCTTCCCCGCCTGGGTAGGCGAAACGCTGCGCGTTGTGCGATTAAGCAGCTTTACCCCAATCCGATCCTCCAGGGTTTTGATCGTATAACTCAATGCCGACTGTGATACACCCAGTTGGCCAGCCGCTTTAGTGAAGCTGCCGGTTTGGGCGACCACTATATAGGCGCGCAGATCATTCAGGTTTTCAGGCATTAATCAGGTCCTCCAGGCTTAGCTAGATCATCATATTATGCGGTTTTGGCGGCAAATTAAGCTGAATTCAGTGTGAAAATCGCTGGAATATAGTCGATTAATCAAATTCACTTATAAATCTATGCGAAATCCAGCATCTAATCAAAGCTATCCTCACTGGCTATAGTGTGATCAAGCATCACAACCGAAGGGGAAATCGCATGAAAACAATCACTCTGAACAATGGGGTGGAAATACCGCTATTGGGCTTTGGCGTATTCCAAATAACCGATACGGCTGAATGTGAACGCGCGGTTATAGATGCGATTGATGTGGGTTACCGCCACATTGATACCGCTGCCTCCTACCAAAACGAAACTCAAGTAGGCAATGCGCTCCGGGCAAGCGGTATTGTTCGCGATGAGTTATTCATTACCACCAAGCTGTGGCTTCAGGATGCAAATTACGAAGGGGCCAAAGCGCAGTTCGAGCGTTCATTGAACCGCCTCCAGCTCGATTATGTCGACTTGTACCTTATCCATCAGCCTTATGGTGATGTCCATGGTGCCTGGCGAGCGATGGAAGAATTACAGGCCGCGGGCAAAGTGCGCGCAATAGGTGTAAGCAATTTTACGCCAGACCGCTTGGCAGATTTGATGGCATTCAACTCTGTTAAACCCGCTGTTAATCAAGTCGAAGTGAATCCCTTCAACCAACAGTTACATGCTGTGCCCTGGATGAAATCAAAAGGAATTCAACCTGAAGCCTGGGCGCCCTTCGCTGAAGGCCGAAATAATTTATTTTCTAATCCGGTGCTCACCGAGATTGGCAAACAATATGGAAGATCTGTAGGCCAAGTCGTGCTTCGCTGGTTGATTCAACGCGGCGTGGTCACGCTGGCTAAATCGGTTCGTAAAGAGCGCATGCAAGAAAATATCGCCGTATTGGACTTTGCATTATCAGACGATGACATGAACAAAATTACCGCCATGGATACTGCAACCAGTTCGTTCTTTTCTCACCGTGACCCGGCAATGGTTGAGTGGTTGACCGGTCGAAAATTGAATGTGTAGGTGGCATTAAAATTTAACAATACATGGGCTGCCTGCGCCCCTGCAAAGTTTGACAGGCACATTAGCCGCCACTCCGGTAAAGCTTGAGCAATTTAAAAAGCTCACCACAATTCCTATTGTTATTTACTACGGTGATAACATCCCCAGCGAAGCCAGTGATAATCCCGGGCAAGATAATTGGCGCGTCCGCTTAAAAATGGCGCGGCTTTGGGTAGATAAAATAAATCAATATGGCGGTAATGCAAGCGTCGTTCATTTACCGGAAATAGGTGTTTACGGGAATACGCATTTCCCGTTTTCAGATCTGAACAATCGAAAAATTGCAGAGCTTCTGGAAATATGGCTTCAGCAACACAATTTACATTAGCTTATGAAGTACTGGCACAAAGTTCCCCTGCAAATGGAATGAACCCCGTTAAACAGCCTCTTAAATCACAACGGGGAATATAAGCGAATGTAATTAGCCTGGGCTACATAAAGTGTGTTAAAAGACGTTTTCACTGCGCTTTGAGGTCTGGAGTAGTGCAGTGTTAATGTAAAAAGAATTTCCGATAGACTTTAACTTGCTCTAAAAACTCAACCGATATCAGTTTTAGAATGCACAGTCATGAAAAGATCGCTTGCTGTACCTGGTCGTGATCAGTCGCGGCCAGAGGAGGTCGCAAATAGCCTCAGTCATGGTGTAGGGCTAGCCGCTGCGCTATGCGGTACTCCATTTCTTATTTTGTCAGCATTAAAAAATGGTGACGCCGGATACATTGTTGGCACGGGTATTTTCTCGGCGACTATGATCATCCTTTATCTTGCGTCTACGCTTTACCACGCGTTGCATATCGGCAAAGCCAAAGCTATTTTTCGGGTTATCGAGCACTCTGCTATCTATCTGCTTATCGCTGGTACCTACACGCCATTTACACTTGGCGTATTGCGAGGCCCTTGGGGTTGGACGTTGTTGGGAATTATTTGGACGCTTGCTTTCATTGGCGTTGCGCTGAAATTATTTGGCAGAGTCTCTCATCCTATCGTCTCGCTATTTCTGTATCTGATGATGGGTTGGACAATCATGATTGCGATTAAGCCAATGCTTGCGCAAGTGCCGGTGATGGGGTTGATCTTATTGTTGGCGGGTGGCTTGTCCTACACATCCGGTGTGGTTTTTTTCGCGACTGACGCAAAGCTGAAATATGGCCATTTCATTTGGCATTTATTTGTTCTAGCTGGCACTGGCTGCCATTATTTTTCTATTCTTTGGTATGCGTTTTAAGCAGCCAATGGTAGATGCCGGTGGTTGCTTGGAGTTTGCGATAAGGGTTAGGGGAGCGCTGCAGCCAGAGGGTTGTGAAAATTGACTAAGCGCTTAAGGTCGAAAGTGTAGCGAGTAGCTCCTGCATATTGACAGGTTTAACGCAGTGGTGATGAAACCCGGCCTCCTTCGTTTTGCGACGATCTGTCTCTTGGCCATATCCCGTAACAGCAATGAAAGTTGCATTAGCTGTCGACGTTTTTTCTCGCAAAAGTTTTGCCAGTTCAATGCCGTCCGTAATGGGAAGGCCTATGTCGAGCAGACAGACATCGATTTTTTGACTGGCATTGGCCGCCTCTATTGCAGCGCTGGCGCTATGGACAACTTTCACCTCGTACCCGCCCAATTCCAAAAACATGCCTAGCATATTCGCGGCATCAAGGTTGTCGTCGACGACTAAAATAAGAAGGCGTTGTGATGAGTTTTTGTTGCTGGTGACCGGCCGGGGCTCGACGCTGAGCGGGTCATCACAGCGGGGAAAAATTAATGTAAATTCGCTTCCCTTTCCATGTCCGGCGCTATGCGCAGTCACTTTTCCACCATGGAGATGGACGAGGTTTTTCACCAGTGCCAAGCCGATACCAAGCCCCCCTTGCGTCCTGTCAGACGTTCGTTCAGCTTGAACAAATAATTCAAAAATGTGAGCAATAACATTGGCGCTAATACCAATGCCGTTATCGCGCACACTGAACACTACATCGGACTCAGTAAGGTCCATGCTCATAATTATCTCGCCACCTTCAGGGGTATATTTTGCCGCGTTACTCAATACATTGGAGAGAATCTGCACCAACCGTTTGTAATCCCCTTTGATGTAGCCCGATTGCGGTGATGTGTGTAAGGTTAAGCGGTGCTTACGTGAATCAATAAAAGGGCGCACCTGCTCGACGGCGCTGTTTATGATTTGCCTCGCATCCAGTAGCTCCTCGTCGAGGGTAACCAGTCCCCTGGATACGCGGGATACGTCAAGCAAATCATCGATCAATCCCGTCATGTGCTTAACCTGACGGGAAATAATTTCACTGGTTTGCCGAATTTTTTCGCGGTCAAGATTGGGGAATTTTAACAAGTCAGAAGCCGCGCTCACCGGCGCTAAAGGGTTGCGAAGTTCATGGGCTAGCATGGCTAAAAATTCATCCTTGCGTCTATCCACCTCACGCATGGAATATTGCCGCTGGCGTGCGCGCAACGCTGATTTAGCCGCGCTGATCAGCGTGACACTTTGGAGTGGGCGCTCCAGTAACGTGACATTTCCCAATTTGAGATACGCACTGACAATTTCAGGGGAGTCGAGTTTACGTTGGCTCAATACCAGAATAGGCAAGTCCGACCAGGCTGGCTGCTCATCAAGAAAATAGCCTAAAGATTTGAGTAGTGATGAGCTCAAGGCTTCGTCCACGAGTACAAGAGCCGCCGCGCCCTTGTTCAGCTCACCCAAGAGTTCCGTCGCCCGCGCGCAGATAAAGCTATCTACCTTGGTGCGTTCCAATACTTGGGCAATCAACCTCGCATCCTTACCGATTGGTGCATGAATTAATATTCTGCTTTCCACCATCTACCTCAGGGTTACTATTGGTTAATTGTTACCAACTTCAGTCGCCAATAGGTTTAAAATTGGAGGTCAGCAAGGTAGGGACGCCAGTCAGTATTCCCTGGAAGTTGTCCAATACAGGGCCCACCTCTAAACCCGATCCGGTGATGTTGAATCCTCTCAATGTTGTTTCATGGGCACTGCCGCGCTTTTTAAATACTGATATAGCTTTTTGAACCGCGCCTCTCGCTTCAAAATAACGAAGAATCAAAACATTGTCTGCCATGTAACTCATGTCCAGTCCGGTCGTCATCGCGCCCACAATTCCCTGCTGCACACCGACGAGAAAGGTAACAACGCCGCGCTGCCCCAAATAAGTCAGCACTTCATGCAAATGGGTGGATAGAAAGCTGGCCTCTGGCATAGCGTTGAGGTATCCGTTAAGGCTATCGATGATAACGACCTTCGCCCCTGCATCGGCAGCGCGGCATACGGCGTGCGTAAATTCCCCTGGGGACATTTCGGCGGGATCAATTTGGTGTACAGCCAGTAAGCCAGATTCATAGGGCGCGCGAAGATCCATACCAATGCCGCTACAGCGATTGAGTAATGTATTAAACGATTCTTCGAATAAAAACATCGCAGCGTGCTGCCCCTTGTCGGTAGCCGATTTAACAAATTGGACCGCCAGGCTTGATTTGCCCGTGCCTGGGGGGCCGGAAATCAAGGTGCTTGACCCTTCTTCAATTCCGCCGCCCAGCAATTCATCGAACTCGGGAATTCCGCTGGAGATTTGCGCTCTAGCGGCTAGCGCGCGAGTTTCAGCCGCAACGATTCGCGGATAAACGACAACTCCGCCGGTAATAATGGAGTAATCGTGCGGGCCTCGGCGAAACGCGATCCCGCGATATTTCATCACGCGAACGATTCGCCGCTCTGCACCGTATTCTGAATCTATATGTTCAAGGGAAATAACGCCGTGAGCGATACTGCGAACTTGTTGGTCGCCACGCAGGGCGGTCTTATCGTCCAACAGCAGCGCCGTACAAGAGCGCGTGGAAAAATATTGTTTGAGCGCAAGCACGTGGCGGCGATAGCGCAGGGCACTGCCTGACAGCAGTTGTAATTCCGACAATGAATCTAACACGACGCGAGAAGGGTTCAGCCTTTCGATCATTTGCAGAATCAGCTCGTTAGTCTCACCAAGTTCCACTTCAGAGGGGTGTAACACAGTGTACTGTTCACCTGGATCCAGAAGGCTTTCTTCCGGAATAACTTCGTGTACATGAACTCCCTCCATAGAAAAACCGTGGGCGTCGGCGACCGCGCGCAGCTCTACCTCGTTTTCAGCGAGGGTGATGTAAAGCACCGTCTCACCTCGCTTCGCGCCTTCAATTAAAAATTGAAGGGCCATTGTCGTCTTCCCAGAGCCCGGATCTCCCTCCAACAGATACAAGCGCTCTTTTGTTAAGCCTCCGCCGAGAATGTTATCAAGGCCCGGAATACCGGTAGATACAAAGG
The DNA here is from genome assembly GCA_021151695.1 of Cellvibrionaceae bacterium. Taxonomy (GTDB): domain Bacteria; phylum Pseudomonadota; class Gammaproteobacteria; order Pseudomonadales; family Cellvibrionaceae; genus Cellvibrio. The sequence goes on along the minus strand of JAGKWU010000006.1, from coordinate 14,724 downwards.
CTTTACTTTCGGAGTTTTGTTTAATCATAGGATTCCGGCGTTATGTTAGGAAACATTATCGGTATTCAATTTTTTGCGAAAGGCAATCAGCGTTTATTCGTATATCAGCGACAACCTGACTGGTGCTACGAACATATTCACGCGAGCTCTTGAGGCCAACCGCCATTTGATAGCGGTTTTGCGCTCAGCTTAGGTTGTAACTCAGGGTGATCGTGGAATTGAGAAAATTGTGTAGTGCGAGAATAGCATCAAGCGTTGCTCGCTTCGGTTCGCTAGCAAACATTCAATTGCCCAACCTTTTGACGACGCAAAAGGAAAAGTGGGGATAGCTGTCGGGGGATTTTTTACTGGCTTCGCTTTGCTTTTGGTATAGGGAGAAAGACCAGGTTAGTCACGGTAGATAGTTTCAATAAGGTGAAAACCAAATTGCGTTTTAATAGGGCCATGCACCACGTGTATCGGCAACTTAAAGACCACATTGTCGAATGCTTTAACCATTTGACCTGGGCTAAACTCGCCAAGGTTTCCCCCTCTTTTTGCTGAGCTACAGGTAGAGTACTTCCTCGCCATAACACCAAAATCAGCGCCTTTGGCGATAAGTTGTTTTATCTTTTCTGCTTCACTTTCAGTCTTAACTAAAATATGCCGAGCTGATGCAGTTTGTCTTTTTGAATTCATAATGGGCTCTTGTGTGCGTGTTTTGTAACTAGTAGATGTTTAAGTTCTTGACGCCCCTTTTTTGCTAGTGTAGAGCGAGCGGTGCTTTTTGATAAATGAGTAAGCGGCCTGAACACGTTTGAAGTCATTGAGCGCCGTATTGATCTGCTCTTGTGGCAGACCTTGGTTCATTATCTTATCTGGATGGAGCTTGTGAGAGAGTTTTTTATAGATACGCCGAATTTCATCTTCCGTCATACCCGGATTCACACCCAAAATTTTGTAGGCTTTATGTAAATTCTGATCATGGCTCGCGCTAGCGCGATGAGGAGCTTCGCTCGTGTTCGCCTGTGCATTGTGTAACAAATCGTGATAATCGGAAGTGTTGTGATTGGTACTGCCGTTATCTGCCGCAATTGGCTTTGGTGGATTTTGACGCTGGGCAACTTGATCCTGAGTGTAGATGATTTTCAGCAGGTAATTAAACGTAATACTTTTATAGCCCAGTTCTCGTGCAATCCACTGAATCGCATGGAGTTCTTTCTCCACCAAATAACCATCGGTGCGTGCCATGGTAATCAAATGCATCAATAAAATTTGGATCAGTTTTGGCGTTGTCGCAGCGTGAAATTCTTTGAGTGCTTCAAGTGCATTAAAGTCGGGACTAGTGGCTGATTTAAACAGCTGTAGCACCTTGCGCTGTTCATCTTCTACAAGATTCATCTTTTTCATTTGAACCTTAAGGCGGTCGATCTCTTCGCGATTAATCGCTCCATCGCAGCTTGCTACATAGCCCAGAAAGCGAAACACCGCCGTTATAAATGCATCGCGAATTAGTTGGCGCTTCTCGGTCATAAACAATTCCAGGTGCAGGTTTGCCTGCATCATAGGTTTTTATGGAAAATTTGATTCTTTTGCGTTTTGTCGAATTGTTGTATTGATTCCAAACCGAATACGCCGAGCGTACTGCTTGGAAATTGGCTAATTCTACACTCCAACGTTGGAATCGGGTGCCGATTGAAAAACGAAAAAGCGATTTGGGTGCTTTGGATTTAACGAAATTAAAATGCGTAAAAACTATCCATATCTGCCTGAATACTAGGCTAATTGCCATTTTCCTTCACATTGACAGCACCAACCCCATCCTCTAACCTGACGCCGCCGTGGTAAAACCCGCGGTCGGGATTGCAACCCCCGTATTTACCCCAGATAGGCACAAAGCTTTTTGCTTGTGTCCTCGTACAGCTACGCCTGTGTTTTGGTGGCTGGACGGGGCCACCTTCGGGTGGGCCGGCGTTTATCTGGGGCCGGTGGTTGCAACCCTGTCCAGTCGCCTCCATGAATTTTACAGCACGTGGGCTACGAAGTAGAGAAAGATGCAAAACACCAGCTGCGTGAAGATGTCCACCTGGTTAGCTGCCTGTTAAGCAATATTCACCACGATCTGGATTTACCCCAACAAGCGTTATACGGCCTTGCAGATTTGATGTATCGAATGCAGGAGTTTTGCGATAGGAATATGGGGTAGGGAGCAAGCGGCCGAAAGGCCGCATTGCTTACAAAGTTAACATTATTTAAATACTGCGAAAATCAATTCCTCTTCAAGTTAAGCCAGCCATTTGTAGTAAGCCATTCCATGATTGGCGCTTGCCAGCGGTCACGAGGGATCAGGAAGAAGCCGTGATCACCTTTTTCGAAGAGATGGGCCTCAACAGGAACACCTGCTTGCTTCAGTGCTTCAAGAAATAAAATAGTGTTTTTTACATCTACCAATTTGTCATCCACCGCGTGCAGCAACAGTGTGGGTGGCGTATTTGCGTTTACCTGTAACTCATTGGAAAAGAAACTGACGCGCTCGCTGGATGGCTTTTCGCCCAGCAGGGCTTTGCGCGAATCCAGGTGGGTTACTTTGGCATCCATACTGATCACAGGATAAACAAGAACCAGAAAATCCGGGCGCAAGTTAATATTGTCGGGGTTTTCAATCTGCGGTTTGCTGAAATGTGTGGCCAAAGTTGAGGCGAGATGCCCACCCGCCGAAAAACCGATTGCGCCAATTCGATTTGTATCCAGGTTCCACTCGCTGGCATGTTGACGGGCAAACTTCATTGCTTGTTGCGCATCCTGGAGCGGGCCAATGGATTTATCGATCATCCATCCATCATTTGGGATTCGATATTTAACAACAAACGCAGCAATCCCGTGATCCACAAAATAATTGGCTTGTTGAACACCCTCGTAATCAAACGTTAACCCCCAATAAGCTCCGCCCGGAAATATCACCACACTGGCGCCTGTCGATTTAACTTTGGCCGGCAAATACACTTGAATATAGGGCTGGGACACTTTTTGTATCCAACCTTTATCCGCACCTGTTTCCTCATCAGCCGTTGGCTTTGAATTGGGGATAGCCGCGTCACCATATAATCGAAAGCTCTGCATTTTAGGGGGGAATAAATAAGCCGGATCGCTAGTTTTCTCCTCCGCACTAACGCTTAGAGAAGCACATACCATCAATAAAATCGCTGTTATGGTGGATAGCCATGTATTCATTACAAGCTCCGCTGATAATTGTTTTTCATAAATTTTTATTAATACTTATCCCTGTAAAAAGGGATAACCTTATCGTGACCTGCGTTTGAGATGAATTTATCGAAAACTTAACCAATCCACTTCAGCGGTACCGCCATCGGCTTGAGTAATAACAATATCGTGCACACCTTTCGGGATTTTTTTGGCGGTAGCGCTCGATATTTTCCAATCAGTTGACTCGTCAATTTTTACGCGACCCAACAAGGGTCCGTCTTGATTATCCAAATGGATGTCGAGTGTGCCGCTTGCGCCAATCTTCGCACGTACCGTGATGGATTTCAGCGTGCCTCGACTAAAGTCCACCTCATTAAATTTTATCCATGCTTTTGCAGAACTAAATGTTGTTTTCCAGCCTGCATATGGATTGGCTTCGTCAATGAATGAAACTGCAATTCCTTCGGCACTTTTTGCGCTGTAGCGATCAATTTGAATCTCGCTCCTGGCGTCTACCAGTCCAACACCGCGCAGCGTTGGTTTTACTTTTTGGATGCTACCATCGGCGTTGAAGAACAGCTTATCGGCGCGAATCGACCGATTTTTGTCGAACCCGGGCGATAGATCCCTATCGTGATAAAACAGATATGACTGACCTTGCCAATCGAGAATGGAGTGATGCACTGTCCAGCAACCGCTCTCGGATTCATCGAGAATCACGCCGGCTTGTTTAAATGGCCCCGTGGGTGAAGTGCTGGTCGCGTATTCCAGCCGCTCGATCTTATTTTCCACATGCGGATAGGTAAGGTAGTAAGTGCCCTTGCGCTCAAACGCAAAAGGTCCTTCCAGTAATCCTTTCGTCGGTAGATTGTCGATCACCATCGGCTCGCCATCAATCTCCGTCATGTTGGGTTTCAGCTTGGCGACGTAAATTTTTCCTAAGGAGTAATACAGATAAGCTGTACCATCTTTGTCGATCAATACATTAGGATCGATTCCCGTCACGCCTTGAATGTAAGTGGGCAGAGGTTTGAAAGGGCCGTAGGGAGTGTCTGAAACGGCTACACCAATTCTGAATTCCGGGCGCTTGGCATCGGGGCCTTCCGCCTTGCCATTACTTTTGGGCGTGGCCGGGAAGTAAAAATAATATTTTCCATTTTTGAACACACAATCCGGCGCCCACATCGCATAGGCCGTAGGGTCGGCCCACTCCACGCCAGTTTGCGAGACGATCATGCCGTGATCTTTCCAATCGGTAAGATTGCTCGACGAGAAAACGTGATAATCCTCCATCACAAACCAGTCGGGTTTCCCTTTGTATTCCGGTGGCGCTTTGATGTCATGCGAAGGATAGACATAAATTTTGCCGTCGAATACCCGCGCAGTCGGGTCAGCAGTGAACTGATCCATGATCAAAGGATTAGTCGCAAAGGCTGGTGTAATTTTCAGAAAGCCAGCAACGCTGAGGATCAGCAAATAGCCTAGAGAACGGTTCATAATTGCCCTGTCAGTTTGTAATGGTAAAAGTGACAATTAGGCCATTGCTGCCGCTGCGATGCAAGTCCTACTTGGGCGAACGTACGGCTTGCTGGGCGCGAAGCCAGGTGGGCTGCGAAGTGGAGAAAGATGCAAAACACCAGCTGCGTGAAGATGTTCACCTGGTTAGCTGCTTGTTAAGCAACATTCACCACGATTTGGATTTACTCCAACCAAGCTTTATATGGCCTTGCAGATTGTGATGTATTGAATGTAGGAGTTTTGCGATAGGAGTGTGGGGTAGGGGGAGCTGAGCGGCCGAAAGGCCGCTTCTCTTGGGGTCAGTTATTGGCAAAAAGCGGAAGTTAAATTGATCCATAATATTAAGCAGAATTGTTTACTCTAAGTGATTGATATAATTTTTAGAGTTCGACTCATGGATATATGAATATTCTCGAAATGTATTCCAGCTGCCTAAATTATCTTTTTTCAGACCGAAAATTCTAGGTTGATCTTGTTTAAACATCCATTGTGAGTTTTCGACAAGGCTTTGTACTATCTCAGGTATAGCATTTCGTGGTGAGCCATTAGCAATATTTAGCCCCACTAAAGCCGGAGAGTTTTCTCCTTCGATCTTCATCGTAACGATGAAGGGCTCAAATTGCATGAAGCAAACATAATCTTTACCAGGTGACTTGCAAGACCAATGGTATATGTCAAGTTTTGTTAAATCTAAAGTTAAGTGTAGGCAAATATGCAAGTAGCGACCAAACTCACTTGAAGTTATTGTCTCACCAATTTTTTGAGCCTCTGACGGAAGCATGTTTTTATCAACATGTGCGGAAAGCTTATTTCTCGCGGTTGTAATGATTGACTTGTGATCGTGTGGCAAGAGACGAGTGTATGTTTTTTGTATTTCAGATACTTCTCTAATCTTTGATTCATCCAACAAGCCACGAGTTTCTTTGTTGCACTGAATGGTGTTGCAGAGATCATCCAGAGATTTAATCAAAGAATGTAGTGGCGTTAATGCGATTTTTAACTTTCTTTTTCTTTTTGTGGCATTTTTTTGGTTTGCAGAGTCAATTAAGAGGTCATCCAAATCTCTTAACGACTCCAAACAGCGCCATAATTTTTGGGCGGCACTATTTGAAGGATACCAATAATCTATTTCAGCCCCCTTTAAGGGGTCGGAAATAATTCTTGGCGTCTTATCTAAAAATATTGGCATACCTTTGTTTTCTATATCTTTGCTCATAATAGGTATTCTAGGTTGGGAAAATGACGCTAAGGTTAAGTCTAGCTAGCTGGCTAGTAGGTTGGGCAGCAATGCCCAACATTTAATTATTTAGATAACTCGATTTATTAATTTTTTTAATTCGACCAAGAGCGGACGTTTAATTTTTTACTCTGACTCCAATTGTTCCGGCATCTTTTCAATGCCAGTGATCGGCCAAGAGCGGGCATATTAATTTTACTCCGCCCCCATTTTGCATTACTTTGCTTTCCCTTAAATCATTTGCCATTTTGTGTTTGCCTAAAGTTGGAATTTAGCGGCTACCGAAGGCAGTCCGCTGGAAAAACTTGCTCGGCGTCATTGCCATTAGCAAATAATGCTAGTCACTCTGGTGCCGGAACAAAACGCAAATCATGAATGTGTGGAAAAACATTTGCCCGCTCTAGGCGCACAGTGTTGTTACCTTCCTTCAACACCACTTGGCCGACCTCAGACCAACGTAGACTGCTGTTTAACCAGCTTCCCGTAGTTTCCGTCAGTGCTTGATCTCTCACAACCTTGCCGTTCAGTATGACTTTGACAGGTCGTGATTCCGCCGCCGCAAAGTTAACGTCCATACGATAAGTGCCTGATGCCTTTACCACAAAGTCATATTCAGCGGCATTTGGTCGCCCGTTACATGGAGGTGCATTTGATAGGGTTCCGGGCCCTTCTACACATTGATCAATTGAGACATTCGTTCCCCGAACGAAATCTCGAGCTCGAATCGCTATTGGTTGTTTGGTTGGCGTAGGAGGTAGAACAACGATTCGCTTAAGTCCTCGTGGCGAATCCCAATTAACCTGCTCACTAGCAGATATGCTGATGTCAACCGCCTGTTCTCCGGCACGCTGGCAAATCTGTTCCGCACCCGCAGAGGTGATTTCGTAGCCATTCGTTATTGGACCGCTACAGGTACCACCTACGACTGAGAAGCCGACAACACTAGCTTTTGTAGTCGCACCAGTTGGATTCATCCGCACCTGAACATAGAAAGTATCTTGCCCTGCTCCGGGTACGATACGCGCGTGAAACCCGCCACGTAAAAAGCAGGCGAGCATATTGTTCGACGCATTGGAATTAATGGTTTGGATAAAGGACATTGTTGCCTGACGATATTTCGAGCTGTAGCTATCGTCACGACAGTAGTTTGACGAAAACTGTGACCAGCTTTCATTGTTTGAATCAAAGCCAAGAGTAAATCCTCCATAGCCAAGACTTAGACCAGCAGAATCAGCAGCCTGCTTGCTCTCGAACTTGCTCTGGCAGAACCAAGAACGAAACGACAACGCTTTTTCCGTGTCGGATGTTGTAGTCTGTGTATCGTATATGCCGTACTTGGCAAATGCCTCACATACATCCTGTGCATATAGAGTATTGGGTAGAAGAAGGAACGAGAAAGTAATTAGGGTATGGGTAGAATGTTTCATGTTCTCTCCTTGGGAAACCAAGTTTGGGGGGGCGATATTCGATTCTTGGCGACAACGAACATCGAGTTAAGTGGCAGTTTTTAAGTTGCTTGTTATTGCTCTTTCAGAATACGTGAGCCTAACGGCCAATACCGGACATTAACGTCGCGCGCAGCTGCGGCTAGGACGAAGTGACTTTTGTGTTAATGTTTGAGCACCAGTCGTCTGACTGGAGTGGCCTGTTAAATTATTTGTTGAGAATGTGTAAGAATTCAACTAACTCTGGATACTCAGGCCCTTTTAGCAAATCCACCTCTCCCTTACTGGCTACTATGTAACTATTCCTGGCTTTATTAAGACGCTCCAAAAGAGGAAGAACTAGACTGTTTACCCGTTCTACAAAGTCAAAGAGATCTGAATAGCTACTAGGTATTTTGTAACCCTGATTACAGCTGGCTATTATCACATCCTTATCCCTTAATTTTGCTACGATCTGGGATCTAATAGCTTGCTCTGAAACGCCTCTGAAGCCACAGTTTTCTAAATGCTCTAGCAGGTTCTTAGTTGCTATATAGCCGTCATCGGGTAATAGTCGACTATTGAACACCAGATGACTTAAAACACATACTTGCAGCCTTGTTTCTTCGTCGTTAAATTTACGGTGCTGTTCTATATAAATTTCAGCTTTAGAAAGAGCGTGAGAGTGAATAAAGCGATCATACTCTTTACTAGTTTTATCGGGTTCAAAGTATGCCTGATGCTTAGTTGGCCATTCTTTTAGATCCAACGCCTTCGTTTTAAGTAATGCTCTATAACTCTCCAGTAGAGCCGGATTGGACTTATTTTCATAAACTTTAGCAATCGTACCAACAAGAAAATCAGCCAATTGAACCAATAAATTATCGTGACTTGATACCAAGTTTAACTCGGAGTCCCAAAACAGATCTGGCTTGTGGTTCTTTTCTATATATGCCTGAAAGCTTAGTTTGAATTCATCGCCACCATGCTCGTCAGCGAAAACCGTAATGCTCGGATAATTTTCAAACAATTGTTTATATAGTAGGCCGTTTATAAACTTTAAAAATGACCTTTTATACTGGAATCCACCATCACGTCTTAATGCTTCCTTTTCCACAGCCACTGCGTAAAACTTGAAATCCAATTCCAGTATACGTTCAAGTATTTTAAGTCGGCGAGCATGACCATCTCTATCCTTAACGCTATTCGATTTAATTTCCCCATTTTGGAAATATTTTTTTCGAATAGTCTCAACTTCATGCAGCAACGGGTCATATTGACCATCATCTATAATTACGGCACACACGATGAAATACTTAGACACATCCATTTTAGATGTATCTAAGTCCGTGTTTCCCGATTCATCGATAAACGCTAGAGTTTTGATAGTACTTCTGCTCCATGTTGTAATTAACAATTTCATTAACTAAACTTTTGCGAGAGATAATTAACGCACAGATATCCGCCTACAACTTCCGCTTCTGGCACCACCACCGGTCAAGAGCGGAAGTAAATACTCTCAATAATGTAAACTGGGCAAGTCCTATTACCTAGCGACAAATTTTAGTCTCTCATTACTTTTTCTTGCATGTGAGCATGATAGCTACAAAGCCCCCCATTATCTTGATCGTTTTGATTAAGCCTTTCTTCACATATAAAACATTCAGTGTGCTCAAGCTCTGCATCGCACCACAAGCATTCTTGATCATAAATCATAAACGTTTCATGATCGCATGAATAACATGTTTCGATACTTGGTTCATCGCCGTCCCTTGGGTCAAAGTAAAAAGCATCGTTGAGCGTCTCAATCATTAAAGGAACAATTAGTTCTTTATAGCCGCAGGCCAAACAAGTATAGGTATACGTTTTTTCCTGATATTCAATAGAGCTACCACCATCCAGATCTTCTTGAGATGGGATAATTAGTGATGAGCCACAATTTTCACACTTACAATGTTCCAACCAACAGTGCATTTTTTCAGGTGCACCTGCATCTTCCCATGCTTCATTACAGCTTGTTCGTGTGTCCATGAAGAATTGATGATGGGACAGCATTTTTTGCCATGATTCGCCCAAAAGATCGGCTGGCTGCTCATTTAACTGAGTCTGAATAAAGTCTCGTAAAACGGGGAACAACTCCGCAACAAAGTCTGCCACTTCCCCCAGGGAGTTTTCTGGGTGCAAATGTTCAAGATGGTTACGACAAGTCTGTAGCTTTTCAATAACATCCCAATCGAGCTCAATTCCAAATCCTTCGAAGCGCTTTTTAATAGTGACAACATCAATAGTGGTTTTTTTGAACTTACCAATAGGTGCCCATTCAATTCCCCCGTTACCGTCAGCTTGTGGCAACACTTCCGGAGGATTAAATATTAATGAAGCAGCGGCTTGTGAATCGTTTACAGATATAGCGATTTTATATTTAAATAGAAGTAAAATCCCTGCAAACAAATTTCTGACCGCAGAAAGAGCTCTAGCTGGATCGCCTCCTTGATTTTCTGGCAATTGCGATTTTTCAAAGTCCTCAATTCCCAGTCGTATTGATGTGAGGGAATTTTCACGCAACTTATCCGCATCTAAGGACGGGAGTAAAAGGGATTGAGTCATTTTCGCAAACCTTATTTGGCTAAAAATCTTTAAATATCTTTATTTGGTAAATAAATCCGCCAAAAATTTTGACTATCATTAACGCCCGCATTTGCAGGTGGTTTGTAGTGCAGAGGAAGAGCAGTCCAACAGCATGCGTTTGTTAGGTTCTTACTTGAGGATTTGCACACATCTGTTCAATACCTCCTCATTATTTATAATGACGAGATTTACCTTTTTTCTTGCCCTAGTTATATTTTGGAATAGCATTTTGACAGGATAATAATAAGCTCTTCCATGGTAGTTTAGTTCGCCACTTTCATCATAGGTAAAATACTGATCCATGGTGACAGCTACGCCATCAAACTCTTGACCTATAACTTTATGAGATGTTTTTCCGTAAATATTTGAATATTTCTCATGGTGTTCGCTTTTATACTGAGACGGTGTAAATCTCAGCACTTCCCATTGATCTGAATCTAATGACTCAAGATATATTTTTGCGTCGCCAAGATTATAGAAATAATTTATTTCAATGTTGCCATTACTGGAAAGAGTTAAGTTTCGCGTATTGTTAAATAGCATTTTAATAAACGTAGCAATCTCTTTGTTTGTTCTTATTCTTTCTGAAAGCTTATGAACTTTTAAATGGCTAATCTTATTTATTTTTCCATCTATATCTCTGGTCTCCTCCCATTTTGCAAGTGTTTGCAGCTTGTCATATGAGAATATACAATTTCCCTTACCGCTTGATATAGAGGTAACTATCTCATCTAGTTGTTGGGGATAAATTCTCTGAGCCTCATCAATAATGACAACATCATAGGAAGATATGTCATGCGTTTTATAGGCCTTTATCGGAATAATATTCCAGCCCCGATATTTTAATGCTTCCTGCCCTTCATTTAGGTAGCCACAGTGAATAATTAATGGCTTCATTCCAGTTTTAATTAACTCTTTGGAAAGATCGTATACCAGTAGGGTTTTACCAGTTCCGGCACTTCCAACAATCGATATGAAATTGGCAGCTTTAGAGGTGTTTAGGGTGTTTAATACTTGTGTTTTAACATCTTCTTGCTGGTGAGTTAAAAAATACTGACTATCCAAAAATTTTTGGGTAGAGTTAAATGGTGACACTAAATAGTCTGATGGGTTAAATAATTTATCTAGATCCTCTATCTTCTCTACTTCTTGTGTTTGAAGAACATCTAGCAATTCCTCTAATGCCATGCCCCCCAAAGATCCATCATTTTTTAAAAAATAGATTGCTTTAGATGAAGATACATAGCAAATATTGTAAATCGTCTTGCCAAGATAGCTTAAATAGTATTTATTTCTAATTAGTTGCTTTAGTATCTTCTTTTCGGTGCTAGTGCTTTTTAGCTCTATATTAATTAAGAAATTTTCTCCGATTCTCAGCAAATCAAATTCTTTGCCAATTTGTGGAATTTTGTATCCCACATAAAACCCTTCAAAGATACAGATCGATGTTTTAATTTCATATAATTCATCGACCAATATTTTTAAATCTTCTAGCTCAGACTTCTTGATGTCGATAGCATGGTAATTCATATAGCTCTCAAAGCTATCATCCTGCAATGATTCTCCTGCCTGTATAAGAGAGAGTATGTTTATATCTTTCAATCTACTTCCTTAATTTTCTTCTTTCAGCTCATATCAACGAGCATGATTAGGTGATAACACGTTCTCTTATTGCTTGCCAATACCGGCATTCAGTCTTTTCAATCCCTTCTGCTTATGAGCAAAGGCGAAACACTTCTGGTTTAATAAATTCTTGCCGGATTCAATTGAGTCGCAGGTATCTACCTATAAATTCATGCCCATGCCAACCTTCGCTTTGGGTACAAAGCAGACCTTGAGCGAATAGTTACGCTCTTTAATTTTTAATCAAAATGGGAAATAACTTTAGGATGCGGCCAATACAAAAGTATTTGCCAAAATAGGCGAATCGCATGATGAAAACCCTCCAGTGGTATAGTCCGTGTTACGTTTATAGTTTTGCTTTTGTGATGTTTGTCACGATTCTAAAAGTGACATATTTTTCTGTCAATTAGTCCTCTCAGAATTTTTTCTAATGGATTTTGCTTAAATCGGGGGGGCTCAGCGTTCCCAAGCTGGAGCTTGGGAACGAGGCACATGTTGCGATCTGTGGGTCAGAATTGTTGGGGTGCGCTGCGCTTAGCCTGCGCGGCCCGCCCCAACCTACCTGCTAAACCTCATGCAACCAAAATGGCTGCTAACGTTTTTCCTTGCTGAGAGAAATATCGGAGTTTAGCGAGATAATTCGCGTTTTGCTGATGCGGTGACGGTAAATTTCGCGCAGGTAATTAATCGCTTTTTTCACGCTGTCGCGAGACAGGCGGATATCGTTAATAGAGCAAAATTTTTCACTGTCATTAATTAACTCACGGTATTTTTTCTCGTACATGGGTTTGATTGCATACCAGTTGGTATCGAGAATTTTTGCCGGGTTTTCATATTCGCTGAGCATTTCGTCCACCAGCGCCTCATCAAATTTTTCTGCACTGATAAATTCAATCATGGCCTTGTCCAGCTTTTCATCAAAGCGGTACTCGCTATTGGCAAAGCAGCGCTTGATATAGGCGCAGATCAGCGTGAGGAAGTCATCGCTCAGGCAGGGGCTTTTCACAATCAGGGTTGTGAGCGAAATATTGGCGGAGGCGCCTATCACCAAGGCATAGCGCTTGAGGGTGGTGTTGGGGAAGAGCGCATTCAAATGGGATTTGAGACGATTCAAATCCATATAGGAAAGTTTGTAATCCTTGGGCAGCGAAATGATCGACACTATGGACGAGCAATTTTTAAAGAAGTGCAGCTGCTTTAACTCTTCCGGGTCATAGGCTTTTTCGCGGTAGCGATCCAGCGCATCGCGATAGCGTCCGCTCTCTATCGGCAACAGGCTAATGCCTTCAATGGCCTGGGTAATTTTATTGAAGTGCGGCAGGTCGATGGAGCGGAAAAACAAATCGTCTATGTTCAGCTCATTGGTTTTTTTATCGTAGGCACGTGGCTTCTCGCCGTTGAGCGGGGGCGCCGGGATTACCGATTCGGCATAGGCCACGGCCACAGGGCCAGCCAGGCTCATAAACAGATCGTTAGCGTCCAGGCGAATGGTTTCGCCTATGTCGATACCGGCGCGACGGAAATAGTTTTCGTCGTAATCGGTGGTGACTGCCTGGGCGGTAAGAATGTTAAAAATTTGCTGCGAGATGTACTGGTTGGCGTACTTCTCCATGGCGTTGACATCTATATGCGGAATATTGCCGTCGTCGGTGGCTTCGGCGTAGCGCATTATGTCGTTGGAGATGAGCATCATGGCGTTCCAGGGGCGGATGCGGCGCATCACGCTGGCCTCGCTGGAGTCTTCATTGTCGAAGTTGTAGGAGAAGTCCCACTCTTCCGCCAGGTATTTACACAACAGCCGACCGGCGTTGATGTGCAGCGCTTCGGACATCTCGACACCGTGATCGGAGATATTGGGCAGTATGCAAATGCCGCTGGTGAAAATTGGCTCAAATACAAAAGAGTGGCCGCGCTCATCCTCTTCTACTGAGCGGGTCTCGAAGGTTTTGCTCATATAGGCGTACTGCTGCGCCAAGCCAAACTCCGAAGCCATGCCGGAGCCGGTCCCACCCCCCGCGCTAAAAATATAAAAATACAGGCGCGACTGGTTAGCTTTAATGCCGCAGGAGTCAATCAGGTAGGAATGTATAAATTTCCAGTCAGAATTAGAAAAACGCTGGGCATCTTTGTTGAGGATTATTTTCGCCAGGTATTGACCAAGGATAGGCGCATTGCCCGAACCGCCGGCGTGGACCTCGGAGAGATCCATGATTTTCATTTTGGTGTAGTCCTGCAAAAACGCCGAGCGCTCGCCTTTGTGGGAGAAGCGGATGCGGCCATCAATGTCCTTGTCCAGATCCCCCAACATGACCAATGGCTCAATTAAAAACACCGGGCGCAGGCCGCGACTACCTTTCAGATTGAGGCTGCGCTTAATCCAGCGTATTGAGCTGCCATCCTTCTTATCGCGCACGGCTTTTTCTTCGCTGAGGAGTTCATTGAGATAGAAATTGCGCGCGTTGTACACCAGGCTGGCGACATCCAGGGCGATATTGGAACCACAGCGCCCCAAACCTATGAGACACACTGAGGGGAACTGCTGCTCTTTGCGGCTATCTGCTTCGTGCTCATGTTCCTGATGGGGATAGACACTGTTACGCAGGGTATCCAGGTTAGCGAGGATTTTGCCCAGGTCCCGCTCGGTAAAGTACATATAGGCATCATCTGGCCCCAGCTTACGGGCAACTGGCAGATCAGGTGTAGGCGAATCCAGAGTGACAACTTCGTCGAGCTCAGGAGCTGACGAAGTTTCCGATTCAGATGTGGAGCGGGTAGTTTTTCTGGCCATGGGCGCGTCCTCTGGTTTGCGCGAATAAAAGTTAAAGCACCTTTAACGTTAGCTAGAGAAGTACTATTTTTCAAATCGCAAAGACTTAGGCTAAAACTTGCCCCCGCGATAACTCCAGAGTAGGACGCCGGGCCAGGTAGAGCGCAGTCTGCGGAGACCAGGGGTTGCTGCGGAGGCCAAGTGTTGCTGCGGAGGCAAGAGGTTGCTACGGAGGCCAGAGGTTGCTACGAAGGCCAGAGGTGGAGAGTTAAGGCCTCTGCGAAATAATCCTGACTAACTGGCCTAAATCCTTCGCCCCAGCCCCCTGAAAAACAACCCTCCCA
>JAGKWU010000023.1 GCA_021151695.1 Cellvibrionaceae bacterium | reverse complement strand
CCGTTTGAATCACACGTCCAACAACCTGTCCAACATGAAAGACAACACTGACATGTCTAAAGGCCGCATCATGGATGCCGACTTCGCCAAAGAAAGCGCTTCTATGAGCAAAAACTCCATGTTGATGCAATCTGGTATCTCCATGCTGAAACAAGCTGGCCAAATGCCAGGTATGGTGATGTCTCTGCTCGGTTAATGATCAAAACGGGCTCTCCACAAGAGCGCCCTGGTCGACTAAAAAACGCCCCGCTACCCCGGGGCGTTTTTGCATAAGTGGCATTTAAAAAAACATCTAGTTATAAGTTGATCCAGATGCCATTTATTTCGTCATAATTAGCAAAAATTTACGTCATCTGAGTAATTTCCCCTACACAAATCAATGGCCTATCAGGTGAAAAGGCAGCTATGCTTGCAAGCACCCAAACGGCCGCCGCGAGTTTGCCCAAGCGACCTGATCAACACACCGGTTTTATTTTGGATGACTCATATCAATATCAATCCAGGCATGATTCCTGACCTGAGCATGGTGTCTGAATCTGTGACCGCCCCTGAACCCAGGGCGGCCAGGTCTATGGACAACCTGACCTGCCTGACGATTAAAACCGGCAACCCGGATTGCATTGCACATTTTTATCCGGCGCTTTATCAACTGACGCTGGTTCGCAACAAGACCGAAGAAAAGGTTGAGCTGGGATTTTCCGGCAGCCGCCTGCTGGAGCGCCTGGCGCGCAACCCCGGCGAAGTGGTCAGCCGCGAAGATTTACTCAGCCATGCCTGGTCCGACCGCGTGGTGGGCCAAGGTAGCCTCAATCAACAGATTTATACTCTACGCCAGATCCTGGGCGATGAAAAAGAACGCGAAATTATCCAGACATTGCCGCGCCGCGGCTATCAGCTAAACCCTAATTGTGTCGAACTATCAGTGGTGGTCACACCGCCACCCGTGCTGGTGTTGCCCGTCGTTGCGGATGTTGTCGCCCCTGTTGAAGCGTCTGCCCCTGCAAACATTATCGTTACACCTCCAACACCCGCACGCCGCTGGCCGTTATTGACGGCAGCGACCGGTCTGGTAGCGTTGCTAGCTGTCGCGCTCATCTGGCACAACACTAATACCCGTGAAACTACCGCAACACCGCGACTCGATCTAAGTTACGCTACACAAAACCCCGATGAACTCGCCACACTCAAATCCGCCGGCGAACAATTGCGTCGACATTTACAACCTCAGCTCAAACAGCCCGTCCATGTCATATTGGGGCTTGATCAAAATATGCTGGATATCACCTGCCTGAGCCAGGACGGCAGCGCTCGCGCCCTGCATTTTTCGCCAGACCATATATTGAGTGCTGAGGATTTGCGTAGCTGCTTGCCTTGATTTAAAAAATGCAAAAAATCCACGCACACAAACGTGGATTTTTCTTGCATGGAATCTTCATATATAGGGAATCGTCATCCTCGCGCAGCGGGGATCCAGCTCTTAAAAAATTACAGTATCCGGTTTTCTTAAGGCAAAAAAGCAAGAACTGGATCCCCGCTGCGCGAGGATGACGACTCCCCTCTTTGAAAAAGAGGGGCCGGGGGAGATTGCTTTCACGTCCAGCGAGAAAAAAAGTCATCAGCAATAAAAAAGCCCCACACCGCTGCGGTGATGGGGCAAAAAAGACCAACGACAAAGCAAATAAATAATTAAAGCGATTCCGGTGCAGCCTGCTCTTCCGGCAATACCAAGCGCGCGCGTTTTTCTGAATAATCCACGCGCGCCTGCTGATCGCCAAACAACTGGCGATAAAGTGTTTCGGCACGCGCTGTCAGCAATAAAATTTCGATGCGACGGTTAGCGCCGTCTTCCGGCGCGTCGGGCAGTAGCGGCATTACATCGGCTTGGGCTGCAACTTGTAATACGGATTTGGCACCCAGCCCAGCATCCACCATCACATTGCGCGCACTTAACGCGCGATCACCGGATAAATTCCAGTTGTTGTAACCTGTTGTGGTTTTGTAAGGCGTGGCATCTGTGTGGCCGCTGATAATTAATTTATTACCCACATTCGTCAGCACGCCGGCGAGGCGTTGCAAAAGATTGGTAAAGTGCGGATTCAATTGCACACTGCCGCGCTCAAACATAAAACGTTGCTGGTCGTCTTTGATCAAAATACGCAAGCCTTGCGGCACGACTTGCACTTCAATGTTCGCTTGCGCATCCATCTGAATCGCCAGCGCTTGCATCAAACTGGCCAGTTCCTTCAATTGCGCGGGATCGTTATATTTAACTGGCTCACCGCTATCGGTTTTTTGTTTCTGCGCCGTATCCGGTTTGGATTCGGGCGGGCGCGGTGGAATGCTTTCCATCTCCAGCGGTGTTGCGCTATTGCCATCAAATACACCGGCACCGCCATCCACCAATGGATTAGTAACCTGCTCGGCAGCGGTGGTCTGTTTTGGATTTTGCGGCGTGATTACCCAAAGCACCATGAAGAGCGCCATCATTGCCATAGTGAAATCGGCAAAGGCCACTTTCCACGCGCCGCTGTGGCTTTCGTCATGGCCTTTTTTAGAGCGGCGTTTGACGATTACCTCGTGATCCTGGTCTGTGCTGCGCCGTCTCATGCTGCGTCCCTTTCGTCCTCATAACGGTTTACCCAGGTTTCCAATTGTCGGAAAGCCGGCTTCACATCCTGTTCAATTAATTTGCGTCCCGCATCTACCGCGAGTAGTGTCGGCTTGCCAGCCACATGAGCTACCAAGGTAGTACGCACACATTCCAACGCCGAGAGTTCGGTTTTAACACGCTGGCCCATGGCATTACTCAGTGGCTCCATTACGCAATAGCACACAAAAATACCGAGGAAAGTTCCTACCAACGCCGCCGCCACATGGGCACCGATATCGGCAACTGAACCATTGATGTTGCCCATGGTAATAACAATGCCCATGATAGCCGCGAGAATACCGAAGCCGGGCATGGCCTCGCCGATTTTATGCAGTGAACGCGACGGCTGCATAAGCGCGTGCTCCATCGCATCCAATTCTTGCTCCAAAAAACCTTCCAATTCATGCGCGCTGATTTTGCCCATGGCCATCAAACGGAAATTGTCGGCGATAAACGCCATGAGATTGGGCTCTTGTAAAATCAGCGGGTATTTGGCGAACATATCGCTCTGGTCCGGCGCTTCTATGTGTGCATCCAGCGCCTTCAAACCACCTACGTCTACCATCTCCAATAATTCATAGAGACACATAAGCAACTGACGTTGGAATTCTTCACCGCGACGTTGGAAAACAAACACGCCTTTAATTTGCGTGCACATTTCCACCAATACTTCTTTGGGATTACCCACCACCAAACTGCCGATACCGGCACCGAGAATAATTAGCGCTTCTGCTGGTTGCCAGAGCATTGCCATTTCGCCGTGCGCGAGGTGATAGCCTCCGAGCACACAACCCACAATTATTAAAGCACCTATGATTTTTTGCACGTTGGTTCTCTCTTGTTAATCCGGTTCAGGTAGTCGTTAAATTTTCGCGTTGATCGACCGCGCTATGAATTAGCTGTTTTCCTGTAAATAGCGGCCAGCTTTGACAATCGCCTGCTTGCTCAACTGGCAAACGCGCGCGTCGGTTAAATCCAACACCAGCGCAATTTCTTTTAAACTTAATTCGTGTTGGTAATAGAGCGTGAGCACCAGACGTTCACGCTCGTTGAGACAACTCAACGCCTGCTCAAGCAAACGCGCATTGATTTCGCGCTCTTCAATAGCCGAGCCACCTTCAATACCCGAGCTGTTGTCAACAAACGTTTCAGGGCCGTTTTGCAGCATTTCATCGAGGCTTTCAATCGCCTCGCAGGCATCGGCTTGTAAAAACGCCTGGTAATCTTTCTCACTCAAACCGGTATAGGTGAGAATCTCCGACTCTTGCGGCACTCGCCCCAATTGACGGGCGAGCAGGCGAATAGCATCACGGATTTTGTGTGTCTGTTGACGCACATGACGCGGCCGCCAATCCTGGCGACGCAGTTCATCGAGAATGGCACCGCGAATGCGTAATTTGGCAAAGCTGCCAAAGTTTTCATCGGGCGTGCCGTAGCGACGCAAAGCTTCGAGCAGGCCAACCAAGCCTATTTGCTCCATATCATCGCGATCCAGCACCTGGTTAGCCTGTAGCGACAGTTGGCGCACTATGCGCTTTACCAGGGGCAGGTACTGCAACATCAAGCTTTGTTCCATCTCCGGAGAAAAAGCGCGTGGTGCCGTTTGAACAGCGGCGTAGTCGTAATCCATCGCACAGGTTGCGTTCATGGCCGTCACCTATTGCACAACCAGTTTGCTAACCAGTACATGCGCAAAAGGATTGGCGACACCTCGGTTGGCAAAATCAGCCAACACAGTTTTTTCCAAAGCGGTTTGCAGTTCAGGAATCGGCATGGCGCGCAGCGCACCAAAGTTCAAACCCGACAAATAAGACACCACCGAGTTGCGCACCATAGGGTCAACTTGTTCAAGCTTTTTGCTGTCAGTGTCCTGCTCGGCCTGCAATACCAGATCGAGCACAAAATAATGTTCGTGGCCATCGTCCTGCAGGCTCACAATTACTTTTTGCACGGGGAAAAATTTGTACTCTTCCGGCTTGCCACCTTTAGCGGTAGCCGCGCCAGTAGTTTGGCCAGCAGCAGGAGAAATTATTGCTGCACTCCCCTGCGCAGAAACGCGCTGGAATAATTGAAAACTAAACGCTGCCGAACCAGCGGCTACCAATGTATTTATAACGAGTACTGCCAAAATGATCCGCTGCATCAACATATCGGAACCTTGCCCTTGTCTTGAAACTTTTATGATCTGGCCAACACTGGCCAGGACTTAAAAAACTACACGCTCACCAGTAAGTTGCCGCTACCATCTTTTTTGAGACGCTGCTTGTCAGTTGCGGGTTGAGGCGCGGCGGCCAGCACCGGCTCTTCTGTAAATAGCGAACGAGTATCCTGGCGCGAGCGCTGTTGGCCAGCCTGGTTATCACTGGAGGTTTGTACACTCACTTCGGTAAATTGCGGGCCAGCGAGATCCTGGCGTAAACGATCGCTGGTGTTTTGCAGCAAGCGAGCAACATCTGCCTGCGAGGCAGAAATCTGCACCGTTAAACGGCCCGACTCGTGGCTCAGGAAAATTTCCAGGCTACCCAACTCGGGCGGGTCTAACCGAATAGTGGCGTTTTGTATACGCTGTTGAAGTTGCACATGCACGTTGTCGCGCAGTGCATGCATGAGTTGCTCACCCCATTTGGCCTCAGGAGATTGCAACTTCACACTGGATTCAAGCTGGCTCTGATTAATGCCAGCATCTACCTGCGTAGTAGCATTTATTTGCGTAGGAGCAAATTGGGCAGCAGCCTGAGAAGAAATTTGTGGAACTGCCTGGCCACTTAAGTGATTCACCTGTTGGCTGGATGTTGGGACAGACTGGCCCAACGAGCTTTGATTCTCAACAGTGGCTTTATCAGCACTGCTTTCAATTGTTTTTGAATTGGCAGCAACAGCAAATTTATCCGCACTATTAGCAACAAATTTATCCGCCGCATCGACGGCAACAATCGTTGCTCCACCGGCTTTGAATTCACCGCTGCCGTTATCAACAGGTGCTACTGTCTGAACGACCACAGGGGCAACAGCCGCCACGGCCATCACAGGTGCAACACTGTCGTCCGTTGGGTTTGTCGTATCAGAAGTACCTTGCTGGTCAGTCGCCGTTTCAGGTTGCTCATTTGATAAAGGCGCAGGGCTGATATCGCGTTGCAAAATATTGTTTATATCCGCAGGCACTGCATCGCGCGCCTGCAGTTGAACTTGTTGTTGTCCCAACATTTGCTGCAGCCATTGCTCTGCAGACAAAGCGTCAGTCGGCAAAGAGGTTGTTGGTGCCCCCTGTGCATTTTCGGTTGCGCTATTTGCTTGCGATTCACCGGTGAGCATTTCACCTGTTTTTTCCTGCTGCGCTTGTGCAGGCAAAAGCTCCGCCACAATCGCACCAAACACACCGACCACATCAGGTGCACTCGATACTGCATCTCCGGCAGTGACATTGCCGCCAGCCAGATCACTGGCCATCGTACCGACATTTGCAGTATCGGCGCTGGCACTCGCGACAGTCGCAGCGGACAATGTTTGAAAGCCTGCACTTATTGAGTTAACAGCTATGGCCATGGTTTATATCTCACCTTGCAGTAAATCTGTGCGCATATAAGCGGTGCGCCCTTCCGCGTGTTCGAGATGTGCCAGCAATAATTGCCGCAATTTTTCACAAGCATCCCCATAAGCGGGAATTGCGCGGCCATAGAGTTGTTGCAACTGTTGTTTGGCCCGCTGCATTTCTGCATCCAGTTGTTCAGGCATAGCTTGCAGGCAGGCGCGCACATTCAGGTCGATGCCGGCAACAGCATCCCAATCGTGCAATTTGAGCGCCTGCTGCAACTGATCATGCAGTTGCAGCAGGTGCTGTGTTAATTGTTCAGGCGCTACGTTTTGCATTAACGCCGTCCCAACCTTCACGCATTACGCCCAATAACTGCACTACTTCATCCAGCCCTTCCAGCGACAAACTAACGCTGACATCAGCAAGACGATAAACACAGTAGTCGTAAAGACGTGACAGACCTTGCACCACCTCACCACCGTTGTCGTAGTCCAGTGCGCTGTTGAGGCCGTTGAGAATATTCATGCACTTCTCAAGCGAACGGCCTTTTTCCTGGTAGCGTTTACCTTCAATGTGACCGCGTGCACGCGCCAGTTCGTCGAGCAAACCATCAAACAACACCAGCACCAATTCGTAAGGCGATGCAGATGCAGCTTTAGCTTCGAGATCAACTGAGCGATAGCTGTCGTAACTTTCGTAGGCGTTATAGGGACTATTCATCAAAACATTCCGTAAGTTTGTTCCATCGCCGACATCGTCTGCATCATTCCGGTGTACTGCTTCAGATAGCGGGAGTAGTAGTTGTCGTATTGTTTTTGGATACTGGTAAATTGATCATCAACGCGGCTCAGCAGCGTATTAATACTGTCCTTGCGCGCCTTCATAATATTGTTGGCACCCGTGGTATAGACCGCGAGGTTTTTGTCGATGCTGTCAAGCAGTGCATCCTTCGACGTAAACAATTTTTCGAAACTGTCAGGGTCAGCTGCCACCGCTTTTTCAAATCTGGCGGTATCGAGAGTGAGCTTGCCGTACCTGTCAGCTACCACTCCGTATTGCATCAAAGTGGTACCACCGAATGAGGTACGTAATAATTTGTTCAAGGTACTTTCAATAGTACGAATACTGGAATCTCCAGCAAGAGCGCCTCGACTAGAGCTGTCGGTACCACTTGCTGTTAACGAATCAAAGCTGCCCAGTAAATTGTTCACTGCCGTTATAAAACTTTGTACTTTGTCGGTGGTGGCTTTGCTATCCCGACCTATAGTCACCGAAAGCGGTTGCGCTCCGGCTGCATGGGTTTTAGTGAACGTCATGCTTACGCCATCAATGACGTTGTCGAAGGTATTGCTGGAATTGGTGAGCAACATACCCGTTTCACCACCCAGGCGAACTTGCGCATCGCGGGCGGCGCTCAGCTCGCGTGCGCTCCCTACGGCTGCGTCGAACGTCGCATTGTTAGTCCCGGAAACTGACAGGCTAATTGCATTCGCCAGACCACTTTTATCCGCCGCCAACACCAGCGACACATTGCCATTGCTGCGAACCAGAGTGGCCTTCACACCTGTGTTATCACTCGCGCCATTAATGGCCGCTGCAACTTCTGCCAATGAATTGCTGCCGCTACTGTCTTTGTCGATAGTGGATAAATCTATATTGAAACTTTTACTGCCCTGCCCGATGGTGAAAGTACCGCTGGAGGGAACATCCGTATCAGTTAGACCTTCAACCGATAATTGATGGCTGCTGGCAAGCTGCTGCACAAAAAATTGATAGTTACCTGCTACCGCACTCGCCGCGACAGTTGCCGTTGCGTAGCCGTCCTGATTGAAGGTTGCGGAGTTAGTGAGGATGGATTTGCCCGTGCCCTTCATTCCTTTAATGGAGGAATTGAAAGACTTTAATGCCGTCTCCAGCGCCGTAACCGCCGTCAACTGAGCCTTATAGGTTTTTTGGTTACGCGTAGCCTTGGTGTTCGCAGACTGCACCTCATAGCTGGCGAGCTGTGTAGCCATTTGCTTGACGTAATCTGAATCTATCGTAGTCATGAAAATACTCCTCCCAAGGGATTTAGCAATACCAATGCCAACACATAAGCCATTGATTTATATATATTTAACGAAAACAAAACGTGAAAAAACACTTCCGCTTGTCGCACCCGAACCGCCATAGGGAAAGCCCGCTTCCGCATAGCTGACGCGAATAAAGCCATACAGGGACAAGGCGACTTAAAAGGAGGATTTGTTAAATGTTTTGGGGGAGGTAGATTGAGGAGATTGGTTGATAGATTCGGAGGAGATCGCGTTACCAAGTGGCTTGGGCTGTTTACGTGTAGGTTGAGATAATAAACATTAGATTTTTCATATTATTCCCTGGATAAATAAAGTTTTTCCTACAACCGAAACGCTAAAGCAACGAACACTTATCTCTTGACTCTCTGTGGAAAGCCGCAACGAGGGAGTAGCGTAAAAAGGTGGTGCATGTTGGCAAATAGTCTTTAATCCAAAACTGAATATTTTCCGCCAAATCGTTTACTTTTAACTCCTGCTCATCACCTGGCTCGGCACCTCTCATTTTTGAGTCGATGGCTGTGAATGAGCACTTTACAACATCGGACGAATCTTTTTGTTTTGCGCTATCGGTTACTACGATGGTAAGTATCGAATATACGACATCCCATTCAAACAATAAAAACATCGAATCGTCGTGAACATTCTTGTCCAGGAGAGTTGACATTTTATCTATACAAGCATGAACGGCAGATTCAATTTGCTCGTCCGAGTCACCTTCAAACTCCGAATAATGGACAATATATTCGGTTGTATCGCCCGTTAGGTGCTCAAAAGGGTTTACGCCCTCTTGTTGTATCCAATTTAAATTCATGGTTATTCCTAAAAACCAAACGATATCTCAAAACAAGGTAGATATCAGAAAATTGCAGCGGGGATTTGTTGGGCATTACTGCCCAACGGAAACTTTCATTCTATTGTTCCCTGTGCTTGAGCTGGCGCTCGATATAATCTTTGAGTGATGAGTCAGGGCACTTTTTGAAGCCGCCAAGCCTCTTTTGCTTATAAGATGTGGTAACGACCACCTCAACTTCAGAAGAAAAGTCTTCATCCATTTCATTATTGAGTAGCGCTTTCAATTTTTGACACTGAGACCTTTGCCTCTGCGAGCTTATTTGTTTACTTAATGGGATGTTCTTTCGGCTACTTTTACTATTTTCACCATATGAGTTCCTTCTGTCTTTCAGCAAACTCAATCGTTTTTTATCTTGCGGAATTTTGACTTTGCTCATTTATATTACCTAACAGTGCCAACCTCAAAATACAATTTTAGAGCCTCGTGCTGAGACTCGCGAACCTGTCATAGACAGCCAAAAAGCCACAAGATAATATTACAATCGACCATTTGCGTAGCTGTTGAGCGCCCCAATGAGAACAATGAGCTGATCATTTAGCTGTTCCGGCTCAAGATCTACAGAATAGACCCACGCAGAGTCACCTTTCACAAGCTCACCTCCGACGGAAACGAGCGCATTTTCATTTTCGGTAACGCAATATATTGACAAGGAAACCTCGCCAAAATTTATATAGCGTTGTTGGCAACGAAACTTCGCCCCTTTATTCATTTCAACAATGGATGAAATTGCCTGATCAAAATATATAGTTGGTGAACCTCTGGTAACTTGAGATTTTTCAAAACTCACAGGAGATTTTAAACCTTTAACAGTTTTCTGTATTCGCTCGGAGGCGAAAGAACTACCACAAAGAGAGAGAAAAACAATAAAAACAAAATATTTCATCTGCTTTATCCCTATAGCGACACATACCAGTTTAATTTCTGCACTACAGCTCTCAAAACCGCGATATTTCAAAGACAGATAATTATTGGAAATATAATTTTGGTGCTTGATGTTACACCATTGCCGAGAATATCTGTCGGGCATTGCTGTCCGACCTACAGGCTATTAGTCGGTGAGGCCACCGTGTAATGGCGACGCAAATGAGCATCATACGCTTCAATGTCACTCAGCTGCTGCCCAGTGAAATTAAGTTCCAGCAGCCGCCCCTCTTTTTCTGCTGCAGCCAGCATAAGCGAGTATAATAGCCCATTAAAAATAGCTGCCCATTGATCGCAACGAGCAAGAAATTCTTTAAGAAATTTCTCTGGATCGGATAGCCCTTCACCACCCCTGATATTTGCTTTTGTCAGTCGCCAGTAGCTATGCGCAATCAAATTTCTATCCCTTATCAAGCACTTCAACTCACTAGTGCTTATCAACAATCTTTCACCAAACACTACTTCCAACTGCCCAAATGTGGATTTTAAATCTTCTAAATTTCCACGTAAAAATTTCTCGGGACTAAAATCTCGAAAACGTTTTTCCTTCTTCGCTTCTGGCAAATGAGACAAGTGCGAGACCATCCCATATAAAGAAAATTCAAGCTTTTGAGCCGAAAGGAGTGCCGCACCAAGCAATGCGCATTCGTCGAACAATTCCATGATCACCCCTAAAGATTTAACATACAATAAAAAAACGGATTTTAAATTTCACTTTTCATAAATTGAAACCAATCGAAATTTCAAAAAAATAAAACTTAAAAACCTTCCATTTGATTGCTTTATTAAACTGGCATATCAACATGATTAAACTTATTTTGGGGAAGTTTCAGCACCATTCCGCGCCCCCTACCACATAGCTTCACCTCACACATCCGACCATTTATTTTTTATTACGTTTTTCAAAACCGAACGTTTCCACCAAAAAATCAAGGGCTACGTTATTCTTGAGATCTTTAGGCTGCAAAGTTGGCTGATGAGGCCTAAGGTTTTTTGTAAGCGGCGGCAACTAACGGACGGGCTTCATAGGGGCCACGACCATTTAAATACATATGAGCATCTTTAGCTTCTTGAAATGTTCCAAAGCGCTCACGAAATAAACTCAAGCCAATGTGATCACATAACGTCATAGCACTCAGAATTTCAGCTTCTTGTACATTTTCCCAATCCATTTAATACTCCTATACATGTGAAGGGATCTGTTCACCCTAAAGTTTAGATCTAAACCCAGCAGCCTATTTGCCCCAACGTATCATTTATCTACCACCTATAAAAGCAACCAATATCTATAACAATGGCGATCCATAAATCTAACACAAGACAAAACTGCCGCAAGGCTTTCTGGCGAGGAAAACTGCAAGATGGGAGAAGGATGGACTACTTGATGAACGCGTAGCGCTCCCAAGCTGGAGCTTGGGAGCGAGAGAAAGAAGAACGAGGAAAGAGATAAGAGGGTTTTAGTAATACCGCGGCGAATAAACCTGCTCACCCTGCCGACTCCCCAACAACTGACTCAGAATGTCGTTGTGCATCGCGAGGAGTTTGCCATTGCGTTCGTTGAGGGCTTTGGCGTTTTGGATGAGGTGGCTTAATTCGATCCAGCGTTGTGTCAGTTGTGTGCGGCGTGTTTCCGGGTAGAGTTCAAACAGGCTTGCCATGGCGCCTTGTGCGTAGCCCAAGCGTAATGCGCCAAGGATTTTGCTTCGGCGTTCAGCCCGCTCGCGCGTGAATTCTACTAACACTAAAATTTGTTGGTTGAGTTGTTCTATTTGCACTGTGTCGCGTGCAAGCAGTTGCTCGTAGAGTGCAAGCATCAGACGCTGCAGCGCTTGATAGTCGGTGCAATCCTGTTCTATGTCGCGCTCGGCCAGGCGCAGCAGTTGCTGCTGGCGAGCGCTTTGGGTTAGCGCCTGCACACTCACAGGTCGCTACCGCGATGATAGGCAAGAATACTTTGCGCCAACACTCTTACATCGCTGCTTAATTCGCCGCGTGCAATGGCTTGTTTGATGGCGGCTACCTGCTCCAGATCAACCTCGGGCAATTTGCGCATGGCTTCTTGCAGTTGATCCAGGCGCGGCTCAGGGGCCGGCTCGCTGCTGGTGAGCATAGCAGTAGCAGCTTTAGCCGCTGGCGCAGCGTCGGTACGTTTTGTGGCAACAGTTTCGGCGGGAGCGCTGTAGCCGGCGTTGGTATGCCTGGTAATTTCCATGATGCAATCCTGAGTGAATGCCTATGTCTGGTATAAGAGCAACTGATAAACAGTGCGCGTTACTCTATACAGGCGACCGCGGCCGCCTATTACTTAAATCCGGTTTTAAAAAAATTTATTTAGCCTAAATGATGCCTACTTAAGGGGAAATCACTGTATAGAAGGGAGTCGTCATCCTCGGCTGGGCGCTCCCACTCGCGGGGATCCAGCTGTTAAGCATCGATATTCAAGAACTGGATCCCCGCTACGCGAGGATGACGACTCCCATTTAAAATTAAGGAACCAGTGAGGAAAACTGAGATACCCCTTAGCAAGTGCCATTCTATTTAGCCCTGATTGCGCCACCAACTCTGGGCGGCCAGGCCATCCTGGATTTTTTGCTCCTGCTGGTTGAGCGTTTGCTGCCATTGGGCGATTTTGGCGTCCAGTACATGGGCGACGATTTTTTCGCTGCGCATGGCGGCCATCAGTTCTACCTGGATACGCACCAGGGTTTCTTCGGCCAAGCCCAGCTCGCGTTTTTGTAACTCCACCATGTGGTGCAGCGTCTGCTTGTATTGCTGCTGATTGTTACGTTGCAGCGGCGTAGTCATGGGTACGGTAAAACTGCACAGGCGATTGAGGCCGAGAATGTTATTGCGATAGCGCTGGCAGAGGTTCTGCTGGTAAGTCACGCGCCCGAGCATCTGCTGTACGCGAGTGCCACGCAGGGTCGCCAGGCGCCCCAGGGTTTCCAGTTGTTGTTTCATCGCCCTTGCCTCTGTGTCTGTTATTTGATGATGCTCGTCAGGCCTGCGAGGCTCTGTTCCAGGTCGGCGCCCACGCCAACCTCCTGCCGTAAAAAGCGCTCTATGGCCGGGGCCAGTTGCACCGACTGATCGGTTTTCATATCCATGCCGGGGGTATAACCACCCAGTGGAATCAGCTCGCGAATTTTTTCGTAGGTGCTGTATAACTCTTTTAATTGCCGCGCCGCCTTTTGCTGTGTGGGCGGCGTTACTTGACTCATACAACGGCTCACAGAGGCAGCTATGTCGATAGCGGGATAGTGGCCAACGTCCGCCAGCTTGCGTGATAAAACAATATGGCCGTCGAGAATAGCGCGCGCACAGTCCACGATTGGATCCTGTTGGTCGTCGCCTTCGGCCAGTACTGTATAGAGTGCGCTCAGGCTGCCGCGTGCCTGTTCACCATTGCCAGCGCTTTCTACCAATTCAGGCAACATGCCAAAAACTGACGGTGGATAGCCTTTGGTGGCGGGCGGCTCGCCCAGGGCCAGGGCGATTTCGCGCTGGGCCATGGCGTAGCGCGTGAGTGAATCGACCAGCAGCAATACATCCTTGCCCTGGTCGCGAAAATAGGCGGCTATGCTGTGGCACAGCTCGGTGGCCTTCATGCGCATCAGTGGTGATTCATTGGCCGGCGCCACTACCACCACGGCCTTGCGCAAGCCCTCGGGGCCGAGCGAATGGAGGATAAATTCCTGCACTTCACGGCCGCGCTCGCCGATCAAACCTACCACCACCACATCGGCCGTAGTCTGGCGAGTGATCATGCCCAGCAGCACACTTTTGCCCACGCCGCTGCCGGCAAACAGGCCTACACGTTGCCCCTTGCCGAGGGTCAGTAGGCTGTTGATTGCACGCACCCCCACATCGAGCGGTTCAGCAACCGGCTGGCGACGCAACGGATTCACGCGCGGCAATTCACTCGGCAATGGGTCGCGGCCACTGAGTTTGCCCAGGTCGTCGAGGGGCTCACCCAAGCCGTTGAGCACACGTCCCAGCCAGGATTCGTCGATATGCAGGGAGCTTTCGTCTTTTACGGGGAATACACGTGAGCCGGCCGTCAGCCCCACAGGCTTTTTGAACGGCATCAGATAGGTGACATCGCGGTTAAAGCCTACAACCTGGGCCTCCAGCAAGCTGCCGTCGCCCTGTTCTATGTTGCAACGCTGGCCAGTCATACGCTGGCAGCCGTGGCTCTCCAGCAACAACCCGGACACACGCACCAGGCGGCCACTGACCTTGGCGAGTTGCACCTGGTCGAGGGAGCGCAGGGCATCATCGAGGCTGAAGTTTTCCAAGGGGATTAATCCTCAGCCAACTGCAAGTGTTCAGACAAGGTGTCTATGCAGGCGTCCAGACGCTGCTGGCAGCCTATATCTACTTCGGCCTGGGCAGTGACTATGCGGCACTCGCCCAACGCCAATTTTTCATCCGGCACCAGTCGCCAGGCGGCAGCGCGAGCAGGAGCCAGATCGCGAATACGCGCATATTCCTCTGGGTTGAGCAGCACATGCACATCGCTCTGCTCGGCGGGCATAGCGACCAGCGCCTCCTCGACCAGATTGAGCAACTGCGTAGGGCTCAGGGTTAGCTCGCAGCGAATCACCTGCTGCGATACTTTCTTCACCAGCTCCAGCAATTCCTGCCGGCGCTTGCGTTCAAACTCTTGCAGAAAATTATTGAGGCGTTCGCTGATTTGATCCAACGGCGCGCTGGCAGATTCAAATACTTCGCGGCCTTCGCTGCGCCCTTCTTCACGGCCGCGCATAAGCCCTTCGTTGCGACCACGCGCGAAACCTTCGCGCTCGCCCGCTTCCTGGCCCTGTTGCAAACCCTGTTGGTAGCCGCGCTCCGAACCATCCTGAAAGCCCTCGGCCACGGCGCGTTGCAGGGCTTCGGGGTCGGCATCCCACTGGTTGCCTTGCATTCCGCCTTGAGAATTAGTACGCGGCGGAAACCGGTAAGGACGCCAGCCGCTGCCGCCATTTCTGATCACTTTTACCGTCATGGCCTACTCCTTATTCCACGGTTTGTTCGCGGAACAATTGCAAGGTTATTTCGCCGTTGGCGGCCATATCGCGCACTACGGCCATGATGTCTTTGCGCACCTGCTCGATACGGCTGAGCGGCACCGGCCCCTGGCGGCGCTTGATGGATTCCATCTGCTGGGCCTGGCGCTTGGGTATGGCGGCTTGTACCACTTTCACCAGCTCCGGCTCGGCGCCTTTGAGCGCAACCACCCACTCTTCCAACGGAACCACTTCGAGCAACGCCTGCAACACTTCCTGGGATTGGCGCGAGAGGATAAAGAAGTCGTACATCTCGTCCTCGATCTTGCCCACCAGATCCTGGTTGTGGGCACGCAGCAATTCGAACATCTGGTTACGGTCGCCTTTGAAGCGGTTCATGATGTCGGCCGCCTGTTTGACGCCGCGCACACGCGAGCCCTGGCTGGAAAGCACTGCCAGGCTGCGCTCGATCAGATCTTCCAGCTCGGCAATCACATCACTGTTAACTTCATTGAGGTTCGCGATGCGGTAGAGCAATTCGTCCTGACTTCCCGGTGGCATGGCTTCCAGCACTTCGCTGGCCATGGCGGGCGGCAAAAAGGCGAGGAATACCGCCTGCATCTGCGCGTGTTCGCGGGCGATAAGCGCGGCAAATTGCTTGGGATCAACCCACTCCATGCGCGCCATTTTTGCGCGTATCTCTTCACCGTAGATGCTATCGAGCAAACCGCGGGTAATGTCGCTGCCGAGCGCTTTACCGAGCATGCCCGATAGATAATTGCGCGATGCGCCCTTGATGCTGCTCTGCTCTTTGTAATCATCGAAGAAGCGCGTGATCACATCCGACACCATGGGCTGTTTGACGTTGCTCAAGCGCGCCATGGCCTGGCTGAGGCTGACAATTTCCTCGCGTGAAAAATGGCGCAGCACGCCCGCCGAGGTGGCATCACCCATACTCAGTAACAAAATGGCGGCCTGCTCCAAAGGGCTGAGGGTGCGCACAGGCACACGCGGCTGCAACTCTTTCATGGGCGATGCGCCCGGCTCATTAGCTTGCGGGATTGAGGTTTCGTTCATTGCGCCCTATCCATTGTTTGATGACTTCGGAGACACGTTCAGGATCGTTTTTCGCCAGCATTTGCAGGTGTTCAATCTGCATTTCCAGGCCAGAGCCAGGTGCCGGCAGGCGGATTTCCGCCAGCGGATTAAACTCGCCCAGCACGTTGTAGCCTGGTTCTTCGCGGCGGCTCAGCACATGGCTTTGTACCCGCTCATTTGTCAGTGCTACTGCCGGCTCGGGGGCGACTATCACCTGGCTGTTGGAGCGCGTGAGGTTGCGAATCGCCGGGCGCACGGCCAGCAGCAGGAACAGCAAACTGACCAGCCCGAACACGCCCATTTTGGCGAGGTCGTAAACCTGGCTGCTCTCCCACCAGGGTTGGGTATCCATAGGTGCTGCCGTGGTAAAGGGAAAGACGCTCAGCGTGAGAATATCGCCGCGTTTCTCGTCAAAGCCCACGGCGCTTTTCACCATGGCCTCAAGATCGGCGCGCGCCTCCGGTGTCCAGCCACCTTTGGGTGCGGTATCGGCATTGACCACTACCGCCACACTCTGGCGATGCAGCGCATAGGGCGCGTGCTTCACATGGGTAACGGATTGATCGTATTCGAGCTGGCGATTGGATTCTTTGCGTTGGGAGGTGGCCGCTTTGTCATCCACCGAAGAATTGCCATCCGCATTCTGGTCGCCCTGCTGCTTTTCTTTGGCGGGCGGCACCGGACGGTTGCTCAGGGAGCCAGGTACACCAAGGGCAAGCTGGTCGAGCACACTTTCATCGCGCATGATTTCCGAGCGCAAACGAGGAGCATCGCCATAGGCTTGCAGGGTTTCTTCACGCTGGCTGAAATCTATATCCGCCGCCACGCTGATGCGGTAATTGCCGGCACCCAACACCGGGGCCAGCACCTGCTCGACATTACCCGCCGTGCGAGATTGATACTCCTCTACCACCTGCCCGCTCTGGCCGGGGGTACCGCCTTCGGTCATCCCGCGCGACAAGAGCACACCCTGCTGATCGACTACGCTCACATCCTCGGCAGCCAGTTGGGGCACGCTGTTGGCCACCAAATTGACGATGGCGCTGACCTGTTCTGGCTTGAGTTTGTAACCCGGCTGGAGCTGAAGCATGATCGAGGCCTTGGCCGGATCGCGTTTGCTCACCACAAAGGAATTGCTCTCCTGCATGGCCAAGTGCACGCGCGCGGCAGATACGCCTTTCATGGTCATGATGCTGCGCGCCAGCTCACCTTCGAGGCTGCGTTTTAAACGCACATCCTGCACAAAATGGCTGGTGCCCAGGGGCTCTTCTTTATCAAACAATTCGTAGCCGGCTGGCACGGCGGCCTGTACGCCCTTAGCCGTCAACAACATGCGGGCATGGGCCAATTGATCAGCACGCACCAGTACCTGGCCGGTTTGCGGATGCAGTTGATAGGCGATGTTCTCGGCATCCAGTACCTGCATGACTTCGGCGGCGGGGAAGGCTTCACCGGCACCGTAAAGCGGGCGATAGGAACCTTGGTCGCGCCACAACCAGACCACTACGCTTATGGCCACCACGGCCGCCAGCGCGGCCAGGCCAAACAGCGACAGGCGCGGATCGAGCTTGAAGCCCGCCAGTTTGCTTTTGATTAAGTCCACCATGTGCATGTCTCGTCAAAATTAAATGGGCAGACGCATGATTTCTTCAAAGGCGCCAGTCACTTTGTTGCGCACCTGCATCAGTGCCGAGAAGGACACGCTGGCCTTCTGGCTTTCCACCATAGCGCCCATCAGATCGTCGCTCGCACCCGAATCCACGGCTGCCGCCAATTGGCTGGCGCGATGCTGCTGGTTGTCCACGCCGTGTAAAACCTGCTCGAAAGCGCCGGCGATACCGCCGCTGGCGTCATGGCTTTCAAAGGATTGTGCGGGCTTGATCGCCGGGCCTTCGGCCGCCGTTTTGATCTGCTCCATACGACCGAGCAAATCCTGTTGTACCTGATTGATTGAGTTCATGCTCAGCTCCTGAAAAGCGTGGTAACGAAAGGTTAAAAGGTAATTTGCACGCCTTGCTGGCGCATGGCGTTAAGGCGATAGCGCAGCGCTCGCGGGGTCATCCCCAGGCTTTCTGCCGCCTTGGTTTTATGGCCGCCGAAGCGGCGGATGGTATCTATCACGTGCTGGTACTCGGCCCATTTGCCGCTCGCACGCAGGGCAGCCTTACCGCCCAGATCGATAGCAACTGCTTGCATCATAGGCGCAGCAACCGGGGTAGCTGCATTAGTCAAACCCAGATCCTGCGGCTGGATAAACAGGCCTTTGCGCAACACCAAGGCGCGCTGCAGCATGTTCTCCAGCTCGCGCACATTACCCGGCCAATCGTGGTTGAGCAGCGCTTCGCTGGCGGCATCGGTCAGCAAGTCATCGCGCTGCTCATGGGGGGCGTGCTTGCTAATCAGGCGGCGCGCCAATGGCAATACATCGTCTTTGCGCTCACGCAAGGGGCTGATGTGCAGCGGCAATACGTCAAGGCGAAACATAAGGTCGGCGCGGAAGCGGCCTTCGGCCACCTCTTGCTGCAGGTCGCGGTTGGTGGCGGCGATGATGCGTACATTTAAAGGAATCTCGCGATGGCCACCCAGGCGCTCTACTTTTTGCTCCTGCAATACGCGCAACAACTTGGCTTGCAGGCCGAGGGGCAGCTCGCCGATTTCATCGAGCAACAAGGTGCCGCCATTGGCCAGTTCAAACTTGCCGGGCTGGGCAGCAGTGGCGCCGGTAAAAGCGCCCTTTTCGTGACCAAACAACAGGGATTCGAGCATCTGCTCGGGGATTGCCGCGCAGTTAACGGCCACAAACGGGGCTTGATCGTCGGCGAAGCTGTGGATATAGCGCGCCATCATCTCTTTACCGGTACCGGTTTCGCCGGTGATCAGGATGGGCGCGCGCGCCAGGGCTACACGTTGAGCCATGGTCAATAGGCGGCGACTGGCTTGGGAGGCGCAAACAAAATGTTCGCTGGCAGCGAGGCTCGCCTCCTGGCGCTGTAACAGGGCATTGAGCTGGGGCGCGCTGAACGGTGCCAGCAGGTAATCCACGCAGCCCAGCTCCAGTAGTGACGCGGCTTTTTCCTGGTCGGCATATTCCACCACCGGGATAATGCTCAGATGTCGGGCCTCGCCCAACATGGCGCCCACACGGGCAAACAGGCTGGGTCCGGGAAAGCTGGATACAAACACAAACACCATGCTGGCCTGGGCAATCAACCCGGAACTCAACTCGGCGAACTGGCGGCAGTGGGTCAACTTGCAACCGCGCGCGGCCAACCCCTCGCTAAGCAATGAGTAACCATCTTCACTGGCATGGCCAAGGATCAAGGCACGACGCTGGGCCACCGGCTCGCCGAAAAGTCGGTCGCTGGCGCTAGCGTAGCGCCCTGGATGGCTTCCTGAATGGCTCGCAGAGTAGTTTGCTGAGTGGTTCACTGATGAGCTAATAGACATCACCGTCGATCACCTATGTTGTTTGTGGATATCCGTTATGGGCTGAAGCGAGTTCGGTCAATTTTTTTAACGTGGCGCTTAAGTTTTCGGTTCGCAGTGTCGCTCTCTCATTCAAAGCAGGCGTTACACACTGGTACTACCGTCTACTAGTCCCGCCAACTTGTGTGACAGACGGCCACACCAACTGTGAACTGCTTCATGCAAACGAACCTTAGCAAGACACCCTCAAACCACTAAATCATTTGCCATCAATTGAAATCAAAGCAGTACAAAAAACACTCAAAAACAGCTTTTGATATCTATTGATTTAATTTCCCGCTCATCTCACTCCTATACTCCGCCGGCATCCCAAGCGTTTTGTTTAACAGAACGCATGTGATAGCTGTCACGCTCGCCGTGACGACCCAAGCTGCTTTTTTTGATCACGCTTCTTTACTTCAGAAGAATCGCCAATATGACTGCCAATGCCAAAGTACATCATGGCCTGACCACCGATAGCCTGACGCGGCTCAAGCCGCACAAGCTCGGCCGTCACTATCACAAGATTCCGCTCTATATACGCGAGCTGTCGAACAAGCAGCCGCGCATCATCAGCGACTATTTCTTGCGCAACTACCGCATCAACCTGGCGCTCACCAAAGTGCAGGTGCACGAACAGCACCGCCAGGCCGCCGATTGCATCTACCGCTCGCCACTGGGCAAAGTTGGTTTTGCAATGGATCGCAGCCTGCTGACGGAAGTGCTGGAGTGCTACTACGGTGGAGTGAGTATCCCCGGCCAGCAGACGCCGCCGGTGAGTACCTCGGAAGAGCGCATGCGCAGCCGCCTGGGTATAGATGTCACGCAAATGTTTGCGCGCGCCATGCTGGCGGGCGACTCTTTTGGCGAGCTGGAAGTCAGCAGCGACGACTATGAAGAGACCCAATGGGAATACATTGCCGAGCTGAACTACCACAGCCAGCTGAGCGGCGTGCAGTCGTCCATCTTTATTTACCTGGATACCGGCCTGGTCGACGAGCTGACCAATCGCTTGTCCAGCCCGGCTACCACCACTGTCAGCGGCAGCCCTATCAATCAAATCCAAAACTTGCCGGTGCGCCTCAATTGCGTGATTGCCTCCCTGCAGATGCCACTGGCGCAAGTGCTGGAGCTGCGCCCCGGCGACATCATTCCCATCCGCATGCGCGAGCGCTGCGATGTCGAAATCAACCAGCAAAAGCTCTATCGTGGCGCCTTGTTTGAAGACGATGGCGCACTCTTTTTAACCTCCCTTGAGAGCCTGAAAACATCATGAATAATCAATTTACTGATAGCGATTTTGACAATCTGATTGGCGGCGGCAACCTGGGTTTGGCCGCGGAGATCCCTGAGCCTGTGGTGGAAGCGCCCCAGCCGGTTCCCCAGGGGCTGAATTTTTTCGGCAAGATCCCGGTGAATGTCACCCTTGAAGTGGCCTCGACCGAAATCCCCCTGAAAGACTTGATGGAAGTGGATGTGAGCAGCGTAATCATGCTCGACAAGCTGGCCGGCGAGCCGTTGGATGTGAAGGTAAATGGCGCGCTCTTCGCGCGTGCCGAGGTGGTGGTCATGAACGGCAACTACGGCCTGCGTGTACTTGAACTCAGCGGCGCGAGCCTGGATGGTTTGACCGCATGATGCGCTCATTGGGTGTCCTTAAAACCGGCTTGGCAACCGGCCTGTTGGTGCTGCTGGCGCCAGCGGTACAGGCCGCCGGTGGCGATATCAGCCTGCTCAATATCAATGATACGGGCCACGGCCAGGAGCTGAGCGTCAAGCTACAGATCCTGGTACTTATGACCCTGCTCGGCTTTTTGCCAGCCATGCTCATGATGATGACCTGCTTCACCCGCTTCATCATTGTGCTAGCCATAGTGCGCCAGGCCATAGGCTTGCAACAGAGCCCACCCAACCCGGTGCTCATCGGCATTGCCCTGTGCCTGACCCTGTTAGTTATGCGCCCGGTCGGCCAGGAAATTTACGACAAGGCCTATGTGCCGTTTGAGGCCGACAAAATCACCCTGCAACAGGGTTTGGGCGAAGCCAAGCAAACCCTCAGCCGCTTTATGCTCGCCCAGACCAGCAGCAGCTCTCTCGACACCATGCTGGCGTTGGCCCACGAAGAGCGCCCCACCGACATGCGCAAGCTGGACTTTTTCGTGCTGCTGCCGGCCTTTGTACTGAGCGAACTGAAAACCGCCTTTCAGATAGGTTTTATGATTTTTGTGCCCTTCCTGGTCATCGACCTGGTAGTGGCGAGCGTGCTGATGGCCATGGGCATGATGATGCTGTCGCCCATGATGATCTCGCTCCCGTTCAAGTTAATGGTGTTTGTACTGGTGGATGGCTGGACCCTGTTGGTCGGCACCCTCACCTCCAGCATTCAACCGTTTTAGCTACAGGCAGCCGTCTTAGCGATAGATAACCGACCCTCAGGAACCACACCATGATGACTCCGGAAACCGCCACCACCATCATCGCCAATGCTGTGCAGATCACCGCCATTATTGTGTGTGTGCTGGTAGTGCCCAGTTTGATTGGTGGTTTGATCGTGAGTATTTTTCAGGCCGCTACCCAGATCAACGAACAGATGCTGAGCTTTTTGCCGCGCCTGCTGATCACCCTCGCCATGCTGGTGTTTGCCGGCAGCTGGATTCTGCAAACCCTGAGCGACCTGTTTGTGGAGATTTTCCGCCAGGCCGGCAGCCTGGTTGGCTAACCCATGGCAGCTTCTCTTGCCAACAGCGGGGCCCTGTTCCCGCTCGGCCCGCTGCTGCATGATTTGCAGTCCTGCTGGTGGCCTTTTTGCCGGCTGATGGCACTGCTGAGCATGGCGCCCATTTTTAACCACAAATCCATTTCGATTCGCGTGCGCGTGTTGCTCGCGCTCACGCTTACCGCGGCGCTCGCACGCCTACTGCCGGTTCCACCGAACATAGACCCTATGTCGCTCAAGGGCATCATGGCCAGCGTAGAGCAGATTTTATTTGGTGTGCTGCTCGGCCTGATGCTGCAACTGGTGTTCACCATTTTTATGATTGTGGGCGAAGTGATTTCCTCCCAGATGGGCATGAGCATGGCGCGCTACAACGATCCCATGAACGGCGTATCCTCATCCTCGATTATTTACCAGTTGTATTTTGTGCTGCTGGTATTTTTATTTTTTGCCATCGATGGCCACTTGCTGGTCGTCAGTATCTTTTACCAGAGCTTCGTCTACTGGCCCGTGGGGAATGGCCTGCACTATTTAGGTATAGAGACGCTGTTGCGCGGTATCGCCTGGATGTTTTCAGCCGCGATACTGATCAGTTTACCGGTCGTCTTTTGCATGGCATTAGTGCAATTCTCTTTTGGTTTGCTCAACCGCATTTCGCCGACCATGAATTTATTTTCCCTCGGTTTTCCCATGAGCATTTTAGTGGGCCTGCTGTGCATTTATCTCACCCTGCCCAACTTGCCACAAAGTTATTTGCAATTAACCCGCGAATTGCTTGAGAGCATAGGTGCGGTATTGCGGGAAGGCGCCAATGTCTGACAACAGCGCCCAGGATAAAACCGAAGAGGCCTCCGCCCAGAAACTCAAAAAGAGTAAGGACGAAGGCCAGGTAGCGCGCTCGCGCGATCTCGCCACCACTATTTCACTGTTAGCCACTTTGTTTGTGCTGAAATATTGCGGATTGTTTTATCTCGACAATTTGCGCGAGAGCTTTCGCCTGAGTTTTGTCAACTTTAACCACAGCGCCTTGTCGCCCACGGATTTGCCTTTATTGGTTGCGAACAATCTCTTGCTGTTTGGCAAGTTATTACTGCCACTGCTGATTACTCCACTACTGGTAGTTGTACTTTCACTGATTCCCGGCGGCTGGGTGTTCGCCAGCAAAAATTTTATGCCGAAATTTAGCAAGCTCAACCCCATCACCGGGCTTGCGCGCATAGTGTCGGCGCAAAACTGGGCCGAGCTGGGCAAATCCCTGGTAAAAATTATCGTGCTGGTATTGATTGCCTGGTGGTTAATTGCCGATGCCACACCGCGTTTTATCGCCTTGCAGCGCACGGATTTATTCAGCGCACTGAGTCAGTCGTTCAACATGCTATTCAATATTATGATGTGCCTGATGCTGGTCTTTGTCGTCTTCGCATTTATTGATATTCCGTTGCAGCGCTTTTTCTTTTTGAAAAAAATGCGCATGACCAAGCAGGAGCGCAAAGAGGAACACAAAAACCAGGAAGGTCGCCCCGAAGTAAAAGCGCGCATTAAACAATTACAGCGGCAAATGTTGCAGCGCCAGATCAACCGCGTGATTAAAAATGCCGATGTAGTGATCGTAAACCCCACGCACTTTGCGGTTGCCCTGAAATACGACCCTAAAAAAGCCAAGGCGCCTTATGTACTGGCCAAAGGTGTGGACGATACCGCGCTCTATATGCGCAAACTTGCCGCTACTCACTCGCTTGAAATTGTAGAAATACCACCACTAGCGCGTGCGATTTATTT
The DNA here is from genome assembly GCA_021151695.1 of Cellvibrionaceae bacterium. Classification (GTDB taxonomy): domain Bacteria; phylum Pseudomonadota; class Gammaproteobacteria; order Pseudomonadales; family Cellvibrionaceae; genus Cellvibrio. The sequence continues at coordinate 24,356 of JAGKWU010000023.1, read as the reverse complement.
TACGACGCAAATCAACCAGCAGATTCCAGCCCCGCTCTACACCGCCGTGGCCCATGTGCTGAGTTACATCATGCAACTGCGCGCCTGGCGCCAGGGGCGCAGAAACAAACCACAACTGGCTCGCAACCTCGACATACCCGCCAGCATGGCTAACGACATCCACACTCCTGCAAGCAGGGCCAAGGGGCTATAACAATGAAACTGATTGAACAACTTTTGCCGACCTTTCGCAGTGGCCGCATAGGTATTCCGGTATTGATATTGTCTATTCTGGCGATGATCATTTTGCCGTTGCCTCCATTGCTGCTGGACGTACTGTTTACGTTCAATATCGCCGTGGCCATTCTGGTGGTGCTCACCAGCGTGTCCTCAAAAAGCCCATTGGATTTTTCGTTGTTCCCTACCGTAATTCTGATCACCACCTTGATGCGTTTGTGTTTGAACGTGGCCTCAACGCGCGTGGTATTACTTAAGGGCCATACCGGGACAGGCGCCGCCGGTAAGGTAATTGAAGCCTTTGGTGAAGTGGTGATCGGCGGCAATTTTATTGTGGGTATGGTGGTGTTCATGATTTTGATGATCGTGAACTTTATTGTGATCACCAAAGGCGGCGAACGTATTTCGGAAGTTACCGCACGCTTTACGCTGGATGCATTGCCCGGCAAACAAATGTCGATTGATGCCGACCTCAACGCCGGCCTTATCAGCCAGGAAGAAGCCAAGGCGCGCCGTCAACAAGTTGCTAAAGAAGCGGACTTTTACGGCGCCATGGACGGAGCCTCGAAATTTGTGCGCGGCGATGCCATCGCCGGTATTTTGATTTTGCTGATCAACCTGTTCGGCGGTTTCGCCATAGGTATGTTCGGTTACCATTTGTCCGCTGGCCAGGCGTTCCAGCAATACGCACTGCTGGCGATTGGTGATGGTTTGGCCGCGCAAATTCCCGCACTGTTGTTATCGACTGCCGCCGCGATTATTGTTACGCGCATCAATGAATCTTCGGAAATTACCAGCCAGATTCAACGCCAATTACTGGCATCACCCGCAACACTCTACACAGTCGCAGGCATTCTTTTTATTCTGGCGTTGGTACCGGGCATGCCACATTTGGCATTTATGAGTTTTGCAGCGCTTATAGGTTTTATCGCCTGGCGAACATCGCAGAGCCCCGCCAGCGCCGACACCAGCCTCGAACAAGCCGAAGCCATCACCGCCGCCATGGCTCAGGAGAAAGCGCAAAATCTCGCGTGGGATGATATTCCCGCCGTGGAAACCATCTCCATTTCACTCGGCTACAAGCTGGTTGGATTAGTGAATGAAGCTGCTGGTGCACCACTCGCCCAGCGCGTACGCGGCGTGCGCCAAACGCTCTCGGAAAGCCTCGGCTTTTTGCTGCCGGAAGTACAAATTCGCGATAGCCTGCGGCTCAAGGCAGCGCAATACAGCATCTACATTAACGGCGAAAAAATTGACGGCACCGAGTTGCACGCCGATCGCCTAATGGCCATTCCCTCTCCCGAAATCTACGGCGAAATCGATGGCATATTAGGTACAGATCCCGCTTACCGCATGCCGGTGGTGTGGATACTGCCGGCCGATAAAAGCCGCGCACTTAACCTCGGTTATCAAGTGATTGATTGCGCAAGCGTGATTGCCACCCATCTCAACAAAGTGATTCGCAACCACCTGCCGGATATTTTTAAACACGACGATATAGATCGACTGATGCAACGCCTCGCCCAGCAAGCCCCCAAACTTGCCGATGCACTTAAGCAGCAATTGAGTTTTACCCAGCAGCACAAAGTCTATCGCCAACTGTTGCAAGAAGAAGTATCGCTACGCGATATAGTGACGGTGGCTACCGCGCTGGTTGAAGGCAGCGAATCCACCAAAGACCCTGTACTGCTAGCCTCGGATGTACGCTACGCACTGCGCCGCAATATAGTCACCAGCATCGCCGGCGACCGCAGCGAGCTGGCGGTTTTTGTATTGGATAACAATTTGGAAAATACTTTGTTGAGTGCGCTGAGCATCGCCAAACAGGCAGGCCCGGTAAGCCTGGATAATATTCCCGTCGAACCCAACCTGCTTAACCAATTGCAAAATGCCATGCCCGTGGTGAAAGAAAAATTACGCAAGGAAGGCCATCCACCCATACTCGCTGTAATGCCACAGCTGCGGCCATTGCTGGCGCGCTATGCACGTGTATTCAGCCCTGGCTTGCATGTGCTTTCGCAAAACGAAATTCCCGAGAAAGTCGGTGTGAATGTACTCGGCAGCCTGGGCTAATCCCTGCCAGGCTAATGTCGATTAATTAGGTTCCGGCAGTTCCAACCGATCCTGGCGAGCGCGCAACACGCGCATATTCTCCACCAAGGCCGCAAACTCCGTACTGGGCTGTTCAAGGACGCAGCCCGACTCCACATAGCCAGTTTTCGCGTTAAAGCGCGACCACTTGCACTTGACGACCACGTCTAACTGCAATATCTCATCCTCACGCACGCGCATCTTCAAACGCAGATTTATTAGCGTATCCGGCGCTACCGCTGCGTCACTCAGCAGCTTGAGGCCTCCTTCCGAAACGTCTCCTACATAACCAATCAACTGGTCATTTTTGGGGTTGCAAACCTTAACCCGAAAAATCGAACGAAATGGAATACGACTCTGGTAACGCATGATATAAGCCCTGAATAAATGCCCATTAATAATAGGGCGACCAACATCGCCTATTACTTAAATATCCTGTGTTCATTTATTCTACCCCCCGCCACTGAACGTCTATACCCACCACTGGCAAGATCCCAAGGCTTTATTTTTATCCATCCCGCGGAAAGTAAAATATCAAACCTGTAACAAAACACCTTTTGATGACTCCATTAGATAGGACGCGGGGCTAAATGCCCTGGTTATTGGTAAATCCCGAATTAGCGAGGCAGCTATGTGTCTATCCCGACTTTTTAAAGCCCTTATTTGTTTAACTTTTTTATTGGGAAGCGGTGCGCGTGCAGAAACCGGCGATATGCCGATGACTCGCAACCTGGAAACCATCGTGGTGGGCGCAGGCTGCTTTTGGGGAGTCGAAAAGCGTTTTGAGGCTATCAATGGCGTGGTGGATGCCGTGTCCGGTTATGCGGATGGCAGTGGTGTTGAACCGAATTACGAGGCGATCTCAGAGAGATCCAATAAAAACAATCCAAACAACTATGCCGAAGTCGTACAAATCACCTACAACCCCAAAGTGGTTAGCCTGGATAAATTGCTCAAACGCTATTTTGAAATGCACGATCCAACGCAATTGAATCGTCAGGGTAATGACATAGGCACACAATATCGCTCCATTATTTTAACGGGCACCAAAGCCCAGGCAGATACTGCACAGCAGGTGTTGAATACCTATCAAACCCTGTTAACCAAAGCGGGCTACGGTGCAATCACCACCAAAATCAAACCCCTGACAAAGTTCTACCCAGCTGAAAAATATCATCAGGATTATCTCGCCAAAAATCCGAATGGCTACTGCCCGGACCATTCCACCGGTGTACGTTTTGAAGACAGCGATAAGGCCTCAACACCCGTTGTCGATAATTCCGCCTTGCTAAAAGGCAAACATATATTGGTTATAGATGCTGAGGATTTTTGCCCCTACTGCAAAAAATTCAAAGCCGATGTTGCGCAGGGCTACAAAGGCGATATCCCCATGGATTTTCGTTTCGCCAGCCAGTTAAGTGGTTTGAGTTTAAAAACACCCACATGGGCCACGCCCACCATTATTCTGTTGCAAGATGGTAAAGAGGTATTTGGTCGCCAAGGCTATATGAGCTCGGAACAATTCTATTTACTGCTGGGAAAATTCAAGCTCGGTGACACAGAAGCCTATAAGGTTGCGTTTGAAGAAAGTACAGATGCCCGTTATTGCAAACAGTACGAAATTTTCAAAAACACTCCGGATGGCATTTTTGTTGATAAATTGAGCGGTGCTCCTTTGTTTGACACGCGCGACCGCTTCAACTCTGGTAGTGGATGGCTATCCTTCACCAAGCCAGTCGATGGCTCGGTGATTGAAAAACCGGACAATAGCTTCGGTATGAAACGTATCGAAATTCGCGCAAAAGTTTCCGGCGTGCATTTGGGACACATGTTCGATGACGGCCCGGACGGTAAACCGCGCTATTGCATTAACGCCACCGTATTGGATTTTGTACCGCGCGGATCAGCGTTGAAGTAAAGTAGCGACCCCGCCCCTACCCCGACCAAAGATGGTCGGGGCTTTTATGTAAATAAACCTGAAAAATATTTGATCCATTACTGCAATATCCAAACTCCGCCCAGATCTGAGTCCGGCAAATAAACCTCCAGTACCGGAGTTTTTGTATCGACCTGCTCTTGCACAACAACACCTGAAACATTCTTTCCACTGCAATCACTCAGTTGGATGATATTCAGCGATGGCAAGTTGTTTTGCGCAAGTTGGCCGCTAAAGCTGCAGGGCGTTGTACCGGTGATTTTTCCGTCGCCCGCAATAGTGAGTTTGTACAACTGGCCTCCACTGACAAACTCATAATTACCGGCAAGGCTTACCAGGCTCGTTGCGCTGGTTGTTATGACCGGGATATCTACACTGGTGCCATTGATTGAGCAGCCCAATGCGGTGGCCTTGTCACTGCAACTGCTGCCATCTGAAAAATGGATAGCGCCCGTGGTTTCATTTAGAGTGCCTTTTGACAGGGTGAGTTTATCGCGCGTGTCGCGAATCAATAAGAGGCTGTTATTGCGATCCACAAGATACACCGTAACTTGCAGCGGTCCTTTGGAGGCATCATCAAATGCAACCTGATAAGCACCGGCGATCTGTGCAAAATCGTAGCGATCTTTTTTATCGCCACCGCAAGCAGTCAGCAACCCGAGGACACATAACAAGGGAATAAGTTTGGCTTTCATAACATCCCCTTACTTGAGCAGGCTTTGCAATTTAAGACGAGTGACTGCCGTCTTGGCCTGACTGGCCTGTATTTGCGCATCAAACGTGCTGATGGTGATGTAACCTGCTTGCAGTGCAACGCCTTCACTCATGTCATCAGTGTCAGCAACCAGAGTGCCGCTGGTATCAAAACTAATACCCATTGCCCCCGTGTATTTTTGTTTAACGATGCTCGCCGCTGTTGCCATATCCACGCCGGTTGCAGCGGCAATACCTTGTGCGAGATAGGCAGCGGATACAGGGTCGTCTGCCAGGCTCTTGCTGAATTTGATATCCGCACCACCACCGTTCCAACCTATTTCGGTAAATTTATAACCACGGGGATTCACCATATCTTTTGGAGTATTTACATTTAATCCGGTGAATGCAGGCAACAACGGACGGCCGGGCTGACGCGCCGCTTCGAGCTGTTTAACCAAATCAACAACCACCTTGGCAACCAGAACGGCGTTAGTGGCATCGCTGGAATAAGCACTGACTGCGATGGCAGGAATACCGCGTACTGCCGATATCATGGCCGCGCCCAGAGTACCGGAGCTGTTATTGAGATAACCGAGGTTATTGCCCTCATTGGGGCCTGAAATAACCAGGTCGGGTACGGAGCCCCAGGTATCTTTTGCGGCAACGTCGATGCCGTAAACAGCAGACATCAAGGGCGTGCCTTCAACATATTTGGCGAAGCTCAAACTCGAATCCACATCGCCAATGCAATATTCGCTATCGGTACTGCGGCTGTTATCCACGCGCACCGCTTTTAAAAAACTGATAGAACCACCCTTGCCACTCTGGTTGCCGCACGGCGTCGACAAAATAACCTGGTGGCCGGCATTTTTAAGGGCGACTTTGAGCGCTTTAATATTTTCGGTATTCCAACCATCATCGTTGGTAATAAGAATATTCAAGGCAGATGCCGGAATAGCCGCAGCGACACTGGCCGCTAATATGAGGGTTTTAACTAGCGTGCGAGATTTCAACAGGCGAGACATAAGATTTCCTACTGGCAATTAATAAAGAAACCTGTGTTGAAGCAATACTGAGTGCTCCACAGGTCGCTCCAATGTCGCCAGTTGGAATGACAATCGGGTGAAAAAGATATCTCTATACCGCGTGGAGATATCTCAAATGCTGATTGCAGATAAATTCAGGCAGTCAGAAGTGTCCATTGCACGATTCAGAATACTGACGGGAACAGCCCGAGCCAATCGGTAACGCGAGCGGCCTGTTCGCCTGTCCTTTTCACTTTCAAATAACAGTTGCACTGCCAGTTCCTCGCCCAACACTGCACAAAAGGCATCTTTTATTTTACTGCGATTCTGGTCGATGGTTTTTGCACGTAAACCATGCTCCTCCAGCTCAGCAATAGCTTTGGGATGGCCGCCATATTTTCGCATCAATACAACCAGTGATTTGGCAGTAACCATATCCGCCTGTTGGCTCGACGGATTTAGCAGCCAGCCCTCGCCCACCTCACGCTGCAACGCATACCACAGATAATAAAAGAGCGGCGTCTGTGCAACATTGATACAAATACCATGCACCCACAGTTGCTGCCGGGCAAGATCAAATTCCAGACATGCATTCGCCTTGGCAACATTAATGGCTATCGCAACCTGATAAGGCTGCTGTCGCCAGCTTGCCAATAGCCAGGGCAATGCTTTCAATTCAAGATTTTCATCAGCGGCAGACCGCGCCAGCACAAGGGCATCTGCAAATGGCAGGAGCAAAACCAGCTGCTCAAGCCAGGGACCAGCGAGTGGAGATAAAGGCTGGGCTAAATCCGCCGTCAACAGTTTCGCCTGAGAACGCGATTCGCCTTGAGAGAGCAACCAACTGAACCAGCGCCGATGCAATTCAGAGAGAGGGCGGGGAAATAGATAATAAAACCCGGTCAGTATCAGCGCACCTAGAACAGAGACAAGATGCAGGGCTGGCCAATCCATATCAAATCCCCAGTAATACCAGACGCGCCTTTGCTGATCGCCCGCTTTCCAGCTGAGCAAGTGAGCCTCATCATCCATAGGCTCAGAATCCATCGCATCCACTACGACCCAAAGCTTATCCACCAGAGTGACAGATTGTTGCAACGGCAAATCGTGCAAATCGGCGTTAACCTTTGCCAGCAAATGTTCGATTTCACCTGGCCGATTAATCCGACTCTGCAAACCAGTTTCAACCGCTGCGGGCAATTGTTGTTCAAGCATTGCTTGTGTCTGGTCAGCAAGGAGACCATGGAGCATTAGCAAAGTACTACACATCACCAACAGATAACTGGCGAGAAAACAAATCCATAAGGCGTCCGTTTTACGAGAAAAGAAATTCATGGCGTACAATCCTGATCTTGCCATTGCGCTTTACCCATACGCGCCAGTAATACATCCTGGCTATGTAACGCGGTTAAAACATGACAACGAATCTGCGGTTTCAATAACGACTTATGTAAAAACCAGCCACCACTTGATACCTGATTGGCAATCAATAACAAATGCTCTGCCGATATAGCCTTGCCATCCGCATCAAATGGCAGACCGCTAATGACATCCACATCGCCTTTATCAAGCGCCGATAATTGCGCAGCGCGATCAGGATAAAAACGCAGCAACTCTGGCCCGGGTTGGATACCCGCTTGCATTAGCGCCACCATAGCTAATTGATAACCGGAATAGCTTTGTTGGTCTTGCAGCAAACCAAGGCGGTGGCTCGCAAAATAATCCGTGCTTAACCTGGGTGGTTCTGCGCGGCTAATAAAATACACAGAGTAGCGCGGTAGCTTCACTATCTCGCTATAAAGCCGACCGTAGTCATGGACCAATCCTTCCAGCACCTCGGCACGATTCCACAACAAATCATAGCGGCCATTGAGCAACTGTTCAGCGTGTAAGCTGTCGCGTGTCGGCCAACTAATTTCAACCTTTGCGTAATCTTGCCCCAATATTTCCTGCTGGCAGAGCGCATCAGCCAGCTCTTGCGCAAGATAGGCAATGGGCGTGATGACTTTAAAGGTAGCCTTCGCCTGGGCCTGCGGAATCTGGCATTGGTAATGGTTGTAAGGTCCCAAGGTTGCTGGGCCGAGGCGAGGCGCAAGCAACCAGGACCACAAGCCCAATATTAAGAGCACACAGCAGGCAAAGAACCCAACCAATGTGTGACGGGAAAACAAAAGACCATGAACCATAGTGCAAGATTACCGGGTGAAAGATTACCGGGTTAAGGACTTTTGGCGAGCTATCAGGCAACAAACCGGCCAGACAAAACGTCAGAACAAGAGTAAAAGTGACTATCTGTGCAAAAATGGCGCAGCTTAAACCGCCTTTGTGACAGATTTATTGCACGTCGCTACACCGCCATCTGATCCGGTTTTATTTCGCCAAACTGAATCTGTTTTGCATATCACATTTGGAGGATAGTAAGTCCATCGCCATATGAGATTCCGGATATGAGTGCCCAGCAACACCCTGTTCAACTGATTGCCAGCAATGCGGCCACCAGTAATTCCCCGCGCAAATCTGCAACATCTATAGTGACCAAAAGCTTTACTGGCCGCTTCCGCAATTTGCGCATAAAGCTCGCCGGTATTTTGGTGCTGATCTTTTTTGGTACGCCCTGGTTGAGTTGGGGCGGGCGGCAGGCGGTATTGTGGGATCTGGACAGTCAAAAGTTTTACATCTTTGGCACGGCGTTTATGCCGCAGGACTTTATTGCATTGGCTGCAATACTCATGCTCGCCGCCGTTGGACTATTGGCATCCAACGTACTCGTAGGCCGCGCCTGGTGCGGCTATACCTGCCCGCAAAGTACCTGGACCTGGGCCTTCATGTGGGTGGAGAAAATTACCGAAGGCGATCGCAACCAGCGCATCAAATTAAACGAGACTGGATGGTCCTTTAATAAAATTATCCGCCGCGGCTTAAAGCACGGAGCCTGGCTCGCCATCAGCCTTGCGACAGGCGTTGCCTTTATCGGCTACTTTGTTCCCGTCAAACCATTATGGATTGCAATACTGCAACTGGATTGGCTCAACGAAACCGGCTTTTGGGTTTTCAGTTTCGCGGCAGCCACCTATATCAACGCTGGCTGGTTGCGTGAACAAGTCTGCTTGCATATGTGTCCCTACTCGCGCTTCCAGAGCGTTATTTTTGATAAAGACACATTAGTGGTTACCTATGACGTAGCGCGTGGAGAAAGCCGCGGTTCACGCAAAAAGGAACTCGATCATAAAGCCGCAGGATTGGGTGATTGCATCGACTGCGTGCAATGTGTGCAGGTGTGCCCGACAGGCATAGATATTCGCAACGGCCTACAAATGGATTGCATTGGATGCGGGGCTTGCATAGATGCCTGCGATTCCATCATGGAAAAAATGGATTACCCCAAAGGCCTTATTCGCTACACCTCGGAGCGGGAGCAGGAAGGTGGCAATCGTCGTTTTTTCCGCCCGCTGGTATTTGCCTATGGGGCCGCATTAGTTGCAACTATTTTGCTACTCGCCATCAGTTTGCAAAGCCGTGAGCCAGTGTCACTCAGCGTGGCAAAAGACCGGCATATGTTTAAAATAGATAACAGGGGGAGAGTCGTTAACATCTTTATCTTGAAAGTCACCAACAAAACCCAGGCTGCGCAACGCTATGAAATTTTATTGGATGACAATCAAACACTGGAACTACAAAAATCCTATCAGCTAATGGCAGCCCCCGGCGAAATCGTCACCCTGCCCGTCTCGGTAGCTATGGTTGAGCGCGGAGAAAAAACCGGTGGTACACTGCCATTTTATTTTGTGGTCACCGATAGCAACAACAGCTCCTCATTTATCAAAGCCAAAGCGATTTTTACATTTCCCAGTGTGCACAAGTAGGCCCGGATGAAACTCTACGAAAAATTTGCCGACGACATTGCCGAATTAATTCGCACAGGCGCACTGGTTCCCAACGAGAAAGTTCCATCAGTGCGCACCGCCAGCAAAACCTACGGCATAAGTCCGGCCACGATTTTTCAGGCCTATTATTTATTGGAAAGCCGCGGGCTGATAGAAGCCAGGGCGCGCTCCGGCTACTTTGTAAAGGCGCAAGCCAAACATGCCCTGGCCGAACCCAGGATGCCGGCCAAAACTGCAGACATGACGGATGTAGATGTCAGCGAACTGGTTTTTTCTGTCCTCAGCTCCATCAAAGATCCCGATGTAGTTCCGCTGGGTTCTGCATTCCCGAGCCCGGAATTATTTCCCCTGCCGCGCCTGGCTCGCTCCATGTCCCACGCCATTAATAACTTGCCACCACGCGCAATTCTGACTGATATGACCGCGGGGAATGCGGGCCTTCGCCGGCAAATTACCCTGAGATATTTGTTAAACGGTATTAATCCCGAAGCCGATGAACTGGTTGTCACCAGTGGCGCACTGGAAGCACTGAATCTGTGTTTACAAGTCGTGACCAAACCCGGCGATTTGGTTGCTATAGAGTCGCCAACATTTTATGCGGCACTGCAAATTCTTGAACGGTTAAAATTAAAAGCAGTGGAGATTCCTGTTCATCCTAGCGAAGGTATAGATTTGGAATCATTCGAAGACAGCCTACAGAGATTGCCCATCAAAGCCTGCTGGTTAATGAGCAGCTTTCACAACCCATTAGGTGCATCACTGAGTACGGAAAAAAAGCGGCGCATCTACGAGTTAATCTCGCAATATGATATTCCGCTGATTGAAGACGATGTTTACAGCGAACTTTATTTTGGCGCTACACAACCCAAGCCTATAAAATCATTTGATCAACGCGGGCTGGTGATGCACTGCGGCTCCTTCGCCAAGCATCTCGCGCCGGGTTATCGCATCGGCTGGGTGTGTGGAGGCCGTTATGCAGAACAAATCAATCGGCTAAAATTAATGACGACGATTTCACCGTCGGTACCTGCACAAATTGCCATTGCTGATTATTTACAAACAGGCGGTTACGACCGCCACCTGCGCAAGTTACGTCAGAATTTGGAAGCACAACGAAACTCCATGCTGAATGCCATCGCAGAACACTTTCCCAAAGAGACGCGCGTAACCCAACCCAACGGCGGATATTTTTTATGGTTGGAATTACCTGAAGCGGTAGACAGCTTGAAATTATTTTCTATGGCCTTATCGCAAGGTATCAGTATTGCTCCCGGCCCCATTTTTTCGGCAACACGTCGTTTTCAACATTGCATTCGCTTGAACTATGGTCACCCATGGAGCCCGCAAATAGAAAACGCAATAGCAACCTTGGGAAAACTCGCACAGGCTTTATGTTGAAGCGATTTATTCTTCAACAATAATTTGAAAGCCACCGTAAATCATGCGCTGTCCATCAAAGGGCATGGAGTCAGTACCAAATTGCATAGCGGGATCTGACATTGATTTTTCCATGCCTTTATCGCGAACCTGCTTATCTGGCCAAATAATCCAGGAAAACACAACTGTCTCGTTTGGCTCACGTTTAACCGCCATAGGAAAAGATGTGACCTTCCCTTCCGGCACATCATCCCCCCAACACTCCACCACTTTTAGCGCACCATTCTGTTTAAACACAGCGGCAGCTTTTAAGGCTAGCGCCTTATACTCTTCTTTTTTGTCAGTGGGTACTGCGATAACGAAACCGTCGACGTAATTCATGATATATCTCCTGTGCGATGAGAAAACTCTTATATCACAAGGGAAAGAATAATTTAGGTGGGGTGGCTAACGCTGGGGAGGTTGAATCGCGCCATTATTGAAGAAATGGCGCGCAAGTAAAAATTATCAGTAAAGGGGAGCGAGCTGTAATCTGCCGTAGGCAATAAAGCTGCAAATAATGGCGACCATCAACCAATAGATAAGCGGGCCATTATTCGTTTCACCGGACGTCAAATGCAGCCCACAAAATAGCAGCATTTCCAGCGCAATACAGATAGCCGCTACCGGGGCAAGATTCCCCAAGGTTTTATTCACAACAGGAATAATCAAGCCAACGCAGCACAGCAACTCAATTCCAATCAGCGCCATCCACAGCGCGTGCGGCATGGCTTTAAATGATGCGATTGTTTGCTCAGAATTTGAAAACTTCCAAACAGCGCCAATAGCCGTGTGCAATGCCAATAGCACCTGAAAAATCCACAATGTAATATTCATAATTTACCTCTTTATCCTTTTAATAGTCGTTATTCTTTGAAACGTGATGACATTTTTGCCAATACATACTTCCAGGCATTTTCATGATGGCGACCATATTCATCGTCGGGAACGTTGATATGTTTTACATGCACCTGGGTTTTGCCCTGGAAGGATTCAAATGAGAGTGTCACCAACGACTCCATTCCGCGCGTCGCTTCGGAAACCCAGGTGTGCTGGATTTTGTGCGGTTTTTCGAGCGCGACAAAACGCCCGTAATGAGCAATTTCCCGGTCCTCCATTTGGTACATGCTGTAAAACAGCCCATCAACCACAGGCGGATTAACAATGGCTTTAGCTACACCAAACCAGGGGCTGCCAGGGCAAGTGTGATCAAGCCAAGCCTCGAAAACCTCTTCAGGGGTAGCGTTGATCACTCGCAAAACATTCAACTCCGTCATTTTCACTTGCTGATTCATTTGGTCTTTCCTCCATTTTTGGATTCAAAATAATCTTCAAGGCGATCCAGGTGCTGGGTCCAAAACTTTTCGTAGGGATGAATCCAGCGCGCCACTTCTTTTAAGGGCGTCGGATCAAATGCAATCACGTGCTCACGCCCCACCTTCGCCCTGCGAATAAGCCCAGCGCTTTCCAGCACCTTGAGATGCTTTGAAATAGCGTTGAGCGACATATCAAAGGGCTCGGCAATTTCCGTCACACGTGCCGGCCCCTCGCTAGCCAAACGCGCAATAATCGCCCTGCGGGACTCATGGGAAAGCGCTGAAAGCGCAGTATCTAATTGGTTCATGCACACATTCAACCATATGGTTGAATATAAAACAAGAGGCATGGCAATAAGAAATAGAACACTCATATAAACGAGGCGGATCCATTCAAAAACAAACTATGAGCGACTGTAGTTGGAAGGAGCGTTGAAACAACATAGGAGTAATATCGCTCAACGGGACGACAACAATAACAAGCATCCGGCCCGCCAATCACACTCAAATCAAACCCGGACATTGGAGATGGATATGAAAATCAGGGTCGCCTCTTACAATCTCGAAAACCTATTCACCCGCCCTTCAGCCATGATCGACGACCAACCTAATGGGCAGGACGCCATAGATGACCATGCACAGGCCAACATCATTATTTGCAGGGATGTATACAGCGATGATGATAAAAATTTTTTGATAGCGCTCGATAAAAAATATCATTTCTCAGCCCTTAACCCCCCGGCAAATGCACTAGTGACCCTGAAAAAAATCAGAGGGCACTTATTTACACATCAAGCAGGGGAAGTTCTGGTTAGCGCAAATGGAAGATCTGACTGGACCGGCTGGTTTGAACTCAAGCAAACAAATATCACCTGGGAAGCAACGCATAACACAGGCAAAGTTATTGACGCCGTAAAACCGGATATTCTGATTTGTGTAGAAGTAGAAAACAGACCAACGCTACAACGTTTTAATGAGCAGATCCTGGGTAGCTTATTTAACCTGAAATTTCCGCACGTCATGCTTATTGATGGCAATGATTCACGCGGTATAGATGTTGGCATTTTAAGTAAATTTCCCATCACCAGTATCAAATCACACATAGATGATTTACTAAATGGCCAGCCAATATTCTCAAGGGATTGCCCTGAATACTCCATCGAGCTGGAAAAAGAGAAATCCATTGTTATTTGCCCAAATCATTTCAAATCCAAGAGAGGTGGCGACGACGATAAAGCCAAAGCTCGTCGCCTGGCACAAGGGCAAAGAGCAAAAGCCATCGCCAAAGCAGCGACAAAGATTAACCCCTATGTCATGATCGCCGGCGATCTAAACGATACACCAGATAGCCCTACCCTCCAGGCCATTATCGACAAAGATTGGAAAGATATCCAAAGCCACTCCAACTATCCAACAGAAAGACCCGGCACCTATGCCACCGGCACTGCCAGTAATAAAATCGACTACATGATTATGTCGCACCCGCTGTATGAGTGTTTGCTTGACGTGGGTATTGAGAGAAGAGGCACTCATCATCCCAAGCTCTGGGATTCGTTTGATGGCCTAACTGAGATCACAGAAGCATCAGATCATCACTGCATTTGGGCTGATTTTGAAATATAAAACTTGGCAGGTGTGAACTGGAGCATCAATAGGCTCCGGTTCACCCAAATCAGATGGGATTTGCAGCCCAGATCCCCAATTGTTTAAAAATTTGCGTCACCATTTATTGTCCGCAGCTTGATAGGGGAATGATATTATTCCCACAAGTCTTTAACAAAGCGGTAAGTAGTTGTGGGTTTTCCAGGTAAATTCAGCACATCGGCAAGGGGTATTGCGTGCGGTATGGGCGCAGGAGCGCTCTGGGGTCTTGTATTTTTAGCGCCCGAATTGGGACATGAATTCTCTCCCATACAACTCACCATTGGGCGCTACCTTGCTTATGGTGCTATTTCACTGATATTGATTTTACCGCACTGGCGCAGGCTCGCACGCAAAGCGAACTCGCAAGTCTGGCTGGCACTCAGCTGGCTGGCGCTCACCGGCAATACGCTTTATTACATTCTACTATCCTGCGCCGTACAATTTGGCGGAGTTGCCATGACATCACTCGTTATAGGCTTCCTCCCCGTTGCAGTAACGATCATCGGCAGCCGCGATAAGAACGCCGTTCCACTCAACAGGCTTGTGCCCTCTCTATTGTTCTGCGCAATGGGTGCGCTATGTATCGGCTGGCAAACAATTTCAAATCCGTCAGGAAAGGTATCAGTCGCCCAGATTATGGGTGTAGTTTGCGCGCTGGGCGCGCTCGCCTCCTGGACAACCTATGCCATTAGCAATAGCCGCTGGCTCAGTCGCCTGGGGTCTATTTCGATTCACGATTGGAATTTATTATTGGGGCTTGTCACGGGTGCGCAATCGCTTCTGCTCTTGCCCGTTGGTATTATGCTGACTATTAATCAGCAAACGGATATTGGGTGGACACGCCTTATAGGCATTTCAGTCAGTATTGCCCTGCTCTGCTCATTTGCAGGCAATGCCCTGTGGAATAAAATGAGTCGCTTGCTTCCGCTAACCATGGTTGGCCAAATGATTTTATTTGAGACCCTGTTTGCGCTTCTATATGGTTTTTTGTGGGAGCAACGCTTACCAACGCTATCTGAAACCCTCGCCTTTGCATTCGTTGCAATGAGCGTTATCTCTTGTATCACGGCGCATCGCAACGCCAATACATAAATAAAAACACTCACAAAAAAGCGCAAATATCCAGACGAATATTTGCAGGCTAATCCCTAAAAATTTTTACCTGAATTAATCCCACCTACACAAAAAAATAGCTTTAGCGCGAAAGCAGCTCGTCCGCACAAGCCGCTTTCGCTAAAGCCATTATTTGGTGTAAACAGAATAGCTATCGCAGGTAACCGTACTGGAAAAGGTATAGAACGCAGGATCACCCGACGGCGCCATGGAGCAGGATGATGGTGAGTTTGGCTGAGTGATTAATTGCTTAACCAACACCGGCCTTTGTGTATCACCATTACAAAACAGACCAGTCACTGTTACGGTAACCGGTGAATAATAACCTCCACCCATGTAGCTCCAGGAGCACCCTGAAGCCACATAACCAGGCGAGGCAATGAGGGTCGCTGCAAGCGCCTTAATTGCCACAAGAGTGAGAACAGAACCAAAAGCAAATATTATTTTTTTACGCATTTTATTTCTCCAGTTAATTAAAGTAGACCAACATCCCTATCCCTTATGATTTAACATATGCAAAATACAGGTCCAGGTATTTTACGGGCCATTCCTTTAAAGCAAATCTTCTACCTAATTATTTACACTGAAATGCAGTACCACGCTCGCCTTGAGCTATCTGCCTTGAATATCGACCATAGGCTTTTATTGGATTTATCCTACAATTATTATTCTTATATCATGAAGATTGTGCAGACGTAAATACGTTTTAAATTACTTAACAATGATTTATTGAAAATAAAATGGCGGAGATTATTTTTATAAATTTTTTTGAAATTTTTAATCACCATACAACACAGGACGATTATTACAGCTTGTCGCTGAATTAGTCTTCCACAGATAAAAAACGCCCTCCTTGCACACCTCTATTTTTTGGCTATCCTCAAATACGCTGAAGCATTTTATCTCGGCAATATTTTAATAAAACTTCGTTTTTCTTATCTTTTCAAAGGACTTACAATGAAATTATTCACCATAAAAGCTATTGGTATCGCAGGACTTTTATCCTGTGCCAGCGTTAACCTCCACGCAACCCAGTGCCCCTTGGACGGCTGGTCAGAAGGATTAGGGGGCGATGCGAAAAGTAAAAATATTCCAATAACCGAACCCAAAAACGATTGCGATTTTCATGAGTGGTCATGGGAAACTTTTGTTTGGGCAACAGCGCCTATAAATGGCCAGCCGAGATTTTTGTCACTTCCACGGCTGGATGCACTCACTAATAAAAATAACATCAAGCCAGGCCTGGTTTTGAAAGTGGGAACTCGCAGCCACAGCTTGGCGGCGTTATCACAGGAAGATACAGGCGCCATAGTGCAAGCGGATGGCAATATGCTGGTCGCTAAAAATGGCTACCCCATTTACGCCTCAGTCCATATGAATAGCAGCTACCTGAATACTGCAAAAAATAATCTACTTAATGACACCAATCTAACTCCACCCAAAAATGAATACGTTGCAAATGCAGGCAAAGAGCTCTCAGACTTCAAAAATCCAAAATATTATTTTCAACCCGGCGCAGCTGTATTCAAAGCCACTTGGCTGAGACTAAAACCCAACGAAGCAGCTCCAGAGGGCGCATTCACAACCCAGGCTGAAGTACCTGTACTCACCATAAAAAATGCGATTGTTCAACCCAAACTGGATGCTAATGGTAAAGTCATAACAACTACCGCCACTGTGGCTCTGGTTGGTATGCATGTGGTGGGAGTAACGGTTAACCATCCGGAATTTGTTTGGGGAACCTTTGAGCACCAGCTCAATGCGCCGATGATGGAGGACAACACGTTTAAATTTGACGATCATAAAGCCGATAAGGACTACACTTTCTATGATAAAAATATTCCATTTTCCCAGGTAAATATCCCCAACACAGCCCCTGACCCAGCCACGAAAGAAACGCCCGTACTATCCTTTGATGAAAGTTCACAAACCTTTAAGCCTGTAAGCCAGGTAGTACAAGAAAACCGTACAGGCGGAGAAGCCAACGAAGGCGGTCCAACCAATATTAAAAACCTGAACATCTCCGCGACAAACTGGCTTAAAACACAAACCAATCAGAAAATATTTGCGAATTACCAATTAATCGGTACTGTGTGGCAAGCGCCAAACTCTTATTCACCGTCGAATAAAAACTGGCAAAGTATTGATCAACAGGCAGCTGTTGGTTCGCGCTTGCTGGCGAACTCCACGGCCGAAACCTATCGCCAAAGCCCAAATCGCCAAGCACCAGGAAGCACGGTTGACGATAATCAACACAATTGCTTCAGCTGTCACAATCCAAGTAGTTACTCATTTTCTGTTGGCGGCCAACCGCCTCAATTTTCACCACGCTTAATTGGCATTAGCCATGTGTTAGACACATCAAGTCCTGTGTACGACACACCAAATCAAATGCCGCTTTGCTGGAACGTATCCGCAGGCCCCATTTGGAACAATGGAGACGCGCAAGGTAAATGCCCAACGGCATGTGGAAAAACCTCAACCTGGAACGGCCAATGGGTTACCACCCAAGCCGGAAAAGAATCAGTTTGCGGTTGCTGTACACAATAATCACCTTTGCATATTTTCATACTTCTTCGTAGGGCGAAAAAAAACGGCCGTAAAGGCCGTTTATTATGTAATTTTATTTAAATCTTATTACGCCAATACCAACAAAAGTAAAATCAGCTATTTATGCTAGTCGCCTCCGACATTTACGCTACAGCCCCCCTATAAGTTTTGCGCGCTGTTTTAATAGACTTTATTAAAAATAACGAAACCAAAGACGCCAACATCAGAACAAGCCCACTTGGTTCTGGAACGCTAGTAACTTCTTTAACAACAGTGTTCGTAATAGCCAGGTTGAATCGACCAAATGAACTAAGGTCTCCAAACGTAAAAGATCCTTGTGCAAAATAGTTAAAATCAGAAAGATTAAGCTGTAGCGGCAACTTTGTATCAACAATGGCATTATTGGGTTTTGGCTTATCACTGAATAACGAAAATCCTATATACCAGGGAGCTAAGTTATTTAAACTATCACCGACAAGCGCAGAGCTCTGAACCCAAAACACATCAAAAAAATGTCCGCTTCCTGCATCTGCACCATCCCAGACCAAGACAAAATCATCAGCGGCAGGCTTAACAACCCAGCTTTTATTGGCAATCGTTATACTGCCACCCAACAGGGGGCTAGGGTAATATCCATAGGTACTATCGCCAGATGATACTGCGTCACCTGCCACCAAAAATGTCGCTTTTAACGTATCCCCGGGACCTATTCCCGAAGGAAGTAGCGGGTCAAGTACACCATCAGGCGTGATAGTAGCATCAAATTCATAAGATATTGTGCTTGCAAAACAAGTGTTCGCAATCAGAACAAAATATGCGGCAACTATAAATCTCATCTCGTGCTTCCTTTTTTAAATTAACATCATGTAGTTTTTTTTGCGGGGGTTATTGTGTTTGAGAAAAATATATGTGGAGGATAGGACCGGGGTCGAACCGGTGAAAAACGGTGTTGCAGACCGTTGCATTGCCACTCTGCCACCTATCCTGAAACTGTGCTGTAAAAAGCGCTGATCCATAAATAACAGGATCATAAAAAAACCTCGGCAGCTTTCACCAACCGAGGCTCTTTTACGAATTTCAGGAAGGCGAAAGCGCCCTCACTTTTTTAGTGACGCGCGCACGAACTGTTGCTGCAAAAGCAACAACAATTAAAAATTATATCTTCGTGTTTGCGATTCATCTTAGTGATCCAATATTTAACGCCAAAATAATAGATAGGATAAAACCTAAATGCAACTAAAATTTCTCAAGAGTTAATTGCCTGCGAAATTATCATGGAATTTTTCACGAGTTACTACAGCTTGCTGCGCCTTCTTTACACCACTTCAGCTTATCCCACAGGCATTTTTTCAAACGAGACCAAAGCGGAATCTGTGTGATCCCACGAATGGCCGCGTACAGCATAGGTCAACGCTTGCGGTTTAAATTGGCTTGGATCATCAAGGCTTGCAGCGTGGATGGTGAAGAAATCCGGCATCGCGGAAAACGTTAAATACACAGGTGAACCACAAGTAGGACAAAAGCCGTTGGTTTTAATATTGCCGCTGTCGCCAGCCCTGCCCCAATGGGCAGCGTCACCTTTTAGCGTAACCGCAGCGCGCGATGGAAATGTTAAATAAGAACCGTGCCCCGTACCACTCATGTGTTGACAGTCGCGGCACTGACAATGATTTGCAAATATCGGCTCATCATTAATTTCATATCGGATCGCACCGCATGCGCACCCACCTACATAGCTTTTGCTCATAGCTTTTCCTCCATTCAACAGCACGTTTATTGACGACTATCAAAACTGAAGCGCATGGCCTGATTCCAGGAATGTCTTGAGATTTGAAAGCACTTTGGGCCAACCGCCCGATATAGCCTTAAGCATTTCAGTATCGAGTTCTTCATGCGCGATCGTCAGACGAACCAATCCATCAACATGCTGCGCTATCTCGAATGTCAGGCGCGCATGCTTCGCATCATCCTCAAACTCCGTCGGCCGCGCCCAGGTAACAACAAGACGATTTGGTGGATCTGTCTCGACAACCTTTCCAACAACATCAATCGTTTTAGCTTCGTCAGTTCGTTGGTGAAGCCACTTCGAACCCGGCTTCCAGTCCGACACATTGATATGCTCAAACCAGTATTTGCGCGTTATTTCCGTATCAACCAATGCATTCCACAACTTCTGCGGCGTAGTGGCTATATAGGTCACATAGACATAATTCGTTTTACTCATCATCCTCTCCATCAAGCTGGGGGCCATCAAATTGGGCCTTCAAGTTTTACCTTCAAGCTGTGCCTTAAGGTCATGCAAAAGGCTTAAGCGCTGCTTTTCGAATTTCTTAACCCACCGCTCGTACACTTCGTGAATAGGAACCGGGTTAACAAAATGCAACTTTT
Organism: Cellvibrionaceae bacterium; assembly: GCA_021151695.1. Taxonomy (GTDB): domain Bacteria; phylum Pseudomonadota; class Gammaproteobacteria; order Pseudomonadales; family Cellvibrionaceae; genus Cellvibrio. Next base: position 4,081 of record JAGKWU010000023.1, on the reverse strand, counting down.
CCCGGCCCCGCTTCACCGTACTTACCAGATTCGCAGCTTCCAGAATTTCCAGATGCTGTGTCACAGACTGCCGCGCCATATCGAGATGTTCACAGAGCGCGCCCAGCGTTTGGCCATTTTCAGAGCAAAGCAAATCCAACAGCTTCCTTCGGTTAGGATCAGCCAACGCCTTGAACACCTTGTCATCGTCTTGCAATTTACTTTTCCAGACTTAATTGAATGAAATCATTATGCAGGCAAATACCTGCATGTCAAGCAATTTAAACAACCGAGCCGGGATCACCATTACGCTGATCAACCAATTCACCCTGATCCACATACTGAGGATATTCAGCAGCACTGCCATATTGATAAGTAAAAAATTAAAAAAGATTAACAAAATTTTGTCGCCTAAAGCTCTCAATGCAGGAGAAAAAATCAACGCGCCTTTTTTAACAGCACTTAAAACGTCGACATACTTTGCAAGCGGCAGAATTTATATTTCACTAAGCTGTTGATAGATAAATACTTCGAACTAGCGCACAAAACTTGCATAGAAAATCCTTGGCTTCAAAGATCGCTTGTATGAAATCTCGATTTACTAACGCAGTTGGAGGGATGAAATATGGATCGCCTTATAAAGTCATTGATTGGTTTAAGTGTTTGCACAGTAGCGTCATGGTCACAAGCCGCTGCGGTTTCAATTACGTTTAACAGCAACGCCTCAGCAGCACAAAGTGCCTTTGTCGCAAGCCTTAATGGCCCAACGGTCATGGAGGATTTTAATTCGCTGGGCGGAGCTTATGTAAACGGTGGCATTGAACAAAAATCCTGGGAAAGCAAATCCACAAGTTACAACACCAATGTGGGTACATTTACGTTAATCACTCCGGGTCAAACCGCCGACAACAATGTTTTTAATGATGAATTGATGATTGAGAGTCGACGAACTGGTGAATATGGTCGTCAAAGCCTAGCAACATCCGCCGATGATTTATGGCTCGATAGCAATGATGCTGAAAAAGTTGTCTGGGATTTGGGCGCTCCGCTAAGCGGCTCGTTTAATGCACTCGGCTTTTTTCTTGCCGATGCGGATGACGTAGGTGGTTACCTGACGATTACCTTTGCAGACGATACAACTACGACGCTCAACCTGTTCAGCAATGGTAAGTTGGCAAATAGTAATCTTGCTTATGTCTCTATAGTGAGCGACCAAAGTATTGTAAATGCCAAGATTACCTTTGATGTGCTTAGCATGGCCAATCCAAGCCAGCCATTCAGCTCGGATGGTTGGGGAATTGATGATATAACCGTCGGCAACGTGCCAGAGCCAACACCGCTATTATTAATTGGCGTCGGATTGGTGTCCCTTGGCATTTCCCGGCGTAGACTTGTTTAAATGACAGTGATTAAGGTCGGTGGAGCCGGCCTTAATCTCGAATGAGAAGTTTTCCTGCACGAACAATTTGCAATGTTAATACTAGCCACACCGCTGGACAGAGACGAATTCCTCAGCAACAATTATTCGATATCACCTCAGTAAACGATGCCTGCTACTTGCAGTTTTACACGACTCGATATCTGGATTGTGGCATCGAACTTTATAAAAACTCAAAATAAACCTGACCTATTACTGCTTATTTTGTAGGGTAAGGGGCTTCATTTAGCTAGCCCAACGAACAATAAGAAACGGTCAAATAGTAACGGAAACAGCCTTATGCACGACAATCAACGACGCTTTGCAAGGTGTCAAACAAGAGGCGTTGCTCTCATTTATGATTACACATTAGAAACCGCTTATCTGCAGGACATTGGATTAGGAGGGATGAAAGTATCAAGCAAGTCTTTACCATCACCTTCTGAAATTTTCTGGGTAGAATTTACGCTAATAAAATCGGATAACAGCATGATATTTGGGAAGCGAACCAAAGCTAATCTGATTCATTCGAAATTTAATCACATCACTCGTCGATTCACCTTAGGCTTTCATTTTTTAGACCTGAGCGAGTTTCAATGCGGTGTTATTAATTCGATGTTCACTCAATAGGCTGTTGGAAACATCAACCGCTACAAATACACACAGTAACCCGAAATCAACCATTTTCCGTTTTCGTTAACCATCTGGAAAGTTGTTTTCCATTCGTAAGGTGAAACAATAACCGCCTCTGCTTTATTGCCACGGAGGATCAAGCTATCAATCTTCATGGCATCGATAAACTTCTTGTCGTATTCGTACTCCTGGGCACAAAAGAAAATATCCATATCCTCTACTTCCATTTGCGGACCTCTACCACCCGCAGCCATTTCGTCGAAGTCCTTTTGCGGATACTTATCAATTTCCACTTTATATTTCATGTAGTAGGCAGAAACCTTTTCCTTAAAATCGGCGGTGAATAAACCACTATCGACAAAAGCTTGTGAAAAATTTGGGAGAGTAGCAATATCCAGGTGGAATCGATTGCTGTTCTTGTCATCTACAATTTTTGGTTCAAGCGCCGATACTGCCTTATCGTTTTTTAACACCCAATAATAGAATTTTTGCACTGTGGAAAGAATTTCCTTTTCGTGATTACCCCCAGCGGCCGCAACGCTAGCTGCACACATAAGCAATAGATGGCAGATAATCAACGCAAGGGATTTCATGTTTTTTCGACCCAATCATATTTGGCGAGGCTGGCCATATATAGCTTCATTGCAAACTCAATTATTGGCGGCATTTAGCGGATTTACGTTGCCTGCTTTGATCAAAGCCAAAGCCCTTGACGCAAAATATCCACTAAAACATCCATAGGAAAAACTTAATAATAATCTAAATCCTTCATCGGCTAGCAGGGGGTTTCCCAAGCTAAGCATTACGGCAACGGAATATTTTGTAAAAAAGATAGCCATAATGACAACAAAAGGAACCCAGCTCCCCGGCACAAAAAAACGCTTTGTTTTCGGATTAAAAACAATCCCCTTCAACGGAAACATTTGATAAGCCAGCGCAGCCATTACAACAAGCCCAATAGCCCACACACCAATAGCTGCAGGCGCAATACCAAAGCTGGATAAAACTCCCGCCAAGGACAAACCAATCATACCTGCGGGAAAGAAGTAAGCCAGCAACATAAGAACATTCCGACTTCTGGCTTGCTGTAAGCCGAACACAACAAGAACTACAAATAATACGAATACCCATATTGGGGTGTGAGATAAAATCTGAAGCATTTTTTAATTCTCCTTTAATATATATTACGAAAAAAATTACTCTGCTGACTCTCCGTTCAATATCCGCCTAGATCTCAATTTTCCTCAGCAAGCTCTATGACCTCGCGAATTTTATGTACCGCTTGTATTTTTTATAAGAGTTTGGGATGAGGACGAGAAATCGGTTAGAGCTCGCTTTATCAACTCAGTTACCTTGCTAAAGACGTGAGTTATTTTGGCTGTCCTTTTAACAACTGATCTATAACAGGTTCAATTTTCTCCTTCGTTCCCTGCCATTTCGTTAATGAAAACCCGCCCTTTCCATTTAAATGATATTCAGCAGAAGCTACTTGTCGACCGCCTTTCTCGAGCCGAAGCTCTGCATGAGAAAGATATGGAGAAAAATCCCATGATTGAAGAGCTGTATAAGTAAGAATATATTCACATTTATTTGGCGCTTGTCCGGAAAAAACTTCAGTAGCAATTCCATGCTTATCAAAACCATCTCTAACCACTGTAACAAAATCGTTCACAATTACCTTTGGATTTTCTTTAATACAAACATAAACAAGATCTATAGAGGGGTCCACGGGCTTTACCGTTACAGAAGTACAAGCGCTTAAAATTGTTAAGGGTACTAAAATCATTAGTTTTTTCATTTTTAAATTCCATATTTAACAAAAATATCAGTTATTCTATTTTGCCCACCACACGAGCCGTTATTAATTGTGCTCACCAGACATATTCGCTTAAATTTCAGCCTTTTTTTAGGCTAATATCATGTCGTGTCCTCGCACAGCTTTGCCTGTTGTTCTGGCGGCTGGGTGGGGCCGCCCTCGGGCGGGCCGGTGTTGATGTGGAGCCGGTGGTTGCAACCCTGTCCAGTCGCCCCCATGAATTGCAACCTCATGTG
>JAGKWU010000066.1 GCA_021151695.1 Cellvibrionaceae bacterium | reverse complement strand
GCTGGCGGAACCGGCAATGCAATCCATCCGGCATTAACAACAGCCGCTTTGCAGTTGCGAATCATAGCGGAGTGCTCCTTGTGCAACCACTCGACCAAATCGCAATGCCGATAAGGTGCCGCTAGTCGTTGCCAATCGGTGATAACCTTGCGCTTACCGTTGGCGTCTTGCGCGTACACAATGAGCATAATCGCCCACTTAAACGCGCAACGGTCTAGAGCCTGCGCCACAGATTGACCAATGGCGACAGCCTTGCCTGTTTCATACTTGCGCAGTTCAACGCCTTTTTCGTGCCAGCTTTGCACCATCGACAATGCCAAGTCTTTCACTGCGATTTGGCATTGCGTGATTAAGCGCTTGGTCGGGTTGTGGGGTTTGCGTTTACTCATTTCCCATTCCAAAGCGGGCAAATAAAAGTCATGACAAAAGCCATAAAAAACATTACGCAGGAAAGGAAAAACTGATAAGCCATAAACTCTCCATACTCGAACCCACCCAGCTTGATAAAGGCGTATCCGAAAGGCATTGCCGCTGCGATTAGTGCAGCTATTAGTGATGTTACGATTCTTGTTTTCATACATCACCCCGCGCTTTTGCGAGTAGTTGTTCGATTCGCTTAGCGAGTGCGCAGTTTCCGAATCCGCCAGCGTCAAGAAGTCCATCACTTATCTCGTCAAGCATCTCATACATCTCCGGCGCTGCGGCGATTAGTGCGGCGTTGGCTTCCTGTTCAGCACCTAAATCACCATCAAAATAAACGTCCATTTCGCAGATAGGCACGATGCAGCTGTCAATCCTTGATTCTGTTGTTATTACTGTATCTTTTTCAAAGTTGTCGCCGTCTTGGCAAATCCAAGGCGCTGGCGTAAATTTCTCGTTCATCTCAATTCTCCATCGTTGAAAGCGCCATTATGGCGCGGTTTTTTGTTGTGTGTGGTCGTACCAGTGGCGAGCAACTCAGCCCAAAGCGCCATATAATTCACCCCATCCACAGCGCTATCTAGGTGAAAGCCATCCGTCGCATTCTGCCGCACGATTTTTAGCATCACCAACATCAGGCAAACATCAGCGCCGGTAATGGCTTTTCCTGTCACGGCATTAAACGCTTCTGCGACTTGGTTAAACGACAATTCTTTCTTGCCGTTCGGGTCGTACTGTTTGCCGCGAGCAGAAAGCGTTTTAAGCCCTTCTGACAAAAAGTCAGCCGCTGATACTGGTTTCGCGCTTTCGTCGATTGTGGTGCGTTCTGGTGCGTTTGGTGTGGTGTATACGCCTATGTCACGACCAAACACTTCGTCAGCGTTGCGGTTGTAGTGCCCCATATCATCCTCTGTCCGGTTTCTGCCGATGTTGTCAATGCGCTCGTCGGTTTCTGGCCATTGTCGTGGGCGTGGTTGGTAGTTTGCCGTTGTCATGATTTCGCTCAACTTGAAACTTGAAACCCTCCATACATCTGCGCAAACATGGAAAAGTAGTTTATCTCCGCTCTTTTTGTAAAACTGGCCTTGCGCATAAAACTCCGCACCTTCTGGTGCTTTTGACCAATCTACGTTACTCATGCTTCATTACTCCGTAAAAAACCGTTGTTATCTGTGTAAAGCTCCCCACTCGCCAACATGCGCTTGGCGATTTCACGACTGTGTGGTCGAAGCTCGTTTAGTTTCACAAGGCTGTTTTTGCAGGCTTGCTTGAGATTCCAGTGCAAGCCGCGGCTTGGTTTAATCATCTTCACTCTCCAATTGTTTCCGTTGTTTCGTATGCCGGTCAAACTCTTCCGCTGGACTAAGCCCTTTGAAAAAATCAGCGTGGCGCTGGCGTTCAGACTCCCACTCATCGCTGTCTACCTTGGTGCCAAGCACCTGACCAACATACACAGGATGACAACCTACCAACTCCGCTATCTGCGCGTAGCTCGTCAAGCCTTGCGCGGATAGCTGGATGATTTTTGCTTGGAGGTTGGTCATTTGTCACCTCGATATGCGGCAAGTGCTGCATCAGCATCATGTATGCGGTCAGAAAGGTTTGCGCTACC
>JAGKWU010000022.1 GCA_021151695.1 Cellvibrionaceae bacterium | reverse complement strand
AAAGAACCCAGCGCCCGAGTATGAGGCGCTGACGTTCACGCACGACGATTTCAGCCAGCCGTTCCGCATTGTCGCGAACAAGTTCGAGGACGTGACGCTTGGCGGCTATTTGCACCAAGCTGTGCGGATGGACATTACTCTGCCGGAGGTTGGCAACAACAAAGGCGGGGCGATGGTTATCAAGTTCCCGCGTGTCGTCGTTGGTCGCACGTTCAGCCAGCAGCTACACCGGATAACCACCGCTGGGCGATACAAGCCAATCACGGTGCAATATGCCCGCTACCAGTCGCCAGACCTTACTACGCCAGTGCAAACGCTCACGCTGTACGTGTCTGGCAATGACGGCGTTTCGCTGAATGCCGACTCTGTTCAGGTAACGGCCACGGTTGATAACCCCATGCGCCGTAGTGTGGCGAGGATCTATGACGTGTCTGTTTTCACGGGGCTGGAATTTCTATGACGACTGACGAATTCATCAGCGCGACAATTGGCCGTGTGCAGTGGAAAAAGTACGCGGCGAACTGGCAGTTTATGGATTGCTTCGGCCTGCTGGCAATGTATTTTTATCACGTTTGCGGCGTCACTGTAGCGCGTGGCAACGACATGTCGGAATATGCCTCGCTGGGCTGGCATGAGGTTTCTGACCCAGCGCCAAACGCCAGTGCATTCATGGCATGGCGCGACGGCAAGCCGTGGCACTGCGGCGTTTACATTGGGCGCGGCATGATCCTGCATTGCGACGGCGACGAAAACCGACCGGGAGGCGTGCGAATCAACACCATTGAAGCAGTGCAGAAAATTTACGGGGAAATCCGCTTCTATGCTTACCATCCTGCATGATCCGACCGGCGCATCTGGCGTCACTACTGAGGAGCTGGATTATTCGCTGACCATTCAGCAAAACATCGAGCGCCATCTTGCCAGCGGCTACGGCGCTACGCTGTATATCAATGGCCAGCTGATCGACAATCCAGCCGAATGCGAAGAGCTGCAACGGATGGCGACAGCGATTGATTCCGTGCGCGTGATCTGCCGGCCAGAGGGTGGCGTGGCAAACGCCATCGGTAAGGTTGCCAACATTCTGACATTCGGACTGATTGGAAAGCTCATTCCGAAGCCGAGCATTCCGAACGTATCAGCAGCCGTCGGCAAAGACAGCCCAAATAACAGGCTGACCGGCCAGACGAACACCGCCCGCGCCTACCAAGCCATTCCAGACATTTACGGTCAGGTACGCGCATACCCTGACCTGATCCAGCCATCGGATGAATATTACGTAGACCACATCAAATACGTGACAGAGTGGCTTTGCGTCGGGCTTGGCAAATATACCCGCGAGTCGATCAAATCCGGCGACACACCGCTTGGCGACATTTCCGGCAGTAGCGTGGAGTTTTTCGAGCCAGTTGGCGGTGATTATCCAGAAAACGGCACAACTACCATTCTTGGCGTGACTGAGCCATTCACCGTGTCTGACGTTAACGGGCAGGAACTTGTCTACCCGACCGCTTGGCCAAGCGAAACGGAAACCGCAGACGTAGTTATCACCAGCGGCAGCGCGGCGTTTACCGTGAAAGTCGCCACCGGCACCAAGTGGGATAACCTGCTATCAATCGTCGGCACTGGCAATGCACTGGTAGGCTTCACCTATGACCCAGGCACTGGCAGCGTGGCATTCAGCCAGACGTGCGCGGTGACTTCCGTCGTTACGGCGGCAGGCTTCCACACGTTCACATTCACCGCGCCTGCCGTGTTTACTGCCGCGTTCACCGGCGCAGTGACTGTTAGCATTAAGCCTATTGGCAGCAGCCCGATTTGGGTTGGCCCGTACACCCTGCCAGTGACTGCTGACAGATTCCGCACGAACCTGATTTTCCAGCGCGGGCTAAAAGGTTCCGTGACGATTCGCACGGAATGGTGGGCGATTGACAGCAACGGTGACGAAATCAGCGGCACGCGGGCAAGTAGCGATGCGACCTATTCTGCCGACACCTACGACTATCGCGCATGGTCTGTCGTGACTACGCCTGCATACGGCACCGCACGTTACCGAGTTCGCTGGCAGCGCATAACCGGCTCGGTTGGCGATGGTAACGACGTGACCAAGGTTGAGCAGCTGGCAGCGCTTCGTTACTACAGCAGCAAGGCACTGCCTGGCGTTACCGTGGCGAAAGTCGTCACCAAGGCCACGGAATCCGCCACCAGCTTTAGCGACCGCAAATTCAACCTGATTGCCACTCGCCATGTTCGCAATCTGGCCAGCACTGCCGTATCAGCCAGTCGTGATTTCCGACGCGCCATTGTGCATCAGTACGTTGCCGTCGGCGGCCTGCCAATCAGTGATTTGGACGTTGCATCGCTTACGGCTATTGGCGACCTTGGACAGCTTGGCTATTTCGACTTCACGTTTGACGATGATGACGTTTCTATCGGCGAGCGAGTGGAAACCATTTGCAACGCCGCCCGCGTGTACGTGTCGCGCGTCGGCCTGCAATACACTTTCCGGCGTGATGCCGCACAGCCCTATCCTGTGATGCAGCTGGATTACCGCAATCTGGCCGCCAGTGGCGATAGCGTGTTGACTTACAACGGCTTTGTGCCAGGACAATATGATGGTGTGGAACTTGAGTACGTAGACCCGACGAAGAACGTCCGCGCTTACATCCGCTACCGCATCCAGACTGACGGCACCATCGTTGCCGGTACGCCATCGCGCCCAAGCAAAATGAAGCTGGCAGGCTGCCGAAACCAGACGCAAGCGAATAACCGCGCCCTGCTGGAGTGCCGGAAGCTGCTTTATCAGCGCCAGTTTTTTGCCGACACCGTGCTGAATGATGGCTTCGCGCTGCGCAAAGGCGACCTGGTGCGCTGGGTTGACCCCAACGACTTCTACGGCGACGACGGCTTACAGGCTGGCGAAGTGCTGGCGATTGATGGACTGACAATCACGACCAGCGAACCGATCCAGTGGAATGGCAACACGTCGGCACAGGTAGTTTTCACAACCGTAGAAGGCTATCAAACCGCCGTTGTGACAGCCACTCCGGCAGATGGTGGCTTCACTGTTTCCAGCCTGCCAGCAGGCGTTTACGTGGCAAACGGCGGCACGCAGCAACTATCCAGCAGATACGCTATCGGAGTAGGCTTGGCGATTGATGCTATAAATAGTGCAGGGCTGTATACTGTCACTGAGATAAAACCGAAGGCGGACGGCACGATTGATATTGAGGCTGCCGCATATGACTCACGCATTTATGAGGGCTTGTAATGCCTAATCCGATTCCATCCACTGACGTTACCGACTTTCTGGAAAACGTCAAAGATTTTGACGCGCTTTGCAACGGCGCTGGCACTTACACTGACCGCTTTGGAAAATCGCGCCTGACTGTTGACGAATTCTTCCGTCGCACCGGCTATGAAGTGCCGGTAGCGTTCGCGTCTGGCATTGTCGTTTCCCGCGTTACGCAGACCGTTACTTATAGCGGCGTGACGTATCACGCACTGGCCACTGCCATTCCGTTCACCACAACAGGCACCTTCAATGCCGCGCAGTGGGAAGTTATCAGCGGTGTGTCGCGTCAGGAGCTTGGCGCGGAGTACGGCAGCGCTCTGGTTGGCGCGGCCACATATGCCCAGCTCCGCGCCTACACTGGCGATGCAACGCGCATCCAGATTGGAGGACGCGCCAACTATTTCGATGGCGGGGACGGTATTGCTGTCCGCACAGGCAGTCGCGCAGACAACGGGGGTACGGTGTGGGTTGATGCGCTTGGGAGAAGCTGGGAACGTCAATTTACGGGGCCAGTGCGTGCCGTGTGGTTTGAGGGATATGATCGAACTGGCGTCAATGACTCTACCGCAGCAATTCAAAACGCTATAACTGCGTCAAGCACTGGCGCACAGCCTTGTTACTCTGTGTCGATTGTCGGGCGACCGAGAGTTACCGCTCCATTTACGTATACGCATATGCTTTCACTGTCTGGCGAAGGCAGTGATGGACTGTTCACAAACTCTTTTGACCGATACCCAACAGCCATTAACTGCCATGCTGTATCCGGCTATCTTTTTGACCAGCCCGATGTGGTGGATGGCGATGGTTCACTGACTCTTGAGAACCTTTGCTTTGACGGCAGAAGTCCAGCAACGTCTGCAAATAGCACTACTTGGCAAGGACTGGTCAAGGGGAGCAATACCGGCGGAACGAGCGTGTTTTACACCAGGCTGCGTTATGTGCTTGTTGGCTATTCCAACAGCGCAACGCCCATCGTAGACGTATCTGGTGCCGTCTTCCCCGACTACGATAACGTGAAATTTATCCAGTGGCCGTATGGCATGGCTGCTAGCGGGAAAGGTGCCAACATTCTTGGCACGACCGTTACATTCCGCAAGTGCTATTTCAGCAACCTGCGCCAAGTAGCGGAGTTTTACGACAACATGACTGATGTAGTGTTTGAGGACGCGGCAATTGAATCCTGCGTGACCGGCGTGGCGTCCCTTAAAACTAGTGTGTACTTCCGTGGCGGCTATTCTGAGAATATGGGGTATGACGCTACAGGGACAGGCATTACCACCGGCCTGACGCCTCGCAGTTTGGGTGTCAGCGATTCGCCGGCAATCTCCGGCAACGTGACTAACATTTTCACATGCCGGTATGGCCAGATGATCTTCGATGGCTTCACGCTGCAAAACACTACTGGCGGCAAAAAATGGTTCGACGGCATTGGTCGAAGCTCTACGCTGGGCCGAGGTGGGCGCATTGAACTGCGCGGCTTAAACATGGCTGCCGGCACGATCAATACGCTGTTTGCTGATGACGCAGACACGCCGTCCAGCCGCGCCGATTTTGAGTATGTGATGGACGTTGGTGTAAGCAAAACTGTTGTGCCAGTTGCATCTGCGCGCATGCTTACTAGCGGCAGCGTGCCGATTCAATGGAACGACGGCAACGTGCGTGAAGTAACTGTATCGGACGGTCTGTTCACCTTGCCATCTAGCACGTTGGGTTTGACATCCGCACCGACTATCTACCCGGATGTTTTGGGTGCGCTTGTCGGTGACGTGGTGCAGAAAAAGAAAAGTGCAATTCAAGCCGGAGCGGAAACGGCGTGGATTTGCACTACGGCAGGCACGACCGGCGCAAAGTGGGATACCAAAGAATTTGCACCTCTTTCTGTGAGTGCATCCGTGGTAAATGGCGGAACCATGTCGATACCAGTCCCGCTTGTCGAGGCGGGCACCGTGTACGAATACGACGTATTGGCCGCCACGGCAGCAGGCACTGGTACAGCTTGCGCACTCAAGCTGGTGATCGGCCACTATGCAAGCGGTTCTGGCATGTCATCGCAAACATTGTCCGGCTCTGGTATTTCGGCATCGTATAGCCACGGGAATCCGATCACCATCACAAACAGCAGTGGTGCCACGCTCCCTATTTATGCGCGCTTGGTTAGCGTCGGCAGGACTCATGCGTAACAATAACCAACTTTAGGCGCTTCGGCGCCGATGCATCTGGAGTAACTCATGATCTTACTTTCAGCAGGGCACAGCAACGCAGACCCTGGCGCTGTAGCAAACGGCGTAAGGGAGGCTGATATTGCTGTCGAAGCCCGCAACATCGTGCGCAACAAGTTGGAGGCTGCCGGTTATCCGGCAGTTTCTGACGGCACGGGTTCGGATAATAAACCACTGGCGCAGGCTGTTAAGCTGGTGGCAGGCAAATCGCTTGCGGTGGAGTTCCACTGTAACGCCGCTGTCAGTCCGTTGGCTGGTGGCGTGGAGTGCATCAGCCTGCAATCGCTGCGGAAAGAGTCGCAGGCCATCGCGGCGGCAGTCAGCAAGGCGATGGGCATCAAGCTGCGCGGTGACGCTGGGTGGATTGACCAAAGCAAATCCGCACGCGGTCGGCTGGCATTCGTGAACGCTGGCGGTATCATTGTGGAGCTTTTCTTTCTGAGCAATCCTGCCGAGCTAAAGACGTGGCAGGAAAAGAAATGGCTTATTTGTCAGGCAATTGCTGACGCAATCGAGGAAATCGTAAAATGATTATAGAACAGTGGCACAAGAAGTGGTCTGTGTGGCTGGCATCCGCCGCCGTGGTGCTGGCCGAAGCGTACCAGTACCTGCCTGAGCTGCGCGAACAGTTGCCGCCAGATTGGTACAAGTACGCCTTTGCAATCATTCTGGTAGCACGACTGTGGAAGCAAAAGCAGCAATAGCCATCGCCGCCCTTGTTGCGGCTTTTGGCGCTGGTTTCTGGCTGTCTGACATGATGGCAGCCAATCGCGTGATGCGTGCGCAGAATGAAGCCATGGCGGCCAGCATTGAGGCATCCAATACCATGCAGGCCAAGCTGTCGGCACTGGATGCAAAACATACGGAGGAACTGAACCATGCACGCGCTGAAAACGACAAGCTGCGCATTGATCTTGCTGCTGGCACTAAGCGGGTGCGCGTCGCCGTCACAGACTGCAAGCCAGCCACAGCCGCCAGCGTGGATGATGCAGCCAGTACAGCCGAACTTGACCCAAAGGTTGCAGCTGATCTGGCAGGAATCGCCGCAGACGGAGACGCAGCAATAAGGCAGTTGACGGCGTTGCAGGAGTGGATTAAAACGGTATCAGTTCCAACGAGTCAGGAGGTGATCCCATCTCAGGCCGCGCCGATAAGCGGCAGGTAGAACTGCTGGAATGAGCTGGCCCCGCGAGTGCGGGGCTTTTTGTTATGGCTGCCAGCGTAGAATCTTGCACATCCACCATCGGCCATTGCCGCCACGTATGTTAAAGCCTACTGATTTCATGCGGCCAACCATTTCAGCATCGCGCATTATGGCATACTCGCCAATGCCGAAACGGTAGATGGTATAAGACTTGCCACGGCAGATGCTTGGAATGTTCAGGCCGACATTTTCGCCAAACACCATCAGCGTGGCCATGATGCAAACAATCCACAGCACGACACCAGACCAGAACATGATGCATTCGAAGTATTCCATATAGCCACCTAAAAAAACACCCGCCGAAGCGGGTAAGGGATGGGAGAGAACCAACACAAGAATGAGCGAATTGGCTTTAGTAGAACTTTGTTCATCTCTGTTACGAGGTTGCCAAACTGCATCGCTCTTGTGTTGGTGCTCGTCTTTCCGAGCCGCCACCCGCTTAGAGTATATGCGGGGCCGTCGTGACACCACGGCTCTACGCTAGCGCTGGTTTAACCGGATTCGACGTGTCCAGCCACGTCCTCAAGCATCACCGTTTAGCTGTTGATGGCAGGATTCGAACCTGCGGCCATCTTTCATGCGGCACATTAAAATGCCCGGCTTAAACCTCTCGCCTCACACCAACACGGCGCAGCACTGTCAAGGTTGCGACCCTTACTATCCTGTCACAAGACAGGCACCAATGCTGCTGCGTGTTGGTGCTCGTCTTTCCGAGCTGTCAGGCAACGTATAACGAGGAGCCAATCCGGCAAGATGCTAACCTTGCTTGAGCTTGTGCATATTCTCTTGCGTCCACATCACATGGAACCTGCATTTCTACAGGCAGCGAATCAGTTTCTTCAGCACTCTCTGATTCCTTAGCTGGCGTCTCACACATCAGCAACTTCCACGCGCCATGCTGATGCGTTCCTGCGCGTTGCGACCAACAATCAACCGCCCTGACTTTCCATTACTTTCAGATTCAAACCCTACTCATGTACCTGCAATGCAGGCCAATCAAGGCGGTTGTGTGTTGGTGCTGGCCCTGCCCCAGCTTGACGGCTCACGCCACCGAGTAGCGCCGCAATTTACCCATGCGGACGGATATTGGCCTCTTCTTCGATTGGAAAACCAACACGGCACGGCACTTAGATGATAGCGCCATCGCTGTTCTGTGGCGTTATGAGAGCTAAATGCCGCCCCGTGTTGCGACCGCTTACGCCGGTCAATCGTGCCACGCAGATTCTAACGCTGGCAAGGCGCTGCATTCTGTACTAGCAATGCAAAGGAGGCGACAAGGTGTTTTTTACTATCAGCGATGACAAACCGGCTTGCCGCACCATGTGCAATCATTAATCTGCGTGGATTGCGCCAAGGCATATATGACCGTCAAATTCACCGCGCCAGATTCACACTTGCCCGCTTCTGGCGATCAGGGTAAGGACTCCGCTCATTTATGCCCCTGAGCGGCCAGCGTGTGATGCTGGAAAATGCGGGGCGATACAAACACGGCTGCGGACTGCAAGACTTTCTCAAGGTCTCTAGATTTTCGGCCCTTAGCATTTTCAGGATTGCGGCCCTTACTTCCATCACTGGATTGCCTGCTTCGAATCTTACGCGGGTAGTAGGAGAACAATCCGCATGCGTGTTTGTTGTGGTGGCCGGCTGGCAGTTGCCGGCTTGCCCTTCAGAGTGGTCATAGTGCACGCTTCCAATGACTGGAGCCGCCTACCCGACATTTGCCACCAAGCTCTGTTGCGCATCGCCACTGCGCGTCACCACAATCAAAACTATATACACCAAACTACTGCGCGTCAACCTTTTTTCGTTTCAAAGTCGCAGGGAATTTCGGAAGATAGCCCCAGCTATCAAAACCAGACTGCCAAACACCCTCAACGGTTACGCCTCGCTTGCTGTCGCCACAAAGAATTTTTACCCCTCGTGGCGCTGGCTTTATGCTTGCGTCAAATAGAACCCAGTCAGGGTTTGTCGGCACTTCGTGTTTCATAGATAGCATCCAGATAGAAAGTGATTCCGGTTCCGTTTAGGCAAATTGCCGTCATTAGCATCATGAACTCAACTTGATGCCATAAGTGTCCAACTGCCAAAAACCAAACCATGCAAGCAGCCGATGCGGCGCTAACTGCTAGCAGACTGTACTTTATGAATGATAGTTTCGTTTTCACTTCTCACTAACCCCCTGCTTACACTCGTTGCACTGGTGCGCGGCACCGTGAAAGGCTGCTTTCTTGCGAGCCTGCCAGATCCATAATCTACGATTACTCTTCAATCCACTTACTCCAAATCTTCCCCGCGTCCGGCAAATTGCGCCACAGATAGCGACGATGCGAACCAACGGGCGGTTTCTCAAGTTTTCCATCTACGATGTGTTTGTGTACTGCTGCCTTAGACACGCCAAGGTATTTCGCCATCATCAGCACGGTGATGTAACCAGGATGCGGCGGATTGTCTGCCAGTTTCGCCAGCTTCTCTGCGTAGCCTTCCGGCGTTTTGCGGATACCCTGATACAGCAGTGAAATCTCGGCAGTGCTAATGCCCAAGTGTTGCGCAGCCACATCAATTGCGACGTGGCGGCACTTTACTTTGCTCTGTAGGCGGTCTAGGGCTTTACGAAAATAGGTCATGTGTGTTACCTCCTGACGGAAGTATACACTAACCGGCGACGTGCTTCGCGTAATTTTCGGCGTCGCGCTTGAATGCTTCCAGAATGCGCACTTTCTTTTTCCGCACGTCATTCATGGCAAAATGAATCGTCGGAATGGGAAGTGCGGCCATGGCTTCGGCCAGCGCATTTAGCCGAGCGCGAAGCCTGTCAGATTCATCGCTGGTGAAAATCCACTTGCCGCTGAGTTGCTTGCGGTTGTATGGCGAAAACATCAAGCGCACGGTGTCGGACACGTAATCTTCGAAGTCATCCATCTTGGCAACCGAGCAAATCACGCGACACATCACAACAAACTCGTGCATGTCTGCAAAGTCATCGTCGGTGAACTTGTGATCTACCATCGCCAGATACATGCCTACGATCCGCGACTTCCATTCATCTAGCTTGCTGGTGGCTGGTGCGCAGTGCTTGAACACGATTGGCACCACGCCACGCGCCACTGGACGGCGCTTGCATTGCTTTCTCATACCAAAATCCCCTTTCCACGTTCCCAGATTTTCACGCCGTCGCAAATCACGACGTTCGCGCCTTTTCGCCTTGCCCGACAGATCATCAAGTACCGGTCAGCGCCAATTCTTTCTTTCGTTCGTGCGACATACTCCGCATTGAGCTTGAGCTTTGGCTGCTTGCCGTTTCTGTCGGAGAACTGAACTTCTTTACCGCTGCCAGCAGAAAAAACAAGGCACGTCGCTTGGCCCATGTTTTCAATCCGCACGGCCTTTGCAACGCCTCGCTTTCTGAGCGATATAAGCGCCTCTCTTACGCTTTTGATGCCAAGCCCTGTCGCATCTTCAAGCTGCCTTGCCGTCGCCTCTCCTGCCTCTTCCAGTGCGCGCAATACGAGCGTTTGCACATGGCCAAGCGGCTTGCCGTCATCGGCAACGGTTTTGTTCTTCCTGTTGCAATACACGCACTTCCCATTTGATGTGCGCTTTTCCGTCGTGCCGCAGTTCCTGCATGGCCTGCCGTTGTATGTCTTTGCCGCCGATCGAATCTGCTTCAACCTGCTTTGCGACTGAGAAATAACACGCCTCAGCCGCTGCTCTTCCGTCTCCTTTATCTCGCCGCCAAATAGCGATGCCAGACCGACGTTCATTCTTCCTGCTCCTTCTTAATCCTGATCTCCTCCAGCCTGTCACGCGTCGCCTTGCGCTTTGTGTCAACCTGCGGCTGTCGTGGGATAAGCGCCCATGCGCGGGCCTCAAACATGATATGAAGGCCGTCGCAGTACGCCTTATGGTTGGCGTTGGAGTCTTTGCGGTGGATGGTCATTTCATCACCCTCTGGAAAGTCACCGGCTGCCGTGGATGCGCACTGCTGATGGCAACCTTCGGAAACAGGTTCGGATTTACGAAGCGGAACCACTGGCGAAAAGCGCTGCGCCATTGTTCGCTGCTTGGGTCGGTACACCATTTTCTGCATGCGTGGTCGGTCATAATGGCCATATCTCACTCCTCAATATCAAACAACCACATCAGCACCAGCTGGATGCGGTCAAACAGGTTGTAAATTGCGGTGGCGATGGTGCGCATTTGCTGCTCCCTGCGTTTCGTTTCGATGCTTTCAATATAAACACATCACGGCGCAGCGTCAACCAAAGATAAACCCCGCATGTGCGGGGTGTGGTTTATTTGCCAATCGGCAATCCGGGGTTGGCGCGTCGCCAGGTTTCGAGTTCGTCGGGTGTCATGGCTCATCCTTCACAAAAATGCCATCAACCATCCGGCCTTTGCGGTCTTTGATCTCTTGCCATGCGGATTCGATGCAGGCTTCAACCGGCATGCCGCACTGCGCTGCCATGATGGTAAGCACCACAATGGCGTCACCGATGCTATCGACAATCTTTTCCTTGTCGCCACGTGCAATGCCAGCCGCAAGCTCTCCGCACTCCTCCATCAGCTTGACGGTCTGCGCCTGAACTGTTGCGCCTTCAATCAGGTTTCTGTCTTGCGCCCACTGGCGAATATCTGCGAATCGTGTCATTTCAAATCATCCTCATTCTGTCGTTTCAGTTCTTCAATGTCCCGCAAGACCTTGCCCATCACCCAGCAGTTTCCAAACACTACGGCGGCAATCAGCCATACGATTATCCAGATCATGCCAGCCCCTGCTTTCTGCGTGTAGTCACGCGGTGTTCGTAATCGTTTCGGCAGTCGCAGTCGCAAAACAGCTCTGCCGTCGGCTCCTCGCAATTATGGCAAAAGCCAGTCAGCGGCAGTGACTTGTGTTGTGAATGCGCGATGCTGTCGGCGAGAAACAGCTCGGCGGCGTCGTTGGCGGTGTCGATGATGTCTGCCATGCCAACCCCTCCGCTCACATGCGCATCGGCATAACAACGCAGCGAAGTGCTGCATCATTGCCAGTGATAAGAACGGCGCCGGCAGCGCCAGTGCGGAATGCCATATTGATCGAATCGCTATCGATGGCGGCCACGGCGTCACGCAGATAGTGGAAATTGAAGCCAGTTTCGATATCTTCGCCGTCGTGCTGAACTTCGATTTCGTCGTTCGATTCTTCGCCGTCAACATTCTTGCAAGCCATGGCCATAATGCCGCCAGACACGCTAACCAGAACGCCATTCAGCTTGTCATTCGCCAGAATGGATGCGCGGCCAATAGAATCGACCAACTCCACCTTGCCCGCCGACACGTAGTTATCATTGCTGCTTGGCACTACGCGCTCGTAATCGGGGAACTTGTTTTCGATCAGCTTGGTTTTGATGGTCAGGTAACCAAGGTCAAACAGCGCGTAGCGATCATTGATCTCAACCGATACCGGCGTATCAACTGGCTTCAACTGGCGCAGCAGTTCTTCGGCAGCCTTGCGTGGCACGATGGTAGAGAATGCGGGGCACGGCGCGTCGGTTTTGTATGCGGCCAGACGGTGGCCATCAGTGCCAACGGCAATCAGCGTGCCTTTCGATTCCAGGTACACACCATTCAGATAGGTACGAATGTCCTGCACTGCTACGGCATGAATGACACTGCCGATGGCCTTTTGCAGCGTCTGCTGGGTGATGGTGAACTTTGCCGCATCGCTGGCAGTGTAGGCTGGCATTTCCGGGTAATCGTCAGCGGGCAGCGTGGCCAGGTTGAAACGGCTTCGACCAGCCTTTACCAGCAGCTTGTTGCCATCCAGCGACATGGTGATTTTGTCGTCAGTCTTCATTGCGCCGATGATCTGGCCGAACTTCTTCGCCGGAACCGTCACGGCAAAGTCATCGCCGGCAATGCTGGCTTTGTAGTGCATTTCCAGTTCAAGGTCGGATGCGGTAAACGTCACGCTATCGCCCTGCTTGCGGATCAGCAGGTTGGTAACGATTGGCATGGTGGACTTGCTCGGCGCTACGCCAGCTGCGGATTTTACGGCGCTGCCGATTTCGGATTTGGTGGTGGTGATCATTTGTACTCTACCTTGAGAAATGGTTTATCTTGCTCTGCTTGGATGTATTGGAACGCCTGGCCCGCCATGTTGATAACACCAGTGCATGCGCTTGTCAGCCACAGCGTTACGCCTTTCATGGGGCCGTCAATGCACTTGTACGCCATCTTTTTGCTAGCTGGCATCTTGGTTTTGTAAGGCGCTGGCTTTTTCATCAGCAGCGTTACGCGGTCATTTTTGCGTGTCATTTTGGCCATATCTACCTCCTGTTTGGCGCAGTCATTATTGACACTAAGCACCCCGCCGTAAAATTGATTATTGCTAACGGCGGGGCGGTAGTGATTAGTCAAACATGCTGATAGTGCCTTGCGACAGAGAGTGCATGTTTTTCAGCGCTTGCTCGTAGTAAGACGGCTTGAGTTCGCTGCCAATGAATCGACGACCCATCTTCACGGCGGTATAGCCTTCGCTGCCAACGCCGGTGAACGGAGAGAATACCAGATCATCTTTGGCAGTCCACAGATCCATAGCACGCTCGATAACGTCAAGCTGCAAGGGGCAAATGTGCTTCACATCGTCCTCATCGCGTGCTTCGCGGAAATTTAGCGTGCGCGACTGGTCAATATCAAACCAAACCGGCGATGCGTACCGCTGCCACATTTCTACCGGGAATTCTTCGGCCGTGTGGCTGATTGGCTTGTCGTTGTTGCCAGGCTTGCGGAAGATCACCAGATAGTCAGCCAGCCCCTGACGGCTCATGCTGGAATCTTTCTTGATCGTCTTGTGCAGTAGTCCCAGCGCCTTGGTGCGCTGCATAGCAACAACAGGGTCTTTCCAAATGCATACCTCGCTGTGATAGATGAACCCGGCTTTCTGGTGAGCGCGAATAATATCGCCCCGGAAATCACGAATGCCGATAAAGCCATCGTTTACCTTGCTGGTGGTCAGGTTCATGCAATGCACAGCCACCAAACGACCTGGGCGCATGATGCGGAACGTTTCATCGATCAGGTACTGGTAATGCTGGCGGAAATCGTCGCTGGACTTGTTGTTGCCCATGTCGCGGTCAGAGTTTGAATACGTGAACAGTGACTCGAAAGGTGGAGAGTAAATTGTGAAATCGATGCTGTCGGACTCAATTTCGCGGGCAAGATCGATGCAATCCGCGTTGTGAACAGTCCAGCCTTCGCCGTGCGCGACATGGCGAACATACTCTGTTTTCTCTACCGATGCCCCGAAAATTTCCCGTTTCATGCTTTCGCTCATATGCTTCACCATTTCAGTGCCCATCTGGGCGTTTTGATCTTCTTTGCGTTGAATGTTCGCCACCACTGCGCCCTCAGATTCGGCGCTGATGACGTGGACGTTTACTTCTTTGGTCTGGCCGAACCGGTAGAAACGGCGAATGGCCTGATAGTATTGCTCCCAGCTGTCAGACAGGCCAACGAATGCCGTATTGTGGCAATTCTGGAAGTTCATGCCAGAACCCAGGATTTTCGGCTTGCTGACCAGCACGCGGATGCCGCCATCAATGAATGCATGGACGCTTTCTTCTTTGTGCTCGATACTATCGCTGCCTGACACATCAACAGCGCCGGGAATGGCCGCCACCAGCTTATCCGCCTCTTCGTTGCGGTGGCACCAGACAACCCACTGCTCATCGCTGGCATTGACAACATCGGCGCAAGCCTTGACGCGCTCATCAATGCTTTCTTTGCGGGCCTTGTTGCGCTCCATTAGGCCAGTGGCAATGTCGGCAAACAGGCCATTTTCCGCTTTGCTGCTAACAACGTGGCTATGCATAACCAGTGGCGGAAGCACATAGCGCGACCCGTCAAAATCAAGATCGGCAGGGCTACGAATCACGACGGCCCACGTCGCCAGCCATTCCCAAAACTTCGACTTGCCGTGGCCTTTCAGAATCCATGTGCCAGTGTCGCCAGCATCGTTGATAAAGTACATGGCCAGCATTTCCGTCATGCTCATGATGCCAAGAAACTCGGCCTGATTGCCAAGCTCCATAAAGTCATTGGGCGATGGCGTGGCGGTGCAGCTCAGTCGGTACGGCACAGTCTGGCACGCATCAATGATGGCATTACGCGTTTTGCCGTCGCGGTTTTTCAGGATGGACGACTCATCCAGCACCACCCCGGCGAATTGCGACAGATCGAAACGATCAAGCATTTCGTAGTTGGTAATGTTGATACCAGACACTGCATTTTCGTGACTGCGGCAAAAATGAATGTCAATGCCGAATTTCTCGCCTTCACGCACCGTCTGCTGCGCTACGCACAGCGGCGCAACGATTAGCACATCGCCGCCAGTATGCTGCACGACGTTATCTGCCCAGCTGGTTTGCATCAGCGTTTTGCCAAGCCCAGTATCGGCAAAGATTGCCGCGCGACCGCGCTTCAACGCCCACTTGACGATTGCGCGCTGGAAATCAAACAGGTTTTCATTCAGATCAGCGGCATTAACTTCATGCCCAGCGATGATTGGCTTGATTTCTTTCTGCTTCAAAAACTCTTCATAACTATTCACTTGCATCACTCCTCTTATCTTCTTCTGCCTGCTCGGCACGTTGTTTCATAGCTGCCACCACGGCCAGCCGGTTGATTGCATAGCGATGCTCCGGCGCGAACAGTTTCAGCAGTTCGGTTACATCGCCATCTTCGTAAAAAACAGCCACTTCCTGTTCGTCCGGCATCAGGTCTACCAGTGCGGAAAAGTACAGGCCGGCGTGTTGGAAGTGGACTAGTTCGGCGTTGTCTGTCATTTTTCCACCACATTCAACACAAAGCCCTGATAGGCCACCTCATACACCGGCTTGTGCGCGATAATCCGTACCGGACGGCTTACTTGCATGTCCGAAACGTCAGCAGCCACGACAAATGGCGTTGCATCGCCAAAGCACGCACTGCAAACGGCGCGACCGCCAAACTTCGCCGCATACGCCTCATGCGCGTTGATCCATGCCGCGTTAGCCTGCACGGCTTCGGTGTTGTTGCGGTATTCAGCATCAAGCTGGTGTTGGGTTTTGTCTGAGAGGGTCATGTCTATCTCCTAGTTGGTCAATCCATAGTAAACACCGAACGGCGGAACGTCAACACGAAATCAGCAGCCGCACGCCATCCGTTGCAAACTTGGCACACATACCCGACGCGGTTAAGTTCGGCCATGATCTGTTTTTGATCTGGCGATACCACGCCGCCTTTCTGGCGCTTCATCTCGATGAAAAGCCGCCATTCAGGAATGAAAAGATCGGGCACGCCCTTGACCACACCTTCGTGCTGCAACTTCAACGCCTCACGCTTTTGGCGGCTGCCGCCGTTTGGCACCGAGAAAATCAGCACGCCAGGGTATTGCGCTTTGAACCACTTCACGAATGCAATCTGCTCGTCAGACTCATACGGCACTTTTACGTCCATTGGAATTGCCCTTTCTTATGTACAGTGACTGGTGTTGGCTGGCCGATATGGCGCTTCAACACGTTGTAATACTTGCCGTTCTTCTTTAGCGAAACCATCTCTGGCCCCGCGTAGTTATCGCCGTCCAGCACGTCGGCAATGCTGCCCGATGCGCCTATATCTTTCAGGAACTGCCGGTACTTCATCACCACAAATGGCGATTCGTGCGACTCATGGAAAAATTCGGACACGATCATTGTCTTTGCGTCTGCGGCCACAGTGTAGTCAGCGCGAAGCAGTGTCTTGCCATCCTTCTTGTACGGCACAAGCACCACCTGCACCACCTTCAAGTTATCCAGGTTCTGCAATCCGCCAGTGCTGGCCTTGCGGGTTAGCTTGTCGTTTGGGTCTACCAGTTCATGCTGACAGTGCCAGCAGTTGCGGGCGGTAATGTCGTTTTCCGTGTCGCACGACGGGCAGGTTTTGAACTCGAAACGATAACCGCACATTTCGCCATCCCAGCCGGTTTGATGCTTGCAGCGGCGGGCAAAGAATCCAGACTCGTTGTTGCACTCAGGGCAGACCTTTACCATGTCGCCCGACTTCTCTTTGACCTTCATATCCTCAAGCTGGCCAAAAAGATCATCCTCCGACTCGCCGTGCCGGTCGATGTTCTGGCCATAGTCCAGCAGCAGGCAATCCTCTTTGCCAGTTTCCGGCGATAGGCGCAAACCACGACCAATGATCTGTGATAGCAGTGCTGGCGACTCTGTGGCACGCAGCAGGGCGATGCAATCGCATCGCGGAATGTCTACCCCTGTCGTCAGCGTGCCGACGTTCACAATGTACTGTATCGGGCCATTGCGACCGGCGTTGATAATGTCGTCTCGCTCGCCTTGCGGCGTGTCACCCGTGACAATCTCGGTCAGTCCGGCAGGTAGGTAGCTGACAATCTCCTTGGCGTGCTGGATTGACGCGGCAAAGATCATGCAAAGCTGGCGATTCTGCGCGAACATGTTAGCCATGATGTCGGTGCAGATGGCGCGTGTTAGCCGCTCTTGGCCAAGCGTGGCAGCGTCAATGTCGGACTGATTGAACTTGCCCATGCTGTTAATCTTCACGCCCAGCAGGTTGTATTCTTCAACGCTTGGCGCGCCGTACACGATAGGCACCAGAAAGCCTTCATCAATCAGCGACTTGGTAAGCTTGCGGTAGATCGTGTGCTTGAAGAAGTTATCCGGCGCAACGAGGCGATATTTGCCACGAGACGGCGTGGCGGTAAGGCCCATAACCCGCATTTTTGGGTTCAGGCCATAGAAGTGCTCGAATACCTTGTGATAGCTGCCGCCGTCAAAGCTGACCATGTGGCACTCGTCAACCAGGATCAAAGACACCGGATCAGTGAACTTCGGCAGGCTGCGCACCACGCTTTGCACCCCGCCAAAAATGACGCGGTGGCGGCTGTTTTTCTTGCCAAGCTTGGCAGAAAAAATGCCCGCATCGTTGCCGGTCAGCAGGTACTTGGCGTGGTTTTGCGCTACCAGGTCGCTGGAGTGCGTGAGCACCAACACGCGGCGATTCTTGGCCGCTAGCCAATCTGCCAACATGGCGACAATGATTGACTTACCCGCGCCAGTGGCTAGCTCAAGAATTCCGGGTTCGTCAGACTTGATAAGGTGCGCAACGGCGGCGTCAAAAGCCTCTTGTTGATAGTAGCGTGGCGTCAGTCGCATAGTATCGTCATCACTTCATCGGAATGCAGACCATCGGCACCGCCGATTTTTAGCGTGCTGCCGTCTTTGCGCAGAAAGTGGATCTGCTTTTGCTCAGGGTCTACCTTGTCAATCTTCATGCCGTAGCAGTCTGCCAGTGCCAGTGGGTTGAACGTGTGGCGTTCGCAAGGCACAAGCTCACGGCCTAGCTCGCATTTGAATGTGCCGGATTCGGCATCCTTCTCTACGTTGGCGCAGTTGCGGCAGTCGATACGCATTGGCTTGATGCCGTGGCATACCGGCTTTGCGTTGCAGAACTTGCAGCGGTAGTCTGTCACGCTCTTGGCGATCTTCTTTGGTGGCTGGAAGTCCGTCCCGATACGAACAGCGCGGGCGGCCATTTCGTCGGCGTGTTCGTCGTTGCGTTCCAGCACCTCAATGTGCAGTTCGTCGTTGTTCTTGTTGACGGCCATGTAGATCATGCCGTCGCTGCCTTGTTCTTTGGCGTACACGCACATTTGCGCGTAGTGCTGCGGCTTTGACTCTCGCACGCCATTAAGCGACAGCAGGTTAAACGACTTGTCGCTGTGGGTTTTGTACTCGACCGTGTAGGTTAGCCCGTCACGCTCAACGCGCCCGTCCCAATGCCCTGCAAAAAAGCCACGCTTGAAGCCGCCTTGCCCTTGGCAGCTGTCCAGAATCTTGAAGCCGATAGCCTTTAGCATGGCCTCGAACTGGAACTCTTCGCGGTGGCCACGATTGAACAGGCGCAGCATGCGTGGCTCGAATTGCTCAGGATGCACGCAGCGGTGAAACTTGAGCCACAAATAACGCTCGCACTCGTGGCCTATCTCTGACGCCCCAATGTAGTCGCGCTGCTCACGCGGCATTTCTGACCACATGGCGTCTATTTCTTGCTGGATTTGTTCGGCTTTGATCATTTTTTGGCCTTGTCAAAAAAAGGGGCCGAAGCCCCTTGCGCTACATCACCACGGGATATCGTCGTCTGCCGATTCTGCTTTTGGCGCAGGCTTCACCGACTCCTTAACCTCCGTCGCCTTCTCCTTGGCCTCGGCAGCGGTGCCAACGAATTGCAGCCAGTTACCGGATAGCTCCTTGCCGTCGTCGGTGGTCATCTCGTACAGGCCGATTTTGAAGCCCATTTTCTTGCCGACAATGGCTTGCAGGTTGTCGTCGCTCGGCTCATCGCGGGGCAGGTCTTTGCCAGCAGCGCGGAACAGCAGCACTAGCATCTGAATCGCGCGTTTGCGCTTCTTGATGTCCTGATCCCAGCATTTCAGACTGATGCTGGTTTTCTTCATGTCGTTGCCGACCTTGCAGTTCAGCGTAGCGCGGATGCTTTGGCCGTAATCGCCGTCTTTCACTTCGATCTTGTCAACCAGACCTTGATACCAGTTTTCCGGCAACGGCTTGAAGCTGTTGTCCTGTTCTTTGATTTCAGACTTGGTTACGTCTTCGCCGTCTACATTCCAAAAAGATGCCATGTTGTGTTACTCCTGCGTGGTTTTAAAGTAAGGAATCAGGTTCAGCAGCGGATTGCTGCCTTCTTCTACGGCAATGTCGTCAACAATGCCGTAGCGGTTTTTGGTGATGCTGGATGCTCGCTTGTCCACAATCAGCACGCGGTCGCCAAAGCTCTTGGCCTTGCCGCTATCCTGATCGACGATGGTTTCCAGCTTTAGCAAGCCGACCAGCGACACGAAATCGGTATAGTAGCCGATGCTTTTCTTGTGAATCCGCATCGAGTAGCGCGAATAGTTCGGCTCATCCGGCAGATCCATCGTCTCGGTTTCAACGTGGCCGAGAAAAACAATGGTCATGCCTTTTTGCTCGCGCAGCGTGTCGCAACGGTCTTTTACCTTGCTGTGCAGTTCCGCCACTGCCGAGTAACCAGCACCATAGCCGCCATTGGCCTGATTGATCGACTTGGCGCGTGGATCTTTGCGCACTACGTCAGACTCGAACTTCTTGTCCAGACTTGTGATACTGTCGATGATCAGCGTCTTGAACGGGTGCTCCTGTTCAATCAGCGCGTCAAGTTGCTCGAAAATGTCTTCACCTTGCTTTAGCACAGGGAAAGCGTTCGGCGCTTTCTTGCCGGAAAACACATCAAAGCCATCTTCGGCGCGGATGAAGA
The DNA here is from genome assembly GCA_021151695.1 of Cellvibrionaceae bacterium. GTDB lineage: Bacteria > Pseudomonadota > Gammaproteobacteria > Pseudomonadales > Cellvibrionaceae > Cellvibrio. Next base: position 28,639 of record JAGKWU010000022.1, on the reverse strand, counting down.
TCGGAGCCGGAAAGGTCGCGGCCAGGCTGGTTTTCCCTGTGCCGCCTTCACCAAAGATGGTAAGCATCGGCGCATCGCCCGATGGGCGGGAAATCATGCTTTTGAGATCCATTATTTCCACTCCACCTTAACAACCGGCTTGGCCGGCTTGCTTGTTACGATTTCAGCCAGCACCTGCTTTTGCTCGCTGCTGCCATGCTCCATCATTGCTTTGAAGTCTTTCTCTCGCAGCGTGTAGCTGTAGCTGCGATTGATCGGCAGTTGCTCCGACCATTCCACATTAAGGCGTGCTTTATCCAGCGTGTACGTCTCTTTGGTGGTAATAGTCACTTTCACGCCATCATGCGTATAGGTGCGTTGGCCTATGTGGTCATGCCCCAGTGCAATGATGATGTTTTCGGCCAGCTTCGACCGCGCCAATTCAAGCTGCGCAATCTGCTTGCCTAGCGAGTCGTATGACTCGCAAAGCGTCTTAACGTCCATGTGATTTACTCCTGTTGAGTGCGTCGCCTTGCTGACAACGTGAGGCCATTATGAACGTGCAAAATTACCGTGTCAAGCGTTGCACTTAACTTTTTCTTGAGCGACAATGCAAAGCATGCAACATCAAGGAGCAACACATGGACGCACTATTAAAGGCGTTTGGCAGCCAAAAGGCCATTGCCGACACGCTTGGCGTTACCGAAAGCGCCGTTTCGCAGTGGTTTAAGGCTGGCAAGATTCCGCCAGCAAGGGCATTAGAAATTGTTCGCCTCACAAAAGGCGCAATAAAACTTAAGGAGATTATCGGTGAGTGACCTCTACGAAAACGCCATAGAATTCGTGCAAGCTGGTTTGCGCGTATTCCCTTTGCACCGCATCAAGCAAGGCGCGTGCGACTGCGGCAACCGCAACTGCCAAGCAGCAGGCAAGCATCCTGCCCGCAATGAGTGGGTCAATCAGCCACTGGTGGATGAGGCCGTGCTAGATACATGGCTTGATGGTGAAATGATGGAGCCTTACACCGGCCTAGGCTGGGCGCTTGATGCTGGGCATATCGTCATCGACATTGACCCGCGCAACGGCGGAGACATTGCATTTGAGCGGCTGCAAGCTGACATTGGCATTGACCTGATTGAAGCGTGTAGCGCCGTCGTTCGCACAGGCGGCAATGGCATGCACCTTTACTTTGCCAAGCCAGACACCGACCTTGCATGGAAGATGCCGAAAGAGTACCAAGGTATCGACATCAAGCAGGGTGGCGGTTTTGTGGTGATACCTGGCAGTCTGCACGCGTCTGGCCGTGAATATGTGTGGCACTCGTTTGCCAAGTCTGATGTGGCCGAGCTGGTTATCTTGCCCGCACCGCTCGCCAAACTGATTGCACGCGCCAAGATTGAACGGCAGGAGGGCGACCATTCCGACACCGACATCCGCGACATTGAGCACATGCTGACCTATCTTGATCCTGATATGGATCACGATGATTGGTTCAAGGTGGGCATGGCCGTACATCGCGGCACCGATGGCAGCGCGGAAGGCTTCGCAGCGTGGGATGCATGGTCTAGTCGTGGAGCCAAGTATTGCCCCAGCGAGATGCAAGGACGGTGGCACAGTTTCGGAAAGCGGGTATCTAGCAGCGTGACAATTGCCACGCTCGTTGCCATGGCGCAGCGGCATGGCTGGGTTCAACGCGACCACTTGGACGCGGAATTGACCGAAGCCGAACGGGAATGGATCGACAACTGGGGCAACTGGGGTAAGAAGCAGGAATCGACGAAGACCGCGCCACGCCAGAAAGTGACAGAGCTGGACGACGTTGACCTATGGAAGCCACCAGGCGCCGTTAACGATCTGTTGCAGTACGTGCGCGACAAATCACTGTTCGATAACCGTAATCTTGCACTGGCCACCACGCTGACCGTGGCCAGCAACATCGTTGGCCGTGGCTTCTATGTGCCGGGACGATGGTCTGGCGTGACGCCAAACTTGATCCTGCTGGTGATTGCCGCATCTGCCACTGGTAAGGAATCGGCAATGGCCACTGCGCGGGAATTGCTGACCTATGCAGGGCTTGGCCGTGCGTGTCATGGCCGCATCAAGTCTGACAAGGATCTGCTCGACACCTTCGCATACAACCAATACAGCAATTTCTTGATTGATGAGTTCGGCATCTTTCTTGGGCGCGTGCAGAACTCCAAGAAGTCCGGCAATGCGTCTTATCTTGAGGGCGTTATCGGCACGATCATGGAGGCGTACACCAAGGCAAACGGCGTGCTGATGGTTGACCTGTCCCGCCGTGAAAGCATCCTTGCAGCTATTGGCCAGCAGATCCAGCGCCATATGCGAGAGGTCGAGGACTGCGGCAAGACTTCACCGGAAGGGCGCGAAGCATTGGAGGCGGCCAACTATTTGAAAAAGCTGTACACGGCCATTAACGACAATGGCGGCTTGGTCAATCCGTGGCTGTCCATGTTCACCACGGCAACGCCAGCCACCATGCACGATGCCTTTACTCGTGAGCAGGTAGAAAGCGGTTTTCTTAGCCGTGCGCTGGTGTTCTTTGAGCATGAGGCCAACCCAATGCCAAAGGCCAACTTTGCACCACCCAGCAAGCCGCCCATGCAGCTGGAAATGCGGATTGCTGATCCTGGCTTCGCCATGCCGGAAAACACGGCAGGCAGGATTGACGATTGCCGCGAGCGCGTTGCACTGGTGATGGATGCAGAGGCGGAGGACTTCATTGGACGGATGCAGGGCTATCTGTTCGAGTGGGCGGAAGCACTCAAGGGCAAGGGCATGACGCCACTAGCACGCCGCGCAACCGAGATGATTGTGAAGGTCAGCATTGCCGTTGCCGGATGGAATGGCACGCCGATAACGCTTGACGTGGTGCGCTACGCAGCCAAGCTGGTGATGAATGACATTGAAACGAAGATCCGCAAAGTGGAGATTTCCGATAAGGAGGTCAGCACCGACATGGACGATCGCAAGCGGGCGCTGATGCTTAAGATTCTGGATGTGTGCCAGGTGTGGGCGTCGCAAAAGGAAGTGACGACCAGATGCCGCAACAAGAATTACAAGCGTGAGGACGTGACGGCAGTGCTAAAAATAATGGTGCGTGACGAGCTACTGCTAGAGGAGGAGCATCAGCCAGCACGCGGTAGGCCGTCTACCAGATACCTCTGCACCGATGCCGGACTAGACTACATGGCGTCGGATGACTGAAAAAGCACTTGCAACTACGAGCGCACTTTGGCAGCATGGAGGTGCGCTCTTTTACAACCTACAGGCACGGCATTTAGTGGTTACTGCGGCATTTAGTGGTAGATATAGTGGTAACACCAAAAGTGTCAAAAAACCATTGCAGATCAAGCAGTTACGATTTAGTGGTATAGTGGATTTAATGCGCGGCGTTTTTCGCTGGCAACTTTTTCAAAAAGTACGTTACCACTTAATCCACTATACCACCAAATCGCAAACCGTTGATTTTGTTAGGTTTTTTGGCAATATATAGTGGTAAAGGCACTTTGCCACTATATCGCACCGTCGCCACTAAATAAAAAACAGCCCTCGAAAGAGGGTGATAGGTGGAGTATGAGTATTAGTATTTAAGAAAAATTTGAAGGTTCTACTATCTATTACTTAGTATGAAGGAGGGCAAACCTGCCAATGGTACACGATAAAAAAGAAGTTGCAAAGATGGGAAAGGGCATTTTTTGCGCACAATCTGTAGGTGCCGGATATCCGTGCTGGGCAATGCTAAGGCATAGGAAATTGCTTGCTGGCGAGTTCCTGAACTTTCAGCACTTTGCCCGGTGGTACAGGGATGCTAAGTGGCGAGGAGAGTTTGACCAGGGTTGCGTCATGGGCGTATCTGGCTGGATGGTTAGCGAGTTCGGCATGGTGTCGCCAGATACTGCTATGGTCATTCCACGCACCCTGGCAATGATGCTTGCTAAGGGCGATGCTGACGCGGCCAGAAATCACTTTATCAAGCTGTGCGAACAAGGCGTGCTAGATAACAACAAGCAGGCAGAGATTGCTGCCGCCTTTGCTTTGATGCGTTGACACCACCCCGCCAAGCGTATACATTGGAGTTGTTACTGATGAGGAGATGCAAACATGACTGACAAATTTACGCCGGGGCCGTGGGTGGCTGACGGTGAAATCGTAAGATCTAATGATGGAGTATCAATTGCATCGGTGCTTAATATTGCGTGGCCATACGGAAAGAAGCCGGAAAACGTGCAAGCTAACACCGCCCTGATTTCCGCCGCCCCGGAGCTTTTGCTGGCGCTGGAAGAATGTGTTGATTTGTCGTGGAATCAAGATTCTCACGTTGCAAAGTTCGACGGCACGGTAATGTTCGGAATTGGTTACGACTTTAGTGGCATTGACGGGTGGGAAAGAGAAGAGTTTCTGGCAAAGTACGATTGCGTCGTATGGCCGTCTGGCGGAAGCAATGCAAAATGGAGCGCATATTGCACCTATGACGGGTCGATGTGGTTTGAGCAGTTTGACACTGTGCAAGATGCAAAAGAACAATGCATGAAATTGCTTGATGTTGTTTTGCCGGATCATCCTGCAATGAAAGCCCGCGCCGCCATCGCCAAGGCAAGGGGGTTGTGATGACGCGAGACGATGTGATTCGGATGGCGCGTGAGGCGGGGGCCGAGTTCCGCGCAGAAACTATTCTTGTGAATGGCAAAGACGCAGATGATTTTGTGCAGGCCTTCGCCGCACTGGTAGCCCAGAAAGAGCGGGAGGCGTGTGCGAAAGTGTGCGACGGTCTTGCGTATGTGCATGTAGATGGCTTTGCAAAGCGCCGAGCGGAAAATACCGACTGCGCTAACGCCATCCGCGCCAGAGGTGCCAAATAATGCGCTACGAAATCATCGACAACGACAGCGGCGAGGTGATCCGCCGTTGTCACACGAAGCCGACCGTGCCAGCTGGTTGCCGTGTACGCGTACTGCCGAAAGCACGCCAGCCACGCGCACCGAGTGCCGAGGCTTTGAAATATGGCCGCGCTCGCAAGATTGTGGAGCGTCTGGGTCTGACTGAATTTCCGTTTTGAGGTGATAGAGATGCTGAGTAAAGAAACAATAGACGCACTGCGCAAGCAGGCGCAACGTGACGGCATGGCGTACCAGCGCAAGCTGATTGAGCATATTGACGCCTTGCAAGCACAGCTAGACAATCTGCAAGATGACTACACCGCCCAAAGCCTGGCACTGAAAGCAGCCAAGGCCATGAAGCAGGCCGAGACTGAACGGGCGGATGCGAACGAGCGCGATGCCGATCGGTATCGCTATATCCGCACCAAGGAACGCATGATGCTGGAAACCGAGGACGGCGAAGCGCGTATGACTACCACGTTTGAGTGCGCAGAGCAGTTTGATGATGCCGTGGATGACGCCATGGCCACCAACCATGCTACAATCCAACCACTATCAACCAAGGAGTAAGCACCATGGCAGGAAAGAACGGTCGGGATCGTAGCAACGACAAATCCAAAGACACCGGCGGCAAGGGTAAGCAAAAGTGAATGGCGTAGGCGTTGAGGCTGTCATGGCAAGCGTGGCAGCTGCCAGTTTTTCGGCGTGGCCCTATCGGTCTACGGCAGCCTTGACGCTTGCGTTTTTCAATCTGGCGCATTTCTACATGTTCGAGACCGTGGAAAGCGACGTGCTGTTCTACGTGTCGGCATGCACCTTTGACGTGCTGTGTGCCCTCGTCCTAGCCAAGCAAGCATGCAAGCTGTCGTCTGACATGGCCATGCTGTCGCTGTGGAATGCCGGTATAAACCTATTCGGCCTTCTAATGTGGTTCGCATACATGCCAGCAAATGTTTATAATGCCTGCATTCAAATCATTCTGGGCTTGCAAATCCTGCGGCTCATGTGGGTGCAAGGTGATGACATGGCAAGAGATACTCGGTTTCGTGGCTGGGGTGGTGTGGTGCATCGCCATAATCTACGGGGCAGCGGTGCGGGTAAAGGAGAAGCGGCTTGAACTCGCACGCAAAAGAGACAGCCAGTGATATGGCGCATCAGCTGATGACCAACCCAAAGACGCAAGGCGCTATCAGTGCTGGGCTGTCTGCGCTTGGTGGTTACAACCTGATTGAAGCGGCAACATCTATCCTGTCGCTGGTATCGCTGGTGATTGGTATCTGTGTTGGTATCTTCGCCATTGTGAACGCTAGGAAGGCCAGCAAAAAGGCAGACAAGGAATTGCTGCTGCTAGACCAGCAGTTGCTGGAAGCGGCAGTGCGACGGGCGCAAGAGAAGTCGCAATAAACCAACACCAGCCATCCGGCTGGCTAGTTTTAGGTTGACGGTTAACTGCGTTGTGCATAGTATGGAATGACTTTAACGGGAGGTTGATATGGACGTGAATAAACAGTTGTTGGATGCGCTGGATCAGGCGCTGAATGGTGAGCACTTGGACAAAATACCAAATCATGACGACGACAGCATTGAGGCAATAGCGCATTCACTGCCGCGTGGCGACATGGGTTGGCACAGGGAGCGTCTATTGCGTCACGTAAAACGATTGCGCGCGGCACAATCTGCCATCGCCGCAGCCGAGCAGGCGCAGCAGGCCGAGCCGGTGGCGCTGGATGTCATCGCCAAGCTGATTGCGCTGACCCGTGCTGTGAATATCGCGCTAGACGACAGCGAGGAGCGCGACGGCATAGATGGCCGCGAACACGTCATCGATAGCGTGAACTTCGACGCGGTGTGTGATGCACTGGAGGCGCTGGAAGAACTGCCGGACAACAAGCCAGGCTGGGCCATGAGCGCGGCAGACAAAGCTGAATGGGCACTGCGCCACCTAGTCGCCGCCCAGCCGCCAGCCTTGGCCGTGCCGCAGGAAGCTGCCGACTCTATCCGCAGCCCGTTCAACGCCTGCTGCAACAAAGAGCACTGCCGCGCCATGCTAGCCGCCGCGCCGCAGGCTGCCCCGCTGTCTGCAGTCCTGGCCGACATTGCCGCCGAGCGCCGCCGCCAGATGGAGGTGGAAGGCTGGACGCCGGAGCATGACGACGCATATCAGGAAGGGCATCTTGCCGATGCTGCGGCCTGCTATGCACTGTGTGCCCACGACACGGGCGCATCGAAACGCTCTATTCCAGCTTGGTGGCCGTGGCGGAATGAATGGTGGAAACCAACCACAGCCCGCCGCGACCTGGTGAAGGCCGGCGCCCTGATCGCCGCCGAGATTGAACGCCTGGATCGCGCCGCGCAGAAAGGCGGTGCGTGATGCTGAGCATTTCCGACCTTCATCCGCATGAACAGCTAGTGCTTGGCCAGATACGCAAGCACGGCGGATTCACGGACTGGTGGATTTCAGAGGTGCCGCACCGGATTGCAGCCCTAGAAAAGCTGGTTAATCGTGGTGTTGTGCGGGCAACTGGCGGCCAGTGCCCATTTGCCACTTACGAAGAAGTTACTGCGCAGAAAAGCACCACCTAACACCACCCCACAAAAAGTAAAAAACGCCGTGCTATGTCGCGGCGTTTTTTGTACAATCAGGTGATAAATAACGAGCTTTGAACGACATGGGAAAGCTATTTTCACCTGAATATCAGCCGGACTTCTCCAAGCGCAAGCGCGGCAAGGGGTGGCGGCAGATGATCGAAGAAGAGATGGACAAGCGCGGACAGTCGGAAACGACTTTCGTAGGCATGCTTGTCGAGATCGCATATTCGAAAGATCACCCGCTCAAGATGAAAGCCATCGAGGTACTGGAAAAACACCTTGCGCCGCAGAAAAAGGCCGTGCTGCCGACGTATGAATTCCCGTTCGCCGTCAATGACACGCCATCAGACAAGATCGAGAAGCTTATCCAAGAGGTGAGTGAAGGCAGTATGCCCGCTGATATTGCATCGATGATTGTGGCGATGATTAAGATTGGCGTGGATGTGAAGGAGGTCACGGACTTGGCGCAAAGACTGGAACGGCTTGAGCAGCTATTAGCAGAAAGGGCAGGGCAATAATGGGACAGGCAAAAGCAAACGCAGAGCATCGCAAACGTATGGCTGCTGAATTTGAGCAGTGGTATAAAAAAATCCGCATGACTGATTTTTTGTTTGACTGGCTGGAGCCGGAAGACGCCCACAAAATACATGACCCGATGAAAAGGCTAATGCTGATGATTTGGCTAGACATGAAGAAAGAGGAGCATCACGGCGAGTACTACAAGCTGGTGACTGATATTAATGGGTAAACGCCTAACCGCCAAAGCCATCGAGGCGCTGGAGGCAAAGATCACCGCAAGCGGCACAGAAAGCCGTTCTGCGGTGTTTGGCATTTGCGACATGCAACGGCAGGTTATCCGGCGCTGGAGTGTCGTAAACGGCATTCCTGAACCATCTGACGATGAGCCAACAATCCTTATTCCTGAGCGGCTGGAAAAGCTGCTATGGCCTAAGCGGCGCAAGATAGTGTGGGGTGGCCGTGGCTCGGCAAAGACGCGCACAATCATTTCCATTCTGACAGAGTTCGCCAGGATGCAAACCGAGCGCGTTGTGTGCTTCCGTGAAGTGATGAAGTCGATTGCCGACTCAAGCTATCAAGAGGTGGTTGACGAGGTAAATCGTAAGGGGCACTCAGAGGATTTCCGCGTCATTGAGGCGAAGATCAGCGTTCCGGCCAATGGTAGCCGTTTCACGTTTGATGGCCTGCTGCGAAATCAGACAAAGATCAAGGGTTACGCTGGCGCTACTCGCGCATGGGTGGAAGAGGCCGAGACCGTAAGCCGCACCAGTTGGGACATTTTGTTCCCGACGTTGCGGGCTAAGGGTTCTGAAATTTGGGTGAGCTTCAACCCGCGCGAAGAGACCGATCCGACGTGGGCAGACCTTGTTGCGCCGCATTGGGATGATGCAGTAGACGGCATCTATGAGGATGACGAAACGCTGATTATTCAGTGCAACTTCGAGCATAACCCGTGGCTGACGGAAGAGTTGGCCATGGAGCGTGACCGCATGGCACGCACCGATCCAGACCGTTACGCGTGGATCTGGCTTGGCCAGTTCCGCAAGCGTTCTGATGTGAAGGTGCTGAACGGAAAGTGGCGCGTTGAGCCGTTCGAGCCGCAATCCGGATGGGATGGCCCTTACTTTGGCGCTGACTTTGGGTTTAGCTCTGACCCTAGCACGCTTAACAAGTGCTGGGTGGCGAACCGCAAGCTGTACATTGAGTATGAGGCGCATGATAAGCACGTTGAGCTTGATGATATGTGGCACTTCTATGCCGGCATGGAAGGCGCTACAGACGCTCAAAAGGCATATGCAGCCAAGCGCAAGGCGGAAGGCAAGAAGATATACGACGGCATTCCAGGCGTGCGCAAGTACAAGATTTACGGCGACAGTGCGCGGCCAGAAACGATCAGCCACATTGCCAAGCATGGCTTCAAGATTGAAGGCGTGGAGAAGTGGCCGGGTAGCGTAGAGGACGGCATTGCGCACCTGCGTTCATACGATGCAATCATTATTCACCCTCGCTGCAAGGAAACCATTGCAGAGGCAAGTGCGTATGAGTACAAGACAGACAGGCTAACTGGCGAAGTGCTGCCGGATATTGTCGATAAGCATAACCACCACTGGGATGCAATCCGCTACGCGCTTGGCAAGATCATTCGTCGCGGCAGCCAATCCACCATCTTCCTAAAATCCCGCTGATGCACTTTTACCACACGTCACCCGTTGGCGTGTTGGTATTGGTTGACGGTTCGCGGAGCGGTGCATATAGTTAGCGAACCAACCAAGGAGATATGCAAATGACCCAAGACCAAGACCGCATCGACGCCATGGAGCGCATTTGCGCAGGCATGACCACCGCCGAACTGCGCGACGCACCGTTTACCTATCAGTCGCTGTTGCAGATTGTGCAGCGGCGTGAAGATCGTGTGCCGCTGTCGGCGCTGGTGTTGCCGGAGATTGAAGATAATGATCCTTATGATGATTATCTTGAAGGCAGAAACGATGCAATCTACGAGGTGCAGTACCAAATCAATCAACTGATGGAGCAGGCGAAATGACAGTACGCAACGAAGAGAAGAAGGCATTCCGCGACCTGACGCCGGAGGAGCGCGGGGAGATTGTGGAGGCGTGGGTTGCCGGCAATCTTGAGTATTACAACGTCCCGCACATGGAATGGCAGCAAAAACGCCACGAATCCACTTTGACACTTGATTCTGCCTACCGCACCCGCCCGCGCCAGCTTGTCATTCCGTGGGAAGTGATCCGTAAAGACGTGAAGTGGGTGGTGCTATGCAGCCGCCACGGTTTGCAGGGCATTACGGCAAACAAAAATGGCGAGGTGCCGGAGGTTGGCGGCTTTCCGATACAAGACTGGAATTTGCCGCAAGGATCAAAATGGGTAGACCTCGATTGCTTGGATGTCGTTATTGACGGTGTTAACTGGCGCGACTCGCTGACCGAGCGGCCGGAGGGGGTGTGATATGTGGAAATGGAAATTGCTGGCGCTGATTACGCCGACGTGCTGGATAACTGTTGGCGGCCCATTCAATCGCAACTTTGACAAATGGCTGAATGACTGCATCGACAAGAAATTGCCGTTTGAGGATGTGAGGAAATGTTCAGCCAAGATTGGCGGCGTTGAGCTGTGGATAGAGAATCATCCATACGCAAGCTTTACACCTTACGATGAAAAGCGCGAGCTTGTAAGGCCAAGCCGAGCAACAAGGCTGCGCGCACATCACCACCTGATGAACGAACTACACTGGCCATAAACTACCCCGCCACCAGCAGCCATGCTATGATTACTCCAATACTCATAGCTGGCCGCTATCATGAACAACACCCGCGACATGCGATTCCTATCGCAACTCTTCCCGCAGCTTGACGCAAAGCGCGGCGACCTCTATTGCCAGTTCGGCTACAAGCAGAACCCGACGTTTCCCGACTATTACGCCGCCTACAAGCGCCACCCGGCTGCAAAGGCTGCTATCGAGCGTCACATTGGCAAAGCCTGGGGCGAGTACCCTTGCATCAAAGAGCTGCGCGAAGGTGCGGATGTTGCCGACGATGACCAGCCAACGCCGTGGGAAAAGTCTGTGGCCGACCTGCTGCGCCCGCACTGGAAAAAGCTGCAAGAGGCTGACCGACGCAAGCTGATTGGCCGGTACTCGGCGGTTATCCTGCGCGTTGCTGATGGTCAAGACGTGTCGCTGCCGCTTGGCAATGGCAAGCTGGTGGATGTGATCCCGGTCTATGAGTCGCAATTGCGCGTGACCGCGTGGGATAGCGACCTGAACAGCGACACGTTCGGCCTGCCCGCTGCGTTCCAGTACAAAACAGCACTGCCGGAATCGCACGACGACACTCAAGGCCAGCCAGAAGAGTGGAAGGACGTGCATCCGTCCCGCGTGGTTGTGTATTCAGACGGCGACCTGCGCGATATGTTCGAAGGCATCCCGCTGCTAGAGGCTGGATTTAATCGGCTGTCCGACCTTGAGAAGATCACAGGCGGCAGTGCTGAGTCCTACTTGAAGAACTCAAGCCGGACGATTGTGTTTGAGTTCGACAAAGATTCAAACGTAGGCGACGCCGTGCGGCAAGCATACGGCAATGACGCCAATGTGGCAGACGTGCTGGAAGAACAAGCCCGCGACCTGAATACCAGTATCGACGCCTCGGCAGTGATGCAAGGCGGCAAACTGACCACGCTACAAGTGACCGTTGCAGACCCGACTGGCCCATGGACTACCGCCGCGAATGAGTTTGCCGCATCCGTGCAAATCCCGTTCACTATCCTGTTTGGCCAGCAAACAGGTCGGCTTGCATCTGACCAAGACCAAAACGATTGGGCGAAAACGGCCATGAGCCGCCAGAAAAACGCCATCAATCCTTTCATCGAAGAGTTCATCCGCCGCCTGATGCAATGCGGTGCAATCAAGCCGATGGAGAATTTCTGTGTAGAGTGGGATGACCTGTTGGCCGCGTCTGACTCGCAAAAGCTGGACAATGCCGCGAAGATGGCAGCGATCAACGAATCGGCATTCAAGGCCGGCGACGTGGCCACTTTTGACAGCAACGAAATCCGTACCGCTGGTGGGTTTGCGCCGCGCTCTGATGCGGATGTGGCCAGCATGCGAGAGGATGCGGCCCCTGCTGACGAAGTGTAACCTTCCCGCCACGGTTCGCGCCGTGGTGGTGGTTTTAGGTTGACGGTTAAATGGCTGGCGTATAGCATGGATTGACGTTAACCAGCAGGAGCACCCAAAATGACCGAACAGAAACATACGCCGGAGCCGTGGCGCATCGAGCCGGCCACCAAGAAGGGCAACTGGCGGATCGTCGGAGCAAATGGCCAGGTCGTCAGCATCTTCTCCGGCAGCTTCGACATGGCCAACGCCCGCCGCATCGTAGCAGCAGTCAATGCGTGCGCTGGCATTGATACGGAAGATTTGGAGCGCCATTACAATGCTGGCGGCGGCATTGATAGCGCGATGGAAGAGGCAGCGCTGCGAGACCATGTAAAAGTGTGGCAACAGAGCGACAAGCTGCGGGCGGCTTTGCAGAATGTTGTTGATGCATGGTCAAGCCAGTTTGAGCGGCAAGGCCATCTGGCGCCGGAGTGGTGCAAGCAAGCCCGCGCCGCACTGGCCGCAACCGAATAACCCCAAGCCGCACATGCGGCTTTTTTGGTAAGATGAGGCCATGAAATATAAGCGCATAATCAATCCTTTGGTGCCGAAGTCTCGCACCAACCCAACCATGACCGGCAAAATCCTATCCGCCGCCGACAAGGACATATCGGCGCGATACAGGCGGATAACCGAACGCGTGCTGGCATGGTTCGATAGCGTGCCGTGGCTAGCGTTCAATGCGGAAGGTGCTTATGCCTTTCCAGCAACGCGCATGGATGAGTTGCGGCAAGTGCTAGCCGAAATCACCACCAGCGAGCTAGTGGACGGCCAGCCGCTGACGTTTTTCTTCGCTGAGTACGAGGACGACTCAGCACGCTTAGGGCTGGCGCAAGCATCGGCCAACCTGTCGGCCATGTCTGCCACCTATGCAGCTGCGCGGCCAATGTATGCCGTGATGGCGACTGATGCATACCGCAACCGTGTAGCAATGGCGAAGCAACGCAGCTACACGCACTTTACCGGCCTGTCTGATGCGCTACAGGCTGACTTGGCGCAAGTCATCGCCTACGGCATCCAGAATGGCCAGAACCCGCGTGCATTGGCTGGTGTTATCCGTGACCGGCTGGGCGTGTCGGAGAGTCGGGCGCGAATGTATGCGCAGTCTGAAATCACCATGACATTGCGTGATGCAAAGATGGGTGAGCTTGAAGATACAGAGCAGGCGCTTGGGCTGGAAATCAAACTGTTGTGGGTTAGTGCGTTGCTGCCGACAACAAGAAAAACTCACGCCGCCAGGCATTTGCGCCTGTACACTCCGGCGGAGGTTCGTGACTTTTATAGCAAGGATGGCAACCGTTTTAACTGCCATTGCAGCATTGTTGAGACGCTAATCGAGGATGGCGTTCCGCAGTTGACGCAGAAATTGAAAGCCACGCTTGTTGCCGAAAAGACACAATGGGAAGAGGCGCACGGTTGACGCCGTGGCGGTGGGTGTTTATATTGCATCGCAGGAGGTGAATATCATGCGCAGCTTTTTATACCGCCTCGCCTCACTACTAGGCGACCTGAACGCCATCAAGTGCGGGACTGTGCCGCAAAGGGTGGTGCGTAAAACTATGTGGAAACTTTTTTCGAGGGTGATGAAATGAACTTTATTTTCAACGTGGCAGTAACGGCGCTTGCCATTTACGCAGCGATTACCGGCAACGAAAACGCAGTAAATGCAACCGCTGTTGCGGCGTGGTTGCTCGGCATCATGTCTGTTTTGGCGTCAGTTGTCGTGTTTGGCATGGTTTTGGCAACATCCATGTATGACAAAAAGCCACTCAGCGAGCGCATCAAGTTAATTGATGAACTGAAAAAGAAAACAGACCGTGGCACGCTGCGCAAGTGGTTTAACCGAATCATGCCCACCGCGCTACTGGTGTCTTGCGCAGTTACCGGCTACGTCGCCACGGCGATTTTCTTTGGCGTGATGTGGCTAGTAATTGCAATTCCAGTATCTGCAATGGCTCGCGGCTCGATGGACAAGTTCCTGAAAGAAAATGCGCAAGCATAAGCGGATAGTCGCCACAGTCACCACTAACCCGCCCCACGCGGGTTTTTTCACGCCTATCACATAGCAAAAACCTATGTGCTATACTTGCACCATAGCAAAACATGATGGTGCAACCATGCGCGTCAATATACTGTCGGCGGTCAACTCCGCCAAGATCAGCAAATCCGGCGATACGTACACAATCCGCGACGTGGTGCCGATTGTTGACGATATCGTAATGAATGGTGTCGCCTATCCGGCACCTGAAATTGCCAAATCATATCAATCCCTTAACAACACCGCAGCGCCCGCTGGCCATCCTCGTGACAGTGAAGGCAACTTCGTCAGCGCAGCCGACGCCGTGGCCATGCAACAGTATTGGGTAGGCGCTGCCGTGACCAACGCGCGCAAAGATGGTGAAAGCGTGCTGGTAGACATAACCGTCAACGCTAACCAGGCTGCGGCAATGGATGCAGGCAAACGCCTGCTGGAACGACTTGATGCTGCCATCGCTGGCAATGCTGGCGAGCCTATTCACGTCAGCACCGGCGTTTTCCTGCGCAAGAAAGCCGCCAAAGGCACTAGCAAGGGCAAGGCTTACAACGCCATCGCGTCCGGCATGACCTTTGACCACCTCGCCATTCTGCTGGACGAAACTGGCGCAGGCACGCCGGAGGAAGGCGTGGGCATGTGGCTGAATCAGGCTGGCGAAAGTGAACCAGTGTTTGCGGTCAATCTGGAAGTGAACAGCATGGACGAACTTTCATTCCGCGAGATAGAGCAAAAGCTGTGGGAAATCGTCCGCGCACAATTCCCGTCTGGCGATACGTGGATTGCTGATGTCTATCAGAAAGCATTCGTCTATCGCAATGGTGATAGCTTTTACAAATCGGATTACTACATTGATAGCGAAAATGTTGTATCATTAGTGGGCGATCCGCAGCAAGTCGAGCGGAAAACCGAGTACGAAACCGTTTCTAACCGCGAGGAATCATCTCAGATGAAAGACGCAATCATTGCCGCCCTGAATGCGGCAGGCATTAGCCACGAAGGGCGCAGTGACGCTGACGTTCTCGCGGCTTACAACGCGCTGCAACGCAAAGAGCTGGAGCAGCAAGTCAACACCCTGACCGAGAAGATCGTCGGCATGGAAGCCAACGAAAAGCAGCGCATCGAAGGCGAGAAGAAAGCCATTGCCGACAAGCTGGCCGTGAACTCCACCCTGACCGCTGATGACTACATGGCCCTGCCGCTGGAGCGCCTGCAAGCCCTGAACGCCAAGGCCGCGCCGGTAGTGGTAGGCAATGCCTCGCAGACTGCCAAGTCTGACCGCTACGACCTGAACAAACTGCAAGAGGAATAAGACATGGCCGCACTGTCGAACAAGTACAACCGCGTCATTCGTGACGTCCAGCAAGAAGATGTGCGCACCATTTCGCTGCCTGTTGCTGGCGCGTATCTGCCTGCCACCTTCGTTACCGCATCCACCACTGCGCTGACTCAGGCCACTGCCGGTACTGGTCGCCTGTTCCTGCTGGGCAATCGTGATTTCTACGATCAGGACATGTACACCGCCTACGCATCTGGCGATACCGGCATTGCTTACCGCCTGAAGCCTGACATGGAAGTGTGCGCCGCCGTGGCTGCTGCGACCTACACCTACGGCCAAGAGCTGACCGTTGCCGCATCTGGCCGTCTGGCTGCCGCCGCAACTGGCAACGTAGTCGTCGCCTTCTTCGATGACAAGACCAAGTCTGGCGTAGCGCAATCCGCTGGCGCGATCTGCGATGTTGTCATCGCTAACGCTTACATCAAATAAGGGCTGAACCATGACCAAGAAACTGCTCGCTTTTAACCAGTCGCAGCAAGATGCCCTGTGGGGTGCGCGTGACTACTTCAACGCCAACGAAGAACGTCTGGCCAGTCAACTGGCTGGCTTCGCTGGCAACAACGCCCTGATCGGCAACGCATCCCCGCTGCACAAAGACGTGTGGGGCATGTGGGATCGTGAAGCCGTAGAGATCCAGCGCGACGTGCTGGCCGTGTTCTCCGACATTGCCGCCACCAACGCGAAGCCGATGCCCATCGGCAAGCTGGTGTCCTACTTCCAGCGCATGAGCGATTCCGGCGCTGTGAACGTGTCGCTGGACGGTCGCGGTACTGGCAAGGCGGATCAGCCGGTAATCGACTACCAAGGCACTCCGGTTCCGATTCTGGACGATGCTTTCCGCTTCGGCTGGCGTCAAATGGAAGCTGAACGCACCGAAGGCTATACCAGCCTGCAATCTGGCGCTTCGGCCAACTCCATGCGCAAGATTGCCGAGAAGATGGAAGACATGGTGCTGAACGGCGATAGCTCTATCGTTGTTGGCGGCGCTACCATCTACGGCCTGCGCAATGCCCCGACCCGCAACACCGGCACCCACGGCCTGACCCTGGCGACCGCTACCGGTGCTCAGTGGCTGGCAGCTGTTTCCGACCTCATCAAAAAGATGAACGCCGACAACTTCTACAGCGAAATCACCGTGTACCTGAACTACGGTGACTGGCGCGTGGCTTCGATCAACGAGTTCACCGCAGGCTATCCGAAAACGATCCTGCAACGCCTGCAAGAGATTGACGGCGTGCGCTTCGTTCCGGCATCCAAGGTTCCGGCAAACGAAATGATCGGCCTGTGCAAGCGTCGTGACGTGATCGAAATCCTGTCTGCAATGCCGATGGCTGTTGTGCCGCAGTTCCGTGCTAACGCGCATGATGACTACATCTTCCGTGTAATGGCCGCCGTTGCACCGCAGATCAAGTTCGACGGCAATGACCAGTGCGGCGTTGTCCAGCTGACTCAGTCGTAATATATGGCCAAGTTTATCGTCACCCACGGTAAATGCGGCCATGAGGTTGGCGCGGTGTTGGAGTTTGACACCGTGCCTCCTTCGATGGTCGGCAAGGTTATGCCGCTGCCGGAAGGTGTTGCGCTAGAAGTCGCCACCCCCGAACCAGTCCGACGCGGCAGACCGCCCACGAACAAGCAGGAACAGGAATAAACCCCAAGCCCGCCCCTAACACGGGTGGGCTTTTTAACAGGTAAAACACTATGGCAATGATCTATCCGGCCAAGTCCGGCGCAAGCGTTATCCTGCCGACTGGCGCAGGCCCGTATTACACCGATCTGATGAGCGGCGACCATGCATTGCTGGCTGCATATGTGGAGTTCTTCAGCGACGCAGCCGGAACAATTCCGGTAACACCCACCGCTGGCACTGTGACTATCTCCGGCCGCCCGATGGAAAACAACTACATCGACCTTGGCACGATCAATGCAACGCAGGCCATCACGCCGACCAGCACTTACGCGCCAGTGCTGTATAGCGGCCTTGTCACGATGGGCCGCGTTACGTTCACTGGTGTAACCGGCGCTGCTTATGCGCGCGTTGTGTACTGGAGAATGTGATGATTATTCCATTTTTTGCGTTTTCCAATTCTGTCACGGTAAAAGAATCTGGCGCTGTTGGCAAAATTGCCGTACTTGGGGACTCTATTACCGCTTTTGCAGATGAGCAGCAAGGTGCTGTTAGCGCCATTGTTGATAATGGCGATGGCACTGCAACCGTAACGCTTGCCAGTCATAACTTTGCAGTTGGTCATCCAATCAGAGTAAACGTTGCACCGCAGAGTAAGTTCAATGTATTTGACGGTGTTGTAACGGCAGTGTCAACCTCACCAACAAGGGTTACATATACGCTTGGAGGGCGCACATCTCCGGTTACAAGCGCAACAATTGGCGATTGTCAGGTAATGGCACCGCTGCGCCGATCTTGCATAGGCTGGGCAGCGTGGCTTGACTATTACCTTGGCAGGCCGACCAATGTAGTATCCGTCGCTGCTGGCGGAGCAGATAGCGGGCAAGTTCTGTCAATGTTTGCTGAGGCTCAGCCGCAGATTGCCGGCGCAACGGATGTTGTTATTTGTGTTGGCATGAACGATATTTATGCTCGCGGATGGGATTTCGCTACAACTCAAGCCAGCATCAAGGCGCTTATTGATACGGTTGCAAGCAAAAGCTACCGGCTGCATGTGCTGGGCATTCCTCCGCGAAACTCCGCCATCTCCGGCTGGACATCTGCAAAACAGATCGTTCACACCCGTATCAATCGATGGCTTTACGACTACGTGCAATCCATCGGCGGCTACTCTATCGATGCGTGGCGCGCGCAACAGAATGGGCTGACATACGTCAACCCTGCTGCGACAAACCCCGACCCGAACACAAACTTCACGAATGCTGGAGATGGGACCCACCCGTTGAACGTGGGCGCTAAGGCGCTAGCAAAGGCGGTGGCAGCGTCGGTTGGCAAGAACGTGGAGCCTGCTTTTATCGCGAGTCATTCAGCCGCACAGAGCCAGGGTAACGCGCTGACCAACCCCAGCTTTACCGGCAGCTCTGGTACAAAAACACCGGGCACTGGCACGATTACCGGAACCGCTCCTGATAGTTGGACGGTGGAAATTACGTCTGGCACCATTGGCTTGACGCTGACAAGCCCGGCGCGCACGGTGGTTGCTGACGGTGACGCCAGCGGCAATAACCTACAGGTTGCTGTGTCTGGCCAAGGCGTATTCCGCCTTATGCAATCTGGCATTCAGGCTGCAGTAGTAGCTGGTGAAAAGCGGCGGCTGCGCTTCCCTGTTAAGGCAACCAGCTTGGCCGGCCTGACCGGCGTCGAGGTGGTAATTTTCGGAACGAAGTCCAGTGGCGGCAATGAAAACGTTGGTTTTGTCGGTTCTTCTCAGGCAATCAGCGGAGACGAAACCGGCCTGTATGTATCGCCAGAATGGACGGTTCCAAGTGGGCTGACGGGGCTGACGGTGTTCCTCCGCTTCTACTTTGGCAGCGGCGGCGCTGGCACGATCATTATTGGCAAGCCTGAGTTTGTTTCGCAATAGACAAAGCCCCCGATTGGGGGCTTTTTTGTTAGCTACGTCACAAAGTATCCTGCAACAAATACAGCTCCAAAAAGTAGCAGTGTAATTGGCAGTCCATATCCAAAACCAGAAAGAACAGCCATCGTGCAGTCTTTCTTGAAATCACGATGAAAGCTAACGAGCGCATACAAAGCAATAGCTATGCAGAAAATCCCAGATATCAATTCCATGGCATTAACCTGTTATGTCAGCCAACAAAAACCAAGCATCAGCGGGCCAATGTACACAATAATGGCACTTTCTCTATCGCTGTAGCATCGCTCAATTCCGAGAATCCTTTGATTGCGCAGGCCATTCTGATCAGATTCCCACGTTCGCAAATACCACGGCAATGACGGGTCTTCGGCAATGATGCAATGCCAGCACAGCTGGCCGATTGTTCCATGCCATTCATACTTGCCGGTGTTTTTGTGCAGTGGTCTCATCTCACTTGCTTACCTCCATCACGATGTAGCGACTATCGCCAGCAATTGCGGCGCTAATTTTGTGGATGAACTTGTAGCCAGCCTTGCCAGCAAACTGCGCTGGCGTCTGACCTCTTGTGTATTCGTAGCATGTTACGCCATCGAATGTTTCGCACATGATGGTATCGTGCGCCGATGAAAACACGGTAACGCCAGATGACTTTTCGCCGCCAGATGCAACGGAGCTGACCACAAGGCCAGCAACCGCACCGGCTACGATTGCCTTGCCAGTGCTTGCGTGTGCGGCACCGCAAATGGCCATGGCGGCAAATGCTGCTATTGCTTTCTTGATCATTTTTTTCCTCCCGCCAACGCCTCAGCCTTCAACGCCGCATAAGCCACGCAATCCAGTGCGCTGTCGGCGTGGAAATCGGCGCATTGCCATTGCCGAACGTCTTTCACCAGTTGCAGCACTAGATACACCTCAGCGTCAGTGATCTGCTTGCCGGTGATAGCGTTAAACGCCACAGCAACAGCCGCTGCGCTGCGTTCGCCCTCCGGCTTGTCGTAGTCTTTGCCGCGCTGGGTTAGCGTGGATAGGGCGGATTGGAGGAACTCAGGCGCGGATTTCGGTGCATCGATGCCAAGATCGACCGTTACGCGAACATTGGCTGGCGTGATGTGGCGGATTTCCGTGTCGATTTCTTGCGGCTGGTGAAGGCGGTATGCGGTGATGTCTTTTTCGTGGTTGGAGTGGCCCCAAAAGCTAACGCTTGCATCTGGCCATTGGTCCATGACCACGTTTGCCTGCAACTTATTGCAAACGTCGCCGTCACGATACTGCACATCCACCAGCGTACCTTTCGGAACTGGACACTCACCGCCATTCCACTCAATCCACTCGCCCGCCACATGCTGCACCGGCTCAGGGATGCCGACTTCTTTGGCTTGCAGTTCGATTGCGGTTTTTTGTGGGATGGGGGCTAGAAAGAAAAAATTAATGTACCAATTGCCAGTTATTGATGAAGTGAAAAGTGGCGATCCTGTGCCGTCGTCTTTTGCCAGAGTTATCACTTCACCTTTCTTGAAATACTCACTTGGCACAACCACCACAAACTCATCCCCAACCTTCGCGCCAATGTCCTTGGCGGTCGTGCCGACTGGAAAGCCATTGCTGTAGTCTGGCTTGGCAGGCTCGGCGGCTGGTTCGGATGGGAGGATGCGGTAGGCAAGGATGTCCATTAACGAACCATCGGAAGTGTTGAAATACTCAGGATCTAGCCATTCATGCTCGCCAACAATGCCAGAAAAGACGGTTCCATCGCGCTGCCTTGCCTCAATACATACGCCAACATGCAATGCTTTTGGGATGTTGTTGGTACGGATTTTGTTACGTTTCCACTCGCTCATTTCTCTTACTCCATGTGTACGTTAAACAGCCATGCGTCAACTATAACAACGGCAACCCATTGCCACCAATGAATGTTTGCTATAATCAACCTATCGAAAATAGGCGCACACTATGATTACCACCGACCAGCTAACCGAGTACCTGACGCAGCTTGGCATCAGCGTCCCGTCTTTCATGCTGCAAGCCATCGTTGACAAGGCCAACTCCGTGCAAGCGTGCCTAGACGGTGCGGGCTATAGCGATGCCGACAAGCTGCTGATTCAGATGTACGCCGCCGCAATTATGGCGAACGATACGGGCGGGCGTCGCGTCAAGTCGCAATCCGCGCCATCTGGTGCGAGCCAGTCATACGAGTACGGCGCAACGCTGACCAATGATCTGCGCTCGAAGCTAGCACAGCTGGACACATCCGGCTGCACGACTGCGCTGATTTCGTCCGGCACTGGTGCTTTCTTGAAAGTCATCCGATGAGCTTCGCCAGATTCTCATACACCGGAAAAGCGACCATTTGGCGTGCGACTGGCCGTGACGACAAGACCGGCAAGCTGACGTTCGCGCCACCGGAAGTCATTGCTTGTGACTATGGTGCGAAAAAGGAGCAGCGCACAGACGACAAGGGCGTGGAATTCGTCAGCCGCATGCAGATTTACACCGAGTACAGCCAGGCGCAGATGGGCGATTACGTGTTGATTGGCGAAGAGTCTCTAGCAGACCCGATTGCGGCCAAAGCGGCATTGGTGCGCAGTGTGACGCGGTATGCAGATACGTTTTACCGTGTTGCTGACGACTACGAGATCACGGCATGAGCGTTCGCATCGTTAACAAGATCGGCGCATTCCGTAGCGAGGTGGAAAAGAAAGCCTACACCACGCTGACGAAAGTGCTGCTGATAGGCGGGGCGAATGCGTCCATGTACACGCCAATAAATACGAGTACGCTGCTTAACAGCCAATACCGCGAAGTGACGCGCAACGGCACCGGCTGGCGTGGTCGCATTGGGTACACGGCTTACTACGCTGGCTATGTGCATGATCCGAACGTGAAACAACGATTCCGCCGACAGTCAGCGAAGAAAGAATTTTTGCGGCTCGGCTTTGAGGATAGCAAAGACATGATTGATGCAGTGGTGAAGAAGGGGATGAGCGTATGAGCGCAACGCCGCCATTTTATGCACTGGCAAACTACTTGATAGATAATGGCTATACATCCGGCCATCGTGTACAATATTTTCAATGGAACGACACAGAGCCGGACGACAAATTCATTGTCATTCAGCAGTCTGGTGGCATGCCTGCTGGGGTTGTCAGGTCGGTAATGTGCACAGTGTCCGTAATCTCGGAAGTTAACGGAAACCGAGAAGAGGCTGCCGTTAAGGTTAACGACATTTTCGAGGCTTTGCGTGTTGCCACCTTCTCGTCAGATTCCAATGTTTTTAGTTTTCAGCCAGACGAGCCTGTGTATTCGCCAACAACCGAAACACGGCCAGTCTTTCAGATGAATGTCCGCGTGCTTGCGGATTAACCAAGAGGTAATAGCCAATGGCTAAATCGACAGGCCGCGACTTTATCGTATCGTTCGCGGTGGCTAATGAGGATGCCAGCGTCGGCAGCCTGACGTTCAAGCGTCTTGGCATGCTGCGCGGCAAAGAGTTCAACACCACGTGGGACACGGTGGACACCACTGGTGACACTTCGCCGGACTTCACCCGCACGTCGCTGGTAACGTTCAAAACCGTTACTTTCAGCGGCGACGCGGTACTGGATAGTGCTGCACTGGAAAACCAAGCCGAGTTTCAAGCTGCCGTGGTTTCCCCTGGCGTTTCCACTGCGTACCAGCCGAAAGTCTGGTTCAAGCTGCAAGGGCTGGAAGGCACTTACACCGGCCCCTTCCTTGTGACCAGTTTCAGCCAGTCCGCCAGCTTTGACGCCGAGCGCACTTGGTCTTTTGAATCCACCAGTAACGGCGCAGTGTCGTTCGTACCAGCATAAGGAATAATCATGGCCGCGATTACCGCAACCACCATTACCGACACTATCGCCAACCCGACGAAAACCACGCTGACTTCGTCCGATACGCTGACTTTCGTTCCCAGCAAGCGCCAGCTGCTGCTGCTGCAAAATACTACCGCTTCGCCGGTAGTTGTTACCATCGACGGAAACGGCGGCACTACTATCAGCGTACCAGGCTATGGCAGCATCGACGTATCGGCAGGCAAGGCTATCACTGTGCCAGCCAACGGCCAGCAGGCTGTAATGCTGTCCGCCATCAGCGCCTATCTGCAAGGCTCTGTTGCCGTCACCGGCGGCACCGGCTGCACCGCAATGCTGTTCGAGATGTAACCCTATGCCTATCCTGACCGAGATCGGGCAGGTAGGCGTGACAACAGAGGACGGGCGCGAATACACGTTGCACCCGTCCTTTTTTAACATCGCGTCTATCGGCAGCCCGGAAGAAATTGTAAGCACGTATGCTGATTTGCATGGTGCTGATGCGGTGAATGCTGCGCGGGTGGTGATTCTGTGTTGTGGTGGGGATTTGGAATTGGTGGGCGCATATCGCGAGCCAGGCCTAATGCCAGACAGCGAACAGATCATCATTGCCCGGCATCTGATGCAGCACGGCATTGTTGGGCGTGTGAAGAAGTCAGGCGGCAGCGGCAAGTACTCGCCACGGTTTGACGCGTCAGAGTACATCGACGCGGCAATGATCCATTTTGGCATGTCGCACAATGACGCCGGACAACTGACAATGACGCAGTTTGGCCGGATGCTGGACATGAAATTCCCCGAACAGAAACAGCACGAAAAGCCGACGCAGGAAGATTACCGCGCCTTGGAACGTGCGATTGAAGAGAAACGGAAGGCGAAGAATGGCTGATTCGCAACGGGTGGGCGGCGTCTACTACGATGTGGACATGAACACTAGCAGGCTGATTGACGGCGAACGACGCGCAACGGCCAGCATGGATAAGATTGGCTTTAAAGCAACTACCGTTGCTGATGCGGTGCAAAAAGCCTTCGCAGCAATCACGCTTGGTGCTTTCCTATCAAAACTGGTAGAGGTTCAGCGCCAATTCGACATTCTGAACGCTGGCCTGATTACCGCCACCGGCAGTACGCAAGAGGCCGCGAAGGCGTTCGAGGTGCTGCAAAAGTTTGCCGCTACGACGCCATATTCCATTGACCAAGCTGTAACAGCATTTACCCGCCTGACAAACCTTGGCCTTGACCCTAGCATCAAATCGCTGACGGCATACGGCAACACGGCGGCTGCAATGGGCAAAGACCTGATGCAGATGATTGAAGCCGTTGCAGACGCCAGCACGGGCGAGTTTGAGCGCCTAAAAGAGTTCGGCATTCGCGCCAGCAAGCAGGGCGATAACGTCAGCCTGACGTTTAAAGGCGTGACGGAAACAGTCAAATTCAGCTCGGAAAACATCCAGAAATATCTGATGAACCTGGCTGAAACTAACTTCGATGGCGCAATGGCCGAGCGCGCCCAAACGCTTGATGGCGCAATCAGCAACCTTGGCGACTCATGGGATCAGCTATTCCTGACTATCTCGCAATCCGGCATTGGCGAAAACATTGCCGACATGGCGCGGGTTGGCAGTTCTGCGCTTGATGTGATTGGCCGCACAATTGAGAATGTCGATGGCGATTCTGAGCAGATCAGAAAAAATGACCATCTGAAACGGTGGGCTGATAGTACCGTCAACGCAATGGCAAACATTGCCGACGCAGCGGAAAAAGTATGGCAGACCGTGACCGTGCTTGGCCGCAATGTGGCATTCGTGTTCGATTCCATCGGCACAGAAATTGGCGCACGGGCGGCACAGGCAAAAGCCTTTCTAAGCGGTGACTTTGAGGCCGCTGGCGACATGGGAAATCGCCTTGCGGCAGAATCGGCAAAGCGCCGTGCGGCACTTGATAAAGCCGACAACGATACGCTCAAGTCACGCAAGTCTTGGGGCGACCGCATGCGCGAAGAATGGGCGAAAGGTGTCATGCCGCTTGACCCTAACGCACTTGGCGGGAAAGGCGGCAAAGGCGGGAGAGGTGGTGGTGGCGGCTCGCCTGGCGCGAGCAAGCAGAAATTCGACTCCCAAGGCTACATCAACGACCTAGTCATCGCCAACGCTGACGGATTAGCGAAGATCGACGCGCAAGAGAAAGACGCGCTAGACAAGGCCAAGAAGCTGCGCGAAGAGGAAAAGATAAGCAAGCAGCAGTACGAACAGGCTGTGACGCTGATTCGCCTTGCTGCCAGCAAAGACCGCGAGGAGCTGATTAAAAAGCAAGCCGACGAAGAAAAAGAAAAGATCAAAGAGCGCATTGCGGCGGAGGAATACGCCGCCGATGCTACCAAATCCTTGGCACAGCAAGAGCTTGACAGTTTTGATAGCGCATACAATCAGAGACTTGAAAAGCTAAAAGAGCTGCACGAAAAAGGGCTTATCTCGGAGCAGGCATACGCCGATGCCGTTGCCAACATCAACAAGCAGAAGGAGGAAAACAAAACCCTGCAAATGCAAAAGGTTGTCGATCCAATTGCTGCGCTTGAGATTGAGCAGGCGAAGAAGCTGGAGCTTTTTGATAGCTATGCTGCGCAGCTGCTTGAAAAGGAAATATCCAGCGAGACTGCAATTCAGCAGGCTAGAACGGCGCTTGTTGCCGATCACGAAGCCCAGCGCCAGGCTTTGGCAGAGCAGACCTTCCGCAGCCAATCCGAAGCCAATGCCTTCCTGATGGACTCGCTGGATTCGCTGTCCAGCACTGCAACCAGCGCTATCGGCGGCCTCATTGACGGCACCATGACTGGCAAAGAGGCGATGATTGCGCTTGGCCGCACAATCAGAGATCAGGCTATTCAGGCATTGGTCGAAATGGGTATTCAGTACGTCAAGAACCTGATTATCAGCAAGACGGTTGGCACTGCAACAACCACACTGGCCGCAACTCAGGCCGGTATTGTTGCTACGGCATGGGCACCGGCTGCGGCGCTATCATCCCTTGCCACGCTAGGCACAAACGCTGTTGCTGCGCAGGCGGGCATTCTTGCCACAACCGGCATTGCTAAAATGGCAGCCGTGGCAGGGGGTCGCCAGTACGGCGGCGCTGTGGCCGCAGACAGTCTTTACAGGGTCAATGAGAACGGCGCCCCCGAAATGTTCACAGCCAGCAACGGGCGCCAGTACATGATGCCGAACACGAGGGGCGAGGTGACACCGGCGAATAAGCTGGGGGGCGGTGTTACGATCAACATCGTAAACACCATGGCAGACGCGACCGTGACAGCCACGTCGTCCGATAGTGGCACTGTAGACATTACCGTACAGCGCGCCGTTGCCGAAGTGGCAAGTCAGATTGCCAGCAATAGCGGGCAAGTGTGGAGTGCGATGAAGGGGGCGACGAACGTGCAGAGTAAGCTGTAATGGAAAACGGGGCGAGTGCCCCGTTTTTTGTCTATCTAGACCCTTGCCATACCACGGCTTGCCATGCCATGCGTTGCCGCACACCGCCTTGATACTCCATAACGCACTGTCGCCAATGCGTTACAGGCTATCCGAAGCCCTTGCCATTCCTAACCCATCCAATCCCCGACTGACCTAACCCAGCCTCATGATGCAATCGCACCCATAAGCCGCCTGTCACGCGGCTTGCAGTTGCTATTGATTCAGCAGCTTTACGGATTGATTCGTGCGGCCAGATATGAACATTGCCAAGCCTTGCGCCTGATCCTGCTGGCGCATAACGCGGGCGCGTTCGCTGCGATCTTCGATGGCGTCAAGATTCACCTTGGCCGCCGCCGTTTTCAGTTTAGCCGCTTCTTTCAGCACGGCATCGCGGAACTTGTTGGCCGCAATGCTTACCTGATCTTTCGGCGTTGCCACGCGGTAGCCATCGCCACGAACGCTGATGAGGTACATTTCACGCTCAAACAGCAGCGCCTCTTTCAGCTTTTCGATCGTGGCCATGCGTTGCAGGTTCCACTTTTCGACGGCCTTGTCATACTCGGCAAGATTGCCGTCTGCTTGAAACGAACGCACATGCGGGCGAGGTTTCAGAAAGTGAGCCTCGATTTCGTTATGGCTGATGAAGTCGCCATAAGTCATCTTTAGGCCATCCCAAATCTGGAGCAGTTCCATTATGCGATCTCCACAGTGAAGCGGCCATAAGTGCCGCCAGTTGCCGGACGCCAGTCACCAAGGCCGATGTAGCGACCAGCGTTTGACAGTACGGTTTGCAGTTCGGACGGGTCGATACGCGACTCATCGTATTCGATACTGGCGATGAAAGACCAGCCAGCAGGGAAGCGCGGGCGGTGGCGCATCAGGCGAGCGGTGCCAACCTTAACGGATTTTGCCAGCACATAGCGCGGATCGTTTGCCAGTGCTTCCGGCGTTTGCGGGCCTTCGTAGTTCAGCTTGATGCACTCATCGATTACCAGCAGGCTGCGCTTGAACTCCGTGCCTAGCTTGTTGAGCTTTGCGGCTTCAACCAAGCAGCTTTTGAAGTTCGCGCCAGGCACATGAACGCCGTTTACGTCATCGTAGTACAGGCCGCCGATGTACTCGCTACGTGCGATGGCTTCGTGGTCATCGTCGGTTTTCTTGCGCTTACTGGTCAGTGCCTTGTGCGCTTTGGTCAGCGGGTCAAGCGGGTCTGCAAAACGGTCGCTGTGCATCAGCATTGCGGTTACGCCAGTTACTTTGATAGTCAGTGTTGCCATGTTATATCTCCTTGATTTACCTTGAAATCGTGCCGATTCGCACGCGTTAGCAGTTGCCCGCTAACGCCTGAGTCATCAGGCCTTGCCATGCCGATCCGTACCGGGCCACACCCATCCGTTCCCTGCCACTCCACGTGGTGCTTATCACACCTCACAGCAACCTATCGCTAAGTTGCTGGAAGCTGTCTAGCTCCTTGCCCAGCCAGGCCGGTCCTTGCCCAGCGTTTCCTCGCCTTGCGTTACCTTGCCAAGCCCAGCCTTGCTGCGTTGAAATGAACTATAAACACACAACCGCGCCGCGTAAACTTAAACATATCTATCACCGCGCACCACATGCTAAAATAAACCTATCACGCCACTGAGCAAACACCATGGCAATACAGTATCCAATCGGCCTGCCAAGCCCGCTAGCCACTAAAACGCGAAGCCAAGCGGCCACCTTCGCCCAGCTCGACCCGCGTCGCGGCCCTGCGTACACGCAAAAGACTGGCGACGACGTGCCAACGCAGTGGGATTTGACTTTCCGATTCACCGAGCAACAGGCGCAAATCTTCTGGCTGTGGTTCGGCCAGCCAGCCTACCTTGACGGCGGGGCGAATGAATTCACGCTGCCACTACGCACTGAGTTCGGCATTGTCACGCATACGTGCCGGTTTGTGCCTGACTCGCTCATGCCTGCAAGCAATGATGCCCGCGTCTGGACGTACACCGGAAAAATCACAGCGCGTAAGCTGGTGATTCCGCAATCGTACCTTGACGCCGCGCAACTCATGATTGAGCTGCCGAACTGGAATGCCTTCACCGAGCCGCTTGATTACCTTATCAACCTATACGTGCCGCAATCATGAGTCAGCGCGAGTTCTGGACAACAAAGAACCCAGCGCCCGAGTATGAGGCGCTGACGTTCACGCACGACGATTTCAGCCAGCCGTTCCGCATTGTCGCGAACAAGTTCGAGGACGTGACGCT
>JAGKWU010000065.1 GCA_021151695.1 Cellvibrionaceae bacterium | reverse complement strand
TACAGGTAACTTTACGATTAACTGGACAGGTGCAAATCAGGGAATCCCCCTTTTAAGTGAAATTGTAAATGGACAAAAAGTGTTTATTACTGGAGGAGGTGTTAACCACAGTGTCCAAATCACCGGGAAAACTAACGGACGTTATCAATATATTCTGGAGCAAAAAACTCCCGGCACAGGTACTGGCTTAGGTGCCAGCCAAACCTTATTTGTCGACGTCATACTGGGTACTACCCCACCGCCGATAAGTGTCAATGTGGATCGCTCCCTCTTCGTGCACGATACAGCAACAGTCGATGCTGCTGACTTTAGCCTACTGAGAGTGATGAATACTCTGGCTGCACAGATGTCGGCAGCTAATCCAGCCGATACAATTACCGGCACACAGCTTTTTGCACGTATGTGGGATGCACAAAACCCAACAAATGCGCCAAACCCACAGGGTATTGTCCGGTGTACAGGTGCACTAAATGGCTTTCCCGTAGAATGCCGCCCCGATCCTCAAGAAGGAAAGCAAGCGTTCGATGGTGCGAGATTTATTTCCGAATATCGCCCGATTGGATTGGTGAACCGTTTCGATTTACGCAACAAAACATCTCTACAGGATTGCGGTGAATACAGGATGGTATTTGGTCGACCCACAGGAGGAAGAAATTTTATTATTTTCGAAGCAGTAGTTCCCAACCCGACCCCCGGCGTTGCTAACGGTTGCTTGCCAATCCAGAATTTATGGAAAAATTTGACCACTGAAAATAATGCTGCAACACGTGCAAGTATTTTGAGTAACTTCTTTTTTAATGGCATACCTGCATCCAATGTGCGCGCCCCCATTGATCATCGCAATTTTGCTATTAATGCCGGGCAGATCAGAACCAACCAGTTTATTAGTGGTAGCTCCTGGAGCCTGAAAGAATATAAAGCCGTTGTTGAAAGTGGTAAAAACACACTGCAGGTCGTAACTGTAAAAAGTAATCCGGTAAGCAGTTTATTTACTGATACCAATACCGACAGCCGATCAGTGGCTTTCAGAAGTGACTTTATTAATAACCTGGGAAGCCTGCTTGGAAATCCTGCAACTTTCAGCCTGACGGTTGCCAACAATGCACATAACAATGTGCAGAGTCATGCATCTGGCCCCATTAATGAAAACAATTTTGGAACTCCGGCAAACTTTATTCCCGGCGGAGTATTCGCCAACCAAATCAGCTCCAGGCTGGCACAATTGGGTAGCACTTTGACACCACTACAAACGGTTAATCGCGCAACAGCAATGACTTGTGGCGGCTGCCATCAACCCAGTGCATTCGGCCTCACAGCTAACAACGCCATAGGCAATGGATTGAGTTGGCCAGAAACAGTAGGCCCTTCAAGTCCAGTCGGGTTTGTCCATGTTACAGAAACAGCATCCAGCGGAGTGTTCCCGTTGTCTCCAGCATTGATCAACGTGTTCCTGCCTGCGCGCAAACAGGATATGGAAAGCTATCTCAATAATAATGGCACAAACAGCGTGGCCCCACTGGCAGCTCCAGCCCAGTCAGCGCCAACAAACACAATAACCTCGAAACGCTCAGGCTAACCCCCCCTTTCTCCGGAAGAGCGTTACCGCCTCTTCCGGGGCTTCACATACACTGTTGAATTAGCAACAATATCTCCTGATTATTACTCAAGCCCCCAATCGGGCTTCCCCTTAACATGCTATCCATTGCTGAGTTTTTATTAATTATGCCTAGTACATCCAATGATTTCTGGATCGACGTCCGCACCCTCGACGAATTCAACTCTGGCCACATTGCAGGCGCCGCCCACATCCCCTACGAAGAAATCGCCCTGCGGATTGGTGAAGTAACCACCGACAAAAATGCCGTGATTCATCTTTATTGCCGCTCTGGCAATCGCTCAGGCATCGCCCAACAAACACTGCTGGCAATGGGCTTTAGCAATGCGGTTAATGAAGGTGGCTACGAAGCCCTGATCCAACAATATTCATGATCACCTGAAATAAAATTAATGCTGTCTCACCAGCCGCGATTCTGGGACAATAGCGGCTGGTTTAATTCCCTCGAATGCAGTCCCTATGAATACCGCCAAACAC
>JAGKWU010000064.1 GCA_021151695.1 Cellvibrionaceae bacterium | reverse complement strand
CATCGAACAAGGGGCCAGATTCCTGGACCGTTTGCTGCAGGAGGACGGTGTAATCTATGGCGTAACTACGGGCTATGGTGATTCCTGCACCACGCATATCCCCCGTGAGCTGGTTGAGCAATTACCCCAACACCTGTATACCTTTCATGGTTGTGGTCTGGGCGCCGAGCTTTCACCAGTTGCCGGGCGGGCTGTGCTTGCGGTGCGTCTGACGTCGTTGACGCGAGGATATTCGGGGGTAAGTTATGGTCTGTTGCAGCAATTGGTCACGCTCCTGCAGCGGGACATAGTGCCGATTATTCCTGAGGAAGGATCAGTGGGTGCCAGTGGCGACCTGACTCCACTTTCCTATGTGGCGGCAGTACTCTGTGGTGAGCGCGAAGTCTATTACCGTGGAGAGCGACGCAAAACTGCCGAGGTGTTTAGCGAGCTGGACATCAAACCGCTCAAGTTGCGCCCTAAAGAAGGCCTGGCGTTAATGAATGGCACAGCAGTTATGACGGCTTTAGCCTGCCTGGCATTTGAGCGAACCCGGTACCTGACTAAATTGGCAACCCGGATTACAGCCCTGATGACGGTTGCTGCCCAGGGGAATGCCCATCACTTTGATGAGTTGCTGTTTGCAGTAAAACCCCATCCGGGTCAACAGCAGGTAGCAGCCTGGCTGCGTGAGGATTTGCATGCCGGTGAACCACCGCGCAACCCCAATCGCTTGCAGGATCGCTATTCCCTGCGTTGCGCCCCCCACGTTATCGGTGTGGCTGTGGATAGCCTGCCCTGGTGGCGGCAGTTCATTGAAAACGAACTCAATAGCGCCAACGATAATCCAATTATCGACGGGGAGGGCGAACATGTTCTGCACGGTGGGCATTTTTATGGCGGCCATATCGCCTTTGTTATGGACAGCATGAAAAATACGGTCGCCAATATTGCTGATTTGCTGGATCGTCAGCTTGCCCAATTGGTCGACCCCAAATTCAACCATGGTTTGCCTGCGAACCTGTCTGGCGCACCGCAAGAACGTCGTGCGATTAATCACGGGTTTAAAGCTGTGCAGATAGGTGTGTCTGCCTGGACCGCAGAGGCACTTAAACTCACTATGCCTGCCAGCGTGTTTTCCCGCTCTACCGAATGCCACAATCAAGACAAGGTAAGTATGGGGACTATAGCGGCGCGCGATTGCTTGCGAGTCCTGCAATTAACTGAGCAGGTTGCGGCAGCAGTGTTGCTGGCAGCTTGTCAGGGGCTTGAGTTACGCCAGCAAGCAGGTAATAGCGAACATGGAATTGAAGGTGGATTAAAAACCACTTTTGAAGAGATTCGCGCCGCACATGGTTTTTTGGTGGAAGATCGCGCCTTGGAAGCAGAGTTGCGCCAACTGATTGCGTGTATTCAGGAGCAGGGTTTGAGCCTTTATCGGGAGGGTACTTGCGATGGCACACAAGGATAAGACCATTCCCGAGCTTTGGCGCGCCAGTGTTGAGCTGGAAATCCCCTTCCATGATGTCGATATGATGGAAGTTGCCTGGCACGGCCACTATGCGCGCTATTTCGAAATTGCACGCTGCAAGCTCTTTGACCAACTGGATTACAACTATTGTCAGATGCGCGACTCCGGTTTTTCCTGGCCGGTTATCGATATGCATATCCGTTATGTTCAGCCGCTGCGGTTCCAGCAGCGGGTCATTGTCTGTGCCTGGGTTGAAGACTGGGAGAACCGCCTGCGTATCCAATACCTGATTAGCGACGCGGCAAGTGGCTTGAGGCTTACCAAAGGCAATACTGATCAGGTGGCGGTATGTCTGGGAACAGGTGAGATGCAGCTCGCATCTCCGCCAATTTTGTTGGAAAAGCTCGGGGTAATAGGATGTTAAGACTCACTTTGGCCAGCTGGTTGTTGGCCCTGGCGGCCAGTGCCCTGGCTGACGCCGGGTTACTCACCGAGCTCACCCGGCGCAGTGCGGCCGTCCAGGCGTTAGAAGGTAGTTTTGTCCAAACCAAATCGATCGCGGTGTTGCCAGTTCCTATTAACTCTACGGGCAAATTTTCCTTCGATCGCGCGGCAGGGGTGCGCTGGGAAACACTCGAGCCGGTGCGCAACAGTCTGCAGCTCAGCGCCGGGACTATCAAATTTGAAGATGCCCAGGGCAAG
>JAGKWU010000063.1 GCA_021151695.1 Cellvibrionaceae bacterium | reverse complement strand
AAGCTATATGCGTGGTAGTAGTTATTGTTTTTGTAAATGACTGCGCTGTCAGATGCGCGCTTGAACAAACTTTAACGACAAAAAAAACAAAAGCCAAGCGAATTTGCGATAAACAGTTCAAATAATATACCGAATGGATTTCTAAGAAGATTTGCCAAGTTGATTGGGGTGAAACCCTAATGGCATATAAAAATCGGTGATAAGGCCATTTTTATGTGTGAAAAAAAGAAACACAAGGGTAACGAGGGGAAAATTGTGCGGGCGGTAGCTAAAACTGCTACCGCCCTCGCAAAATAATCAACCGGTGTTGCGCATACCGGCGGCAATACCCGCCATAGTGACCTTGAGCGCACGCTCCAAATCCGGGCTGATAGTCTCACTGCTGCGATAACGCTTTAACAGCTCTGCCTGCAGATAGTTGAGAGGGTCGACATAGGGCTTACGCACCTCCAATGACTGGCGCAGCATAGGGTCATCAGCCAGCAGGGTGTCTTGCTTTTTCATCTGATTGATCAAGCCTTCCAGCGCCTTCAAGTCGCCGCGCAGCTGTTGCCCCAGACCGCGGTATTCCACGGGAACCAACTGTTGCTCGTAGTAAGTACAGATAGGACCATCCGCCTTGCCGATAACCATTTCCAACAGATCGAGGAAGCTGGAGAAGAACGGCCAGTTACTAACCATATCGTCCAGCAGTGCCGGATCATTCTCCAACGCATACTCAAATGCTTGGCGAGTACCTAACCAGGCGGGAAGGTTCAAGCGTACTTGCGTCCAGGCGAACACCCAGGGAATCGCACGCAGACTCTCTACCCCACCCGTAGATTTACGCTTGGCAGGGCGACTGCCTAATGCCAGAAGGCTCAACTCCTGCTCAGGCGTCAGGTTGCGGAAGTAAGGGACGAAATCTTTATGGCCACGCACAATGCTGCGATAGGCCTCAAGGCTGGCTTTACCCATACGCTCAATCAAATCGCGCCACTCATCTTTTGGTGATGCGTTAGGCGACATAGTTGCACGCATGGTTGCGACAACATAGGAAGACAAGCTGCTAAATGCAACGCGCGGCAAGCCAAACTTGTAGCGAATCATCTCGCCCTGCTCGGTTACGCGAATGCGGCCTTTTACCGATCCAGGTGGTTGGGAAGCCATGGCTTTTTCTACCGGGCCACCGCCGCGGCCAACGGTACCGCCACGACCATGGAACAATACCAGCGACACGTCAAACTTATCCGCCAGCGCCACCAGCTTTTCCTGGGCTTTGTATTGCGCCCAGGTAGCAGCAATCTTGCCTGCATCTTTAGCGGAGTCAGAGTAACCAATCATCACGGTTTGTTGCTGGGCGGAGTAATGCTGGTACCACTCCAGATCCCACAAACGCTCCATCACTATAGGAGCGCGATCCAGGTCATCCAGAGTTTCAAACAAAGGCACAATCGGCATATTCCAGGTCATGCCGCATTCTTTCAACAACAGGGCCACAGCCAGTACATCGGAGGGCTGCTGTGCCATAGAGATAATGTAGTGCGAGAGAATCTCGCGCGGTTCTTGCGCCACAATACGGCAAGTCGCTAATACCTCAGCGGTCTCATCACTCATCGGCCATACCGATGGCAGCAATGGGCGCTTGCTGGTCAGGGATTCAAGCAGGAAAGCCTGGCGCTCTTCTTCTGACCATGCACGGTAATCACCCAAGCCGAGATACTGCACCAACTCATCGATAGCTTGTACGTGGCGATCGCCATCCTGACGGATATCCAGCGGCACCAGGTTAATACCAAAGCAGTGGATACGGCGGATAGTGTCAACCAAAGGACCATTAGCGATGTGCGGTAAGCCCACTGCATTCAGGGAGCGGAAGCACAGCATCAGTGGTGACAGCAGATCTTCGCGGCTGGTAATCAGGTCAACCGGCACTTCTACTGCGCGGCCTTGCAAGCGTGCTTCTGCCCACTCCAGGGTGGATTGGATGCGACGGCGCAAGTCATACATAGCATCGCGATAAGGAGTCACGCTGTCCGGGTAAATAGCGCGTAGCTCATCGCTCGCTTCGCTCATACTCAGGTCGCCACCCAGGCTATAGATGTCGCGCGAGTAAAGCTCGGCAGCCATCCAGCGGCCCAACAACAGGACCTCGCGGGTAATTTTGTGGGTTACATTCGGGTTTCCA
>JAGKWU010000062.1 GCA_021151695.1 Cellvibrionaceae bacterium | reverse complement strand
TCAAGATCATGTAAAACAAACAGGAAGAATTGAGCTACAGCTTAAAGATTCCTCTGGGCGTTCTGTACTTAATAGCAATAATGCTTATATCTCAAATTTCCCTGACATTGTCTATGGGGCTGAGGTAGGTACAAGAACTTGGATCATTCAATGTTTGGACTCTTCTTTTAAAGTAAATGGGAATGAGATTCCTTTAGTCCAGACATTATTAAATGTGTTTAAATAATATGCTACGCGAACAAAAAGAAGTAGAAGTCAAAGGAACTAAATATCTCCTCACTCAGTTTGGTGGTGTGTTTGGTACTGAAGTGTTGTGGAAGATTCAACCAGTCCTCCTTCCTGTGTGGGTACAACTACAGAAAGATGTCATGGATGGTAAAGAGACTGCTATGTTGGATTTCATTTCTAACCTCTCTTGTAAACTTCCTGAACTTCCTGTCCCAATGATTAAAGACCTTATTGAGAAAGGTGCTACAAAAGGTAGTATGTCTATTTCTTTTGATAAGGACTTTGCTGGTAAGTATTTTGAAATGCTTTCCTTGCTTAAAGAAATCATCATGTTTAACTATCAAGATGTTTTTCAAGAACTCGGTTTCGGAGAGACAGAAGCCTAAGCACAAATAGTGCTCCAAGCCGAGTAGCAAAGCAAATAGAGGAAACAGCTTCTATTCCTCATGAAATTTTCAGAATTGTAATGTATCCAGAAAAGACATTGGCTACATTACGAGAGTTAGAAGAAGTGTATTCTGTTTCTGGTGTTTATTCTTTTCTTGAAATGATTGAAATGTATGAAGCATTATCAGAAGAAGATAGACTTAAACAAGAACAATCCAGAAAAGATGATACACCTCTCAGGAGATAATAATGCAAGAGGGGACAGTAGCAAAACTTATAGCAGAATTAGGGTTTAAGATAGATACTTCCAAATTGAAACAATTTGAGAAATCTTTTGATAATCTTGAGAAATCTGTACAAAAATCTTCTAAGAAAATAAAAGCTGAAGTTACAGAAAAGTTTGACTCCCATGTATATGCTTTTAAAAAAGCACAAGAAAAGATGGGTAAAATTCACTCTGAAGCTATCAAGGAAGATATAAAAAGAGAGAAAGACAAAAAGTTAGAAATTGAAAGAATAAAAGATAAAGAAGCCAAGGATGATTTAGATAGGGAAAAGAAAAAATTAAAAGAAATAGATAAAGCACATGGAGAAGCCTTATCTGAGAAAGCTAAAAGAGAAAAGGCTTATAATACTTCAAGACTTGCATCATTAAAGAATGCCGCTAAGTTAAGTGCTAGTAGGTTTTCTTCTGTTATATCTACTCTTGGCCCACAAAAAAATCATGATCTTGCAAGTATGGCATCCTACTACAAGGAGCAAGAAAAGCAAGGTCAAATAGCTGATAAGATTGCAGCAGCTAATCAGGCTGCAATAGACAAAGCACACGGTCAAGCTCTTGAGATGGATAAAAAACGTACTTTATCCATTGAGAAAGAGGTGACAAGAGAGAAAGAAAGACAAGAAAGTCTTTCTGAGAGAATAGCTAGAAATCTTGGTATAAGTGCTAGATTTTCAGAAAGAATGCAATATCAGAGAGAAAATTTAGCTGAAAGAATTCGTTATAATAATGAAAGACTTTCCATTCAACGGGAACGTTTAGAAATATCTAAAAACAGGGCTGCCTCTAGAGGCTCTCCCCCTCATGCTGCTTTTGGTGGAGGTCTGCTAGGCTACTCTCTTATTTCTGGCCCTCATTTAGCTGGTGCTGTAGGTGGTTTTGGTATTGGTTATGGATTAAGCCAGATGAATAATCTGGTAAATGAAATCAATGCTCTTACAATGTCTCTTACATCTATCACAGGAAGTGCAGGTGATGCAGCTAAGGCACTAGATTATCTAAAATCAGAGTCAAATAGACTTGGTTTTGATTACATGCAAGCTGCTACAGGATATAAGAACCTTCTAGCTACAACTGCTAAGACAGAGATTGGAGCTAGAGGTGGTCAACAAATCTTCTCCGGTCTAATGTCCTTTTTTACAGCATATGGTGCCACAGAGGATCAAAAAGGACGAGGAACAACAGCTATCACTCAAATGTTATCTAAGAAGCGTATTTATGCTGAAGAGATGACCCAACAGTTAAAATTAGCTGCCTAATACAGTGATGTATTAGTGAAAAATTTA
>JAGKWU010000033.1 GCA_021151695.1 Cellvibrionaceae bacterium | reverse complement strand
GGTGCGCAAGGTACTTTCCACTCTGAACAAGCGATTGCTTACGGCACCAAAATGGTTGGTGGTGTAACTCCAGGTAAGGGTGGTCAAACTCACCTCGGCCTGCCAGTGTTCAATACTGTTGCTGAAGCTGTTGCTGCTACTGGTGCTGATGCATCAGTAATCTACGTTCCAGCTGCTTTCTGTAAGGATTCAATCCTGGAAGCTGCTAACGGCGGTATCAAGCTGATTGTTTGTATCACTGAAGGTATCCCAACCCTCGACATGCTCGACGCTAAAGTTAAGTGTGACGAGCTGGGCGTACGTTTGATTGGCCCTAACTGCCCAGGTGTTATCACTCCGGGCGAGTGCAAAATCGGCATCATGCCAGGCCACATCCACAAGCCAGGTAAAGTTGGTATCGTATCTCGTTCCGGTACCCTGACTTATGAAGCTGTGAAGCAAACTACCGATTACGGTTTCGGCCAATCTACTTGCGTAGGTATTGGTGGCGACCCAATCCCAGGCTCAAACTTCATCGATATCCTGAAGCTGTTCCAAGCTGACCCACAAACCGAAGCTATCGTAATGATCGGTGAAATCGGTGGTTCTGCTGAAGAAGAAGCTGCTGCGTTCATCAAGGCTAATGTAACCAAGCCAGTTGTGTCTTACATTGCTGGTGTTACCGCGCCAGCCGGTAAGCGCATGGGCCACGCCGGTGCGATT
This sequence comes from Cellvibrionaceae bacterium, assembly GCA_021151695.1. GTDB lineage: Bacteria > Pseudomonadota > Gammaproteobacteria > Pseudomonadales > Cellvibrionaceae > Cellvibrio. The sequence continues at coordinate 10,570 of JAGKWU010000033.1, read as the reverse complement.
ATCTCCGGTGGTAAAGGTACTGCAGCTGAGAAGTTTGCTGCTCTGCAAGATGCAGGCGTGAAGACTGTAGACAGCCTGGCCGATATTGGTAAAGCACTGAAAGAAATCACTGGCTGGTAATAAATAGCGTTGTGATTTTCGAAAAAAGCCCCGATGATTATCGGGGCTTTTTTTTGCCCAAAAATAATTAATAAATAAATGATAAGGGGAGCACCGGGATGGCTAGACGTGGGATTCGGTTTGTCGATAAAAATAAAATTGTAGGAATATTCATCGTAATGTGTTTGTCTGCTTGTGGCGGCGGTGGAGGTGGCGGAAAGGAAAACCCGCCAGTGCAAACCACCAGCAGTACTCCGGCGACTACATCATCAAGTTCCAGTGCTTCAAGTTCATCATCATCTTCTGCTTTGCCAGTGAATATTTCGGGCAATGTCAGTTACGACCACGTACCTGTAGGCAATCACAATGGGTTGGATTTTGCCAACGTGGAATCTCGCCCAAGTCGCGGCTTGGTTGTGGAGGCTCTTGATAGCCAAAACACTGTAGTGGCCGCTAGCCAGACAGATGCTTCAGGTAATTACTCAATAAACGTTCCCGGGCATACAACATTAAAAATACGCGTAAAGGCTGAAATGCAAAATAATTCAGCTGCAACCTGGAATGTAAAAGTCACGGATAACACCAAGAGCTATAGCACTTACGCAATGGAAGGTCAGTTAGTGGATTCAGGTAGTACTGACTCCGTACGTAACCTGCACGCATCCTATAAGTTGCTTTATTACCATGGCACTGAGGATAGGGCAGCAGCTCCCTTCAATATTATTGATGTGGTTTATGGCTTGTTTTCCCGCATGGCAAATGAGGGGGCGATAAATAATTTTCCTTCACTGGAGTTGCGCTGGAGCTCCAAAAATCGCTCCGTAAATGGCGATGAAACTCTCGGTGAGATTGGCGGTACCGCCTACCATCCGGATAAGCGCACAATATATATAAGCGGTAATGCGACGACTGACATGCATGAATTCGATACTCATGTGCTTGCTCACGAGACCGGCCATTACATCACTTACGCTTTGTTCAGGGGAATGGCCGCGATCGGAGCAGGCTCTCACAACGAGCTCAATGTCAACGATATTCGTCCCGCGTATGATGAAGGGATTGCCACAGCCTATGCGGGTATTTTATTAAATGATCCGGATTGGCGAGAGGTGGCGTTTGTTAACGGAACACCTTCGTCGACTTATCATGGCGGCCCCATAGATTGCGCGAACTGCTATCCCAACAACGGCGCATTTTCGGAAGGCAGTACTTATTATCTCGTGTATTCATATTTCAATATGACGCAAAGTCAATTTGTAAAACCTTTGGAGAGCTTCTTTAAGATATTCTCTGATCAAGGGTACATGAAGTCGGATGCGTTCCCCTCCATTTATTTGTTTGCTGCACAAGTGGAGCGACTATATCCTAATGCGTACAGCACCTTGGAGCCAATGTTAAATGCCAAAAATATTTTTGGTCGTGGCGATTTTGGTGAAGGTGAAACATTTGATAAAGGGTTTCCATATCTCCTTCCTCACTACACAATTATAAATGCAGGGCAGGGGCCAGTTCAGATCTGTACCAGTTCGCATTTTTATACGCAAGCCGGATACGTCGGTAGTTATGGTTTGCATCGACTACTTTTGCTTAAAGTTGCCAGCGCTGGGAGTTATTCGGTAAGCGTGACAAAAAGTGGCGGAGCCGCTAATCCGGTATCACCTTATCTAAGCATTTTTCAGTCTGCCCAATATAATTATTGGATGTCTTCCAATATTGCGAATGGGGTGCTTTTAAATAGTTGGAATAATTTGCCTCCGTATTTTAAGGCGGCTAATTATGTGTTTGATCTCCAGGGCGATAACACTACCAGTTTTATCGGCAAGGATATTAAATCCTGTTTTGATGTTTCTGTTTCAAGTCTTTAAATGGAGGATGTATGAAAAAGTTATTTCTGGCATTTTTTGTGGTGTCTATATCGCTGATCCCCACATCCTTCTCCTACGGAATCACTGCTAATCAGGTTACCGGTTCGATACAGGCGAGTTTGATAGATGCCACTATTGCTAAGCTGGCTTCTGGTGATGAACAAGAGTTTCAATGGAGGTTTGCATCAGGATACAAGGAAGGTGTGCTAACAATATCGCTGATGGCGGAGGATGGTTTGGAGATAACGTCACCAAAACGAGAGTTTATTTTTCCTATAATCCCAAATGGAGAATATATTGTTCCCGCCAGTGTAAAAGCAGTTTCAAATGGTCGCAGATACGTTAATTTTTATGTGCGCTATGAATCTGGAAGTACCACTTTAAATGGTACGACCTCTGCTGTCTTCCAGGTGGGATCTACACCAGTAGTTTTGAAGAAACCTTCAACGGAGACTGACGTGAGCTTGGTCCACGCCAACGAGGAAATTAAATCCAAACCATAATAGAAAAATATACCCGGCAATTGCCGGGTATATTTTTTTAGAGCTAGCTAATAATCACAGGGATTATTTTGCACGGCGACGAGCCAGTCCAAGTAAGCCCAGGCCGCTCAGCACCAATAAGAATGGACTTGGTTCAGGAGTTTCTACCGTTACCCATTCCAAAATGCCGTATTTAGGGCCGGCATAATCATTAAAGTTATCCAAGTCGTTCCATTGGCCATTGGTGTAGGTGTGGGTATAGTCCTCACCGTTGCAGCAATTGTTTGGTTCTCCTCCTGCCCAATTAGTAAAGGTGACTGCATCGCCATTAGTCCATGCAAAGTCTGAAGAATTGGGGCCTGTGCGGTGGAAGCCAATCCACAGTGCATGTTGGCTACCAAAGGTAGTATTGAGGAACGTATTTTCGGCGGCATCATTTACTGCAGCCAAATGACCTCCAAGGCTAACAGCGAAATCCTCACTATTTGTCCAGGTGTCAGCAGTGATTTCTACGTAGTCGTGACCGTTGTAGCTCACAACTGGGCCAACAAGGCTAATAGCCTGAGCGGAACAGCTGGCAGCGATCAGACTCGCCAAAGCGAGTTGTTTGAAAAGTTTCATAGTGTCCTTCCTTTACGCAATTTTAATGGATGAAAAAACTGTATCAGCGTTAGCCCCAGCCGGGGAATTTCAAAGCCAGAGAGGGCAGGCAATATTTACACCACCTCAAAATAACAATTGTTTTATAGGCTCTTAGCTTTAAGGGGCTCAAAAAATGAACGATGAAATGTAAAGAAGGTCGACATTCCAAAAATGTCAGCCAAATCCAAATCTTAGGAAAAACTGTATATATACACAAAACTACTGGTTGCTCATACAGTTTTTATGGTGTAGTCTACTCGCCAATGCTGAAGATAATATCGGCTATGTAAGATAACCAAATTCATTTTATTTTTACGTTGAGGTGTTCAGATGGATGCGAATAAAGAGAAGGCATTACAAGCGGCGCTGGCCCAAATTGAGCGTCAATTTGGTAAAGGTACTGTTATGCGTATGGGCGACAAAGAGCAAGTCGCCATCCCGGCCATTTCTACCGGTTCCCTCGGCCTCGACGTAGCCTTGGGTATAGGTGGTCTTCCCAAAGGCCGTATTATCGAGATCTATGGCCCAGAATCTTCCGGTAAAACCACGCTTACATTGCAAGTTATTGCTGAAGCCCAGCGCCAGGGTGGCAACTGTGCCTTTATCGATGCTGAGCACGCGCTGGATCCTATCTATGCCGCCAAGCTGGGTGTTAATGTAGAGCAATTAATCGTTTCCCAGCCAGACACAGGTGAGCAGGCCCTGGAAGTGACCGACATGCTGGTGCGCTCAGGCGCTGTAGATGTACTTATCGTTGACTCAGTAGCCGCATTGACTCCGCGCGCTGAAATCGAAGGCGAAATGGGTGATCACCACGTTGGTCTGCAGGCACGTTTGATGTCCCAAGCGCTGCGTAAGATCACTGGTAACATCAAAAATGCTAACTGCCTGGTAATTTTCATTAACCAGATTCGTATGAAAATCGGTGTTATGTTCGGTAACCCCGAAACCACCACAGGTGGTAATGCTCTCAAATTTTATGCCTCAGTGCGTTTGGATATTCGCCGTATTGGCGCGGTGAAAGAGGGTGAAGAGGTTATTGGTTCTGAAACCCGTGTGAAGGTAGTTAAAAACAAAGTTGCTCCGCCATTCAAGCAGGCAGAATTCCAGATCCTTTATGGCAGTGGTATTAACCGTTTGGGGGAAGTGGTTGATTACGGTGTTAAACTTGGTTTGATTGACAAAGCCGGTGCTTGGTACAGCTATCAAGGCAACAAGATTGGCCAGGGCAAAAACAACGTGATGAAATTCTTACAAGAAAATCCTGCGGTAGCACAAGAGTTGGAACAAAAAGTCCGTACTGAACTCTTAGCTACATCAGCCTTGTCATTGAGTCCCAGTGGCTCTGACGTGTCGGACGAAATGGAAACCTCGGATTAATGTTTCCCAACGCGATCCCGGCTAAGGTGTGATGACCTATATAGATGGTGTTGCGCGGCATGACTTCAGTCAGTATGCTGCGTAGCGCTTTTTATATAATTAACAAAAATTTCATCATAGTAATGGGAGCCTGAAATGAACACGCTAGTCTCAAGCCTGACATCAAACGCAAAAGCTGCAGTATTGGTGATGTCCCTGGCCCTTTTGGCGGGTTGTGCGACCAAGCCCTCTATCTCCACCGATTACGAAGCCAGTTACAATTTTGCAGCGCTCAAGACTTATACGGTTAAAGCCCCGAAAGTTGAATCTCGCGATGATTTGTTGATCTCCCCCTTCACACTTAGTCATGTGCAAGCCCAGGTTAGTAATGAGTTGGGTAAACGCTACCACTCAGCTGCCAGTGAAGCATCAGCTGATTTTCTGGTGACTTACCATGTTGTTATGGAAGAGAAGCTGGACCCGAACTCTTATGATGAGTTGTATGGTTACGGTTTCTGGGGGCGCGGATATCGCTATCCATCACCTTTATTCTATCGCCCTATGGGGGGGATTCGGGTCTATACCCAAGGCAGTTTAATTATTGATATGGTGGATGCTAAAACCCAGCAGCCTATTTGGCGTGGTGTATCAGAGAAACGCTTGAATCGCGGTGCATCTCCTCAACAGCAACGTGAAATATTGACCGCCGCTGTGCAGGAAGTGCTTTCGCAGTTTCCACCTGTTAAGTAATTAGCGTTAATGCTTTGACGATACTGCAGTAAACTTGTCATCAAAAACCTCTATAATAAATGGCCGCATTTGCGGCCATTTTTCCATGTGTCTCCGAAATTTAACGGATTAATTTGAAGCTTAACGGGTTAGCTTGTCGGTGCTATTGTGAAAATTGATACTATTATGAAAGATGTCGACATAACGCCAGCGGCAGTGCGTTTCGCTGCTATGAACCTGCTTGCCATGCGTGAGCATAGCTTGAAGGAGCTGCATACCAAGCTCACACGAAAATTTGGCCCTCATGACGCTATAACCGGCGAGCTGGAAAGGTTGCGCGATGAGGGATTGCAAAGTGATAGTCGCTTTGCCGAAGCCTTCTTTAATATGCGTAAAAGCCAAGGGAAAGGCCAAATGCGGATCGCCATGGAATTAAAGGAGCGTGGCGTAGCCGGCGAACTGATAAGCGATTTGCTGGCTCTCGATCAGGAGGAATGGAACCGGCTAGCGTTGGCGGCAAAACAAAAAAAATTTGGTCCGCAAATAGCGCAAGATATAAAGACAAAAACAAAGCAAATGCGTTTTTTATCGGCACGCGGTTTTAATTCGGTCAGTATTCAATATGCGTTAAGACATATGCAGTGACCACTTGGGCGGTATGCGGTGCGCTTGTAAACAAGTGTTAAATTTTGCCCATTGTCTGCACTGCTGGTAATAATGTTTTGGCGGTATCACCGGTTTACTCTCTCGGATTAATTTATGCCTTTGCGTAGCTATATCACTATTTGTTTTTTCCTCGTTTTCGCTTCTATCAATGCATTTGCGCAACCTCCAAAGTCAGAAAAACCACTTGATGTCATAGTGCAGCCGGCAAAAAGCCGGGAGCTGCAGAACAATATCGAAGCCCTTGGCAATCTACGTGCAAATGAGTCTGCAGTGCTTACTGCAAAGTCGACCAAAACAGTTACCCGTATTAACTTTGAAGATGGCCAGCGGGTCGCGAAGGGTGATTTGTTGGTTCAGATGACCAATGCAGAAGAAGCGGCGTTGCTGGAAGAAGCTCACCTAACCTCCGAAGAGGCTCACCGTCAGTGGGAGCGTATTCAGACCTTGGCTAAATCCGGCGCTGTTTCAGCATCCGAGCGAGATGAGCGAAAACGCCAGTATGAAGCGGCGCGTGCACATGCCCAAGCGCTTGATTCACGGTTGAAAGATTTAATTATTACAGCGCCTTTTGCTGGTGTAGTAGGTATTCGCAGTGTCAGCGTAGGTAGCTTGATTGCGCCAGGTGATGTCATCACCAGCATTCAGGACGATAGTAAGATGAAACTGGATTTCACCGTGCCAGCGCTTTATTTGCGCAGTTTGCGTAAAGGTTTGGCGATAGAGGCAAGCAGCGAAGATTTGGGCGGTAAAGTATTCAAGGGGCAGATTTTCAGTATCGACAATCAGGTAGACGAATTGACCCGGTCTATAAAAGTGCGGGCAATTCTGGATAATCCCGAGCGCGAATTGAAAGCGGGTTTATTAATAAATGTCACGGTGCACGCTGATCCTCGTCGAGCGTTAGTTATTAGCGAAGCAGCACTTGTTCCTATGGGCAGCAATAATTTTGTGTTTATAGTGCAGTCTGGCAAAACCGGAGCGAATAAATTTGTTGCTGAAAAACGTCAAATAAATATAGGTCAACGTTACAAAGGGATGGTGGAAGTTACTGAAGGATTGACGGAAAACGAAAAAGTCGTAACCCATGGCCTGCAAAAAATTCACGCCGGCCAGCCACTCAGTATCATGGCTGAACAATCCAATGATCCCAATATAAAACCTGAGCCCCTGTCGGAGCTTCTGCAGCAGAAAAAACCTGAGGGCAAATAATTATGATGCTCTCCGATGTTTCTATCCGACGTCCGGTGTTCGCGTCGGTCATTTCTTTGTTGTTAATTGCATTCGGCATTCTCGCGTTTGATCGATTATCGCTGCGTGAATATCCCAATATAGATCCGCCAATTGTTTCTATCCGCACCAGCTACCCGGGCGCTGCCGCCAATATTGTCGAAACCCGTATTACCAAGCCGCTCGAAGATCGTATTGCCGGTGTGGAAGGTATTCGCTATGTGGAGTCCTCCAGCGAAAATGGGGTCTCCAATATTACGGTGACCTTTAATATCAATCACGATATAGAGGCGGCCGCTAACGACATTCGTGACAAGGTGTCCAGTGCGGTCAGCTCATTGCCAATTGAAGCTACTGCCCCCGAAGTGCAAAAGGTCAATTCAGATGATGATGTGATTATCTGGATGAGCCTGGCGGGCGAGGGCATGTCAGTGCCAGAACTATCCGATTATGCCAAACGCTATATTGTTGATAAATTTTCCGCCGTTGAAGGTGTAGCGCGTGTGCGTATTGGCGGTGAGCAGCGCTACGCCATGCGAGTTTGGCTTGACCGTAAAAAACTAGCGGCACATGGTCTTACGGTTAACGATATAGAAAGTGCGTTGCGTGCAGAAAATGTGGAGTTGCCAGCTGGCAGTATTGAATCGCAAGAACGGCAATACACAGTGCGTATGGCGCGAACGTATCGCACGGAAGAACAGTTCGCGCAACTGGTTGTGAAACAGGGCGAGCAAGGTCATCTGGTTCGCTTGGGTGATATCGCCACGGTTGAAAAAGGCACAGTAGAAGATCGTAACCTGTTTCGCGGTAACGGCGTTGCGCAAGTAGGTATAGGGATAATCAAACAATCCACGGCCAATACACTGGATGTGGCGCGCGGCGTCGAGCGCGAAAAGAAAAATATGAATGCCAATCTGTCCAAAGGCATGAGCATTGAGGACAGCTATAACAGTGCCGTTTTTATCGAGCGCGCTATCCACGAAGTGTATATCACCTTGGTGCTTGCTATTTCTTTGGTGGTACTGGTGATTTATCTTTTTCTTGGCAGCGTACGGGCCATGCTAGTACCTGCGGTGGCGGTGCCTGTCTCCATAGTGGCAACCTTTACTGTGCTGGCGATGTTAAATTTTTCCGTCAACATGCTGACTTTGCTTGCGCTGGTATTGGCAATTGGTCTTGTGGTAGATGATGCAATTGTCGTGTTGGAAAATATAGTGCGCCACATCGAAGAAAAGGGTAAACCGGTTCTGCTTGCGGCTTACGATGGTGTGCGTGAAGTTGGATTTGCAGTTATTGCCACAACCCTCGTGCTGGTATCGATTTTTGTTCCCATCGTATTTGTGCAAGGTGACGTAGGGCGATTATTTTCCGAGTTTGCCATTACTATGGCCGCAGCAGTAGGTTTTTCTGCATTAGTTGCTTTGACGCTATCGCCTATGCTGGCCTCGAAAATGTTGCGTAAGCAAACAAATCGCAATGCATTGGTGACCCGAATTGATAACAAAATGCACCAGCTGCGCGATTTCTATAAAAAAGTCATCCTCAAGAGCCTCAATAAAAAATTTATCACTGTCAGTGTGTTTCTGTGCATGTTGCTGGTTTGTGCTGGTCTCGCCTTTATATTGCCGAACGAGTATGCCCCACGCGAAGATCGCGGCAATTTTAATATTGATGTTATTGGCCCTGAGGGCGCTACTTACGACTACATGGAAGAGTACATAGCGGAAATCGAAAAGCGATTAATGCCTTATGTGGAATCGGGAGAAATTTCGCGCTTGATGGTACGCGCGCCGCGCTCTTTTGGTTCTTTTGAAAGTTTTAACGCAGGTGTCGCCATGGTAGCTCTCAGTGATTGGGGGCAACGCCGCAGCGCGTTTGTCATTATGGATGAGATTCGTGCAAAACTCGGTGATTTACCTGGTGTTACCATCTCCACAGTGATGCGTCAGGGCTTTGCCGGCGGTTCTTCCAAGCCAGTGCAATTTGTCATTGGTGGTGGCACCTATGAAGAGCTGGCCCAATGGCGGGATATTCTGCTGGATAAAATTAACCAAAATAATCCAGGGCTAATCAATATCGATTGGGACTACAAAGAGACTAAACCGCAGGTTGAGGTTTATGTCGATACCAATCGCGCTGGCGATCTTGGCGTCAGCGTCGAGACAGTGGGGCATACGCTGGAAACCTTGTTGGGTTCGCGTAAAGTGACAACCTATATTGAGCGCGGTGAAGAATATGATTTGCTGGTGCAAGGTATGCGCGACGAGCAGCGCACCAAAACCAGTATGGAAAATATGTACGTTCGCTCTGATCACAGTGGCAAATTAATTCCGCTTGCCAGTTTGGTAACACTTAAAGAAGTGGCGGATGCAAGTAAGCTCAGTCGTTATAATCGCGTGCGTTCGCTAACGATTAGTGCAGGTTTGGAATCAAAACTTTCCCTGGGGCAGTCGCTCGACTATTTGAATATACTCGTTAAAGAAAACTTGCCTGCTACAGCAACAGTCGATTACCGCGGTATGTCGCGTGACTTTAAAAATTCCAGCGGCTCCATGTTCTTTATGTTTGCACTGGGAATCCTGATTACCTATTTGGTATTGGCGGCACAATTCGAAAGCTACGTGCATCCTTTCGTTATTATGCTGACAGTTCCTCTGGCAATAGCGGGTGGTTTATTTGGTTTGTGGATTACAGGCAGCAGTATCAATTTGTATTCGCAAATTGGCCTGATTATGTTGATCGGGCTCGCTGCCAAAAACGGAATATTAATTGTGGAGTTTACCAATCAGTTGCGTGATCGTGGCGTTGAGTTTACCCATGCACTGCTGGAAGCCGCATCTGCGCGTTTGCGCCCCATCATAATGACAAGCCTCACAGCAGTGGCCGGTGCTGTGCCTTTGGTTGTTTCTTCTGGGGCAGGATCTGAAACGCGTTTTGTGATTGGTGTAGTCGTTATTTCAGGTGTAATAGTAGCGACCTTTTTTACCTTGTTTGTCGTTCCCGTTGCCTACAGCTTGTTAGCAAAAAATACCGGCTCACCAGAATTGGTAGGCAAACAGCTCGACCAGGAAATTGCACATTTTAATTCGGTGGATGATTGATAAAACAGCGAATTTTGTAGTATTACCCTCATCCTATTAGATCAGTGTTGGGCAGGAAAAGGAGTTGTCGCGTTGAAAATATTATTTTATGTTGTAGTTTTGTTTTTCTCTGGTTTGCTTAAGGCCGCAGAGCCATTAGACATTGTTAAAGCCGGGCAAGAGCTTGATAACCGTTTCTTTGCTGCCTACAACACCTGTGATCTGAAAACATTCAGAAATCTTCTGGACCCATCTGTCGAGTTCTATCACGACAAAAGCGGCCCAATGACTAGCCGGGAAGATGTCGTTAGCGCTTTAACATACTTGTATGATTGATTTTCCAAGTTTCTATTCAATTAATAACGCGATAAGGTAAGCCTCGTACTTGCAGCAACAAGTATTCAGCAAGGTAGCCCGATGA
>JAGKWU010000061.1 GCA_021151695.1 Cellvibrionaceae bacterium | reverse complement strand
CCCTTGGGGCAGTTGGCTCACCTGCGAGGAAACCCTGGTCGGTAAACAGCATGGCTATGGTCGTGAACACGGCTACATTTTTGAAGTTCCTTCCAGCGCCAGAGGTCTGGTTGAAGCAATCCCACTCAAGGATATGGGCCGCTTTATGCACGAGGCGGCGGCAGTGGACAGCACCACCGGTATTGTCTATCTCTCGGAAGATGACGCTAAAGGGCTGTTTTATCGCTTTATTCCCAGCGCGCCCGGCGAGCTGGTGCAAGGCGGGCGTCTGCAGGCTTTGGCGATTCGTGGCTGGCCCGGTGCCAATACTCGCAATTGGCGGGAAGATGAGGGTAAAAAGGGGGCGCAGCAAGTGGCTTTGCGCCAGCGTTTTAGTTGTGAATGGATCGATTTGGATGAGGTGACTGCACCCCAAGGGGATTTAAACCTTCGTGGCCACGCTCAGGGCGCGGCGATTTTTGCGCGCGGTGAAGGCCTGGCGTTTGCAATACGTCCAGATAAAACCCGCGAAATCCTTCTGGCAGCCACCGGTGGCGGCCCGCTGCAAATTGGCCAGGTATGGCGCTATCAACCCAGCCCTTATGAGGGCACTGCGCGTGAAGTGGAACAGCCGGGGGTATTGGAGCTGCTCTACGAAACTCATAACCGGGCGATTCTGGAATCTTGCGACAACCTGGCGATTGCGCCCTGGGGAGATTTGATTATCTGTGAAGACAGCTATTCGGATTTGCCCGATACCGTGAACTACCTGCGCGGTCTGACCCCGGACGGCAAGATTTATACTTTGGCGATGAATGCCCATCCTGATAAAGGCGAGTTCTGCGGCGCCTGCTTCTCGCCCAACGGTACTACCTTGTTTGTGAATATCCAGCGACCGGGAATGACCCTTGCCATCACTGGTCCCTGGTCCCGACTGCGCAACCAGGCGCAAGGTGTTGCCATTCTTTAAAGGGCAGGAAGTGGTTGTTTTTTTTAGGATAAAAGAGTTGCGAGCGACTAGGCGCTCGCTGTCTGTAATTCTTGCCAGGCGACAGTATCGCTGTGGTGGAGCAGGCGCATCACACCCTGGTGATCTTCCACCAGGGCGGTGCAGTTTTCGATCCAGTCACCGCAGTTGGCGTAGCGCAACGCACCTTCTTCACGCAGTGCCGGGTAGTGGATATGGCCGCAGACTACACCGTCATAACCGCGCCGCTTGGCTTCACCCAGTGCTTCCCGTTCGTAGGTCTCAATCGCCGCTTTGGCGCCCTTGATATTGCTTTTAATCAGCCCCGCCAGCGAAAAATAAGGGCGGCCGACCAGCTTGCGCAGCCTATCTGACCAGCGGTTGATAAACAGCAGCAGCTCGTAGCCGTGGTCGCCAATCACTCGCGTCAACCAGCTGTGATTGATGTAGGCGTCCATAGCATCGCCGTGCATGATCAGTAGACGTTTACCATCAGCGGTGATGTACTCATGTTCATGGGCGATTTCAATCGGGCCAAATAGCTGGCCGCTAAAATGGCGGATGGGGTCATCGTGGTTGCCGGGTACGTAAACGACACGTACCCCTTGAGCGGCCAGTTCGTAGAACTTCAGCATCACTTGGTAATGCTTTTTGGGCCAGCAGAAGCGGCGCTGCAGCGACCATAAATCCACTATATCGCCCACCAGATAGAGGGTGTCGCAGTGGATTTTATTGAGAAAGTCGAGCAGATAATCGGCTTTGCAATCGCGGAATCCCAAGTGGATATCAGAAATCCACACAGTGCGCGCATTGATCAGGTAGCTGGTAGGGCGAGGTTGCGACTCTAGCGTCTGCGCAGCCTCAAGTAGGGAAGCGGCCAGTGGGTGAACGGAGGAATTCATAGTGCGTTTCCGTGGCTGTTTCACCCAAGTTTGGGCTGAATCTGTGACGAAAACGCAACATTTTGATGAATCTTGAATGACAGCCCTAGTGGCTGTTGCCAAGGGCCTGCTGGTTAAGCTCCTGCTGGTCTTTGGCTCCTTGCGTTAGCCAGTCCAGCACAGCCTGGCGACTTTCCAGCATTTCCTGATAGGTTTGCAATACCACCGGATTAGGGTTGGGCTGCTGATTAAGTAGCGCTATGCGCGACAGCAGAAAACTAATGTCCGCCTGAACTTTTTCAGCCACTTCAGTGCTGTTAAATGCCTCGGTACCTATATTAAGTATTGTCATGGGGTGACCTATCCTTGC
>JAGKWU010000060.1 GCA_021151695.1 Cellvibrionaceae bacterium | reverse complement strand
ACCTTCACCCTGTCCGACCTCACCGGCTACAAGATGGAGCTGCGCGCACTCAACAGCGGCAAGTGTGTGGATGTTGCTGCCGCTGGCACAGCAGATGGCACGCTCGTCCAACAATGGGACTGCAACGCGACCAACGCCCAGGTCTGGACTATGAAGGTCATCACCTGGAATCCATTGGAAGTTGAACTGGCCGCGGCTCATTCCAACAAATGCCTGGATGTCGATATGGGAATCGGCCCCAAGGTACACCAGTGGTGGTGCACCGGCGGCAATGCCCAGCGTTTCATTCTGACCAAGCGTTAATTCCTGTCGCGAGGGCCAAATACTCTGCAGGGAGTAGGCCCTCGCTTTGCCAAAATAAAATCACCTGAAGGAATACCACTATGTTGAAATCCGTTTTTCGCCTGTCTGCCCTGAGCTTATTGATTGCCAGCAGTAGTGCCATAGCGCAGTCACCGGTTAATCCAACCACCAATCCAATCACCGGCCAAATCGCCACTCAATCCAGCGCAGCCAATGCTGAATTCCAAAAGTTTAAAACCCAAAATCGCGGTGAAATTTTGCTGGAAACCGGCACGCGTTTGAGTTTTGAAGTTACCCGGCGTGAAACGCGTGGCGAGCTGGAGATAGTGACCGCACGTCTGCTCGACCCCTATGCCGTGACCGATAGCAGCTATCACAACCTGATAGTCACGCTCTCCCCCAAAACCGGCAGCCTGAGCGCCTTTGCCGAGACCACCGAGGGCCACTTCGACTTTAACGCCGATGGCGATGCCACGCGTCTCTGGCGCCAGAGCAAGCCACCAGTCTTGGACGAGATCTACCACCCCAAGACCACCCGCACAGCCACTGCCGCTAAAACCTCGTCGATAACCGCCGCGCCACTGGTAGTGGGCGAGCAGGATGCATCTGGCCGCTATGTGATCGATGTATTTGTCGGCTTCTCCACCCTCGCGGCCAACTCCAGCTATGTACGTAACAACCTGGAGGCAACCGCCCAAACCTACATCGAATCGGTAAACACCGCCCTTAAAAACAGCAAGGTTGATAACGTTTACCTGCGCTTGGTGGGCACCGGCGTATCCAACAATAATCCCGGGGTGGTGACTTCAGTCCTGAGTGACGTAAATACCTGGTTCAGCGCAGACATAGAGCGAACTGCACCCGACTTGGTGGGCATGGTACAAATGCCGACCAATGCCGAGGGGAGCGCAGGCGGTTGGGCCGGTGTGGGCGGTTATACCCATGTGATTGGCGCACCCTGGCCGAGCGCTTACCGCCACGAGGTGGGCCACAATGCCGGCGGGGTCCACTGCAAAGGTGCCAGCGATTCCGGTTACAACTATGGCTTCTCGGTACGTCAGGGGCGCGGCACTATCCAATGCGGCAATGACCTCGCCTATTACTCATCGCCACTGATTAAGGATGAAGAGGGCAATGTGCTGGGCACCAGCCAGTCCAATGATATGGCGCGAGTCTGGCGCGAACGCGCGGCGGAAATGTCAGCGAAACGCATCCATAAAATTCCCTTCCCCGACACCCCTGCAACCAGCATCACCTTGCAAGCCGAGGATTACACCGGCTACAAGGACACCACCGCAGGTAATACCGGCGGCGCCTATCGCCAGGATGCGGTGGATATACAAACCACTACGGATACCGGTGGCGGCCATAACGTCGGCTGGATCGCCAGCGGTGAATGGCTCGCCTATAAAGTGAATGTCCCGTCTGCGGGGCGCTATCAGGTCTCCTACCGGGTTGCCAGCCTGAATACCCAGGGGCTGATCCAATTTGAAAAACAAGGGGGAAATCCGGTTTACGGTCAAATCCAGGTTCCGGTCACCGGCGATTGGCAAAAATGGACGACCCTTAGCCATGAAGTTGACCTGCAAGCGGGCGAGCAATACGTTGCCCTGGCCATCAAAACCGGCAACTTCAACCTGAACTGGATCAAGCTGGAAAAGGCAGCGACCAACCTCGGCACTTTCCGACTACAAAATGTCTGGCAAACCAGCCAGTTCATCAATATCGAAAGCGGTGCCCCAGTAGCCTCCAACTTGCCCGCTGACGCCTTGAGTTCACATTGGGTATTGGAATCTGTCAGTGGCTCGGCGGTTGTGCGCCTGGTAAATCGCTGGAAACCGGAACAGCTACTAACCATCACCAACGGCACCCTGGCCGCAGCCAGCGCCAGTAAAACAGATACCAATAGCCATTGGGAGTTGGAAAGCGCTGGTAGCGGGGAATATCGCCTGAAGAACCGCGCGCAGCCAACCCAA